>DATCSR010000032.1:0-125353 GCA_036568405.1 Roseovarius sp.
TCTGATCTTCGATACACTTTCCATCAATATCACCTGCTCTTTCCTCCGCGCTATTCTGCGCGGATGCTAACGTGGCAGGTGGGTCAATTTTACTCGCTCATAACCCACCCAAGTGGGTCAACTTCGCATGCCGATTCACAGATACTGACGATGCCGTCTACAACCGTATCCAATACCGCCTGCAAGCGGCCCTTGGCCTGCGCAATCTTCTTGGTTTTCCGGTCGACCTCTGCCCGCACCTGTGCATTGCGCCGGATTATCATCACAAAAATAAGCGCGAGAAATCCGGTCAGCGTCGCGCCCCCGAGAGCCACCATAAGTGCCGCCTTATTGATGGATCCGTCGTTGAATTTAGCGGTGCTTTCCCAAACCAGCGTCCAGGGCTGCTCCATCACCTGAACTTGAGCGCTGGATGTGAAATGAGGGAATGCGGTTGTCTGGTAGCTATGCCTGCCGCCGCTGTCAAAAATCAGATCCTCAGGGTTGGTCGTTACGCCATCATAGATCCGCAGATTTATTGTCTCGCCCTGACTTGAGGTCAGATCGTGCAAGAAATTCTTGGCGATGAATGGTGCATACACCCAACCTAGCGTCGCCGCGCGACGTTGCGCGACGGTGTCAAGCGGCGCACCAAGTTTGTAATGAGGCAGCAGCAATAGAAACCCAGGGGTCTTTTCGGCGTCCTGAACCAAGAGGATACGTTTGGTGAGCGTAGAGCGTCCTGTGGCCATCGACGACTGAGCCGCCCGCCGGCGATTTTCTTCAAACGCGATGTTCAGCCCAACCGCAGAAAGGTTTATTCCAACCGGCTCGATATAGAAAATAATGTAGTTCGCAGGATGCACGCCCTCGGGCTTGTCGGCGAAATCGGGCATCCCGTCTTGCCGTGCTGCGGCAATGAAGGCCTCCTTGTCTTCATCGGCGACATTGACGATATACCCGATCCCGTTGATGCCGGAAAACCGTTCGCGAATTCTCGATGCCTCAACATATTCTTTCCATTCGCGCCGCTTGACCTTTGAAGAGGCGATGAGCAATCCATTCGCCCCCAACAGAGCCTGCTCATACGAGGATATCCTAAACTTCAGCGCATCTCTGCTTTCCAGCGTCAGCGCATCGAAGCGGCTTTGGTGGTATCGCTGGATGCTGTCATGGATGGATTTCCAGGCGAAACTGGTGCCCGCCATTGAAATCAACAAAATTGTCAGCATGAGCGCGTAGCTGGAGTATGAGGCGATCTTGCCCGAGCCCACTTGCGAATGTGCCCGCCCCAGCAACAGGCAACCCGGAAAGAAGATCAGCACCCCAAAGAGATTTCCAGCGGACAACAATAACCAGTTACCAAGGGCTCTTTCGGCTGACCCGAGATGGACGATGATGACGCTGAAACCAGCGAAAAGGACGGCTGCCGGGATGGTGGCGGCAAGTCCTGCCATCACAGATTTCGATTTGCGCGAAATTGTCTCGCTATTGCCCGAAACCATTTTCAGCAAGCGAACGGTTACAAGCGGGTGGATCGTCGCAATCAGGGCCGGCGCGATCGCCATGGACATTTGCTGCAATACGTCCCCATCGGCCCCCGTCCTTGCCCAGGAACTGCTGACAAAGACAGCATACATACCGACCAAAGCGCCCGGCAGGACCGGTAGACCGCACCGCCAAAACGCAAAAGCTGCGATCCCCGCGGCCATCCAAACAGGCGTGGCGATACCAGACGGTGATGCCAGGCCGAGCGATAGCACGCCGAAGACCGCGACAAACAATGCAAACGCCAGGTTTTGCAGGAGGAATTCGACAGTCTTTGACACTCAAATTCCCCACATTCGTAAAACCGTCGGGCACCGAAAATTGTGCGGAGCGCAGCATGCAACAGACGCCAAAAGTGTTTCATTTATTTTAACATTAGTCGCGCCATTGGCAGCGCCTGCCTCAGCTTGGGGCTTTGACCTATGATACGTGTTTAATGACGTCTTTTGCGCGACACAGATTGACGCTTGGCGGCATGATCTGAAAAAGCGCAATATTTGCGTTTTTTACATGGTGCTTTGGGCTGCCATTTGGCAGCGGCGCGCCAGGTAAGCCCATGTAAAACGGCTTTATGGAGAGCTGCAACGGACGGATGCCGGATGAACTACTGAACGAACACCTGTTTGACAGCCTTCGTCATCCCCGCAATCTGGACGTGGCACGGCGCAATGGCGTCATTCATCACCGCCCGCAATAAAGCCTCGTTGGCCTGACACCGCAATAACATGCCAACCGGTCAACCAAAGACCGGAACCTGAACAGAGCTGAACAAAAATAGCGGACCCTCAGGGGAGTAGGTCAGCAGCAATTGTCCAGACCGATCAGTCCAAGCTACGCCAATTGCGCGGCTCCGACCGGATTTTTCGAAGAGCCACGGTGTAGTGCACGTCGATAGCATATGCGTGCTGAGTGGTATTATCTTCATCAATTGCAATGGGATGCGCTGGTGATGCATCGAAGGAACATGGTCCGCACAAGACGCTCTAGAAATGGTTGCTGGACTGAACATGATTTGCGCCGACTGAAATCAATCGAGCGGCATCAAATCAGCACGGTTGGATCGTGCCTGAGCCGCACAGCTGTGCAGAGACTTCGACCGACGTTCCCCTCACTCGCTCCATTCACGCGCCAAAGGGGGCGAGATTGCCAGAAGGTCGATCGCCCGGGCCGCGATCTGATTGACGATCTCGGACACGCTGGACGGGTTGAGGTAGAATGCAGGAACCGGCGGCAGCACGATTGCGCCCATTTCGGTGACGGCTGTCATGTTGCGCAGATGCGCCAGCGTCAGGGGCGCTTCGCGGGCCAGCAGGATCAGGCGCCGCCGCTCTTTCAGCTGAACACCGGCGGCGCGGATCAGCAGACTGTCGTCCAAGCCATGCGCAATCGCGGCCAGACTGCGCATCGAGCAGGGCGCCACGATCATGCCCGCCACCGGGACCGAGCCGGAGGCGATGGCTGCCCCGATATTGGCGACGTCATGGACCCGTGTGGCCAGCGTGCGAATTTCATCCCAGGCGCCCGCGCCGCATTCAGCCGCCAGCGTGCGCTGCGCGGCGTTGGTGGCAACCAGATCAACCTCGGCGCCAAGCCGGGTCAGTTGGCGCAGGGTGGACAGCCCCAGCGCCGCGCCCGATGCGCCTGCGATCCCCAGGACGACGCGCGGCGCGGTCATGGCGTGGCCCCCGGCATCAATCGTGACAATAGATCTGCCGCAAACGCGGCATCAATGGGCGACGTTTGCATCACCTTCCCCCATTCCCGACTGGTTTCGCTGCCGATCTTGGTCGTGGCATCAATCCCCATCTTGCCCGCCAGCCCCGCCTGCGGCGATGCGAAATCGAGGTAGTCCATCGGCGTATTCTCCAGCAGCATCACATCGCGTCCCGGGTCCATCCGCGTGGCCAGCGCCCAGGCGATATCGTCCCAGTTGGCAGGGTCGATATCGGCGTCCACGGCGATGATGATCTTGGTATAGCTGAACTGCGGCAGCATCCCCCAGAGCGCCATCATCACGCGGCGGGCCTGCCCGGGGTAGCGCTTGTTGATGCTGACAACGGCGATCCGGTAGGAGCAGGCGGCGGGCGGCAGCCACAGGTCGTGGATTTCAGGGATCTGCGCGCGGATGGTGGGCAGGGCCAGCCGGTTGAAAACCTGGCCGATAATCGCAGGCTCGTCCGGGGGGCGGCCGGTATAGGTCGACAGATATACCGGATCGCGCCGGTGGGTGATGGCGGTCACCTGCATCACCGGAAACGGCTCGGCCGGATTGTAATAGCCGGTATGATCGCCAAACGGGCCTTCGGGCGCCAGTTCGGTCGGGGACACCCATCCTTCCAGCACGATCTCGGCGTCCGCAGGGACCATCAGCGGCACCGATTTTGCAGCGACGAGGCGTGGGCGCGTGCCGTTCAATGCGCCTGCGAATGTCAGCTCGGACACCATTTCGGGCAGGGGCAGCGCGGCAGATAGTAATGTCGCCGGATCCGCGCCCAGAACGATGGCAACCGGCGTTTTCTCGCCCGCGCGCGCCCAGCTTTGATGGTGGGCCGCGCCGCCCCGATGGGGCAGCCAGCGCATGATCAGCCTGTCGCGCGCCAAAACCTGCGCGCGGTAGACGCCGGCATTATAGGCGCCGATATTGGCCGCATCGGACCCATGCGGGCGCGTCACGACCACAGGCCAGGTGATCAGCGGCCCGGCATCGCCGGGCCAATGCGTCTGCACCGGCAGCGCGGCCAGATCCACATCTGCGCCCTCCGACACGATCTGCTGAACCGGCGCGGAGCTGGTGAATTTGGGGCGCGTTGCCAGCGCGGCCTTCAGCATTGGCCAGCGCGACAGCGCATCGCGCAGCCCGTCCGGCGGCGCCGGCGCGCGCAGCGCGGCAAGGAACGCGCCCAGATCGTCCAGCCGGTCCAGCGTGATGCCAAGGCCCGCTGCCACACGTTCGGCCGTGCCAAAGAGGTTGACCACGACAGGGACCGCAGCCTTCGCCCCGCCCGCCAATACCGGATGATCGAACCGCAGGACCGGCCCGCCCCGTTCCAGAACGGCGCGATGAACCGCCGTCATCTGGTGGCGCACTGATACCGGATCGGGAACGCTTCGCAATTGATCGGTTGTCTCGCACCAGTCCAGAAAGCTGCGCAGGCTGGGATAGGAGGGCAAATCACGCACGGAATGTCCTGTCTTGTCACTCTGCACGCGCCTATCAGCAAGATTGCCCGGCGAAATTGACGATCGTCAATTTATTCTCACAACCTTGGGCCTAGATGTGGGGGCACCTGATCCGTCCGTGGCAAAAGGAACCTCGCTTGACCCACCCCACCGAACAGATCCCGCATTTTCCGGTGGCGCTGGCCCTTCCAATGCGCCTGCTGCCGCTTGCGCCCTTGTCGATCTCGCTGACGGCCTATGCGCGCAGTGTTGCCCGGCGCCATCCGGGCCTCTTTCGCAGGCTTGGCGCGTATGATCATGCGACATTCGTGCTGGACCCGGCCGATCTGCCCTTTGTCATTTGCCTTGATGCCAATGGCGGGCAGCCGCGTGTTGCCGTCAGGCGCGGGCGCGGCACCGGGGAGGCGCGCATTGCAGGGCCGTTGGCCGCGCTGTTGGGGCTGGTGCATGGGGCGTTCGATGGCGACGCGCTGTTCTTTTCGCGCGATCTGGTGGTGGAGGGCGATACCTCTGCCGCGCTTGCCCTGCGCAATGCGATTGACGATGCCGAGCTGGACCTGAGCCGGGAAATCACGCAGGTCTCCGGCCCTTTTGCGGCCCCGCTGCAATGGGTGATTGCCGTGCTTGAGCGGCGCAGCGGTTTCAGCCTGACTCGCGCGATGGAGACACAGACATGGTGATGGAAATCGTTTGCCCCGCCGGCACGCCTGCCGCCCTGCGCGCCGCTGTTACTGCGGGGGCGCATACCGTCTATTGCGGCTTTGCCGATGAGACGAACGCGCGCAACTTTCCCGGTCTGAATTTCGACCGCGCCGAGATGCGCGAGGGGATCAGATTTGCCAATGCGCATGGCACGAAAATCCTGATCGCCATCAACACCTTTCCCCGTGCCGGCGACGAGGCGCTTTGGCACCGGGCGATTGCCGATGCCGAAAGCTGCGGCGCGCATGCGGTCATTCTGGCCGATATCGGCCTGCTCGATTATGCAGCGCGCAATCATCCAGGCCTGCGCCGCCATCTGTCGGTACAGGCGGCGGCGGCCAATGCCGATATGGTCAATTTCTACGCCGACGTTTTCGGGGTCAAGCGCGTGGTCCTGCCGCGCGTCCTGTCGGTCCAGGAAATCGCCGCAATCAACGCCGAGACGGAGGTGGAGACCGAAGTCTTTGTGTTCGGCGGCCTGTGCGTGATGGCCGAGGGGCGGTGTTCGCTGTCGTCCTATGCGACGGGGCTCTCGCCCAACATGAACGGTGTCTGCTCGCCCGCCAGCCACGTGGAATACCATGATGACAAGGGCGTTCTGGATGCGCGGCTGGGCGGCTATACCATCCACCGCGTTCAAAAGGATGAACCGGCCCCCTATCCGACCCTCTGCAAGGGCTGCTTCACCACCGGTGAGAAGTCCGGGCATCTGTTCGAAGACCCGGTCAGCCTGAACGCCGAACAACTGATCCCGCAGCTGCAGAAGGCCGGCGTCACCGCGCTCAAGATCGAAGGCCGGCAGCGCTCGCGCTCCTATGTGGCGCAGGTCGTGCGCAATTTCCGCGCGGCTGTGGATGCGCTTGAGGCGGGCAAGCCGATGCCCGAAGGCATGCTGGCGCGGCTGTCCGAGGGGCAGGCGATGACCACCGGCGCGTATAAAAAGACCTGGAGGTAGCCCGATGGAACTGACAATCGGACCCAACCAATTTTTCTGGTCGGCGGATCGCTGGACCGCATTTTACGACGAAATGGTCCGGATGCCGGTTGAACGGGTGGTTCTGGGCGAGCTGGTCTGCTCCAAACGGCTGCCGTTCTTTCAGGACCGTATCCCCGATGCGATTGCCACGTTGCTTGCGGCGGGCAAGGAGGTGGCGCTGACCAGCCTCGCGCTGGTGACGCTGAAACGCGAACGCAAGCTGACCGGCGAGCTGGCTGAAATGGGCGTCGAGGTCGAGGTGAACGATCTGACCGCCCTTGCGCATCTGCCCGAAGGCACGGCGTTCTCGGTCGGCCCGCTGGTCAATGTCTATAATGAGGGCACCGTGGGTTGGCTGGCCTCGCGCGGGGCGCGCCGCATCTGCCTGCCGCCCGAATTGCCGCTGGCCTCGGTTGCGACCATTGCGAGGGCTGCCGCCGATCTGGGCGTTGCGATCGAGGTATGGGGCCATGGGCGCCTGCCGCTCGCGATCTCGGGGAGGTGCTATCACGCGCGGCTGCACAAGCGCACTAAGGACAACTGCCAGTTCGCCTGCGAGGATGACCCCGATGGGCTGGACGTGCGCACGTTGGAGGATCAACCCTTCCTGGCGATGAACGGCGTGCAGACCCTGTCCGACAGCTATGCCTGCGCCGCGCACCAGATTGATGCGCTGGCAGATGCGGGCGTGAGCGCCCTGCGCCTTTCGCCGCAATCAAAGGGCTTTGCCGAGATTTGCGCGCTCTACCGGCAGCTTTTGAACGGCGCGCAGGACGCCGCGCATGTGGTCGCTGCAATCCGCCAGATTGACGGCAATATCCGGCTGTCCGATGGTTTCCTGACCGGCGCACGCGGCGTGGACTGGTCAGGCCAGCCCGCGCCTGTCTGACGCAAAGGCAGGCGCTTGCCGGTATCGGCGGCGATGCTGGAGCGTGATATTGCGGTGCTGGTCGGAGCGCACGGAAACCGAGGCATTTTGCAAAATGTAGCCTGATGCTATAGGTCGCAGTCGATCAAGGCTGCGGCAGGCGATATGTTGCGCTGGCGCGTGGTATCATTGCGCGAGAGCGACAGCAGGGGCTAATGCCAAAATCCCGAAATATGGACCATCCCTGTGGAAAATGCGCCTTCTACAAGGGCAGCGTTTGGCAGCCGGTCGAGCGCGGCACAATGCCAGTGTTGAGGCGCGGATTCACCCGCAAAAGCTTGGATGCGGATGAGGTATTGTTCCAGCAGGACGATCAGAACGACGGTGTCTTCTGCGTTTCTGCCGGGCTGTTGGCCCTGCGCACGCACCATCCCAACGGAACGTCCACCCTGCTCAAGCTGGCGTATCCCGGCGACGTCATCGGCTTTCGGTCCTTTCTGGCGAACGCCCGCCATAAAACCGAAGCGCGGGCGTTGCTACCGTCGCGGATCTGTGTCGTTGCGCATCGCGATGCAGATCGCGTCGTGCGCGGCAACCCGTCCGTTTTGACAAGGATGGCGGCGCGCTGCGTTGCCGAGATTGACAGCAACCATGACCGCATCATTTCCGCAGCCACCACGTCAAACAAAAAAACGCCTGTCTGATTTGCTCCTGCGCTTGATGGAGGCGCATGGCGAACAGGTCGGCGACCGGATGCATATGCAGCTTCCGCTTTCACGCACCGACCTGGCCGACCTGATCGGCGTGCAACCAGAGACGATGTCGCGTTTGTTCAAGCGTTTGAAAGACGAAGGGACCTTTGTTGTCTCGGGGCGAGACATTCAGATGCCTTTGACGCACTCCAGCCATCTGCCGTCGGATCGACCCGGCGAATGATCAGCCCGGTGCGGTCCGCCCCGAAACGGCGGCGCTCCTCGATGCCATTCCCGAACATGCGCCGCGGGGCCGCTGCGACACCATGTCCATCGACTATCCATGAGGCCCGTGATTGAATTCCACCGATAACTTCGGAGTCTCGTCATGGCATCACGCGCCCATCTCCCCTTGGTCTATTCCTGCTCCGGCTGTTCCAGCGCGGCGCAAATGGCAAATCATCTTGCGATCGGGCTGGACCGGCGCGGCTTGGCCGAAATGTCATGCATTGCTGGCGTCGGCGGCGACGTGCCCAAGCTGGTGCGCCTTGCCAAGTCCGGTCGCCACATCATCGGGATTGACGGCTGCGCGCTGGCCTGCGTTCGCAGCTGCCTGGCCCGGCACGGTGTCGAACCGACAGAATACCACCTTCTGTCCGATCATGGCGTGAAGAAGCGGTATCAGACGGATTTCGATACCGAGGAGGCTGAACGGGTTCTGACCGAAATGGCGGCAGCTATGGCCCCCGAACCCGCGGTGAAATAGCCGCTTCCTCATCTGCGGGCGATCAATCCGGCCCCTGACCCTCGGCCGAAAGGTTTTTCTACTCCTCGCCTCGAAAGATGGCGGAGCTGGACGCAGAACTGCGCGCAGTCATGGCCGCGCTTTGCCAATCATGTCAGCGGCTTTTTCAGCAATCATCACGACGGGCGAGGCGGTGTTGCCCGAAACGATCCGGGGCATGATGGAGGCGTCGGCGATGCGTAGGCCCTTCAGACCATGAACGCGCAGTTCTGCGTCCACGACGGCATTTTCGCCCGTTCCCATTTTGCAGGTTCCCACCGGGTGAAAGATGGTTGTGGCAATATCGCCGATTGCGCGCACGATATCCGCGTCTTCGGCGCAGGCAGGGCCGGGCAGGATTTCGTCGGGCTGATAGGGTTTCAGCGCCTGCGCCGTCATGATTTTGCGGGCCTGTTTCACGGAGTCCACCGCGATGCGGCGGTCCTTTTCGGCAGACAGATAGTTCAGCTGAATGTCGGGTTGCACGCCGCTGTCGCGTGCCGCGATGTGGCACGATCCCACACTTTCGGGGCGCAGGTTGCAGACGGAAACCGTGATTGCCGGGAATGAATGCAGCGGATCGCCCAGCCTGTCGGTGGACAAAGGCTGCACATGATATTCCAGATCGGGCGTCTCCATCGAGGGATCGGATTTCGTGAACATTCCGAACTGGCTGGGGGCCATCGACATCGGACCGGACCGGGTAAACCCGTATTGCAGCGCGATCCTTGCCTTGCCAAGCAGGCTGTTGGCCATCGTGTTCAGGGTCTTGGCGTTCCGAACTTTGAAAACGGTCCGGATTTGCAGGTGGTCCTGCAGGTTCTCTCCGACGCCTGCGCTTTCATGCTGCGTCTGGATACCATGCGCGTCCAGCACATCCGGGCGGCCGATGCCCGAAAGCTCAAGGATTTTCGGCGAGTTGATGGCACCGGCAGCCATGACCACCTCGGCCTTGGCAAATGCATCGAAAGACTGCCCTTTGCGCCGGAACCGCACACCGCGAACGGTGCGGCCGTCCAGGATCAGATGGTCGGTATGCGCTTCGGTTATCACCCGCAGATTGGGGCGCTTCATTGCCGGGCGCAAGAACCCGTTCGCCGTGCTCCAGCGTCGGCCCTTGTTCTGGTTGACCTCGAAAAACCCCGAGCCTTCGTTGTCTCCGTCATTGAAATCGGCGCGTGGCATCACGCCGAATTCCTTGGCGCCGTCCTGCACGGCCTTCAGGATATCCCAGTGCAGCCGCTGCTTGGTAACCTTCCACGCGCCGCCCGCGCGGTGCATGTCACTGTCGCCGCCATGATGGTCCTCGGACTTCAGGAAATAGGGCAGGATGTCGTCCCACCCCCAGCCGGCATTCCCAAGTTGCCGCCAGTGATCGTAATCGGCGGCTTGGCCGCGCATATAGATCATGCCGTTGACCGAAGAGCAGCCCCCCAGCACCTTGCCGCGCGGATAGACAAGGCTGCGCCCGTTCAGGCCCGGTTCGGCGGCGGTTTTCATCATCCAGTCCGTGCGCGGGTTGCCGATGCAATACAGATAGCCGACCGGGATGCGCACCCAATGGTAATTGTCGGATTTGCCCGCCTCCAGCAGCAGCACCCGCGCCTTGGGGTTCTCGCTCAGGCGATTGGCCAGCACGCATCCCGCCGTGCCGGCGCCCACGATGATATAGTCATACTCGCCATCGAGTTGCGTCTGGACGGTCATGCTTGCCTCTATTCGATCGGTTCGGCAGGGCAGTCTTCCGCCACGCGCGCCATGTTTCTGTTTTCAATGGATGATGGTCATGTGTCGGCCAAGGACTTTCCTGTTTTCAGCCAGGATCAAATTGCGGATCGCGCCACCATGACGCGACAACAGGTTGCGGCACCGGCGCCGAAGGATCGCCAATCGCGGGCGCGGATCAGTCGCCGCGGCCCATGCGTGCCCGGTAGGCGTCGACAACTGCCTGACGGATCTCGGCGGGCTGGGTGTCGACGGCACCGGCCAATCCGCGCAATTCGCGGCGCAGCGCGTAAATCTGATCCAGCAGCGACAACACCACCGGCACGGCATCAGTGGGCAGGGCCATGTCCTTGCGCAGATCGCAAACCAGGCGGATGCGCGCCACGTCCAGATCATCAAAGACGGGGCCGCCCTCGCTTTCTGCTGGCCGGACCCAGCCCATTTCCACCCAAAGCCTGAGTTCCTGAAGTTGCAGGCGGCGGACAGCGGCCACGACATCGCGTTCATACAGCATCACACTTCCCTCCATAGTCTGGCGCGGGGATCTTCGGTGACGTGATCCCGCCAACGCTGCGCAATCGTCTCCATCTCGGCGTCGGGCTTGGGCGGAGTCACGATTTTCAACCGCACATACTGATCGCCGGGCGCGCCCTTGGCTGGCTGCACGCCCTTGCCTTTCAGCCGCAATCGCTGACCCGAGGAGGCGCCCTTGGGCACGCCCATCGTAACCCTGCCCGACAGGGTCGGAACCTCAATCTTGGCCCCCAGAACGGCCTCGTCAAACCCAATCGGCACCTCAACCTCGATGTCGTTCCCGTCGCGGGTGAACACTTTGTGCGGGCGCACGCTGATTTCGACATAGGCGTCACCGGCAGGGCCACCGCCGATGCCGGGCTGGCCCTTGCCGCGCAGCCGCAGCGTCTGGCCGTCGCGCACGCCTGCCGGAATGGTCAGGTCGATGGCCGTGCCGTCGGGCAGGGGCACCGCGCGCTTGCCGCCCTTGGCCGCATCCATGAAATCAACCTCCAGATGATAGCGCACATCGGCGCCGCGTGCGGCAAAGCCCTGCGCGCGGCCCGTTCTGGCCTGCGCGCGCGCGCCAAAGAGGTCAGAGAAGACATCCGACAGATCCTCGAAATCGCCATAGCCAGCGCCGGAATCGTAGCGCCCCCGTGGGTCGGCATCGGCATATTCGCGGTAATATTGGCGCTGCGGTTTTTCCTGTCCGCTTGCGTCGATCTCGCCCGCGTCAAAGCGTTTTCGCTTGTCCGCATCGCCGAGAATTTCATAGGCGGCCACGACGTTCTGAAACTCGGTCGCCTTGGCCTTGTCGCCGGGATGCAGGTCCGGGTGCATGGATTTGGCCAGCTTGCGGTAAGCTGTCTTGATCTCGGCCTGCGACGCATCCTTTGCCACTCCGAGGACCTTGTAGGGATCATCACTCATTCTTTGCGACCTTTATTTCGACCGGTTTCTGGCCGCGCAGCCCCTGCGCCAAGTCACGCAACGCGGCTTCGTCCAATGTTTCGACCTTCAGCAATTGGCTGGCGGCCCTTTCGAGAATATCGCGATTGTCGGTCAGGATTTCCAGAGCCCGCTGCGAGACCTCGCGCAGGACCTCGCGCACGGCGACGTCCATCGCCTCTGCCGTCGCCTCGCTATAGCTGCGTTCCAGATATCCGGGGGTGCGGTCGCCCAGAAAACTGCTTTTGTCGGCCTCGTAGCTGACGCTGCCCAGATCGGGGTCCATGCCGTAGCGCGCGACCATTGACCGCGCGATGTCGGTGGCGCGGGCCAGATCGTCGGCGGCGCCGGTGGACAGGTGGCCGAACACCAACTGCTCGGCCGCGCGCCCGCCCATCAAGACCGCAATCTTGTCGCGCAGTTCCGTTTCGGTCATCAGAAAACGGTCCTCGGTCGGGCGCTGGATGGTATAGCCCAGCGCGCCGATGCCGCGCGGAATGATCGACACCTTGTGCACCGCATCCACCCCCGGCAGCGCCATGCTGATCAGTGCGTGACCCATCTCGTGATAGGCGACGATCTTGCGCTCGCGCGGGTTGATCAGGCGGTTGCGTTTCTCAAGGCCGGCAACGATGCGTTCGATCGCGTGGGTAAAGTCCTCTTCGGTCACGACCTTGGCGCGCCGCCTCGTGGCCAGCAATGCGGCCTCGTTCACCAGATTGGCCAGATCGGCCCCCGAAAACCCGGTGGTCAGCGCGGCGATATCGTCCAGTTCCAGATCGGGCGCGAGGACGATCTTTTTCATATGCACCTGCAGGATCTGCACACGGCCCGCACGGTCGGGCCGGTCCACCAGCACCTGCCGGTCAAACCGCCCTGCGCGCAGCAGCGCCGGGTCCAGGATTTCAGGCCGGTTGGTCGCCGACAGCAGCACCACGCCGACGCTGGGATCGAACCCGTCCAGCTCCGACAGAAGCTGGTTCAGGGTCTGCTCCCGCTCGTCATTGCCGCCCTGAATCGTGCCCGCCCCGCGGGCGCGGCCCAAGGCGTCAAGCTCGTCGATGAAGATGATCGCCGGTGCTGCCTGCCGAGCCTGCTCGAACAGATCGCGGACACGCGCGGCCCCCACGCCCACGAACATCTCGACGAATTCCGAGCCGGAGATGGAGTAGAACGGGACACCCGCTTCGCCGGCGACGGCGCGGGCCAGCAGCGTCTTGCCGGTGCCGGGCGGGCCGACCAGCAGGATGCCCTTGGGCATCCGCGCGCCAAGGCTGCCGTATTCGTTGGGATTCTTCAGAAAGTCGATGACTTCCTGCAACTCGGTCTTGGCCTCGTCCACGCCCGCGACATCGGCGAATGTCACCTTGGTGTCGCTCTCGACATAGACCTTGGCCTTGCTCTTGCCGATGGACATCATGCCGCCCATGCCCTGCCCACCGCTCATCCGGCGGATCGCGAACATCCAGATGCCGACAAAGAACAGCGCCGGAAGGACCCAGGACAGAAGCGTGGTGAACCAGGTATTTTCGACGGCGCCCGAATAGGTCACGCCGGTCCCTTTCAGGCGGTCTGCAAGGTCTGGTGTCACGGGCGTTGTCACGAACCCCGTCTTGCCGTCGATCGCGTTGGTAAATGTGCCCCTGATCGCGCTGCTGCCGATCGTGACCTTGTCGATGACCCCGTCGTCGAGATATGCCTCGAACTGGCTATAGGGAATAGCTTCGATCGTCTGGTTCTGCACCCAGAGATCGCGGATGAGGACAACGCCCATGACGGCGAACAGGATGTACCAGATATTGATCTGATGATTGCGATTCATGATGCATCTCCCGCTTGCACAATCGCCGGATACCCGGCGCGCTGTCACCGCAACAGCCACTCTGCCCGCACCATAGGCCAGAACGCGGCGAGGTAGAACACCAGGTTGGGCAAGATGCGGCAACCATTGGATTTTGGGTGCATGAAGCGACGGCGCGCCGCATGGCGACAGCGCGTTTTTCCTTGTCCGATCGGCGTGCCAGAAGCACGCCGATCACCGCGATGCCGGCGCGCCTGTCTTTTTTATCGTGACGCCGCGTCTGCAGGCCGGGTACGTCGGCATCCCGGCCGGGCCGCATCATGTCGGCAAGCGGATCAGAAGCTGAGAACCCTGGTATCCGCGGCCATCAGCCGCTGGGCCATCTCGGCGGGATCGGCGACGCCGACCCCATCGAGCAGCGCGGACGCATCAAGCGCCTTGCCCGGCAGGTAGATCGCGCAAACCTCGGTCGTCGCGCCGGTTTTCTCGCGGATCATCTGCATCAGGCCCTGCGGGCTCATGTCTTTGGGCGGCTGGCCGGCGGTCGCGCTGGCGGGGGCGTCCTTGAGCGCCAGATCACCGGCAGGACCGCACAGCATGATATGCGCCTTTGCGCCTTGCTGCGCGGCCTGCATGGTCAGCACCATCGCCATCAGCTGCGTCTGCGGCTCGGCCGAGGTGATGACGGTCACCAGATTTGGAACCGGCTCCGCCATTGCCGCGCCCGAGGCCAGAAGTGTCGAGGTCGCGACCCCGGCTGCAAGAAGTGTCTTTTTCATGGGTATGATCCTTTCAGAATCTTATGGTTTTCAGTCATCAAAGCGCCGCGCCGGGGCGGGCGATCACCAGGTGAGCGTCACAACATCGTCCTGAAACAGCTGGGCGCCGGTCCGCTCGGGGCTGCCCACTTCCAGACCCGGCAGCAGATCGTCCTCGGCGACATTGTATTGCTTCATGCACATCGGGCAGACGAGGATAGTCGCGCCACCATCGAGCAGCTTTTGCAGCATGGCTTGCTGGTCGCCGAATTGTTCGGCGTTGGCCTGAGCGGCTGCCATGACGCCGCGGTCATTCAGAAAGACCGTCAGCGGATGGCCGCGCTCCAACTGGTTGCCGCCAAATCCCAGTGCCATGGTCACGCGGTGGCCATCGTCCGAGGTAAGGTTGATGAACAGCGGATCGTCGTCACCGGCAAAGGCGGTGCCGGTGCACAGAAGGGCGACTGCGGCGGCCGCCGCGACAGTTTTTAGCTTGAACATGAGCTATCTCCGTTTGGTTGGGGTTACAGTGAAAATCGGGGGTCACGTCGCGGCGTCCGTGGGGCCGTCATCGGGGGCGGGACCATCGTCGTCCCACAGCGCGCGGTCGCCCTGCATTTCCAGCCACATCGCGTTGAGGACAGCAAATCCGGCGGCCAGAGGCAGGCCAAGGATCCAGGCGAAATACCACATGATGCGTTCCTTCCTTTAATAGGCCGAGCCGGGGCCGGTCACGTCGGCCTCGGTGACCTTGCCCCACAGCACCCGGTAGACCCAGGCGGTGTAGGCCAGGATGATCGGCATGAAGAAGACCGTCGCGACCAGCATCACGAACAGCGTCTGGTGCGAGGACGAGGCGTCCCACACCGTCAGCGATGATCGCGGATCAAGCGACGAAGGCAGGATGAAGGGAAACATCGTCAGCCCGACGGATGAAATCGCGCCGAAAATCCCCAGCTTCGACCACAGCAACGTCGTGCCCTCGCGCCCTGCGCGCAGGCCCAGCACTGCCATGACCATGCCCAGAAAGCCCAATGCAGGCGCGAGTGCGATCCACGGGCGCGCGCCGTAGGCGGACAGCCAGCTATCGCTGCGCACCACGTCGGAATAAAGCGGGTTCGACGGCCCGTTCACCGCCGCCTCTGTCACCAAAGCATAGCCGTCGATTCCGACGGCCAGCCACAGACCCGCCAGCGCATAGCCCAGAATCGTCGCAATCCCGCACCATGTGCCGATAGCGCGCGCGCGTGCTGCCACCGGGCCCTCGGCCTTGAGCGACAGCCAGGCGGCGCCGTGGGTGGTGAGCATCGCCAGCGACACCAGCCCGGCAAGCAAGGCAAAGGGGTTCAGAAGCCCCGCGAACTTGGCGTAAAACGTGCCGTCGTAGCGGCTGAACAGGTCATCTGTCAGCTCGAACGGGACACCCTGCAGCACATTGCCCACCGCGACGCCAAAGATCATCGCAGGCACCGCGCCCCCGGCGAAAAGCGCCCAGTCCCATATGCTGCGCCAGCGCGCATCCTCGCGTTTCGAGCGGTATTTGAACGCCACGGGCCGCACGATCAGCGCGGCGAGGATCACGAACATCGCGAGGTAAAAGCCTGAGAAGCTGACCGCATAGAGCGGCGGCCACGCGGCAAAGATCGCCCCGCCGCCAAGGATGAACCAGACCTGATTGCCCTCCCAGACCGGGCCGACCGTATTGATTACGATGCGGCGTTCAATGTCTGTCTTCGCCGCGAAGGGCAGCAGCACGCCCACCCCCATGTCAAACCCGTCGGTCAGCGCAAAGCCGATCAACAGCACACCCAGCAACAGCCACCAGATGACGCGCAGGACATCGTAAGAAATCAATTCATGCAGGATCATGGCATTTACTCCGCTGGCGTTTTGGCAAAGGGGCCTTTGCCGTCTGTGGTGCGCATGCGGTGTTCATGCCGCGCCATCCAGGCTTCGGTTTCCTCGACATCCTCGGTGGGTCCGCGGCGGATGAATTTCAGCATCAGACCCATCTCGACGATGAACAGGATCGTGTAGAAGATCATGAAGCCCGCCAGCGTCAGCAACACATCGGCGACCGACAGGTGGCTGACAGACAGCGCGGTCGGCAGCACCCCGTCCACCGTCCATGGCTGGCGGCCATATTCGGCCACGATCCAGCCCAGCTCGGCCGCGATCCATGGCGCGGGAATGATCAAAACAGCGCCCCACAGCGCCCAGCGCGGATAGACCTGCCCGCGAAAGCTGGAGCGCCAGAAGAAGTAAGCCATCAAGGCAACGAAGCCAAAGCCGAGACCGACCATGATCCGAAACGCCCAGAACAGCGGCCAGACATGCGGCACCGTGTCATCGGCGGCCTGCTTGATCTGCGCCTCCGTGGCGTCGCGCGGATCGTCCAGATAGCGTTTGAGCAGCAGCGCATAGCCCAGATTACCGCCGTGATCCTCGAACACCGCGCGCACGGCGGGCGGCGTTGCGTCGCGCGCCTCGCGGATCGTCATCAGCGCGTCATAGGCGATGATGCCAGAGCGGATGCGCTCCTCGGATTCCGCGACAAGATCGTTGATGCCGGGAATTTCCTCGGTCAGTGAGCGTGTGCCGATCAGCCCCATGACCCACGGGATCTGAACCGCATAATGCGTCTCGCGCGCCTCCATGTCCGGAAAGCCGATCAGGTTGAAGGGCGCGGGGGCGGGCTCGGTCTCCCACATGCCCTCGATGGCGGCCATCTTCATCTGCTGGTTGTGCGACACGTCATAGCCGGATTCGTCGCCCAGCAGCACCACCGACAGCGCCGAGGCAAGGCCGAACGACGCCGCTACCGTGATGGACCGGCGGGCCAGTTCGACGTGCCGCCCCTTCAGCAGATACCATGATGAGACGCCCAGCACGAAAACCGCCGCCGTGACATAGCCTGCAGAAACCGTATGCACGAATTTGGCCTGCGCGACCGAGTTGAACATCACATCAAAGAAGCTGGTCATCTCCATCCGCATCGTGTCGGGGTTGAATTGCGCGCCCACCGGGTTCTGCATCCAGCCGTTGGCGATCAGGATCCACAGCGCGGAAAAATTCGACCCGATGGCCACCAGCCACGCCACGGTGAGGTGCGCGACCTTGCTCAACTTGTCCCAGCCGAAAAAGAACAGCCCCACGAACGTTGCCTCAAGGAAAAAGGCCATCAGACCTTCCAACGCCAGCGGCGCGCCGAAAATGTCACCGACGTAATGGCTGAAATAGGACCAGTTCATGCCAAACTGGAATTCCATCGTGATGCCTGTCGCCACCCCAAGCGCAAAGTTGATGCCAAAGAGCAGGCCCCAGAATTTCGTCATCTGCCGCCAGATCGGGCGGCCGGTCATCACATAGACTGTCTCCATGATCGCGACGATCACCGACAGGCCCAGTGTCAACGGCACGAAAAGGAAGTGATACATGACCGTCGCCGCAAATTGCAGGCGCGACAGCTCGACGATATCGTGGTCCATTCGTCAGCTTCCCTTATTCCCGGGTAAAGTGGCCTGCCAAGGCAGCGCCGACTCTCAATTATCTCGAGAATAAAGTGGTATGCGCATTCCAGTCGGTGACATTATCACAGATCAATGGAAATTCGTTTGTCGAACACCGAATGATCCGCGCCGCGATGAAGCGCCGCGAGGATTGCCGTCTGTGGCAGGGCCGCGCGGATCCCCGACAGGACGCGGGTCGCGGTGCCGGGGTCCAGCCCCTCTGTCGGCTCGTCCAGCAGCAAAAGGCGGGGTGATTTCAGGATCGCCCGCGCCAGTGTCAGCCGCCGCGCCTGCCCACCCGACAGGCCCGCGCCCGCCTCGCGCAGCTTTGCATCCAGCCCGCCGCGCTGGCGGATCACGTCGTCCAGTGCCACCGCAGTCAGCGCGCGCCACATCGCGTCGTCGCTGGCATCGGTCGCAAGGGACAGGTTCTCGCGGATGGTTCCGGCAATCAGCACGCTGCGTTGCGGCACCATCGCTGCGACTTCGCGCAGCGCCGCCTCCGGCCAATCACCGGGACGTCGCCCTAGGATGGTGATCGCGTCGCTATTCGCCAGCCCTGCGATCTGCATCAGCAGACTAGTCTTGCCGCAGCCGCTCGGCCCGGTCAGGGCAACGGCCTGTCCGGCACCAAGGTCAAGGCTCAATTTCTGCTTGCGGATTGTCAGGACCGGCGCTGTTATCAGATCTGCCTCAGGGCTATCCGGTATGGGAGCCTGCGTCTGCACCTCCCCGCTGATGCGCCGGGCGGCACCGACCATCCTGCCGTAGTCGGAAAAGCCGCGCCGCAGTTGCAGCAGCGTTTCGGCCAGCGCCAGGGCGACAAAGACGCCGATGGCACCGATCGCCGGGCCGGCAAACCCGCGTGCAACCATCCATCCGCCAGCGACCAGCGCAAGCCCGGTGACCGCAGCGACCAGCGCCGACAGCGCTGCCCCGGCACTGCGGTCTGCCAGATCCAGCGCCCGCGCGGCCTTGCGGGTGTCCGAGTTCAGCGCCATCAGCCCCGCCTCGCGCGTGCCAAGCGTCGCACCAAGGATCAGCGACTGGCGGTTGCGGATCATGTCGATCACGCCGCGCCGCAGCATCTGGTCCTGTGCCTCGACCGCATCCGAGGGCTGGATACTGCGCCGCGCCAGACGCCAGAAGATAAGCGTCGCAAAGGAGGCATAACCGCTCAGGATCGCCCATGCGACCGGCCAGCCTGCCAGCCACCCAAGCGCGAGAAAGACCAGCACGTGCGTGACAAACGCCGCCAGTCCCGGCAGCACAAGCCGCAGGACGACACCGTCCAGCGCATCGACGTCCGACACGATCCGCGTCAGCACCGCCTCGCTGCGCAGGCTGGCCAGATCACGATCGCCCAGCCGCGCCTGCCGCCTGAGCAGCGTCACGCGCAGCGCCGCCAGCGCGCGCAGGGTCGCGTCATGGGTCAGGATACGCTCGCCGTATCGCGCGGCTGTGCGGCCCAGCGCCAGAAACCGCACGCCGGCAGACGGGCGGAACACGTCAAAGGCAATTCCGATCCCGGCCATCCCGGCAATACCCGTGGCGGTGATGAACCAGCCGGACAGACCCAGCAGCGCCGTGCCCATCAGCAGCACGATGACCGACAAGGCGGCGCCCCGCGCCATCGCCCAGGGGGACGCGGTCAGAAGCAGGCGGATGATCGGTAAAAGCGCCCTCATGACGGCACCTCGACTGATCGGCCCATCGCATCCGCCAGCACCGGATCGTGGGTTGCGACGATCAGGCTGTGCCCGCTCTCTTTCAGCCGGATCAGGGCGCGGATAACCTGCGCGGCTGTCTCGGGGTCAAGATCCGCAGTCGGCTCGTCGGCCAGGATCAACTCGCGCCCGCTCAGGATCGCGCGGGCGACCATCAGGCGCCGTGCCTCGCCGCCAGACACGCCGCCGCCGGTCTCCCCCAGCCGGGTATCCAGCCCGGCTGGCAGACGCTGAACGATCCCCTGCGCTTCGGCCAATTGCAGCGCCGGCCAAGGGTCTGCGCCCCGCCCATCGGGGTCCAGCCAGTCCTGCAAGGTTTGATCGGGGAAATGCGGCACCTGCGGTATCAGCGCGATACGCGCGCGCCACGCATCGGCGGTGCCCGCGTCCAGCGGGCTCCCGCAGACGGAAATGCGCCCGCCCGCAAGCGGAACAAGCCCGGCGATTGCGGCAAGGGCGGTGCTTTTCCCCGCCCCGCTGGGCCCGGTCAGCGCCAGCGCCTGTCCGGCCGTCAGGCGCAGATCGGGCAGCGGCACCTCTCGCCCCGGGAGCGCCGCGACAGCCGCCTCTAGCAACAGTGTCAGCGGGCCGGGCAGGGGGGGCACCGGTTTGGCGTCCCCGACAAAATCTACCCGCTCGGCGGCGTCCAGCGCGTCCAGATCGGCAACCACCGACAGCCCGGCAGCCCGGTCGTGCCACGCGGCGGCCATATCACGGAAGGGCTGAAAATACTCCGGCGCAATCAGCAAAAGGAAGAGCCCTTCGCCAAGCCCCAGTGGCGTGCCCCAACTGCCGAACTGGATCGCCCCGAGCAAGGTGAAACCGACAAAGACCGCGACCATCGCAACACCGAGGGCGCTAAACAGCTCCAGCACGGTCGACGACAGGAACGCCACGCGCAGCACCGCCATCGTGCGAAGGCGCAGCGTCTCGGCCCGGCCCGAGAAATCTGCGGCGGCGCGCTCCGCCGCCCCCAATAGCCGGATGTCGAGCATGGCCGACAGGCGGTCCATCAGCATCGCGTTCATCGAGCCGATCTCGTCCATCTGGCGGCGCGATGCCTCCTCCGCCGCCATGCCGACCAGCGCCATGAAGACTGGAATCAGCGGCCCCGCGACCAGCAGAACCAGCCCCGCCGCCCATGAAAACCAGAACGTCAGGATCAGCAGCACAACCGGCAGGACCAAGACCCGCACCATCGCGACGTGATAGCGGGTGATCCATGGCTGAAGCAGGGGCAGCTTCTGCACGATCAGCGCGGCGATCTCGGCCGATCCGGCACCGGCGCGCGCACGCGCCTCGCGCCCGATGAGGGCGGCGCGTTCACGGGTGATCGTCTGGTCGGCGGCATCGAACAGCCATTTCCCCGCGCGATGGTCGAGCGCCGCGCGCAGCACCCCGCCCAGCACAAAGATCAGCGCCGCAGGACCGGTCCGGTCCATATCGCCCGACACCCAGCCCGAAATGGCCCATGCCAATGTGGCTGCCTGCAGGGGCCAGATCAACCCGGTAAGGACCGCAAACGCCCCGGCGACGCGCAACGGCCGGGATACGGGGCCGATGATGCGCGCGCTCGCGCGCTGCGCCGCGGTGGGGATTTTCTGATGTTTCCTGCAGGTCATTGCCACATCTATCTACACATTCATCTGAATGTATCGGACCCGCCGGGACGCCATCTTACAACCCGCGATCAAGGCGGGGAGGGCCGGCGCGATTTGGGCGCAAGTCAGCAAGAGGCTTGCCCGCACCGGCGCGGGGCACTTGCCGGCCTTGCAGCGTCAGGCGAGGTGGGCTCGAAGCAGTTGCGAGCCCGCCCGCCTGTTTCGCTCAGCGATACAAAAGCACCGGGATCTTGACCGTCTGGATCATCGCCGTCGTGGTCGATCCGATGATCAGGGTCCGGATGCGGCTGTGGCCATAGGCGCCCATCACCAGCAGATCAAAGCCCTCATCCGAGACGATCTGTGCCAGAACCTCCTCCGGCTCGCCGGTTGCGACACGCGGCGACGCGCTGAGGTTTGCCGCGCGCAGCTTGGCCACCGCTTCTTCGGCGGTTGCCTGCGACCGGGCGTCATCCTTGCCGATGCACAGCACGCAAAGGTCGAGATCCGTGAAAACAGGGCTTGTCGCCATACGCTCGATCGCGGTTTTCGCACTGGCGCTGCCGTCATAAGCGACCAGAACCTTCGTAATCGGCCTGAACTCGCGCGAGGCCACGAACACCGGCACTTTCGAGCTGCGCACGATCCGCTCCAGGTTCGAGCCGAGATGCCCCTTGGCAGCGTCTGCGCCCTCGCCCCGTTTGCCGATGATGATCGCGCGAGTGTCGCTTTCAATTTCGCGGACAGCGTCCAGAATGTCGCCCTTGCGCAGCCGCAGGTTCACGGACTTTACGCCATCGCGCTCCAGAATGGCTTTGGCATCCTCAAGGATGGCGTGCCCCTTGGCCTGTGCCAGCTTTGCCCACTGCTCGTCCAGCGTCGAAAGCTCTTCCAGCAGGGCGGACCGGGCGCCAAGACCCAGGGCGCCCGAAAGGTTGTTCGACGTCGCGCCTTCGCGGCGACCGATGACGTGCATCGCCTCGACCCCGGTGTTCAGCTTCTGCGCGATCCAGGCCGCATGGTGGCAGACGCTCTCGGAATAGGCCGAGCCGTCCAGCAGCGTAAGTATCTTGTCCATGTCGCTTCTCCCTCAGTGCCCCATCAACTTGTCCATCGCGCCGGGCTTGTCATGTATGGCAAGCTTGTCGACGATTGTCTCGGACGCCTCATTCAGGCCGATGACCTGAACGTCGGCGCCCTCGCGGCGCCATTTGAGGATCGCCATGTCCAGTGCCTGAACCGAACTGATATCCCAGATATGCGCCCGGCTGACATCGACGATGACCCGGTCGAGCGCCTCATTGAAGTCAAACGCATCCGCGAAATCCTCGGTCGATCCGTAGAACAGCTGCCCCTCCAGCACATAGGTCCGCTCGCGCCCGTCGGCAGACAGGGTCGAGGAAATGCGGAACAGCTGGGCGATCTTGCCGGCGAAAAAGATACCCGACAGCAGCACGCCAACCAGCACGCCGATGGCGAGGTTGTGGGTGTAGACCACGGTGGCAACCGTCGCGATCATCACGATGGAGGACGAGCGTGGATGCACCCTGAGCGCCTTGATCGACGACCACGAGAACGTGCCGACCGACACCATGATCATGATGGCAACCAGCGCCGGCATGGGTATGCGCGCGACCAGATCGCCCAGACCAACAACAAGGATCAGCAGGACGACACCCGCCGTAAATGCCGAAAGACGCCCGCGCCCGCCGGATTTCACGTTGATGATCGACTGGCCGATCATGGCGCAGCCTGCCATGCCGCCGATGAATCCGGTTGCGGTATTGGCGATGCCCTGGCCGATGCACTCCTGAGTCCGGCTCGATTTCGTATCGGTCAGATCGTCGACGATATTCTGCGTCATCAGGCTTTCCAGCAGGCCGACGACGGCGACCGCCATCGAATAGGGAAAGATGATCACCAGCGTCTCGAACGTCAGCGGAATCTGCGGGATCAGGAAGACCGGCAATGTGTCAGGCAGCGCGCCCATGTCGCCGACGGTCCGAACATCCCAGCCCGTGATCAGGACAAGACCCGTAAGAACGACAATCGTGACCAGCGGCGACGGCACCGCCGTCGTGATGCGGGGAAAGAGGTAGATGATCGCCAGCCCCGCCGCCACCAGCGCATAAGTCAGCCATGTGACGCCGGGATTGGCCAGATTCAACTCGGGCAATTGCGCCATGAAGATCAGGATAGCCAGCGCGTTCACAAAGCCGGTCATCACCGATTTCGACACATAGCGCATGAAGCGTCCCAGTTTCAGCAGTCCAGCGCCGATCTGCAAGAGCCCGGCCAGAACCGTGGCCGCGAGCAGATACTCAAGCCCGTATTGCTTGACCAGCGTGACCATCAGCACGGCAGTGGCGGCAGTGGCCGCCGAAATCATGCCCGGCCTGCCGCCGGTAAAGGCGATCAGAACCGCGATCGAGAAAGAGGCATAAAGGCCCACTTTCGGGTCAACGCCCGCGATGATGGAAAAGGCGATCGCCTCGGGGATCAATGCCAGAGCCACGACAAGACCCGCCAGCAGATCGCCGCGGATGTTGCCGAACCATTGGTGTCGATAGTCAGAAAATGAAATCATGAATAATCCAATACCCTTTGTCGGGAGGTCTTTTGCAAGACGGTCCGGCAGTGCAATCCGAGCATGTTTTAAGGGTTGTCCGGCGGGTCAGCGGCCGGAAGAGCCACCCGGACTTTCACCGGGTCCTTACGTTACAAGAGCCGCATAAACGGTATTCCGGCAAAAACATCAAGGGCCCGCAGACCGGACCCTACCGCCAGCCCCTATGGCTGCGGGCTGCGCGCGGGCGGTATCGCAAGGATATCGACGGATGAGCTGCGCAGCACCCTTTCCGTGACGCTGCCGATGAGCAGTTTCGCAAGACCGGTCCGACCATGCGTCGACAGCACGATCAGGTCTGCGTTTTCCTCGTCCGCCGCGTTCAGGATTTCGTGATGTGCGGCAGTCGCCTCAAAGCGGACCATCGGGGTGATATTGCCAAGCTTTGCCGCCGCAAGAAACTCGCCCAGCTTGCAAAGGGCCGCTTTTTTCTCTTCGGCAAGGTAGAGGTCTTGCTCGTCCTTTTGCATGGAATGTCTGAAGGCCAGCCGCAGCGCAGGCGCGAAAAAAACGTAGAGCAATGTGTTCCATGCCACACCGGAAAGCCCGAGCGACCGGAACCGCGCCAGCGCATCGCCCGAGCTGCCAGAGAGGTCCGTCGTCTGCATCACGTGCTGATAGGGCCCGGCGGGCGGGGCGTTCACCATGAGGACCGGGCAATCCACCAGCCGGATCGTCCGCTCGGCGGTGGTGCCGATAAACACGTCCTTCAGCACGCTGCGGCGGTGTTGGCCGATCACCAGCAGATCGGGTTTCTCGTCCTCGACCGCCTGAATGATCCCGGCAAAGGACGACGCCAGTATGACCCGCGTTTCGCAGATCACACCGTCGACCTCGTGGTGCATCGCCGCGGTCTGCTTCAGCAGCGTTTCCGCCTCGTCGCGTTCGATATCGACGATCCGGCGGGGCTGATCGTCGTCGACGACGTGGATGAACACCAGGCTGGCACCGAATTCCCGGGCGAGCAAAGCCGCCCGCTCCAACGCCCTGTCCGAACGCTCGGAAAAGTCCGTGGCAACCATGATTTTCTTCATTGCTTCAGATCTTTCTGCGATGTGCCGCCCGGATATATCAAAGCGTTTTCAGGCCGCGCCAAGCCCTGTCTGGGCCGGTTAACCTACGTGATACCAGGCTATAGTAAACCCAATTCTGTTGAAAGGCGCGCAGGATGTCCCGCGCGTGATATCAACCTGCGAAAAAGGCCGATAAGCTATCGAGGACCGGCAAGGTCATTGTTTGGTATGTCACCAGACCGCAGTTGGTGTCGGGACGGGGGCAGGTGAGGGTTGTGGGAAATTATGCGACATGATCTATGAAATCGCGATTGTGCTGGCGTTGATCTGCGTGAACGGGGTGCTGGCGATGTCGGAACTGGCCGTGGTGTCGGCCCGTCCCGGCCGGCTGGGCGCAGAGGCTGAAAAAGGCAGCAGACGCGCGCGCACCGCCATTGCGCTTGCCGAGGATCCGGGCAAATTCCTGTCGACCGTCCAGATCGGGATCACGCTCGTCGGCATCGGTGCCGGCGCCTTTTCCGGCGCGACGATCGGTGCGCGGCTGGCGGCCGTCCTGCCCGATGTCGGCGTGCCCGTGGTGTTGGCCAATGAGGTTGGCGTGGTGATTGTGGTGATCGTCATCACATATCTGTCGGTGATCATAGGCGAGCTTGTCCCCAAGCAGATCGCCCTCGCCGCGCCAGAGCGTATGGCCATGCGCGTGGCCCCGGCGATGCTGGCGCTGTCACGTTTTGCCGCGCCGGTCGTGTGGCTGCTGGACCGCTCGGGCAAACTGGTGCTGCGGCTGATGGGCCAGCCGGGCGGGCGCGATCTGTCCGTCAGCGACGAAGACATCCACATAGTGCTGACCCAGGCCGCCGGGGCCGGGGTCATTCACCACGCCGAAAAGGATCTGATCGGCGGCGTGATGCGCTTTGCCGACCTTCGCGCGCGCGAATTGATGACGCCGCGCCACGCGGTCGAAATTGTCGGCGCGGACGAGACGCGGACGCAGATCCTCGACCGTTTTGCATCTTCGGGCCATTCGATCTTGCCGCTGCGCCGCGGGGGCGAGGATGACATTGTCGGGGTCCTGAAAAGCCGGGATATCATCCGGGCGGTCGATGCCGCATTCGACCCGCTGGCCTTGGCCCACGCCGCGCCCGCGGTGCGCGATACGCTGCCCGCGCTTGCCGTCGTTGACCGGCTGCGTACCGCGCCCGGCAAATTGCTGATCGTGCACGACGAGCATGGAGATTTCGAGGGCATCATCACACCGATGGACGTGCTGGGCGCCATCGCCGGAAGGTTCGACAAGAGCGAGGGTGACATACCGTAAGGCATGACAAAGGCATGACCTGCGCCGATGGATAAGCTTGCCGGGGCCCCCACAGGGCGCCCCCCGGCTACATCACGAGGCTTGCGGCTTGTCATACAACAGCGTTTCGGGCGCGATCCCGCGTTTTTCGGCGCTGGCACGCACCGCCGATTGCAGTGCGGTACTGCGCGACAGCAGGCGGCGAAAACGCTCCTCGTCGAGGACAAGAAGCGTTGACGGCGCGATCGCGCGCACTTCGGCGCGGCGCCCGCTCTTCATCAGGATGGCCATCTGGCCGAACATCTCGCCGCGCCCCAGCCGCCATGTCTGGCCTGCGCTTTCCAGCTCGACCGCGCCGGAGGCGATGAAGTACACGCGTTTGATCGCACTGTCCTTGCGCATGATGATTTCGCCCGCGTTCGCGTGACGGGTCTGGATCGCCCGGCTCAGCCGTTTCAGGCCGGCATCGTCGAGATCTTCGAACAACGGCAGTTGCCGCACCAGCTCCACCCGCTGAAGCGCAATATCAAGGCGCGGACGTTTTTCGACGGCGGCGCGCCGTTCTTCCAGCCCCTGCATCAGCGTGGTGTAGACTTCGGCGCCGATCACGCCGTCTTCGCGCATCGAGGTGTATTCGCGTTCCTCCAGCCGCAGCGCCGTGCGCCGGATGAAGCGACGCTCCAGCTTTTCGGCGTAGCCCGGATACTGCAGGCGCAGACCCTCAAGCGCGGTTTCCACAGTCTCGATCCGCCGCGCCAGCATCTCTTGCAGAAGATCGGCCAGCCGCCGGCCATGGATGCGGCGGATGCGGCCGTCAATGAAGGGCCCAAGATCCCGCAGGATCAGCCGCTGGGACAAAAGCTGCTCAAAGCGGTCGGCCGTCATGCGCGCCAGCGGCCCAGACACCCCCAGACGGCTGTGCAGCAGCAGCGCGGTGCGGAACGCCGGACCATAGGCGACCGATTTTCGCGCCGCACGTTGATAGCCGCTGCGCCCGCCGGTGCGCGCCGCCTCGATCAACTGATCGGCAACGGACAGCACCTGTTCTGCCATCCGGGCCGAGATGGTTCGTTCGCGGACCCGCTCAAGGATCGTGTCGCGCTCGAAACCGGCCAGCGAAATCAGGCCCAGCGTGATCCGGTCGCGTTCGAGGATGTCTTCATTATCTTCGGCCGATTTGACCGCCGCATCCAGCCGCTCGCCAAAGCGTTTCGCTTCGGAGCGCACGATATCATGGGTCAGCTCATAGTTTTCCGCAGTGCGTGCCACGTCTTCGCGCACCGTCTGCAGCGCAACGGCCACGACCTGCCGCGACAGCGCCTCGTCCATCGGAGACAGGCGGTCCAGACCCAGCCAGCCGATCACCGATCTCAGCGTCGTCCCCTGTACGATCAGCGTGAATAGCGTGAACCCGGTGGCGAGGATGCCGACCACACGCTTCACCTCGACCGGCACCCGAAAGCTTTCGGTCACCGCGAGCGCAAGCGCCAGAGTGACCGCGCCGCGCAGGCCGCCCCACAGGATCGCGACGCGGTAGGGCCGCTCGACCACAGGCGAAATGCGAAACATCGTCAGCAGCGGGAAAAGCCCGAACAGGATCACCATCCGCGCCGCGATGGCAGCCAGAACCACCACGCCAAGCAGGAGGAAATCGCCGATCCGGACGTCTTCCAGTATCCGCGGGATCAGCAGCGCCGCCAGGATAAAGATCAGTGCGCCCGCCCAGTGGGCAAGCAGATCCCAAACCTCGCGCAGGTTGACCCAGGCCTGCGGCGGCAGCCGCCCCGGCCCGGTCAGGTTCAGGGTAAGGCCCGCAACGACAACCGCGATGACACCGGATGCGCCAACGCTTTGCTCGGCGAATATGTACGCCAGATAGGGCAGCGCGACCGAGATCGAGATCTGCGCCAGCTCGTACCGTCCGAAGGCGGCCATCACCCAGACGGCGCCTCGCGCGGCCAGCCAGCCGGTGAGCGCGCCGCCGAATATCAGCATCGGAAACTGGGCCAGCGCATCGCTCAGCGTGGGATCCTGCCCGCCCAGCATCACGTAGCCCATGAACAGGCCGAACAGCGCGATTGCGGCGGCATCGTTCAGCAGGCTTTCTCCCTCGATTATCCGTGCCAGCCGCCGAGGCGCCGAAATCGACCGGAAAATCGAGACGACGGCCGACGGGTCCGTCGTGGACACGATTGCGCCGATCAGCAGGCAGGCCGCCAGCGGCAGCGCGCTGGCCCATGACAGCGCGTAGCCGACCGATAGCGTTGCCACGACGACGGCCACGACGGCAAGCGCAAGGATCGGAACCCAGTCGTCGATCATCCGCCGCAGGTTCATCCCCAGCGTCGCCTGAAACAGCAGCGTGGGCAGAAAGACATAGAGGAACACGTTGGACTTGATCGGCAGGCCCAGAATTGCCTCGGCAATGGGGTTCAGCGCATCGGTCAGATCCGTGCGCAGGAAAAACAACGCGCTTGCGCCGATCAATATGCCGACCACGGCCAGAATCACGGTGTAGGGCAGGCGCAGCCGTGCCGCCAACGGCTCGGACGCCCCGATCACGAGGAAGAGCGACGAGATGATGGTTGTGATTACGACGATGTCCATGGATTTGAATTAACACAGTGAACATTCTGCGCACCTACAAAAGCGCGATTTTCAGGCGGCGCAGGGGCGTAAACCGGCGCCGGTATCAACATCGCCGATGCGCGGCGCGGATCACTGGCAATATCGGGCCATGTGACGGACAGCGCATCTATCGAGACCATCCTCCAGAATGGCGCGCCGCGTCAGGGGATAAGCGCCTTGATCGCCGCGGCATGCTCTGGCGTGGCGGTCAGCGCATGGTCTGTCAGGGCGCGGGCCTCGTCCAGCAGGGCATCCGGCGCGGCCAGCCGGTCAAACAGCCCCCAGTCAAGCGCGGTTTCGCCGTCGATGCGCGCGCCGGTCAGCAGGATCAGCTTGGCCCGCGCGGGGCCGACCAGCGCGGCCAGACGCACGGGGTCCGACGGCTGCGGCAGAAATCCCAGCTTCATCACCGGATAGAACACCTTGGCGCCCGGCACCGCGATGCGCAGATCGCAGGCCAGCGCCATGCCGATGGCGCCCCCCGCGACCGTGCCGTTCAGGGCCGTGATCGTCAGGCAGGGCAGGGCGGCGATGGCAGCCGACAGCCGCTCCCAAACCGTGCTGGTGGCAAGGCCCGCGCGCGCGGCGTCCAGATCGGCGCCGGCGGAAAATACCGGGCCCGCGCCGGTCAGGATCAATGCCCGCGCGTCTTGCGGAACGGTGGCGGCCTCTTCGGCGATGTTGGCCACTTGCGCCAGCATGTCCTCGGTCAGGGCGTTTGCCTTGTCGGGGCGGTTCAGCGTGACGGTCCAGATACCGCCCTGTCTGTCCAGATCGATCATGTGCCTGCCTCCGTGCCCAGCCCGCCAGTATCCAGCCCGATGGCGGCGCGCATCGCCGGATCGCGCAGCGAGATTTCACCGCCCAGATGCGCGTCAGCCTGCGCGCCGCACATCCACAGCAACGCGCGGGCGGGCCAGTCTGCCGGGATGTGGTCGGACCAATCGAGTTGGGCGATCGGGCCGACGCCGCTGGCCTTGACGTCGCGCTGCATGTCGGTGGCGACGGTGCCGGGCGACAGGCCCATGACGCGCAGGCCATGGCCGCGCCCCTCCAGATCGGCGCTGGCGGTCAGCATGGCGGCGCCTGCCTTGGACGCGCAATAGGCGCTCCACCCCTCGACAGGCCGGTGCGCCGCGCCTGACGAAACGGTCAGGATCGTGCCGCCGCCCGCGGCCTGCATCACCGGCATCGTCGCGCGCATGCCGTTATAAACCCCGGTCAGGTTGATATTGATCGCGCGCGCCCAGTCCGCAGGGTCCGACGTGGCCAGCGGCGAGATGGGCGCGATGACGCCCGCGTTGCCGATCAGCACGTCCAGACCGCCGTGACGGTCCTGCGCCAGTTGCACCGCAGCGGCCATATCCGCGAACTCGGCCACGTCACCGGCATGGGCAACCGCGCCCAGTTCGCGCGCCAAAACATCCAGCGCATCCTGCGTGCGCGCCATCAGTACCAGCCGCGCGCCCGCCTCGGCAAAGATTCGCGCAGTTGCGGCACCGATGCCCCGGCTGGCGCCGGTAATCAAAACACTCTTGCCCGTCATGTCCATAGCTGTGCTCCCGCCCGTATCTATACCCTGCCTAGCGGTGAACGCGCCGCGAATCCAGCGCTGGCAGGCACTTGACGCTCGGCGTGGTTCACCCGTAGCTATGCACAAGTTTTTAAAGCAAAGGGGCTTGAGATGACCATGTATAAATCCGGGACCGCACTGACGGCGGGGGCGATCCTGTGCATCACGGCCGGAACCGCCATCGCGGATGTGACGCCGGCCCAGGTCTGGAACGACTGGAAAGCCACGATGACCGGTTACGGCTTCGCCGTCACCGCAAACGAAACGCCCGCGGGCAGCGACCTCAAGCTGAGCGACATCGTATTGTCGATGGACGCCCCCGAGGATGGCGCCGATACCGAAGTGACATTTCCCGAACTGATGCTGAGCGATAACGGCGACGGCACGGTTTCGATCACCTTTCCCGAGAGCATGCCGCTTTCGGTCAGCGTCGAGGGGCCCGAGCCGGTCAGCTTCGATCTGATCTATACCACGGCTGATATGGACATGACCGTATCGGGCGACGAAGCAGAAATGATCTATGCCTACACCGCCGGATCTGTCGGCGTTGCGATGGAGAATCTGGTGGCAGAGGGCGAGCCGGTCGATTTCGGCGCTGCCAGCATTGCGATGCAGGACGTCACAGGCCGCACCGTGATCACGGCAGGCGATCTGCGCCAATCTGATCAGCAGATCAGTTCGGGTCCGGTCACCTACGAGATCGCCGCGATCGACCCCGAGGATCCGGCCAGCAAGCTGAACATGACCGGGCAGATCGACAGTATTCAGATGTTGTCGGTGGTCGCAATTCCCGAAGGCATGGGCATGACTGACATGGCCGCCGCGCTGGCCGGCGGCTTTGCCGTCGACGGATCGTATGCGTTCGGCCCCGGTTCTTCGGCGTTCGAGATCACCGAAGAGGATGCGGTGACCCAAGGCACCAGCACCAGTTCAGGCGGCACGCTGAGCGTGAACATGAATGAGGATGGCGTGCAGTACGGCGGCACATCGAACGATGTGGCGGTCGAAATCACGTCACCTGATCTGCCCTTTCCGGTCGCGATGGCCATGAAGGAGGCGAAATTCGCCCTTGATGTGCCGATCGCCAAAAAGGAGGAGGCGCAGGATTTCGCCCTCACCTTCGTGTTGGGCGATCTGACGGTCAGCGACGCGATCTGGGCGCTGTTCGACCCCCAGTCGAAGCTGCCGCGCGATCCTGCCACCCTGGCGCTGGAGATGACGGGCAAGGCCCGCGTGATGGCAAACCTGATGGACCCCGCGCAGATGGAAGCGGTCGAGGAGGGCACCCAGGTGCCCGCCGAACTGGACGCGTTGTCGCTGGACCGGGTGCTGCTGAGGCTGGCCGGCGCCGAGCTGACCGGCGAGGGGGATCTGACCTTCGACAATACCGACAAGGTGTCCTATGGCGGCATGCCAAAGCCGGTGGGCGATATCGCCCTGAAGCTGACCGGCGCCAACGCCCTGCTGGACAAGCTGGTGGCAATGGGCCTGCTGCCCGAAGAGCAGGTGATGGGAACACGCATGATGATGAGCATGTTCACCGTGCCGGGTGAGGGCGAGGATACGCTGACATCCAAAATCGAATTCAACGAAGAGGGCCAGGTGCTGGCCAATGGCCAACGCCTGAAATAAGGCGGTGATCCAGCGGCGCCCCGCCTTGGGCGCCAGCCAATTTGCGGGCCGGGGGGATCCTCCGGCCCGTTTCGCGTGATGGCCCGGCCCTTGCGCAAGCGGCATGCGCAGACTACCTCTGTGGCGTCTTCCGAAAGGTATTGCATGCCCCTTCCATCTCTTGACGATCTGGCTCAGGCCGTTCTTGCGGCCGCGCGCCGGGCCGGCGCAGACGCGGCCGATGCCATCGTCGCCTCGGGCGCCAGTCAGGTCATCGACGTGCGCGGCGGCGCGCTGGAGCAGGCCGAGCGGTCGGAATCTGCCGATCTGGGCCTGCGCGTTCTGGTCGGGCGGCGGCAGGCGAACATCTCGTCCTCCGACATGCGTCCCGAAACGCTGAATATTCTGGCCGAACGTGCCGTTGCCATGGCCCGCGAGGCGCCCGAGGATCCCTATGCCGGCCTTGCCGATCCGGACCAGCTGGCGCAGCATTGGGATATCGCCGCGCTGGAACTGGCCGATCCCGCGTCCGAGCCGGACCCCGCCGAATTGCAGCGCCGCGCCGCCGCCGCCGAGGCCGCAGCGCTGGCCGTGCCGGGCGTCAGCCAGGTGCAGGCGGCCACGGCAGGCTATGAGCAGCGCCATGTGCGCCTTGCGGCCAGCAACGGCTTTGCCGCAGATCACCGCCGCACCGATTGGTACATCTCCTGCACCGCCATCGCCGGCACCGGATCGGGGATGGAGCGCGATTCCGACGGTGACGCGCGCATCTGGGATGCCGACATGCGCACGCCCGAGGATATCGGCACAAGCGCAGGCCAGCGCGCCGCCGAGCGTCTGGGCGCGCGCCGCCCCAAGACCGGTGCCTATCCGGTGCTGTTCGACGAGCGGATTTCGACCTCCCTCATCGGGCATCTGCTGGGCGCGGCTAACGGCGCGGCCGTCGCGCGCGGCGCGACGTGGCTACGCGACAGGCTGGGCAAACAGGTGCTGCCCGAAGGCCTTAGCATCCTTGAGGATCCCTACCGCCCCCGCGTTGCCGGATCGCGCCCCTATGACGGCGAGGGGCTGGCGACGCAGAGGCGTGCCATCGTGGATCGCGGCGTTCTGACCGGCTGGGTGCTGGACCTTGCCAGCGCGCGCCAGCTGGGGATGCAATCGACCGGCAACGCCAAGCGCGGCATGTCCGGCCCGCCGCGCCCCGGCACGTGGAATATTGCCCTGACCCAAGGCGAGGCCAGCCGCGCCGACCTGATCGCGGGCATGGGCACCGGCCTGCTGGTGACGTCGATGATCGGCTCGACCATCAACCCCAATACCGGCGATTATTCTCGCGGCGCCTCGGGCTTCTGGATCGAGAATGGCGAGATTGCCTTTCCGGTGAATGAGCTGACCATCGCCGGAAACCTGCACGACATGCTGAGGCGCCTGACACCTGCCAATGACGCGCGCACCTATCTGTCGTCTGTGGTGCCGTCGCTTCTGGTCGAGGGGATGACCCTTGCCGGCACGTGATCTGCCCCTGTTGATCGACGCCGCGCGTGCGGCGGGCGAGGTGGCGACAGGCTATGTCGGCGGGACGTTGAAACGCTGGGACAAGCCCGAAGATGCCGGCCCCGTCACCGAGGCCGATCTGGCCGTCAACGATCTGCTGGAGGCGCGTCTGCGCGGCGCGCGCCCCGCCTATGGCTGGCTCAGCGAGGAAAGCGTGCCTGACCCGCTGCGCGCCGCCGCGCCGCGCACCTTCATCATCGACCCTATCGACGGCACGCGCAGCTTCATCGACGGCAGCCGCGCCTGGGCGCATGCGCTGGCGGTGGTGGACGAGGGTCAGGTGACCGCCGCCGTCGTCTATCTGCCGATGCTGGATCTGATGTATGCGGCGGCTGCGGGCGAGGGCGCGACTTTGAACGGCGTGCCGATCCATGCCAGCGTCAAAAGCAGCGCCGAGGGCGCGAGCCTTCTGGCCGCGCGCCCGATGCTGGATGCGCGCCACTGGCGCGGGGTGGTTCCCGCGTTCAAGCGCGAACACCGCCCGTCGCTGGCCTACCGCCTCAGCCTTGTGGCCGAGGGGCGGTTCGATGCGATGCTGACCTTGCGCAAGACATGGGAATGGGACGTCGCCGCCGGCGATCTGATCCTGCGCGAGGCGGGCGCGGTGACGTCAGACCGCAAGGGCCGGCTGCTGCGGTTCAACAACGCGGTGCCGCAGGTGGACGGGATCGTGGCCGCGGGGCCGCTTCTGCACCGCGAGATGATCGGGGCGCTGGTGTAAGACCTTGGCCCGCCCGGCTGGCGTCTCTCCTGTCACGAAGCGCCTGGTTCACTTCGCGCCGATCTTCGGCTCCTTGCCCGCGCGCATCCGGGCGATATTCTCGCGGTGCCGCCAAAGGATCAGTGCCGCGGCCAGGATACCCAGGCCCAGTAGCGACCAATAGCCGAAAAGCAGCATCCAGAACGGCGCGCTGACTGCCGCGACCAGCGCCGCGAGGGACGAGATACGCATCACCAGCGCCGTTGCCAGCCACGCCGCGCAGCAGAGCAGCCCCACCGGCCACGCCAGCGCCAGCATCAGGCCCAGAAACGTCGCCACTCCCTTGCCGCCGCGAAAGCCCAGCCAGACAGGGAAGCAATGGCCCAGAAGCGCCGCCAGCCCGGCCAGTTGCGCCGCATCCTCGCCCGCAAGGCAACGCGCGAGCAGCACGGCGATTGCGCCCTTGGCCGCGTCCAGCAGCAACGTCGCCGCCGCGGCACCCTTGGACCCGGTGCGCAGCACATTCGTCGCGCCGATATTGCCGGACCCGATGCTGCGCAGATCGCCCAGCCCCAGAACGCGGGCGATGATGATCCCCGACGGGATCGACCCAAGCAGGTAGCCAATGACTGCCCACACGATCAGCAGGGCAGCGGAGGTTTCTATCAGGGGCATCATTCAGCCTCGTATACTATGGCACCGGCAACATAGGTCGCCAGAACGCGGCCCTGCATGCGGGCCCCGTCAAAGGGCGTGTTTTTTGACTTTGAAAGCAGCGTCGCGCGGTCCAGCACAAAGGGTTTGTGCGCGTCGAACAGCACCAGATCGGCAGGCGCACCCACCGCCAGCCGCCCCGATTGCAGCCCCAGCCTTTTGGCCGGGTTCAGCGACAGCGCACGGAATAGCGTCGGCAGGTCCAGATCGCCCGAATGGTAAAGGCGCAGCGCGGCGGGCAGCAGCGTCTCCAGCGCCACCGCGCCGCTGGCGGCCTCCTCAAACGGCAGGCGCTTGCTCTCTTCGTCTTGCGGTGTGTGCATGGAACTGATGATGTCGATCAGCCCGTCGCGCACCGCTGCGACGATGGCTTGGCGGTCCTCCTCGCTGCGCAGGGGCGGCTTGACCTTGAAGAAGGTGCGATAGCCCACGACGTCCAGCTCGTTCAGGGTCAGGTGATGGATCGACGTGCCCGCCGTGATGTCCAGCCCGTTGCGCTTGGCGCGCTCCAGCGCGGGCAGGGCGCGCGCTGTTGTGATCTGGTCGGCGTGATAGCGCGCGCCGGTCATCTCCAGCAGGGCGATGTCGCGGTCAAGGCCCATCCGCTCGGCCATGGGCGACACGGCGGGCAGGCCGTAGAGCGACGCGAACTTGCCCGAGGTGGCCGCAGCGCCGTCCGACAGCCCGGGCTCCTGCGGGTGCGCGATGACCAGCGCACCAAGCGCGCGGGCATAGGTCAGGGCGCGTGCGAAGACCTTGGTGCTTTGCAGGGCACGGTCGCAATCGGTGAAGGCGACGGCCCCGGCATCCATGAGAAACCCGATCTCGGTCATCTCGCGCCCCTCCCGCCCCTTGGTCAGGGCAGCCATGGGCAGGACGTTGACCGGCGCGGCCTCGTTCGCACGGCGGCGGGCGAATTCCAGCACTTCGGGGCTGTCGATGGCGGGCTGCGTATCGGGGCGGGTCGCCATGGTGGTCACGCCACCGGCGGCAGCGGCCAGCCCGGCGGAGCGATAGCTTTCCTTGTGCCGCTCGCCCGGCTCGCAGACCTTGACGCCGATATCGACAATGCCGGGCGCCAGATGCGCGGCCCCCGCGTCGATGACCCGACCGGGGGCGGTGCCGTCCGGGGCGCCACCGGGCAGGATTGCGGCGATGCGCCCCTCCTCGATCAGCAGGCTGCCGGGGGTTTCTGTCCCGGCCTCGGGGTCGATCAGGATGGCGTTGGTGATGAGGGTTCGGGTCATGTCGGGTACGCTCGGAAGGTTCGGGGGATGGGCAGGCGGATGCTCATGTGGGAATACCGGCCGCTGCGGCGATACGGGCCTGCGCTGCCTTGCGGTCGGGCTGGAACTTCAGCAGAAACTTGTCACCGCCGCGAGTAATGACCTGCACCGCCGATCCGATGCCGCGCACCTTTTCGATATCGCCAAGCGGGACGGCGGTGGGGCCGGGCCCCAGCAGGCGGCGGTCGGTCAGCTGCCACTCGGCCTCCAGCGCCTCGGTCGAGAGGTAAAACGCGCGCAGGGCAATCGCGGCCAGCCCGCCAACCGCGCCGGTCCAGACATGCGCATTGCCCAATGCGGCAAGGATCGCCATGCCCAGCGCCATCGCCCCGGCGGCCATCCACGCGTGATCGCGCCAATAGGCGCCGCGATCCGCCCGAAAGACGTGGCGCACCGTCTCGCCCGGCGCCAGCGGCGGGGTCGTGGCGCGCAGTTCGATCTGGCTCACGACGCGATCCAGACCATCACAGCGACCAGCACTGCCAGCACCAGCAGCACCACCATTGCCACGCGGCCCGAGATGGCCGCATCCGACGGTGTTTTGCGCGGCTCCGGCGTCTCGGGGTCGGGCTGCTGGAGCCGGGCCGACGCATCGGGCAGCGCGCCGAAGGTGATCGGCGTGTGGGCCTCGGAAAAACTGGCGATCAGGCGCAGCGGCGCGCGCGGAGTCAGTGTCTGCGCCGTGCCGTTAAAGGCGCTGGAGGTTATCACCATCACCGTGCCGGTCTGACCCTCCAGCCGGCTGCGCAGCGGCGCGATCTGGTCCTCGGGGATGGCGTGGCCATCGATCAGATAGGCAGGCAGGCCGACGCCCGTCAGATCGGCGACATCGAACACCTGAATATGTTCGGGGTCCAGCGTCTCGGCCCCCAATGCCTCGCGCAGGGGCCAGCGGCCGTTGCGGGCGATGAAGGCGTCAATCTCGTCTGTTGGAATATCCACAGCGAAGACGCGGACGATCCCTGTTTCGTGTGCGTTGATTTCGATCTTGTCGCTCATGCCATTATCGCCTTTGTTGATTGGCGCGCCCGCAGGTTGCGCGCCAGAAGGTCCATCGCCGCCATGCGCACGGCCACGCCCATTTCCACCTGCTGCTGGATGACGCTGCGGCGCAGATCGTCCGCCAGCTCGCCGTCAATCTCGACGCCGCGATTCATCGGGCCGGGATGCATGACGATGGCATCGGGCGCGGCATGGGCCAGCTTTTCCGCATCAAGGCCATAGCGGTGATAATACTCGCGCTCGGACGGGATGAAGCCGCCGTCCATCCGCTCGCGCTGAAGGCGCAGCATCATCACGACGTCGACACCCGCCAGCCCCTTTTGCATGTCGTCATACACTTCGACGCCGAAGTCTGCGATCCCGGCGGGCATCAATGTGGGCGGGCCGATCAGGCGGATACGGTTTTCCATCTTGCCCAGCAGGATGATGTTGCTGCGCGCCACGCGGCTGTGAGCGATATCGCCGCAGATCGCGATGTTCAGCCGGTGCAGCCGCCCCTTGGCACGGCGGATGGTCAGCGCATCCAGCAAAGCCTGCGTGGGGTGTTCGTGCCGCCCGTCGCCCGCGTTCAGCACGGCGCAGTTCACCTTCTGCGCCAGCAGATCAACGGCGCCCGAATGGGGGTGGCGCACGACCAGCAGATCGGGGTGCATGGCGTTCAGCGTCATCGCCGTGTCAATCAGCGTCTCGCCCTTCTTGATCGAACTGGCCTGCATCGCCATCGACATGACATCGGCGCCCAGCCGTTTGCCGGCCAGCTCGAAACTGGCCTGCGTGCGGGTGGAGCTTTCAAAAAACATGTTGATCTGGGTGAGCCCCGCCAGCGCATCGCCGTGTTTGGCGGCGCTGCGGCCGCGGTCGGCGTATTGGTCCGCCAGATCAAGGATCGTGGTGATGTCATGGGGGGCCAAAGGCTCGATCCCCAGAAGGTGGGTGTGGTCGAAGGACAAGGGCTGGCTCCGGATTTGGCAGGTGGGGATGTTATCGCATGCGGCGGGGCTGCGTTCAATCGGCAAGCCGGGCGATCGGCGCAGCGGCGGATGAGTATTTTGGGGAAGATGAAAGACGTGGTCGGCAATGCCCGCTTTCGTCCGAGGTTATAGAGGGGTAGCTTGGGCGCATGGATTCGGCATTGGATTTTCATAGCTTGCGGGCGCTGCTGGAATGGCAGGTCGAACTGGGCGCCGATGAGGCGATCGGGGACGTGCCTGTCAACCGCTACGAGGCACAGGCGAAGGCGCCGCAGGTGGTGGCGCTGGCCGCTGCGCCTGGGGCAAACGGGGCGCCTGCGCGCGCCTCGGGCGGCGGAGCCGTTGCGGCGGCGCGCAAGGCAGCCGAGGGCGCGGGCGATCTGGAGGCATTGCGCGCGGCGCTGGGGGCCTACGAGCATTGCGAATTGAAGCGCGGCGCGCGCAATCTGGTGTTCTCGGATGGCGTCCCGGGCGCGCGCGTGATGATCATCGGCGAGGCGCCGGGGCGCGAGGAGGATCGCGCCGGGCGTCCCTTTGTCGGGCGGGCCGGGCAGTTTCTCGACCGGATGCTGGGTGCCATCGGCCTAAGCCGCGAAGAAAACGTCTATATCACCAACGTGATGCCGTGGCGCCCGCCGCAGAACGCGGACCCCAAGCCCGATGAGATCGAGATGATGCGCCCCTTTGTGGAGCGGCATGTTGCCTTGGCAAAGCCCGATTTATTGATCCTGATGGGCAATACATCGTGCCAGACCGTGCTGGGCAAGCAGGGTATCACGCGGCTGCGCGGCCAGTGGGGTGAGGCGTGGGGCACCCCTGCGCTGCCCATGCTGCACCCGGCCTACCTTCTGCGCATGCCAAGCGCCAAGCGCGCGGCCTGGGCGGACCTGCTGGAAGTTCAGGCAAAATTAAGAAAAGGAGGGGCATGATGGATCCGTGGGTCCTGCTGGCCTTCGTGCCGGCTGCGCTGGCGCTGAACCTGACGCCGGGGGCGGATATGATGTTTTGCCTCGGGCAGGGGTTGCGCGCCGGACCGCGCGAGGCGATGGCGGCCAGCGCCGGTATCTCGCTGGGCGTGCTGGTGCATGTTGCGCTGGCCGCGCTGGGCCTTGGCGCGTTGGTGGCGGCGCTGCCGTGGCTGTTCGACGTGATCCGCTGGGTCGGCGTGGCCTACCTGATGTGGCTGGCGCTGGGCGCGCTGCGGGCCGGGCCGATGCGCGCCAAGGGGCGCCCGATGAGCGCGCACCGCGCGTTCCGCGAGGGGCTGGTGGTGAACCTGACCAACCCCAAGGTGATCTTCTTCGTGCTGGCCTTCCTGCCGCAGTTCGTCGACCCTGCGCGCGCCTTGTTGCCGCAATTCATGGTGTTCGGCGCCATTCTGGGATTTGGCGGGCTGATCATCAACGGCGCTGTCGGCGTCTTTGCCGGCAGTCTTGGCCGCCTTGTCGCCGGGTCCGAGCGGTTCAATCGCGGGCTCGGGATCGCCTCGGCGGGGATATTCACTGCGCTGGCCGTGCGGCTGGCCATTCTGGAAAGGGCGTAACCCATGGACCGTATTGACGACAGCCGCGATTTCATCCCGGTGCGCATCGCCGTGCTGACCGTCAGCGACACGCGGCAGGCCAGCGATGACCGGTCCGGTGATACGCTGGTGCAGCGGATCGAGGGGGCGGGGCATATCCTGTCGGCCCGCGCCATCGTGCAGGACGAGCGGCAGGAGATCGCCGCGCAATTGCGCGCGTGGTGCGCCGACGATGCGATTGATGCCATCATCTCGACCGGGGGCACCGGCCTGACGGGGCGCGACGTGACCGTCGAGGCGCACCGCGATGTCTATGAGAAGGAAATCGTCGCCTTCGGCACCGTTTTCACCCACGTCAGCATGGCCAAGATCGGCACCAGCGCCATTCAAAGCCGCGCAACGGCAGGCGTTGCGATGGGCACCTATCTGTTCGCCTTGCCCGGCAGCCCCGGCGCCTGCAAGGATGCCTGGGACGAGATTCTGGCGCTGCAACTGGATTACCGCCACCGCCCCTGCAATTTTGTCGAGATCATGCCGCGTCTGGATGAGCATCAGCGCCGCAAGTGAGGCGCTTGGTATTTCGGCCCGGGGGCTTACATTATAGCCTTGAGGCGAATGCCGCCCGAGCGAGGACCGCCCACACATGCAGTTTCTGCGCCGAAGCCTGACAGGACTGTTGCTGATGTCGTTGACATTGGCGCTGCTGGCGTATGCGGCGTTCGTGCTGAACGGCGCGGTGCAGGAGCGTCTGGCGCGGACCCCTGACGCGGGCACGCGGGAGGAACGGATGTTTGCCGTCAACACGGTTCTGGCCGAACCGCAGGCCATCGCCCCCGTGCTGACCGTCTATGGCGAGGTGCGCAGCCGCCGGTCACTGGAACTGCGGGCCAAGGCGTCCGGCACCATCGTCCGGTTGGCCGATGTGGTTGAGGATGGCGGACAGGTAACGAGGGGCCAGTTTCTGGCCCGGATCGACCCCGCTGATGCGCAATCGGCGCTGGACCGTGCGCAAACCGATCTGCTGGACGCACGCGCCGAGGTCCGCGATGCCGCCCGCGCAATGGATCTGGCCCGCGACGAGCTGAGCGCGGCGCGCGATCAGGCCGATCTGCAAGAGCGCGCGTATCAGCGCCAGCGGGATCTGGATGAACGCGGCGTAGGCACCACCGCCGCCGTGGAGGCGGCCGAACTGGCCGCCGCCGCCGCGCGCGGCGCCGTTCTGACCCGCAGGCAGGCCGTCGCCAGCGCCGAGGCGCGCGTTGATCAGGCTGCGACCCGGCAATCGCGCGCCGAAATCGCGCTGGCCGAGGCCAAAAGGCGGCTGGCCGACACCACTATCACCGCCGAATTTACAGGCGCGCTCAGCGATGTGGCGGTGGTTGAGGGCGGTGTCGTGTCCGTCAACGAACGGCTGGCGATGCTGATCGACCCCGGCGCGCTGGAGGTGGCCTTTCGCGTATCGACGCCGCAATTTGCACGGCTGCTGGACGCGGACGGCCAGCTGCGCCGCGCGCCTGTCACCGCTTCGCTGGAGGCGTTCGGCGTCGATCTGACAGCGCCCGGCACCATCACCCGCGCGAGTGCGGCAGTGGGCGAGGGGCAGACCGGGCGGCTGGTTTTCGCGCAGCTTAGCAGCGCACAAGGGCTCAAGCCCGGCGATTTCGTTACCGTCAAGGTGGCCGAGCCGGTGCTGGACGCCATCGTGCGCCTGCCCGCCACCGCGCTGGGCGCGGACGGTGCGGTGCTGGCGCTGGACGAAGACAACCGTTTGGAGCCGCTTGCTGTCACGCTGCTGCGCCGTCAGGGCGACGATGTGCTGATCCGCGCTGCCGAGGGCACGCCGCCATTGGACGGGCGGCAGGTGGTCGCGCAGCGCTCGCCGCTTTTGGGCGCGGGCATCAAGGTGCGCCCGCTGAGCGGCGGGGCCGACGCGCAGCCCGAACCGCAGGCGATGCTGGAGTTGAGTGCAGAGCGCCGCGCGCGACTGGTCGCCTATGTCGAGGGCAGCCGCGACATGCCCGCCGCCATGCGCGACAAGCTGCTGGACCAGTTGGCGCAGGCCCGCGTGCCCGCCCGCGTGGTCGAGCGGCTGGAAAACCGGATGGGCGGCTAAGCCGTGGCGCGCCGCATACCGCAAGGGGCGGGGGGGCTCCTGTCCTATTTCACCCGCCACCGCACGGCGGCGAACCTGTTGTTGGTCGTCATGGTTGTGTTCGGCTTTGCTGCCGCACCCAATATGCGCGCGCAATTCTTCCCCGATGTGGTGATCGCCAACGTCGCGGTCTCGGTCGAGTGGCGGGGCGCGGGGGCCGAGGATATCGACGCCGCCATCATTCAGGTGCTGGAGCCCGAGATGCAGGCGATCGAGGGGGTCGAGAGCACGTCCGCCTCAAGTCGTGAAAATTTTGGCACGATCAACATCGAATTTCAGCCCGGCTGGGACATGTCACGCGCCTCAAACGATGTGCAGACTGCGGTCGATTCCATCACCGCCCTGCCGGATGAGGCGGAAGAGCCCGAGGTACGGCGCGGCAACTGGTCCGACAGGGTGACAGATGTGGTCATCACCGGCCCTGTCGGCGTGGATCAGCTGGGCCTTTATGCGGATGAATTGATTACCCGCCTCTTCGAGGTCGGCGTTACGCGCACCACGGTGCGGGGCGTCGCGGCGCCGCAGACGATCATCGAGGTGCCGACGACGTCGCTGATGGCCTATGACGTCACGCTGGCGCAGATCGCCGCCACCATCGGGGCAGAGGTCGATGCCGATCCCGCAGGCGACGTCACCGGCGCCAATACCCGCGTGCGCACCGGCGTGGAAAAGCGCGATCCGGACCAGATCGCGGACATCACCCTGCGCGTCAATCCCGACCGTTCGCGCCTGACGGTGGGCGACGTGGCCGACATCCGCACCGAAGGCGCGGCGCGCCAGCGGGGGTATTTCGTCGGCGAGAATCCCGCCATGTCGATACGCGTCGACCGCTCTGCTGATGGCGATGCAATCGGCATCCAAAAACAGGTCGAGGAGGTCGCGCGCGACGTGGCCCGCACACTTCCGGACGGCGTCACCGTCGATTTGATCCGCACAAGGTCCGAGATGATATCGGGGCGGCTGGCGACGCTGCTGGACAACGCGGCCATGGGACTGATGCTGGTCGTGGGGCTGCTGTTTCTGTTCCTGAACGCGCGCACGGCGTTTTGGGTAGCGGCGGGCATTCCCGTCGCGCTGCTGGCGGCGGTGGCGTTGATGTATGCGGTCGGCATCACCATCAACATGATCTCGCTGTTCGCGCTGATCATCACGCTGGGCATCGTGGTGGATGATGCCATCGTCGTGGGCGAACATGCGGATGCGCGCGCCCGGACCTTGGGCGAATCCCCCGTGGTGGCGGCCGAAAACGCGGCGCGGCGCATGGCGATGCCGGTGTTTTCGGCCACTCTGACGACCGTGATCGCGTTTCTGGGGCTGACGGTGATCGCGGGCCGGTTTGGCGATCTGATCGCCGATATCCCCTTTACCGTGATCGTGGTTCTGGCGGCATCGCTGGTGGAATGTTTCCTGATCCTGCCCCACCACATGAGCCATGCGCTGACCGCATCGGCGCGGCGTCACTGGTATGACGTCCCGTCGCGGGTGGTGAATAGAGGTTTTGACTGGGTCCGCGCGCGTATCTTCCGCCCGCTGATGGCGGGGGTCATCCGGGCGCGTTATCCGGTTCTGGCCGGGGTGATCCTGCTGTTGGCATCGCAGGCGGCGCTGTTCGTGCGCGGCGATGTGACGTGGCGGTTCTTCGATTCGCCTGAACGGGGCAGTGTCACCGGAAATTTTGCGATGGCATCGGGTGCCACGCGCGCGGATTCGCTGGAGATGATGCGGGAAATGCAGCGCGCCACCCGCGAGCTCGCGGCGGAATACGAGGCCGAATATGGCGTAAACCCGCTGAGCTATGTCATGGCCGAGATCGGCGGAAATGCGGGCTTTGGCCTTGCCGGGGCCGACACGAAAGAGCCGGACCAGTTGGGCGGTATTTCCATCGAGCTGATCGACGCCGATCTGCGTCCCTATAGCAGCTTTGCCTTCGTCGCCGATCTGCAGGACCGCGTGGTGCAGCACCCACTGGCCGAAACGGTCAGCTTTCGCGGCTGGCGCAGCGGGCCGGGCGGCGACGCGCTGGATGTGCAATTCTACGGTGCGGATGCCCCGACGCTCAAGGCCGCCGCCGAAAGGCTGAAGGAGGAGATGCTGCGCTTCCCCGAGGTGACGGGGGTCGAGGATGATCTGGCCTATGACAAGGAAGAGCTGGTGCTGGATCTGACCCCGCAGGGCGCCGCGCTGGGGTTTGATATCGACGCGCTGGGGCGCGAGATGCGCGCGCGGCTGGAAGGGATCGAGGCGGCGACCTATCCGGTCGGGCCGCGCAGCGCCGAGGTTCGCGTGGAGCTGCCCGAGGGCGAGCTGACGGCGGATTTTCTGGAACGCACGCAACTGCGTACGCCCGGCGGCGAATATGTGCCTCTGGCCGGGATCGTGACGGCCCAGCGGCGTGACGGGTTTTCCACCGTGCGGCGCGAAAACGGCGTGCGCCTGATCAGCGTGACGGGCGACATATCCGAGGATGATCCGGCCCGCGCCGCTGAGATTCAGCAGCTGCTCCGGACCGATATCCTGCCCCGCATCGCCGCCGAGGCGCAGGTCGATTGGCGCATGTCCGGCCTTGCCGAGCAGGAGAGCGATTTTCTGAACGATGCGCTGCTGGCCTTGATGCTGACCCTTATCGGCATCTTTCTGGTGCTGGCGTGGGTGTTCGGCAGCTGGACGCGGCCGCTGGTGGTGATGGCGATCATCCCTTTCGGTCTGGTCGGGACGATTTATGGTCACAACGCATGGGATGTGCCGCTGAGCATGTTCACCGTCGTGGGCCTCTTGGGCATGACAGGGATCATCATCAACGATTCAATCGTGCTGGTGACGACGATTGATGAATACGCCGAGGAACGCGGCTTGATCCCCGCGATCATCGACGGCGCGGCCGACCGTCTGCGCCCCGTGCTGCTGACGACATTGACCACCGTCATGGGCCTGACGCCGCTGCTGTTCGAACGTAGCCAGCAGGCGCAATTTCTGAAACCGACGGTCATTACGCTGGTTTACGGCCTTGGTTTTGGCATGGTTCTGGTGCTGCTGGTCGTGCCCGCGCTGATTGCCATGCAGCACGATCTGGCGCGGCAGATGGCGGCGCTGCGGCGCGGCCTGCGGTTTCGCACGCGCGGCGTGCGCGCGACAATGCTGGCTGGAACGGCGCTGCTGGGGGTGTGGTTCGCGGCGACGATGGGCGCGGCGATGGTGCTGGGCGCTCTGCCGGGGGCTGTCCAGGCCATTCTGCCGATGGCGGCGCAGATGCCGCCGGTGCCGGGCGCGCTGGTCGCGTTCGTGCTGGGGGCGTTTGTGCTGGTGCTGGCGCTTTACGCGGGGCTTGGCATTGCGCAGGCGCTGCGCACGCGGCGGGCCTGAAACACGGCGCTTATTTCGCCGGGCAGCCCCTGATATCCACCGCCTGCCGCGCGCCGACGATGGTCAGCCGCAACTCAGACCGGTCCAGCGCAAAGGCCCGCCCGCCGGAATGGGCCACCCGCGTTTCGGCAATCAGGCGGTCGCCCTGACGGCTGAGTCTGGGCTGCGCGATCCACAGGTTCGGATCACCGGCTTCGATGACGGCCGATTCGGGGCCTCCTGCCGGCGGCAGGGTCAGTTCGGCGCGCAGGTTCAACTGGCCGTCCTTGCCGGGTGAGACGGTACAGCTGACAGCGCGTGCGCCTGCCTCGGACGCGGTCAGGGGGCGATCGGCCAGCGCGGCGGCAATGCGCCCGTCGCGGGCCGCGCCTTCTGCCGGCAGATCGGCGTTCAGGCTTAGCGTCATCGGGATGCACACGTCGCGGCACACGCCCAGATCGACGGTGCCGCTGAGCGTGACATCTTTGCCGGCGTTCTGTGCCAGCACGTGCAGCGGCAGCACCAGGATGTCCGCATAGCCGATGGTCACATCGTCGCCCTGCTGGATCCGCCGGGGCGTGGGCCAGCGAATATCGACACCGGCAAGGTTTTGCGATCCGCGCCAGTCGAAACGCGGCGGAATGCCCAGATCGCCGGGCGCGCGCCAATACGTCTTCCACCCCGGGGCGAGGCGCAATTCGACGGCCGCCATATGGGTGCCGTCTGCCATGCGCCATCCCGGCAGCAGCCGTGCCGACGTCACCGCGTCCAATGGTTGCGCAGAGGCAGGCAGAGCAGCGGAAAGGCCCAAGGCGGCGATGAGGGGCAGCAGAATTTGTTTCATACCCTTCGACATGCCCCGTGGCGCGGTAAAAGCCAACTCACATTCCGGTCAACGCGCTGCAATGGCGCCGCCCCTTGCCTTGTGCTTCGGCAGCACCCATTCTGTATAGTATGAAGACACCCACAGACACCGACCCGCCAATGATGATGGACCTGACAGGCCGTATCCTGATCGCCATGCCGGGGATGCAGGATCCGCGATTCGGCCAATCCATCATCTTTGTTTGCGCCCATTCCGCCGAAGGCGCGATGGGACTTGTGCTGAACAAGCTGGCCGACGACCTGAAGCTGAGCGATCTGCTGGAGCAGTTGGACATCGAGGCCGCCCCCGGCGCGCGGCAGATGCCCATTCACTTCGGTGGCCCCGTCGAGAGCGGGCGCGGTTTTGTCCTGCACGAGGCCGGTTACCGGTCGTCGATATCGACGCTGGACGTGGACGGGCGGTTTTCGATGACCGCGACGCTGGATATCCTTGAGGATATGGCCGCAGGCGGAGGGCCGGGTCATGCGCTGATCGCGCTGGGCTATGCCGGCTGGGGCTCTGGCCAGCTGGAGGAAGAGATTGCCCGGAACGGCTGGCTGATCTGCGATGCCAGCACGGAGCTGATATTCGGCACGCCGAACAGCGCCAAGTGGAGCGCGGCGCTGGCGATTCTGGGAATTGATCCCGTGGCGCTGTCATCAGAGGCCGGCACGGCCTGAGGGGGCGGTGCTTGCCTTCGGCGAGAGTATTTCTGGAAAGATGAAAGGGTGGGGCTACCTCGGCGCGGCGGCGCGGCGCAGGCGGTCGTTGATGGCGTGTCCAAGGCCGTGCTCGGGAATGGGCGCGACGGCGATGACGCGCGCGGTGCGGTCCAATTGGTGCAGGTGGTCAAAGAGATTTGCCGCAGCTTCGATCAGATCGCCGCTGGGCGACAGGTTCAGCGCGGCGCCATGTGTGGGGCCGAAGCCGAGCAGCGTCTCATCCGAGCCTGCGCTGTCCGCGTTCAGCCGCATGGTGGCCTTGGGCGCATAATGCGAGCCAAGCTGGCCGGGCGCCGTGATCGCGCCGCCATCGGCGTGCCGGGCGAGGGGGGCGCCGATAGTCGCCTCAATCGCCTCGGCAGGCAGGCCGCCGGGGCGCAGCAATGTCGGCGCGCCTGTCAGGCCGATGATGGTGGATTCCACCCCGACGCCGCAGGCTCCGCCATCAATGATGGCCGCGATGCGTCCGCCGAGGCCCTTCGCGACATGGGCGGGCCGTGTCGGGCTGATCTGCCCCGATGGATTGGCCGACGGGGCCGCCAGCGGGCCGCCGAACGCGCGCAGCAGGGCCTGCGCGATGGGGTGAGCCGGGACGCGTAAGGCAACACTGTCCTGTCCTGCGGTGACGAGGCTGGACAGGTTCGCGTCCTCGCGCAGCGGCAGCACCAGAGTCAGCGGGCCGGGCCAGAACGCCTCGGCCAGCCTTTCGGCGGTGTCCGACCATACGCCGTAACGCTGCGCCGCCGCGATGTCCGGAACATGGACGATGAGGGGGTTGAAGCTGGGCCGGCCCTTGGCCTCGAAAATGCGCGCGACAGCGGTGCCATTTCTCGCGTCGCCGGCGAGGCCATAGACCGTCTCGGTCGGGATCGCGACCAGATCGCCTGCCGCCAGCGCTGTTGCAGCTTCGGCGATGCCGGCCTCGTCGGCAGAGAGCATGCGGGTCTGCACTTGCGTTGGAATCCTTGGGGCAATGCGGTTAGGGAGGATGCGCGCCCTGCTTAGCGCGCAGGGCTGCGATTGCCAAGAAGGAGGTCGATTATGGAGCCAGTGACGACAGCGGCGGAACCGGGCGGCATCCGCTATCCCTGGCCGGAGCCTCCTGCCGAGGGCGAAGCGACGCAGATCGCGCCGGGCGTTCTGTGGATGCGGCTGCCGCTGCCGATGGCGCTGGATCACGTGAACATCTACGCGCTGGAGGATGCAGGCGGCTGGACCATCGTCGATACCGGCATAAGGTCACGCCGGGGCATCGCCCTGTGGGAGCGTCTGCTGACCGGGCCGCTGGCCGGGCGGCCCGTGCGGCGGGTAATCCTGACCCATCATCATCCCGACCATATCGGCATGGCCGGCTGGCTGATGGAACGCTTCGGCGCCGAATTGCTGACCACGCGGACCGCTTGGCTGATGGCGCGCATGCTGATCATGGACGAGGAGGCGCGGCCAACGCCGCAGGCGCTGGCGCATTGGCGGCGGGCCGGGATGCACCCCGGAATATATGCGGCGCGGCGGGACGCGCGGCCCTATAACTTTGCCGATGTCTGCGCACCCTTGCCGGTGGGGTACACTCGGCTGCAGGAGGGCGGCGCGGTCGAGGCCGCCGGGCGCACTTGGGGCGTGCGCATCGGCGGCGGCCATGCGCCCGAACATCTGACGCTGTGGAGCCGGGACTGCAATTTGGTGATCTCAGGCGACCAGATCCTGCCGTCGATCAGCCCCAATATCGGCGTCTACGCGACCGAGCCGGAGGCCGATCCGCTGGCCGACTGGCTGGAGGCCTGCGACCGGCTGGCGCGGCACGCGCGCGAGGATCATCTGGTGCTGGGGGGGCACAAGCTGCCCTTTACCGGGCTGCCCCTGCGGATGCGCCAACTGGTCGAGAATCACCACGGCGCGCTGCGCCGGCTGGAGGCGCATCTGGCGCGCCCGCATACGGCGGCGGAATGTTTCGCACCGCTGTTCAAGCGCCGGATCGACGCGGGCACCTATGGCCTGGCGCTGGTCGAGGCGGTTGCACATCTGAACCACTTGCATAAGCTGGGCCTGGTGACGCGGCGTGCGCGCGAGGATGGCGCGTGGCTATGGCAAGCAGTGGGAGCCGAACCATGAGCGACGATATCAGGACAACCGCCGAGGCCGCCGAAGCGGACGCGTTGATGCCCCGCTGCCGGGAGGTTCACAAAGACGGCAGTCGCGGCAGCGTGACTGAGGGCGCGCCCGGCAGCATCACGGATAAACCGGTCGAGAAGAAAAGCCCGGCCCAATGGGCCTATGAGCGTCTGATCCTCTATATCCAGAACTTTGAAAAGACGCTGGATAATGAGCATGAGGTCGCCATGGGGTTTGTCGGAAGCGATGCCGGCGTCGTGCGAATCGACGGCATGGGGTATTTCGATCCCGACATCATCACCTTTTACGGCACCGATCCGGCGGGCGGAAAAACGCAGCTGGTGCAGCATGTCAGCCAGTTGAGCGTGATCCTGCGCGCGCTCGCCAAACCCAAGGCGCAGGCCGAGCCGGAGCGGATCGGTTTTCGTCTGGCGGCGGAACTGGAGAAGGGCTGACGCGGCGCTGCCGGTTTGATGCAGACAGGATTGCAACGTAGCCGCAACGCGTTTTTCACCCGCCCCAAAGCGCCTGATCGGGTGAAAAATGCCTTAGACGCTTGATCGTTGGACAGCTTTTGTCATAATCCTTGATTGAGAATTGCAGCAGAACGCATTAACCAGCCGGGAATTCGGCACGTAAAGAACGGACATTCACATGGCTGAGCATCACAAACACGGCGAGATGGACATCACGACGCAGGAGAAGACCTTCGAGGGCTTCATGAAATGGTCGACGCGTGTCGCGATCTTTTCGATCTGCGTGCTGATCTTCATGGCACTGGTCAACGGCTGAACGGCCCTGCGAGCGGGCGGAGGGCAAGATGCGCTTTTTCATTCTGGCCCTCTGCGGCGTGTCTGCGCTTGCCGGTTGCGCCGCCCCGCCGGGCGTCTGGGCCACGGACGAAGCGGTGGCACTTGCAGCCTATCGCCATGACGGGCCGCCGCGCCTGACGCTGTTCACCATGCTGAACAACAACACAGGTGCGGGTGCGCATACGTCGCTGATGATCAATGGCCCGCAGCGGGTGATCTGGGATCCTGCGGGATCGTTCAAGCACCAGACAATCCCCGAGCGTAACGATGTGGTCTTTGGCGTGACGCCCCCGGTGGCCGATGTCTACACCCGGTTTCATGCGCGCAAGACGTTCCATGTGCAGATTCAGGAACTGGACGTGACGCCGGAAGTGGCCGAACGGGCGATGCGGCTGGCGCTCGGGTATGGCACCGTGCCGCAGGCGCAATGCGCGCGCAGCACGTCAAGCATCCTGGCCGAGCTGTTGCCCGGCAAGGTCAGCCAGACATGGCTGCCCAAGACGCTGGCCGCCCAGTTTGGCGCGTTGCCGGGCGTCAGGGAGCAGGTGCTTTATGAATATGACGGCGACGACAATTCCAAGGTTCTGGCCCAGTGGGATCCGTCCAAGGTTTGATATGCTGCCGCGCGCCGAGCGCTATTTGTCGCGGGGCGTTCCGGCCGGTGCGTCGCCATTCGCCTCGATATCGGCGATGTAGCGCTTCATCTCGGCAATCTCGCCGCGCTGCGCCTCGATGATCGCCTCGGCCAAGGCCTGCACGCGCGGGTCCGAGATATCCGCGCGCTCGCTGGTCAGGATCGCGATGGAATGATGCGGAATCATCGCGCGCATCCACGCCAGATCCTCGACCGTTTCCTGACTGCGCACCAGCCAGAGCGAGATCCCGAAGGCGATCACCGCTCCGGCGAAGATCGCCAGATTGGCGGTGCGGTTCGAATACATTCCCAGCATGAAGGACAGCATGATCACCGCCATCGCCGCGCCCATATAGAGCGCCATCCACATCCGGGTCTGCGAAAAGAAGACGTGATCGAGCGCGTAGGTATTCAGATACATCAGCCCGTACATGACGACGGTTGATGTCGCGATCATTGCTGCAAAGCGACCGTATCCCATGCCGCTCTTGCCGCTGTCTCGTCGGTTCTGGTGATCCATCTCGATATGCCTCCTTCAGCTTTGCGGGGATGTGTCCCTACAAATACCGAACCGGCCTGCGAGAATTTTGTTCCATCCCGCCCTCTTGTGTACGCCGCTTGCGTCAACACGGGCGCGCGGGTGGCGCTTTAATGGAGCATCCGCCGCGCCTTACTTGGGCGGCGGATGCGGAGGTGCGTTAGCCAAAGATCTTGGTCAGCGCCTTGTCGGTGGCAGTGATCAGCTCGTCGATGTCGTCCTTGGTGGCGATCAGCGCGGGCGAATAGCACAGCGTGTTGTTGAAGCCGGGCAGCGAGCGGTTCGTCATGCCGATGATAACGCCCTGCGCCATGCAATCGCCGGTGACAGCGGCGACGGATTTTTCGTCCATCGGCTCCTTCGTGCTGCGATCCTTGACCAGTTCGGCGCCCAGGAACAGGCCCTTGCCGCGCACGTCGCCAATGACCTCATGCTTGTCCTTCAGGGCGCGCAACTGGTCCAGCATGTAGTCGCCCATCTGGATCGTATTTTCCAGCAGGCCTTCTTCTTCGATGATGTTCATGTTCTCCAGCGCCGCCGCCGGGCCGGCCGTGCAGCCGCCGAAGGTGGAAATATCGCGGAAGTAGTTCATCGGATCGGTCGCGTCGTCCTTGAACATGTCAAAGACCTTCTCGGAGGTGACGCAGCAGGCGATCGCGGCATAGCCCGACGCGACACCCTTTGCCATCGTGACGAAATCCGGCTCGATCCCGTAATGCTGGTAGCCGAACCATGTGCCGGTGCGCCCGAGGCCGCAGACGACCTCGTCGATATGCAGCAGCACGTCGTATTTGCGGCAGATTTCCTGCACGCGGGGCCAGTAACCCTCGGGCGGGACAATCACGCCGCCGCCTGCCGTGACCGGCTCAAGGCAGATGGCGCCGACGGTGTCGGGGCCTTCACGCAGGATGACTTCCTCGATGGCGTTGGCCGCAGCCAGTCCGTAATCCTCGCCGGTCAGATCCCATTGCGCACGGTACTCAAGGCAGTGGGGCACTTCGACGAAACCGGGGGTGAAGGGGCCGTATTGCGCGTTGCGCTCGGGCTGGCCGCCGGCGGAAAGGCACGCGATGGTGGTGCCGTGGTAGTCGCGCTCGCGGTAGAGGATCTTGTGTTTCTTGCCGCCATAGCGCTTGTGCGCGATCTGGCGGACCATCTTGAACGCCTTCTCATTGGCCTCGGAGCCGGAGTTGGTGAAATAGACGCGGGTGAGGCCCGGCATTTTCGAGATGATCCGCTCGGAGAACATTGAGCCGGGGATCGACCCGGCGGAGCCTGCAAAGTAGTTCAGCTTGATCAACTGGTCGCGCACGGCGTTGGCGATGCGCTCGCGCCCGTAACCGACGTTGACGGTCCAGACGCCGCCGGAGACACCGTCCAGATGCTCCTTGCCGTGCTGGTCCCAGACGCGCATGCCCTTGCCTTCGACGATGATGCGAGGATCGGACGTCTCGTAGGGTTTGTGCTGGCTCAGGTGATGCCAGACATGGGCGCGGTCGGCTGCGACGACCTTTTCGATATCGTTGTCCAGAAACTTGCCGTCCATGATGATCCTCCATCGATTGCGGCCCGGCAGCTATCGCGCCAGGGAAGGGCATATACTACCCAGTATAACATCCGAGGATGTGATTTGACGATAGGTCCAGTTGGTGGCCATGCATAGGGCCAGGTGTCAGCCTTGGGGCAATTCCGCCGAGGGGATGAGGCCGAAGAACTTACCGCGCGACCACAGGCCGAACCAGCCGCCGTAATGCACGCCGATCTCGACCAGCCGGTAAAAGCTTTTGCGGTCGATCAATGCCTCCAGATTGGCACGGACAAGGACGTAGGGTGACGGCTCCCCCGTTTCGGGGTCACGCTCGACGCGAATCGGGGCGTCCGGCCCGGCCACGGTGCTGTCGCCGACATTGGTGAGAAAGGTCAGGGTCTGCTCCCGGCCCGTGCCTTCGACCTCGAAATCGACGGCGACGAAGGGGACATCGTCGACAGTAATGCCAACCTTTTCAACGGGTGTGACAAGGAAATAGCTGTCACCATCCTTGCGCAGAATTGTCGAGAAAAGGCGCACCAGTTCAGGGCGGCCAATAGGCGTGCCAAGGTAGAACCACGTGCCGTCCCGCGCGATTCGCATATCCAGGCTGCCACAGTATTCGGGGTTCCACGTGTCGACCGGTGGCAGGCCACGCCCCTTTTGCGCGGCCTTGGCGGCAGCGGCGATACCTTCGGCGGAGGGGGCGGGTGACGCTGTCGTGATCTTGTTTTCGCTCATTGCTTTTGCCATTTCCGATCTGCGCTATACACTCAGGTAGATGATATAGCCCAAGCCGGAGATTTTCCATGACAGATAGCGCTGATCTGGTTGCCGAGATAGACGCGCTGGAGGGGCGGCTGGCCGAGGCGCGCCAGTCCATCACCCGGCGCTTCATCGGTCAGGAGCGGGTGGTCGATCTGGCCGTTGCCGCGCTGCTGAGCGGCGGGCACGGCCTGCTGGTGGGCCTGCCGGGGCTGGGCAAGACGCGGCTGGTGGAAACGCTGGGCACGGTTATGGGCCTGCACTCCAACCGTGTGCAGTTCACGCCGGACCTGATGCCGGCCGACATTCTGGGCAGTGAGGTGCTGGAGACGGGCGCCGACGGCAGCCGCACGTTCAAATTCATCGAAGGCCCGATATTCTGCCAGCTTCTGATGGCGGACGAGATCAACCGCGCCAGCCCGCGCACGCAATCGGCGCTCTTGCAAGCCATGCAGGAGCGGCAGGTGACGGTCGCAGGCCAGAACCGCACGCTGGAGCCGCCGTTTCACGTGCTGGCAACGCAAAACCCGATCGAGCAGGAGGGCACTTATCCCCTGCCCGAGGCGCAGCTGGACCGGTTTCTGGTGCAGATCGACGTGCCATACCCCGAACGCAGCGCCGAGCGGGATATCCTGCTGGCAACCACCGGCGCGACCGAGGAGGCGGCGCATGCCGTCTTCACCGCGTCCGAGCTGATCGACGCGCAGACCCTGCTGCGGCGGATGCCGGTGGGCGAGGGGGTGATGGATATGATCCTCGACCTCGTCCGCGCGTTCCGGCCCGATCAGCCGGGCGCAACGGATCGCGTTCAGGACAGCGTCGCATGGGGCCCCGGCCCGCGCGCGGCGCAGGCGCTGATGCTGACGGTGCGCGCGCGCGCTTTGCTGCAAGGGCGGCTGGCCCCCAATGCCGAGGACGTCGCCGACATGGCGCAGCCGGTGCTGATCCACCGTATGGCGCTGAATTTCTCGGCCCACGCGCGGGGTGATTCCCTGAGCGCGCTGATCGCCGATACGGTGGCCGGGATGGACCGGACGCGAGCCGCCGCGTGACCCAAGCCGCCCCATCCGCGAGCCTGCGCGCCCGGTCAGAAGCCGAGGCGGCCCGCCTGCCCGCGCTTCTGGCACAGGCGCGGCATCTGGCGGGATCGGTCCTGCTGGGCCAGCACGGGCGCAGGCGGGCGGGGCTGGGCGATGATTTCTGGCAATACCGTCCGGTGCAGGAGGGGGACCAGCGCCGCCAGATCGACTGGCGCCGCTCAGGCCGCAGTGACGCCGAATTCGTGCGCGAGCGGGAATGGCAGATTGCCCAGACGGTCATGATGTGGGTCGATGGCGCGGCATCCATGCGATTTTCGAGCGACAAGAACCTGCTGCAAAAGGCGGATCGCGCGCAGCTATTGGCGTTGGCGGCGGCGATCCTGCTGGACCGGGGCGGCGAGCGTGTGGGCCTGACCGGCCACGCCCTGCCGCCGCGCCGGGGCGCGGCGCAGATCATCCGGCTGGCGGCAGTATTCGCGAGCGCCGAAGCGCAGGCGGATTACGGCGTCCCGGACGCGCGCGGACTGCCGCCGCAAGGTCATGCGCTGTTCCTGTCGGATTTCCTCGGGGATTTTGACGGGGTCCACGCGGCCCTGACCGGCGCCGCCGATCGCGGCGTGCGCGGTGTTCTGATGCAGATTCTGGACCCGGCGGAGGAGGCGTTTCCCTATCGTGGCCGGGCCATATTCGATTCCATCGGTGGCACGCTGTCGCATGAGACGCTGAAGGCGGACGATCTGCGGGACCGCTACCTGTCCCGTCTGGCCGAGCGCAAGGACGCGCTGCGTCGTCTCTGCGCTGCAACCGGCTGGCAGTATCATTGCCATCATACGGATGCGTCTGCGCAATCCGCGCTGCTCTGGCTGCACCGGGCGCTGGGCGGGGGGGCGGCGCGATGACCATTGGCGTCCTTGGCTTTACCGCGCCGTGGCTGCTGATCGCGCTGGCCCTGCTGCCGGTCCTGTGGATTCTGCTCCGTGCGGTGCCGCCCGCGCCGGTGCGGCGGCGGTTTCCGGGCGTCGCGCTGCTGTTGGGCCTGCGGGATGAGGACAGCGCGGCAGATCGCACGCCCTGGTGGCTGCTGCTGCTGCGCATGCTGGCGCTGGCCGCGGTGATTGTCGCCATGGCCGGGCCGGTCCTGAACCCGCGCGGCGAAGACGAGGCGCGCGGCACCGGCAATCTGGTGATCCTGCTGGATGGCAGTTGGGCCAGCGCCCGCGACTGGCAAGGCGCGCGCGATCTGCTGGATATCGCGCTGGCCGAGGCCGGGCGCGATGGCCGCCCCGTCGCGCTGATGCGCCTGACCGATCCGCAGCCGCCCGAATTTCAGGCCGCCGATGCGTGGCGCAGCAGGCTGGCGGGGCTTGAGCCTGCTGCCTGGGCGCCGACGGCAGAGATGATGGCGCGCGCGGCGGATCTGGTGACGGGGCAGGAATTCGATACGCTCTGGGTCTCGGACGGCCTGGCCTATGAGGGGCGTCTGGACCTGTTCCGCGCGCTGGAGGGACGCGGCACCGTGACCATCCATCAGACGGCGCAGCCGCTTCTGGCGCTGACGCCGGCCCGCGCCGCCAAGGGCGCGCTGGAGCTGACGGCGCAGCGCCTTGCCCCCGGGCCTGCGCGGGAAGTAACCGTGCTGGCCCATGGGCGCGATCCGTCCGGCATCCCGCGCGTGCTGGCCACGCTGCCGCTGAGTTTCGACGCGGGCGCGGCGCAGGCCACCGGCGCGCTGACCCTGCCGGGCGAGCTAAGCGCGCGGCTGACCCGGTTCGAGATCGCCGGGCAGGGCCATGCGGGCGCGGTGACGCTGACCGATGACAGCCTCAGGCGGCGCGAGGTCGCGCTGATCGCGGGCCGCGAGGACCGCGAGGGGCTGGAACTGCTGTCGCCGCTGCATTACCTTGAACGCGCGTTGCAGCCGAGTGCCGCGCTGATGGATGGCGCGTTGATGGATGTGCTGCCAGCCAACCCCGACGTGATCGCGCTGGCCGATGTCGCGACCTTGTCCGAGGCCGAGAAAACCGCCCTGCTGGAGTGGACCGAGGCGGGCGGCATGCTGCTACGTTTCGCCGGTCCGCGCCTTGCCGCCAGTGACGTCTCGCGCAGCGCGGAGGATGCGCTGATGCCGGTGCGCCTGCGCAAGGGGGGCCGCAGTGTCGGCGGCGCGATGAGTTGGGGTGAGCCCAAGGCGCTGGCGCCCTTTGCCGATGACAGCCCCTTTGCCGGGCTGGCCATTCCGGACGATGTGACCGTGACCTCGCAGGTGATGGCGCAGCCCGATCCGACGCTGGCCGCCCGCGTGATCGCGCAGCTGGGCGACGGAACGCCCTTGGTCACGCGCAAGCGGATCGGGCAGGGGCAGGTGGTGCTGTTCCACGTCACTGCCAACGCGGAATGGAGCAGTCTGCCGCTGTCGGGCCTCTTTGTGCAAATGCTGGAGCGGCTGGCGATCTCCTCGGGCGGCGCGACGCCGGTGGCCGAGGATCTGGCCGGAACCACGTGGCAGGCGCTGCAGGTGCTGGACGGGTTCGGCACGCTGCGCGATGCGGGGACGCTGCCGGGGGTACCGGGCGAGGCGCTGCTTGATGCGGCGCTTGGCCCCGATCTGAGGCCGGGGATCTACGAGGGCGAGGATCGCCGCATCGCGCGCAGCGTGCTGGGCGAGGGCGACACGCTGGCCTCCGCTGTCTGGCCTGCGGGCGCCGATATTCAGGGGCTGGACCGCGCGGCTGAGACGCCGCTGCAGGGCTGGCTTCTGGCCGCTGCGCTGCTGCTGCTGAGCGGCGATATCATCGCCTCTCTGGCGCTGTCGGGCCGCCTGTTGCCGGTGCGCACCGCGGCGGTACTGGCTGCGCTGATCATGCTGCCCGATCCCTCCGCCGCGCAGGGCCGCCCGCCCGAGGCATTGGCAGGCGAGGTGACGCTGGCGCATGTTTTGACCGGCGACAGGGCGCTGGACGATCTGGCGCATGCCGGTCTGCGCGGGCTGGGCGAGACGCTGTTTTTCCGCACCACGGTCGAGCCGGGCCCGCCCGAGGGTGTGGACCTGGAGACAGCCGAGCTGGCCTTTTTCCCGCTGCTCTACTGGCCGATCACGGCCACGCAACCCACCCCGTCGGATGCCGCCTATGCCAAGCTGAACGCCTATCTGCGCAGTGGCGGCCTGATCCTGTTCGACACCCGCGACGCGGATATCGCGGGCTTTGGCGCGGCGTCGCAGAACGGCGCGCGGCTGCAACGGCTGGCCGCCCCGCTGGACATCCCGCCGCTTGAGCCTGTGCCGGGCGATCATGTCCTCACGCGCAGCTTTTACCTGCTGCAGGATTTCCCCGGCCGCTATGGAGGCCGCCCCGTCTGGGTCGAAGCCGCGCCTGAGGATGCCGAGCAGGCCCCCGGCATGCCGTTCCGCGATCTCAACGATGGTGTGACGCCGGTGGTGATCGGCGGCAATGACTGGGCCGCCGCATGGGCCATCGACGACAATGGCGCGCCGATGCGCCCCGTCGGGCGCGGCTATGCGGGCGAGCGGCAGCGCGAGATGGCGCATCGTTTCGGGGTCAATCTGGTGATGCATGTGCTGACCGGCAACTACAAGTCTGATCAGGTGCATGTGCCGGCGCTGCTGGAAAGGCTGGGCCAATGACGCAGGGCATCCTCTTTGATCCGGTGCTGCCGGTCTGGATCATCGCCTGCTTTGGCGGCGCGGCGCTGGCGGTTTTGGCGCTTGCCGCGTGGCGGGGGCTGTCGGGCTGGGCACTGCGCAACCTTGGCGCTGCGGTGATACTGGCGGCGCTGATGGGGCCGACGCTCAGCCGCGAGGATCGCGAGGATTTGACCGACATCGCCATCATCGTCGAGGATGCCAGCGCCAGCCAGATGCTGGGCGATCGCGCGGACATGACGGGGCAGGCGGCGGACGCTCTGGAAGCGCGGCTCATTGCGCGCGGGGTCGAGGTGCGGCGCGCCTCGGTGGCCGACGGCGCCGATGACAGCGGCACGCAGTTGATGACCGCGCTGGCCGAGGCGCTGGCGACCGAACCGCAGGGCCGTATCGCGGGCCTGTTCCTGCTTAGCGACGGGCGCCTGCACGATCTGGAGCGCGCGCCGAATCTGCCCGCGCCGCTGCACCTGCTGCATACGGGCCGCGCGGCGGATTGGGACCGCCGCCTGATTGTCGAGGGCGCGCCGGCCTTCGCCATTCTGGACGAGGAAATCACCCTGACCCTGCGAATCGAGGATCGCGGCGCCGCACCGGGCACGACAGAGGTGCCGCTGCATATCTCCATCGACGGCGAGCCGCCGCAGCGCTTTACCGTGCCGGTCGGACGCTCCATCGAGCTGCCGCTGGCGCTGCCGCATGGCGGGCGCAACGTGCTGGAATTCACCACGCCCGAGGGCGAGGGCGAGCTGACGGCGCGCAACAACAGCGCGCTTGTCCAGATCAACGGCGTGCGCGACCGGCTGCGCGTTCTGCTGGTCTCGGGCGAGCCTCATGCGGGCGGGCGCACATGGCGTAACCTGTTGAAATCGGACAGCTCCGTCGATCTGGTGCATTTTACCATCCTGCGTCCGCCCGAAAAACAGGACGGCATCCCGGTGGACGAGCTGAGCCTGATCGCCTTCCCCACGCGCGAGCTTTTCCTGGAGAAGATCGACGATTTCGACCTGATCATCTTTGACCGCTACAAACGGCGCGGCATCCTGCCCGCGCTCTACCTCGAAAACGTGGTGGACTATGTGCAGAAGGGCGGCGCGGTGCTGTTCGCTGCCGGGCCGGATTTTGCCGGGGCGAACAGCCTCTTCCGCTCGCCTTTGGAGGCGATCGTGCCCGCGCGCCCGACCGCCCGCGTGGTCGATCAGGCGTATCTGCCGACCATCACGGATCTGGGGCAAAAGCATCCGGTGACGGCCGGGCTTGAGGCGATGCATGACGGCCCATGGGGCCGCTGGCTGCGCCAGGTCGAGGTGGACGCGCCCGCGGGCGATGTGCTGATGTCCGGCGCCGGGGATCGCCCGCTGCTGATGCTGACCCGCGTCGGTGAAGGGCGCGTGTCGCTTCTGGCGTCGGATCACGCGTGGCTGTGGAATCGCGGCTATGAGGGCGGCGGGCCGCAGCTGGAACTGCTGCGCCGCCTTGCCCACTGGATGATGAAAGAGCCGGAGCTGGAGGAAGAGGCGCTGTGGGCCGAGGCGACGGGCCAGCGCATGCGCATCATCCGCCGGACGCTGGAGGAGGGTGCAGGCGACGTCACCGTCACCGCGCCGGACGGCAGCGAGGAGACATTGCCGTTGGAAGAGGTCGCGCCGGGCCGGTTCGAGGCGCAGTATGACGGCCCGCAGATCGGGCTTTACCGGCTGACAAGCGGCGAACAGAGCGCTGTGATTGGCCTTGGCCCTGCCGCACCGGTGGAGTTCGAGCAGACCCTCGCCAGCGGCGACGCGCTGGCGCCGCTGATCGCGGACGCGAACGGCGGCATCCGCGCCATTGAGGACGGCGTGCCCGCCATCCGCGCCGTGCGCGAGGGGCGCCCTGCCGCCGGGCGCGACTGGCTGGGGATCACGCCGGGCGGCGCCTATGTGACGCAAAGCGTGACGCAGACGGCCCTGCTGCCCGCGTGGCTGGTGCTGACGCTGATCGCCGCACTGGTGATTGGCGCGTGGCTGCGCGAAGGGCGGCGGTAAGGGCCTTGGCCGGACCTTTGATGCCGCGCCCGGTTGCCAATGCACAGGATTCCGAAACGGTCCTGAGACAGAGTTGCGCATATTCCGCCTGCGCCTTGCCTTGGGCGCGGCGCTTGCGTACCGTTCAAAGGTAGGAGGATCACCCATGGAAATGCCGACACCCGACGCGGAAACCGTCGCGCGCAAACAGCAGATCGTGGCGCGCCTGACGGCGGCGCTGCCGCCCGGCACGATCATTTCCGACGAGGCCGAGACGCGCGCCTATGAATGCGACGCGCTCAGCGCCTATCGCTGCCCGCCGCTGGCTGTTGCGCTGCCGCGCACAACTGCCGAGGTGGCAACGGTGCTGCGCCTGTGCAACGAGATGCGCGTGCCCGTCGTGCCGCGCGGGGCGGGCACGTCGCTGGCCGGGGGATCGCTGCCCACTGCAGATAGCGTGGTACTGGGCGTCGCGCGCCTGAATGAGGTGCTGGAGACGGACCTGCCCAACCGCACCATTCGCGTCGGATCGGGCCGCACGAACCTGAGCGTGACCGGCGCGGTCGAGGAAGACGGATTTTTCTACGCGCCCGACCCCAGCAGCCAGCTGGCCTGCGCCATCGCGGGCAATATCGCGATGAATTCGGGCGGCGCGCATTGTCTGAAATACGGCGTGACCACGAACAATCTGCTGGGCGTCACGATGGTGACGATGGACGGCACTGTGCATGAGATCGGCGGGGCATATCTGGACGCTGGCGGGCTGGACCTTCTGGCGCTGATCTGCGGCAGCGAGGGGCAGCTGGGCGTGGTGACTGAGGCCACCTTGCGCATCCTGCCCAAGCCCGAGGGCGCGCGCCCCGTGCTGATCGGATATGACAGCAGCGAGGGGGCGGGCGCCTGCGTGTCCGACATCATCAAGGCGGGCGTTCTGCCCGTCGCCATCGAATTCATGGACCGCCCCTGCATCCGCGCGACCGAGGCGTTCGCCCACGCCGGATACCCCGATTGCGAGGCGCTGCTGATCGTCGAGGTCGAGGGCAGCCCGGCCGAGATCGACGAGCAGCTTGAGATCATCCTTGAGATCGCGCGGCGTCATAACCCGGTCGAACTGCGCCAGAGCGGCTCGGCGGAGGAGTCGGCGCGCATCTGGCTGGGCCGTAAATCGGCCTTTGGCGCAATGGGGCAGATGGGCGATTACATGTGCCTTGACGGGACGATCCCGGTGAGCCAATTGCCTCTCGTTCTGCGCCGGATTGGCGAGATGAGCGAAGAATTCGGGCTGCAGGTCGGCAACGTCTTTCATGCCGGGGACGGCAATATGCATCCGCTGATCATCTATGATGCCAATACGCCCGGCCAGCAGGAGAAATGCGAGGCGCTGGGGGCCGAGATCCTGAAACTATGCGTCGAGGTCGGCGGCTGCCTGACCGGCGAGCATGGGGTCGGCATCGAAAAGCGCGATTTGATGGATTACCAGTTTACGCCCGAGGATCTGGACATGCAGATGGCGGTCAAGGATGTGTTCGACCCCGGCTGGCTGCTGAACCCGGCTAAGGTGTTTCCGCTGGCGCAGAGCGCCGCGCGGCGGATGGCGGCGCAATGAGCGCAGCGGTGTTGCCCGGGTTCGCCCGGACAAGAGTATTTGAAGGAAGATGAAAGTGATGCGTCCCAGCTCGGAAGCGGAGCTTCAAACGATTGTCGCCGGGGCGGCCGGGCCGCTGCGCATCGTCGGCGGCGGCACGCGCAGCTATGGTCTGGCGCAGGGTGACGTGCTGTCGACCGCCGGGCTGAACGGTGTGACGCTCTACGAGCCGGGGGCGCTGACGCTGGTGGTGCGCGCGGGCACGCCGCTGGCCGAGGTCGCGGCGTTGCTGGCGCGCGAGGGACAGGGCCTGCCGTTCGAGCCGATGGATCATCGCGGGCTTTTGGGCAGCGAAGGCACGCCGACCATCGGGGGCATGGTGGCGGCAAACGTGTCAGGGCCGCGGCGGATTTCGGTCGGCGCGTGCCGCGATTTTCTGCTGGGAGTGCGGTTTGTCGATGGCGTGGGGCGCGCGCTGAAAAACGGCGGGCGCGTGATGAAGAACGTCACAGGCTACGATCTGGCCCGGCTGATTGCGGGCAGTCACGGCACGCTGGGCGTGTTGACCGAGGTATCGCTGAAGGTGCTGCCGGTGGCGCGCGCCGCCCAAACGCTGGCGCTGGACGGGCTGGATGCGGCGCGCGCCGTGGCGGCACTGTCGCGGGCGCTGGGCTCGCCCTATGAGGTGTCCGGCGCGGCGCATGTGGCTGCGGGGCAGGCGCGCACGTTGATCCGGTTGGAGGGGTTCGCAGCCTCGGTCGCTTACCGCGCCGAGCGGCTTGGCGCTGTTCTGGCCGAGTTTGGCGACTGGGAGGTTCTGCCGGATGCCACCGATATCTGGCGCGACGTGCGCGACGTCGCGGCATTGCACGGTGGCGGCGATCTGTGGCGCGTCTCTGCGCGGCCTTCGGACGGTCCGGGACTGGCGGCGCGCGTTGCAGGGGCGGATGCGGTGTTTGACTGGGGCGGCGGCTTGATCTGGTTGCGCGTGCCGGAGGGCACGGACCTGCGCGCGGCTCTGGGTGCGTTTGACGGCCATGCAACGCTGGTACGCGCATCCTCCGATACCAAATTGCGGCTGGGCGTCTTTCCTCAATCCGCGCCGCCCCTCGCGGCGATCGAGGCGGGCTTGCGCGCGCGGTTCGATCCGCGCGGGATCTTTAACGCGGGGCTGATGGCGCCGCCGGAAAGGGTCATCTGATGCAGACCAATTTCACACCTGAACAGCTGGCCGATCCTGATACCGAACGCTCGAACGCGATCCTGCGGGCTTGCGTGCATTGCGGGTTCTGCACCGCGACCTGCCCGACGTATCAGGTGCTGGGTGACGAACTAGACAGCCCGCGTGGCCGGATCTACCTGATCAAGGACATGCTGGAGAATGACCGCGTGCCGGATGCGAAAACGGTGCTGCACATCGACCGCTGCCTGTCCTGCCTTGCCTGCATGACAACCTGCCCGTCGGGCGTGCATTACATGCATCTGGTGGACCACGCCCGCGCCTATATCGAGGAGCGCTACAAGCGCCCCTTGGGCGAGCGGGCGCTGCGCTGGATGCTGGCGCGGATCCTGCCCTATCCTACGCGGTTTCGCCTGGCTTTGCTGGGCGCCAAGGCCGCGCGCCCCTTTGCGCGGCTGATGCCGGATGCGCGGCTGCGCGCGATGCTGGAGATGGCGCCGAAGCATATCCCGCCGGTCAGCCGCAACGACGACCCGCAAAGCTTTGCCCCTGCCGTGCCGCGCCGCAAGCGGGTGGCGCTGATGACCGGCTGCGCGCAGAAGGCGCTGAATACCGATATCAACGACGCCACCATCCGGCTGCTGACCCGGCTGGGTTGCGAGGTGGTGGTGGCGGAAGGTGCGGGATGCTGCGGCGCACTGGTGCATCATATGGGCAAGACCGGCGAAAGCCATGCGGCAGCGGCGGGCAACATTCGCGCATGGACGGCCGAGATGAACGCAGAGGGCCTTGATGCGATTGTCATCAACACCTCGGGCTGCGGCACGACGGTCAAGGATTACGGCCACATGTTCCGAAATGAGGCGTTGGCGGTAGATGCGGCGCGCGTGTCGGCGCGGGCGATGGATGTGACCGAATTGCTGGCAGAGCTGGATCTGCCCGAAGGCGCGCCCAAGGGGGTGCGCGTGGCCTATCACGCCGCCTGTTCGCTGCAACATGGCCAGCAGATTCGGGCCGCGCCCAAGGATCTGCTGAGGCGCGCAGGCTTTGAGGTGGTCGAGCCTGCCGACAGCCATCTGTGCTGCGGCTCGGCGGGGACGTATAATCTGATGCAGCCGGTGATTTCGCGCCAGTTGAAGGAGCGCAAGGTGCAGACGCTGGAGGCGCGCGCGCCCGATATCATCGCCGCGGGCAATATCGGCTGCATGATGCAGATCGGCGGCGGCACGGATGTGCCGGTCGTGCATACGGTTGAATTGCTGGACTGGGCGACTGGCGGACCTGTGCCGCCTGTGTTGAAGCGTGCGGGGCGCGCGGGCGCGGGGCCGGATGCCTAAGTTCCGCCTCAAAGCGTCGATATTCTGGGCACGGACGGCTTTCTGGACATCGGAGATATGCATGCTACGCCATCTGCTTATGGCCCTGACCGCCGCTTTGACCGTGTCTGCCGCGCAGGCGCAAGACACCCGACTGAAACGGCTGGATACCGGCGATGACGGGCGCGGCTGGGAGGCGGTTGGCCGGCTGGACCTGGCAGGGCGCGGGTTTTGCACCGGGGCGCTGATTGCGCCCGATCTGGTTCTGACGGCGGCGCATTGCCTGTTTGACAAGGAAACCGGCGCGCGCCTTAATGACGAGAAGATCGAGTTTCTGGCCGGCTGGCGCAATGGCCGCGCCTCGGCCTATCGCTGGGTCCGGCGGGCGGTGGTGCATCCGTCCTATTCCTTTGGCGGGGATATCGTTGCCGAGCGGGTGCGCAACGACGTTGCCTTGCTGGAACTGCGCCACCCCATCCGCAACGCGCGCGTCATGCCTTTTGGCACCGACGGGCGGCCCCGGACCGGCCAGCGTGTCGGCGTGGTCAGCTATGCGCGCGACCGCTCGGATGCGCCATCGCTACAGGAGGTATGCGATGTGATCGGCAATCAGGAGGGGGTCGTTGTGATGTCATGCGACGTGGATTACGGCAGCTCCGGCGCGCCGATCTTCACGTTCGATGGCGGCGCGCCGCGCGTCGTGTCGGTCGTGTCGGCAAAGGCCGAGGTGGACGGCCGCAAGGTGTCCTTGGGCACCCAGCTGGAATTGCCTCTGGCGGTGTTGCGCGCCGAACTGGCCGCTGGCGGAGGCGTGCGCGCAGGCACCGGGCCCAACATGGCCGCCGTCGGCCAGCAGCGCCAGACCGGCGCCAAATTTGCCAAGCCATGAGGGCGCGCGGGACATCCCTTGTGGCCGCGCTGATCTGCGCGGCGATGGCGGCGCCTGCGATGGCGGGCGGGCTGATCCGGCTGACGGACCGGGACGATCTGTTCGGCTGGGAGGCGGTCGGGCGGCTGGAGCTGGGCGAAGAGAGTTATTGCACCGGGTCGCTGATCGCGCCGGATCTGGTCCTGACGGCGGCGCATTGCGTCTTTGGCGACGGGGGCGCGCCCATCGCGGCCCAGGTGATGACGTTCCGCGCCGGCCTGCGCGATGGCGCGTTCATCTCGCAAAGCGGTGTCGCGCAGGTCGTGGCGCATCCGGGTTATGCGCCCGGCAACGATCTGACCGGCGATATGGTGCGTCACGATGTGGCGCTGTTGAAACTGGCAGACGCGATCCCTGCGGCGGTGGCCAGCCCGTTCAAATTGGCAGGCGAGGGGCGGGCAGGGATGCATGTCAGCGTCCTGTCCTATGGGCGCGGGCGCGACGCGGCGCTGTCGTGGCAGCGCGAATGCGCAGTGACGGGGGCGGGGCAGGGCCTGTTGAAGTTCGATTGCGACGTCACCTTCGGCTCGTCCGGGGCGCCGGTCTTTGTGCGTGCGGCAAGCGGGACCGCGCGCATCGTCTCGGTGATCTCGTCCGGGGGCGGCGACGCGGCCTACGGGATGCAGTTGCCGGACCTCGTGGCCGATCTGAAGCGGGCGCTGCGCGCGGCGCCACGCGCCGCACCGGCGGCGCCGCGCAGGGTGCAGGTCGGGCAGGGCGGCGGTGCCAATGGTGCGAAATTCGCCAAGCCCTGAGGCGATTTTCAGGTCTTGAAACCGCCGCGCCGCTTTACCACATATCTGTCGCCGGATGCCGCAAGGGTCCGCGCGACAGACCGCCTGTCCCATGAGGGAAGGCATAACATATCGTTATCGCTCAATGGAGGATGACCCATGCGAAACTTTGACCTGGCCCCGCTCTATCGGGCCACTGTCGGCTTTGACCAGATCGCGGACATGATGGACCGCGTCCTGACCAGCGATGTCGCCCAGCCGACCTATCCCCCGTATAACATTGAAAAGACCGCCGATGATGGCTGGCGTATTTCGATCGCCGTGGCAGGTTTTGCCGAGGCCGATCTGTCGGTCGAGCTGCGCGAGGGTGCGCTGATCGTCGCGGCCCGAAAGGCCGATGACGGCGAAGAGCGCACCTACCTGCATCGCGGTATCGCCACCCGCGCGTTCGAGCGGCGCTTTCAGCTGGCCGATCATGTCCGCGTGACCGGCGCGAGCCATGCCGATGGCATGCTGCATATCGATCTGGTGCGCGAAGTGCCCGAGGCGCTGAAGCCGCGCCGCATCGCGATTGAAAGCCGCAAGGCCAGCGACAAGGATGTCGTTGACGCCAAGGCGGTGAACTAAGACGAAAACGCCCCGCCGGATATCCGGCGGGGCGTGTTTTACTGCATCAGCAATCTGAGGCTCAGACTGCCATGCAGATGTACTTCATTTCCAGATAATCGTCGATGCCGTGGTGGCTGCCTTCGCGGCCAAGGCCGGACTGCTTGACGCCGCCGAACGGGGCAACCTCGGTCGAGATGATGCCGGTGTTCACGCCGACGATGCCATATTCCAGCGCCTCGGCCACCTTGTAGACGCGGCTGAGATCCTTGGCGTAGAAATAGCTGGCAAGGCCAAAGATCGTGTCGTTGGCCATGGCGATAACTTCGTCCTCATCCTTGAACTTGAACAGCGGCGCAAGCGGGCCGAATGTTTCGTCCGTGGCGAATTGCATGTCCTGTGTCGCGCCGGTGATGATGGTGGGGGGCAGGAAATGCCCCTCGCGCTGGGCTGGCTCGCCGCCGCCCAAGATGACTTTGCCACCCTTGGATTTGGCGTCGGCGACGTGCTCTTGCACCTTCGTAATTGCGTCGGCGTTGATGAGCGGGCCGAGGGTGACGCCCTCTTCCAGACCATCGCCCATCTTCAGCTTTTCGACAGCCACCTTCAGCTTTTCGGCGAAGGTGTCATAGACGCCCGCCTGCACATAGATGCGGTTGGCACAGACGCAGGTCTGGCCGTTGTTGCGGAACTTGCACATGATGGCGCCCTCGACGGCGGCATCCAGATCAGCATCGTCGAACACGATGAAGGGGGCGTTGCCGCCCAGCTCCATCGAGCATTTCATGACCTGATCTGCGGCCTGCTTCAGCAGGATGCGGCCCACTTCGGTGCTGCCTGTAAAGGTCAGCTTGCGCACGGCGGGGTTCTCGCAGAACTCCTTGCCGACCTCGGAAGAGCGCGAGGAGGTTACGATATTGAAGACGCCCGCCGGGATGCCCGCGCGCTCGGCCAGAACGCCCATGGCGGTGGCGGATAGCGGCGTTTCAGCCGCCGGGCGGCCGACGAAGGCGCAGCCAGCGGCCAGCGCCGGGGCGGCCTTGCGGGTGATCATCGCATTCGGGAAATTCCACGGCGTGATCGACGCGGCCACGCCGATGGGCTGCTTGATCACATTGATGCGCTTGTCGCGCTGGTGGCCGGGGATGATCTCGCCGTAGACGCGCTTGGCCTCTTCGGCGAAAAATTCGATGAAGGACGCGCCATAGGCGACCTCGCCCTTGGCTTCGGCCAGCGGCTTGCCCTGCTCGGCGGTCAGGATGATGCCCAGATCGTCCTGATGCTCCATCATCAGGTCGAACCATTTGCGCATCACGCCTGCGCGCTCCTTGCCGGTCCACTTGGCCCATTCCTTTTGCGCCTTTTCGGCGGCGGCGATGGCATCGGCCACCTGATCGCGGCTGAGGTCGGCCACCTGCGCGATCACGTCGCCGCGCGCGGGGTTCTTGACGTCGAACGTCTTGTCGCCGCTGACCCACTTGCCGTTTACATAGGCCTTGTCAGCCAAGAGGCTGGGATCCTTGAGCAGGGATTTGAGATCGGTCTTGCTCATGTCATGCATCCTTTCGGGTTGTATTTGCGCAGAGCCAAAGCACCTTGCGCCGGTCTTGTCCAGTATTGGCCGCAAGGGCGGTCAGTTATTGCCCAGATACCTGTTTTGCACGCGGGTCCAGTCTTCGCTGCCCAGATAGGTCAGCAGCGCGCGATTCATCGGTTCGCGCAATTCGGAGTCTGCGGGCAGGGCGATGCCGTAATCCTGGCGTCCGATGGTATCTTCGAGGATGCGCACTGTGCCCTCGTAGTCTTGCATCGCCACGTATTGCATCAGTGGTTTGTCATAGACAATGGCGCCGATCTTGCCCTCCAGCAGCGCGTCGAACCCGTCGGACAGCTGATCGAAATGCGCGATGCGCATACCGCGATTGGCCATTTCATCGGCCCCGGTGGTGCCCCGCACAACGCCGACGCGGTAGTTCTTCAGGTCCGCGACGCTCTGGATCGGGGTGCCGAGGCTGCCGACGGTCAGTGACGCGGCGATGGCGGCGGTAAAGCTGGCGACGATCAGCAGTGCCGTCAGCATCCAGATCAGGCCGACGATGCGCCCGCCCAGCGTTTGCGGTGCCTTGTCGCCATAGCCGACGGTGGTCAGCGTGACAGCGGCCCACCAGAACCCGTCGCCCAGACCGCGAACGGGATCCTTGGGGAATTCATCATTATGGCCGCGCTCGAATGCCCAGACGGCGGCGCCGGCGATCAGCAGCACGCCCGACAGCGTGGCGATGACGACGGCAAATTGCCATGTGAACAGATTGCGCACCACCTGAAACCAGCCGCCGCCAGCCTCCGGGTCGACGGCGATGCCAAGGCCGGTGGTATAGTAGGGAAAGGTGAAATCCAGCCCGGCCTCGCGCGCGGGCGTAATCGAAATGGCAGCGGCAGCGGCATCCACCTGCCCGGTTTCGACCGCGTCCAGCATGCCGTCCAGTGTGTCTTCGCGCCACTCGACCGTGCGGTCCAGATCGGCGGCGATCGAATTGACGGTGTCGATGGCAATGCCGGTCCACGCGCCGTCTGCCCCGACAAAGGCAAAGGGCGGCGCGTTCTTGGTCGCGATGACAAGCGGGCCGGTATCTTGGGGCGTCTGCGCTGTTTCGGCAGCGGTATCTTGCTGCGCGGCAGCCGGGAGGGCGCCGATAATCAGGGCAAAAATAAGGGCGATGGCACGGCTGGGTGCGCGTTTTTTAAGTGTCGGCAAGGCGGGCGGCCTCCCTTGTTCTGGATGGTGCGCTTTATCGGGTTTTGAGGCGCAACGCGCAAGGGTGCAGCGTTACGGCCCAAACCGGTCCGACCAGCAGGGCAGCACATCGCCCGGCGCAGGCCGCGCCATGTAGACGGCCCGCGCAATGGCGCGCGCAAGGCAGGTCGCGGCGGCGTGGCCCAGCATCGCTGTATCGCGGCCCGGATCGTTCATGTCGCGCGCCCCGGTGCTGGCGGCAAAGACCAGATCGCCGTCCATTGGCGTGTGTGACGGCAGCAAGGCGCGCGCCATCCCGTCATGCGCGGCGGTGGCCATGCGCGTGCATTGCGCCTGGCTGAGGGCGGCATCGGTGGCGACGATGGCGATTGTGGTGTTGCCGCCATCGCCCATCTTGGTGCGCGGCAAATGGACCTCGCCAAAATCGCGCGCCGGGCCAAGGCCGCCGAACTCGCCCCCGATCTCGAACGGCGCTGCCCAGAAATGCGGCCCATCAGCCACGATCGCGGACCCCAGCGCGTTGACCGCCACCAGCGCGCCGACCGTGTGGCCGCTGGGCAGCACAAACGACGCCGAGCCAAGCCCGCCCTTCAGCGTTGCCGTCAGCGCCCCGGCCCCGGCACCCACGCTGCCCAGATCAAAGTGGGTATCACAGGCCGCCCGTGCTTCCACGCCCAAGGCATTGTAGGGGTTTTGAGCCCAGTCCTTTACCCCGCCATTCAGCAAATCGAACAGGATCGCGCCGGGCACGATCGGCACCTGCACATCCCCCACGGCATAGCCGCGCCCGGCAGCGCGCAGCGCGTCCGCAACCCCCGATGCCGCGTCCAGCCCGAAGGCCGAGCCGCCCGACAGCACCAGCGCATCCACCTGTTGCACGGTGCGGTCTGGGGCCAGCAGATCCGTCTCGCGCGTGCCGGGGGCGCCGCCCATGACGTGAACGCCGGCGGTAAAGGGCGCATCCGCCGTCAGCACCGTCACGCCCGATTTCAGCGCGGCATCAGCCGCGTTGCCGACGCGCAGCCCCGGCACATCGGTGATCAGGTTCAGGGGGCCGGTTTTGATTTGCGCCACATGCGGACCTTTCATCACTTTGTAAAATATCTTGCCAGAATCCCTGTAATCGGCAACAACCCTTTCAGGTCGGAGCGGTGGCGCCGCTCACCCGAATCGGGTCAAGGCCATATAATTCAACAGTCCTGAACGCCGGGACCTTTCTTTGTCTAGGAGGGTCGAAATGACTGAACGTCCAGAAATGTACCGTTTCCACAACGGCGAAAAAGCGCCGCTTCAATTTGAGGCGTCCGAGTACGAGACACGTTTGCAAAAGCTGCGCGCCCGCATGTCCGATCTGGGTGTCGACGTGGCCGTGTTCACCTCGATGCACAATATCGCCTACTACTCCGGCTTTCTCTACTGCTCCTTTGGCCGCCCCTACGGTCTGGTCGTCACCGCCGATCAGGACGTGACCATTTCCGCCGGTATCGACGCGGGCCAGCCCTGGCGCCGCAGCCATGGCGACAACATCACTTATACCGACTGGCAGCGCGACAACTACTGGCGCGCGATCCTGTCCGTATCGGGCGAAGGCAAGGTCATCGGCTATGAGGCCGATCACCTGACGCTGCTGCAGAAATCCAAGATGGACAGCTTCCTCAAGCCGTCCAAATCGGTCGACATCGCGCCCACCACCATGGTTCAGCGTATGCACAAAAGTCAGGCCGAGCTGGACCTGATCCGCCGCTGCTGCAAGGTCGCGGACGTGGGCGGCTACGCCATCAAGGACGCGATCAAGGTCGGCACCCGCGAGATTGACGTCGCAATCGCAGGCCGCGACGCGATGGAGCTTGAGATCGCCAAGGAATTCCCGGATGCGGAATACCGCGATACCTGGGTCTGGTTTCAGTCGGGCATCAACACCGACGGCGCGCACAACCCCGTCACCGCGCGCAAGCTGGAAACCGGCGATATCCTGTCGCTGAACACCTTTCCGATGATCAGCGCCTATTACGTCGCGCTGGAGCGCACGATGTTCGTGGGCGAAGTCGACGACGCATCCCTGAAGGTCTGGGAGGCGAACATTGCCGCGCACGAATACGGCATGAGCCTGCTCAAGCCGGGCGTTTCCTGCTCGGAAGTCACGCACAAGATCAACACCTTCCTCGAAGAGCGCCAGCTGCTGCAGTACCGCACCTTCGGCTACGGCCACAGCTTCGGCATCCTGTCGCATTACTACGGCCGCGAGGCGGGTCTGGAACTGCGCGAGGATATCGACACGGTGCTGGAGCCCGGCATGGTCATCTCGATGGAGCCGATGCTGACCATCGCGGACGATCAGCCCGGTGCAGGCGGCTACCGTGAGCATGACGTGCTGATCATCACAGAGGACGGCAACGAGGACATCACCGGCTATCCCTACGGCCCGGATTTCAACGTCGTCGGCTAAGCCTGATTTGATCTGAGTTGGAGGGGCGGCCTGTCATGGGCCGCCCCTTTTCGTTGCGGTGCAGGTGGGGCCTTAACACTTGATGTTTCCATGTCCCACAATTCCGCAGTAGCATGAAAGAAATAGGGAAACGGCGGAGACAACGTGCTGGCACTGCTCAAGCTCATCCTCATCGGCGGGGCCGTCCTGACGGTGATCTACATCGTACTGTCGCTATGGTCGCGGCGGATGCGGCGCGCTAAGCTGGAGCGGGAATGGCAGGACACGGGCCGCCCGGGCGACAAAGAGGAGTTTGTCGAGGCCGGACTGAAAGAATATGACGGATCGGTGCGACGAAAACTGATCCTGGGCGTTTACATCGTGCCGATGGTCGTGATCGGAACGATTATTTATCTGACGAATTTCAAGTGAGGGGGCCTGAATGGTCTATGTAAAATGGGTTTTCTGGGGCGTGTTTTGGGCGGTCGTCGTCGCGTTCCTGCACTACACGCTGCCGCAGCACGATATCGCGCGTATCACCGACACCTATGAAAAACGCGTCGATTTCGGAGAAAACTCGATTTTCTGGGCCAATTCCGGCAGCGGTAACGCCGCGGCGCCCACCAATCGCGACGTGTTTTTCATTCAGGCGTTTCGCCCCAACGGCAAGCCGATGATTTACCGCAACGAGGATACCGGCTGGGGCTGGCCGCCCTATTTCAAATTCGACACATCGAATTTGCAGGCCGAAGCGTCTGACCTGATTTCCAAGAGAGGCGCGACCACGCCCCAGTGGGTGTCGATCACGCATTACGGCTGGCGCAATGAATTCCTGTCGATCTTCCCCAATGCCATCTCGGTCAAACAGGTCGAGGGGCCGGATGTGCGCATCATTCCGTGGCTGAACATCGTCATCCTGACGCTGCTGGCGGCCCTGTCCTGGGGTATCTGGGCCCGCTGGAAAAAATTCTGGGCACGCCGCGAGAAACGCAAGTTCGACGAATACACCGACGGCTGGGGGTAGATTGCGCGCCGGATAGGTCCGGACTAGCATCGGATCATGGCGATCCCGGTCGAGACCTTTTTCCTCAGCCCTGACGGGGCAGGCACGCTACAGGCGCGCATCCAACAGATGATTGCCGAAGGCATCCTGTCGGGACGCCTGAAAAAGGGCGAGCGGTTGCCGTCATCGCGCAGCCTTGCTGCTCACTTGGGCGTCAGCCGTATGACCGTCACGCTGGCCTATGCGGACCTTCAGGCAAACGACTATCTGGAGGCGCGCGACCGGTCGGGCTACTACATATCAGGTACCGCGCCGGAGCCGCCCCGCTTTGCCTCGCGCCATCCGGGGCCGGACCGCATCGACTGGTCCCGCGCGCTGGGGCGGCGCTATTCCGGCGGGGCGACGCCGGACCGGCCGTTGAACTGGGCCGATTACCCCTATCCCTTTCTCTATGGGCAGACCGACCCGAAGCTGTTCGATCACGCCAACTGGCGCCATTGCGCGCTGCGGGCGCTGGGCACGCGGGACTTTCACGCGCAGGCCACCGATTACTACGATCAGGATGATCCGCAGCTGATCGAGTTCATCACTCGCCACACATTGCCACGGCGCGGGATTCTGGCCGAACCGGATGAAATCCTCGTGACGATGGGCGCGCAGAACGCGCTGTGGCTGACCGCGCAGGTACTGCTGACCCAGCGGCGCACGGCGGTGGTCGAGGACCCGTGTTATCACGGCCTGCGCGATATCCTGACGCAATCGCGTTGTCATACCGCCGCCGTTCCGGTGGATGCGCGCGGCCTGCCGCCCGGCGCGCTGCCGGACCATGCCGACGTGATTTTCACCACGCCCAGCCACCAATGCCCGACAAATGCCACCATGCCGATGGCCCGCCGCCGCGCGCTTCTGGCAAAGGCGCGGGACATGGACGCGCTGATCGTCGAGGATGATTACGAGTTCGAAATGGCATTTCTGAACGCGCCGTCGCCGTCACTGAAATCGCTCGATCGGGACGGGCGGGTGATCTATGTCGGCAGCTTTTCCAAGTCGATCTTTCCCGGTCTGCGCCTTGGCTATCTGGTCGGCCCGCGCCCCTTTATCCGCGAGGCGCGCGCCCTGCGCGCCAGTGTGCTGCGCCATCCGCCCGGCCTGATGCAGCGCACGGCGGCCTATTTCCTCAGCCTTGGGCATTATGACAGCCTGATCCGCCGCATGTCCCGCGCCTACGCCGAGCGGCGCCGCGTGATGGAGGCCGCATTGACGCAGCATGGATTGACGGTCGCAGGACGCGGTGAGCATGGCGGATCATCCATCTGGATGCGCGCGCCCGAGGGCGTGGACATGGGCGCCGTTGCCGTGGACCTGCGCGGCCAGGGCGTGCTGATCGAACCCGGCGCGTCGTTTTTCCACGGTGATGCCCCGCCGCGCAACTATTACCGCCTTGCCTATTCCTCGATCCCGTCCGAGCGTATCGGCGCCGGCATCGCCCTGATCGCCAAGGCGCTGCGAGAATAGAGGTGACAACAGGAACGGAATTCTGCTTACTTTGGCAGGGATAGGACATGTTTCCGCCCGAACTGCTGAAAGGGCCCGCCTGCCGTGCCGCATCATCAGCCTGATCTCGACCTCAGCCCGCCCGTCTCGGACGAGGTGCGCAAGACGACCTGCTACATGTGCGCCTGCCGCTGCGGCATCGACGTGCATATGAAGGCGGGCAAGGTCGCCTATATCGAGGGCAACCGCGACCACCCGGTGAACAAGGGCGTGCTGTGCGCCAAAGCCAGCGCCGGCATCATGCAGCACAATTCCCCCGCCCGCCTGCGCGCGCCGCTGCGCCGCACCGGCCCACGCGGATCGGGCGAATTCGAGGAAATCAGCTGGGACGAGGCGCTAGGACTCGCGACCGATTGGCTGGCGCCCCTGCGCGCCACAGCGCCGGAAAAGCTGGCCTTCTTCACTGGGCGCGACCAGAGCCAGAGCTTCACCAGCTACTGGGCGCAGAATTTCGGAACGCCGAATTACGCGGCGCATGGCGGGTTCTGCTCGGTCAACATGGCGGCGGCGGGCATCTACACGATGGGCGGTGCGTTCTGGGAATTCGGCACGCCCGACTGGGACCATACCAAGCTGTTCATGCTGTTCGGTGTGGCCGAAGATCACGACAGCAACCCGATCAAGATGGGCATCGGCAAGTTGAAGGCGCGCGGCGCGCGTGTGATCGGCGTGAACCCCATCCGGACCGGGTATAATGCCGTCGCCGACGATTGGGTCGGCATCACGCCGGGCACCGACGGCTTGTTTATCCTCAGCCTCATCCACGAACTGATGAAAGCGGGCAAGATCGACGTCGATTACCTGTCGCGCTACACCAACGCGCCGGTGCTGGTGAACGGCGATCCCAAGTCGCCCGAGCATGGCCTTTTTATGCGCGATGAGAGCGGCAAACCGCTGGTCATCGACCGCAATACCGGCAAGCTGGCCGCCTTCGATGCGCCCGGAATCCGCCCCGATCTGCATGCCACCCATCGCGCTGCGGGCGTCACCCACCGCCCGGTCATGCACCTGATGGCCGAACGCTATCTCGATCCCAAATATGCGCCTGAAGCGATCGCCGACCGCTGCGGCCTGACCGTGCAGAAGATCAAGGCAATCGCCACTGAGCTGGCCCGCGTCGCCTTTGACGAGGCGATCACGCTGGACCGCGAATGGACCGATTTTCGCGGCGAAAAACACCAGAGCATGACGGGCCGCCCCGTCAGCTTTCATGCGATGCGGGGCATTTCGGCCCATTCCAACGGGTTTCAGACCTGCCGCGCGCTGCATGTGCTGCAAATCCTGCTCGGCAGCGTCGAGGTGCCCGGCGGCATGCGTTTCAAACCGCCATACCCCAAGCCGGTCAGTGCCCATGCCAAACCCCACTCGCGCAGCGCCCCTGATACCCCTCTGGATGGCCCTCACCTGGGCTATGTCACCAGCCCGGATGATCTGTGCCTCAAGGAGGATGGCAGCCCCGCGCGTATCGACAAGGCGTTCACATGGGAAAACCCGCTCTCGGCCCATGGCATGATGCATATGGTGATCTCGAACGCGCATGCGGGCGATCCCTACAGGATCGACACACTGTTTTTGTACATGGCGAACATGGCGTGGAATTCGTCAATGAACATCGGTGGTGTGACGAAAATGCTGACCGACACCGATGAAAACGGCGACTATATTATCCCCCGCATCATCTATTCCGACGCCTATTCCAGCGAAATGATCGCCTATGCCGACCTGATCCTGCCCGACACCACCTATCTGGAGCGGTTCGATTGCATCTCCCTGCTGGACCGCCCGATAAGCGAGCCGAATGCGGCTGCCGACGCCATCCGCTGGCCGGTGGTGCAGCCCGACCGCGACGTGCGCGGCTTCCAATCGGTGATGTGCGAACTGGGCGCGCGGCTGAACTTGCCGGGCTTTGTCACCGAGGATGGCGGCCAGAAATACGCCGACTACGCCGATTACATCACCAATCATCAGCGCAAGCCGGGGATCGGCCCGCTGGCGGGCTGGCGCATGGGCGACAAAGGCCTGACCCATGGCCGCGGCGCCCCGAATGGCGCCCAACTGGACAGCTATATCGCGAATGGCAGTTTTTGCGTTCAGCACATCCTCGAGGAAGCGCAATATTACAAACCGTGGAACATGGCCTATCAGGACTGGGCGGTGAGCATCGGTATTTTTGACAGGCCGCAGCCTTACGTCTTTGATCTCTACTCCGAGCCGCTCCGCAAATTTCAACTGGCCGCCGAGGGCCATGGTGACCGCCAGCCACCCGACCATCTGCGCGAACGCATCAAGACCACGCTGGACCCGCTGCCCATTTGGTATCCCCCGCTGGAGGATGGCCATGTGGACGGCGAGGAGTACCCGATCCACGCTCTCACCCAGCGCCCGATGGCGATGTATCACAGCTGGGGCGGCCAAAACGCGTGGCTGCGGCAGATCCACGGGCACAACCCTCTCTACCTGCCCACCGACCTGTTCCAAAAACACGGTTTCAGCGATGGCGACTGGGCGCGCGTCACCTCGGCGCATGGCGAGATTACCGTGCCAGTCGCGCATATGGCCGCGCTCAACCCGCACACCGTCTGGACCTGGAACGCAATCGGCAAGCGCAAGGGCGCGTGGGCCCTGAACGACGGCGCGCCCGAGGCAACCAAAGGCTTCCTGCTGAACCACCTCATTCACGAGCTTCTGCCGCCGCGCGGCGATGGCCTGCGCTGGGCCAATTCCGACCCGGTGACAGGGCAGGCCGCATGGTTCGATCTACGCGTAAAGATCGAGAAAGTCCGCGCCCCGGACCAGGCGCAGCCGGTGATGCCGCGCATCGCATCGCCCGTAGGGCAGGGGCCGGACGAATTGAATTGGAAGGTCGGAAAATGATGCGCTCCCCATTTCTTCTTGCCCAAAATATCCCGGGGTCCGGGGCAGCCCCCCGGTCTGGCCCCACCGGCCAGCGCGGGCGGACCATCAAATGACCAGCCTGCCCAACAGCACCCAGCGCAAACTCGGCCTCGTGATCGACCTCGACACCTGCGTCGGCTGTCATGCCTGCGTCATCTCCTGCAAGGGCTGGAACACCGAAAACTACGGCGCGCCGCTCAGCGATCAACAGCCCTATGGCGCGGCCCCCAGCGGCACCTTCCTCAACCGGGTCCACAGCTATGAGGTGCAGCCCGATCACGGCGCGGCGCAGCTGGTTCACTTCCCCAAATCCTGCCTGCATTGCGAGGATGCGCCCTGCGTCACCGTCTGCCCTACCGGCGCGAGCTACAAGCGGGTCGAGGACGGGATCGTTCTGGTGAATGAGGTGGATTGCATCGGCTGCGGCCTCTGCGCATGGGCCTGCCCTTACGGCGCGCGGGAAATGGACGCGGCGGAGGGCGTGATGAAGAAATGCACCCTCTGCGTCGACCGCATCTATAACCAAAACCTGCCCGAGGAAGACCGGGAGCCTGCCTGCGTGCGCACCTGCCCGGCAGGCGCGCGCCATTTTGGCGATTTCGCCGATCCGGACAGCCACGTGAGCCAGCTGACTGCGGCGCGCGGCGGCTTTGATCTGATGCCCGAGCAGGGCACGAAACCAGTCAACAAATACCTGCCGCCGCGCCCGCGCGACCAGTTGGAGCAGACGAACGTGCTGGCCCCTTTCCTTGAGCCTGTCGCGGTGGAATCCAGGGGCTTCGTCGCGTGGCTTGATCGCGCACTGGCGGCGCTCTGACATGCATCCGGCGCCGTCTGTCATCATCTTTACCACGCTGTCCGGCCTTGGCTTTGGCCTGTTGGCGTGGCTGGGCCTCGGCGTGCTGACGCCAACCGGCTGGGTCGCGTTCACATTCTTCGCCATCGCCTACCTGCTGGCGGTGGGCGGGCTGCTGGCCTCGGCCTTTCACCTCGGCCACCCCGAACGCGCGCTCAAGGCGTTCACCCAGTGGCGCACCAGCTGGCTCAGCCGCGAGGCGTGGCTGTCGGTCGCCGCCTTGATCGTTATGGCGATCCATGGCGCGGGTCTTGTGTTTTTTGCGCAGCACTGGGCGCCCGTCGGCTGGCTGGGCGCGGCGCTGTGTCTGGGCGCCGTGCTAACCACATCGATGATCTACACGCAAATGCGCACCGTGCCCCGCTGGCGCACATGGCTGACGCCCGCGCTGTTCCTCGCGCTGTCGCTCGGTGGAGGCGGGCTGTTGGCGGGGCAGATCACACTCGCGCTGATCCTGCTGCCGCTCGCCGCGATCCTGCAGATTGTGTGGTGGGTGCGCGGTGACAGCGCGCTGACCCGCTCCGGCACCAATCTGGCAAGCGCCACCGGCCTTGGTCATATCGGCGCGCCCCGCGCATTCGAGCCGCCCCATACCGGCAGCAACTACCTGACGCGCGAATTCATCCACGTGGTCGGTCGCCGCCATGCGCAGAAACTGCGCGTCATCGCTTTTGCGCTGGGCTATGTGCTGCCGATACTGCTGCTGGCCCTGCCGCTGCCGCATGTCGCCGCGGCGCTGGCGGTACTCAGCCACATCGCCGGCATCCTTGCGTCGCGCTGGCTGTTCTTTGCCGAGGCCGAACATGTGGTCGGGCTCTATTATGGAAAACGCACATGACGACCCGCAAAAACCGCCCTTTGTCGCCTGCCACCCGCCTTGCGCAGGCGCTGCACCATGTGGAGGAACGGACCGGCGCCGTGGTGCCGCCCATTCAACCCTCCGCCACCTATGCGCGCGGCGACGATTACGCGCCGCGCCAGCCCTATATCTACCGCCGCGACAGCAACGAGACGACCGAGCACGCCGAGGCGATCATCGCCGATCTTGAGGAGGCGGCGGCGACCCTGCTCTTCGCGTCCGGCATGTCGGCGGCAGGCGCGGTGCTGGAGGCGCTGGCACCGGGCGCACATGTGGTCGCGCCAAGCGTGATGTATCACGGTGTGCTGCAGCAGATGCTGAAACACCAGACCACCGGGCGGCTTGCCATAACGCATTATCCGGCGGGCGATCTGGACGCGATGCAGGCCGCCATCCGCCCCGGCCAGACGGCGCTTGTCTGGGTCGAGACGCCGAACAACCCCGACTGGACCGTGACCGACATCGCCGCCGCAGCCAAGGTTGCCCATGACGCAGGCGCGCGCCTGATCACCGATTGCACCGCCACGCCGCCCTGCTGCACGCGCGCGCTGGAACTGGGGGCCGATATCTCGTTCCATTCGGCGACGAAATACCTGAACGGCCATTCCGACGTCACCGCCGGCGCGCTGTCGGTGCGCGAAACCGGCGCGATGTGGGACGAAATCGCGGATGTGCGCAAACTTCAGGGCACGGTCCTGCACAGCTTTGATGCGTGGCTGCTGATCCGCGGCATGCGCACCCTGATGCTGCGGGTGGAGCGGCAGACCGAAAACGCGCTGGCCATCGCGCAGCATTTCGAGGGGCATCCGCTGCTGCAATCGGTGCTCTATCCCGGCCTGCCCAGCCATCCAGGACATGGGATCGCCCTGCGCCAGACGGGTGGCATGTTCGGCGGCATGCTATCAATCATCACCAACGGCAGCGAGCAGACGGCCATCGACACCGCCCGCGCCTGCCGCCTGTTCTATCCGGCCACGTCGCTGGGCGGGGTCGAAAGCCTGATCGAGCATCGCAAGACGGTATCCGGCCCCGGCTTTGACGTGCATCCGAACCTTCTGCGCCTGTCCATCGGGATCGAGGATGCGCAGGATCTGATCGATGATCTGGAACAGGCGCTGAGCATTGCCGCCGGATAACCGCCTCGGCGGGCGCTATAGAACGAAAAGGGGCCAAACGCGCCCGGGATCACTTGCCACCAATCGAAGGGTCGGGATATATTGGTTAAATTGTGAACCAAGCAAAGTAGATGCGATGTCACTGGACCTGAAGGACGTAGTCAACCTGTCGCCCGACAGCTTGCGGCAGAATGACGTATTTGCCCATGCCATCCGCCACAGTCGGCTGCCGCTGTGCATTTCCGATCCGTCCCTTCCCGATGATCCTATCGTATTCGCCAATCAGGCGTTCTGTGATCTGACAGGGTATGAGGAGGCCGAATTTGTCGGGCGCAATTGCCGGTTCCTTCAGGGTCCGGAGACGACGCGCGAAAGCGTTCAGGCGATCCGCGCCGCGCTGAAGACGAACGAGGTGACGATGGTCGAGATCGTCAACTATCGCAAATCGGGCGAGAAGTTCATCAATGCGCTGCAAATCGGGCCCGTGCTGGACGACGAGGGGCAGGTGGTGTTCCGCTTTGGCTCGCAGATGGACATATCAATCACGCGCGAGGCCGAAAGGCAGGCTGCGGCGCTGCGCACCTCCGAATTGCTGCACCGGCTCAAAAACATCGTCAACGTGATGTCAGTCGTCATCAAGATGACGGGACAGACCGAAACGGACCCGGAAGAATACAGCGACAAGGTGATCGCGCGGCTTATTGCGCTGGGGCAGACTCATTTCGACACGATGACAGGCGAGAGGCCGAAAGCGCTGCAGTTCGAGCATCTGGCGCGCACGCTGCTGCTGGCCTACGCGCCGCTGGGCGAACGTCAGGTACGGCTTTACGGCGGCGAGGTGGTGCTGTCGGGCGGCATGGTGACATCGCTGACGCTGCTGCTTCATGAATTGGCAACGAACGCGGTCAAACACGGTAGCCTTGGCGCCGAAAATGGGCGGATCGATCTGTCGTGGAGCGTCTCGGACGCCGGTGAGTTCCATATGATCTGGAAAGAGCGCGGTGGCCCTGCGGTTTCCACGCCGGAGCGCGAAAGCGGGGCGGGTATCGTGGAAAATCTGGTGAAGGCATCTGACGGCGCCTTGCATTTCGACTGGCAGTCCGAAGGGCTGATCGTCACGCTGGATCTGCCGATGGACGAGAGCTGAGGCAAAAGCCCGGCGCGCGCCTGTCCCGTGTTTTGGCTGGCTCAAGACCCGGCAGCGAGCGCGGCGACCGCAAAGCGCCGGCCCGCCTCAGCCTGACATCCTCGGTGACAGGCCTGTAAATCAAAACGGCCCGGCAGCTTTTCTTGGCAAAAATACCCAAGTCCGACGCTTATCAAGCACACAACAGGACCGGCCCGCGCATCCACGGCTTGAGCCGCCGCCCACCTTCCTCTACCCATGCGAACAGATAGCGGACGAGGCGCACATGACATTCACAATTGCAATCGACGGCCCGGCAGCGGCAGGCAAGGGGACGGTCGGGCGCCGGCTGGCCGCGCATTTCGGCTTTGCGCATCTGGATACCGGGCTGCTTTACCGTGCGACCGGGCGGCGGACGCTGGACGGCGTCGGCGCGATCGAGGCCGCGCGCACCCTCCGGCACGCCGATCTGGACGCGGCGGACCTGCGCACCCCCGAGGTCGGGCAGGCCGCCAGCCGCGTTGCCGCGATACCCGAGGTGCGCGAGGCGCTGATCGACTTTCAGCGCGCCTTTGCCAGCCGGTCGGGTGGCGCTGTGCTGGACGGGCGCGATATCGGCACGGTCATCTGCCCCGAGGCGGAGGTGAAGCTGTATGTCACCGCCACCGATGACGTGCGCGCCGCCCGCCGCCTGACCGAGCTGACCGGCGCGGGCCACGACATCACGTATCAGGAGGTGCTGGAAGATCTGCGCCAGCGCGACGCACGCGACAGTGCCCGCGCCACCGCGCCGTTGAAGCCTGCCGAGGACGCGATCCTGCTGGACACATCCCTGCTGACGATCGAGCAGGCGGTCGCCGCCGCCATCGCCGAAGTCGAGCGCGTGCAGCGCGGCTGATCACAGGCCCTCTTCGCGGCGACCTGCCCTTGTCATCGGGGCGTGGCTGGACTATACGCGCGCCTGTCACCAAGGCGGTATCTGCCGCAAATCCGAGAGAATCGAGCAGGGCCTGCATCAACAGGGCCTCTTTCGCCGTTTGCCCATCGCCCGACCAACGAAACCTCAAGACCGGCGGAGACAACCGCACGGCCCGAAAAAACCGTACAAAGGAATCCGAGACCACATGGCTCAGAACACATCTATGGAGGAATTCGAAGCCCTCCTGAACGAAAGCTTCGAAATGGACACGCCCGAAGAGGGTTCGGTCGTCAAGGGCAAGGTCATCGCTGTCGAAGCGGGCCAGGCCATCATCGACGTCGGCTACAAGATGGAAGGCCGCGTCGATCTGAAAGAATTCGCAGATCCCGGCGAGCAGCCGAACATCAATGTCGGCGACGAAGTCGAAGTCTTCCTGCGCTCGGCTGAAAACGCGCGTGGCGAGGCTGTCATCAGCCGCGAGATGGCCCGCCGCGAGGAAGCCTGGGACCGTCTGGAGAAGGCATACGCCGCAGAAGAGCGTGTCGAAGGCGCGATCTTTGGCCGCGTCAAGGGTGGCTTTACCGTGGATCTGGGCGGCGCCGTTGCGTTCCTGCCCGGCTCTCAGGTGGATGTGCGCCCCGTGCGCGATGCCGGCCCGCTGATGGGTCTCAAGCAGCCGTTCCAGATCCTGAAAATGGACCGCCGCCGGGGCAACATCGTGGTGTCGCGCCGTGCGATCCTCGAAGAATCCCGCGCCGAGCAGCGTGCGGAAGTCATCGGCAACCTGACCGAAGGTCAGAATGTCGACGGCGTCGTCAAGAACATCACCGAATACGGCGCCTTCGTCGATCTGGGCGGTGTTGACGGCCTTCTGCACGTCACCGACATGGCATGGCGCCGTGTGAACCACCCCTCCGAGATCCTGTCGATCGGCGAGACGGTCAAGGTTCAGGTGATCAAGATCAACAAGGAAACCCACCGCATTTCCCTGGGCATGAAGCAGCTTCAGGAAGATCCGTGGGATCTGGTCGCCGCCAAATATCCGCTGGAATCGACGCATACGGGCCGCGTGACGAACATCACCGACTACGGTGCGTTCGTCGAGCTGGAGCCGGGAGTCGAAGGTCTGGTTCACGTCAGCGAAATGTCCTGGACCAAGAAGAACGTGCATCCCGGCAAGATCGTGTCCACCAGCCAAGAGGTTGAGGTCATGGTTCTGGAAATCGACCAAGCCAAGCGCCGCGTGTCCTTGGGCCTCAAGCAGACCATGCGTAACCCGTGGGAAGTGTTTGCAGAAACACACCCCGAGGGCACCGAGGTCGAGGGCGAGGTCAAGAACATCACCGAATTCGGTCTGTTCATCGGTCTCGAAGGCGAAATCGACGGCATGGTTCACCTCAGCGACATCAGCTGGGACGAGCGTGGCGAGGATGCGATTCAGAACTACCGCAAGGGCGATATCGTTCAGGCGGTCGTCTCCGAGGTTGACACCGACAAGGAGCGCATCTCGCTTTCGATCAAGAACCTGGGCGGCGACAAGTTCGCCGAGGCGGTCGGCGGCGTGAAGCGCGGCGCGATCATCACCGTTACGGTGACGTCGATCGAAGATGGCGGAATCGAAGTGGAATACGAGGGCATGAAGTCCTTCATCCGCCGCTCCGATCTGTCTCGCGACCGTGCCGAGCAGCGCCCCGAGCGTTTTTCGGTCGGTGACAAGGTCGATGCACGCGTGACGAATATCGACGCCAAGTCGCATCGTCTGGGCCTGTCGATCAAGGCACGCGAGATCGCAGAAGAGAAAGAGGCCGTGGAACAGTACGGCTCTTCCGCTTCGGGCGCATCGCTGGGCGACATCCTGGGCGCAGCGCTGAAGTCAGACGACGACTGATCGCGCTACGCAGCATGACTTATGAAGGCCCCGCAGTTAACTGCGGGGCCTTTTGCTTTCGCGTATCAGCCTTTGATATCCAAGATATATAGGGCGTGTGCGCTCAAAAGCGTTTCGTGGAAAACTTGGATCGCGGCTTGTCCCGAAGTGCTTTAGCGCGCCGGATCCAGAAGCGCGCAGAGAACCTCGGCGCTGGGGTCGACCGTGATGGCAGCAGCGCCTTCGGTGACGGCGCCTTGGCCCGCTTCGAGCGTGTGGCCGTCGATCGCGGCGCTGCCCGACACGCAGAGCATCGCAATCTCGCGCGCCTCGACCATATGTGCCCCGGCTTCCAGCGCCAGCAGGTCGGCGCGGATGGCCGCAGGGTCGTAGATTAGGTTAAGCGCGGTGGCAGGCCCGGCGATCAGGGTGCAGTTCAGCGCAACAGCCCCATCAAAGGCGACCGGCACCATCGGCCGCACCTCAATATCGACGCCCGCGCCGGTCAGCCGCGTGCCCACCCCGGCGATGAGCGTGTGGAGGCGCGCAAAGCCGGGATAGGTGGAAAACGGGCAGTCGCGATCGATCGCCGCAACGCTGAGGCGCCAGACGGTCTCGCCGTCATGCTGCCGCGCTGCGAGGTCCTGCCGCGTTCCGGCGCCATTGAGCCAAGGCTGGGCGGGGATGGTGTGCAGATCGAAACGGTGCATTCTTGGCTGCCCTTCGGGGTTTTTGAGTATTTTTGGAAAGTTGAAAGCCGGGCGCGGTTTTTGGTGCGCCCGGCTGGGTGATTATCCGAGCGCGGCGGAACAGCGCGCGCAGGTGCCGGGGTGGGCATGGGTGCCCACGTCCGGCAGGATCTTCCAGCAGCGCTGGCATTTGTCGCCGGGCGCCTTGTGGAAGGTCACGCCAAAGCCTTCGGCCTCGGGCAGGTGGAAGGCGCCGCTGGACGCTGCGCCCTGAGTCAGGGTGATGGCCGAGGTGATGCAGATATCGGCAAAGGGGACCGATTTGAGGGTGGTCAGCGTCGCCTCGTCTTCGACGAAAACTTCTGGCGCGGCCTCCAGCGAGGAGCCGATGACCTTGTTCGTGCGCTCGATTTCCAGCGCCGCTGTCACGGCCCGGCGGGCTTGGCGGATGCCTGACCACTTTGTGGCCAGCTGCGGGTTCAGCCATGTGGCGGGCGTTCCAGGGATATCCTGAAGATGCAGGGACGAGTCTGCGCCGGGGAACCGCTCCAGCCAGACCTCCTCCATCGTGAAGGCCATGATGGGGGCCAGCCACGTGGTCAACCGGTGGAACAGCAGGTCCAGCACGGTGCGGGCCGAGCGCCGCTCGATGCTGTCGCCGTCGCAGTAAAGCACGTCCTTGCGGACGTCGAAGTAGAAGGCCGACAGGTCCAGCGTGCAGAAATTGAGCAGCGCTTGCATGACGCCCTGGAAGTTGTAGGCGTTATAGCCTTCGCGCACGGTCTTGTCCAATTCGGCCATGCGGTGCAGCACCCATTGCTCCAGCTCGGGCATCTGGTCTGCCGGGGTGCGGTCGGATTCGTCAAAATGCGCCAGCGCGCCCAGCAGGTAGCGCATGGTGTTGCGCATGCGGCGGTAGCTGTCGGCCACGCCCTTGAGGATTTCCGGCCCGATGCGCAGATCGCCGGTGTAGTCCGATTGCGCGACCCAGAGGCGCAGGATATCGGCGCCGTATTGCTTGGTCACGTCCTCGGGCGACACGGTGTTGCCGACCGATTTGGACATCTTGTTGCCCTTGGCATCCAGCGTGAATCCGTGGGTCAGCACGCCGCGATAGGGCGCGCGGCCGATCGTACCGCAGGCCTGCAGCATGGACGAGTGGAACCAGCCGCGGTGCTGGTCGGTGCCTTCCAGGTAGAGGTCTGCCAGCCCGTCCTCGGACCCATCCTCGCGGTCGCGCAATACGAAGGCGTGGGTGGAGCCTGAATCAAACCAGACGTCTAGGATGTCGTCGACCTTGTCCCACTCATCCGGGTTGACGATGCCGGACAGGAAACGGTCCTTGGCGCCGTCCTTGTACCACGCATCCGCGCCCTCGGCCTCGAAGGCGGCGAGGATGCGGGCGTTGACGTCCTCGTTGCGCAGCAGGAAGCCCTCGTCGGTCGGCAGCGCGCCCTTGCGCGTGAAGCAGGTTAGCGGCACGCCCCAGGCGCGCTGGCGCGACAGCACCCAGTCGGGGCGCGACTCGATCATCGCATAGAGGCGGTTGCGGCCCTTTTGCGGCGTCCATTTTACAAGCTCGTCAATGGAGGTCAGCGCGCGCTGGCGGATCGTCTTGCCGTAGGTATCCTGCCCGTCGCCGACGGGGCGGTCGATGGCGGCGAACCATTGCGGCGTGTTGCGGAAGATGATCGGCGCCTTGGAGCGCCAGGAATGCGGATAGCTGTGGGTCGTGCGGCCGCGCGCGATGATGCCGCCCGCCTCGACCAGCTTGTCGATGACGGCGGGGTTTGCCTTGCTTTCCTTGCCCTTGCGGTCGAACACCTGAAGGCCCGCGAAGAAGGGGACGTGGTCCAGAAACTCGGATTCCTCACCGACGTTATGGGTCATTTCCTTGATCCAGCCGCGTTTGACGAAGGCCTCGTAGTCGTCCGCGCCGTGGCTGGGTGCGGTGTGCACGAACCCGGTGCCGGCATCGTCGGTGACATGGTCGCCGTCAATCATCGGAACCATATAATCCCAGAAACCCTCCGCTTTTTCGAGGCCGTTGAAAGGGTGGTTGAGTGATAGATTGCCTAACACGTGCGCTGGTACATCGCGAACGTGGGTGTATTCAGTAACGCGAGACTTGCCAAAAACTTCTTCGGCCAACGTATTGGCTAAAAGATAAAATTCACCCGGATTGGTCCAGCTTTCCTCTTCGGTCGCCTCGACGCGGTAGAGGCCGTAGGAGATGGTTGGATTGAAGGCGACCGCCTTGTTGGAGGGAATGGTCCAAGGAGTTGTCGTCCAGATAACCACCCGAGCCTTGTCCAGATCTTTGTAGGGCGTTTTGTCTAGCTGCCCCTTTTTTTCATCACCGTCGGCTTCGGTATTTGAATCTTCGGCTACCCACCCCTCGACGGGAAACGCTACCCAGATTGCATGACTCTTGTGGTCGTGATACTCGATCTCGGCCTCGGCCAGCGCGGTTTTCTCGACCGGCGACCACATCACCGGTTTGGAGCCTTGATAGAGCGTGCCGGTCATCAGGAATTTCTGGAACTCCTCCGCGATGATCCGCTCGGCGCGGAAATCCATGGTGAGGTAGGGGTTTTCCCATTTGCCGGTGATGCCGAGGCGCTTGAACTCGCCCTTCTGGATGTCGATCCAGCCTTCGGCGAACTTGCGGCATTCCTGCCGGAAATCGACGATGTCGACCTCGTCCTTGTTCTTGCCCTTGGCGCGATATTGCTCCTCGATCTTCCATTCGATCGGCAGGCCGTGGCAATCCCAGCCGGGGATATAGCGCGCGTCGCGGCCCATCATCTGCTGGGAGCGCACGACCATATCCTTGAGGATCTTGTTCAGCGCGTGGCCGATATGCAGGTGGCCGTTGGCGTAGGGAGGGCCGTCGTGCAGGGTGAAGGGCGTGCGCGCGCCCGGGTTTGCGGCGGCCTTCTCGCGCAGGCGGTCGTAGATGCCGATCTTGTCCCAATGGGCCAGCCATCCCGGCTCGCGCTTGGGCAGGCCGGCGCGCATGGGAAAATCGGTCTGCGGCAGGTTCAGCGTGTCTTTGTATTCGGGGGCGTTATGGCTGGTGTCGGCGCACATTGCGGGCGTCCTCTATCTCGGGTGTTTTGTGGCATTTGAGGGGCGGCGCGAGGGGCTCGAACGCCTTGTCCCGGCGGCTCAGGGGTCAGAGCGCCGGGCATGTAATTCGAATGACGATCGCTATGAGACGCATCATGGGCGCCTTATAGGGCGCGGTGCGTGGCGCGTCCAGAGGGACGCGAACCGAGCTAGCTGGGAAACAAACCGCTGAGCGCCGTTGTCAGCAGGCGCCGCACCTTGGGGCGTTTGCCGGGCGAAAAGGGCAGGGGGCGGCAGACCTCCATCGCCGCCACGCCGACGCGGGCGGTCAGCGCGCCGTTCACCACCCCTTCGCCAAAGCGGCGCGAGATTTTGGACAGCAGGCTACCGCCCGCGACGCTGGAGATCACGTCGTCGCCGACGGCCACGGCGCCTGTTGCCACCAGATGCGTCAGCACGGCACGGGTCAGCCGCAGGCTGCCCAGCGTGCCGGAGCGGCCGCCGTAGATTTCGGCGATGCGGCGGATCATCCGCAGATTGGCGCTGAGCGCAACGACCACGTCGGCCAATGCCAGCGGCACCAGCGCGGTGACGGCGGCGACTTGGCGTGCGGCGGCTTCGACCTGACGGGCGGCGGCGGCATCGAGCGGGATCAGCAGCTCGGCCTCGGTCAGGGCCAGAAGGGCGGCGGCGTCGAACTGGTCGCCGCGCCGTTCGGCCAGACGGTCGCGGCCCCAGCGCGTGTCTTCGCGGGCGGCGTAGAGTTTGACCAGATCGTCGGTCAGGCGGCGAGCGGCGGGCAGATCGTCATCGGCCAATGCTGTATCGGCAGCGCGGTGCAGCGCGTCGATGCGGCCAAGCCGGGCGAAGGCGGCGACTTCGCGCAGGGCGATCACCAGCAGCACGACGATGAGGGCGATCATGAGGGCCGTGACGATATAGCCCAGCAACGGCACGCTTACGATGAGGCCGGTGGCGAAATTCCACGCGGCGAGCGATATGGCGAGCGTCAGGATGCTGCCCAAAAGGCCCCAGAACAGCCGCGCCAGCCGCGAGGGGCGGCGCGCGGCCAGCGCTGCGATCGTCTGCATCGCGCGACCGTCTGGCGGCTGGGGCAGGTCCGGATCGGGGACCGGGGGCGCCTCGGACGGGGCGGCGCGGGGGGCGTCTTCGTCCAGATCGAACAGGATCGGGCCTTTGGGACGGCTCATCTATCGGTGCTCCTGTCTTGCTGCCAGATCATGTGGATGTCGGGCAGGCGTTCATCATTCCCGGCGCCGCAGCCGCGCCCCGCTTCGGCAAAGCCGTGAGCGCTGTAGAACGCGCGGGCGGCTTCGTTCGCCTCGGCGACGTAGAGCTCCAGCCGGGTTTGGCTGCGTTTGGCATCCTCCAGCAAAGCGCGGCCCATGCCGCGTCCCTGCGCGCGGGGATGCACATAAAGCGCATGTACCTGCGCGCCATCGCGCGCGATGAAGGCGGCTGGCCCGCGGCCATCGCGCAGCACATGTACCCAGCCGGCCCTCGTGATCCGCGTCATGACGCGCAGATCGGTGCGGAAGGACCGCACGCGCGGCAGCCAAGGGGTGCGCCGGGTGACGCCCCGGAGGATCGCGGTCATCTGCGGCACATGCCACAGCCGCGCGCGGGTCGGCGCGGCCCCCCTCACAGACGGTCACCGATCAGGAACTGCGCCGCGCGGTCAAGGCGGATATGCGGCGGGCCCATGCCGGGCCTGAGCGTCAGGGTGGCGGGCGCGAATTTCATGATCGGGTAGTCCTGATCCAGCCACGCGTCATGGCCCTGACGCGCCGCCGCGATCAGCGATGCGGGGCTATCTGGCAGATCGCCGGGGTGAAATGCGGCCTCCTTGCCGCGGCTGCCATCCGGGTTCAGCAACGTGCCGCGCACGCAATCGAACGGGGCGCCTTCATGCTCGCGCGTCTCCTCGACCGTGGCGCGCAGGGACGCCAAGGCGATCGACGCCGTTTGCGCCCCCTGGAAATCGGCACGGGCGCGCGCCTCGGCGGTCAGCGCCTCCATGAAGGCGGTCAGGCGGGCGTGCTGGGTGTGGTGCAGATGGTCGGCCTTGGTGGCGGCAAAGAGGATCTTCTCCACCCGGCGCCCCATCAGAAGGCGGGTGAGGAACGCATTGCGACCGGGGCGGAAGGCCGAGAGGATCTCGGTCATCGTGTCCTGGAGGTCTGCCACGGCGGGCGGACCTGCATGGATCGCCTCCAGCGCGTCGACCAGCACGATCTGGCGGTCGATCCGCGAGAAATGATCGCGGAAGAACGGCGCGACGACCTGCGATTTATAGGCCTCGAAGCGCCGCTCCATTTCCCGCCAGAGGCTGCGACGACCGGGGCGGTCCGGCTTGGCGATAGGGGCAAAGGTGAGCGCCGGCGATCCGGCGAGATCGCCGGGCAGCAGGAAACGCCCCGGCGCGATGCCAGACAGGCCCCGCTGGCGGGCCGCGGCCAGATAGGCGGTGAAGGTATCGGCCAGCGCCTTGATCTGCGGCTCGTCCCACGCGGCGCCTGCATCGCTGGCGCCAGCATCGGCAAGGTAGGGTGCGGCGATATCGCGCCGTTGCATGGTGGCGAGGGTTGCGGCGGACCATTCGGCATAGGTCTTGTCCATCAGTGCAAGGTCCAGCAGCCATTCGCCGGGATAGTCGACGATGTCGATATGCACGGTGCGCGGGCCGGTGATCCCGGCCAGCAGACCGGCGGGGCGTACGCGCAAGGACAGGCGCAGTTCGGAAATGGCGCGGGTGCTGGCGGGCCAGTGGGGCGTGGGCGCCGTGAGGGCGGCAAGGTGGGTTTCAAACTCGAACCGCGGCACGGTGTCGTCAGGCTGCGGTTGCAGGAAGGCGGCGGTGATGCGGCCCTCGCTGGCGGCAACGAGGCCGGGCATGCGCCCGCGCTCCAGCAGGTTGGCGACGAGCGATGTGATGAAAACCGTCTTGCCCGCCCGCGCAAGGCCGGTGACGCCGATGCGGATGACAGGCTCGAAAAACGTCTCGGAGAGGGTGCCGGAGACCCGCTCGGCCCCACGGGCCAGCCCGTCGGCCAGTGTCGAGATCCCCAATGTGCCGCCCTTTCGTGAATGCCTTGGGCCAATAGATAACGGTGGGGGGCGGGTGTTTCCAGTGGTGTCGGGTGCATCCATTGTTGCGGGTGTTTTGGGGGCGGAGCCTTCGGCGAGGATATTTGGAGCAAGAAGAATGGCAAGGCGTCCTTTAACAGGGGCCTGATTTGAGCTAAGCGGCGATGCATGCCCAGATTTGCGCTGAAAGTTGAATATCACGGTGGACCGTTCGCGGGCTGGCAGCGCCAGCGCGATCAGCCCTCTGTTCAGGGCGCCATCGAGGCGGCGCTGGCGCGGCTGGAGCCGGGGGCGCATACCATTGCCGCTGCCGGGCGCACCGATGCTGGGGTGCATGGGTTGGCGCAGGTGGCGCACTGCGATCTGGTCAAGGATTGGGCGCCGTTTCGTCTGATGGAGGCACTGAATTATCATCTGAAGCCACAGCCGGTGGCGATCGTGGATTCCGCCGTCGTCCCGGATGACTGGCACGCGCGGTTTTCAGCGCTGGAACGGCACTATAAATTCCGTCTGCTGATGCGCCGCGCCCCCGCGACGCATGATGCCGGGCTGGTCTGGCAGGTGCCGCATCTGCTGGATGTGGAGGCCATGCAGGCAGGCGCCGCACATCTGGTGGGCCGGCATGATTTTACCACCTTCCGGTCGTCTATCTGTCAATCCGCGAGCCCGGTGAAAACACTGGATGCGCTGGAGATTTCCGAGGTGGCCGGGTCGGGCGGGCCAGAACTGCGATTCGATCTGCGGGCGCGGTCGTTTCTGCACAATCAGGTGCGCAGCATCGTCGGGACACTGGAACGTGTCGGGCGCGGCACATGGGCGCCTTGCGATGTAAAGGCCGCCTTGGACGCCTGTGACCGCGGCGCCTGCGGACCGGTCTGCCCGCCGCAGGGCCTGTATCTGGCCAACGTGGTTTATGCGCAGGATCCATTCGCGAGGCAGGACGCAAGAGGCGCACATGCAGGCGGATGAAGATCAAATTCTGAGGAATGCCAAATTTGGCTTTATTCCGGAGCGCCCGGCAAGTAGTGATCTTTCGCGGACTGCTTTTCAGGCTTCGTGGCGGTTCGATAGCTGAACTCGATAGAGCGAGGGCACTCCAAGTCCGAGGTCCAAGCCCGGAAGAGGGCGTAAATACAGACGGTTAAGAAAAGGCGGCATCTTGTATCCGTTTTCTGAACCATTATTACAGAGCCACGGTCCCGTAGCTCAACTGGATAGAGCACCTGACTTCTAATCAGGATGTTGGGGGTTCGAGTCCTCCCGGGATCGCCAATAACATCGAGAGTTAAGGTAGCGTAAACCTTCGCGGCCAGACCTCTCATTCCCGACGTTCTGGACGACGGTATCTGCGGCGGTTTTGGCTGATGCGCCGCGATAGGACGGGCCAATGATGATCGGCGGCCCGGTGATCGACGGGTATTGCGCGATTGGCATCCGGGCCGCAGATAGAACTCCGACTGCCGTCAGCCGATGCAATTCGCCGCATTGACGCCGATATGTGCCCGTCTGATGGTCCACGGACGGAGGGCAGAGGCACGTTGGCCTGAATGGCACACAACGACAGGAGTGGATATGAAGATTGCATGTGTGACTTCGACAGAACGCGGCGGCACCGATCGAGTGCTGTGCGATGTTGCCGCCCAATTGCAGCGTCGGGGCGTGGCGCTGACCGGCATCGTCAAGGATCTTGATCACGCCAGCGCGTTTGAGAACGGTTGCGATGCGAAGGTGCGCGTTCTACCGGACGGGCCGGTGATCAAGATCACGCAGGATCTGGGGGCCGGCTCGGACGCGTGCCGGCTTGATCCCGGCGCAATCGCGCAGGCTGTTGTGCGCGTCGAAAATGGCAGTTTTGAGGACGCCGATCTGTTCATCCTGAATAAGTTCGGGCCGGAAGAGGCTGCCGGGCGGGGGTTTTGCAACGCTATCGGAGCGGCGCTGGAGCGGGATATTCCAGTGCTTGTCGGTGTCGGTCACGCCAGCAAAGCGGCCTTCGACAGCTTCTGCGGGGGTCTGGCCGAGGCGGTTGCGCCGGAGCCCGAGGCGATCCTTGCCTGGCTGCAGGCCAACCAGCGTTGACGCCGCACCGGCGACGGTGAGCGGGCGGGCGCGGGGGCGTCTGCCGTTACTCGGGCGCTTTGGCGCGTCCCCATGACACCCCGTCCAGCAGGCTTGGATCCAGAGTGTCGCCGTGCAGGACGCTGACATCGCCGGTCGCCTCCAGCACGACGGCGCGCACGCAGCCGGGGCTGATGGCGTTGGCCTCGCGCAGTTTGGCGCGCACCTCGTCGCGGGTGACGCGCGCCAGGGCGAGGTTTTCCTCGAACAATTGCCCTTCGTAGAACAGCATGAGGGGCATGTTATCGGTCATCCATGCCACGGGACGCCATTTTTGACGCAAGAGCGAGATGACGAACCGCGCAGCAAAAAGGGTGGTCAGTGCCACCAATCCGGGCCACGGCGTCTTGGCGCTGGTCATCATCGTGGCCAGAACCGATCCTGCCGCGATGGTCAGCGCGAAATCGAAGCTCGACATTTTCGAGAATGAGCGCAGGCCGTTCATTCGGGCCAGAACGATTACTGCGACGACGGCCAGAAGGGTTTGTGCGGCAATATCCAGAAGGTCCATGATCTATCTTCCCTCTGTCAGAGCGTATCCGCGGCCCAGAAATACCGTGCAAAAAACCATAAGGATCGCGCAGGCGACCAATCCCAGGATCCGCTCGATCAGGCCATCGACCGATGTGGCCGACATCAGGAAAATTGCCGAAATTATCGCCCATGTCGCGCCGAGGCCGATCAGTGCGGCAGCGGCTATGTTGTGGCCGGACGCCCGCAAGCCCGCCTGCATCACTGCGCAGGTCAGCAGGAACAGAGCGCCCAGCGCATAGACCAGATACATATGGATGACGACGCCTTCGTTATCCTTGTCCCCGTATTCGTTTCGCGCGGCAATCACCGTAACCAAGACAGCCAGTATCGCCAGAGACACGATACCTACGCTCCAACCGGCTGCGCCCATATGTGCGTGTGATGCTGCCAGTGCGGTTGTCATCAGGCCGGCGGCGAACCCGTATAATGCGACGTCCATGATGATCTCATACCGGCCTGCCGCCAGATCGCTGATCGTATCGGCAATCCAGTCATGCCCGGGGACGACCGCTGCCGCGACCGCCGTGCCGACAATCAGCGCGGCGCAACCCAGAACGCCGATGACGCCGAACGATATCAGCAGCCAGGGCCGCTCGCGCTGATGGCATGGAACAGGGCTGTGGCGAAGCGGCGATCCGTGCGGCATGGTGCGATGGTCCCCCGTGATTGCGATACGCTTGCCTCTACAACGTCCCCCGGCCTGCCGTCGTTCCCCGCGATAATGGCGCCGCGCCCGCCGGGGACGCGGGGATGGCCGCGTGCAGACGTATTGGCGCGTTCGTCAGCAAGCTGCGAGACCGCGCCGCATTGTATATATGTCATTGCCTTTGCTGAAAGAATTTCCTTATGTCTGCCTTGGCGTCATGCGCCATCGCAGACCTATCTGCTATTTCTTACGGGAGTGACCATTTTGCTTAACCACGCTTTCAAGACAGGGGTGGCGGCCGTGCTTTGCGCCGGCTTCGCCCTGCCCGCTGCTGCGGCAGACCGCAAGGTCGAGATCATCAACAAGACCGGCTATGCGATCACCGAGTTCTACGGCTCGAACAACGGCACCACCGACTGGGAAGAGGATATCCTGGGCGCTGACGTGCTGCCGCACAATGCCTCGGTCACGATCGATTTCGAAGATGGCACCGATCACTGCATCTTTGATTTTCTGGTCACGTTCGAAGACGGCGATCAGCTGAAGGAAGAAGATGTCGACATTTGCAAGGTCGGCGAATTCACCTTCGAATAAAGCCAAGGGCGGCGCGACTTCAAGGCGCGCCGCCAGTCAGGATTCCTATTGCCAGCGATCCGAAAAATCCTTGGGGATCATCAGGATATCACGGTCGACGCCGCGAATGTCGCGATGGCCGCACAACGCCATCGACACGTCCAGTTCCTTGTGGATGACTTCCAGCGCGCGCGTCACGCCAGCCTCGCCCATGGCGCCCAGCCCGTAGATGTAGGCGCGCCCGATATAGGTGCCGGCCGCCCCCATCGCCAGCGCTTTGAGCACGTCCTGACCCGAGCGGATGCCGCTGTCCAGATGCACCTCGATCTTGCCGCCGACGGCGTCCAGAATGGCGGGCAGCGCGCGGATCGAGCTCAGCGCGCCGTCCAGTTGCCTGCCGCCGTGGTTCGACACGATGATGGCATCGGCGCCCACGTTCAGCGCCTCGACCGCGTCGCGCGGATCGATGATGCCCTTGATGATCAGCGGGCCGTCCCACATGCGGCGAAACTGCCGGATGCGGTCCCAGTCCAGCGAGGCATCGAACGCCTCGTCTGTCCAGGTCGCCAGATCGCTGGGGTCTTTGACGCCCTGCGCGTGGCCGACGATGTTGCCAAAGAACCGCCGTTTGGTGCCCAGCATGCCAAGGCCCCACTGCACCTTGGTCGCCATGTTGGCGATGCCGCGCGCGGTCAGCTTGGGCGGGGCTGAAAGGCCATTCTTGATGTCCTTGTGCCGCTGGCCCAGCATCTGCAAATCGACGGTGATGACCGCAGCCGAGCATTTGGCCGCTTTCGCACGGTCAAAGAGCCGCTGCATGAAATCATCGTCCTTGAGCGTGTAGACCTGCAGCCAAAAGGGTTTTTCCGTGTTCTCGGCCACATCCTCGATCGAGCAGATGGACATGGTCGACAGCGTATAGGGCACGCCGAATTTTTCCGCCGCGCGGGCAGCCTTGATCTCGCCATCGGCGCATTGCATGCCGGTCAGCCCGACAGGGGCCAAGGCCACGGGCATCGCCACGTCCTGCCCGATCATCTGGCTGGCGGTCGAGCGGCCGGCCATGTCGATGGCAACGCGCTGGCGCAGCAGGATGTCGTTGAAATCGCTGCTGTTGGCGCGAAAGGTCTGCTCGGTCCAGCTGCCCGATTCGGTGTAATCGTAGAACATGCGCGGCACGCGGCGGCGATAGATGCCGTGCAGATCCTGAATATTGGTGATGACGGGCATGGGGCCTCCGCTATGCTACTGCACAACGGTTCTAGCCGCTGGGGCGTCCCGCCTGCAATGGGGCCCGGATGTTTCGCGAAGAATCTCGGCGCACTATTCGGCGGGTTCGATCAGCCCCGCGATCATCGCCTTGGCGCTGTCCGAGCTCCAGTGCGCATCGCCCTGCATCCGGGCAACTTCGCGCCCCTCGGGGTCTAGGATGACGGTAATCGGCAGGCCCAGAACGCCCATGTCGCGCGCGACTTTCTGGCCCGGATCGCGGTGGGCGGGCAGGTTGGTCACGCCGATCTCGTCAAAGAACCCCTCGATAGCGGGCACCGCATTGCGGCCCGTGGCCAGCGTGAGAACCTCGAAACCCTCGCCGCCGAATTCGGTTTGCAGTTCGGACAGCATCGGCATTTCCTTGCGGCAGGGCGCGCACCATGTTGCCCAGAAATTCAGCAGCACATGTTTGCCTTGGAAATCGGCCAGCGTCGCGGTGCCGCCATCTTCGGTGGTGAAGGTGGAGGTGGACACCGCCTTGGGCGCGCTGTGGAAGGTCAGCTTCTTCATGTCGCCGTCCAGTCCGGCGGCGAGCGCGGAGTAGTCGCGCGAAGGACCATCGGCACGATCATCCGTCGAGCCGCCAAAGAAAAAGGCCAGCCCCACCGCGATTGCACCGAGGCCAAGGGCAAGATAAAGCAGGGCGGAACGTGACAGGCGCATATTTCCTCCAGAGGGGCAGGGCATGGCAGACAAGACTTCGAACCAGATGTGGGGCGGCCGTTTCGCCGCCGGACCCGATGCGATCATGGAGGCGATAAACGCCTCGATCGGGTTCGACAAGCGGATGGCGGCGCAGGACATCGCCGGATCGAAGGCCCATGCCGCCATGCTGGCAGCCACGGGCATCGTTACAGATAGTGACGCAGAGGCGATGAAGAAAGGGCTGGATACGGTTCTGGCCGAAATCGAGGGTGGCAGCTTCCAGTATTCCGCCGCCTTGGAGGACATCCACATGAACGTGGAGGCACGTCTGAAAGAGGTGATAGGCGAGCCTGCCGGGCGTTTGCACACGGGCCGGTCGCGCAACGATCAGGTTGCGACCGATTTCAAGCTGTGGGTGCGTGATCAGCTGGACGCGACCGAGGGCGCGCTGCTGGCGCTGATGCGCGCTTTGGTCGCACAGGCAGGAGCGGGCGCCGATTGGGTCATGCCCGGCTTTACCCATCTGCAAGTGGCGCAGCCGGTAACATGGGGCCATCACATGATGGCCTATGTCGAGATGTTTGCGCGCGACCTGTCCCGCATCCGCGACGCGCGGACGCGGATGAATGAATGCCCGCTGGGGGCTGCGGCGTTGGCTGGCACCAGTTTTCCCATCGACCGCGACATGACGGCCCGGGCGCTGGGCTTTGATCGGCCCGCCGCCAACTCGCTGGATGCCGTCAGCGACCGCGATTTTGCGCTGGAGTTTCTGGGCGCCGCCAGCATTTGCGCAATGCATCTGTCGCGCATGGCCGAAGAGCTGGTGATCTGGTCGTCGGCGCAGTTCCGGTTTGTGGCGCTGAGTGACAGGTTCTCGACCGGAAGCAGCATCATGCCGCAGAAAAAGAACCCTGATGCCGCCGAACTGATCCGCGCCAAGATCGGGCGGATCTTCGGCGCCAATGTCGCGCTGACGCTGGTGATGAAGGGCCTGCCACTGGCCTATTCCAAGGACATGCAGGAGGACAAGGAGCAGGTGTTCGACGCCGCCGACAACCTGATGCTGGCGCTGGCCGCGATGGAGGGCATGGTGCGCGACATGAGCGCCAACCGCGACGTGCTGGAGGCCGCCGCCGCCACCGGATTCTCCACCGCAACCGATCTGGCCGACTGGCTGGTGCGCGTGCTGGGCATGCCGTTCCGCGAGGCGCACCATGTGACCGGAACGCTGGTGGCCCTGGCCGAGAAGAATGGCTGCGATCTGCCTGATCTGACGTTGGAGGATATGCAGGGCGTGCATGGCGCGATAACGAAGGATGTCTTCGATGTGCTGGGCGTGCATAATTCCGTCGCCAGCCGCGTCAGCTATGGCGGCACTGCGCCGGACAATGTGCGCGCGCAGGTGAAACGCTGGGAGGAGGTTTTGGGATGAGATATCTGATTGCCCTTGCGGCTCTGACCGCGCTGACCGCCTGTGGTGTCGACGGCGCGCCGATCCAGCCCTCGGACGAGGCAGACCAGGCCCCGGCCAGAAACGCCACCGCCCAGCCGGATTCGGACAGTTGGATCAGCGGCACCGCCAGCATGCACACGGCGACGACGCTATGAAGTATGTTTATCTGGCTCTGGCTGTCTGGGGCGTCATCCACCCGATGACCTATTTCCTGCGTTGGTTCGCGCAGAACGGCTTTGATCTGGGCGGAATGGTGACGGCGTGGCACGCCAACGCCGCCACCAGCGGGCTGGTCTGGGATCTGACCATCGCCGCCGTCGCGCTGACCGTCTGGGTGCTGGCCGAGACCATGCGCAGCCGCGACTGGTTGCGCCTGATTGCGATTCCGGCGACGTTCTGCATCGGGGTGAGTTGCGGACTGCCGCTTTACCTTTATCTGCGTCTTCGCAAGGCGTAAGGGCGGGATTTGGGTATTTCACCCGAGAAAAAACACAAAGTCGGATAAGGGCGCATCGGGTGGATCATTTTCTGTACAAGGATGGCGCTTTGCACGCCGAAGATGTGCCGGTAGCCGAGATTGCGGCAGCCGTGGGCACGCCGTTCTACGTCTATTCGACCGCCACGCTGGAGCGGCATTATCATTTGTTTAACGATGCGTTGGCGGGGATGGATCATCTGGTCTGTTACGCGATGAAGGCGGCCAGCAATGTCGCGATCCTCAAGACACTGGCGAGCTTGGGTGCCGGGATGGACGTGGTGTCGGGCGGTGAATACCTGCGTGCCAAGGCGGCGGGCGTGCCGGGCGAGCGGATCGTGTTTTCCGGAGTGGGCAAGACGCAGGGTGAAATGCGGATGGCGCTGGAGGGCGGTATTCGGCAATTCAACGTCGAAAGCGAGCCGGAGATGGAGGCGTTGAGCGCCGTGGCGGTCGAGTTGGGCCTGATCGCGCCGATCACCGTGCGGGTGAACCCTGATGTGGATGCGAAAACGCACGCCAAGATCGCGACCGGCAAGTCTGAGAACAAGTTTGGCATCCCCATCGCGCGGGCGCGTGAGGTCTATGCCCATGCCGCGCGCCTGCCCGGTCTGGAGGTGATCGGTATCGACGTGCATATCGGCAGCCAGTTGACCGATCTGGAGCCGTTTCGACTAGCCTACCAGAAGGTGGCTGAGCTGACCGAAACCCTGCGCGCCGATGGCCATGATATCAGGCGGCTGGACTTGGGCGGAGGCCTGGGCATTCCCTACACGCGCGGCAATGAGGCGCCGCCGCTGCCCAGCCAATATGGCGCTATGATCAAGGAGACGGTGGGCCATCTGGGCTGCGAGATCGAGATTGAGCCGGGGCGGCTGATCGCCGGCAATGCGGGCCTGATGGTAAGCGAAATCATCTATGTCAAATCGGGCGAGGGGCGCGATTTTCTGATCCTCGACGGGGCGATGAACGATCTGATCCGCCCGGCCATGTATGATGCCTGGCACGACATCGTCCCGGTGGTGGAGCCAGAGCCGGGCGCCGAGCAGCGCCCCTACGACATCGTCGGCCCGGTCTGCGAAAGCGGCGATACCTTCGCGCGCCAGCGCATGATGCCAAGCCTCAAGGCCGGCGATCTGGTCGCGTTCCGCAGTGCGGGTGCGTATGGCGCGGTGATGGCGAGCGAATACAACACCCGTCCGCTGATCCCCGAGGTGCTGGTCAATGGGCAGGACTTTGCCGTGATCCGTGCAAGGCCGACCTTTGACGAAATGATAAATCGCGATACCATTCCGGAATGGCTCTAGCGCGCGGCTGGGCCGGTTTTCGGAGAAATGGATGGCCCAGCGATCCAATAAGGCAAGCCCGCTGAAGGCTCGGCTCAGGCTGCCGCTGACCCTGACATGGGCGGGGCTGCTGGCCGAACGGCTGGTGCGCGCGTTCTGGCCGCTGTGGACCCTGATGGCCGCGCTGGCGGCAGCCCTCATGCTGGGGCTGCACGATGATATCCGGTTCGAGATTGCGGCCGGTCTGCTGATTGCCGCCGTGCTGGGTGCCACTGCACTGCTGGTGGTCGGTCTGGCGCGGTTTCGCTGGCCCCGCCGGGGCGAGGCGCTGGCGCGGCTGGATGCGGCGCTGCCGGGCCGTCCGTTGCAGGCTTTGGGAGATTCGCAGGCTATCGGGCGCGGCGATGCTGCGTCCGAGGCTCTTTGGCAGGCCCATCGCGACCGGATGGAGCAGGCGGCCCGTGCCGCCCGTGCGCCGCGCCCCGATTTGCGTATCTCGCGGCTGGATCCGTTCGGGCTGCGCTATATCGCGCTGTTGGGGCTGGTCGTGGCGCTGCTCTTTGGATCGGTCTGGCGCGTGACGTCTGCGGTGCAACTGGCGCAAGGGGGCACCGTGCCGATAGGTGGCCCCACGTGGGAAGGCTGGATCGAACCGCCGGCCTATACCGGTCTGCCAAGCCTCTATCTGGCGGATCAGAAGGGCAAGCGGCTGGAAGTGCCGACGGGCAGCCGCGTCACCCTGCGCTTTTATGGCGAGGTCGGCGCGCTGGCGCTGGCCGAAACCGTCTCGGGCCGGACCGAGGATATTGGTGCCGCGACTGACACCGAGCAGAGCTTTGACGTGGTGCAGGACGGCACGCTGGCCATCGACGGCCCCGGCGGGCGCAGCTGGGATATTCGCGCCATTCCCGATACGCCGCCCACCGCCGCGCTGATCGCAGAGGGCGCCAAGACCACCTTCGACGGGCAGATGAGCCAGCCATACAAGGCGCAGGATGATTATGGCGTAACCGGGGGCACTGCGACATTCCAACTGGCGCTGGAGGATGTGGACCGCCGCTATGGGCTGGCGCCCGAGCCAGAGTCGCGGGATCCCATCGTGCTGGACCTGCCGCTGCCAGTCACCGGGGATCGCGCCGATTTCAGCGAGGTGTTGGTCGATAACCTGTCGCAGCACCCTTGGGCGCATTTGCCGGTGACGGTCACACTTGATGTGCGCGATGCGGCCGATCAGACCGGCACCAGCGCGCCTTTGGCGATGGATTTGCCGGCGCGGCGTTTTTTTGATCCGGTGGCCGCTGCCGTGATCGAACAGCGGCGCGATCTGCTTTGGACTGCTGCAAATGCGCCGCGCGTCGCGCAGGTGCTGCGCGCGATTACCTATCAGCCGACCGAGAAGCTGTTCCGCGATATGGCGGATTACCTGAAGCTGCGGACGATCCTGCGGCGGCTGGAGGCGGCGACGACGGAGGGCACGGTTCCCAATGAGGCGCGGGACGAACTGGCGCAGGCCCTATGGGATTTGGCCGTGACGCTGGAGGACGGCGATATCGCCGACGCGCTGGAGCGGATGCGCGAGGCGCAGGAACGGCTGAGCGAAGCGATGCGCAATGGCGCCAGCGAGGATGAGGTCGCGCGCCTGATGCAGGAATTGCGCGATGCCACGGACGATTATCTGCGCCAGAAAACCCAGCAGGCCGAGCGCGAGGGCGGCGCCGATCAGCCCGACGCGGGCGAGCAAAACAGGACCATGCTCAGCCAGCAGGATCTGCAGGACATGATGGACCGGATCGAGGATCTGATGCGACAGGGCCGCATGGCCGAGGCCGAAGAGGCTCTGCGCCAGTTTCAGGAAATGATGGAAAACCTGCGCGTTACCGAAGGGCAGGGCGGCGAGGGCGAGGGTAGTCCCGGCGGGCAGGCGATGGAGGGGCTGGCCGATACGCTTCGCCAGCAGCAGGGATTGTCGGATCAGGCGTTTCGCGACTTGCAGGAGCAGTTCAACCCCGGCGCCGGTACTGGCGAAAGCCCCGGCAACGAGGGCCGCAATGGCGGGCAGGGGCGCGGTCAGAGCCATGAGGGACAAGGCGGACAAGGTCAGGACGGCAGCGGCGAAGAGGGCGGCGGCGCACCCGGCGAAGGCGACCAGCCGGGATCACTGGCTGACCGGCAGCAGGCCTTGCGCGAAGAGTTGGAGCGTCAGCGCGGCGGCCTGCCCGGCAACGGCGCGGCGGCAGACAGCGCACGCGATGCGCTGGACCGCGCGGGCGATGCGATGCGCGGCGCTGAAGATGCGTTGCGCGAGGGCGACATGGCAGGCGCGATTGACCGTCAGGCCGAAGCGATGGATGCCCTGCGCGACGGCATGCGCGATCTGGGCGAGGCGATGGCCGAGGAAAGTGGCAACCAGCAGCGCGGGCAGGGACAGGCGGGCCGCACCACCGGCGGCCAGCAATCCGATCCGCTGGGGCGCCGCGCCGGGCAGGGCGACCGCGCCGGGACCGAAGGCAACCTGCTACAGGGCGAGGATGTCTATCGCCGCGCGCGCGAGTTGCTGGACGAATTGCGCCGCCGCTCGGGCGAGGGTGCGCGCCCGGATGTCGAGCGCGACTACCTGCGCCGCCTATTGGACCGGTTCTGACCGGATCGGCTCCGACTTGATTGGCTCTGACTTGATCGGCTCTGGCGGGATATGTTCTGGCGGAATATGTTCCGGCGCAACCGGGTCTGGCGCGACAACCGTTGCCTTGCGCAGGGCGGCCACCGCCTCGATCAATGCGGCGCCGATGATCAGCAACCCGCCCGACAGGCGCCAGAGGCCGAACGGCTCGTCCAGAAGCAGCACGCCAGAGCCCACGCCAGACACGATTTCCAGTGTGAAGAGAAAGCTCAGCAAGGCCGGGGACAGACGCTGCGCCCCCCATAACGAGATGGCGACGACGGGCAGCAGATAGAACGCCCCGAGCGCCAGCGATGCCACCATCGCCGGGGCGTCGGCCGTAGTCGGCATCGCCTCACCCGTGGCCCACGCAAAGACGAGCGACAGCAGCATCGCCCAGATCGCCGTCGCCAGCGTCAGCGCCGATGCGGTCGCGCGGCTGTCAGAGAACACCAGCGCCGCCCCCACCGCCCACGACGCCCCGGAAAACAGCGCCAGCGCGTCGCCCGCGTTGATGGCGGCCAGGGACATGTCACCCCCAAGCACCAGATAGGCCCCGGCGAGCGCCAGGGTCAGCGTCACGGTCGAGATCATGTGCCAGCGATGGCCCAGATAGGCCCATTCGATGATCTTGCCCCATGCCGGAGCGAGGTAGAACAGCAGCACCACACGGACCACATCCGACAGCGTCAGCGCGACGGAGTAGGAGGCGAACGCCGCCCCGATCAACGCCGCGCCCAGCACGGTGCGGGCCGTGACGCGCGGGCGCACGCGCGCGATGAGGATGTAGCCGCATATGCCCAGCGCCGCGCCCGCATTGCAGACGATGCTGGCCTGCGCACCGCTCAGGCCCATGCCTTCGATCCAGCGGATAGGCATCCACCACAGGCCCCAGAGGATCGCCGACACCAGGGTCAGCAATACAGGGGCCATCGTCGGTGTGGGCGCAAGGCGGATGCCGGGTGCCATCTGGCGCGTCAGTCGGACGCAGGGTCGCCGGACGCAGCAGGAGCCGTGGAGGACATGCTGTCGAGCCACAGCATCAGGTCAGTGATCTGTCCGTCCAGCCATTGCCGCAGCCCGTTGACCCAGCTGACATACTCGCCCAGCACCCCGCGCAGAGCGGGCACCATATCCGCCAGTTGCGGCGCAAAGACATAGACCAGCAGCGCAGCGACAGCGATCAGCACCGCAACCAGAAAGCCGCGTCGAAACGCGCCGCGACGGACCGACCCTTCGGGGTAGGCTATCTGATCCGGCCCGGTCCGCCCGCCAGCGCTGCCGGGTGCAAGCGATGAGTTTATCTCTTCGATGTCGGGGAAAAGACCGCGGTGCGATGCCGGTTCGACGGCTTCGGAATCGGACGCCGGTGGATCGGACGCCTGTGGTTCGAGGGCCTGTGAGGCCGGATTGTTGCTGTCATCGACGGGCAGATGGGTTCTGCGGGCGCGCGCCGCGCGACTGTGCCGGTCGTCGTCCTGGGTATCCTGAAGACCCAGATCGGGTTGCGTTTCCAGCCCGCCGCCCTGGGCGGCGGCGCGGGCACGTTTCTCGCGCTCGGCCTCTTCGCGCAGCACATTTGCGACGGCGGGATCGATTTCGCGCCTGCCGGGGCGTTCCGCAGGATCTGGCGTGGCGGGCACCGCTTCGGACGTATCCTCCGGATCGCCGGATTGAGCGATCTCCGGCACGGTCTGCGGGGTTTCTGCGACTGTTTCGGCGCTTTCGGGCTCTGGTTCGGGTGTATCCGGCTCAGGCTCGGGGTCATGCTCCTCCGGTTCAGCCTCAGGCTCGGGCAATGACGCAGGCTCGTCCGTCGCGGGTTCGGGTGTATCCGGCGCGGGCTCGGATACAGGCTCGTCCGGCGCAGGCTCGCGCTCAGACTGGTCGGGTTCGGGCGTGATCTCCTCCGGATTCTCGGCCGCCACAGGGCCGTCATCCTCGGGCGCGGAGTGGTCGCGATGTGTTTGAAACCACGTGTCGCCGCAATTGGAGCATTGGACATCGCGCCCCGCCTGGGGGATCACATCGTCGGGAACTTCGTATTGCGCCCCGCAATTCGGGCAAGTCAGCCTCATAGTCGCACCTGTTCACTGTCCCCTCTTGGCGGGGTTCATCCTAATTGCGGTTACCCTAAGGTCTAAAGGATTGGCGGAAAAGAGCAAAGGATTTGCGCCCTGCGATTGCAACGCGGCAAACACTGGGGCATTTAGGGACCAAACGGGCATAAGGGGCAGCCGGTGATCGAGCTGGAAAACGTGGCCTATTCCTACGGGGGTGGCGAGTTGCTAAGCGATATCACGCTGCGGCTGTCGCCGGGATCGTTCCATTTCCTGACCGGACCCTCCGGCGCGGGCAAGACGACGCTGCTGAAACTGTGCTACGGCGCGCTGATGCCCACCGCCGGTCATGTGCACCTGTTCGATACCGATGTGCGCGAACTGACCCGCGATGATATCGCGCTGGCGCGGCGGCGGATCGGGGTCGTGCATCAGGATTGCCAGTTTCTGAACCATCTGAGCGTGTCCGAAAATATTGCGCTGCCCCTATTGGTATCCGACCGCGACATGCTGGCCGAGGATGCCAACCTGCGCGAGTTGACGCAGTGGGTCGGCCTTACGCAGCGCGCGGACGCCCTGCCGCCCGAATTGTCGGGCGGGGAGCGGCAGCGGGCGGCACTGGCCCGCGCGATCATCATGTCCCCCGACGTCATTCTGGCAGACGAGCCGACCGGAAATGTCGATTGGGAGATGTCCCAGCGCCTCATGCGCCTGCTGATCGAGCTGAACCGCATGGGCAAGACGATCATGATCGCCACTCACGATCTGGCGCTGATCCGCGCGACCAAGGCCCATGTTCAGGCGCGTGTGCTGCGTATCTCGAACCGGCGGTTGCAACTGGCGGGGGCGGATCTGTGAAGCTGGATCTTGAGCAGTTGCGCGGTCTTCTGGCCGGGGATGCAGGGGCAGGCCGCGTGGTGCCGCCGACGGGATATACCGCGTGGCTGACGCTGTTCGCGGCCGCGGCGATGGCGTTTCTGGCCGTTTTTGCGCTGGCGCTGTCGCTGGCGACGTCGCGTCTGGCCGATCGCTGGGGCGACGCGCTGGCGCGCAGTTCGACCTTGCGGATTTCTGCGCCCGAGGGGCAGATGATCGCGCAGACCGACGCCGCGCTAAAGGTGTTGCAGACAACGCCCGGCATTGCGACTGCCCGCGCGCTGGACGCAGCCGAGCAGCGCGCCCTGCTGGAGCCGTGGTTCGGTCCTGATCTGCCGATCGAAAGCCTGCCAATTCCCCAGTTGATCGAGATTATCGAGGAGGGCGATGGCTACGATGCCGCCGGCCTGCGCCTGCGCCTTGCCGCCGAGGTGCCGGGCGCGGTGCTGGATGATCACACCCGCTGGCGCGAGCCGCTGGTGCGCGCCGCGTCGCGCCTGCGTCTGCTGGGCTGGCTGTCACTGCTGCTGATCGCGGGCACGGTGGCGGCGATGATCACGCTGGCGGCGAATGCGGCACTGGCGGCCAATGCGCAGGTCATCGGCGTGCTGCGCCTTGTCGGCGCGCGCGACGGATACATCGTGCAGGCCTTTGTGCGCCGGTTCACCCTGCGCAGTCTGGGCGGCGCGGCGGTGGGCACGGTGCTGGGCTGCATCGCCATTCTGCTGATGCCGCGCACGGATGTGGGGGGCGGCTTTCTGACGGGACTGGGCTTTGAGGGCTGGCATTGGTTCTGGCCGTTGATGATTCCGCTGCTGGCGGGCGGCGTTGCGTATTTGGCCACGCGCGCGGCGGCGCAGCGCACCTTGCGTGACATGCCATGAGACTGGCGCTACAATTTGTTCGGTCGCTGCTGTTCGTTATCCAGATGTATCTGGCGATGGCCGTGATCGGCATTGTTTTCTTGCCCGTGGCGCTGTTCAGCGCGCGCGGCGCCCGCATGGCATGCAAGGCGTTCTGCGTCTGGGTCCGGTGGAGCGCTTCCTGGATCGTGGGCCTGCGCACCGAAATCCGTGGCACGCCGCCGACAGGCGAGGTTATGATCGCGGCCAAGCATCAATCATTCCTCGACATCATCATGATCTTCAGCGCGGTGCCTGCGGGCAAGTTCATCATGAAGCGCGAGCTGATGTGGACGCCGGTCCTGGGCCAATATGCCCTGCGTATCGGGTGCATTCCCGTTAACCGGGGCAAACGCAGCGCGGCCATCAAGAAGATGCTGACCGATGTGGCAAGGGGCGCGCAGCAACCGGGCCAGTTGATCATCTACCCGCAAGGCACCCGCGTCGCGCCCGGCGCAAGCGCGCCCTACAAGACGGGAACAGGCGCGCTTTATGCCGATCTGGGGCAGGATTGCGTTCCGGTCGCAACGAACGTGGGCGTGTTCTGGCCAAAGCGCGGCATCCTGCGCAAGCCGGGCCTGGCGGTCGTGGAATTCCTGCCGCCGATCAAGGCGGGGTTGTCGCGGGCCGAATTCATGGCGCGGCTGGAGCGCAAGGTCGAAAGCGCGTCAAACGCGCTGATGCAGGAGGCCGGGTTCGACACTGGCAGCCAGACCTGAGAATTAAGGCGCTGTAATCAATAGGGGACCAGATGGCAGCCTGCCGGGCAGCGCGGCCACCCGGCAGAGGTTTGCGCCCTCAGGCGTGAATGGCCCCGTCGCCGCAGGCCAGTGCCGCCTCGCGCACCGCCTCGGAATAGGTGGGATGCGCGTGGCAGGTCATCGCCAGATCCTGCGCCGCCGCGCCGAATTCCATCGCAACGCAGACCTCGTGGATCAGATCGCCCGCCGAGGGGCCGATGATGTGGCAGCCCAGGATGCGGTCGGTTTCCTTGTCCGCGAGGATCTTGACGAAGCCATCGGCGGCGAAATTCGCCTTGGCCCGGCCATTGCCCATGAAGCTGAATTTGCCGACCTTGTAGGCGCGCCCGGCCTCCTTCAGCTCGTCCTCGGTCGCGCCCACGCTGGCCACTTCGGGGTGGGTGTAGATCACGCCGGGGATGATGCCGTAATTGACATGGCCATGCTTGCCGGCCAGCACCTCGGCGCAGGCCATGCCCTCGTCCTCGGCCTTGTGGGCCAGCATCGGGCCGTCGATGGCGTCGCCGATGGCGTAGATGCCCTTGATGTTGGTCTGCCAGTCGTCGCCCGTCTTGATCTGCCCGCGCTCGGAGATCTCGACGCCCAGATCTGCCAGCCCGAGCCCATCGGTATAGGGGCGGCGGCCGGTCGCCAGAAGAACAGTGTCGGCCTCAATCTCGGCCTCGGTTTCCTTCTTGCGCGTGATGTATTTCACCGTCGCCTTGCCATTCTTGACCTCGCAGGACTGCACGGCGGCGCCCATGACGAATTTCATCCCCTGCTTTTTCAGGATGCGCTGGAAGGTCTTTTGCACCTCGCTGTCCATGCCCGGCGTGATCGCGTCGAGGTATTCCACCACCGTCACCTCGGATCCCAGGCGGGCATAGACGCTGCCCATCTCCAGCCCGATGACGCCTGCGCCGATCACGACCATCTTCTTGGGGATCTTGCCCAGGGTCAGCGCGCCGGTGGAGGAAACGACGGTTTCCTCATCGACCTCGACGCCCTTGAGGCTGGAAGGCTCGGACCCCGATGCGATGATGATGTTCTTGGCGTCATGCGTGTCCTCGCCGACCTTGACCTTGCCCGCCTCGGGGATCGAGGCCCAGCCCTTGATCCAGTCGATCTTGTTCTTCTTGAACAGAAATTCGATTCCCTTGGTATTGGTGTCGATCGTGTCCTGCTTGTAGGCCTGCATCTGTTTCCAGTCGACCGAAGGCGACTTGCCCTTGAGGCCCATGGCGGCAAAGTTATGCTCGGCCTCATGCAGCATGTGCGAGGCATGGAGCAGCGCCTTGGACGGGATGCAGCCGACATTCAGGCAGGTGCCACCGAGCGTCTCGCGCCCCTCGACGCAGGCCGTTTTCAGGCCCAGCTGCGCGCAGCGGATGGCGGCGACATAGCCGCCGGGGCCGGAGCCGATAATGATGACATCATAACTGGCCATGGGTGTATTTCCTTTGCATCAGGTGCGGTTGGGGCCAAGAAGACAGCGAATTGCCCGGAGGGTCAACCGGAGGGGGTGTTTGCAGGCGTTGGTATCTGAGTATTTTCGGAACATTGAAAGGTCAGACGAGCGCTGCCAGCAGCATGAGCGCCGTGGCGCCGAAACCGACGCCCCAGATGAGGGAACGCCACGGCACGAGGCCGAAATAATAGGCCGGGACATAGGCGATGCGGGCGGCGAGGTAGACCCAGGCGCAGGTGGCCGTGAGGGCCGTGGACTGGCCGGAAATGGCGATGACCGTGCAGGCGATGGTGAAGAGGATCAGCCCCTCGAAGTGGTTGTTGAGGGCGCGCACGAGGCGGCCGGTTTTCGGGCTGATCTGTTCGGCTACAGGGCCGCCCATCTGGTCGGGGTCGCGCGGGGACATCGTCTTGACTGTGCCGAGTTCAAGGTTGACGGGGATTGCCATGAGGACGAATTGCGCGACTTGCAGGAGCGCGGCGAGGGTGAGGACGGTAAGTTCGGGGGTCATGGGCCCCTAGCGACTTTCTTCTCGCGCAAACCAGTTTCCGGGTCGATTACAAGACCTGTCAAAAAGATACCACTGTCGTAGCTCATTGGCGTAATATTGTTGAAACGGTTTAAAAATTCCTGAGTTAGATACACTCCTAAATAGTCGAGGCGAGAAAAACAAAGTTGGTGATCAGACATGTCACTTTCACCTTTGATCCTTAAAAACTGAATAGAACCCGCGATTTTTTGCAGTTCCGGGTCGGTGAAATCCGCTTTCCAAGAGTGTGCAAGTTTGTTCCGCGCTTTAGAAAACTTCCTTAGAGCACTTAGTTCGTTTTCTCCTATCATCCCAAGAGCATGCGCGTATTTCCCCAGAATGACTAAACCCGCGAAGCTTTGCTCGCCGAAGAGTTCATCTGACGACTTGTTGTCAGCAAGTCGTCTTAGAATGGCAGAACGCAGTATTTCTTCCAAGAACCCAGACTCCAAAAGAATTCTGGATCTGGGACTTTCTCCGTTCAGCCGCGTCAAGAAGCCATCGACGCTGTCTATGGGCTTATCTGAGCTCATTTGATGAAAACTCACAAATCCATCAACAACCGCCGTGGATCCTCCAACGCCTCTTTCACGCGCACGAGGAACGTCACCGCGCCCTTGCCGTCCACGATGCGGTGGTCGTAGCTGAGGGCCAGATACATCATCGGGCGGATCACCACCTCGCCCCTGATCGCCATGGGGCGGTCCTGGATCTTGTGCATGCCGAGGATACCCGATTGCGGCGGGTTCAGGATGGGCGAGGACAATAGCGAGCCGTAGACGCCGCCGTTGGAGATGGTGAAGGTGCCGCCCTGCATTTCGTCCATCGTCAGCTTGCCGTCGCGGGCCTTGGCGCCCTTTTCGGCGATGGCCTTTTCGATCTGGGCAAAGCTCATCGCGTGGGCGTCGCGGATCACCGGCACAACGAGGCCGGTGGGGGTGCCGGCGGCGATGCCCATATGCACGAAGTTCTTGTAGACGATATCGGTGCCGTCAATTTCGGCGTTGACCTCGGGCACCTCGTTCAGGGCATGCACGCAGGCCTTGGTAAAGAAGGACATGAAGCCCAGTTTCACGCCGTGTTTCTTGAGGAATTCGCCTTTGTATTCGCTGCGCAGGGCCATTACCTCGGTCATGTCGACCTCGTTGTAGGTGGTCAGCATGGCGGCGGTGTTCTGGCTGTCCTTGAGGCGGCGGGCGATCGTCTGGCGCAGGCGCGTCATCTTGACCCGTTCCTCGCGCTCCGCGTCACTGGCGGGTGAGGGCGCGCGCTGGGCGGGGGCCGGTTTGGGGGGCTCGGGCGCCTTGGCGGCGGGGACAGAGCTGGTGCCGCCTTGGGCTGCCTTGGCGACATCCTCCTTCATGATGCGGCCATCGCGTCCGGTTCCGGTGACCTGATCGGGGCTGAGCCCCGCCTCGGCCATCGCTTTTTTGGCCGAAGGCGCGTCTTCGACGTCTTTCGCGCTGCCGCCGCCGGCCTTGGGCTGCTGGTACTGCGCGCCGTCTGCAGGAGCGTCATCGCTGGCCTGCGCCACGCCTGCATCGCTGCCCGAGGAGAGCACGGCCAGCTTGCCGCCGGCCTGGACGGTCTCGCCCTCGCCGGCGAGGATCTCGGCCAGCGTTCCGGCGCCGGGTGACGGCACCTCGACCGAGACCTTGTCGGTTTCCAATTCGCACAGCATTTCATCGGCCTCGACTTTGTCGCCGGGTTTCTTGAACCATGTGCTGACAGTCGCCTCGCTCACGGATTCGCCCAAGGTGGGGACCATCACGTCGACGGAGCCGCCGCCGGTGCCAGTGGATTTCTCGACCTGCTTCTCCTCAGGTTTCTCGGCGGGCTTTTCAGAAGCCTCGGACGGTTTGGCCGCTGCCTTGGGTTCGGCCTTCTCGCCCGCGCCCTCCTCGATTGTGGCCAGAAGGGCATCGACGCCGACCGTCTCGCCTTCGGCAGCGACGATGTCGCCCATCGTGCCGGCGGCGGGGCTGGGGACCTCGACCGTGACCTTATCGGTCTCAAGCTCGCACAGCATTTCGTCGGCCTCGACTTTGTCGCCGGGTTTCTTGAACCATGTGGCGACAGTGGCCTCGGAAACGGATTCGCCCAAGGTGGGAACGCGGACTTCGGTGCTCATGGTCTAGTTTCCTTTGATCGTCAGCGCGTCGTTGATCAGCGCCTCTTGTTGTGCTTTGTGCTGGCTGGCAAGACCCGTTGCGGGCGATGCGGCAGCGGCGCGGCCGGCGTATTCGGGGCGGGTATGTTTCGCGTCGATACGGGTGAGGACCCATTCGATATTGGGCTCGATGAACGACCAGCCGCCCTGGTTTTTCGGTTCTTCCTGACACCAGACCATTTCAGCCTGCTTGAACCGCTCCAGTTCCTTGACCGATGATTGTGCGGGGAAGGGATAGAACTGCTCGTAGCGCATCAGGTAGATGTCAGTGATGCCGCGCTTGTCGCGCGCTTCCAGCAGGTCGAAGTACACCTTGCCCGAGCACATGACAACGCGCTTGATCTGGTCGTCCGGGACCAATTGGGTGTCCGAATTGCCGTATTGCGCGTCGTCCCACAGGACCCTGTGGAAGCTGGAGCCTATCGTGAAATCCTCGGCCTTCGAGACGGCCAGTTTGTGGCGCAGCAGCGATTTTGGCGTCATCAGGATCAGCGGCTTGCGGTAGGTGCGGTGCAGCTGTCGGCGCAGGATGTGGAAATAATTCGCCGGTGTCGTGCAGTTGGCAACGATCCAGTTGTCCTGCCCGCACATGGTCAGAAACCGCTCCAGACGGGCGGATGAGTGTTCCGGTCCTTGCCCCTCATAACCATGCGGCAGCAGGCAGACGAGGCCGGACATGCGCAGCCACTTGCTTTCGCCGGACGATATGAACTGATCGAACATGATCTGCGCGCCGTTGGCAAAATCGCCGAACTGCGCCTCCCACAGGGTCAGCGCGTTGGGCTCGGACAGGGAGTAGCCATACTCGAACCCCAGCACCGCATATTCGGACAGCATCGAATCGATGACCTCGTAGCGGGCCTGCCCCTCGCGGATGTTGTTGAGGGGGTAGTACCGCTCCTCATCCTCCTGACTGATCAGGGCGGAGTGTCGCTGACTGAAGGTGCCGCGCGCACTGTCCTGACCGGACAGGCGTACCGGGAATCCCTCGGTCAGAAGCGAGCCGAAGGCCAGCGCCTCGCCCGTGGCCCAGTCAAAGCCGGTGCCGGTTTCGAACATCTTTGCCTTGGCATCCAGAATACGCTGCACCGTCTTGTGGATCGGGAAGCCATCGGGCGCGGCGCAGAGGGCGGTCGCCACCTGATGAAACGTCTCTTCCTCGATGGCGGTCTGGCCGCGCTGGTAATCCTCCAGCTTGCGGTCCAGATGCGACCATTTGCCGTCCAGCCAGTCAGCCTTGTTCGGCTTGTAGTTGGTACCGGCCTCGAATTCGTCGGCCAGATAGGACTGAAAGGCCTCCTTCATGTCCTCGATCTCGCCCTCGGGGATCAGCCCGTCCTTGACCAGACGTTCGGTGTAAAGGGTGAGGGTCGTTTTCTGCTGCTTGATCTTCTTGTACATCACCGGGTTGGTGAACATGGGCTCGTCGCCCTCGTTATGCCCGAAACGGCGGTAGCAGATGATGTCCAGCACCACATCCTTGTGGAACTTCTGGCGGTATTCCGTCGCCACGCGGGCGGCGTGCACCACGGCCTCGGGATCGTCGCCGTTGACGTGAAAGATCGGCGCCTCGACCATCAGGGCGATGTCGGTGGGGTAGGGGCTGGAGCGGCTGAAATGCGGCGCGGTGGTGAACCCGATCTGGTTGTTCACCACGATATGCATGGTGCCCCCGGTGCGGTGGCCCTTCAGCCCCGACAATCCGAAACATTCGGCCACGACGCCCTGGCCGGCAAAGGCCGCATCACCGTGCAGCAGGATCGGCAAGACCTTGGTGCGGTCGGTGTCGTTATACTGGTCCTGCTTGGCGCGGACCTTGCCCAGGACGACGGGGTTCACCGCCTCCAGATGGCTGGGGTTCGCGGTCAGCGACAGGTGCACCTCGTTGCCGTCGAATTCGCGGTCGGAACTGGCGCCGAGATGATATTTCACGTCGCCTGAGCCGTCGACGTCTTCGGGCTTGAAACTGCCGCCCTGAAATTCGTTGAAGATGGCGCGATACGGCTTGCCCATGACGTTGGCCAGCACCGAAAGCCGGCCCCGGTGGGGCATGCCGATGACGATTTCCTCGACGCCGAGGCTGCCGCCCCGCTTGATGATCTGCTCCATCGCCGGGATCAGCGACTCGCCGCCATCGAGGCCGAACCGCTTGGTGCCCATATACTTGACGTGGAGGTATTTTTCGAAGCCTTCGGCCTCGACCATCTTGTTCAGGATCGCCCTGCGACCCTTGCGGGTAAAGGTGATTTCCTTGTCATACCCCTCAATCCGTTCCTTCAGCCAACCGGCCTGTTCGGGGTCCGAGATATGCATGTATTGCAGCGCAAAAGTGCCGCAATATGTCCGCCGCACAATGGCGAGGATCTCGCGGATCGTGGCGATTTGCAGGCCCAGGACATTGTCGATAAATATCGGACGATCCATGTCGGCCGAGGTGAAGCCGTAGCTTTCCGGGTCCAGCTCGGGGCGGAAGGGCTGCTCGCGCAGGCCCAGCGGATCGAGATCGGCAATCAGATGCCCGCGGATGCGATAGGCGCGGATCAGCATCAGCGCGCGAATCGAATCCAGCACGGCGCGCTGGATCGCCTTGTCGCTGACCTCGACACCCTTTTCGCGGGCCTTTTCGGTCAGTTTCTTGCCAACCTCCTTGGCCTCCGGCTCGGCCGGGTATTCGCCGGTCAGCGCGGCAGTCAGATCGTCCTGCGGCATGGGCGGCCAGTCGGCCCGCGCCCAGGACGGGCCGGCCGCCTCGGCGGTGACGTCGGCGTCCGCGTCGCCCATCTCCTCGAAGAATTTCTGCCACGCGGCGTCGACCGCGTTCGGATCATTCGCATACCGCGCATAAAGCTGTTCGAGATATTCCGCGTTGTGCCCCTGCATGAAGCTGGAGGCGTGGAACTGGTCGTTGGGGGATTGGTCGTTCATTGGATTACCTCAGTCGAAATGGGGCGCGATGGGCTGAAACGCGGGCCAATGCAGGCAGTCGCCGGCCTTGGCCCGGTAGGGGCGGGCTGTTGCCCACCCGTGGGATATGCGCGGGGACCCGCATCGGCTCAACCTATCGCCTCAAGCACAGCTTCGCCCAGTCCCGCCGGGCTTTCGGCCACGACGATACCGGCGCTGCGCATCGCTTCGATCTTGTCCTCAGCTCCGCCCTTGCCACCGGCGACGATGGCGCCCGCGTGGCCCATGCGGCGGCCCGGAGGGGCGGTGCGCCCGGCAATGAAGCCGGCTGTCGGCTTCCAGCGTCCCATTTTCTTCTCGTCGGCAAGGAACTGCGCGGCTTCTTCTTCGGCACTGCCGCCGATTTCGCCGATCATGATGATCGACTGCGTCTCGTCGTCGGCAAGGAACCATTCCAGCACGTCGATATGCTCGGTTCCCTTGATCGGATCGCCGCCGATGCCGACGCATGTGGATTGGCCAAGGCCCACGTCCGACGTCTGCTTGACCGCCTCGTAGGTCAGCGTGCCAGAACGGCTGACGACACCGCAGGAGCCGCGTTTGTGGATGTGTCCGGGCATGATACCGATCTTGCACGCATCGGGCGTGATGACACCGGGGCAGTTCGGTCCGATCAGCGTGGATTTTGACCCTTGCAGCGCGCGCTTGACGCGCATCATGTCCAGCACCGGGATACCTTCGGTGATGCACACGATCAGCTCCATCTCGGCGTCGATCGCCTCAAGAATTGAATCGGCGGCGAAGGGCGGCGGCACGTAGATCACCGACGCGTCCGCCTGCGTCTCGGCCCGCGCCTCATGCACCGAGTTGAAGACCGGCAGGTCCAGATGCGTCTGCCCGCCCTTGCCGGGGGTCACGCCGCCAACCATTTTCGTGCCATAGGCGATGGCCTGCTCGGTGTGGAACGTCCCTTGGCTGCCGGTGAGGCCCTGGCAGATGACTTTGGTATTTTCGTCTACGAGGATTGCCATGTCTTCTCTACTTTTCTGTTGGTGCGGATAGCGAAATGGTACCGCCAAAAATGCCCATCTTCGGGGCATCAATAGCCGAGACGAAAGAGTTCTTCGCCAATGCATTAGTGGACCAAACGCGGTAACGCTGCCCAGCTTCTTCAACGTTGTCGATCTGCTGTCCAAACGTCATGAGCTTGCGAATTTCCGAAAGCACGTCGTCAACGGGGGCGTCGGGATTCGCCACAACACAAATGCTGTAATCGACCCCATCCAAGACTGCGCTGGAAGTTCCAAGCAGAAAAGGTATCTGTCCTTCGTCTGCCACCATCCAACCTGAGTAATCAACATTTGGATTTTGAGGGGCGAGCATATCTTTCATATCGCCTTCAAGTTCGTTCCATCCAAAACTTCTGGCCGCCGACGCAACTTTGTCGACACGTCCCACATTCTGAACGCAGTGACCTATAAACGAACGGGCCAATAAAACGACATCCTCGCTAGCTTGCGAAAACGCCGGATTTCCCATCGTGAAAAACAATGATGATACCAGAGCGGAAGTGCGGAACATCATCATCCTTTAACCGCCTTCACGATCTTCTGCGCACCATCCTTCAGATCGTCCGCCGCGATCACATCCAGCCCGGAATTGTTGATGATCTCCTTGCCTTTCTCGACATTCGTGCCTTCCAGACGCACGACCAGCGGGACTTCCAACCCGACCTCTTTGACAGCAGCGACAACGCCATCCGCGATCACGTCGCAGCGCATGATGCCGCCGAAGATGTTGACCAGAATGCCCTTCACCTGCGGATCGGAGGTGATGATCTTGAACGCCTCGGTCACCTTTTCCTTGGTCGCGCCGCCGCCCACGTCGAGGAAGTTGGCAGGCTCGGCGCCATAGAGCTTGATGATGTCCATCGTCGCCATGGCAAGGCCCGCGCCGTTGACCATGCAGCCGATTTCGCCGTCCAGCGCGATGTAGTTGAGGTCGTATTTGGACGCCTCCAGCTCCTTGGCGTCCTCCTCGGTGGTATCGCGTAGCTCGGCGATGTCGCGGTGGCGGTGCATGGCGTTGCTGTCAAAGCTCATCTTGGCGTCGAGGCAGCGCAGATCGCCCTTGTCGGTCACGATCAGCGGATTGATCTCCAGCATCTCCATGTCCTTGTCGAGAAACATCTTGTAGAGTGTGCCCATCAGCGCGACGCATTGCTTGACCTGCGCGCCCTCCAGCCCAAGGCTGAACGCGATCCGGCGGCCATGGTAGGGCTGGTAGCCCGTGGCGGGATCGACCGAAAAGCTGAGGATCTTGCCCGGCGTATTTTCGGCCACTTCCTCGATGTCCATGCCGCCCTCGGTCGACGCGACAAAGCTGACGCGGCTGGTCTGGCGATCCACCAGCAGGGCAAGGTAGAATTCGCTCCGGATCCCGGCGCCATCCTCGATATAGATGCGGTTGACTTGCTTGCCGACAGGGCCGGTCTGCTTGGTCACGAGGGTGCGGCCCAGCATGCGCTTGGCCTCGGTCGCGGCCTCTTCAACGGATTTGGTCAGCCGCACGCCGCCGGCCTCGCCCGCGCCAGCCTCCTTGAACGTGCCCTTGCCGCGTCCGCCAGCATGGATCTGCGCCTTGACCACCCAAACCGGCCCGTCCAATTCGCTGGCGGCCGTCTTGGCCTCTTCCGCCCGCAGAACGACGCGGCCATCCGACACGGGCGCCCCGTAAGATCGCAGCAGCGCCTTGGCCTGATATTCGTGTATGTTCATGGAAGCTGTCCCATTTTTCTGTGTCCGGCTTTGTTATACATATAACGATTTACAGGGATTAAACGGATTTCTAACGTTTCCTGACGCTAAGAGGGGAAATTTGCGTTTTTGTGATCACAGGCTTCTGACGTGTGATCACAAAAACCGGCAGCCCTGTCATGGCGAGGAATCACGCCGGCATCGCCGCTGCCGGGCCGTGGCGCTAAACTAACCCAACCCAAGATGGATTTGCGGGAGATGCGAGTGACGTCGATGTCTCAAGAGATTGCCATGTCGCCGGCGCGCCTTCGAGGAGTGCAGTCCTGCGTTTGCATTGCGCTTCAGCGCTGCTGAAGGGCGGTAAGGGTGGTGGAGGCTGAACATCTTGTCGGTAAAAATGATTTCGTCCAGTGGCAGCATGCTATCATGTCATGGAACGCTGCTCAGAAATACCCTCGGACCAGGCTGCCTGCGATCAAGGACCATCCGTCTGCAATGACGAAGAAGGCAAGCTTGAAAGGCAGCGACACAATAGCCGGTGGCACCATCATCATCCCCATGGACATCAGGATCGCGGCCACGACCAAATCAATGATTAGAAATGGCAGGAAGACCAGGAACCCGATCTGAAAGGCGCGCGCAATTTCTGACAGCAGAAAGCTGGGAATTAGCACGGACAACGGCGCGTCGGGTCCCGGTGCGATGCCGTTTGCGTCTGGTCGAAGCGCTGCCATTGCGGCAAATGTATCACCGTCCAGACGCCCCGCCATGAACTTGCGGAATGGCTCAAGGGTGCGGGTAATCGCCGTTTCAACCGGGATGGCTTCCTGCAGCAAAGGGTCGATACCCTGCTCCCAGGCCACCAAGAACACAGGTTCCATGACAAAATAGGTCAGAAACAGCGCCAGGCTGACAATCAGCATGTTGGGGGGTGATTGCTGCAGGCCGATGCCTTGGCGCAGAATGCCCAGGACCGTCACCATGAATGGAAAGCAGGTGATCATAATGGCGAGGCCGGGCGCAAGGCTGAGCACCGTGAGCAACGCGAGCAATTGCAAGGTACGCGCAGATAGGGATCCGCCCTCACCAAGCGACAACGAAAGCTCCTGTGCCTCTGCCGGCCCACCGACAAGCGCGAGCGCGATCATGCACAGCAGAAGGCGCGCTATCATGTCAGACCATCTTGGAGATCGGCGACTTCGGTGAGGCGTACGGCCAGCTGGCCTCTTTGATCGCCTTCCAGTTCCTCCAGTTGCCCGCGAGCAATCAGGCGATCCCCGACATAAAGCTCCACCGGATCGTCGACGTTCTTGTCCAGCGGCAAGACGGAATCTTTGCCCAGTTTGAGCAAATCACGGATCAACGGCCGTGCCTTGCCTACAGATATGGTGATTTCTATTGGTACTGTGGAGAACGGATTTGCAGCATCCGCAGCGTGGTTCGGGGTGTCTGTATTGGCATCCATTATGCGATGTCCTTCTGCCTGTCTTCGAAAAATCCGGTCAATGTGGCGTCGATCTGGGCCAGAACAGCGTCGAGATCGATTTCCTGTTCGGCGTTGCCTGCCCGGATATGCACCTGCCCATCGCCAAGAGAAGGCTCGGCAGTGATCTGCACATTGCTGATCTCCTGCTCGTCGATGATCTTTTGTAGCGCGCTGATATTCTGCGGCGCTGTCACGATGCCTATCGGCCCGCTCGCTGCCGTGTGGGCAATCTCGCCCAGCGTTTCCAGAACGCGGGCACCCAGGGTCTGCCGCGCGAGGCTCGGCAGGACACTGTTGACCATGCTGGTCAATAGCGGGCGCAAAGCCACCAACAGGCTGGATTGTGCCTCCTGAATCGTGAACGACATGTCCTGCAAGTTTGCTGCAAAATCTGTCGAAATTCGGTTGGTATCATCCTCTGCTGCTTTGACAGCATCTTCCCAGCCTGCCTTGTAGCCATTTTCAAATGCCTCCAGGCGCTGCTCTTCAAGCGAAACGTCACTGATCGAGATGCTGTGTTCGTCCGATCCGCCCGAGAAATCTTCGAGTAGGTGAGAGATGCTCATCACGCGTTCTCCTCTTCCCCTTCGAGCCAGCTACGCAAGACTTCGACTGTTTCCTCCTGCCGCTCGCCGATCATGCTGCGCAGCCGTGCCACTGCGTCTTCTCCCTCTGCAGCATTTGCGATCTGCACCTTGCTGTCGGAGACTACGGGCAGGCTGTCCGTGTTCATTTCGGAATTGTCGATTTCACCTGTAAGTGCCTTCGCCGGAGGCGCGATATTTTCGCGACTGTTGGCAGCTTCGGCACTCGAAGCGGTCGGTCTGGCCAGGGCCACGGGTCCTGAACGACGCGCCGGCAAGAGGATCGGACGGACCACGAACAAGCCGAGGACCAGTGCCACAAGTCCGAGAACCGCAGCCTGGATCAGGGACATCACATCCAGACCCATGGATGTGAAAAGAGATGGCTCGGCAGACGTCCCCAGAATTGCGACCGGCTCGAACTGCATTGATTTGAGAGTTATGACATCGCCGCGATCCTCGCTGAAGCCCACGGCAGAGGCGACAAGATCCTGCAAGGCGCTCATCTCATCGTCTGGCCGCGGCGCAAAGGATTCGGTCCCATCCGGGTTCACGATGGTCGTGCCATTGATCAGAACCGCAACCGTGAGGCGCTTGATCGCTCCGGGCGCCTGCGTGATTTCTCGTTCGGTTTGGGAAATTTCATAGTTGACCCGCTCTCGCGTCTCATTGGTCTGGCTGTTGGAGCTGTCATTACCGGCCGCATCGCCGTCCGGCAGATTGGACGCAACGGTGACATCGCCGCCCCCCTGATCCGAGGCAGAATTGGTCCGCTCTTCAGTGTCGATGCTTATTGCGACGCGGCTTTCAGGATCGATCGTCCGTTCGCGAATCATCTCTGTCGTCTTGACCGTGTCGACGCTGACTTCGACCACTGAGTTTCCCGGACCGACCCGCGCTTCGAGCAATCTCTGGACGCGGTTTCGCAATGCATCGGCGCGATCCTCGCCCAAGTTGGAAGGGGCTTCATCCACTGCGCCGATCAAACCGCCGACGCTGTCGATAACCGACACGTCTTCGGGGGTCAGGCCGGGCACGGCGCTGGCGACCAGAAACTTGATGGCTTGTGCCTGTTTCGCGGGCAGATCGTTGCCGCCTGACGTAATCATGACCGACGCCGTCGCCCGCACATCGCGCTGAAAGGGGTTCGAGCCGGTATTCGCGATATGCACCCGAGCCGCGATGATAGACGGATTGCCGATGATCGTGCGTGCAAGTTCGCCTTCCTTCGCACGCCAATAAGCGGCATCGAACATTTGGGATGTGGTCCCAAATCCGGACATACTATCCAAAAGCTCATAACCTTGGCTGGAATTGGTAGGGAGCCCTTCGCTGGCCAGCGTCATGCGGAGCGTGTCGCGCTGCCCCGAATCGACGAAAATCGCCCCTCCCCGCACCTCATATATGACGCCGCGTTGTTCCAATGCGCGCACGACCTCGCCTGCCGGACCGCTTTCGAGGCCCGCGTAGAGCAATGTCAGACTTGGTGTCGCCGCCATACGTGTCAGACCGATGACGGCGACGAGCATCGCGATGCTCGCAAGGGCGATAATGATACGCTTGCGCGGATCCAATGCGGTCCAGAGGGTCGCGATATTCTGCAAGTTCTTTGCCTCCTCATGTCCTGCGTTCTGCCGGACGGTGAGGTCATGTTTGGCGCATCAGCCTTAACAATCGGTTAGTGCCTGCCGACTATATTGATCCCGAAGAAAACGAGGATCGCATCATGGCTGAGAATAAAGAAGAAGGCGGCGCAACGCCTGTGAAACGTTCGAAAATGCCCATGATAATAGGGATATTTCTGGCAATTCTCGGCGGTGGTGGCGGCTTCTACGCCGTGCAAAGCGGCCTGTTGTTCGCGCCCGAATCAGATGCTGGTGCCGTAGATGGCACCGCCGCGAGTCAGCATCGCGAAATTGGTTCGATGCCGGATCTTTCCTACGTCCCGATCGAGCCGCTGGTGATATCTCTGGGCGACGGAATGTCGGGCCGACATCTGAGGTTTCGGGCCGAGCTCGAGGTGATCCCCGCCCATCGCGGCGAGGTCGAACAGATGATGCCGCGTATCGTGGATGTTCTGAATTCGTACTTGCGCGCCCTTGAACTGGAAGATCTGACCCACAGCGCAGCGCTTCTGCAGCTGCGTGCACAGATGCTGCGCCGTGTGCAGGTCGTGACCGGAGGCGAACGGATCAACGATCTGCTCATCATGGAATTTGTTCTGAATTGAGGATGTTATATGGAACTAATCGCTGACATGCTGTTGGTTGCCGGGGCGCTTGGTGCCGGTTTTTACTGCTATATTCTTGCACGACGGCTAACCCGATTTAATGATCTTGAGAACGGTGTGGGCGGCGCTGTGGCGATTTTGTCCATGCAGGTCGATGATCTGACGAAAACGTTGGATGCCGCCCAGGCGGCGACGGCTACATCCGGAGCTACGCTTGAAAACTTGACGGACCGTGCAGAGGGCGTGGCAAAGCGGCTTGAGCTACTGATGGCGTCAATGCATGACCTCCCTGTCGGGCCGCCCGTCGAGCCTACCCCGCAAACACCGCCGGGGCCGGTGTTTCGTCGCCACGATCCGGCGGGGGTATCGCGGTGAAGCGTACAGGCTCGAAGAAGCGGAAAATGAAGACTCGCGGTACGTTGATGCTAGTCGTTGGCTTGCTCGTTGCTTCGGCAGCAATCCGTATCGGTGGAGATGTTGGCCAAGCCTGGGCGCGGGGAGCGGATCCATCAAGCGAGATGCCCCCTCAAGCCACCGCAACAGCTTGCAAAACCGACGATGATTTTCACGCCATGCTGAAAGGATTTCAGAGACGTGAAGCGCGTCTGAAGGAGCAGGAAGAGGTGCTACTGGATCGACAACAAGCCCTGAAACTGGCGGACCGTCAGATCGATAGTAAGCTTGCCCGGCTTGAAGCGGCAGAGCAGAAACTGCGCCGCACGATAGTCATGGCCGATACGGCTGCCGAAAGCGACGTGGGCCGGCTGATCAAAGTTTACGAGACTATGAAGTCGAAACAGGCAGCAGCTCTCTTTGAAGAGATGAGTCCGGACTTTGCGGCTGGTTTCCTGGCTCGCATGCGTCCCGAGGCAGCGGCAGGGATCATGGCAGGCCTCAGCCCTCAAGCTGCGCACACGATTTCGGTGGTGTTGGCTGGTCGCAACGCCGGGGCACCCACTGAATAACGTCAATCCACTTAGCAAATTTTAACTCGATGCTGACAGACTACCGTCGAATTCAGCCGCGGAGAACAAAATGATCGGTCTTGTAGGTATCGTACTCATCTTCGTGATGGTCTTCGGTGGTTATCTAGCAGCAGGCGGAAAACTGGGAATTATTCTCAAGTCGCTCCCCTTTGAAATGATGATGATCGGTGGTGCAGCGACCGGCGCATTTCTGCTCAGCAATGATATGGCCGGAATCAAGCAAACGATTCGCGATATCGGGAAGGTTTTCAAAGGGCCGAAATGGCGACAGGGAGACTACCGCGATCTTCTATGTCTTCTGTTCGAGCTATTGCGCCTCGGGCGCCAAAGTCCCGTCGCAATTGAAGAACATATAGAAAATCCCGATGGCTCTGCAATCTTCAGTAAATATCCGAAAATCCTCTCGGATAAAGAAGCCGTAGCTTTGATCAGCGATACGTTGCGATCTGCATCAATGAATTATGATGACCCCCACCAGGTTGAAGAAGTGCTGGAAAAGCGCATCAGCGCAAACTTGGATCATGCAATGCACTCCAGCCACGCATTGCAAACGGTAGCTGATGGCTTGCCAGCGCTGGGCATCGTGGCGGCGGTGCTTGGCGTGATCAAGACAATGGCATCAATCGACCAACCTCCGGAAATATTGGGTAAAATGATCGGAGGTGCGCTGGTCGGCACGTTTCTCGGCGTTTTCCTCGCATACGGCCTGGTGGGGCCATTCGCCGCAAAGGTAAAATCGGTGGTCGAGGAAGATGCCCATTTCTACCAGCTTATTAGGGAGGTGCTGATAGCAAACTTGTATAGCCACCCGACCAATATATGCATTGAGGTCGGTCGACAGAACACTCCATCGCATTGCCGCCCTTCTTTTTCGGACCTGGAAGATTCACTTAAGTCACTAAAGCAGGATGCGGCATGAGACTTGGTATATGTATTCTATTAGCTGGCGCTCTAAATTTTTCTATGGCCTCGTTTGCCGAAGCGAAAAAGGTTGTTGTTCGATCCGGTGATCATGAGACTTTTTCGCGAATTGTTCTCTATCTTCCCGAACGTACGAGTTGGACCATCGATGGGAAGTTAAACAAAAAGAATCTGACGCTAAGAGGCGCGAAAATTGATTGGGATACAAGTGAAGTTTTCACGCGTATATCGAAAAACCGTATTAAGGCCGTAGATCCATTGACGGAAACAACGGGATTAGCCTTAAATCTGAATTGCAGATGTGAAATCGATATTTTTTGGCACGCGAAGTCTATGCTGGTTGTGGACGTGAAGGATCCCGAAGTTCAAAATGACCTCGCAGTATCTGTGGATGACGCGTTTTCTATGGATCGCAAAGAGGTCAGTCGTCTGTTCCTCGATTCGACCCGACCGGTAAATGCGCCTCATCTGGAATCCTCCCAGAAAGCGGCTCTTGAGCTTATGGGGGGGGGCTTGCGTGCAGCAATAGGTGATTCAGACGAAGTGGCCGCGCACGCTGCCGTGGCGAAACAGGCAATTGTAGAAGAGCTGGCACGCGCAGTAAGATTGGGTCTGATTGATGCGAGTGAAAGCCGAGAGTTTTCAGGAGATATTCCTCTTGAGAAGCCGATCGGGAAACGGGAAGTACTCGGCAAAGAGGATAAGGATTCTGGAGCGCCTGCAGGGTTTGGCAACATAGTTTCATATACAAGCGCTGACCCAGCTATCGGTGGTGATGAACGTAATGAGCTTGAAAATGATAGGGGAGCGGCGTGCGCTTTTGCTGAATTGGAGTCAATCGAGAGCTGGGGAGATGAGAGATCATTTATCAGCCAAGTGAGTGAGGCGCGTTCGGGAATTCCAGAACAAGGCGATCCAAGATATCGCTTGAAAATGCTAGATCTGGCGCGATTGTATTTGTATTTTGGGTTTGGCGCGGAGGCTCGACAGATTGTAAACAACCCAAAAATTAGCGATGACGAAATGAATAGTTATTTCGCTTTATCTCACCTGATTGATGGGGCAGAGAGCAAATTTCATGATTTTTCTTCGCAAGAAGGTTGCGGTGGGAGCGTGGCTATTTTCTCAATTATAAGTGCTGGCGATGAGATGTTACCGGAAAGGTTGGATGCTAACGAAGTTATTAAATCATTCGAGAATTTCCCAGTTCATCTAAAGAATATATTCGGACCTAAGTTAGTGGAAAAATTTAGAGAAAATAACAAAATTTCTTTATCAAATAGTGTTTTACGTATCATGCGTAACCCAAGGTATAGCGGACCTTCTAGGCTAGCCGAAATGCGTGGCAATGGGGAAGCGTCGCTAAAGACGGAGAGTGAGCTTATTTCCGCTGTTAACAAGAACACCAGAGATTCATTAACGGCTCTAGTTGAGCTGATGGACCGTCGGTTGAGCGCTGACGACGTCATGCCACTTGGATGGGTTGAGTTAGCGGGTTCGTATGCGAAAGAGCAACGCGGAACAGACACCGGCAAAGCTCTCAGTCATAGATATGTGCGAGGGTTGGCTGCTGTAGGTCAGTATGAACTGGCATTCGAAGAATTAGGCAATGACACGGGTGGGTTGCCTGGCAATGCATTAGAGCGTACGGCAAATTTGATCGTATCATATACGACACACAATGCAGATGATGTAACTTTTCTCAAGAATCTAGTTGTTAAAGGCAAATTATCCGGTGTGAAACTCTCAAGTGTCTCAGAGAATAACGTAGCGGAACGGCTGTTAAATTTGGGGTTCCCTGCAGAGGCGATAAGCTATTTATCAGGGAATGCAGACACCAGTAATCAGGAAACCCGACGTCTTTTAAGGGCAAAAGCTGCCCTCGCTTTGGGAGCGCCGAGAGAAGCAATAGGCAGTTTGCTTGGTATGCGCGGTGGAGAGGTTGACGCGTTGCGTGCCGAGGCACATGTTCAATTGGGCGACCACATGGCCGCATCCCCCCTTTTTCGAGCATCTGGTGATAACGATGGCGCGTTGAAGCAGGCAGTCTTGGCGGAAAATTGGCAGCAGGCAGCAAAGTTGGCTGATCCCGATTTAGCGCGCATCATAGAAATACCGGATCAGAAAAATGAAGCGGGCGGCGACGATGCTCCAATCGCAAGAGGTGAAGCACTTCTACAGGAAAGCGAAGCGACTCGAGACAGCATAGAAAAACTCTTGAAGACTCCATCCGCTATCGACTGACAGTATGAAGTGACCTTGTATATCCTTGTAAAATGTCAATGAATTTTGCTGTTATTATCGCCAAAAATGTCAATCGAGATCTGGTTGTGGAAAATTGGGGTTACGGTAGCGTGATTGACCTGTGCCCCGGTAATCCTCCCATTTTTAACGGGACGAGATCGTAGAACTTACGCAGCCATTTTCAGTTTCATTGCAGGGGTAATACCGCCGATGCCCATATTTGGGCGGTCGTTGTTGTATGTCCATAACCACTGTGTGGCAAAGTGTT
>DATCSR010000033.1:0-151461 GCA_036568405.1 Roseovarius sp.
CTCGCGCAGCGCCGCGCTGCTGCAGCGGGCAGAAGCTGTTGCAACCGAGAATCTGGCACTTGGGGAGATCACAGAGTTTTTCCAGTCCACCTTCGATCAGGCGCCCAGTTTCATGGCGATACTGCACGGGCCGGAGCATGTGTTCCGGATCGTGAACCAATCCTACACAGACCTCATAGGCGGCAGGGAAGTGATCGGTCTGCCGGTGCGCGAAGCATTGCCGGACATCGAGGGGCAAGGTTTCTACGAGTTGCTCGATCAGGTGTTTCAGTCGGGCGAGCCGGTCTCGGTCAGGGCGATGCCCGCACTCATTCAGGTGGCGCCCGACAAGCAACCGGAACAGCATTTCGTTGACTTCATATTCCACCCTTTGAACGACAATTCCGGCGCGCCGACCGGCATCTTTGTCCAAGGGCACGATGTAACGGGCCAGAAAATCGCCGAAGCCAAGCTGACGGCCACCCGGGAAAAGTTCCGGACGATGGCGCAGACCATGCCGGTTCATGTCTGGACCGCCGACAAGGACGGCGGGCTGAATTGGTTGAACGTGCGAACCTATGAATTTACCGGATACCGCGAAGGCGAGCTCTATGGCTCGGACTGGGTGCATGTGGTCCATCCCGACGATCTGGAAGCGGTGGCCCGAAAATGGGCCGCAGCCATCAAGAGGGGCCAAAGCTACGAAAACGAATTCCGCATCCGCAGGGCCGACGGCAGTTATCGCTGGCACATCGTGCGGGCGTCGCCGCTGCGTGCCGACGATGGGTCCCTCATCGGCTGGGTCGGAACCAACACGGATATTGAAGATCGCAAGAATACCGAAGCCGAAGTTGCCAAGCTCAATTCGACGCTCGAAGCGCGCGTGGCAGAGCGAAACCGCGAGCTGGAGGCGCTGAATGCCGCATTGCGCCAAAGCCAGAAACTCGAAGCGATCGGCAGCCTTGCAGGGGGCATCGCGCATGACTTCAACAACCTGCTTCAGGTCATAATGGGCAATCTGCAACTTGCGACGCGCGGCATGGCTCAGGGATCTCCCGGCCGGAAGCAGCTGGAGCAGGCCATGAGAAGCGTCAAGCGTGGTGCGACACTCGCCTCTCAGCTTCTGTCCTTTGCCCGCAAGCAACCTCTTGCTCCGGTGGTCATCAACCTGACCCGGCTTCTGGGAGAGACGACCGACATCCTGCGCAGCGCCATCGGCGATGGAATTGAGCTTGAAATGCGCTTTGAAGACGGGCTTTGGAACACCAGTGTCGATCCCAATAGTATGGAAAACGCCCTGCTCAACGTCGCGATCAACGCGCGCGACGCGATGGACGGGCAGGGAAAGCTGACTATCGTTGCGAGCAATACGGAGCTGGACGACGCCTATGCCCGCACCCATCCGGACGCGGAGGTCGGCCAATACGTCAGGCTCGCGATAACGGACACCGGCTGCGGCATGCCGCCGGAAACCGTCGATCGGATATTCGAGCCGTTCTTCACCACCAAGATGGATGGCCGCGGCACCGGTCTTGGTCTGTCGATGGTTTACGGGTTTGCAAAGCAGTCCGGCGGTCACGTTACTCTGGACAGCAAGGTCGGCGTTGGCACCACGATGAACATCTATCTACCGCGCTCGCTTGAGGCTGCGCAGGCAATGCACCCTGTCGCAGACGCCGGGCTGTCGGGTGGATCTGAAACGATCCTGCTGGTCGAGGACGACGACGACGTTCGCGAAACCGCATTCAACATGCTGACGGACCTTGGATATTCGGTCTTGCAGGCCTCGGGCGCCGAGCAGGCTCTGACCCTGTTGGAAGGGGATCCGCATGTTGATCTTTTGTTCACCGATGTGGTGATGCCCGGAAAGATGACCGGCCACATGCTGGCTGAGAGGATGCGCAGCGTGCGCCCCGATGTGCCTGTGCTGTTCACCTCCGGTTTCGTGCAGGATTCGATCATGCATGACGGCCGGCTGGATGATGGGGTTCACCTGATCGGAAAACCCTACACTTACGTGGACTTGGCCCGAAAGATCCGTGAAGTTCTTGGGTGCGATGGAACCGGTGCCACCGCGGCCGCGCCCGCCCCTGCGGCGGCCCCCAATGCGCATATGCCGGCAGATAAACCAAATCTGGACGACCTGCGCATTCTGGTTTGCGAGGATGATCCGTTGATCCGGCTGGACATCGCAGAAGTGTTGCGCGACGCGGGATGCAAGGTGCTGGAAGCGCCCAGCGCGGGCACTGCACTCGACAAGCTGAGGACCGACCCGGTGGACCTCTTGATCACCGATATCGGATTGCCCGATCAGACGGGTGAAGAGCTGGCGCAGGCCGCACGGCAGATAAACCCGAACCTGCCGATGATCTTCGCGACGGGCGGCGTTGACGTCCCTTCCGCCGCCGCTCTGGGCAAGTGCAAGGTGCTGGGCAAACCGTTCACGGACAGCGCGCTGCTGGAGGCTATCCAAGCGGTGATAATCGCACGGTGATCCGCCGCTGAGACACCTCACGGCAGCCATTTTTGGGCATAGAGACAACCGGTCAAATACGCTGGTGCCGCCTTCGATTCCTACACACCAGGCCAGTGACCGACGCTACTCTTCCGCCAACGCCTGAAGCGCATCTATCGCACCGTTGCTCAGCGTTTGCAGATCCGACAGCATCTTCGCTGCGGGACAATCGGCGCGCAACCGGCGATCCATGTCAGGCATCGAGAAGCGGTTCGCGCCCTTCAAGTCCTTCAGTTCCGCCCATGTCACCGGCACAGCGACCGGGGCACCGGGGCGGGCGCGCAGGGAATATGGCGCAATCGCCGTCGCGCCCCGTTCATTGCGCAACCAGTCGATGAAGACGCGCCCCTTTCGCTTCGCCTTTGACATCGTGGCGGTATAGCGGTCCGGATTTCGTGCCGCCATGACATGCGCGAAGGTTTTGGAGAACAGCTTTACCGTGTCCCAGCCACGGGTCCGCCGCAATGGCAGCCAAACATGCACGCCCTCGCCGCCGGTGACGATCGCGCCGCTTTTCAGACCGAGACCCGAGAGCGTGTCCCGCACATCGAAAGCAGCCTTCTGGACGTCGGCCCAGCCAAGACTTTCGTCCGGGTCAAGGTCGAACACCAAGCGGTCGGGCCGGCCCAGACGGTCGGTGCGGGCACCCCAGATGTGGAATTCGATACTGCCCATCTGTGCCGCCGCGATCAGGCTCTGCGGGCGGGTCGCATAGAGGTAATTGGCGGTATCGCCGTCGCTTTGCTCAATGGTGACGCGGGATAATTCGCCCGGCATGCCGCCACCGTCGTGCTTTTGGAAAAAGCAGGTGTCTCCGATGCCCGACGGGCAGCGATAGAGCGTCAAAGGCCTGTGGCCTGCCAGCAAAATCAGGCGTTCGCCGACGCGCTCGTAGTGACGCGCCACGTCGCCCTTGGTGCAGCCCGCATCGGGAAAGACCGGCCGGTCCGCGTTGCTGATCCGGATACCGCCGATCACGGTGTCTGTGCCTTCTTTCATCGGATCCTCCAGTTGCACATCCGCGGCTGTCTTGTCCTCGCGCAGCCCCAAAAAACTACCATGCCGGATGTAACCGTCATCGGTGAATTCGCTGAGGTCGACTTCGGCCACCAGATCGGGCTGGACCGATCGCGCATCGCGCGCGATCTCTCTGGGTACATCAAGACAGGGCGGCGTCTTGCGGGTCTTCATTGCGTCAACAAGATCCGCCATCGCGGCCTCTGTAAACCCCGTGCCGACGCGGCCCTTGTAGCGCAACGCGTCCCCGTCATTGCTTCCCAGCAGCAAGGATGCGAAGGGGCGCCGCGCCTTGTCCGACGGAGAATAGCCGACAATGACGAATTCCTGTCTGCGGGTGCATTTGACCTTGAGCCAGGCCTTGCTGCGCGTGCCGAGATAGGGAGCGTCGATGCGCTTGCTGACGATGCCTTCCGCGCCCGCCTTGCAGGCGGCGGCGAAAACCTCGGGTCCGTTGCCGACGATATGGTCGCTCAGCCGCAGCGCCCCGCCCGGCGGCACGCCAGACAGCAGGCGCGCCAACCGTTCGCGGCGCTCGATCTGCGGTGTCTTGCGCAGATCCTCGCCATCTATGTGCAGCAGGTCGAAGGCGAAGAACACCAGCGCCTGACCCTGCTTCAGCGCCTTTTGCAGCGACGAGAATGCCGACCCATTGATACGGGCTGCCATGACTTCGCCGTCGATCAGGGCCGCGTCGCAGGGCAGCGGATCGAACGCGCCCTCCACCGCGTGAAACTTGTCGGTCCAGTCCTTGCCCGACCTTGTATAAAGCCGTGTTCCGCCCCTGCCGAGCGCGGCAAGGCAGCGGTAGCCGTCGAACTTGGTCTCGTGCAGCCAGTCGTCGCCCTCCGGGGCCGCATCTACGAGCGTGGCAAGCTGCGGTTTGGCAAAGGCCGGACGTTTGCGGCTGCGGTCCGGCGCCGCGCCGGGCAGCGGCTTGGCCGGGGCGCCGGTTGCGATCTCCTCCATCGTTCGGCCGGTTTTCACGGAGCGCGCCATATCAGCCGTGAAGGCGTCAGCATCGTCGCGGCGTAATCGTCGCGCTCCTTGATCAGCAGCCAGTTTTCCCGCTTTTCCTTCGCTTTCTTGCGCATCCGCACAAGCATCCAGCCGCCCCTCATGCGCTGGCCTTGCAGGGTGAACTTCAGCTTGCCGTTCTTCAGGCCGTCTTCGATATCCCCCTGCGGCACCCAGCTGCCGGTATCCCATAGCATGACCGTACCGCCGCCATATTCGCCCTTTGGAATCGTGCCCTCGAAATCGCCGTACTCCAGCGGATGATCCTCGGTCCGCACGGCCAATCGTTTTTCCGACGGGTCGGGGGATGGGCCCTTGGTCACGGCCCAACTGAGCAGGACACCGTTCCACTCAAGGCGAAAATCGTAATGCAGCCGGCTGGCGGCGTGTTTCTGGACCACGAAGCGCCGCCGCCCCCGCGGCTCGCCCACCTGACCGCGCGGCTCCGTGGTGCGGGAAAAATCCCGCATCCTGTTGTAATCGGCCAGAGGATCGGGGGATTTCGCCATCTAGGATGCCTTCTTGCCGGGCGCCTTCTTCTTTTTCTTGCCGTCCGCGTCCTTCAGGCTTTGTTTCAGCGCGCTCATCAGATCAACGACATTGTCGCCGCCGCCCGCATCGTCGTCGCCCGCCTGAACGCGCGGGGTCTTCTTGTTCTTGATCTTGGCATCCAGAAGCGCCTGCATCGCCTCGGCATATTTGTCGTGATAGGCGCCCGCGTCGAAAGGGGCGCTCTTGCGGTCAATGAGCGAGGTCGCAACCTCAAGCAGGTCCTTGTCGACCTTCTCATCCTCGATGTCTGTAAAAATCTCATCGGCCTCGCGCAGTTCGTCCTCGTAATGCAGCGTCTCCATCAGCAGCCCGTCGCCACAAGGCTTCACGGCGGCAAGGTATTCCTTGCCGCGCATCGTGACCTGTCCCAGCCCCACTTTGCCTGCCTGTCGCAGCGCATCGCGTACCACGCGGTAGGCGTCCTGCGCCAGATCGTCCGACGCAGTTATGTAATACGGCTTGTCAAAATAGAGCGGCGAGATTTCGCAGGCATCGACGAACTGGACCAACTCGAAAGACTTTTTCGTCTCCAGCTTGATCGCGTCGATCTCGTCAGGGTCCAGCAGGATGTATTCGTTGTCGTCCACCTCGTAACCCTTGACGATATCGTCAGGCTTGACCGGACCGATCCCCGGGACGGATTTTTCATAGCGGATACGCTTGCCGGAAGGCTTGTGAATTTGCCGAAACGACACGCGTGCGCCTGATTTTGTGGCCGAAAATATCTCGACGGGGATGGATACGAGCGACAGGCGAAGCTGCCCTTTCCAGAGTGCGCGAGGTGCCATATCGGTCCTTTCTCTGCGGGGTCTGCCACCCTGTTCGGGAGCGTCCCTTGATAGAAATGCATTTCACGCCGCGATTGTTCCACGCGCCGGGCCGGGAACCTATTCTCAAGCCCCAAAGTTATTGCGGCAGATTTCTGGATCGGCCTTTGCGCCAAATTCAAGGAAAGCACCGTGGGCAGCATATTCAGGTCCTTTCAGTCCCCGCACTTTCGGGATCGTGTTGTCGATCGCCATTGCCGCTCTGCTCTCTGCCTGCAAGGTGCCGGATGACCCGGAGCATACAACGCAAGATGTGACGGGCAGCGTTCTCAAGGTCGGGGCATTGACCGATCCGCTCGACCCGGTGGAGGCGGATGTCGTCACGCTGCTCGCGGGCATGCTGCAGGCAGAGCCGGAAGTCGTGCGGGGCGATCCCCACGGCCTCTTTGCCCAGCTGGAGGCCGGTAAAATCCACGTCGTCGCCGGGCGTATTCCGTCAGACACGCCCTTCGCGGCCGATGTGGCGCTCACCGATCCGCTCGGCCAGCTGACGCTGGCGGAGGATACCGAAGACCGGGTTCTGGCCATTCAAAAAGGCGAAAACAGGTTTCTGGGCACCCTGAACCGCGCGATCCGGGAGGTGGTGGAATGAAACACGACATCCCTGACGAGATCGAGAAGAAACTTCGCCGCGCCGCCAGACTGGAATGGTGGTCGATCTTCTGGCTTCTGACCATCATCGCGGTGATGTATTTCGCGATGGGCTCCAGCCAGGCGATGAAGACAGCGTGGATCGAGGACACGCTCAGCCTGCTGCCACCCATCCTGTTCCTGCTGGCGCGCAAATTCGAGAACAAGCCCGCGACCGACAAATATCCGTTCGGATTTCATCGCGCCGGATCGCTCGGGTTTTTCCTGGCGGCCGCTGCGCTGACGGCCATGGGGGGATTTTTGCTCTATGACGCCGCCAGCGCGCTGATCCTGCAGGAACATCCCACCATCGGCAACGTCACGATCCTCAAGTGGGACGTGTGGCTGGGCTGGCTGATGGTCGCGGCGCTTGTCTATTCCGTCATTCCACCGGTCATCCTTGGCCGCATGAAGAAACCGCTGGCGCATGCGACGATGGACAAGATTCTTTATACTGATGCCGACATGAACGCAGCCGACTGGAAGACGGGGCTGGCCGGAATCGCGGGGATCATCGGCATCGGTTTATGGTGGGCCGATGCTGCGGCAGCGGGGTTGATTTCGTTCGATATCCTGCGGGACGGGCTGCGCAACCTGCGCATCGCCGTGGCCGAACTATTGGATGGTGCACCGCGAGAGTTGGACTCGTCGGATATACACCCGATCGTTCAGACGGTGACTGATAAACTTCGCAAGCGGTTCCCCGGACACGCGGTGCAGATGCGCGAAACCGGGCGGTTCTTGCGCGCCAGTGTGGTTCCGGCCAACGGTGCCGAGCTGGACCGGGGAGAAGCGGGCAAGTTGACTTCTGACGATCAATTCTGGCGATTGGTGGCGGTCGGACGTCAGCTACAAGATCTGCCAGAACCTGCCGAACAAGATGGATCAAAGACGGCTTGACCAGCTTGGCTTGCAACACATGACGCACTCACCGCGCGCCTACTGTTGCGCGCCGTCAGGACCGCCCAGCACTTGGAAGGTGTTGAGCGACCCGATGCCCGTCACCATGCGACTAAACGGCAAGGATACGTTGATCCTCGCTTGAGGCCTTAGCGCGAGACGTTCGGCCAAAAGCATAGCTACAGAAGTTCACCGCTTGGCGGCCCATACTGCGACCGGGTAGTTGGTGGTGCCGCTGATAGGACTCGAACCTACGACCCCATCATTACGAATGACGTGCTCTACCAGCTGAGCTACAGCGGCCCGTGGCGGGGCTTCGACAGTGGCGAAGCGCCTTGGGTGACGGCCCTATAGCACCGCCAATTCAAAGCGCCAAGTCTATTTTTCAGAGGTGGACGCGCTGGACGTATCATCACCTTCGGGCGGCTTTGCGTCAATGATCTCGGCATCGACGACACGCGCAACATCCGTTGCGCTTTGATCGTCCATATCACCCATGATCAGCGGCAGCATCTCGACCCCGGTGGGCGAGATGACATCGCTCTGCGGGGGTGATTTCCATTCCAACGTATCGAAGGCGCCGCAATTCTCGCATGCGGGAGCCCATTCGCCGTGAATATACTGACAATTGTTGCAAATCCACTGGGGTCCGCGCGGCGCGGTCAGGGCGCGGGCCAGCCAGCCCTTGACCACGCGGTCGGGGGCGCCCTCACCCCGCTCGATGGCGGCCATAATGGTCAGGACGCGGGCGTCGGGATCATTTTCCACCAGATCGCCCAAAGCGCGTCGGGCGGCCGGGAAATCCTCGGCGGCGAGGTTCAACTCGGCCTCGACCAGTTTCGATTCGCGATGGTCGGGTCGCGCCGTGAACAGCTTGGCAAAGCGTTTCAGGCGTTGTTGCGGCGTCTCGTCCGGGGCGATAGCGGCGAAGGCAGCGGCCAGGTCGGGATGCGGCTGCTGATCCCACGCCTTGCGGATAACGCGGGCGGCATAGCGCGGCGCGTTCTGGGCGATGTAGCCGCGCGCGGCCATGACGGCTGCGGGGATCAGATGGGGGGACAGGCGGTTTGCCTCGATCGCCGCCTCGCGGGCCTCGACGGTTTTGCCGGAAACGGCGATGTCGCGCGCTTCGGACAGGGCCAGCACGGCGTCGCGGCGTTTGTGCACGTCGCGGGGAATATTGCCGAATTTCAGCTTGGCGTTGAGGGTCGAGCGCGCGCCGGCCCAATCCTCCTGCCCCGTTTGCAGCTTCAACAGCGTGTCCTGAATTTCGGCATGTGCCGGTTTCAGGCCAAAGGCTGTCTGCGCCAGTTTCATCGCCGTATCCGTATCGCCATCGGCAAGTTTTTGGCGCAGGATACCCCGCACGCCGACAAATCGGGTGCGATCGTCCTTTAGCAGGCGTTTATATGCCTCTTCGGCCTTGGCGCGATTGCCCGCCATTTCGGCGGCCTGCGCGGTGACAAGAGTGGTGAGCGCGGGCTTCTTGAGGTACCGTTCGGCGCGCGCGGCGCGGGCCATGGCCACGTCGCCTTCGCCCGACGCAAGGGCCAGCATGCCCTCGGACAGGGCGCGATAACCCTTTTCCTGGCGATTGCGGTCGAAATACCGCGAGATCGCGGTTTCATCGCCGTTGATGAACTTCAGAACCGCGATCAGCAGCGCCGCCAGCCGCATCAACAGCCACAGGCCGAGGATGATGATCGCCAGCGCCAGCACCGCCTTGACGGGAGTCAGGTTCAGCTCGACCCCGGCCATGACGATGCGCACGCCGCCATCCAGTTCCAGCAGGTAGGACGCGCCGAACGTCACCAGAACCACGAGGGCCAGGAAAACGACGATCTTGATGATTGACCACAGCATTTAAGGCGTGCCCTTTCGGTTTCAGTTCAATTTCGCGGCAAGCGCGTCGTAGGCGGCAATCGCCTGCATGCGGGCGCGGGCGCTTTCGGCCCAACCCGCCAGCTCGGCGCGGGCGGGATCGGGCAATGCTTCAATCTCGGTCAGGGCGGCTTGCAGATTGCCTTGGCGCAGATCGTCCTCGGCGCGCGACAGTACCGCATCGGTGCCGGGCCCCTCGCGGCGCTCGAGGGAGCGCGCGCCCAGCTGACCGGACATGAAGGACCAGAAATCACCGCTCGGCTCGTCGCCGGATTTGCGCGCCGTGGCCAGCGCGGCGCGGGCGGCGGGCGCGAATGCCTCCTGCAATCCACTTTGGGTCGGCACGCCGGATTCGGCCACATCCTGCAGCGCGTCGGGTGCGGCCATTCCGGCCCGCTCCAGATCGCCCAGCGCGGGCGCAAAGGGGGTGCCCGTGTCCAGCGCCGTGCGGATCCGCATCAACGCGGCGCGGCGCAGCTCCTGCTGGGCAGACGCGCGGGCGGCTTCGTCGCGTTGCTCCGCCTCCGCAACAAGGCGCGTGACCTGATCGCCCTGCGCCTTGAGCTCGCGGCGCAATTCCGTCAGTTGCCCTGTTGTCACACCGTCACCGGCGGGTCCGGTCGGCTGGTCTTCGATATCGGACAGGCGGGCGGCCAATGCGCTGACCTGATCCGACATGTCGGAGATCTGCGCTGCCATATCGGCCTGTCCTGCCTCGATACTACTGATGTCAGGCGCTCCGGGGATCGCGTCGATGCGCGCATCCAAGGCCGTGATCCGGTCCGACTGTTCGGCCAGTTTGCCCGCGACATCATCGGTCGCAGAGGTGTCGGCGGGCAATATGCCCAACTCGGGCAGGATATAGTATGCCGCACCAAAGCCGATCGCGGCGGCGCAGACACCGCCGAGAAGCAAGCCAAGGAACCCGCCCCTGCGCGCTGCGGGCCGCGCGATGTCCGGCTGCGCGGTTTGAGGCTGAGGCGCCTTCGACGCTGCCTTTTGCGACGCCGAGGCCGCCGCTGTGCCAGACGCCGCCTGTTTGTCATCGGCGGGGGTTGGTTTAACCTCGGAGCGCGGCGTCGATTTTTCGGTTGCATCAGAACCAGACACGGCGGGCTTGGCCTCCGCTGGTTTTGCAGTCACTTTATTTGTATCCGTTGTCGCGGGTTGGGCCTTGTCGGTCCCTGTAGGGGGGGTGCTCCCGGATGCCGGATCCGGACCCGCATCAGTAACCGATTTCGCACCGCTGGCGGGTATCGTCGTGCGCGCAGGTTCAGGGGTCTGCGCCGCCTTGCCCTCGGGCTTGCCGCTGGTCGGCTTGTCGTTGGTAGTGGTATCCGGTGTCGACCCGGTTAACGCTGATCCGCTGGTATTGGCGGTAACCGCAGGTTTGCGACCGGCGGATTTAGCGCCTGATTTCGCGCTCGAGGATTTCGCAGGGGTGTGTTTGGCGTCAGTGCTTTTGGCCGGATCAGGCGCGGCACCGGCAGGTTTTTCAACATTGGCTGATGCCGAACCTTCGATATCGCCGTCGGATTTGTCCGCTTTATCGCGTGATGCCGCAGCGCTCTTGCGCCCTGAGGGTGCCTTTTTTTCCGCCACGTCAGCCGTCCCTTCCGAATCTGTTCAATGTTCTGAACCTGATAACCTTACTGCGCACGCTTTGTTCCCTCAAGGCGATTGGCCTCGGCCAGCGCATCGGGCCACGCGCGCAACATGCCTGCCGCATCCGGCCGGTCCGCCACGATGCAGGCGTGCGCGAGGTCCGCCGGCACACGGTCTGCTGCCGCGCGGCTGATTGCAAGGATAACCAGCGGCGCAGTGACATGCGCGCCCTCCAGCAGCGTGGCTGCGCTGCGCGGGGAAAACACCGGCGCGATCACCGGCGCCGTCCCGGTCAGGCAAGCGCGCGCCGCATCGTTCAGCGGCAGGGCGCGCTGCGCATAGAGCACCGCCTCGCGCGCCGGGGTTCCGGCGGCAGTCAGCGCGCCCGCGATATCCGCGGCCGCATGGGTGCCGCGCAGATGCAGCATCGGCCCCGGCGCCCCATCGGCCGCAATGCGCGCCAGCAGATCACGTGCATCCCCGGCGCAGGAAATGGCGTGCATGCCGGCCTCTTGCGCGGCCAGCGCCGTAGTATCGCCCACTGCATAGGCCGGAATATCGCGCCGCTTGCTCAGCTCTGCAAAGCGGAAAACGCCGTATTGCGAGGTGAAGATCAGCCAGCGCACCCCGTTCAGATCCGGCAAATCGCCTTGCGGTTCGATCGCAAGGACGGGCGAGCAAACCACCGGCAGATCGCCGCCCGGCAGATCGCGCAGCGCGGCGATGAAACGGCTGGCACCGGGTTCGGGCCGGGTGATGAGGATCGTTGGGGGCAAGGTGAGGCCCTCCGCTGCTTGTGAGATTGCATGGCAAGTGATACTTGCCCCATCGCGCGCACGCAACGGGCGGAAACAAAAGCGACATGACGGGCGATACCCTGACCATCCTTGGACTGGAAAGCAGCTGTGACGACACGGCTGCCGCAATCGTGCGCGTAGGCGGCGGTGATGCCCCGGCGCAGATCCTGGCGCAAACGGTGCAGGGACAGGGACAGTTGCACGCGGCCTATGGCGGCGTCGTGCCCGAGATCGCGGCCCGCGCCCATGCGGAAAAGCTGGATCTGTGCGTGGCCGAGGTTCTGCGCGCCAGCGGGCTGCGCCTGCGCGACATGGATGCCATCGCCGTCACCGCCGGGCCGGGCCTGATCGGCGGGGTCATGTCCGGCGTCATGTGCGCCAAGGGGTTGGCTGCGGGCGCGGGCCTGCCCCTGATCGGGGTGAACCATCTGGCCGGTCACGCGCTGACCCCGCGCCTGACGGATGGCGCGCCCTACCCCTACCTGATGCTGCTGGTGTCGGGCGGTCACTGCCAGTTCCTGCGCGTCGACGGCGCGCAGCAATTCACCCGCCTTGGCGGCACCATCGACGACGCGCCGGGCGAGGCGTTCGACAAGACCGCGCGCCTGCTGGGCCTGACGCAGCCCGGCGGCCCGGCGGTCGAGGCCGAGGCGAAATCCGGCGATCCGGCGCGCTACGCCTTTCCCCGTCCGCTATTGGACCGGCCCGGTTGCGACATGTCGTTCTCGGGACTGAAGACAGCCCTGCTGCGCACCCGCGACGCCGTGATGGAGGGTCAGGGCGGGCTGACGCCGCAGGACCGCGCGGACCTCTGCGCCGGGTTTCAGGCCGCCGTTCGTGGCGTTCTGGCCGAGAAAACCCGCCGCGCGCTGGCCGCCCATCCCGATCTGCGGCTGCTGGCCGTGGCGGGCGGCGTTGCGGCCAATCAGGCGATCCGGGACGCATTGATGCAGGTCGCAGATGAGGCAGGCGCGCGGTTCCTTGCCCCGCCCCTTGCGCTGTGCACCGATAATGCCGCGATGATCGCCTATGCGGGCGCCGAGCTATACCGGCTGGGTCATCGTGACGACATGACGCTGGCCGCGCGCCCCCGCTGGCCGCTGGATGCCGACAGCCCGGCGATGCTGGGATCGGGCCGCAAGGGCGCCAAGGCGTAAATTGCACAGCCCCGCGCGGCGCAGTAGGATGCGGCGCGAACAAGTGACAGGAGCCACCATGCTGATCGCCCTCATTGGCCGGGACAAACCCGGCGCGCTGCAAACCCGCCTTGATAACCGCGACGCGCATGTCGCCTATCTGAAATCGTCGGGCGTGGTCGCGCAGGCCGGCCCGCTTCTGGACGATGCCGGGCATATGTGCGGCTCGCTCGTGGTGCTGGACGTGGCCGACATGGCCGCCGCCGAAGGCTGGGTGGCAATGGACCCCTACGGCAAGGCCGGGCTGTTCGAGTCTGTCGAATTGATACACTGGAACAAGGTGATCTGAGGGCCATGCGATACTGGCTATTCAAATCCGAGCCGTCCGTCTGGGGCTGGCACGATCAGGTCAAGCGCGGCGACGCGGGCGAGCAGTGGGACGGCGTGCGCAACTATCAGGCGCGCAATTTCATGCGCGAAATGGCGCTCGGCGATCGCGGCTTTTTCTACCACACCGAGGATGAAAAGGCCGTGGTCGGCATTGTCGAGGTCTGCGCCGAGGCGCATCCTGACAGCACGACAGACGATCCGCGCTGGGAATGTGTCGACATCCGCGCGCTGGCGCCCCTGCCAACGCCTGTGACGCTAGAGGCCGTAAAGGCCGATCCGCGCCTTGCCGATATGGCGCTGGTGCGCCAGCCGCGCCTGTCGGTGCAGCCCGTCACGCCCGAAGCCTGGCAGATCATTTGCCAGATGGGCGGCATCGAGGGCTGGTGAGAAGCTTGGCGCCGGGGGAACTTATCGCACCACCGGTCGTTGATGTATCGAAGCCTCGCGCAGCCTACGACCCGCGCAGGCCCAGCGCGCCACATCGACGGGCGCGTTTTGTTGTAAAAACGGAGTGACCGACATGATCAAGCTTACCCCTGCCCTGACAGCAATCGCCCTGGCCTGCGCCGCCCCCTTTGCCGCTGCGGCACAGGACATTCTGCCGACGCGCGGTGACGAAATCTCTGAGTTCCGCAAGGCGGGCGCATGGCATGTTCGCAAGAACGAAACCCGCGGCCTGTGCTTTGCATCCTACAAAAGCGAGTCCGGCGCGATCGTCCAGTTCGGCTTTGCCGAAGACGAGACGGCCGGCTACTTGGGCCTCTTCTCACAGCAGGCGCCCGACGTTCCGCCCACGCAGGAAATCGCGGTGCTGGTGAACGACAACCTTTATGTCGGCGAGGCGACCGGCATGGGCCCCAGCATCGAGGACGGATACGCGGGCGGCTATATTCTGGTCAACAACCCGGAGTTCGTCAAAGATATCGAGATCGGCAAAGAGCTGATCGCATTCCCCGAAACGCCGGATGCCTACATCGTGGACATGAGCGGCGCCAGCAATGCCCTCTATGAGGTGCGCAAATGCACGAATGAGTTGAAGGCCGAATAAGCTCTCATAGACCAATCCAGCTGCGCATAACACGAAGGCCCCGTTCGCGGGGCCTTTGGCGTTCAGGGATCATGTCAGGACGTGAATATCTGATTGGGCCAGGGTGCAGAATTAAACGGAGGGTTCCGATTCATACAACCGAAACCCTCCGCCACCCCACGTGCTCCCAATGCACCACACGTGTCTCTGGATAAAGTTCCGGCCATTCTGGCCCGATAAATTGACACTACCGCAGGCAGGCCAGCCGATCAAACATCAAGTACCGCGCATTTGCTTCAAACCCAGCTCAATGCCGTGCAGACGGCGATCGGCCTCAGCGGCAATGCTTGGCCAGCTCACGCTGTTTCAGCTCCGTTTCTACCAGCAGGCAGCGGTTCTTGGCCTCATAGTAGTAGCCTCTGGCGTACCACATTACGGCCTTGTCCTGATCGCCGTCCGACACCAGCCATGCGCCGCGCAGGTATTTGACGGCAAAGTGCAGGTTCGTCTCGGCGTCCAGCAGATCGCTGTCGCGCCCGGCAAAGCCCATGCCGCGCGCGGTGGCGGGCAGGATCTGCATCATGCCCATATAGGGGCCGTTGCGCGCGCCGGGGCGATAGTCGCTCTCGCGCTGGATAACCTTGTGCACCAGCTGGCGGGGCACCTGATAATGGTCGGCGTATTTGTTCACCAACGTGCGGATCTGCGGCGTCTCGCCGGGGTGAAGCTGCATGGTCGAGCTTGTCGAAATGGTTGGCGCGGTCTTGGGCTGGGTGCCGGCACAGGCCGCCGTGAACAGCAGCGAGGCGGCAATAATGGCGCGTAGCATCATGATCCGAGGACTCTCGTAGGGAATCTGTAACCTCTTTGGGCAGATCAAGGCGGGTTTTGGCAACCCTCTTGCCGCTGCCCTTGGCGGTATTTCGCCACTTGCCCGACACCTTGGGCGGCAGATTGCGCATAAGCGCCACCCGATAAAGGGGCGTGGTTTGCAGCCTTTGCAACAGCAAAACCGCAGCCACCGCAACGCTGGAGGCGTTAGTAAACTAGGCCGGTTACGAAAAAGGCCCCGACATTACGCCGGGGCCTTTGCAGCATGTGAAACGTCTGAATTCAGCCCTTCAGCTTGGTCATCCGCAGGTAGGGCAGCACGGTTTCGAAATCACCGTATTTTGCCTTGGCATCCTCGTTGCTGACTGATGTCGGAATCACGACATCCTCGCCCACCTGCCAATCGGCCGGGGTCGCCACCGTATTCTTCGCCGCAGTCTGAAGCGCATCGAGCGCGCGCAGCACCTCGGCAAAATTGCGGCCGACGTTCATCGGATAGGTCATCGACAGCTTCAGCTTCTTGTCGGGGCCGATGATGAAAACGGCGCGCACGGTCGCGCTGTCGTCGGGGGTGCGGCCGTCGGGCAAATAGGCCTCGGCGGGCAGCATGTCGAACGCCTTGGACACTTCCAGATCCTCATCGGCGACGATCGGAAAGCCGGCCTTGGTGCCTGCGACCTTCTCGATATCGCCTTTCCACTGCTTGTGCTCCTCGACGCCGTCGACGGAAATGCCGATCACCTTGGTGCCGCGCTTTTCCCATTCGTCCGCCAGCCGGGCGACGGCGCCGAATTCCGTGGTGCAGACCGGCGTGAAATCCTTGGGGTGCGAGAACAGGATCGCCCAGTTATCCCCGATAAAATCGTGAAACTTGATCTGGCCTTTGTCCGTGTCGGCGGTAAAATCGGGCACGATGTCGTTGATGCGCAATGCCATTGTACTGTCCTTTCATGGTTGCTCGGTGTCTTTGGCCGCAAGATAGGCGCCCGCAGCGCAATTTGCACCCCCTCAAGATGCGGCAAGGCGCGGCGCCTGCCCGTCTTGCAGCCCGCCAGCGCGGAGACTATGTCTGATCCCAAGCAGCGGGCGAGACGCCGGAAGACCTGATCCCGCACAAGCAATACTCAAAGGGAGACACGACATGATCGAGAAACGTCAGTTCTATATCAACGGCAACTGGTCTGATCCGGCGCAGGAGCGCGATCACCCCGTCATCAACCCCTCGACCGAAGAGCCCTGCGCGATCATCACGCTGGGCTGTGACGGCGACGTGGATGCCGCCGTTGCCGCCGCCAAGGCCGCCTTTCCCGACTGGATGAACACGCCCCCCGCCGAGCGGATCGCGCTGGTCGAAAAGCTGGCGGAGGTTTACGAGGCCCGCGCCGAGGATATGGCGCAGGCGATCAGCCTTGAAATGGGCGCGCCGATTGAACTGGCGCGCGAGCAGCAGACCGCCGCAGGCGCGGGCCACATCGCCGCGTTTCTGGCCGCTGCCAAGGCGTATGAGTTCGAGCATCAGCATGATCCCGACACCCCCGGCAGCTATATCCGTAACGAGCCGATCGGCGTCGCCGCCCTGATCACGCCGTGGAACTGGCCGATGAACCAGGTCACGCTCAAGGTGGTGGCCGCGGCCGTCGCAGGCTGCACCATGGTGCTGAAGCCGTCCGAGGAATCGCCCCTCTCAGCGATGCTCTTTGCCGAAATGATGGACGAGGCGGGCTTCCCCCCCGGCGTGTTCAACCTGATCAATGGCGATGGGCCCGGTGTCGGCACGCTGCTGACCGAACATGCAGATGTCGACATGATCAGCTTCACCGGCTCCTCCCGCGCGGGTATCCTGATCTCCAAGGCCGCCGCCGACACGCTGAAACGCGTCAGCCTGGAGCTGGGCGGCAAGGGCGCCAACCTGGTGTTTGCCGATGCAGATGCGGACGCGGTCGAACGCGGCGTGCGTCACTGCATGAACAACTCGGGCCAGTCGTGCAACGCACCGACCCGCATGATTGTGCAGCGCGAGATCTATGATCAGGCGGTCGAAACCGCCACCAAGGTCGCCAGTTCGATCAGGGTCGGGCCGGCCAGCGAGGAAGGCGATCACATCGGTCCCGTCGTGAACGAGGCGCAGTTCAACAAGATCCAGGACCTGATCCAGAAGGGCATCGACGAGGGCGCGCGCCTTGTCGCCGGCGGCACCGGGCGCCCCGACGGTCTGAACCGCGGCTTCTACGTCAAGCCGACGGTGTTTGCCGATGTGAACAACGCCATGATCGTCGCCCGTGAGGAAATCTTTGGCCCGGTCCTGTCGATCATTCCCTTCGAGGACGAAGAGGAAGGCATCTACATCGCCAACAACACCCCCTACGGCCTGACCGATTATGTTCAGACGCAGGACAAGTCCCGCGCCGCCCGCGTCGCCCGCGCCCTGCGCGCCGGCATGGTCGAAATCAACGGCCAGAGCCGCGGCATGGGCGCACCCTTTGGCGGAATGAAGCAGTCCGGCAATGGCCGCGAGGGCGGTCCGTGGGGCATTGAGGACTTCATCGAGGTCAAGTCGATCTCAGGCTACGATCCGGCGGTCTGAGATGAAAGTCTGCGCATTCGTCCTGCATCTTGGCCGCGCTGCCGAGCGCAGAGGGAATGCGCAGAAGCTCCTGGAGACCTGCGGGCTGGATGGTGAAATCTGGCCCGCAGTGGACGGGGCCGAGCTATCGGCAGAGCAGATAGACGCGGTTTACCGGCCCCGCCTGTTCAGGCCGCATTATCCGTTTCACCTACGCAACGGCGAAATCGGCGCTTTTCTCAGCCACCGCCAAATCTGGTCCGCGATCGTCGAGCGCGATCTGGACGCGGCTTTGATCCTCGAAGACGACGTGGCTTTGGACCAGCCGCTCTTCGCGTCGGCCCGCGATCTGGGGTTGAAGCATGTCGGCAGGCTTGGATACATCAAGATGTCTACCCGTGCGCCCAAAGGCCGGTTGAGGCCGATTGATCAGCAGGCCGGTGCGACGCTTGTCCAGGCGGAAAATCCCGGCCTCGGCGCCACTGCGCAACTGGTCAGCCGCGACGGCGCCGCCCGCCTGATCCAGGATTGCAAGACATTCGATCGCCCGATCGATACATTCGTTCAAAGCCATTGGTTCACCGGCCTGATTCCATCGACTGTCTATCCATCGGGTGTGGCGCATATCGACGAAGAACTGGCTGGCAGCACGATTCAAACGCACAATCGCGGACTGGTCGAGAAGCTGCACCGTGAAATTCAGCGTGGCAGATATCGCAGTGCCGTCAGGCGTTTCTCGCACAGCAGCGGCGCCCCGATGGCCGCGCCCAAGACATGAGCCGTGATTTGTCCAGCGTGACAATCGTCACGGTCAGCTTCAACAGCGCGGCAGTGCTGGGAAACATGCTGGCATCGGTTCCGGATGTCTGCCCCGTCGTCATCGTCGACAACGGATCGACCGATGTGGAGCAAATCCGTGATCTGGCGGAACGGCCACGCGTGAAACTGATTGAAAACGGTCGAAACCTCGGGTTCGGCCGCGCCTGTAATGCGGGCGCTGCAGCCGTGAAAACGGAATTCATGCTGTTCCTGAACCCTGACACGGTGCTGGCCGAAAACACGCTGGAGGCCCTTCTGGCAGCCGCCGCGCAACACCCCAACGCGGGCGCATTCAACCCTCGTATACTGGACGATACCGGCGACCGCGTGATGAAACGCAAGAGCGACCTTATCCCGCGCTCCGAATACATGCCCCGCAGCGGCCCCGCCGCAGGCGACGATCTGACCATACTGACAGGCGCCGCGATCTTCATGCGCAAGCGCGATTTCGACAAGGTGGGTGGGTTTGATCCCGCAATCTTCCTGTTTTACGAAGATGACGACCTTGCCGTGCGCCTGCGCCAAAACGCCTGCCCGCTTGTTCTGGTGGATGGCGCGCGGGTCAATCACAGCGGCGGCGCATCATCGTCAGGGCCGCGTATTGCGGTCGAGCGCGTCAAGGCATGGCATATGGGCTGGTCCCGTCTTTACACCATGCAAAAGCATCATCGCCCGCTGGCCCGCAGTCGTGCCGTCGGGCAAGCGCTGGCGCGGATCATATCCCCGGCCATGCTCTCGTCGAAGGTCCGCCGTGTCAAACGGGCGGCTTTTCTTCGCGGCACATTGGCGGCACTCTTCGGCCAGCCCTCACATTAACCGGCGAGGCTGCAGGCCGCACAAATGGAAGCCAAGTCATTGAACCAATCCCGCGACATCGCCAACGCCCGCTTCGTGCCGGAGACGGTCCACAAGCGCGACATTTTCTCCGAGACGATTTCCGGCCACCTGGAAGGCATCCCGGATTTCCCCGTCGTGCTGCGCAAACTCGACACCGTCCCCTTCTACGCGCGCCCCCTCGCCTGGGCGCTGGCGCGCAAGGAAATCCGGGGCCTGCACGCGGTTGAGGGGATCGAGGGTTGCCCTGCACTGGTGCGCGTCGACCGCACCGGCCTCCTGCGCAGCTGGACCCAAGGCACGCCGCTGCAACTGGCCAAACCGGCCGACCCGGCATGGTATCGCGACGCCAAGAGACTATTGCGCGAAATGCGCCACGCCGGGGTTACGCATAACGACATTGCCAAACCGCAGAACTGGCTGATGACACCGGATGGCCGCGCCGCCGTGATCGATTTTCAGCTGGCATCGGTCCATCGCCGCCGCGGCCGCCTGTTCCGCGTGATGGCCCGCGAGGATCTGCGGCACCTGCTGAAACAGAAACGCGCCTATGCGCCCCACCTGCTGACCCCGTCCGAGCGTAACATGCTGGCGCAAAAGGCGCTGCCGTCGCGCATCTGGATGGCAACCGGCAAGCGCGCGTATAATTTCATCACCCGCCGCCTGATGAACTGGTCCGACGGCGAAGGCACCGAGGACCGCATCGACCGTGACGGCCCTGCCCTGACAGCGGCGCTGCTGGCCCATCCGCAGGTATCAGACGTCGCGCTCAGCACCTATGCGCTGCCAGCCAAGGGCGTCGGCCTCTATGCGTTCGTCGAAACGTCCCTCGATGCCCAGGCCCTCGCCACGCTCGCTCCCGCGCCGCGCCCCGAGATCATCCAGCCCGTCGCCCGCCTGCCGCGCCACCCCGACGGCACGCCGCGCATGGACGCCCTGCACCTCGTTGCCGCCAATCGGCTGGACGAATTGGCGCTCCTGCAACAAGGCGATCCGCAGTTGGCTGACGCGCTAAAGGCAATCATCGCCACCCGCGGGAACCTGACCGACCGCGTGCTGAAATCCTAGAACGGTGCCTTGGCGCGAAACGACATGCCCCGCCCGCTTTCGGGGTGGTTGATGCGCAACTCCTCGGCATGCAGCATCATCCGATGATACGCGGCGTCCGGCGCATAAAGCGGATCGCCCAGAATCGGGTGCCCCAGAGCCAGCATGTGAACGCGCAGCTGATGCGTGCGCCCGCTCCTCGGCCATAGCCGGACGCGGCTTTCATCCTCTGCCGCCTTCAGAACGCGATACTCCGTCAGCGACGGCTTGCCGGTGTCATGGCAGACCATTTGGCGCGGCCGGTTCGGCCAATCCACGATCAGCGGCAGATCGACCGCCCCCGCCTTTGACTCCAGCCGCCCCGCCACGCGCGCAACATAGGTCTTGCGCGTGCGACGATCCTCGAATTCCCTGGACAAGAACCGCTGCGCATGCGGCGTCAGCGCGAACACCATCACCCCGGAGGTGTCCCGATCCAGCCGGTGCACGAGCAGCGCCGTGGGAAACGCAGCCTGCACGCGGCTCAGCAGGCAATCGGCCAGATGCGCCCCCTTGCCGGGAACCGAGAGCAACCCATCAGGCTTGTCCACGGCCAACACTTCATAATCCTCATGAAGCACGGATAGCGGCGTATCGGGGGGCATATAGTCTGATTGCATGCCCCGCCTTACAGCGCCGCCGCCGAAGGGTCCAGAAGCGCGGCCTGACTTTCAATGTTCCAAAAATACTCAAACACCGCCGCCGCACAAATCGCGCTCGGCTAAGCCTTGGTGCGCGCGCCGCCGGGATCATAGATCGACCGCAAACTGGCCTCGGCGGGAACCCGGCTGCCGGCGATGTCGATCTCATAGCCGGAGGCCAGAACATCCGCCGCGCTTTCGCCCTTGCACGGCACATAGCCCATGCCGATCGCACCGCCCAGATGATGCCCATAGGCGCCCGAGCTGACATAGCCCACGATCTGCCCGTCCCGCAGCAAAGGCTCGTTATGATAGAGCAGCGGCTCGGGGTCCGTCAGGCGGAACTGCACCATGCGCGCGTCCAGCCCTGCTTCCTTTTTGCGCAGCACCGCATCACGCCCGATGAAATCGGGCTTGCCCGTCTTGACGGCAAAGCCCAGCCCCGCCTCCAGCACGTGATCCTCGCAGGTGATATCATGCCCGAAATGGCGAAAGCCCTTTTCGATACGGCAACTGTCCATCGCATGCATGCCGCACAGCCGCAGCCCGTGCGCCTGCCCGGCCTCCAGCAGCACCTCGAATGCGTGACCGGCCATGTCGGCGCTTGCATAGACCTCCCAGCCCAGCTCGCCCACGTAACTCACGCGGTGCACGCGGGCCAGGCCCATGCCCAGCTCGATCTCCTGCGCCGTGCCGAAGGGGTTCACTTCGTTCGAGAAGTCACCCGGCGACACCGCCTGCAGCACCTCCCGCGCCTTCGGCCCCATGACGGCCAGCACGCCCTCGCCCGCCGTCACATCGGTAATCACCACTTGATGATCGCCGCGCAAACGCTCCATCCGTGTCTGGTCGGCCAGCCGCGTGGCAGCGGGGGTGACGACCAGATAGGCCGCCTCCGACAGCCGCGTAACAGTCACGTCCGCCTCGATCCCGCCGCGCGAATTCAGGAATTGCGTATAAACGATGCGCCCGACCGGGACGGAAAAATCGCCGCCACCGATGTAGTTCAGAAACGCCTCGGCATCCGGCCCTTCGACGCGAACTTTGCCGAAGGAGGACATGTCATACATGCCCACCCCGCCCCGGATCGCGCGGTGCTCGGCGGCCGCATTTTCGAACCAGTTCTGCCGCTTCCAGCTGTAGCGATACTCGCGCTCCTGCCCCGGCCCGGCGAACCAGTTGGCCCGCTCCCAGCCTGCGGCCTCGCCCATCACCGCGCCCTGCTCCAGCAATTGCGCATGAAACGGCGTGCGCCTGATGCCGCGCGCCGTCGCCTTCTGGCGGTACGGAAAGTGATCGGCATAGAGCAGGCCCAGCGTTTCGGTGGAACGCTCGAACAGATAGGTCTTGTTGCCCTGAAAGGGCTGCATGCGCGCGATATCCACATCGCCCAGATCGAACGGTTTTTCGCCGCTGTCCATCCACTGGCTCAGCGCATGGCCCGCGCCACCCGCCGACTGGATCCCGATGGAGTTGAAACCCGCCGCGACCCACACGTTATCCATCTGGGGCGCGAGGCCCAGATGATAGGCGTCGTCGGGCGTGAACGATTCCGGCCCGTTGAAGAACGTATGTATCCCCGCCGTCGCCATCATCGGCAGGCGGTTGCAGGCGGCCTCCAGAATCGGTTCGAAATGGTCGAAATCCTCGGGCAGCTGGTCGAATTCGAACGTCTCGGGGATGCCATTCATGCCCCAGGGCTTCGAGACGGGCTCGAACGCGCCGACCAACATCTTGCCCGCGTCTTCCTTGTAATAGGTGCATTCGTCAGGCACGCGCAGGACCGGCATCTGGGTCAGGCCATCTATCGGCTCGGTCACGATGTAGAAATGCTCGCAGGCTTGCAGCGGCACGTTGGTGCCCGCCATGCGGCCCACTTCGTGCCCCCACATACCGGCGCAGTTGACGATCATCTCGGCCTCGATATGCCCGCTATCCTTGCCGTCGTCGCTGGCCCAGTCGACGCCGGTGACGCGGCGGCCCTTGCGCGCAACCCCGGTCACGCGCACCCGCTCCTGCACCTTTGCACCGCGCTGGCGCGCGCCCTTGGCCAGGGCCAACGCGATGTTGGCGGGGTCGGCCTGCCCGTCTGTGGGCAGCCAGACGCCGCCCGTGACACTGTCCATGTTCAGATGCGGATATCGCTCCTTGACCTCGGCGGGGGACAGTTCCTCGACCGGCACGCCAAAGGCGCGCGCCATCGCGGCCGAACGATACATCTCTTCCAGCCGCTCGCCCGTCAGCGCGGCCGAGACCGATCCGACCTGACGAAAGCCCGTGGCGACGCCGGTTTCGGCCTCAAGCCCGGTGTATAATTCTGCCGAATAGCGCGCCAGCTTGGTCATGTTGCTGGATGCGCGCAGCTGGCCGATCAGGCCCGCCGCGTGCCATGTGGTGCCCGATGTCAGCTGTTTACGCTCCAGCAGGACCACGTCGCTCCAGCCTAGTTTCGCCAGATGGTAGGCGACCGAGCAGCCGACGACGCCGCCGCCGATGATGACCACGCGGGCCGATGTGGGCAGATCCATGATGCAGGCTCCTTGGCGCCAGAGGTTCAGACGATGGTGTGACCGGCGGCGCGCAGCCGCGCGGCCAGTTCGGTGATATGGGCCGGGCCGACCTCGCAGCAGCCGCCGACAATGGTGGCGCCTTGGGCGACCCAGCTCATCGCGAAATCGGCATAGAGTGCGGGCGTCAGATCGCGCCGGGCCTCCAGCGCATCGACGGTCGGCGCGTCCTCCAGGAACGCTGCGGTGATATGGTCGAACCCGTTGGCATAGGCGCCGAATGGCAGGCCAAAGCCGCGCAGGATTGCCAGCCCGGCGGCCACGGCCTCGGGACGGGTGCAGTTGATCAGCAGGGCATCGGGGGCATGGCGGGCGACGACGCCTGCCAGATCGGCCAGATCCTCGCCCGAGCGCAGGCGCGTGCCATCGTCGTCCATCACCGTCACCGCCAGCCACACGGGGCAATCCGCATCCGCGCAGCCCAGCAACGCGCCCTCGGCCTGCTCCACCGATGCGGCGCTTTCGATCAGCAGCAGATCGACGCGGCCTGCCATCATCGCCGCGATTTCGGCATAGGCGGGCGCCGCCACCTCGGGCGCGGGGCAGATATCGGGGCGGTAGGACGCGCCCAGCGGCCCCAGCGTGCCCGCGATACGGCCAGTGCCGTGGGCATCGCGCGCCGCGCCAGCCTCGTCCAGCGCGCAGGTGATCAGCGCGGCAAAGCTGTCCTCGATCCCCGCGCGGGCCAGACGGTCGCGGTGCAGCGCGTAGGTGTTGGTGCTGGCGATGGTCGCGCCCGCATTGAAATAGTCGCGATGCAGCCCGGTGGCCAGTCCGGGATGGTCCATCATGACGCTGGTGGACCACAGGTTCGTCGGCGCGCTGCCTGCGCGCTTGACGATTTCCTGCCCGATGGAGCCGTCCAGCAGGATGATGTCCGTCATGGGTATATCTCGGCAAATTTCGCCTTGTAAGCGGCGATCATCTCCTCTTCGGTGACGCCGTCATCGTAGGGCGGGGTGGTCATTTCGCTGGCGTCTTCGACGTCGATCAGCACCAAATCGGTGATGCGGTCGGCCAGATCGCCCCATTTCGCCTGCCAAAGGCCAATCAGCGCGGTAAACTCTGCCGTCCCTTCCTCCGCGATGCGGGCGGGACCGCTCAGGCGCAGGCCCTTGCGCTTCCACTGGTCGATGAAATTGACCTCCGCGTAGGGCGCGTGCCGGAGATTGGCCAGCGTGCCGGGCGAGCGGATGTTGCCAAAGCCGACAGTCATGTGGTCCAGCACCAGAAACGTGCCCTTGGGGCTGACCGCCGGGCGGCCATCCGGCCTGACCGTCGCAACAAAGCCAAGCGGGAAGGTCGCAATCAACGCCTGCGCGCTGTCGTCCAGTTTCATGCGCGTATCCTCTCGTTTTCGGGATCCCACAGCGGCGCATCCGGCTGCACCGTGGCCTTGCACCGCTCACCGTAGATCTCCACCTCCAGTTCCGTGCCCGGAACCGCCAGATCCGCGCGGACCATGCCCAGCGCGATCGAGGCATTCACGCGGTAGCCCCAAGCGCCGCTGGTCGTCTCGCCCACCACGTCGCCGTCCTGCCAGAGCGTCGACATATAGGGCGCGTCGGCATCCCCGGCATCGACGATCAGCGTGACGAAACGTTTGGCGCTGCCCTGCTGTTTCTCCTTCATCAACGCCGCCTTGCCGGGGAAATCCTGCGGCTTGTCCAGTTTGACAAAGCGGTCCAGCCCGCCCTCCAGCATCGAGTAATCGGTGCTCAGATCGCCCTTCCACGCGCGATAGCCCTTTTCAATGCGAAGGGAGTTCAGCGCATACATGCCAAAGGGCTTGGCCCCCGCATCCAGAATGGCGCGGTAGATATCGGGCATATCCTCGTTGGCGGCATGCACTTCCCAGCCCAGTTCCCCGGCAAAGCTGACGCGGATCAAAAACCCCTTGCGCCCTGCGACCGTGCAGTGCTGGTGGTTGAGCCATGGCAGCGTCAGATCCGCGTCTGTCAGAGGCTCGAGGATCGCGCGGCTCTGCGGCCCGGTGACGATCAGAGCGGACCGTTCGGTGGTGGTTTCCTCGACGCTGACACCCTTGGGAACGCTGCGGCGGATCAGCTCGCCGTCATGCCACTGCGCGGTGGCCGCTGTAATGAGGATGAAACTATCCTCGGCCAGCCGGATGCACGACAGCTCGGTCAGGATGCGGCCACGATTGTCGGCCACATAGACGAGGTTCATGCGCCCAACCTTGGGCAAGGCCCCGGTGACAAATCCGCGCAGCCACTCATCCGCGCCCTCGCCCCGCACCCAGAAGCGCGAAAATCCGGGCAGGTCCAGCACGCCGCAATGGTCGCGGACCGCCTCGCATTCCTCACGGATGCGCTGCGCCCATGGCCCCTCGCGGTTCCATGTCTGGGTGCTCTCATCGCTCAGATCATCGCCGGGCTTGGCGAACCAGTTGGCCCGCTCCCACCCGTTATAGGCGCCCATCACGCCGCCCAGCTCGCGCACGATATCGTCGTTCGGCCCCAGCTTTTTGTCGCGTCCGGCGGGCCATTCATGCCACGGGAAATGCATGGCATATTCGTGGCCGTAGACCTCCATCCCCTTTTGGATGCAGTAATCGCTGTCGGTGTAATCGGTGTAGCGGCGCGGATCGACGGCCCACATATCCCATTCGGTCGCGCCTTCGGTGATCCATTCGGCCAACACCTTGCCCGCACCGCCCGCCTGGCTGATGCCGAAGGTAAAGACGCACGCCTCAAACGCATTCCGCACGCCGGGCATCGGGCCAAGCAGCGGCAGGCCGTCGGGCGCGTAGGGGATCGGGCCGTTGATGACCTTGTTGATGCCCACCTGCCCCAGCAGCGGCACCCGCGCCATCGCATCCTCGATATACCATTCCAGCCGCTCCAGATCGTCCGGGTAGAGCTGGAAGCTGAAATCTTCGGGGAATGGGTCTTCGGGCGTGATCCAATGCGCCTTGCAGTTCCGTTCGTACGGGCCAAGGTTCAGGCCGGTCTTTTCCTGCCGCAGATAGTAAGAGCTGTCGACGTCGCGCATCAGCGGCAGCTTGCCGTGCTTGGCGGTATATTCGGCAATCTCGGGGATCTCGTCGGTCAGAAGGTATTGATGGCTCATCACCATCATCGGCACGGTGCGCCCGCCATAGGGCTTGAACCATTCGCCAACCTTCTGCGCGTAATACCCCGCCGCGTTCACCACGAATTCGCAGCGGATGTCGCCCTTGTGGGTATGCACGACCCATTCGCTCCCGTCCCGCGTCACGCCTGTCGCCGGGCAGAACCGCTCGATCCGCGCGCCCAGATCGCGCGCCCCCTTGGCCAGTGCCTGTGTCAGCTGGCTGGGGTCGATATCGCCGTCATTGGGATCAAACAGAACGCCTTTCAGATCATGCGTTTCCATGAACGGATAGCGCGCCTTCGCCTCCTCGGGCGTCAGCATTTCCATGTCCATGCCCTGATAGCGCCCCATGCCGCAGGCGCGCTGGAATTCCTGCACACGCTCGTCAGAATGGCCCAGCCGGATCGAGCCGGTGACGTGGTAGTTCATCGGGTAGTCCACTGCATCCGACAGCCCGCGATACAGCTCGGTCGAATAGCGCTGCATGTTCATGATCGCCCAAGAGGTCGAGAACGTCGGGCAGTTCCCTGCTGCATGCCAGGTGCTGCCCGCCGTCAGCTCGTTTTTCTCAAGCAGAACGCAATCGGTCCAGCCAGCCTTGGCCAGATGATAGAGGCCGGACGCGCCGACCGCGCCGCCGCCGATGATGACCACGCGGGCCGTGCTGGGAAAAGTGCTCATCTGCTGCGTCTCCTTGCTGTGCTCAGTAAACAGGTGGCGCGATCACCCAGATCGCGACGGCGGGAATGTCATAGGGATTGTGCCACTCGAACGGCTCCCCCCGGATGCGAAAGCTGTCACCGGCGCTCACCGTGAATTGGCGGCCCGCGATCGTCAGATCCAGACGCCCGGACAGCATATAGCCCACCTCCTGCGTCGGGCGCCCTTGCGGCGCGGCGGCGTGCGCGCCGGGGTCAAAGGTGGAGTGGACCATCTCGAACTCATCGGTGAGGTCAGGCGACAGCAGCTCTTCGGTCAGGCCGGGTTTGCCTTTGCCGATGGGGCGGCGGGCATTGCGGCGCACGATATACCCCGCCTCGCCCTCTTGCGCGCTGGAATGGTCAAAGAGCAGCGAAAGCGACACATCCAGCACCGCCGCGATACTGCGCAGGTCGGCCACGGATGGCTCGGAAAGGTCCCGCTCGACCTGGCTCAGCCAGCCGACGGATCTGCCCAATTGCTGCGCCAGATCGGCCAGCGTCACGCCCCGCGCCTTGCGCAGGGCGCGCAGATCGGCGCCAAGGGTGCGCTGAAAGGCATGCGGGGCTAGGGTCACACGGGACTCGCTTCGTGAAAATAACTGCAATAATTTCACGCTGGCCTAGCGCGCTGAAAAAAGCAACGAAAATTTCACGCTGTCCGGATCAACCGCCGAAGGTCTGGCGCAGTAGCATTGTCAGCCCGTCGACATCTGCCTGATCGAACGCCGACGGCTGGTTGCTGTCGATATCCAGCACCCCGATCAACGCGCCGTCCCTGCCGCGCACCGGCAGGACGATTTCGGACCGGGTGGAACTGGCGCAGGCGATATGCCCGTCGAAGGCGTTCACGTCATCCACCAGCTGCACCTCCCCCGTCCGGGCGGCGGCACCGCAAACTCCGCGTGAAAACGGAATAACCAGGCAGCCATGCCCACCCTGATACGGCCCTATTCGCAGCACTTCGGGCTGGGTCACGCGGTAAAAACCGGTCCAGTCGAATCGGTCGTCGGCATGGTGCAATTCGCACGCCATGGTGGCCATCAGTGCGATCACATCCTGCTCGCCCGTCGTCAGGGCGGCGAGCGTTCTGGCCTTTTCATCATAGTCAATTCGCATGGCAATCCTGTCCTTGTGTACTGAGTGCCGGTTGAAAATCAGGCCACTCTGCGCCGCCTTTGACGCGAAAACCACAGCTTGAAATCATGGGCAAGCGCGAAGGGCGCTGTTTTTCGGGCGGCGCAAACCGATTGGTAAGGTTTTGCACCTAGTCTGGCCAGACACGTCATCACTCAGCGGAGCGCACATGGACCTCGAAAGCAGCCGGCACGGCCCCTATCACCTTATTACCGTAAACGCCCCGCGAATCGATGCCGCTCAGGCCATCGCGTTCAAGGATGGAATGCGCGCGATGACGGCCGAAGGGGACGACCACGTCGTTCTGGACCTCGGGCAAGTGCAATTCATCGATTCCAGCGGCTTGGGCGCGATTGTCGCCGCGCTCAAGATGACGGGCCCCGGCAGACGGCTCGATCTAGCATGCCTGACGCCGGACGTGGCCAAGGTATTTCGCCTTACGCGCATGAATTCGATCTTTGTCATCCACGCATCGCTGGAGGATGCGATATCGCGGCAGGCCGGATGACGCGCCGGGCCCGGCACCGCGCCGGCGAGCCCGGAGGCGCGCGCAAAACGCCCCGACTAGAGCGAAAACTTTTCCATGTTCTGGCGACCGAGCAGGGCGTTCGGGCCGGGCTGGCAGATATGCGCGACTTTCTGGGCGACGCCGGCTTTGACGCGGATGCTTGCGGAACTGCCGAAATCGTACTGGCAGAGGCGCTGAACAACATCGCCGAACACGCCTTTGCCGCGACCGAGGCCGGCGTGGTCCGCGTGACCCTGACGCCCGGCCACCACAGCCTGACAGCGCAGATCGTCGATACGGGCACCGCCCTGCCGGAGCTGTGCCCGCCCTCCGGGCAGCTGCCGCCATTGCGCGGCACCAAGCGCTCTCTTCCCGAAGGCGGCTTTGGCTGGTTCCTGATCCGAACATTGACAGAATGTTTATGCTACACGCGCCACGCCGACGAAAACCATCTATGTCTGCACATCTCGTTTTTCGCACCCGGCACGGACGCGGCGCGATCCGACCGTTAAAGAAAACAGACGCAGAGATAATTGCGAGACTGCGTGACGCGTCACTGCGGAAATGCGTCCAAAACTTCATGTGCCGCGAACGGGCCCCGGGCCTTTTTCCCTGAATGCAGACTGCGCATTCATGACCACGTCTGTGGCTGCAACAGCATCCCTCGGTGCAGCGTCCGGCAGCCTCATCCCGCGGGCGGCGCCGAGGTTGTCTGGAAGTTCCAGCAGATCGTACCCCGCAAGCGACGCGACGCTCCAAGCGTGGTCTTTCGCATCCGGGCGCAGGTGGTATTTTCCTTTTGCCCGATCCGCTTTAGGGTTTCCTCTCTGACACGCGAAAGGGCCTTCGATGCGCGACTTTCACTTACCGGGCCGGTCGCCGGTTCTGACAACGAACGGCATGTGCGCCACGTCCCATCCGTTGGCCGCAAAGACCGCTATCGACATTCTGGAACGCGGTGGAAACGCGATGGACGCGGCCATCGCCGGCGCCGTCCTGCTGGGTATCTGCGAGCCGCAAATGACCGGGATCGGCGGCGATTGCTTTGTTCTGTGGAGCGAGGGGGGCAGCGACGAGGTGCGTGCCTTCAACGGCTCCGGCCGCGCGCCGGCGGGCGCAAGCGGTGCGGCATTGCGGGGCGCGAACCAGTCCGCCGTGCCACTATACACCGCCGATGCGGTCACCATACCCGGCGCCGTCGACGCGTTCTGCCATCTGAGCGACCGACACGGCAGGCTGGGGCTGGACGCCGTGCTTGCACCCGCCATTCACTATGCAGACGCCGGCGTGCCAGTGGCGCCACGGGTCTCGATGGATTGGGCCGAATCGGCGCATGTGCTGAAGGGTCACGCGCTCACCCACTTCCTGCCCGGCGGCACGCCGCCGAAGCCCGGCGCGCTTTTTCGTGCGCCCGGCCAGGCCGAAGTGCTGCGCCGCATTGCCGCCAAGGGCCGCGCCGCCTTCTACGAAGGCGAGATTGCGGACGACATGCTGGCCGCGCTGACGGCGGCCGGCGGTGTTCATACTGCTGCCGATTTTGCTACGCATCACGGGGATCCGGCGACCCCGATCAGCGGGACCTATGGCAGCCGCGAGTTGGTCGAGCATCCGCCGAACGGACAGGGCGCGACGGCGATCCTCATGCTGAATATTCTGGCGCAGTTCGACATTGCCGCTCTAGACCCGTTTGGCGCCGAACGCGCACATCTGGAGGCGGAGGCGACCAAGCTGGCCTATGACGCGCGCAATCGCATCATCGCCGATCCCGACCATACAACGCGCACCGAATTCATGCTGAGTCAGGACACCGCGCGAAACCTTGCCAGCCTGATCGATCCCAAGCGCGCCGTGGAGGCTGCCGCGCCCCCGGTGGAAGCGATGCACCGGGACACGGTTTATATTACTACGGTCGACCGCGACCGCATGGCCGTATCGTTGATCTATTCAATCTTTCACGGCTTCGGCTCGGGGATCGCGTCGGAGAAATTTGGCATCCTGATGCAGAACCGGGGCGCCGGGTTCACGCTGGACGAGGGGCACCCAAACGAGCTGGACGGGGGCAAACGGCCTTTTCACACCATCATTCCGGGGATGCTGCGCGAGGGCGGGCGCGTATCTATGCCGTTCGGCGTGATGGGCGGCGCTTACCAGGCCTGCGGCCATGCGCGGTTCGTCTCGAACCTGACCGATTTCGGCATGAACCCGCAGACCGCCATCGACGCGCCCCGCTGCTATGCAACCGACGGCAAACTACGTGTCGAGCGCGGGTACCCCGCGACCGTTCACGCGGCGCTGGTTGATCTGGGCCACGATGTGATCATCCCGGACGAGCCGATTGGCGGCGCCCAAGCCATTGCGATCCTGCCTGATGGCGTGCTGGAAGGTGCGTCAGATCCGCGCAAGGACGGCTGCGCCCTGGGATACTGACCCAATACCCGCGCAGGTCTCTGCGCGGTCAGTTCAGCTGGAAATGAAGGGGGTACTGCCCATCTTGGAAGGGGCCGAACAGATCGTCGATGTCGGGATGCTCGACCGGCTCGCCTGAGTAATCGACGACCAGATTCTGCTCGCTGACATACGCGACGTAATAGCTTTGATCGTTTTCAGCTAACAGGTGGTAGTACGGCTGATCCTTGACCGGACGGCTGTCTTCCGGAATGGACGCATACCACTCCTCGGTATTGGCAAATTCCGGATCCACGTCGAAAATCACACCGCGAAACGGGTGCTTCTTGTGACGGACCACTTGGCCCAGATGATATTTCGCACGTGATTTCAGCATATAATGCAGCCTCTAAAGTGTGAGGTTAGATGTTTCAAGTATGGTTTGTCCAATGGTCATCGCACAAGGATGCGGAAACAGTCCGTCAACGCGGTCATTGGCCGAATTTGGCGGGCACGCATCGGTGCCAAGCCGCCACAGAGGGCAGGCTGGGCAAATTCGTGATTTCCCATTTGACGAAAACTCGGTAGACTGATTGGCAAAACATGACCGGAGGCAGCGCAGACTGCCCCGATAACGAGAGCAGAGGCAGTAATGAGCAGACAGCTTCGCGCGGTTCTATTGATGTTGTTGGTCGCGGCCTGCGGACGCGGCGGCGGCTATGGCGAATCTCCCAGTCAGATGGAGGATGCCTGCGCCATCTTGAGAGAACGGCCACAATACTCCCGCGCCTTCCGCGCCGCCGAGCGGCGCTGGGGCGTTCCCACCCATGTGCAGATGGCAACCATCTATCAGGAAAGCAAATTCGTCAGCGATGCGCGCACCCCTTACCGCTATTCGCTGGGAATTATCCCTATGGGACGCCAAAGTTCGGCGTTCGGGTATAGTCAGGCGCTGGACGGCACGTGGGACGAATATATCGCCCAGGCCGGATCGCGCCGCGCGCGCCGCGACAATATCCATGACGCGACCGATTTCATGGGCTGGTACATGTCCAAATCGCGCGATGAATTGGGCATTCAGATGTATGACGCGCGCAATCACTATCTGGCCTACCACGAGGGCCGCACCGGATTCCGCCGTGGCAGCTATAACAACAAGGCGTGGCTGGTGCGCGTCGCCGGCACGGTCGAGGCGCGCGCCGCCACCTATCAGGCGCAACTGCGCCGCTGTAATCGCTAAAGCGCCTCACCTGAAGCTGCGACAAAATGCAGCGCCGCCCAGAACGGGCGGCGGCCTGCCCTATCGATCGCGTGTGCCGCTGCTGCCGATACCCGGGATGACAAAACTGTCATTGCCGATCCGCACGCCGGTTTTCAGATCCCCCAGAATCACCGTTGTCCGACTGCCGCCGCTGTCGTTGATGACCCATTGGCGCAGCTCGGTCGGGGCGGCGGTAAAGACCAGATCAATACTGCCGTATTCCGGATGCTCGGGATCCTGCGCGCGGACGGTCGTCGTCTTGCCGTCGCTGGTGTGGCCGGTAACCATGCGCGCGCGCGTCAGATCGACATTGCGCGCCAGAATGATCGACAGGGGTGTGCGGTTCAGCGGATACCCCTGAGGTCCATCATTCGATTTCCCATCAATGATGCCCACCGTGTCGCCATCCGCGACGACCAGCATGTCCTCGGGCGGCTGGTATTCAAACCGCACGCGTCCGGGCCGCTTGATCAGGATGCGGCCCTGGCTGATCGTGCCGTCATCATTGATCTGCGTAAACGCACCGCTGGCCGTCTCAAAGCTGTTGAGGTATCGCGATAATTCGCCAAGGCCCAGCTTTTCGGCGGCAGCAGGCATTGCCATGCAGAGGCAGGTGGCAGTCGCCGTGAGGGCGGCAGTGAAATATCTCATGAGTTCGGGCCTCTTTCGATTCGGGCTATGGCGGGTTCGGGGATCACACTGCCCCAGCCGCGCCATGATATGCGATAACAACCGCGCGCGCGCCCGATATCGGAAGTGATACCTCGTTTATCAAGGCCCTGTCCGGTCCGCCCGGTCGGGCCAGCATCGAAACACCGCCCGCCGCCGCTGCCGGGGCGCGCACCGCATTATTGCTGCTCCGGCACCAGAATCTCGCGCTTGCCCACGTGGTTCGCCGCCGAGACGACGCCCTGATCTTCCATCTGCTCGACCAGACGCGCGGCCTTGTTATAGCCGATGGCCAGCTTGCGCTGAATATAGGAGGTCGAGCATTTGCGATCAGTGATCGCGATCTGCACGGCCTGATCGTAGAGCGCATCCTCGCCTTCGGTATTGCCGCCGGTGGACAGGCCCAGCACCGCGTCGATGTTGCTGGCCTTGTCCTCGTCCGGGCCTTCCAGCACGCTGCCGACATAGGCGGGAGGGCCATACGCCTTGAGATTATTCACGACGTCCTCAACCTCCTCGTCCGAGACGAAGGGGCCGTGGCAGCGGGTGATCTTGGCGCCGCCGGCCATATACAGCATATCGCCCATGCCCAAGAGCTGCTCGGCACCCATTTCGCCCAGAATGGTGCGGCTGTCGATCTTGGACGTCACCTGAAAACTGATCCGGGTGGGGAAGTTCGCCTTGATCGTGCCGGTGATGACATCGACCGACGGGCGCTGCGTGGCCATGATGATGTGGATACCCGAGGCACGCGCCATCTGCGCAAGGCGCTGGATGCAGGCCTCGATCTCCTTGCCGGCAACCATCATCAGGTCCGCCATTTCGTCCACGATGACGACTATATAGGGCATCTTTTCCGGCGCGAATTTTTCGGTCTCGAACACCGGCTCGCCGGTCTCGTCATCAAATCCGGTCTGCACCGTCCGGCTGAACATCTCGCCCTTGCCGAGCGCGTCGGCCACGCGGGAGTTGTAGCCGTCGATATTGCGCACGCCCATCTTGGACATCTTGCGATAGCGCTCTTCCATTTCGGCGACGGTCCATTTCAGGGCGACGACCGCCTTTTTGGGGTCCGTCACGACCGGGCTCAGAAGGTGCGGAATGCCGTCATAGACGCTGAGTTCCAGCATCTTGGGGTCAATCATGATCATCCGGCAATCATCCGGCGTCAGCTTGTAGAGCAGCGACAGGATCATCGTGTTGATCGCCACCGACTTGCCCGAACCGGTGGTGCCCGCAATCAGAAGGTGAGGCATCTTGGCCAGGTTGACGACCATCGGATCGCCGCCGATATCCTTGCCCAGCGCCAGCGGCAGCTTGTGGTTGCCGTCGCCAAAGTCGCGGGTCGACAGGATCTCGCGCAAGCTGACCATCTCGCGGTTGTCATTGGGCAGCTCGATCCCGATCACGGTGCGGCCCGGAACGGTGCTGACGCGCGCCGACAGCGCCGACATGGACCGCGCGATATCGTCCGACAGACCGATAACGCGGCTGGCCTTGAGGCCCGGCGCCGGCTCCAGCTCGTACATGGTAACGACGGGGCCGGGGCGCACCGACACGATCTCGCCCTTGACGCCGTAGTCGTCCAGCACGACCTCCAGCATCCGCGCGTTCTCCTCCAGCGCCTCGTCGCTAAGGTGATAGCGCGTGATGTTGTCGGGGCTGGAGAGCAGGCTGAGGGGCGGCAGTTCGTATTGCGTGCCGGTATCTTCTTCGAATTGCAACGCGGGCTGCGCCTCGGCCGCGGCACGGGTTGAGGGGGCGACAGCCTTGCGCTGGGTATGCTGCACGACCTTCTTCGCCTCGGGCATGGGCGCGGCGCGGGGTTCTGGCTGCGGTGGCAACGGCGCGGTATCGTCCAGAATGACGGCTTCATCCTCGAAGGGATCCACCTCGAAAACGGCTTCGGACTCGAGGCTCGGGGCCGGCGGGATATGCAGCGAGGCAGCGAGGCGCGATGCGCTCAGCGGCGGCTCGGGCGGCAGGACCGCAGCGGACGGGGCCGTCAGCGGCGGCTCATCCGGCAGGCGCGTGCTGCGCGCCGTGTCCAGCAACAATGGCGTCGGCCCGCGCCGAACACCGCGACCAGCCCCGACAGGCAGCGGAGGCGTCTTGGCAGGTGCCTGACGCACGCGTGATTTGATGACGTCCGCGATCTTTTCCTTGATCCGGTCCTCCCCCGGCATGGGGCGGTCCTCGGCGGTCGCGTGCTGATCGACCCATTCGGCCTCGGGAAGCGGTTCAGGCTTGCGCATCAGCGACGGCATCCGGCCCAGCAAGCCGCCGGATGCCTTTTCCGGCGTGCGTGCGGGGGCGTGCAGCACCGGCGCGTCGGCCTCGTCATATACTTTGGCGTGCGCGCTGCGGCCCAGACGCGGCTGAACCATGTCCATCTGCGGGTCGGTCGCCACGATCCGCCGGTCGCTGCGCCGCGCCTGCGCACTGCGCGCGGCAGAGGCTGCGCCCGATGCGCCGCGCGTGGCCAGCGCGATCAACGCCGAATAGGCCATGATACAGCCCAGCAGAGCCAGCTTGATGCCACGCGCCATCTCGGCCCGCTCAAACCCCATGACGAATGCGCCCAGCGCCAGCATGCCGATGCCCAGAACCAGCGACAGCAGCTTCAGCCCCATGACGGCGCCGATCGGCAGAACGCCCAGAATCGCGCCCAGAACCGTATCACCGAAAATACCGCCCAAGCCAAAGCTGTGGCTGGCATACCATTCGGCCCCCGGCGTCAGCGATGCGGCATATAGCGACAGAACAGCGATCCAGATCGGCGCAAAGATGACGCGGGCCATCGCCCGCTCCTGTCCCTTGTGCAGGACAAAGCGGACGCCCCATGCGGCCAGAACCACCGCGACGCCCCAGCCGCCCCAGCCCACGACCATGATCAGCGTCGCAGCAATCGTCGCGCCGGTCTGGCCCAGCCAGTTCTGCACGGGCGTGTCGACCGCAGACAGCCAGCTGGGATCCTCGGCGCTGTAGGACGCGAACGTCATGGCGGCCAGCGCAGCGAGGCCGACAAGGGCCAGCCCCAGCAATTCCTTGCCGCGTTTCTCGATGGCCTGCGCCATGTTGCTGTCCAGCAGAGGATCGCGCCCGCGTGTCTGATATGCCATTACTTCCCTCGTCCTTACCGTGCCCATCGGCAGCGCGATGCGCCCGCCCGCCGCGGCAGGGCCGCATGCGCGACCCCGATCCGGCTGATTGAATCATGTCCCTGAGGGGCAAGATATTTGATGATAAAGCATTGCGGAGCGGTGCGATCTAAATCGCATGCACACAGCACAGCAGACGCCGCAAAAATCGGAAACCGCTCGGATACCATCGAAAAACTGCCTCAGGTCGGGATCATTGTCGCCCCGTATCCCTCAAAACTACCCTTTGCCCGCCGGTGCGTCCAGCAAAACCATTCCGGTCAGCCGCCGATTGTGGCATTTTTGGCAGACTGGCCAATATCATAGCGTCACCCGGGCTTTTTCTTGGCGGAAATACCCAAGTCCGACGCGTCAGCCCAGCGCCGCCTCCGCCGCCTTGGCGATACGCAGCAACCGATCCTCGCCCATTGCCTGTCCGCACAGCATGATGCCGCAGCTGGGCACGCCCGTTGGCAAGGTAATCGCGGCAAGACCCATCAGGTTGCCGACGCGGGTATTGCGCAGCGTCAGCAGGTTTTCGGTGACGTAATAGTCGCCATCCTCCAGCAGGCGCTGCGCGTTGGGCGGCAGATTCGGCGCGGTTGGCATCAACACCGCGTCAAATCCTGCCATCCGCGCCGCCCAGACAGCGCGCAGGCTGTCCAGCCGCTGCCAGGCCGCCACGAATTCAGGCGCGCTGAACGCCTGACCGCCGCGAAACCGGTCGCGGATCGGGCCGAACATCAGCTCCGGGCTAGCCTCGATCAGCTTGCCCCATGTGCCATAGGCCTCTGCGGAGAACAGCACAGGCGCCAGCCCCATCGCCTCGTCCACCTCGGGGGCGGTCACGGGTGTGATCGTCGCACCTGCCGCCTCCAGCCGCTCTCTGGCCGCATGATAGGCGCGGGCCGGAGCCTCGCGCAGATCGTCCATCACGGTGCTTTGCAGCGCGGCAAAGCGCATGCCGCGCAGGGATACCCCGCCCAGATCGGGCGCGCGGCGCGCCTCCAGCACGGCCAGCAGCAGCGCGGCATCCTCGACTGTGCGCGCCAGCGGTCCGACCGTGTCGAACCGCGCGGCCAGCGGGACGCAGCCCTTCACAGACACGCGCCCGGCTGTCGTTTTCAGCCCCACCAGATCGTTCCAGGCGGCAGGAACACGCACCGAGCCGCCGGTATCGCTGCCGATTGATCCGGGCGCCAAATCATGCGCGATGCTGGCCGCAGACCCGCTGGACGAGCCGCCTGCCACGGCGTCTGCGTCATTGATGCAGGGCGGCGTCGCTGTCATCGGGTTGAGGCCAAGCCCGGAAAACGCCAGCTCGCTCATATGCGTCTTGCCCAAGCACACCATACCGGCGGCCGTGGCGCGGCGCAGCACTTCGGCGTCGCGCTCCGGCACGCGGCCCTTCAACAGCCGGCTGCCTGACTCGGTCGCGGTGCCGGCGCTGTCGAACAGATCCTTCCAGCTGATCGGCACGCCGTCCAAGGGCCCGCGCCGCTCGCCCGCCTTGGCGCGCGCTGCGGCTGCGGCAGCCTCGGCACGGGCACGATCATGGGTGACGGCTGAATAGATGCGCGCCGCAGCGGGATGTGCGTCGATCGCGTCCAGATAGGTTTCGGTCAGCGCGACGGGATCAATTCCGCCCGCGGCAATACCGCGGCCCAGATCCGCCACGCCCGCTTTCAGCCAGTCCTGCATCTTTCGCCCCCGCCCGCCTGCTACAATCGCGCCAACACTAGCGGCGCGTTGGCGCATGGACAATCCGGCAATCCCCGCCATATTGAGCGGCATGAAACATGACAGCGATATCGTGATCGTCGGCGGCGGTTTGAATGGCCCCGCTTTGGCGCTGGCTCTGGCGCAATCGGGGCTGAGCGTGACTATCGTCGACGCCCTGCCCGAGCCTGTGCGCAAGAACGCCGCCTTTGACGGGCGCGCCTACGCCTTGGCGCTGGCATCGGTGCGGCTGCTGCGCGCCATCGGCGTTTGGGACAGCATTGCAGGCCAGACCCAGCCGATTCTGGAGATCAAGGTCAGCGACGGGCGCGCAGGCGCCGGGCCGCTATCGCCGTTTTACCTGCATTTCGATCACGCCGAACTGGAGGAAGGCCCGATGGGCCACATGTGCGAGGACCGCGTTCTGCGCCCTGCCCTGCTGGCGGCGATGAAGAAAACACCGGGAATCACGCAGATATCGGGCGATTCCGTCACCGCGCAAATGGTCGAGGCGGGTGGCGCCCAGCTGACGCTGGCCTCGGGCAAGGTGCTGCGCACGCGGCTGATCGTCGGTGCCGACGGGCGCACCTCGGGCACCGGGGCGCGGGCGGGGATCCGGCGCACTGGCTGGGGCTACGGTCAAACCGCGCTGGTCTGCGCCATCGCGCACGAGCTGCCGCATCACGGAATCGCGCACCAATTCTTCATGCCGCCCGGCCCGCTGGCCATTCTGCCGCTGCCGGGCAACGTGTCGTCCATCGTCTGGAGCGAAAGCGACAGGACAGCCGCCGAGTTCGCGGCACTCAGCGACGCTGATTTCCTGCATGTGCTGCGCCCCCGCTTTGGCGATTTTCTGGGCGAGATTTCCCTGACCGGCAAACGCTACACCTATCCGCTGGGGCTGACCGTCGCGAACAGCTTTGTCGCGCCGCGGGTCGCCTTGGTCGGGGATGCGGCGCACGGAATGCACCCCATCGCAGGGCAGGGCCTCAATGCCGGGCTGCGCGATGTTGCGGCGCTGTGCCAGGTGCTGGGCGACGCCCGCGGGCGGGGCGAAGATATGGCCGCGCCGGACGTTCTGGAGCGGTATCAACGCTGGCGCAGGTTCGATGTCGCCGCGCTTGCGATGACGACAGATCTTAGCAACAGGCTGTTTTCAAATGACAACCCGTTGCTGCGGGCGGTGCGGGATATCGGCATGGGCGCGATCAATGCCGCCGCCCCCCTGCGCCGCGCACTGATGCGCGAAGCGGCGGGGCTGACGGGCGATCTGCCTGATCTGATGCGCTGAAGAGCGCTACTTTTGCCAGGTATCCAGCGCGTCCTCATCCTCGGTCCGGGCGGCAACCCAGCCCGTAGCGCCCTCGGCTGACTCTTTCTTCCAAAAGGGCGCGCGGGATTTCAGGAAGTCCATCAGGAACATCGCCGCCTCAAACGCATCCTTGCGGTGGCGCGAGGCGGTGGCGACCATCATGATCATGTCATCGGGGCGCAAATTTCCGTGGCGATGGATGATCAGGCTGCCGCCCAGATCCCAGCGTGCGTGCGCATCCTCGGCGATCGCGCTCAACGCCTTTTCCGTCATGCCGGGATAATGCTCGATCTGCATGTGATCCAGCGCGCCGTCCAGATCGCGGACGATACCGGCAAAGGTGACGACCGCGCCCATTCCGGTCTGGCGTGCGGCAAAATCATTCGCCTCGGCGCCGTAATCGAACGGAGCCTCCTGAACGCGGATATCCATAGGCTCAGCCACCGGTCATCGGCGGGAAAAACGCCACCTCGCGCGCGCCTGCCAAAGGCGTGTCGAAATCGGCCAGCTCCTGATCGACGGCCACGCGCAGGGCGGTGATATCGGCAAAGGCCGCGTCATACCGTTCCTCGCGCGCGCGCAATTCGCCCACCAGATCGCGCACCGTGGCGGCGCCGGTCTGAACCGTCTCGCGCGGCAGTCCGATCCGCTCGCGCACCCATGCGAAATATAGAACGTCCATCAGCGATCATCCTTCAAAAATGGCAGCGATTTCAGCAAGTAATCGGCGCCAGTAACAAGTGTCAGCGCGGCGGCCAACCACAGCAGCACGACGCCACTCCACCATGTAATCGTTGCGGCGTAGTAATTCCATACAAGCCCGACATGGTCTGCCACGCGCCCGGCCATGATACTGTCAACCATTGCCGTATCCATGCCGCGCGTCCTGTCGAGGATATTATGCTCGAAGACGCCGGTGGCAAAAAGGACCGCGATGGCGACCATCTGCAAGGTGGTTTTCCATTTGGCCAGGCTCGTGACCTTCAGCAGGCCGGCCGTATCGCCCAGAAACTCCCGCAGGCCCGACACAAACACTTCGCGGAACATGATCACGGTGGCGGGCAGCAGAAACCAGGGATTCATGCCCGAAAAGCCCGTGATCACCATCAGCGCGATCACCACCATCGCCTTGTCCGCGATCGGATCCAGCATCGCGCCCAGCCGCGTTTCCTGCTTCCACGAGCGGGCAAGATAGCCGTCGAACCAGTCCGTGACTGCCGCCGACACGAACAGGATCAGCGCGAACCAATCCGCGTACGGGCGGGTGAAGTAGAGGAACATGACCGCCACACCGGGCGCGGCCAGAAGACGCAGGAGCGTCAGGATATTTGGTATGGTCCACATCATGGGACCATGTCTATCCCGCAATGCGGAGCGGCGAAAGCCCCGCGTTGCGATGGCGGCGGAAGTTTTCCTAATGAAAACAGCCCCGAAAACGTCTGTTTGCGCGTGATCAACCCTTGTCGTGGAAGTAGTCATAGACCTTTTGCGCCAGCCCCTCCGACACGCCGTCGACCGCCTTGAGATCGGCCAGATTGGCCCGTCCGACCGCCTTCGCGCTACCGAAATGCGCCAGCAGCGCGCGTTTGCGCGCGGCCCCGACGCCCGGCACATCGTCCAGCGGCGTGGCGCTGACCGCCTTGGATCGTTTGGCGCGGTGGGTGCCGATGGCAAAACGGTGTGCCTCGTCCCGCAGGCGCTGGATGAAATAGAGCACCGGATCGTTGCGCGGCAGGGCAATCGGGCGCTGGCCGGTGCGGTGAAATTCCTCCTTGCCCAGATCGCGGTCAATGCCCTTGGCGACGCCGACCATCGGGATCTCGCTGACGCCCATATCGTTCATGATGCTGCGCACGGCGCTGACCTGCCCTGCCCCGCCGTCGATCAACAACAGGTCGGGCCAGGTGCCCTTGGTGCGATCCGGGTCCTCCTTCAGCAGGCGTTTGAAGCGGCGTTGCAGCACCTCTTTCATCATGCCGAAATCGTCGCCGGGGGTCAGGTCGTCGCCGCGGATGTTAAACTTGCGGTACTGGTTCTTCATCATGCCCTCGGGGCCCGCAACGATCATCGCGCCGACGGCATGGGCGCCCTGAATGTGGCTGTTGTCATAGACCTCAACCCGCTGGGGGGGCGCATCAAGGCCAAAGGCGTCGGCCAGCCCGCGCAGCAGCCTGGCCTGTGTCGCGCTTTCCGCCATCTTGCGGGCAAGGCTTTCGCGGGCGTTGCGCAAGGCCGACTCGACCAATTCGGCCTTTTCTCCGCGCTGCGGGACCAGCAGGGTGACCTTGCGGCCCAGCTTGCCGGTCAGCGCCTCGGCCATCAGGTCAGGGCTGTCGATCTCATTCGAAAGGATCAACTGGCGGGGCGGCTCCTTGGTATCATAGAACTGGCCAATGAAGGCCTCCAGCACCTCGGGCGCCTCGACGTCGACGCCGACGCGGGGATAAAAATCGCGGTTGCCCCAATTCTGCCCGCCCCGGATGAAGAAAACCTGAACGCAGGCTTGCCCGTCCTCCAGATGCAGCGCGATGATGTCGGCCTCGTCCACGCTGCGCGGGTTGATGCCTTGGGCGGTCTGCACCTGCGTCATCGCCTTGATCCGGTCGCGCAGGGCGGCGGCACGCTCGAATTCCATCGCCTCGGACGCCTCGTTCATCTGGCTGGCGAGTTTCTCCTGAATTTCGGTGGATTTACCGCTGAGATAGCGCTCGGCGTCGCTGACCTGCACGGCATATTCGGCCTTGGAAATATAGCCGACGCAGGGGGCCGTGCAGCGTTTGATCTGATACTGCAGGCAGGGGCGCGTGCGCGCCTCGAACACCGAATCCGTGCAATTGCGCAGCTGAAACACCCGCTGAAGCTGCGCCAGCGTGCGGTTGACCGCGCCTGCGCTTGCGAAGGGACCGTAGTAGGCGCCCTTCTCGCGCTTGGCGCCGCGATGTTTCTTGATCATCGGGTAGTCGTGCGATTTCGTCACGAGGATGTTCGGAAAGGATTTGTCGTCGCGCAGCAGCACGTTGTATTTCGGCTTCAGCTGCTTGATCAGGTTCTGCTCCAGCAGCAGCGCTTCGGTCTCGGTCGCGGTGGTCAGGAACATCATAGACGCGGTCGCGTCGATCATCCGCATGATGCGGCCCGTATGCCCGGTGGGCCGCGCATAGCTGGATACCCGCGCCTTGAGACTGCGCGCCTTGCCGACATACAGAACCCGCGCCTGCGCATCGAGCATGCGGTAGACGCCCGGCGACGCGTCCAGCGTGCGCAGGTAGGATTGAATCACCTTGTGGCCAGTTGGCGCAGGCGTTTGCGGGGTTTGGTCGGTCATGGGCCTATAGATATGATTCTGTGGCCCGGCTGCAATCTTGCCGTGGCCAAGACAAGGGGAATCCTGTCCCCGTTTTCTGTGGATAAGTCTGCGGGTAACTTGGCGCCACCTGCGATTTTCCCTTGTTCAATGCGGGCTTCGCCAGTTTGCCCATTTTTTGGGCACAGACGCAACATACTGAAATCACTTGCATATCTTTATGCTGCGCTGCAATATGTTGAAAACATTGAGCTTTTTTGCACGCTTGCACAACAAGCCCTGGCGCGGTGCACAACTTTCACGGTAAATGGCAATTGAGACGCCTATTCAACGCCCAGCACGTCGCGCGTTTGCCAGCACAGATGTTGGCCGCCATCGACACAGATCAGCTGCCCCGTGACCGCAGGCGCGTTCAGAAAGTAGACCAGCGCCCCGGTGATGTCGCTCTCGTTCGCACCCCGCTCCAGCACCGTGGCGGCGCGCTGTGCGGCGAAATGCGCCTCGCTCTGACGGGTCGCGCGCAGGGTGGGGCCGGGGCCGATGGCGTTCACGCGCACGCGCGGCGCAAGGGCTTGCGCCGCTGTCTGCGTGAACGCCCAGAGGCCCATCTTGGCCAGTGTATAGGTCATGAATTCCGGCGTCAGCTTGCGCACGCGCTGGTCGATCATGTTGACCACAAGGCCCTGCGCCACAGCTTCGCCCTGCGCGTCGTCCACGGCGTCTGGCACCTGCGCGGCCAGCTCTTGCGTCAGCACGAAGGGCGCGCGCAGATTGCTTTCGAAATGGCGGTCCCAGGTCTTGCGCGTGGCACTTTCCACCGTGTCATAGTCGAAAATCGAGGCCGAATTCACCAGAACCGTTATCGGCCCACCCAGCGCGGATGCGGCGGCCGGGATGAGCGGCGTCACCTCGGCCTCGTTCAGCAGATCGGCTTGCAGGGCTATCGCGCTGCGGCCCATCTTGCGAATTTCGGCAACCACAGCCTTCGCGCCCGCGTCCGAGCTGTGGTAGTGGACGGCCACGTCATGCCCCTGCCGGGCCAGCTCCAGCGCCATCGCCCGGCCCAGCCGTTTGCCCGCACCTGTTACCAATGCTCGTCCCATGCGTGCCTCCTGCCTGCGGATCAGATCAATACGATGGTGACATAGGCCAGATAAGCGGCGGTCAAGAGCACGCCCCAGACCTTGCCGATATCAACCTTGAAGAACACGAACGGCACCAGCACCAGCGACGCGGCCAGCATGACCCACAGATCGAAGGTCAGAAATTCGGGATCGACCGGGATCGGCCCGACCAGCGACGCGACGCCGATAATCCCCAGCAGGTTGAACATGTTCGACCCGATGACATTGCCCAGCGCCACATCGGCCTGTCTGCGCAGCGCCGCCATGACCGTTGTCGCCAGTTCCGGCAGCGACGTGCCCAGCGCGACCAACGTCAGGCCGATCACGGTATCGCTGACGCCAAAGCGGGTGGCGATGATCGACGCATTGTCGATCAGGATATCCGCGCCCAGCGGCAATCCGACAAGACCCAGCACCAGGTACACGGTGATCTGCCACCAACGCATGTTGGGATCCGCGCCCTCCACCTCCTCGGCGGGGTTCGCGCGCTCGGCACGGCGGTGATTGCGGGCGTCCCGCGCCAGGATCATCAGGACCAATGCCAGCGCGGCCAGAAGGACCAGACCCGACCAAAAGGTAAACGTCCCCAAAAACGCCAAGCCGATGAAAAGAATGCTGGCGACCAGCATGAAAACATAGGTTCTACGCGTATCGCAACCGCTGGTGTGCAGGACCGTCAGGATCGCCGGAATACCCAGCACCAGCAGCGCATTGGCCGTATTCGACCCCACCACATTCCCCAGTGCCAGCCCCGGCTTGTTCAGAAGAACCGCGTTGACGGAAATCAGCAACTCCGGCGCCGAGGTGCCGAAGGCGACGACCGTCAAGCTGACGATCAGCGCCGGAATTCCGACGCGCAGGCTCAGGTTCACCGCCCCCTTGACCAGCGCATCGCCGGCCAGCAGCAGGATCACCAAGCCAAGCCCGGCAAGCAACCACACCATCATTTACCCAAACCCTTCTGGCAGGAGCAGGGCCCCTTGCCGATCTTGAATTTGCCGCATCGCGGGCATTTTGCGGACGCCAGGCGTTTCTGCCCCGGAAACCGGAAGCGTCCGAACATTGCCAACACGGCCATCGCGGCCAGAAAGAGAACGACGATTTTGACGATCACTGGGTCACAACCCGAACTGCGCGTATTGCGCGCGCGCCTCGACGGCGGCGACCGCATCCTCGGCCATGGTGGCGCCAAAGCGTGACAGCAGGCCCTTCTTGGCTCCGTAGCGTATCAGGCGCACGTCCTTGCCATACAGCTGTCGCAGTTTGGGCATCATATGTGCCTCGCCATCGACCAGCCCAAGCTTAACCGCACGCCGGCCCAGCCAGAATTCACCGGTGAACAGCGCCGGATCGTCGGCCAGTGCCGCGCCGCGCCGCTCCTTGACATAAGCGATGAAGCCGCTGTGCAGATCCTCAAGGATATGTTTCAACCGCTCCACATCCTCTTCCTTCTGCGGAAGGAAGGGATCAAGCGTCGATTTGGACCTGCCCGAGGTATGCACCCGCCGCTCGATCCCTTGCCGGGCCAAGAGAACCGGCAGGCCGAAGCTGGCCGAGATCACGCCGATAGACCCGATGATCGAGCCGAAATCGACCCAGATATCATCTGCCGATGCGGCCAGCCAATAGCCGCCCGACGCGGCGACGTCCTCGACAAAGGCATGGACCGGGACATTCTTTTCATCGGCCAGCCGGCGGATACGCGAGGCAATCAGCGACGATTGCACAGGCGAGCCACCCGGCGAGTTGATCAGCAAAGCGACCGCGTTGGGCTTGCCCCGACTGAACGCCTTTTCAAGGATCGGCTCCAGCGTTTCGTCGTTCAGGGACAGCCGACCCCGGCCGATGGTGCCGCGCAGGCGCACGACCGCGACGCGCGGTTTGCTCTTGATGAACGGCAGACGGGAATGGAGCGCGGACCAATTTATCATTTGTGCGATGTATAATCCCGGACGATATGAAACAAGGCGGCGGGGCACCGACCCGGTGCGTTATTGCAAAAATATCGGATATTGCGGCGCGCGAACTTCATGATTTGATCCGGTAGCCGGTCTTAAATATCCACCAGACGACCCCCATGCAGATGCCGGTAAAGGCGGCAATCGCCAGAAGCGACCAGCCGACGCCGACATCGGCGGTGCCGAAGAACGCCCAGCGAAAGCCCGAGACAAGGTAGACCACCGGGTTGAACAGCGCCACGGTCTGCCAGCTTTCGGGCAGCATCGAGATGGAGTAGAACGCCCCGCCCAGAAAGATCAGCGGCGTGATGACCAGCAGCGGGATCAGCTGCAATTGCTGGAAATTTTCGGCCCAGATCCCGATGATAAAGCCGAACAGACTGAAGCTGATGCAGGTCAGCAGCAGGAACGCCAGCATCGCCCATGGGTGCATGATCTGGATTTCCACGAAAAACCCAGCCGTCACCAAGATCACGATCCCGATCAGCAGCGATTTCGTCGCCGCAGCCCCAACATAGCCCAGAACGATCTCCAGAAAGTTGACGGGCGCCGACAGCAGCTCGAATATCGTGCCGATGAATTTCGGAAAATAAATGCCGAAGGACGCGTTACTGATCGCCTGAGTCATCACGCTGAGCATGATGAGCCCCGGCACGATGAACGCGCCATAGCTGATCCCCTCGACCTCGTCGATGCGGCTGCCGATGGCGGCGCCGAACACCACGAAATACAGCGAGGTCGAGATGACAGGCGACAGCAAGCTTTCCATCAGGGTGCGGAAAAACCGTTTCATCTCGTACAGATAGATCGCCCAGATCGCTGGCAGGTTCATGCCTCGCCCTCCTTGATCAGCCCGACAAAGATTTCCTCAAGGCTGCTTTGCGTGGTCTGGATATCGCGCAGGGCCAGCCCTTCGGCGGCCAGCGCGGACAGAAGCCGGGTAATGCCCGTCCGCTCGCCGCTTGCGTCATAGGTATAGCTGAGCGTCTTGCCGTCCTCGCCCAGCGTCAGGTCATATTCCTCCAGCGCGTCCGGCACGGTTTTCAGCGCCTCGGTCAAGTCGATATGCAGGGTCTTGCGGCCCATGCGCGCCATCAGGTCGGCGGTGGGTTCGACCAGCAGGATCTGGCCCTTGTTGATGACGGCGATGCGGTCGGCAATCGCCTCGGCCTCTTCGATGTAATGCGTGGTCAGGATGATGGTGACGCCGGATTGGCGCAGGTCTTCGACCACCTGCCACATGTCGCGGCGCAGCTCCACATCGACGCCTGCCGTCGGCTCGTCCAGAAACAGAACGCGCGGCTCGTGGCACAGCGCCTTGGCGATCAGCACGCGGCGCTTCATCCCGCCCGACAGCTCGCGGATGCGCGCATTGCGTTTGTCCCACAGGCTCAACTGGCGCAGGATCTTCTCGATCAGCGCCTCGTCGCGCCGCTTGCCGAACAGACCGCGCGAGAAACGGACCGTGTTGATGACCTTCTCGAACGGCTCCAGCGCGATTTCCTGCGGCACAAGGCCGATCATCGCGCGCGCCTTGCGATAGCCGCTGACCACATCATGCCCGCCCACTGTCGCGCGTCCGCTGCTGGGCGTGACGATGCCGCAGAGCGCCGAAATCAGCGTCGTCTTGCCCGCGCCGTTGGGGCCGAGCAGCGCGATAATCTCGCCCTCTTCGATCTTCAGCGACACGTCCTTGAGCGCGGTGTGTCCGCCATCATAGACCTTGCCCATGTTCTGCACGTCAACGATCGCCGTCATGCCGTGGCCTCCTGCCATTCTCGTTGGGCGGAACCTAACGCAATCGCGCGCCATGGCAATCGGCGAATGGGCCCGCGCCCTTGCGGGGGCCTGCCGCAACGCTATGCTTCGCCGATGCGTGAGAGGTATCCGAAATGAGCGATCCAGTCATCATCGTCGGCGCGGGGGCGGCAGGGATCGGCGCGGCGCTGGAGTGCGCGGCGCGCGGGATATCCTACGTCGTGCTTGAGGCCGCCGGGCGTGTTGGAGGGCGCGCCTACACCGCAGCATCGGGCCTGCCGGCGGCGTGGGACCACGGCTGTCACTGGCTGCATTGTGCGGATGAAAACCCGCTTGTGGGCTGGGCAGACCGGCTGGGCGCGACCTACCGGACCGAGGATGTGGTAAATCCGTTTCAGGTCTGGACCGACGGCGCGTTTGCAGGCGCGCCCGATGTGCAGGCCTACGATGCGGCCATTACCGCCGCCTTCGACGCGGTCGAGACCTCTGGCCGCGATGTGCCCATCCCTGAAGTCCTGCCAGACGCCGGGCGTTGGGCGCCCTCGGTGAAACTGATCCTTGCGCTGATGTCGGGCGACGATCCGGCAGACGTGTCGGCGGCGGGCTATGCAGACTACCGGGACACCGGTCACAACTGGCCCGTGCTGTCGGGCTATGGCGCGCTGATCGCGGCGATGGCGCAGGGGTTGAACATTCGCACCGGCGTGCCCGTTCGTGCCATCCACCAGCGCGGCACCGGCGCAAGCGTGACCACGGATCAAGGCACGCTGGAGGCGGCGGGCGTGATCGTCACCGCCTCGACCAACGTCCTTGCACGCGGCGCGATCCATTTTGGCGAAGGGCCCGCCGCCGATCTGGCCTTCGAACTCGACCGCGTCCCTTGCGGTATCTACGAAAAGGTCGCTTTCGCCATGGATCGCCTGCCGCCGGAATTGGCCGAGACCCGGTTTCTGTCAGTGCAGCAGCACGGGCACGACATGGCGACGAATTTCCAGATCGTACACGAGCCAGCGCCCATGATGCTCTGCCACATGGCCGGAAATTACGCGCACGCATTGGTCATGGCGGGACCTCAGGCCGTGGCCGATTATGCGCGCGGAGCATTGATCGACGCCTTCGGCACGCGGATCGAGGACCGGATCATCGCCGCCGCAACAACGAATTGGACGAACGATCCGCTGGTGCTGGGATCCTATTCGCACGCGCGGCCCGGCTCGGCGCAATTCCGGCGCGACATGATCGCGCGCGAGACCGGACGCGTCGCTTTTGCAGGCGAGGCATTCTCGCTGAACTGGCAGGCGACGGCGCATGGCGCCTATGCCAGCGGGCGCGCCGTGGCCGCAAGAATGGCGGCGCTGGTGCGCTGATCGCGCGCTGCAGTCAGCCTGCTTTCAGCGCCTCAGTAATCCTTCTCGAAGAACACGCCGAGGCCGCTGTTGCCATCGGCGCCAAAGCTGCCCTTGGCTTTCAGCCGCTTGTTGATCTGCAGGTTCAGGTTGATCTGGGTCTGACCGTCGGAATCAACCTCGACCTCGGAATAGATGTTTTCGGACAGGTACTTGCCGGCCTTGACCTCGGTCGTGTCACCTTCGCCGGTGGTCACGTCGAGGTTATCAAGGCCAAAGCCCTTGCGCAGCTGGCCGACCACGCCGCCGCCTCCCTTGCCCGCCAGCGTCGCCACGGCCGACGCCAGCTGGATCGCCTGAAACGCTGAAATCTGGCTGAGGTCGCGCCCGAAAATCAACTGCGAGACGACCTGATCCTCGGGCAATTCCGGCTGCGATGAGAAGGTGATTTCCGGCTCGTTCGCGGGGCCGTCGATGCCGATCAGGATCTGCACATCGCCACTGGTGGTTTGCGCGACAAGATGCAGGAACGGCACGAAACTGCCCTGCATGCGCAGATAGCCCTCTGTCAACTCCAATCGTTTGCCCAAGATATCCAACCGCCCGCGCAGCAGGTTGAACTGCCCCTCGGGAATCACCTGCGCCGTGGAACCGCGCAGGCGCAGCGCGCCGCCCAGTTCGGCATCCAGCCCCCGGCCGCGGATGAAGATGCGCGCGGGCGCGTTTACCTGCACGTCCAGCCCATAGACAGGGCCGCCATCGCCGGTGCCCGGCCCCCCATTGCCCCCCTGATCAAGCATATTGGCAAAGGCGCGCGTGCGGCGCACGGCGGCAGGCTCATTGACGTGCTCCAATCCCGGCAAATCGGCGCCTGCGCTGATCGCACCGCTGGGAATCTGCACGTTGACCTCGCCAAGATTGATCGCGCCGGCGATGTTCGTGCCGCCCGCGGCCGGGCCGTTGAACGTGATACGCCCGTTCGCCGTCGTCGTGTAAAGCCCCGGATCGGTTATGCCGACATCCAGAAGCTCTACCGCCAGATCGGCCTGATAAGGTGCGGTCAGCCCGATGCGCCCGTTCGCCGTCAGGCGCCCGCCGGTGTTGACCCCGGCGCTCGCGTCGATCTGCGCAGCGCCTCCGGTCAGGCGGACATTGGCGTTGATGCCTTGCAGCGCCAGTTTGAGATTGGGCAGGGCCAGCCCGGCGCCAGTGGTCGTGATCGTCCCCGTGACCGAGGAGATCGCAGGCGGGCCATTCACCGCCAGATCGAAGTTGGCGATACCCGACAGGCTGCGCGGGCTGATAAATGCATCGGCCAGCGCCAAAGGCACCGTGCCGCGCGCGTTCAGGTCAAGATTGCGGTCATTGCCGATCCGGCCCGTCACTTTGGCCGTAATGCCGGCGGGCCCGGTCGCGTCGGTGTCGATGACATATCCCGCCCCATCGCCCCGGACGGTGCCAGTGATCGTCCCGGCGCCCGGAATGCCCGGCGCCAGAAGCGCGACATTCGCCACCCGCACATCGAACTGCGCCGCCGCGTCCCCCTTGGTGCCGATGGTCCCGGAAGCTGCGGCAGTCACTTGCGGCGTCTCCAGATTGGCGCTGTCGATGACCAGGGTCCCGTCGGCGCCGCGCGCCACGTCGGCCTTCAGGGTTGAGCGGCCGCGCAGCAGGCTGTCCACCTGCGCGATGCCGATGGCGATATCATTTCCGGTGACATCGAGGCTGGCCTCGGCGGTGCCATTGGCCGCCATGAACCCGCTGGCCGTTGCGTCGATCTGCGCCGTCTGCAGCCGTCCGGCGCGCAGGCTGAGCCTGCCATCCGCGCTGCGCATCGCCTCCACATGGGCGCTGGATTCGCCACGCAGCAGGCGATCGACCTGCGCGATTCCGATTGTCAGATCGCTGCCTGTGGCGTCGACAATCGCCTCGCCCGCGCCGTCAGCGCCGTAGAACCCCTGCGCGGTCAGGTTGATTTGCGGCGTCGTCAGCACGCCCTTGCTCAGCGTCAGCGCCCCGTCCGCGCTGCGCTGTGCGTCAATCCGCGCGCTGGAGGCGCCGCGCAGGATGCGGTCCGCCGCGTCGATGCCGACCGACAGATCCCGGCCGGTCATCTGCACCTCGGCCTGCCCGCTGAGATCGGCGATGTTGCCACTTGCCTCGACCAGCACGCTGGCCGCGCCGCCCAGATCACGGCCTGCAATCTCGGAATACCGCGAGAAATCGCTTGCGACGACCGTGGCAGCGCCCTCGAAAAGACCCGGCTTGCCGTCCACGACGTTGACCGTTCCATCCGCTGTCAAAACCGCCTCTCCGGGGCCGGAGGCGCCCGCGCGGATGGTCCAGACGTTGCCGTCCTGATCGGCGTCCACCGTCAGCCTGCCCGGCCCCGAAAGGCCCGGCGCAACCAGCGCCGCGTCATTCAGCGCCAACACCAGATCAGCGGTGGAGCCGTCCGATTTCCACGTAGCGCTGGCGGTCAGATCGGTCGCGGGCGAGGTGACGCGCAACGTATCCAGAAATGTGCCATCCTTGCCGCGCCGCGCGTCCAGTTTCAACTCTGTGCGCCCCGCCAGCAGCGGGTCCAACCGGGGCTGTCCTACGGCCAGGTCCTGGGCGGTGCCGCTGACCGACACCTCCAGCGATCCCTCCATCGGGGTTGTCGCCACGTCGATCAGCACGTCTGCGGCCCCTGCCAGATCGGCGCCGGCAAGGCCGGCGAAACGCTCCAGATCAGCCGCCTTCACCGCGACCGATGCTGTCAGGCGCGGCGCCACCGGCTTGGACAGACCGGTGATCTCTGCATTTCCGTTCACGCCGAAATCCTGCCCGTTCAGCGCCAGCGACGTCAGCCGGAAGGGCGCGCCCTGCGTCCAGTCGAAGACGATATTTCCGCTCAGCGCATCGCCCAGCGCCGCCTTCAGATCGGGGTCCGTCAGCGCAAGGCCCGTGGCGGCAAGGTCCAGCGCACCGTCCACACGGCCGGGCGCGTTTCCGTCGCCCTGCGCCAGCGTGCCGCCGCCTTTGATCTGCGCGGACTCCAGCGTCAGATCGTCCCGCACCAGCCCTTCGGCGTCCAGCGTCAGGCGCCATTCGTCGCCCTCCGCGCGGTCATAGGACAGCGCCAGATCAGAACCTTCCAGCGTCGTCTTGGGTCCGCTCAGCGGCAGCAGCACCGGCGTGCCATCCTGCGAGGCGATGCGCCCGGTTAGATCAAAGCTTTGCGGCCAATTATCCGCGCCCATCTGCAAACTGCCATCCAGCGACAGCGCCGCCGATTTCAGCGACAGCGTTTCGATGCCAAGACCCCCATCCGCAGGCTTGGACCCGCGAACGACCAACGCGATGTCGCGGCCAAAGAACGCGCGGTATTCAGGCGCAAACACCGGCGCGATGTCGCCGCCGATATCGGCCGAAAAGGTCAGCGGCGTAGGCTCATCCGGCGCGTCCGGGTCCGGCGCTGACGATTGCACCGCAACGGTGCCGCCAATGCGCCGCTCGCCATCCGTATCCAGCCCGATTTCGGCGGTAAAATCCTCAAGCGGCGCGTCGCCCAGCACGGTCAGCTTCAATGACGGCGCGCCGGGGATGCCCATGAGCGTCGAGGCCAGTCCGCCTTCGTCCTCGGTCACGGTCAGATCAATGCCCAGCCGGTGATCGACGTTGGAATAGCTGGCATCCAGCAGCAGCTTGTCCGCGTCCCGATCCAGCCGAGTGACATCCAGCTTGGCATTGCCGACGCCGTCATCCAGTTGCAGCGATCCGGCAAGCGACAGGCTGACCTCTTCGCCCAGAAGCGGCGCGCCCAGCACGATCTTGTCCGCCGCGATCTCCTCCACGTTGATGACAACGGGCAGATCCGGCAGGGAGAATCCGGTCGCCTCCGCGTCGGGGATATCGACGCCTTCCTGCGGTTTGGGCAGTCGCGGCAGCAGGATCTCGCCAGCCGACAGCTTGGCCACCTGCAAACGCCCGCGCAGCAACGCAAGGCGGCTCCAGTCCAGCGTGACATCCTTGAGCGTCAGCCAGATGCCGTCCTCGTCCGCGATGGTCAGCAGATCCAGCGATGCCTGGCTGGACAGCGCCCCGGCAAAGCCTTCGATCCGCACCTCGCGCCCTTCGGTAGACAGGTTATCCTCGATAAAGCCTTGCAGCAGTCCGCGATCATCCTGCGCGGCGGCGCCGTGCGGCAGGGCCAGCAGCAGCGTCAACGCGGCGAATTGCAGAAGACGGGTGGTCATCGCCTTGAACATCGACTGGGCCTTGGTCACTGATTGGATCCTCAAAACGCTTGTCCGATGCCGATATAAATCTGGACACCATCGTCGGTGTCGCCGGAAACAGGCAGCCCGACATCCAGACGAATGGGACCGATCCCCGTCGCATAACGAATGCCGATGCCTGCGCCGCTATGCCAGCGGCCACTGTTATCATAAATGCTCTCCGAGCCGACATAGCCTACGTCAAAGAAGGCCACCGGATCGAAGTTTCCGGCCAGATCCACGCGCATCTCGGCAGACGCCCCGACAAAGCTGCGCCCGCCGGTAAGGCCAGTGCCCAGCGGCACGCCCAGCGATTGATAGGGCTGTCCGCGCACCGTATCGCCGCCGCCTGAATAGAACAGGAATTCCTGCGGCGTATCGGCCAGACTGGCGCCCAGAATACTGCCAAACTGCAGCCGTCCGGCCAGTGTGAACATCCCGCCTTCGTCCAGTTGATAGTAAGTCCGGCCATCCAGATAGACGCGCCCGCCCGAATCCTTGCCATCAAGTGCAATGAACGGCGTCAGTTCGGCCTGTGCGTAGTACCCTTTGGCGGGGTCCAGCGGGACGTCGCGGCTGTCGTATGTCGCCTTGAATGGCACCAGCAGGTGAAAGAATTCACGGGTGCCCAGCACGTCCTCCTCGTCGGAGTAGCGCAGGGCCAGCCCGGCCTCCAACGTCAGCTGCTCGGTGACGATCCGGCTGAACCCAAACCCCAGCGTGACCTGATCGGACAGATAGTTCGGCTCGTCCTCGCGGGCGATCTTGCCGAAAACGAACAGCGTCGTGTCGGCGCCAAAGGTCGCGGGCCGCTCGTAGCGGGTGCCCAGTTCGTAATCGATACCGCCGTCGATGCCGCCGGTCTGGCTGCCAATCCCGCCGATCGCCGCGTCGAAGCGCAGCCGTTCGGCCCCGCCCAGAAGGTTGCGATGCAACCAGAATGCCGACAGGCCGGCGCCCTCGTTGCTGCTGATCTCGGCGCCAAAACCGAAGCGGCGCGGTTTTTCATCCGCGACGTTTAGCTCGATATCCATGACGTCGCCGGCGCGCAATTCATCCGTCTCGGTCAGGGAAACGGATTTGAATGCCCCGGTGCGACGCAGGCGCTTGGCCGATCTTTCAAGTTCGCTTGGCGAGAACCGCTCGCCCGTGGGCAGACCGGCGATCTGTTGCAGACGTTCGGGGCGCACGGCGCTGTCGGTGGTCTGCCGCAACTCGCCAAAGCGGACGACAGGCCCGGGCCGCAGCGCCAGTTCTGCCGCAAGGGTGGCGGATTTGTGATCGGCGATGATGGATTGATCGGCCAGCTCGGCCTTGGCCCGGCCCACCTCGCGCCAGCCCTCGATGCCTGCATCGACAGCCCTGCCGACGACGGGCGCGCGGGCGGGCTGACCAATGGCAAACTCCTCGGGCAGTTCGGTGCCCGGCGCGATGGGCGCGATGCGCGCTGCGCCGAAGGTGAAGGGCCGGCCCAGTTTGACACGAATCGCCACATCACGCACGGCGCCAACATCGGCGAAGGGCGACAGCTGCCCCGCCTCTTGTCCGTTGATGAGGATGTTGATCACACCGCTGTAGTATCCCCTTTCGTAAAGAACACTCAGCAGCTTGGCGTAATCGGCATTTGCGGCGGCGATGATGTCCTGGGGGCTTGTGCGGCCATCTTCGCGGGCCGCTTCGACAAGGGATGCGCTTTTCAGTGACGCTGCCAAATCCTTGTCGCCACCCACAACGGTAAGGCGCACGCCATCGAGCGCACCGGCACCGGTTGCAAACAGCGTGAAAGCAGCGATCACCAAGGATTTCGGCAAATGCGACACATCTGTTCTGAACTTCACGCGCGCATCCTTTTGTATCTCTGCATTCCCGCCCGACCGCCGTTCGCGGCGCAGGGCGTCCTGACAGCAGACCCTATTCTACTACGTGCGCAGTCTCTAGCAAGTTCCCAATAATGTCGCGGCCGCCGTCCATGGTGACAAATATGCGGCGCCGCTGTAACCCGCGCCTCCACAGCGCGCATCACTCCAGCGCGCGCCCCTCGCTGACGAGCAGGATCGGGATGCCCGCCCTGATCGGAAAGGCCAGACCGGCCGAGCGGCTGATCAATTCCTGAGCAGCCGCGTCATACTCCAGCCGCTGATGCGTCTGGGGGCAAATCAACGCTTCCAACATGCGCCGATCAAACTCCGGACCGCCCGCCTGTGTCTGGCTCATTGCATCGCCCCTTCGCTACTTTCACCGCCGCGCATGGTGAATTCGATCAGTGTCATCAGCGTTTCGCGCCGCGTGCTCAGCGATGGTGCCTCCAGAAGGGCCTGCTTGTCCTCAGGCTCGAACCCCAGCAGCATCGACAGCGAGTTTATCAGCAGCTCGTCATCCGCCTCTTTCAGGCTGTCCCAGTCGGTTTGCAGGTCCTGCGCGTCGAAATACTGCGCCAATGTCGCCAGAAACGCCGCGCGGTCGAAACAGGGATCATCCTCGCCCGGTCCGCGATCCCGTTCGAACCCGGTCCACGACACTCGCGCGCGCCGATAGGGGGTGAACCCCTCGACCTCCTCGATGAGGCGAAACCGCGACATGCCGGCCAGCGTGATCATGTAACGCCCGTCCTCCGTCTCGGAAAACTGGGTGACGCGGCCGGCGCAGCCAATCGTCTGAAGCCCGTGACCAGACCGGCCCGGCACCTTGTTGGGCTGGACCATCCCGATCAGGCGGTGCGGCGCTTTCAGGGCATCGTCCAGCATCGCCAGATAGCGCGGCTCGAACAGATGCAGGGGCATGCGGGCGCGCGGCAGCAGCAGCGCACCCGTCAGCGGAAAGATCGGGATAAGATCTGGAAGATCGGTTTTCTGGGTCATGCAGAGGTATCTAGCCCTGCGGCAGCGACCGGCAACTGAAACCGGCACGTCACACGAAAATCATCGAACTCAGCTTGCGGCGTCCGCGCGCGACCACCGGATCGTTCGGTTTGAGCGCGTCGAAAATGGTAAAGAGCTGTGTCTTGGCAGCCCCGTCGTTCCAATTCGCATCGCGGCGGAACAGCTCCAGCAAATGATCCACCGCCTCTTCGCTGCGGCCCGCGGCAGCAAGGGACAGCGCCAGATCATAGCGCGCCTGATGGTCCGCCGGATCGGCCTCGACCGCTGCTTCCAGCTCGGCGATGGGGCCCGCGCCCTGGGCCTGCTGCGCCAGCACCAGCTGCGCATGGGCGGCCTCGATCTCGGGGGCGCTGTGCATTTCGGCCGGGGCGCCGTTCAGAACAGCCTCGGCCTGCTCCAGCTCGCCCAAGGCGATATGCGCACGCGCCATTCCGCCGAATGCGGCGGCATTGCCCGGATCCTCGACCAGGATCGCGGCAAAGGTCTGCGCCGCGCCCGCCGCATCGCCTTCGTCCAGCATCTCGTCGGCGGCAGTGATCGCCTCGGCAAAACCCGCATCCTCTTCGGGCGCAGCGCCGCCAGCCGCCGCAACGACCCGGCCGACAAACGCATCCAGTTCCGAAGGTGGCACCGCGCCCTGAAATCCGTCGATCGGCTGGCCTTGCCAGAACGCATAGACCGTCGGGATTGATTGCACCTGCAACTGTCCGGCAATGGCCTGATTTTCATCCACGTTGACCTTGACCATGCGCACGGCCCCGCCCGCCTTGGTCACGGCCGCCTCCAGCGCCGGGCCCAGCGTCTTGCACGGGCCGCACCATGGCGCCCAGAAATCGACGATCACAGGCACCGTCTGCGACAGCTCGACCACTTCGGCCATGAAATCGGCCTCGGACACGTCCTTGATCAGATCCTTCGCGGGTGTTCCGCCACCTAGCTCTATCATATTACCTTGCCTCGTTTACTGAATTGCGCGCTACCATTTACATGGCGCAGCGCCCCCTGCCTTGCAAGAGCAAGGCCCGGTGCCGGCGCGCCGCTATTACAAATCGAAGGTGGCAAAAACAGGCGCGTGATCGCTCGGCTTTTCCCAGCCCCGCGCGGCGCGCAGCACACGGCTGGAATGGGCGGCGCTTGCGATATCCCCCGTCGCCCAGACATGATCCAACCGCCGCCCCTTGTCGGCAGCATCCCAATCCCTCGCGCGGTAGGACCACCAGCTATAAAGCTGTCCGTCCGGAATATCGGCGCGGGTGACGTCGGTCCAGCCGCCCGCCTCCCTGGCGTTTTCCAGATGCTCGACCTCGACCGGCGTGTGGCTGACAACCTTCAGCAGCTTCTTGTGGCTCCACACATCGTCTTCGCGCGGCGCAATGTTCAAATCGCCCACAAGGATCGACCGTGCCGGGCGTTCATTTCGGAACCAGTCGCGCATCTCGGTCAGGTAATCCAGCTTTTGCCCGAACTTGTCGTTCACGGCGCGGTCTGGGACGTCCCCGCCGGCGGGGACGTAGAAGTTGTGAATGACCGTGCCATCCTCCAGCCGCCCGGCGACGTGGCGCGCGTGGCCCAGTGCGGCGAAATCCCGATCGCCCACATCCGTCATCGGCAACTTGGACAGGATGGCGACGCCGTTATACCCCTTCTGTCCGCGCGCGATCATATGCGTATAGCCCAGCGCCGCGAAATCCTCGGCCGGGATCAGTTCGACCGGGCTTTTGCATTCCTGAAGGCACAGGATATCCGGCGCTTCCTCCTCCAGCAGCTTGCAGACCAGCGGCGCGCGCAGCCGGACCGAGTTGATGTTCCAAGTGGCAAGCGTAAAGGTCATCGGGGCGTCTCCGCAGATCATGTCAGGGCGTCCCGGCCTCTATCACGCAGGCACCCGGCATGCCAGCCAGCGCGGAAAAAAGGCCCCGGCAAACGCCGGGGCCAGTCCAACAGGGAGGTGCATATATAACCGCATATGCGAACGGATAGCGCGCCGCCGTAGCGACAGTGACCGGGCAACACCCCCCGTGCAAACAAGGTTCCGCGCGAAAGGTGACGGGCTATGACAGCAGCCGATATCCGCCACTTTCGGTCACCAGCAGGCGGGCGTTCGACGGGTCCGGTTCGATCTTCTGGCGCAGGCGGTAGATATGCGTCTCCAGCGTGTGGGTGGTCACGCCGGCATTATAGCCCCAGACCTCGTGCAGCAGCTCGTCGCGGGCCACGACGCCATCAGTCGCGCGGTAGAGATACTTGAGGATGTTCGTTTCCTTCTCGGTCAGGCGCACCTTGCGGCCATCCTCGGCGGTCAAAATCTTGAGCGCAGGCTTGAAGCTGTACGGCCCCAGCTGAAACACCGCATCCTCGGACTGCTCGTGCTGGCGGAGCTGCGCGCGGATGCGGGCCAGTAGGACGGGAAACTTGAACGGCTTGGTAACATAATCATTGGCACCGGCATCGAGGCCCAGAATGGTGTCGGCATCCCCGTCATGGCCGGTCAGCATCAGGATCGGGCTTTTGACTCCCTGCTTGCGCATCAGCCGGCAAAGCTCGCGCCCGTCCGTGTCGGGCAGGCCGACGTCGAGGATGATCAGATCGTAGTTCGCGTCCTTGGCGTGCGTCATTGCCTCGGCGCCGGTGCCAGCCTCGAACACGTCGAAATCCTCGGTCATCACCAATTGCTCGCCCAACGCCTCGCGCAAATCCTCGTCATCATCCACCAGCAGTATCTTTTTCAGCTGTGCCATCCCTGCGTCCTCCGGTTTCCTTATGTGGGAAATGAGCCTGCCTTGCCGTAAGGGCAAGGAATGCAACACTGCGATCACGGGCTAGTGTTGTCGATGCGGCTTTTGTTTCAATCCCGCGCAAAAGCGACTAGACCGAATGCGATCCCACCACCCTACCCCATGCAAGCGTGACCGCAGATGAGCCTCAGACCCGATATCACGCATCTTCTGGGCCGCGCACGCGGCGATCTGGCCATGGGCCTGCCCGTCGCGCTGCGCAGCGCGGACGGCAGCGCATTGATCGCCGCAGCCGAGACGCTGGACGCCCCGCGCCTTGCCAGCCTGCGCGCGCTGGCTGCCGATACGGGCGCAGAGCTGACGCTGGCCGTCACCGCCCGCCGCGCCGAAACGCTGAAGGCGCGCGCCTATGACGGCGATCTGGCCCGCATCGTGCTGCCGCAGGACGCGGATCGCACTTGGATCGCCGCGACCGCCAACCCCGAGGATGATCTGAAAAGCCCGATGAAAGGCCCCTTCGCCACCCAGCGCGGCGGCGACGTAGAGCTGCACCGGCTTGCCCTGCATCTGGTCAAATCCGCGCGCCTGCTGCCCGCTGCGCTGGTCCTGCCACTGGAAGGTGCCGCCGGGTATGCGACTGAGGCCGGCCTGACGATCCTGCCCGCCGAAGCGGCAGACGCAGCCATGCGGCTGTCCAGCCCGCCGCATCCCGTCGCCTGCGCCCGCGTCCCGCTTGAGGCGAGCGAGGCAGGCCGCGTCCACGTCTTTCGCCCCGAGGATGGCAGCGAAGAGCATTACGCGATCGAAATCGGCAAGCCCCCCCGCGACGCGCCGGTGCTGACGCGGCTACACTCTGCCTGCTTTACCGGCGACGTGCTGGGGAGCCTCAAATGCGATTGCGGCCCGCAACTGCGCGCCGCGCTGGCCCAGATGGGCGCCGAGGGCGCGGGCGTTCTGCTTTATCTCAATCAGGAGGGGCGCGGAATTGGTCTGGCGAACAAGATGCGAGCCTATGCCCTGCAGGATCAGGGCTTCGACACGGTCGAGGCAAACCACCGACTGGGCTTTGAAGATGACGAGCGGGATTTCCGCATCGGCGCTGGTATCCTCTCCCGGATGGGATTTTCATCCGTGCGCCTGATGACAAACAATCCGGCGAAGATCGACATGATGAAACGCTGCGGCGTGGATGTGGTCGAACGGGTGCCGCTGATTGTCGGGCAGACTGCACAGAACAGGGGATATCTGGCCACCAAGGCGCATAAATCCGGCCACCTTCTGTAGTCGCAACCGCCCCGAAATGGGTATTTGAACCAAGAAAAAACCTCGGTGCTTTTTCTTGGTCCAAATACCCGAAATTCCGCCCTCGCGTCCTGCGCAAGGATCAACTGTAGCGCTGGACGAAATTCCGCAAAATCAGTTCCGGCACATGCACGTCCGCCGCGCGGCACATGGCGATCAGATCTGCGGCGGTCTCGGGCGGGAAATAGCCGTGATGCTTGTAGATCTTGATCCGATCTTCGAACACGCGCGCATCCGCCTCGGGGTGAAACTGTGTGGCGTAGACGTGGCTTCGATAGCGCACCATCTGAAACGGGCAGCTGGGCGCCGCTATCAGATGCGCGCAGCCCGTAGGCAGGTCTTCCAGCGCCTCCTTGTGGCCGACGAAAGCGTCAAACCGCTGGGGCAGACCAGCCAGCAACGGATCGGCGCGGCCCGCATCGGTGAGGGTGCAGTGGGCGGCGCCGACAGGCTCGCCATACTGGCCCTTGCCGACCTCCCCGCCTAGATGCTTGCCCAGAATGCCAATGCCGTAGCAGCACCCCAGGAACGGGATGTCGCGTTCCGTTATGCGCGGCATCAACGACATCACTGCCGCCTCGATCCGGGCATGTTCGCTGCTTTTCTCGTGCGGTGCATCGCTGACGCAGCCGGGACCGCCGCCAACGATGACGCCTGCATAATCGGCGGGATCCAGGTCGCTGGGCAGCGCCTCGCGCTCCAGCCGGATCCGGTGGGCGCGCGCCGCCTCCAACCCGCCTTTTTCCAGAAACGCCGCATATTCAGCTTCCGAGGCATCAGCCTCGGGCCGGAGTTGCAATATCAGGAACCGCTTCAATGCGCCTGCGCCCAATTGGCGCCTTGGCCCGCGTCGACCGTAAGCGACACGGTCAGCTTGACCACAGGCTCGGCCGCGGATTCCATGATGTCACGCGCAGCCTTGATGACGGCATCAGCCGCGCCCTCTTCAACCTCGAAGAGCAGCTCGTCATGCACTTGCAGCAGCATCTTGCACGGCAGTTCCGCGATCGCATCCGGTATCCGGATCATCGCGCGCCGGATCACGTCGGCGGCAGTGCCCTGAATGGGCGCGTTGATCGCCGCCCGCTTGGCAAACCCGGCGCGCGGACCTTTGGCGCCAATCTCGGGCGTGTGGATCTTGCGGCCAAAAAGCGTCTGGACATAGCCATGCTTTTTGCCGAACTCCACCGTGTCGTCCATATAGGCGCGGATGCCGGGGAACCGCTCGAAATAGCGGTCGATGAAGCCCTGCGCCTCGTTGCGGGGAATACGCAGATTGCGCGCAAGGCCGAACCCCGAAATGCCGTAAATCACGCCGAAATTGATCGCCTTGGCCTGACGGCGAATCTCGGGGGTCATATCCTCCATCGGCACGCCGAACATCTCGGAGGCAGTCATCGCGTGGATGTCCTGCCCGTCGCGAAACGCCTGTTTCAATGCATCGATCCCCGCCACATGCGCCAGAATCCGCAGCTCGATCTGGCTGTAGTCGAGGCTGACCAGAACCTTTCCTTCGGGCGCGACAAACGCCTCACGGATGCGCCGCCCTTCTTCGCTGCGCACCGGGATATTCTGCAGGTTCGGATCGCTAGAGGCCAGCCGCCCCGTATTGGCACCCGCCTGCATGTAGGAGGTGTGCACGCGGCCCGTATCGGGATCGATGTGGTCCTGAAGCGCATCGGTATAGGTCGATTTCAGCTTGGATATCTGGCGCCAGTCCAGCACGCGCGCGGGCAGTTCATGCTCTGTTGCCAGATCTTCCAGCACGTCGGCGCCGGTGGCGTAGGCGCCGGTCTTGCCGCGCTTACCGCCGTCCAGCGACATCTCGTCGAACAGGATCTCGCCCAACTGCTTGGGCGAGCCGACGTTGAATTTGCGCCCCGCCAACTGGTGAATTTCCTCCTCCAGCGCGGCCATCTTTTGCGCAAAAGCCCCCGACATGCGGCTGAGCGTGTCCCGATCAACCGCGATCCCGTTGCGTTCCATTCGAGCCAGAACCGGGACCAAAGGCCGCTCCAGCGTCTCGTAAACGCGCGTTACTTGCGCCCGGTGCAACTGCGGTTTCAGAACGGTCCAGAGCCGCAGGGTAATATCCGCATCCTCGGCGGCGTATTTCACCGCATCGCCGACCGGAACGCGGTCAAAGGTGATGGCGGATTTGCCGCCGCCCAGCAGTTTCTTGATCGGAATCGGCGTGTGGTTCAGATAGCGTTCACTCAGCGCGTCCATACCGTGACCGTGCAAACCCGCATGCAGCGCGTAGGAGATCAGCATCGTGTCGTCAAACGGGGCAATGTCGATGCCGCGCCTCGCCAAAATCTTGGCGTCATACTTCATGTTCTGGCCGATTTTCAGGATACTGGCATCCTCCAAAACCGGCCTGAGCGCATCCAGCGCATCCTGAACCGGCATCTGCCCCTCGGCCAGCGCGGCACTGCCGAAGAGATCACCCTCCCCCTCGCCCTTGTGCGCCAGCGGGATATAGCACGCATGACCCGGCTCAACGCATAGCGATATGCCGACCAGTTCGGCCTGCATTTCGTTCAACGATGTCGTTTCAGTATCAACCGCGACATAGCCCCGCGCGCGGATGCGATCGATCCACGCCTGCAGCGCCGCCATGTCCTGCACATGCTCGTAGGTCGCGGCCTCAAATCCCGGCATCTCGGGCGCGTCGGTGTCCGGCAGGTCCTGCGGCGTGTCGTCAATCTCGGGTGCTTCGACATGCATCGCCTCGGCAATGCGCTTGGTCAGCGTGCGAAACTCCATCTCGGCCAGAAAACCCAGCAGGGTTTCGGGGTCAGGATCGCGCACTTCCAGATCGTCCAGCCCGAAATCAAGCGGCGTCTCGCAATCGAGCTTAACCAGTCGACGCGACAGGCGGATCTGGTCCGCATGATCAATCAGCGTCTGGCGCCGCTTTGGCTGCTTGATCTCACCTGCCCGCGCCAGCAGCGTATCCAGATCACCAAACTCGTTGATCAGCAGCGCCGCGGTCTTGATGCCGATGCCTGGCGCGCCCGGTATGTTGTCCACCGAATCCCCGGCCAGCGCCTGCACGTCGACGACGCGGTCTGGGCCAACGCCGAACTTCTCCTCGACGCCTTCGACATCGATCCGCCGGTTCTTCATCGCGTCCAGCATTTCCACGCCGCCGCCGACCAGCTGCATCATGTCCTTGTCCGAACTGATGATCGTCACGCGGCCGCCCGCTTCGCGCGCCTGAACCGACAGGGTGGCGATGATATCGTCGGCCTCATACCCCTCGACCTCCTTGCAGGCGATGTTGAACGCCTCGGTCGCGCGCCGCGTCAGCGGGATCTGCGGGCGCAGATCCTCGGGCATCGCCTCGCGGTTGGCCTTGTACTCGGGGAACAGATCGTTGCGGAACGTATGACTGCCCTTGTCGAAAATCACCGCCACATGCGTCGGCGCATCGGACCCGTTATTGCCGTCAATATACCGCTGCAGCATGTTGCAAAATCCGGACACGGCGCCAATCGGCAAGCCGTCGGATTTGCGCGTCAGCGGCGGCAGCGCATGATACGCGCGAAAGATGAAGGCCGAGCCGTCGATCAGATGCAGATGGCATCCTTTTCCAAATGACATACCATAGCCTCCTGAACGCCGCTTAGCGCTTTTTCTTGGGTCAAATACCCAAATCCCGACACCGCCAACAGCGCAGCAGCGCGGCCCTAGACCTTGCCCTCGAAATCGCGATGGATCATCTTGCAATCGCAGTATGGGCACTCGACCCAGCCGCGATCCTGCGGAATCTGAAGCCAGACGCGCGGATGGCCAAGGCCCGGCCCGCTGCCATCGCAGCATACACGATAGTCGTCCACGATCCGGATCTCGGGCGCTTTGGTCACCATCTGGGCGTTTCCTTTTGCAGGCATCTCGATTACCTGACGTTTATGATGGAATGACAAGGCAGGGGCAAGAGCACCATGGCAGCCAATGCAATCGAGATACGCGGCCTGCGCAAGACCTATGCCGGGGGCCGCGGCGCCCCCGAAAAAGAGGCCCTGAAAGGGGTCGATCTGGACATTCCCGTCGGCTCCGTCTTTGGCCTGCTGGGGCCCAATGGCGCGGGCAAATCAACGCTGATCAACATTCTGGCCGGTCTGGTGCTGAAAACCAGCGGCAAGGTCAACATCTGGGGCTTCGATCAGGATGTGAACCCGCGTCAGAGCCGGGCCGCCATCGGGGTCATGCCGCAGGAGTTGAACCTTGATCCATTCTTCACGCCGCGGGCTGCACTCGAGGTGCAGGCCGGGCTATACGGCGTGCCGAAATCCCAGCGTCGCAGCGACGAAATCCTCCGCCTCGTCGGCCTTGAGGACAAGGCAAGCGCCTATGCGCGCACGCTGTCGGGCGGCATGCGTCGCCGCCTTCTGCTGGCCAAGGCGCTCGTGCATCGCCCGCACATTCTGGTCCTGGACGAGCCGACGGCAGGCGTGGATATCGAACTGCGCCAGATGTTGTGGGAGAACGTGCGCCAGCTGAACGCCGAAGGCATGACGATCATCCTGACCACGCATTACCTGGAAGAGGCCGAGGAAATGTGCGACCAGATCGCCATCATCAATCACGGCGAAGTTGTCGCGCGCGACAGCACGTCGAACCTTCTGGCGCGGCTCGACACGCGCAGCATGATCATCGTACCGGAGGGCGAAGTCACAACCCTGCCGGCTGCGGACGGCATCGACGTCTCCCGCCGTGATGGTGGCGTGCTGGCGCTCAGCTACAGCGCCGGGCAGGTCAGCGCCGAGGATGTCCTGTCAGCCGTGCGCGATGCCGGCATCCGCATCCGCGACGTGCGCACCGAACAGGCCGATCTGCAGGACGTGTTCCTTGACCTGACGCGAAGCCGCTAAAGCGGACGCGGAAAACCTGAATCACAGCTTTCCGCGAAACGCTTCAGCTGCCCCGATCCCAGCCGGTTTCTGGCGTTTTCGCTTTGGTGAATTGGCCCTGCCATAGGTCTGAACGTCGTCCGGCCGCAAAGTAGTATCCGGACCGAAACCCTACCGGCGAGGCCGCCCGTTCAGCTTTGCCGCGCTAGCCATCGGCGAAATGCTCAAGCCTCTCGTCAAGCCGGGACTCGTTGGGTGCGAGTTGCACCAAAGCATGGATCAAGTGCGCAATCCGTCGTTCCGGCCTTCGCATATCGCAACATGAGCCGCCCCGATTTTTTGTCCGACAGATTGTTCCGTCGCCCGGTCGCGCGATGTGTTGTGCACTGAGGCCGCATAAGGATTTTCAGGCGCGTCTTTTAGTTGATCAAACCGAAGGCGCCGGAACGGTGACCGCCGAGATCGACACTGAAATATTTCCACTCTTGCGACCGGGTGTGCCGGATCCGATCGGCGCACGGTTCAGCGTCATTGCTGCGGCCGATCTGGCGCGCAGCACGATGTTACATCGCAACACGCAAGAATACGCCTTATAGAAAACGACCATCAACGCACGACGAACTCAGCGTGCAGCGCCCCGGCGGCCTTGATGCTTTTCAGAATGTCGATCATGTCCCGCGGCGCGACGCCGAGCGCGTTCAGGCCGGCCACCACCTCGGCAAGGGTCGTGCCCGGTTGCACCTCGGCAAGGCCGATCCCGGGCTCTTCTTCAATGTCGACAGCCGTACGGGGCACGATCATCGTCTCACCCTCTGCGAATGGATTGGGCTGAACGGCGATCGGCGCTTCTTGTACGCGCAAAGTCAGATTGCCTTGGGATACAGCAATTCGGCTGATCCGCACATTCTGCCCCATCACAATGGTCCCTGATCGCTGATCGACCACGACGCGCGCCTTCCGCTCCGGTTCGACCAGAAGATTTTCGATTCGTGCCAATGCGTGCGCCGGTGATGCCATACGTGTTCGACCAATATCCAGACGCACGGTGCCGCTGTCCAACATGACTGCAACAGCGCGGCCAAAATTCCCGTTTATGACAGATTCGATCCGCACCGCAGTCGTAAAATCCGGCTCTCGCAGGGCGAGGCGCAGCGAGTCGAGCGAGCCCAGTTCGAATGCGATCTCCCTCTCCACGCGCGCGCCAGCCGGAATGGTGCCAGATGTGGGAACACCCTGAACCACAGTTGCCGCATCGCCCTTAGCGGCGGCGCCCCCGGCGATGATCGTACCTTGCGCCACGGCATAAATCTGACCGTCAGCGGCATTCAGCGGTGTCATGACAAGGGTCCCGCCAAGCAGGCTATCCGCATCCCCGATTGCCGACACCGTAACGTCGATCTGCCCTCCGGCCCGTGCGAAAGGCGGAAGAGTGGCGGTGACCAGCACAGCCGCGACGTTCTTTGGTCGAAACTGTTCACCGGCGACGTTGACGCCCAGCCGTTCGAGCATGTTGGACATGATTTCCTCGGTGAAGGGCGCGTTTCTGAGCCCATCGCCAGTGCCGTTCAAGCCCACGACGAGGCCATAACCGATCAGGTCGTTGCCCCGCACGCCATCGAATTCAACAAGGTCCTTGATGCGGATCTGGGTCGCCGAGGCAAGACCGGCGCCCATCAGGCTGATCGCCAAGACCCCGAGGATGAGACGGAAAAAATGTATCAAAGGAAATTCACCAAATTCAGGCGCGATGTCCGCGCGGTAAGAGTGTAGATCGTCTCCAGTTGGATCTGCGCCTGCTCCAGCGCAGTCGCCGTCTCGAACAAATCGACGGACATCAGTTCGTTGCGCGTCATGGATAAACCGGTTCGTTCGGCGCCGATACGCGCGACCGACTGGTCGATCCGGGCTTCGGCAGCGCCGAGATCTGATCGCGCCTGGATCACCCCATCGACAGACGAGAGCATCGAGCTGCCCGCGTTTTTCAGCAACGTCAAACGCTCGCCATGGTTCAAAGACAGGGAAGGCTCACCCGCCAATGCGGCCATGACCGCACCCTTCAGTACGGCTTTCAAGGCATCGTCGTCGGCCCGGATCGACAGTTGCACTGATTCTCCGCCCCCCAGTTGAAATGCTGAAAAATCCTGATCACCGCCGACATAGACCGCTGTGTCAAAACCTCCGCCGGGCGTATCGAAAAACGCGTCCAGAGCCGCGACTACGGATGCCACGTCGCTGGCCGAGGATGCGGCGACAAGAACGGCCTCCATCAAAGCGTCGCCGCTGACCAACGGCGCTGTGTCCAAACCGGTCCCACCAAAGACGGGGCGCCCTGCAACGCCGGTATTCAAGGCGCCGACGATGCTGTCCAGCCCTCCGCGCGCAACTGCCGTCGCGGCGGCAAGCGCCGGGCCACCCATTCCGTTGTCAGCAAGCATGGCAGTGCCCGAAATGTCAGTCACTTGTGTCTGGATCATCTCCAGCGCCGTCTGCATCGCACCCGCGTGAAACGACGCTTCTGTCGCTGCCGTTTTGAAGGCAGAATTAAGAACGATCTGATGCTCGACGTCGGCCAGATGGCCAAAGCTGGCGTTCAGGCTGCGTGTCACATCGGATGTCCTGCCGGTAGACAGTTCTTGCGTCAGTTGACCAATCTGCGATTGCAGGTTGGCACTGTGCCGCCGCGTTGTCATAAACTGGGCAAGATCGCCTATCGCGAGAAAATTCATGGTTCAGATCCTCAGAAGGGTTTGCATCATCTCGTCAAGCGTCTGGATCATGCGCGCGTTTGCGCCATAGGCCTGCTCAATCAACAAGAGGCGCTGCGTTTCAGCGTCCGAATTCACACCATCGCTCAGAAGCCGCGTTTGCAATTCTGACTGACGGACAGCGGCAAAACTGGTCGTGCGATCCTCGGCTTGGGCGGATTGAGCCAGATGCGACACCAGCCGGTTCACATGTTGAGATACGGTGCCTGCGCCGGCGCCGAGGCTGCCGGACACAAGCGGATTTCGTTCTGACAGCGTAGCAGACATCGCCCCCAGCAATGTCGCATTACCAGTTGCGCCCGGACCCGCTGCCCCCAGACCATCGCGAAGGCGCCAGACCTCATTATCGCCGCGCACGTCCACGCGACCGTTCAGTTGCATGCGGCCAGCGATACCGATCTCAAACGCACTGTCAAAGGGATCTCCCTGATCGGTGAACAACCCTGCCTCGCCGGGCGGGAGCGTTGCGTCAAAGGAGGGGCCCTGAAAACGTTCAATCATGTCCCGCGCCACAGCATCAAGCTGTTGTTGCGCATCGGTCGCAAGCGCATCGCGTACTTCGAACAGCGCCGACAGGCGCCCACCGCCAATCGGGCTTCGGGGGTCGCCCGGGGAAATCTCCTGCCCATCGATGGAAATACCGGACAGCAGGCCGCCCTCCATCGTCATATGCGGCTCGATGACATTTCTCGGGGTGAATTCCAAATGAACGGCGGATCTGTCGACCAAAAGCGCGCCACCCGGGGTCATCAGCGCGACAGCGCCGTCTCCCCTGGGCACCTCGCGGACCGGAATGAGGTCAGCGATGCGGTCGATTACGGCTTGCCGGTGGTCCAGCAATCCCGAGCTATCGGCCCCGCCACGCTGCGCGTCCTGGATCTGCAAATTCAGATCGCGAACCTGCGCAAGGTCTACGTTCAAGCTCCGGACTGCGGCCGAAATGCTTTCTTCCGCAGCCATCCTCTGGTTCTGAATCGTGGATGAGGCGGCATTGAGCCCTTGGGTCAATTCCGCCGCACGGAACGAGACGGACTGAAGGCGATCATTCGCGTCCGGACGGCTTGCCGCGGAGACGAGCGCCGCCTCAAGTGCGGCGATCCGCGCCGACAGCGATCCGGGCTGGTCCGGCGTGCCGACAGCCGACTGTACAGCAGTCAAGAACCCTGCACGCGTTTCGCTGTGCGACAGGGCGCCATCGGCCATGCGCCGGTCAGATAGGACTCCGGCATCGACATGACGCGTCACACCCACGACCCGCACGCCGCCGCTGCTTCCATAGCGAGCGTGACTCAAATCCAAATCGCGACGGCCGTAACCTTCGGTTTGCACGTTCGCCAGATTCGACGCCACGACGCTGGCGGCGCGCGCGTTGGCCGTCAGGCCGCTCAGCGCACTGGACAAGGCAGAAGTGATGCTCATCTGAATACCTTTCGGTCAGCTTGGGGTGCGGACTGGGCGACGCCCGCGTGGATCGCCGGTTGGTTAGCGTTTGATATTCGTGGTTTCCTGCAACATCTCGTCCACGGTCTGGATGACCTTGGCGTTGGAGGAATAGGCACGCTGCGTCTGGATCATGTCGGTCAATTCACCAGCAACGTCAGTTGCGCTTTCCTGGCGCGCAAAAGAGATGACATCGCCGGTCGGACCATCGCCTGCGTCCCACAGGAAGAATGCTCCGCTATCCGGTGTGGGCATGTAGGTCTGTTGATCCAGCGTCACCATTCCGTTCGGATTGGGTAGATCCACCAGCGGCACCTGATAGATGATCCGCGTGGCCCCGTTATCAAAGGACGCGTGGACAAAGCCGTTTTCATCGACTTCGGCCGACATCATGTTACCGACCGGCGATCCGTTTTTGGAAACCGGTAGGGGTGCAAATGTGCTACCCAGTTGGGTCAGACCGTCCGGCGCGCCCAACGCGCCGATATTCACCTCAATCGGGCCACTCTCGACGATGACTATGACCGATCCAGTCGCGGCATCATATGTGCCACCAGCAGCGCCGGTCGGCACCACACTCGAGAGCGTACCACCAGACACCCGCCCATCATTGAAGGACAGGGTATATTCACCGATAATCGCGCCGGCCTGCGCGGAATCCGTCAGCGTCATCGTCCATTCATTGGAATTGCCGGTTCCGGGGATGGTGGGGACAAAGTCTACCTGCACGTTTTCAGATTTGCCCAGATTGTCGAAATACTCGACCTTTAATTGCTGGGGCGTTCCGGCAGAACTGGCGTGGGTATCCGTTGCCGGCAGGTTCAGGCCCAAGTTTATCGATGTCGTCGGCTCGCCGGTCAATTGGTTGGTGTTGATCTGAACCGGCTCAAGGCCGTCGGCGGTGTCGCGCGGAAAATTGGGGATCGTCCCATCGGGATTGGCAGGCCATCCCATCAAGACGAGGCCACTGTCCGTCTTGAGGAAACCGTTTGCATCCGTGCGGAATGATCCTGTCGTCGTCAGTAGCATCTGACTGGATCCGTTCCCGGCTTCAATCTGACTGGCACGCGTGACGGGCAGCATGCCGCGGCCGCGCACGGCCAGATCGGTGGGGTTCGATGTCGTCGTCAATGAGCCACCCTGATCAATCAGCCGCTGGGTCATTGATCGCACACCGCCGGCCGAATAGCTTCCGCCGTTGCCACTGATCACCATGGACTGAAAATCGGTCTCGACGCGTTTATATCCGTAGGTCGCCGAGTTCGCGATGTTGTCCGAAATGGCGGCGAGGCGCGTCGCATTCGCGCTGAGCGCCGCCACACCGGCATTGAGCGAAGAAGAGATTGTCATTGATACGCCTTTCTGCTGCATCGACTGTCGTCAGGCACCAGACATACGCCCGGTCCTTTAACATCGCGCTAACAGATAAAATCCAATGCATATCGAAACATCGGGCCAGTCACGGCCAAAGCTGGACCGGCCCGCTTACAACCCCTTTCGCAGAAAGATGACTTTTAGACGATTGTTCCGCAATGCCATGGGGTTGTCCACGGCGGGATCGCGGTCGGCGTGGCCTGTCACACGGCTGATGCGGCGTTCATCCAGCCCGCTACCGGATAGCAAAATACGCATCCTTTGAGCGCGGGCAGTCGACAAATCCCAATTCGGGTTATCCTTCAGCACGATCGGAGCGGCACGGATATGCCCCTCGACCGCGACATTGTTCGTGACCAGATTCGACGTCTCGCCCAGCACGGCTGCCAGCTGGATCAGAAGATCCGTAGGCCGGTCCTGACCCTCCTCGAACAGTGTGGCGTCAGCGAGATCGAACACCTCAATCAGCAGGCCCTCGTCTGTGACGCGTGTGATGATGTGCTTCTGCAACTGCGACGAAATCGTGCTTTCGCCATTGGTGCCGCGCAGCGCGCTATCGATCGCCTGCTTGAGCGCTTCCAGTGCCCGTTCGGCCTGCACATTGGTGCCGGTTTCACCGCGGGCCTGACGCGATTCCGTTGCATGGCGCCTCGACGCGCCGGTGCCGTCATTGAACAGCGTGTCTTCGGCATAGATGGTTTCACCGCCAAAGTTTCCTTCGCCCCCGCTGGAGACCCGGCTGATCGGCACAGTTGGGCTGAAATAGTCAGCCAGACCCTTACGTTGTTTTTCTGTTGTCGCGTTCAGCAGCCACATCAATAGAAAAAAAGCCATCATCGCTGTGACAAAGTCGGCATAGGCGACCTTCCAGGCACCACCATGGTGCCCGCCAGCGACGATAATCTTCTTTCTTTTGATGATGACTGGCGCCGCATTACCTTGCGCGCTCATCTCCACCACCTTTTTAACTCACCCAAGATCATGGGTAGCAGGTCAGGCGTTACGGCCGTGTTAACACTTCAATTTGTAAGTGTTTTGGCACGGCATCAGCCGCGCCTCACCGCCCTGCCATCGGGCGTCGCATTATGGCGCGCGAAAAGCATCCTGTTTTCCGAAAGGCGCTTGCGCGCGGTTTGGGACATGCTCCCGCATGTTTCAGCCGCTTTTCTATCAGATATCGGCTGCAAGAGGTGTGGGAGCCTAATCCTGCCCCATCCGTTCGATCTGGGCGCGCATCTGCTCGGCTTCCTGGCGGGCCTCGCGCAGGCCATCCATGGTCGCGCGCAGTTCGGCCTCGCTTTGGGTCAGCTGATTGGTCAGCTCGGCCTCGCGCTGTTGCAGGTAGGTGATGGCCTGATCGCGCGTCTCCTCGGCCTCGTGCAGTTCCTGCGCCATGCGGTCCAGCTCGCCGACGTCGGACGACGACACCCGGATAAAACGGTGCACCAGCCAGTTGGCAAACCAGCCCAGCGCAAAGGCGACAAAGAGGATGATCGCCGTTGCGATGATGAATTCAGTCCTGTTCATCTGCTGCGTCCTCTGGCTCCGCATTCTCTGCTGTGCCTTCCTGCCCCTCCTGCTCGAGGCTTTCAAGCCCCGATCCGTCCGGATCGGGTGCAGGCTTGGCTTCCGGGATCAGCTTGAATTCGATCCGGCGGTTGGCCTCGCGGCCCTCCTCGGTATCATTTCCGGCGATGGGCTGGCTTTCGCCATAGCCCTTGGCGGTATAGCTGGCGGTCAGCACACGCCGTTCGCGCAGCGCATCCAGAACGGCGGTGGCCCTTTGCTGGCTCAGTTCTTCGTTCATCGTCTCGCGGCCCTGACTATCGGTATGACCGCCAATCTCGATCTGGATTTCGCCGCACTTGCCCAGAATATCGGCAATGTCGTTCATGATCGAGGCGCCGTTCTCGTCGAAATCGGGTGATCCGGGCTCGAAGTTTATCTTGCGGGTTTTCTGGATAATTGCAATCTCGGCAATGCATTCCTCGGGTGTGGGCAGCCCTGCGACCGGATCCAGCGCGACCTTGTAGGTCACGTCGATATCGAATTGCGCCCCCTTGCCCAGCTTGTCTGCCAGAAGCCCGGCAATCTGCGCGCTCGCGTCCTGGCGACCGGTCAGGCCGGTGATTTTCAGATTGTCCGGCGTGACGACCACCGCGCCATTGGCAAGGAACCCCAGCGCTTCCAGCCCGGTCAACACCCGCACCGGCCAGTCCTGCGGCAGACCTTCGGCAACCCGAGCCTTGGTATAGACACTGCCCGAGCGGAACCGCGCCTTGGCAAAGCTGTCGACCGTTTCGCGCAGACGCTGGCTGCCGACCCGGCCGCGCAGCTGCACCAGCCCCTCGGGCGACAGGGTTGCGACGAATTCGGGAGTGATCGGCGCGCCTTCGACTTCGGGCGCGGGCAGCACGGGATGCAGGGCAAAGACGTCGGGCAGATCGCTCTCCAGCCCGCCGACGATGTCGTCAAACCGGCCCTCGGGCGTGCCTTGCGCGGCGATCAGGGAAATGTCGGCGTCCGCGAAGGTCACGCTGCCACCGCCCAGCTCGGCCACGGCGGCGATGCCCAGCGCGGCAGCCTTGCCCCAGGCGGGCGTCGGCACGCCCAGCCCGATGATGCAATCGGCGGCACCCTCCAGCCCGGCGGCGCGCGCGGCGGCAAGGATCATGCGCTGCGCCTCGGGCGTGTCGGCCGAGCAGGCATCGAACCGCGCGACACCATCCTCGATCAGGAACCTGAGCGTAAAGGGCGTGATGACAGGCCGCGGCGCCGACACATCCAGCGAAATCCGCAGGTTGGTCGGCACGCGTCGCTGCAGCGTTTCCTCCAGCTTGCGCTTTTCCTCGGGGCTGTCGGCCATGGTGATGATCGCCACGCGCCCCGCCTCGACCGAGATTTTGGCGCGCGGCAGCCGCTGCAGCGCGCGCACGGCATAGTCGATGGCCACATCCCAACTGTCGCTGACCGGGTAGTCCGCCGATTCCAGCAGGTCGATCACGTCACCGCCATCCGCGGCGCGCGCGATCTGGGCCAGCAGGGCCTCCCGATCCATCGCAGCGGGAATCAGGCCGATCAGGGAAATGCCGCTGTCATTGCGCAGAATCTCGACAGAAAAGCGCGGCGGCGCGATATCGGCGGTATCCTCGACCAGCATCTGGTCGATCACGCGGGCCGCATCGACGATGCGCCCCGCGACGGACAGCGCGGTAAACCTTTTGGCCTCACTGGGTGCGACCCCCGCCAGAAACACCTGCAGGCCGTCGGCGTCGACCTCGGTCCACGTCATGCCTTCCTTGTCCAGCTCGCTCAGGACCGAGCTGCGCGCGTTATCCTCGATCACCGTCACCGCGAACCCGGCCGCGACGAGGGACAGAAGCGCTGCCATGAGAAAGGTTCCGGCAATGGCGAGGACGATGGAGAGGCGCATATGGGGACCGATGCTGTTGAAGGTTAAGTTTGTTTATGCCCCCGGCCCCCCAAATTCAATCACACGAAAAGCGCGATGGCGAAAAACGGCAGGGGCAACAGGCCCGCATTCCGGTTCGACCGGAACAGCGCCAGCAGCGCTGAGGTATCGGTCAAATTCAGCCGCGTGAGCTGCCACAGCAGATGCAGGCCCAGCGCCCACGGCCCCAGAAGCGCGATCAGCAACGCCATCGGCTCGCCTCCGCGCGCGGCCAGAATCACCGCCGCTGTCATCAGCACGACCGTGGCGACGAGAAACCAGCGCAGCCATTGCGGCGATTGGTCGCCAAAGAGCCGCGCCGTGGATTTCACCCCGATCAGCGCGTCATCCTCAGCGTCCTGATGGGCATAGATTGTATCATAAAACAGCGTCCACGCGATTCCCGCCAGATAAAGCACCACCGCCGGCCACTCCAGCCGCCCGGTATGCGCCGTCCACGCCAGCAGGGCGCCCCAGTTGAACGCGATGCCCAGAAACACCTGAGGCCACCACGTGAACCGCTTGGCAAAGGGATAGATCGCCACCGGCGCCAGCGCGAGGATGCCCAGCGCAATCGCCATGGCGGGAAACGTCAGCAAAATGCCGAACGCCACCAGCGCCTGCGCCACCAGCCACGCCAGTGCGGCCTTTACACTGACCTGCCCCGACGGAATGGGGCGCGACGCCGTGCGCGCGACGCTGCCGTCGATATGCCGGTCGGTGATGTCGTTCCACGTGCAGCCCGCGCCGCGCATCAGGAACGCGCCCGCACCGCAGGCGGCAAATATCCACAGATCGAACGCGCGCACCTGCCCGTCATGCAGCATCGCCAGCAGCAGGCCCCACCAGCAGGGCAGCAACAGCAGCCATGTGCCAATGGGCCGGTCGGCGCGGGACAGCCGCAGATACGGCCGCCATGGCTTGGGCGCATGGCGGTCCACCCAGTTGCCTTTGGGCGCATCGGCAACGGTGCCGGCCTCTGGTCTCCGCCCTGCTCCGCTCATATGGTGCCCCTCATGAAAAACGTCCCGAATACCGCCAAAATCAGATTGTATGTAGAGCAGCCCTTGGGCCCGGCGCAAACGGTTCCTCTGACGCAGCCGCAGGCGCATTACCTTTTCGGGGTGATGCGGCAGGGCATCGGCGCGCAGATGCTGCTGTTCAACGGGCATGACGGCGAATGGCTGGCCGAAATCGCCGAGGCGGGCAAAAAGGCCGGCACGCTGGTCTGCCTGTCGCAGACACAGCCCCTGCAAATGCCCCCTGACCTGTGGCTGCTGTTTGCGCCGATCAAGAAAACCCGCACCGATTTCATCGTTGAAAAGGCGACCGAACTGGGCGCCGCGCGCATCTGCCCGGTGCAGACCGACTTTACCAATTCCGAACGGATCCGGCAGGACCGGTTGCAAGCGCACGCGGTCGAGGCCGCCGAGCAATGCGGCGGCACCTATGTGCCCCCCGTGGACGATCTGCAAAAGCTGCCCGCACTGCTGGATCGCTGGGATCCCGCCCGCCGGATCCTCTTTTGCGACGAGGCGCTGGCGGACGGCCCGCACACGGATGCGCTGGCGCAGGCGCCCGGCCCGTGGGCAATCCTGATCGGGCCCGAAGGCGGCTTTTCTGCGCGCGAACGCACGCGGCTCGCGGCCTTGCCGTTTGCCCACGCCACCCGCCTTGGCCCGCGCATCCTGCGCGCCGATACCGCAGCCGTCGCGGCGCTGACGCTGTGGCAGGCCCGGTTGGGGGATTGGCAGTGAGCTATCTCAGGCCCGGCGCTGCGGCGGCATTGACGCGCTGGCAAGGCGTGCTGATCAGCCTTGCGGTGCTGGCCATCGGCCTGCTGATCGTCTGGCGCAGCTTCGGCATCACATACTGGCTGGGGGTGGTCATCGCACTGGCCGGCGTCATCTCACTGGTCGCCGCCTTACAGCGCATGCGCTTTGCCGCCGGGACGGGCGGCCCCGGTGTGGTCAGGATCGACGAGGGCGCCATCGGCTATTTCGGCCCCTTGGGCGGCGGTATCATCGCACGTTCGGAAATGACGGCGCTGGCGCTGGACCGCACCGGAAAGCCCGCGCATTGGGTGCTCAGCCAGCCGGATCAACCCGATGTGATGATCCCGCTGACCGCCAGCGGGGCGTCTGCGCTCTTCGATGTGTTCGCCGGACTGCCGGGCATGCGCACCGAACGGATGCTGGCCGAAATGCGCCGCACGGCACGCGGCCGCATCGTTCTTTGGCGAAAACCGGGCACCAAACCGGCCCATCTGCGCCTGACCTGACGCCTTTTCGCGGGTTGACACCCAACTGCCCTCGCGCCACCTACTGAAATTCAACGTAGCGGAGGCCAAGCCATGTCCATTCCACAATCCGGCGGCGGGCCGATCGAGCATCACAGCCAGCTGGCCGAATACCTTGAGGCGGGCAACAAGCCCAAAGCGGATTGGCGCATCGGCACCGAGCACGAGAAATTCGGCTATTGCAAGGACACGCACAAGCCGATCCCCTATCATGGCGAGCGCAGCGTTCTGGCGGTGCTTGAGGGCCTGCGCGACGCGCATGGCTGGTCCCCCGTCACCGAGGACGGCAACCTGATCGGGCTGGAAAAGGACGGCGCAAATGTGTCGCTGGAGCCGGGCGGCCAGTTGGAGCTGTCAGGCGCCCCGCTGGAGACGATCCACAGCACCTGCGACGAGGTCAACCTGCATTTGCGCGAGGTCAAGGATGTGGCGGACCGTGTCGGCGTCGGCTTTATCGGGCTGGGCGCTGCGCCCGAATGGCTGCACGAGGACATGCCGCTGATGCCCAAGGGCCGCTACAAGCTGATGGACAGCTACATGCAAAAGGTCGGCACGATGGGCCGGGTGATGATGCGGCGCACCTGCACCGTGCAGGTCAATCTGGACTTCGCCTCCGAGGCCGACATGGTCAAGAAATTCCGCGTCGCGCTGGCGCTTCAGCCTGTCGCGACCGCGCTCTTTGCCAATTCGCCCTTCTTCGAGGGCAAGGTGAACGGCCATAAATCATGGCGCGCCCGCGTCTGGCGCGATCTGGACGCCGATCGCACCGGGATGCTGCCCTTCGTGTTCGAGGACGGCATGGGGTTCGAGCGCTACGTCGATTACGCGCTGGATGTGCCGATGTATTTTGTCTATCGCGACGGCAAATATATCGACGCTCTGGGCATGTCGTTCCGTGATTTCATACGCGGCGAGCTGCCCGCGCTGCCGGGCGAAAAGGCCACCCTGTCGGATTGGGCCGATCACCTGACGACGATCTTCCCCGAGGCGCGGATCAAGCGTTTCATGGAAATGCGCGGGGCCGATGGCGGCCCGTGGCGGCGCCTGTGCGCCCTGCCCGCCTTCTGGACCGGCGTCATGTATGACGCCAGCAGCCTTGATGCCGCATGGGATCTGGTCAAAGGCTGGACGGCAGAGCAGCGCGAGGCGCTGCGCGTTGCGGCCAGCGTCGACGCATTGCAGGGACGCGCCGGCGGCATCGACATGCATGATCTGGCCCGCCAGGTGCTGGACATCTCCGAGGCCGGTTTGCGCGCCCGCGCACGTCCCGGCGCCGAGGGGCTGATCCCCGATGAGACGCACTTCCTGAACGCGCTGCGCGAAAGCGTCGAATCGGGCCAGACCCCCGCCGACGAATTGCTGGCGCGCTACAACGGCGAATGGAATGGCGATCTCAGCCGGATCTACGCCGAGTATTCCTACTGATACCCCAACTGACACCCAAAAGAGGGCAGGCCGCTGCCCCCTTATGACCGCTTGGGTGCGGTGCGCCGGGGCACCGGTGATATCGTGCCGCGCTCTGCGTCGCCCTGATAGACGCCGAAGTGACCGTGGCGATATTCCTGCGCATATTGCGCCAGCGTCGCGCGTTCTGCCGGGCTGGCAACGTCGTCCAGCGGGATCTTGTCCAAGGCGCAATAAAATGTGCCCTCCGGCGCGGCGCCCGTCACCGTGCCGTGGTAGATGATGGCATGACGCCCCTCTGTGGGATCCTCATAGACCGCATAGAGATGATCGAGCTGCGCATTCAGCCCCTGCTCGGCCAGATGCGCGGTCAGGCCAGCCAGCGACGTGGCGGTGCGCGGGGCCACCGGGATGCTGACCCGGCCGCTGGACGCCCGCCGCAGCAGCACATCGCCGTTCCGCTCGATAATCGCGCCGATGCAGGCGGCGCCGCACTGCGCGGCCATGCCGGTCAGCTTGTCTTCCAGCCCGATCGAGAAATAATTACCGCGATGATAGCCCAGCGGAGGCGCATCGCGCGTCTGCGTCTCCAGCACCTCGCCGATCAGGATCACATGATCCCCGGCCTCCACCAGCCGGTGCTGCGCACACACGAGAGTGGCCAGCGAGCCGGGCAACAGCGGCATCCCATGCGCGCCCTCGGTCCAGTCGGCCTGCTCGAACTTGTCGGCCGCGCGCGAGGCAAAAAGATTCGATACGCCTTTTTGATCCTCGCAGAGTATGTTGATGGCAAAATGCGGCGCGGCGCGAAACGCCGGCGCGCTGTGGGCGGTATGCGCAATGCACACCAGCACCAGCGGCGGGTCCAGCGACACCGCACTGAACGAATTGGCCGTAAAACCGCGCGGCGCGCCGCCCGCCTCGCGCGTTGTCACGACGGTGACGCCGGTGGCGAAGCGGCCAAAGACATCTCGCAAGGCGCGGTTTGTTGGTTCTGACATGGAGGCTCCGGTCCAGGCGCAGGATTGCCCAACCCAATATAATGCAGAGGCGCCCAATGGACACCCGAGAAAGACGCAGCCCGCCGCGTATCACCGGCGCGCGGCGATGGTGCGTCCGTCTGCGGCAATCAGGATCAACGCGCCCGTTTCGTCGATGATAAAGCGTTCGATCTTGGGCAGCAGATCGAGAATCCGCTGCTCTTGCAGCATCAGCGCCTCGGGGCAGGCCATCATCGTGGCGCCGGCAGGCTGGATGGTGATCGCATCACCGTTGGCCTCGTAGCTGCCGATAAGCCGGTTGCAGGTCGCACTGCCCGAAAGCGACCCATCGCCCGCGAAATCCAGCGTGGCGTGGCTGAAATCAATCACGCCCATGCCCTCGACATCCTCGATCCGCCATTCACGGCCCACCAGCGGCATGTCGTCGTTGGCCATCAGATGCTGCGCCACCGCGCGGTACGCCGGCAGCGACGTGGGATCGCTGGCCGCATTCGCCGCCACCGGGTGCGAGGCAAAGCGCGCGATCACCATGTCCGCCGCCGGATCGATCCAGAGGGTCTGTCCATGCACGCCGCGCGCCGCATAGGCGCCAGGGCCGCCGCCGGACACCCACCACATCGACCGATAGCTCCAGTCGGGCAGCAGGTCATACCCCGCCTGGGCAAAGGCTTCCTTGTCGCCGCCCTGCGCGATTGCCGCAACAGCGCCTTCGGGTACGACCTGATCGGTGCCCACGCGCCCGCCATCCAGCAACATCTGGCCCAGCCGCGCCATATCGCGCAGCGACGCGTTGAAGCCGCCGCCAGCGAAAGGCGTGCCGACGGAATCGACCGTATAGAATGCCTCGCGCCGTGCGCCGATGCGGCTCCAGATCCGGTCTGCCAGCAAGTCGGACACGGACATGCCCGAGGCGCGTGCAACCAGCCAGCCCAGCGCGTCGCTGTTGACGGTGCGGTATCCGAAAGCCTCGCCATGCTCGCCGTTTTTCTGGACGGTCTGCAAGAATTCGAAATAGCTGCGCGGGCCGTCGTATCCCTCGGGCTTGGGCAGGACGCTGCCCGCCTCGGCAAAGGCCCAGACGTCGGCATTCGGGTCGGAATAATCCTCGGAATAGGCCAGCGCAGTGGTCATATCCATCACCTGCCGCACCGTCGCGTCGCCAAAACCGCTGGCCGCCAGTTCGGGGATCAGATTGCCGACGCGCGCGGCCTCGTCCAGCGTGCCCTCGGCGACCAGGATCTGGGCCAGCAGGCCGGTCAGCGATTTGCTCACGGACATCGCGGCGTGCAGATTGTCCTTGTTCAGGCAGCCGTCATAGCGTTCGTAAACGACGCGGCCATGGTGCAGCACGATGACACCGTCGGTATAGTTGGCGTCGAACGCGGCATCCCATGTCATGACATCGCCGCCCCCCAGCGGCGTGAAAGTCACCCCGCCAAGAGCGGGTTTTATCGCCTCGGTCAAAGGCCGCACGCCGTTCGCGCCATTGTCCACGGCGACGTTGGGCATCAACTGGCGAAAATGGCAGACCGACCAGCGCCGCTTGGGAAAAGCAAAGAAATCGGGATCGGTCGGGCGGATCGCCTTGTCCTGAGGCGGGGGGAAGCCTTGCATCCACCCCAAAGCAGCCGGATCCGACGCCTGCGCCGATCCGGGCGCGGCTGTTTCCTGCGCCACTGCCACGCCGGTGCATGTCACAGTTGCAGCCAATGCCATGGCGATCATACACTTCATGCGCTTCTCCTTTTCAATCCCGCCTTGTCCCGGACGGGCCGGGTTTGCACCCTTGGCGGGCGCGATGCAACCTGCGCGCGCCGCGCTACGGCGCGCCAGCACCGGTTCCATCCTGCCCGTTGATCCATGAAGCGGCAGGGCGGGAAGGGTCAAGGGCGTTCTGCGTCGCGGCGACCGGAAAGGCCCTTTCGTAGTCAAAATATTCGAAACATTTCTGCGCGGCCCGGTATTTGACATGCCGTTGGTCGGGGCGCCGCCTCACGCGCGAACATGGCCTCGCCACTGGCGTTAGGCGCAGCTAAAGTGCGGCTGCGAAAAACCAAGGCGGCAGACGGGAGAAGTGCCATTCTGATAGTCCTGAAATATCTTCTGCTGGGATTGGCCATCGTTGCCGCAGCGATTGTTGTTGCGCGCGTCGTCTTTGCCCTGCCCGCCCATGACGGCAAGCCGGGCACGGCGCTGGACCCGGCTAAAACCGGCCCGCTGGCCGAAGCACTGACGGCACCCGCGGCAGCGCATCCCGGCCTGTCCGGGATCGCACCGCTTCAGAACGGGGCCGATGCCTTTGCGGCGCGAATGATCCTTGCGGATGCCGCCGTGTCGTCGATCGACGCACAATACTACATCTGGCACTACGACCTGACCGGCGCTCTGCTGCTTGACGCACTGAAGCGCGCGGCGGATCGCGGTGTGCGTGTGCGCCTGCTGCTGGATGACCACGGCAGCACTGGCCTTGATGCGCAACTGGCGCAGCTTGACGCGCATCCGATGGCCGAGGTGCGGCTTTACAATCCGTTCCCCCTGCGCCGGTTCAAGCTGCTGTCCTATGGCTTCGATTTCTTCCGGTTGAACCGCCGGATGCACAACAAATCCTTCACGGTCGACAATCACGCGACCATTCTGGGCGGCCGCAATGTAGGGGACGAGTACTTTGGCACCGGCGAGGTCGCGCTTTATGTCGATCTGGACATCATGGCCGTGGGCGAGGTCGTCCCCCGCGTCTCGGCCGATTTCGATACCTATTGGAACAGCCAGCCCGTTCACCCCGCCACGCCCATCGTCGGACCGGCGGGTGAGGCGGATGCCATCGCCGGTTTGCTGGCCCGGTTTCACGGAACGGACCAGATGCGGACCTACCGCACCATTCTGGACGCCTCCAAAATCGTGCCGCAGCTGACCCGCGGCACCCTGCCACTGGAGTGGACGACGGCGGTTCTGGTCAGTGACAAACCGGCCAAGGGGCAAGGCCTTGCGCGGCAAAAGGATCTGCTGGTCACGCGGCTCGCGGATGCGGTGGGCGAGGTGAGCGAGCGGTTCGACGGCATATCGCCCTACTTCGTGCCGGGCAAATCGGGCGTTCGCAACTTTTCCGCGCTGGAGGCGCGCGGCGTGCAGGTTCGCCTGTTGACCAATTCACTTGAGGCGACGGATGTTCTACCCGTCCATGCGGGCTATGCCAAATATCGCAAGGATCTGCTGAAGGGCGGCGCGCGCCTGTTCGAGCTGCGCCGGACCGCCACGCTTGAGGTGCCTGCCGACAGGCTCGGCCCTTTTGGCTCTTCGGGGGCCAGCCTGCACGCCAAGACATTCGCGGTGGACGGAGAACGAATCTTCGTTGGGTCGTTCAATTTCGATCCGCGCTCGATCACGTTGAATACGGAAATGGGGCTGTTGATCGACAGCAAGGCGATGGCCGTCAGGCTGCACGACGCCTTCGACAATGGGCTAAGCGGGCTGGCATGGGAGGTCGAAAACCGCGCCGGCGATATGGTCTGGGTGGATCCATCCGCCCCGACCGCTGCACCGTTGACGACCGAGCCGGGCGGCAGCGTGATGCGCAATCTTGCCATCACGGTGATCGGCTGGTTGCCGGTAGAGTGGCTTTTGTAGGGGCCTATCCGGCGGCGTCGGACTCGGCATCGGCGCGGTCCATGAGCGCCCTGATATGACGCGCGAAGGCCCATGTGGCAGGCACGCCCAGCAGCACGCCGCCGATCACGGCAACGCGCGGCGAGATCACGGCCAGATCCAGCCACGACGCGATAAGCCCCGCGAAATAGAGGTTGATCGCCATCGCGCCGGCGCCGAATGGGTAGAGCACCAGCGCCAGCGCCCCTACGCCCCAGCCCTGCTGTTTCACCGGCGGCGCACCAGCATGTGCACGGCCAGCAGCGCCGCCAGCAACCCGACAGATGCGGCAAGGAACCACCCCTCGGCGGTGGCGGTCTGCGGCTGCGGAATGGGCCGCTGGAACGCTTCGGCCAGCGCGCCGGTGGGGAGGATGAGGGCCAATAGGGCGATAATACGGTACATGTCAGGTCTCCTGCGTCAGGGTTCGATAGATGTCGGGCAGAACACGGGTCAGGCGTTCGGGGCGGGGCAGCAGATGGAAACCGCCGCGCCCGAAGATGCGGGCGAACCAGTCCTGCCCGTCGGCGTCGACGACGATGCCATGCACCGCCTGCCCGGCGCGGCGCGCCTCGGCCACGGCCATGTGGCTGTCCTCGATGCCATGGGTGCCCTCGTAATGGTCCAGATCGTTCGGCTTGCCGTCGGTCAGCACGATCAGCAGCTTGCGCGCTGCCGTCTCCTCGGCCAGTTGCGCGCTGACATGGCGGATGGCGGCGCCCAGACGGGTATAATGCCCCGGTTTCAGCGCGCAGATATTATCGGTGACCGCGCGGCTCATGTTCTGGTCAAAGCGCTTGCAGCGCGTCAGGAACACCCGGTCGCGGCGCAGCGATGAAAACCCCCAGATGCCCAGCCGGTCACCCGCCGCATCGATGCCGCCCGCGAGCGCCGCAAGCGCATCGCGCGCCACGTCGATCACGCTGGTATCGCCCACGACCGATTCGGTCGAGCGCGAGGTGTCGATCAGGAACGCCACCGTCAGATCGCGCGAGGTCTGGCGCGAGGCCTGAAACACCCGGTCATCGCAGCGCCCGGTCGCGCGCAGGTCGATCTGCGCGTTGATGGCGGCGTCCAGATCCAGCTCGGAGCCGTCTATCTGGCGCGGTTGCAGGATGCGGCGCGGGCGCAGAACCTCGAACTGGCGGCGCACCTCCTCGGTCCGCTTTGCGTTGGGAACGAAGGCATTGGCGGGGTCCGGCACGGCATCCGCCTCAAGCACGCGGCAGTGATCGGGCATGTAGCTGCGCGACCGGTGATTCCATTCGGGATAGGTGACGGGCGCGGACAGCCGCTCGTGGTCGGCATCCGCAGGCGACAGGTCCAGATGCAGGCGTAGCCGCGTCGCCGCGCGCTTGTCATTCTTGGACAGGGTGATCTCGTCCTGATCGTCAGCCGCCTTCTGGGCGTTTTCGTCGTCATCGTCGTGGATGGACCGATTCAGGTTCATCGATTCGACCCATGACAGGATCGCCTCGAACCGGTGCAGGATAAAGCTGTCCTTGCGGTTGGCCTGCTCGCGGTCGCGGCGCATGCCCAGCTTGCGCTTGGTCAGTTGCGCGGCGTCGGGCACCTCGCCGGGCTCATCGGCGTGATCGTCGGCGGCGGCGCCCTGCCCCGCGCGCGTGAAGTCCAGCCAGATCGGAACCGGAGCGAATGTCATGTGGCCGCGCGCGGGCGTGCTGTCATCTGCGTCCGGCAGATTGCCGCGCTCCAATGCGGCGCGGAGCGCCTGCTCCACCGTTTTTTCAGTCCCTGGCAGATGCGTGCGCGGCCGTGTGGCCAGGATATGCGCGGCCATTTCGGCATAGCTGTCGCGCAGGCCCGGACAGGCGGCCAGCACCTGCATCCCGGCGGCGACATTCGCGCCGATCATCGACAGATCGCGCGCCGCGCCGTCTGAATCCCCGGCGGCCAGCGCCGTATCGCCTGCCAGCGCCGCCATTGCGGTCAGCCAGAAATACGCGCTTCGGTTCAGCGCATGGGTCGGAAAAACATCGATCATCGGCGGCAGGCGCAGGCGTTCACCGTCGAAGGCCGCAACGTGGATCTTGTCCCGCTCGGTCGCGAGCTTGCGCACAGCCGGGCGGCGGTGGCGCGCCACTGTCGCGGCCGCCTCGCAGAACTCCACCCCCGGCGGGCCGCCGAGGGCGCGGAACATCATGGTCAGGCTGGGGCGGACCTTGTCCAGCGTCGCCGCCTCATCCGGATAGGAGCGGGCGGCACCGATCCCCACGGCGTAATCGTGCCAGAGGTTTCCGACCGCCTCTTCGGGGTCCATCAAATCGAGGGGATGCAGTGCCATTTTATTACCCGTAGACCGTGGTGATCAGATCGCGCAAGGCGGTCTGCACGTCTTCGTCATCGGTCAGCGGCTCGATCACCGCTGCCTCCAGCGCCTTTTCCACGCCCATGCCGCCAGCCATCAGGGTGGCCGCATAGATCAGCAGGCGGGTCGATACGCCCTCTTCCAGATCCATGCCGGACAGGTTGCGGATATGCCCGCCCAGCCGCACCAGCGGCGCGACGCGGTCCGGCTCCAGCCCGCTTTCCTCGGCGATGACGACAATCTCGGTCTCGGGATCGGGAAAGCCGAAGGTGATGGACAGAAACCGCTGACGCGTCGACGGCTTCATCCGTTTCAGCACGTTCTGATAGCCGGGGTTGTAGCTGGCGATCAGCATGAAACCGGGCGGCGCTGTCAGCTCCTCCCCGGTGCGGTCGATCATCAGGGTGCGGCGGTTGTCGGTCAGCGGGTGCAGCACGACGGCCACGTCCTTGCGCGCCTCGACCACCTCGTCGAGGTAGCAGATTGCGCCTTCGCGCACGGCGCGGGTCAGCGGGCCATCGACCCACTCCGTCTCGCCGCCGCGCAGCAGGTAGCGGCCGATCAGATCGGCCGCCGTCAGATCGTCATGGCAGGCGACGGTATAGAGCCGCCGACCTGCCCGCGCTGCCATATGTTCGACAAAGCGCGTCTTGCCGCAGCCGGTCGGCCCCTTCAAAAGAAGGGGCAAACCGTTTTTGTGGGCCGCCTCGAACAGGGCGCATTCATTGCCCGTCTCGGCGTAGTAGGGGGCGCGCGTCGGCGCGCCTGCATGAGCGTTCATGGTTATTCCCCCGCGATCGGATCAGACTTGACCGATGCCGGATTGGCCGAGCCCGGCGCCACCACTTCGCGGCGACGCACCACGAAGATGGAGTAGACGAACAGCAACGCTCCCAGCACGACCGCCGTGCCCGAGATGAAGCGCATGAGGTAGAACAGCCCCAGCTCGTCCTGGACATCCATATAGTAGTTGCCCAGCACCCGCTGCATGTGTGTCTGGATGACGCCTGCAAAGGTCAGCGTGAAGGTCATGAACGCCATGCCTCCGGTCATCAGCCAGAACGATCCCATGTTCAGCACCTGATTGTAAGGCTCGCGGCCCTTCAGAAGCGGCATGGCATAGCTGATGATCGCAAGGTTGATCGCCACGTAGGCGCCATAGAAGGCAAGGTGCCCGTGCGCCGCGGTGATCTGCGTGCCGTGGCTGTAGAAGTTCACCCCGTGCATGTTGTGCAGCACACCCCAGACACCGGCGCCGAAGAAGGCGATGGTGGCCGAACCCAGCGACCACAGAAGCGCGGCCTTGTTGGGGTGATTGCGGCGGCCTTTCCAGACCATCACAAAGGCAAAGGACATCATCAGGAAGAACGGGATCACCTCAAGCGCGCCAAAGATGGATCCGATCCACATCCAATAGCCCGGCAGACCGATCCAGAAGAAGTGGTGGCCGGTCCCGAGGATGCCGGTGAACAGCGCGGTGGCAACGATGACATAGAGCCATTTCTCGATCACTTCGCGGTCGACACCCGTCAGCTTGAGCAACAGGAAGGCGAGGATGGACGCCATTACCAGCTCCCACGTGCCCTCGACCCAGAGGTGCACGATGAACCACCAGTACATTTTGTCGAGGCTCAGGTTCTCGGGGTTGATGAAGGCGAAGATCCACAGCAGCGACAGCAGCCACAGGCCCATCAGCAACACGCCGGTGATGGCCGTCTTGCGACCCGCAAGCACCGTCATCGAGATGTTGATCAGGAATATGACAGCCGCCACAAGGATACCGAACTTGACCCAGAGCGGTTGCTCCAGGAATTCGCGCCCCTCGTGGATACCGACAAGGTATCCCGCAACCGCGCCCAGAGTGCCGATCATCATCAGCGCCAGCTGGATATAGGCCAGCTTGGGCGACCAGATTTCACGCTCGGCCTCCTCGGGAATCATGAAATAGGCCGCGCCGAAGAAGCCCAAGAGCAGCCAGACGATCAGCGCGTTGGTGTGAATCATCCGGATGATGTGAAACGGGAATGTCTCGGCCAGGAAATTGGGCTGGACATAGATCCAGCCAATGGTCAGCCCGCCCAGCACCTGCACGGCAAAGAGTGCCATCGCGCAGAGGAAATAGGCATAGGCTATCTGTTGGGTTTTATACTTCATGTGCTTGTCTCCTTAGCCCGCATCATTGGGCGGCCAGCCCTGTGTGTCGGTCTGGTCGGCCCAGCGAAGGAATTCCGCCAGTCCGCGCTTATCCTCTTCGGTCATCTCGAAATAGGGCATCTGGCGGCGGCCTTGGATGCCGCTGGGCTGTGCCTCGATCCATGCATCCAGGATCTCATAGGCGCCCTCGGGATCGTCAAGAACACCCCAGCGGGTCATGACGTTGCCGACCTCGGGGGCGAAATACGCGCCCTCGCCGTGCAGGGAATGACAGTTGATGCAACTGTTGCGCTCCCAGACGGCCTTGCCGTGGGCGACGGCCTCGGTCAGGGGCATACCTGCGGTGGATTTTGTTACGACGTATCGATGGCTCTGCGCGACCAGCGCAACAAAGATGATGACGAAAAAGATTGATCCGCCATAAAAAATGTTGCGTGCCCGCGACTTTGTCAGGAATTCGGCCATGCGCGGGCCTCCCTATCTGGTTGCAGTCAACCGCAACCTACCTATGGTTGCAGCAATCGGCAATCTAAAGAAAACCGCGCAGCAAAGTTTGCGCCAAGACAAAGTTTGCAGCGATCGGTCGTGCCATCTTCATTGGCAGGCGGTCCCGAAAACCCCCGCCTATCCAGCCACAGGCAAGCACGCATGGAAGAAGATGTCGCAACGATAATGTCGACCTGGCCCGAGACCGTCGCCGTCTTTTTGCGGCATCGTATGCATTGCGTCGGCTGCCAGGTGGGTCCGTTCCACACGATCAAGGACGTCTGCGCCGAATATCATCTGGACGAGGCTGAATTCCGGCGCGAATTGCAATGCGCGATCAGCGCGCCGCGGAAGGGTCGGCCAGAATGACCATCTGGTGGGGGCGACATACAATGATGTGTTTGCGCCTGCTTTCGATGATGCCGCGCTTTTCCCACGCGCTGAGCAGGCGGCTGACCGTATGCAGGGTCGTGCCGGTCATGTCGGACAGATCCTGCCGGCTGATGGGGAAATCCACCTCGATCCCGGCTTCGGTCTTGCGCCCCATCTGATTGATCAGGCGCAGCAATGCGTTTGCCACCCGCTGCTCAACCTGCTGGGTGGCCATCTCCACCATATGATCGTGCATCTGCTTGGTCCGCTGACCGATCGTACGGTAGGCGACAACCGAAAACCCCGGATAGCCGGCCGCAAATTCGGGCCAGCGCCGCTGCGGCCAGGACAGCGCGAGCGCCTCGGACGCGGCGACCGCACTGGCCGGGAAATGCGTGTGCCCCAGCGCAAGCGCGATCCCGAACAACTGCCCCGAGGGGATGTGCAACACGGTCACATGTTCGCCCTCGGGCGTGATGCGCCCGACGCGGATATAGCCATCAAGCAGCAGATAGAATCTGTCCGCCTCGCCGCCTTCGTGAAACACCGCCTCTCCGGCATCGAACCGATGGGTCGTCGCCTTGTCCAGAACATCGCGTATCTGCGGCCGCTCCAGCCCCTTGAACGGGTCGAGGTGGGTCAGCAGGCTTTCATCGAGTTTGTGCACGGCGCTCCACCTTTCTGGTCCGGCTTGGTCTTACCCGTCTCTCACCGGGATTCCGAGGGGTGATTTACGCCTTTCATGCTGCGCACAGCAAAGCGGATCAAAGTTGATGGTAGCGTTGCTTGGCTGCGGGCCAAGATCCATAGATGGCTGGTGCGCCACTCAAAAACGTCACAGGGAAACGGGAGCTTGAACAGGACAGATGCACCTCACGTCAGGGGCGAGACGCCAAACAGAAGCGGGTGCAGCCCCAGCAGTGCCAGATAAAGCAAAATCGCCAGTCCCGATCGCAGCGCAGCGCCGCCCCATGAGGCCGGGCGCGGCAGAATGGAGGTAGCAGCGATGCGCCGGCACAACGCCTGCCACCGCGCCGCGCCCATCTCGCGCCGCTTGCGCCGGTCGACGATGCGCATCCCGAGAAGGGCGAAAACCGCAAAGACGCCGAACAGAATCACATGCGCCAGATCGCCATTCGGCACCAGATGCGCCCCCGCCCATAGCGCCGCCGCCACCAGCAGCGGATGCCGCGTCCAGCGCAGGATGCCAGGACGCTCGGGATCAAAGCTGTCATTATTCGCCCCGCCAAAGGACAGCGGATTGGGCCGCCCTATCGCAAGGCATATCAACGCGCAGGCGGCGCCCATCGCCAGCAGCGGCACCCAGTTCTGCCATGCAGCGCGGGGCCAGAGGGCAACATAAGGCGCATTTGCAGCCGCCACTATGAGCCAAGCCAGAACCGCCAAAGACAGTGCCGAATAGCCAATGGTGAAGCCCCCTCTGCCCAGCGCGGCAACCAGACGCGCGCGCACGGGCGGGCGAAGCGGGATGCTATGGCTGAGAAAGAACGCGGCGAAGGCGGCCGTGAAACTGACCCAGCCCATCATGCCTTGCCCGGTTTGGCCATCAGCAACAGCGGTCCATAAAGCAAGGCAAAGCCGCCGAACGCCCCGATCCAGCAAATCGCCGCCAGTTCCAACAGCGGCAGGCCCGGCCACAGATCCGCCAGCAGCCGTCCCAGAACCGACAACGCCAACAGGATATAGAGCGCGACCGTCCCCGGCCCCGCATGCAGCGCCCGCCCGGTATGACCCAGCGTGGCGCGCGTCATCACCGCCAGCGTCATCATCCCGATCGCGCCGGCCATCCACAGATGCTGCGCGGCGGCCAGCGGCAGCGCGTCAGGCCACAGCACAGCCACGCCCAGAGCAAGCGCGCCCAAGGGCAGGAATGCGTATCCGGCGTGCAGCACAACAACCAGCGGCTCAGCCCCGGTGCGCCAGCCGCGCCACCGCGACAGGCGCGCGGCATGCAGCGCGCCGATCCCCAGCATCGCAACGCCTGCCGCCTCGCCTGCCGGGCGGATCACCCACAGGCTGAGCGCCAGCACGGTGAAAATCAAAACCGCCTTGTCAAACCGCTGCATCGGCGGCGCGGGCCGCGCGGGATCGCCCTGCTTGACCAGCCAGTTGCGCGTGAAGCTGGGCACGACACGTCCGCCGATCAGCGCGATCATCAGGATGGCCGCCGCCAGCCCCAGCCGCAGGCCGATGCCCTGCGCGGCAAACCGGCCTTGGGCTGCATCGAAGTGAAAGAGGCCATTGGCCAGTGCAAAGACCGCCAGCAGAAGCAGCACCGGCAGGTTGCGCCAGTTTTTCCCGGCGACAATCTCGCGCAGGATCATGGCGCCCAGCGCGACAGGAAAGCTGAGGTCGACCGCAGCCACCACCGCCCAATGCGCGCCAAGCGGCAGCGTCACCGCCGCCCGGCCCGCCAGCCACAGCAGCGCCAGCGTCCCCAGACGCCAGCCCGTCACGGGCAGCCGCCCGGTCCAATTGGGCACCGCTGTCAATAAAAACCCGCCAATGATCGCGCCCAGTGTGCCAAACAGGAATTCATGCGCATGCCAAGAAATCGGATCGAACCCCAAATCCATATTCAGCACGCCGGCCAGCGTCAGTATCCACACTGCCATGGCAATAGCGGCCCATGCCGCCCCACCCAGAAAGAAAGGGCGAAACCCGAAAGACAGCAAGGCAGGCCCCTGCCACCCGCGCATCTGGTCGGCTGTTCTGGTCGTCATCGCAAGTATCCTTCGGAAATTTACTCCGCACCCAGGCGGTGATGTACCCTAATCCCCTAATCCCGCAAGGCAGGAGCGTCGTCGCGGCGGTCAAGTTGCGGCCCCGGCCGGGGTCCGCCCAAATCCGGCACGCCGCTGCCGGCCTCGGGTGGCAGCCCATAAACCAGGCCGCGTCCGATCCTGTGGGCCAGCGCAGACCACGCATGGGCAAGCGGCCCCGGCAATTCGTCCTCCAGCACCGCGTCGAACAGAGACAGCCAGACCGGAAAATGAGCAGCGCGGACATTTCCCGCCGCCTTGTGGATCTGCATCGGGTTACCGTCATAGCTGCGCTGAAACAACAGCGCATTGCGCCAGAAACGTCCGATCTTTTCCTCATGGGCAGGCCAGTCCGTCACATGCGCGGCAAACACCGGACCCAGCGCCGGATGGCCCCGGACACGGTCATAAAATCGCGCGACGACCCGGTCGATCTGGTCTTCGGTGACGGGGATACGGGGCGGCAGCGTCATACGACGATGATCCAGACGAAGATGAGGCAGACGACCAGATAGAACAGCGTGTTGAACATCCAGCGCAGCAGCCCGCCATCAGACTCAGGATCAACTCCCATACGTTCGCAGACCTTGGTCCCCGGCCACAGAATGGCATCAGCAATTTTCACGGCGCACCCTTTTAATAGGTATTTCCAGTGCCGAATATATACCCCTTCTTATTGCGCATTGTAAATGCTAAATATCACGCCATGCAGCTAGACAAATTCACCGATTACGCCCTGCGCGTGCTGATAACATTGGCGGTCAGAACACCGGCGCGGGTGCCGACATCCGAAATTGCCGGTATTTTCGGGCTGTCCGAGAATCACCTGTCAAAGGTCGCGACGCAATTGGTCCGCGAAGGGTTCGTGATCTCGGAGCGGGGTCGCAACGGCGGGCTGACATTGGCACGCGCCGCCGAGGACATCACGCTGGGCGCGGTCGTGCGCGCCATGAAGCGCGGCCAGCCTGTGGTCGAATGTTTCGGTCCGGACCAATCCTGCCTGATCCTGCCCGCCTGCGGGCTGCGCGCCCCATTGGCAGAAGCGCAAGAGGCGTTCTTTGCCACGCTTGACGGCTATACGCTGGCGAATGCGGCGCAGTCACGCAATGCGCTGGGCAACCTGCTGAAGGTCTGAGCCACGGGGCGCGGCCAAACCGGCAGCCACCTACACCAGCTTGCGACCTTCCTTGTTGGCTTCCCGCATTTCGCGCGTGAAAGCTATGACGATGACCGCCAATACGATTGCCGAAACGGCCGGCCAGATCAGGATGTAGAATGTCAGCATGGGAGCCGTCCTTTCACGTGAACCAATCGGGTCATTTCGCTGCCTCCGCCGCGCGCTGCGCGATCAGGGCCGCGTCATCCTCGAAGTTGGTGACGCGCTGCTTGATCAGGTCGAAATCGAACTCTTCCTTACCCATCAGGCTAAGCGCGACGCAGATGATCGTGCTGGCGCCATAAGCCGTCAGCGAGCCCAGCAAGACGGTATACTCGCGCAAGAAGCCCGAGAAATAAACCGCGCATAGCACCGCGCCGATCACCCCCACCGTCATCCCGACGATGCGCCCGAAGAACCCGAAGGCCATCAGTCCCAGAACGACGCCCGCACCGACGGCCGCGATCATCTCGAAAACGCCGCCGATGATCCCGCTCAGTGGCACCACCTCGAATCGCACGAGCGTGAACAGCAACAACCCGCCCAGAACCGCCCAGACGAATGCGGCGTTGGTGACGCGGTTCCAGTAGCAGCTGGCGATGACCGGAAACACGATGGCGCCCCACAGCGCCCCGACAAAGACCAGCATCACCAGAATATCCAGCGAGAAGCTGGCCAAAATCAGCCCGATCGCCGTCGCCACGATCATCGTGAGCCGGCCCAGCAGCAGCATCCTGCGCGGGTTTGGATTGCCCCGCGCCAGATTGCGCCCGTAAATGTCGGTCATCATGATAGCTGACAGCGCCGACAGGTCCGAATCCGCCGTCGAAGACAGCGATCCGACGACAAGGATAAAGAACAGCGCGATCATCACCGGCGGCAGATACGCCGAGGCCATTTGCGGAATAATGTTGTTCAGATCGCCCTCATGCGGCGCGACGCCCAGCAGCAAGGCCATCAGGCCCAACATGCCCAGCCCGATCACGATTGAGCCGTAGCCAAGCGTCGCGGTAATGAAGGTCGGCTTGATCAGATCCTGCCGCACGGCAAACAATCTTTGTGCAATCGTCTGGTTGCCGATCGCATAGGCGAGGACAGCCACAAAGAATGGGGCCCCCTGCTCCAGAATGGCCGTCATGGAATAGAAATTCGCTTGCTCTTCGGTGATGCGGGCAAATCCCGCGCTCAGCACTTCGCTGCCACCCGCACTGAAATAGACCCACGGGATGATCACGACCGCAATCGACATCATCGCCACCACCTGTGCGAAGTCGGTCAGGATGGACGCGCGGAACCCGGACCATAGCGTATAGGTCAAAACGCCGATCCCCGCGATCATCACGCCCGCCTGAAACGACAGCGGCGACAGCACCGACACCAGCGCACCCGCCGCGGTGAAATTCACCATCAGGCTGATAACGCTGCCCATCAGGTTGGATATCGCCAGTATCAATTGGCTTCCCGCGCCGTGCCGGGCGTGCATGATCTCGGCAAGGGTATGCGCGTTCGGTGCCAGTTCCCGGAACCGCAGCCCGAAGGGGTAGATGAACAGGATCATCAATGCGCCCCAGAACCCGTAGTGCATGGGACCGGACAGACCGTAGTTATACCCCGAAATCGCGGCGCCATAGAACGACGCGGCCCAGATCCATGTTGCCGTCATACTGGCGGCAGAGATACCGAATCCGACCTGTCCGCTGGACACCATGAACCCGTCGACGTTCTCGTTCTTCTCGTTGACATACGTCGACATGAAAAACGTGCCGCCGTAAAAAATCACCAGCAGCAGAATGACCGTGGTCGTTGAGAACTGAAAGAACACCGGATCGGTCATGTAAGCTGTCCCCTGTTATTGGCGCAGCAACCAGCCATCTGGGCACGGTCGGCGCTGGCTTGGCAGTGAATACCAGTTTCAGTCTTTCGACCCTTAACAACCTACACTTGCATCATCAGCCTGCAAGAAAAGAATATCCAGCGTTGCGAATTTCCCGTGTGCGCGTTGCAAGCATGGCGAAATGCAGCACGCATCACACCTCGTTTACTGTAACCTAGAGGCACATCAACAGATGCGCGGGCGCAACCCGTGCGCCGGTCGCGGTGCTGCCCTTTGCCGGAATTGATCCGAAAGAGCATCGCCGCCGTATCTGATTGCAAAGGAGTTCTGACATGTTTCGCATTCTCGCCCTCGGCATCGCGCTATTGATCGGCGCGCCGGTCGTGGCGCTTGACCTGAAAGCGCCCTTTAACTCCATAGACGGCGGGACGCTGTCGGTATCAGATTGGCGGGGACAGCCCGTTCTGGTGGTCAATACCGCATCGCAATGCGCGTTTACCCGGCAATATGAGGGGCTTCAAAACCTCTACAACAAGTACCGCGACCGGGGGCTGATCGTGCTGGCCGTGCCGTCTGACGACTTCCGGCAAGAGCTGGCCACAAACGCCGAGGTCAAGGAATTCTGCGAGTTGCAATATGGCATCGACATGCCGATGACCGGCATCACGCATGTCAAAGGAAGCAGGGCGCATCCGCTCTATCAATCCTTGCGGGATGAGGCCGGTTTCGTGCCGGGATGGAACTTCAACAAGGTGCTGATCGGGCCGGATGGGCAGGTCGCGGGGACATTCGGATCACGCGTTGATCCACTGTCGGCCAAGATCACGGACCGGATCGAGGCTTTGCTGAAATGACCTCTCCCGCAGGGCCGGGCCACCCCTCGGCCCAAGACGGCGGCAAAGGGCGCACGACCATTTTCTACGACGGGGCCTGCCCGCTGTGCCGGGCGGAAATTGCGCATTATACCAAACGCGACAGCGGCGACCGGCTCGCGCTGGTGGACGTTTCCCAACCCGCCGCAGATCTGCCGGGCCATCTGGATGCCAAGAGCGCCAAGGCGCGGTTTCACGTGATGTCACCGGGGGGTCATCTGCTTTCTGGCGCAGCAGCCTTTGCCGAAGTCTGGCGGCAGGTGCCCAGCTGGCGGATCGCGGCAAAGATCGCCCATTGGCCCGGCGTGATGCCGCTGTTGGAACTGGCGTATCGCGGATTTCTGCGGATACGTCCGGCTGCCGTCAGGCTGTTTCTGGCAGCGCGGCGCCAGAGCGGCCACCGACCATAACACTTGCGCCAGACCAAAGGGATGTCATCCATGCGCCTCACCTTCAAAGCCGTCAGATCATTTTGCGCAGGTATCTGCCTCTGCTGTACACTGGCGACCGCGACGATTGCGCAAGGAGCCGAGCGGATGATCGAGGATTTTAGCGGCACGCCGGACTCGCGTTGGGAATTCATCAGCGATCAGGTGATGGGCGGCATATCGACCGGGCTGGTCATCCTCCGGCAAGCGAACGGGCAGACTGTCCTGAATCTGCAAGGATCCGTGAGCACTGCAAACAACGGTGGTTTCATTCAGGCCCGCCTGAAGCTGCCGGCGCGTTTGCCGCAAACTGCCCAAGGGCTGGAGCTGCGGGTCAAGGGAAACGGACAGACCTATTACATCCACGCGCGCACCGGCGGCACGATCCTGCCGTGGAATTTCTATCAGGCCCCGTTTGACGCCGCCCCGGAATGGACAACGCTGCGCATCCCGTTCGAGCGGTTCGAGGCGCAGGGAATGTTGCTGCGCGATCAGCTTGGCGCGGATGCGATCACGAGCATCGCGGTTGTCGCCTATGGCCGCGACCACACGGCCGATATCACGGTGGGCAGTATCGGCTATTATTAGGTGCGGGTGTATTCGATCCGGTCCGACATCAGGATGGCAATGGGGCGGGTCGGCTCGAACGAGGAAAAGACAATCGACAGGATCGACGTCAGCGGCACGGCCAACAGCGCGCCCGCGAGCCCCCAAAGCGCACCCCAGACCGCCAGCGACACCAGCACGACAAGGGGGCTCAGATTGACGCGCCGCCCGATCAGGCGCGGCTCTACCACATTGCCGACGATCATCTGCGCCACGGTCAGCAGGAAGGCCAGCAGCAATGTCCACCACAGATCGCCGAACTGCACGATCGACAGGCCGACCGGAAAGGCGACGCCGACCAGAGAGCCGAAATACGGAATGTAGTTGAGCAGCGCGATCACAAGCGCCCAGAAGATCGCAAAATCCACATCCAGCGCCCAGAGAATGACAAAGGAGACCGCGCCCAGAATCGCATTGATCAAGGTCTTGATCGCCAGGTAGTCACCGATGCGGTCGTTGATGTCGCGGATCATCGCCTCGGTCCGGGCGGCCCCTTCGGGATCGCGCATCGCCGCCGACAGCTTGACCGCAAAGCCGCCCCGCTCGGACAGCAGGAAGGCGGAATAGACGATGACCAGAAACACCGACGCCCCGATATCGGTGATATTGAATAGCGCGGTGTTGATCAGGGTCTGTACGGACAGGCGCCCGAATGTGGCATCGCGGATCGTTCTCCAGTCGGGCCGCTCATCGACACCAAGCAATTCGGCGCCCTGCGCGACCAGCCTCTCGATATTTGATTGATAGACGGACGCCTCGCGCAGGATGCGGCTGATCGTGTCGATCACGACGCCCAGCAAAAGCATCACGACCAATGTGAAGGCCATCAGCACCAGCAACCGCCGCATCGCCGGCGGCAGCCGCCCTATCAGCGGCACGCGGCGCAGCGCCTCGGATGCGCTGATCAGGACGTAAACGGCGATCACCGCCGCCAGGATCGGCAGCAAGACCGGCTTGCCGACCAGCAGCAGGAATCCTGCCAGCACCATCAGAAGCGCGGCATTGACCGGCAACGCCAATTGCTGCGGTCCACCGATCATTGGCATCGGCAACCCTCGGGGCGGGTCAGGACGATGTGAGGCATACGCGCGGCTCCTTCGGCGCAGGCCATTACAGCGCCTGCCCCATTGCTTAGCGCACCGTTATGCCAAATTCACAGCCGCCCGTCACCCCGCCAAAGAGAGTAGCGCCGCCTATGCCGCACGGGGGGCGGCGCCCGCGACGTAGCGGTCATAGTTCAGATCGGCCGTTTCGATGTGCGATGCGCGCCCTGCGACCAGATCGCTCAGCACCCGCGCCGATCCGGCGGCCATGGTCCAGCCCAGCGTGCCGTGCCCGGTGTTCAGATAAAGGTTCGGCGCGCCCGACTGTCCGATGATCGGCGTGCCGTCCGGCGTCATCGGGCGCAGGCCGGTCCACAGTACCGCGCGGCTCTGATCGGCGGCGCCCTTGAACAGCGATTCGACCGACATAGTCAGCGTTTCCTGCCGCTTCGTGCTGAGGCTCCGGTCCATGCCGGCCAGTTCGGCCATGCCGCCCACGCGGATACGGTCGCCCAGACGGGTGATCGCGATCTTGTAGGTCTCGTCCATGACGGTCGATTGCGGCGCACGTTCGGGCGCGACGATCGGCGCGGTGATGGAGTAGCCCTTGACCGGGTAGATCGGCAGTCTAAGCCCCAGAGGGCGCACCAGATCCGGCGAATGGTTCCCCATCGCCACCACGAACACATCCGCCGTCACGCGGCCCTCGGACGTCTCGACAGCCTCAATGCCGCCGGCGCCCTGGATCAGCGCGCGGATTTCAACGCCGGGACGGAATGTGACACCCAGATCCTCGGCCATCATCCGGGCCAGCTTGATCGTGAACATATGGCAATCGCCGGTCTCGTCCCCCGGCAGGCGCAGGCCGCCTGCAATCAGGTCGCGCGCGCCGGCCAGCCCCGGTTCGGCCTTGATGCAGCCGTCCACGTCCAGCACCTCGTAGGGCACGCCGCCCTTTTCCAGAACCTTGATATCCTTGGCCGCGCCATCCACCTGCTTTTGCGTGCGAAACAGCTGCAAGGTGCCCTGCTGCCGGTTGTCGAAATCAATCCCCGTCTCGTCGCGGATCTCAGTCAGGCAGTCGCGGCTGAATTCGGCCAGACGCACCATGCGCCCCTTGTTCACCTCATAGCGCGCCTCGGTGCAGTTGCGCAGCATGCGCGCCATCCAGCTGATTTTCCTCCAGTCGGGGCGTGGCTGCACGATCAGCGGCGCATGACGCTGAAACAGCCATTTCATCGCCTTCAACGGAATGCCCGGCGCCGCCCAAGGCGCCGAATAGCCCGGCGAAATCTGCCCGGCATTGGCAAAGGTCGTGTCCTCGCCAACCGCCGCGTTGCGGTCGATCACCGTCACCTCGTGACCATCCTTGGCCAGATACCAAGCCGACGTGACGCCGATGACGCCGCCCCCGAGAACAACGATTTTCATAGCCCACTCCCCTGCAAACGCGCGATTGTTCAGCGCCCACAAGAACACCATGCGCGCGTGAATTTTCCATTGGATTCCAGCCTGGCATACAGAATATTTCGAATATTCTTCGACGTTATGAGCCCAACTTATGGTTTCCTTGCGGCATCGCGCATCAATCCGGGACAAACCCCCGATAAACGCGTTCAACACGCGGTCTTTTCCCGTAACGTCGCGAAGTGCCGCCTACCTGGCCGATGTCCAATCATGCTTATCATACCACATAGTTTTTGCGCGAAACGCGTTACAAGGTATCAAACCTATATTCGTGATTGCGTCTTTCCATTCAGGACTCATGCGCGTTAGAAGTGTGTTCATTGAGCAGCAGGAGCTTCGGGTATGGTTCCGGACATAGATCGACAGGTCGCCAAAAACTCTCAGTTGATAAAGAACCTGCCGGACCATGTTGCCGACACTCTTTTGAGCGATGCCCAATCCCAACGCTACAGCCGGGGCGAAACCGTGTTTTTGCAGGGTGAAAAGGCCCAGGTGATGCACATCGTCCTTGATGGATGGGTCAAACTTTACCGTATTGCCCCCAACGGCAACGAAGCGATCGTCAACGTTTTTACCCGCAGCCACAGCTTTGGCGAGGCGGTGGCGTTCAAGAACGAAGACTACCCCGTCTCGGCCGAGGCTGTGACCGACTGCAAACTGCTGCTGATACCCGCCCGGTCGATCGTGTCGATGATGAGGGAAGAACCCGATCTGTGCATTGCGATCCTCGCATCCACCTTTCAGCACCTGCACGATATGGTATCCCAGCTGGAGCAGATCAAAGCCCGGACCGGCACGCAGCGGGTGGCCGAATTCCTGCTGGATCTGAGCGATTGCAAATCCGGCAGTTGCATGGTCGTCCTGCCCTATGACAAGATCCTGATCGCAGGTCGGCTGGGTATGAAACCGGAAAGCCTCTCGCGAGCATTTTCCAGACTGCAGGAGGTTGGCGTGAAGATTGCCAAGAATCATGCCACGATCAGCGATATCGACGTGTTGCGCGATTACGTCAGCGCTGATCCCGCGACCGCTTGGAACAAAGCGCTATGACCGCGCTGGCCAAATCATTCGCAGCGATCGACGCAGCCAACGCCAGCGACCCGGACATGGTTGACGGTCAGCCCGCCAGCCTGCTGTACGGCCAACGGATGACGGCAGAGCAGATCCGCCTGTTTCCGGAGGCCCGCGAGGCGCTGCAAATCGCCGCGCGGGGGCAACATATCGAACGCTGGGTCCTGCGGCGCGCGGATTTCCCCGAGGGGCGCGAGGGGTATCTGACCTGGCGCCGGGATCTGGCCCGCCATCACGCTGACCGGGTTGGGGCCATCATGGCCGCGGCAGGCTATGACCAGCCGGAAATCGACGCGGCCCACCGCATGCTTCTCAAGCAGGGGATCAAACGCGATCCGGATGTTCAGGCGCTTGAGGATGTGATCTGTTTCGTATTTCTGAAGTGGTATTTTCAGCCTTTTTCCACCACTCAAAGCTCCGAAAAACTGCAGCGGATCGTGCAAAAAACAGCGCGCAAAATGTCGCCAGAGGCGCGCGCCCGCGTTTTGGAGGAATTCGATCTGCCCGCTCCCTTTGACGGGTTTTTCAGCGAATGATCGGCAATAGATAAAGCCCCAGTAGCAGCAGGCACAGCGCCGCCAGCGCAAATTCGAAACCCCGCCTCCAGAATGGCGCGGCAGCCAGGCCCAGATATTGCGACAGGATGATGCGCGCCTTTAGCCAGGCCAGCGCCAGCACAGCCATTCCTGCAGGAATCGGCCAGATCGCCCAGATATCGGCAAACGAAAGAAGCGTCGCTCCAAGGCTGAGGACGACCAGCGTTCCCCACGCGATATGAAGCGTTCTGTTGCTCATCGCAGCAAATAGACGACCGGAAACAACAGCACCCATACAAGGTCAACCATGTGCCAGAATGCGGAGGCGTCTTCGATGTTTTCCGGCGCGTCGCGCCACGCCACCAGCAAAAGCAGCAGGACGCCCGCCACGACATGAGCCGCATGAAGCCCCGTCAGCATGTAGTAGAAATTGAAAAAGGGATGCGTGTCCCATCCGATCCCCTCGGCCGCTTTTTCGGCATATTCGCGGCCCTTGATCCATAGGAATACCGCGCCCAGCATTGCCGCCGCCACCAGCGCCAGCCGCGCCTTGCGCCGCGCGCCAGACAGCCGCAACCGATGGGCAAGCGCTGCCAGAAATCCGCTTGTCACCAAAACGATGGTGTTGATCCCGGCCCCGGTGCGATCAAGCATATCCTGCGCCTGTGCGAATCCCACCGGATCTGTCAGCCGAACCGACAGGAACGCAACCAGCCCGGCCCCGAACACCAGAAATTCGCTAATGATCAGGATCCACATCATCAGGTCGCCCGGCACCTCGTCCAGCACGCTTTCACCGCTCACGGAAGGATACCTTCGGACCTGCCCGGACAGGTGTCATTGACGCGCCCTGCGCTTGAGCACCGGACAGGTTTGCGGATCGTTCAGAATGACCTGACAACGCAGGCAGAGGACACATTCATTGGGGTTGATCCGACCGATCGGGTCAATCGCGCCGACAGTGCATTTCGTCTCGCACAGCCTGCATTCCCGGCCGCATTGCGGACGCCGGTGCAGCCAGTCGAATATCTTCAGCTTGGCGGGGATCGCCAGCGCAGCCCCCAGCGGGCACAGGAAGCGGCAATAAAACCGTTCGATGAACAGCCCCGCAATGAGCAGCACCAGAACAAAGGCAACGAACGGCCAGGCGCGCATCATCCGCATGGAAATCGCGGTCTTGAACGGTTCGACCTCTGCAAGGATCAGCGCCTCGCGCATCGAATAGAACGACAGGCCGAGAATCGCCATGAAGAGCGTGTATTTGATTATCCAGAGCCGTTCGTGCAGTGCATGCGGCACGGTGATCTGCGGAACCCGCAGCCGCCGGGCGACAAGGTTCGAGAGTTCCTGCAAGGCACCGAACGGGCACAGCCAGCCACAAAAGACGCCCCTGCCCCAAAAGAGCATACCCAGCGCCACCCCCGCCCAGAGGGTGAAAATCACCGGCTCGATCAGGAAGGTCTCCCACCTGAAACCGGTCAGAAGCGACTGCACGAATGCGACCACCTGCACCACAGACAGCTGCGCGTTCAGCACCCAGCCCAGCCAGACCAGTGTGAGGGTCAGAAACCCCACCCGGATGACGGCCCACAGACGTTTGCGGCGCACTAGTTGTTCCTGAAACAGCAGGATCAGCGTCAATGCGATCTGCATCGCGGCAACGCTGATGACCGCAAGTTTCTTCTCCTCCCAGGTCCGATGCCACAGCGGGGCGGCCTCGGGGGGCGGCGCCTGCACGAACTCGGCCGGCAGGTGGTAGTCCAGCGAGATGGATAGCGACAGATCCTCGCCCGTGGCCGCTGGGCGCTCTGCCGTCAGCACCAGGGTGAAAGGCTGCGTCGGCTCGAAGTCCGGACCGCCGACTTGAAACAGGCTGCGCTCCTTGAACGGCGGGGCGTCGTCAAGGGCCAGCTTGTCGATCCGGGCGTAGCCCTTGTCGGTCAGCGGGTACTCCAGGCCATTCTGGATCAATGTCAGGCGCTCGAACACACCGCTACGGCGCCATTCGGTGCCGCGGTGGGAATAAAGCCCGTGCGAGCCGACAAACAGTACATGCTCATCCGGCCCCAGAGCGGCAGCGGTTCTGTTGTACTGTTGCTCGCCCAGAATGTTGCGGCCAATCGTAGGCGGATCGGCAAGCGCCGCCCAGAGCGACACGAAGGGCGCCTCGCCTTCCGGAATCTCGGGGCTTGCGCCGGGCATGGCCGCGCGTGCCTCGCTGAGCGTCACCGTGCGGCTGCGGATTGCGCCCATCTGCTCAAGTTCGGCCCATGTCTGCGGCTCAAAACTCAGCCTGTCGATGCCCCCTCCCGGCACAAGCCCCCGGCCGATCGCCAAGAGCCGCGCGGTCCTAAGGATCGAATCGCGGATGACACCGGTCGTGACCGTTGCGCGAGAGATGACGTCGGGCATATTCGGACCGGTCCGGGTGCCATCGGGGTCCAGAAGATCAACGCCGGAAAAGCCCGCGACAAACCGCTCGATATCCTCATCCGACAGTCCCAGCGTCAGGATCGGCTCGCTATGGCGCACCAATCGCGCGCCGGCAACGGTACCCTCCGGGGCCACCGCCACCAGAATGTCCACCGGACGCCCGGAGTAGCCGACCGATTGAATGACTTCCCAGGTGGAGGCGATATGCCCGATGCTTTGCGCGCCCCGGGATACCGACCATCCCGGCACAGCGGCTTCGACGCGGGTGACGTTGGGCAGGCTATCCAGCCCAAACAGCGATGCGGCCACCTCGCGGGTCGGCCGAATAATTGCAACTTCATCCCAGGTGCCCGGACGCACCCCCTGCGCCAACGCCGCGCCTGACGCGAAAACGCCGCCGAAAAGGCATAGAAAGCCGAAAATCATCAGAGGGATAAATCGCGCCATGTCCCCTTCTCTACCTCCACCCGTGTGCCTGCCTTAACGAAAGTCAAGGACGGCGATCCATTCCGCAGTCACGATCGCGTCAGCTTTACCTGTCAATGGAGAATCCCTGATGAAACCCAGAACAACTAGATGCCGAGCATCGCTCTACCTCAGTGCTGCGATGGCACTGGGCCTTTCGGTCACGGGCGCATCCGCGCAGGACAAGCCAGCCGACCACGCCGATACCGCGGCGGACATGTATGTCCCGTCGATGACAACGCTCGGCGAAATCCAGGTCGAAATTCCGGGCCGCAAGTCCGACGATCCCGTCATGACGGATGAAGAATTCCAGCGGTCGACCAAGATCTATTTCGAACGCTGCGCGGGCTGCCACGGCGTGCTGCGCAAGGGTGCGACCGGCAAGGCGTTGACCCCCGACATCACGCGCGAAAAAGGGTTCGAATATCTGCGCGACTTCATCACATATGGCTCGCCGGCGGGTATGCCCAACTGGGGCACGTCGGGCGATCTGACCGAAGAAGACGTCGATATGATGGCCCGCTACATGCTGCTCGAGCCGCCAGCCCCGCCAGAGTTCGGCATGGAAGACATGCGTGCCAGCTGGAAAGTGCACGTCGCCCCCGAGGATCGTCCCACCGAGAAGATGAACGATTGGGACATCGACAACCTGTTCTCGGTCACGCTGCGCGATTCAGGTGAGATTGCCCTGATCGACGGATCCACCTACGAGATCAAGAAGATCATCAAGACCGGCTACGCCGTGCATATCAGCCGGATTTCCGCCTCGGGCCGCTATCTGATGGTGATTGGCCGCGACGCCAAGGTCAACATGATCGACCTGTGGATGGAAGACCCGGACACCGTGGCCGAAATCAAGGTCGGCGCCGAGGCACGCTCGGTCGAGACATCGAAATTCGAAGGCTATGAGGACAAATACGCAATTGCCGGCGCCTACTGGCCTCCGCAGTTCGTGATCATGGATGGTGACACGCTGGAGCCGCTGCGGATCAAATCCACCCGCGGCATGACCTATGACGAGCAGACCTATCACCCCGAGCCTCGTGTGGCGGCCATCCTGGGGTCGCACTACAAGCCCGAGTTCCTGGTGAACGTCAAAGAAACCGGCAAGATAATGATGGTCGATTATTCGGACATCGAAGCGCTGAAAATCACCGAGATCAACGCCGAACGGTTCCTGCATGATGGCGGTCTGGACAGCACTCAGCGCTACTTCCTGACGGCAGCAAACGCCCGCGGCAAGGTCGTCGTGATCGACACCAAGGAGAGCAAGCTGGTCGCGGTGATCGAAACCGAAGGCGAAACGCCGCATCCGGGGCGCGGTGCCAACATCGTCCACCCGACCTACGGGCCGGTCTGGGCCACATCGCACCTTGGCGATGATACGGTCGCGCTGATCGGCACCGATCCCGAAGGCCACCCGGAACATGCATGGAAGATGGTGCATCAGCTTTACGCCCTTGGCGGTGGATCGCTGTTCGTCAAGACCCATCCGGAATCAGAGCATCTCTACGTGGATGCTACCTTGAACCCGGATGCCGAAACCTCCGGTTCCGTGGCCGTCTTCAAGGTCTCGGATCTGGCCGAGGAAGAACCTGATTATACCGTGCTTCCCATCGTCGAGTGGGCCGGAATTGCCGAAGGCCAGCCCCGCGTCGTGCAGGGCGAGTTCAACAAGGCCGGAAACGAGATCTGGTTCTCGGTCTGGAACGCCAAGGATCTGGAATCGGCCATTGTTGTGGTTGACGACAAGACGCTTGAGCTGAAACATGTGATCAAGGACGAGCGTCTGGTCACACCCACGGGCAAGTTCAACGTCTACAACACACGCGCCGACGTCTACTGACGCAGGCCATTCGGGGGCCGCTTTTTAGCGGCCCCCACCTACAACTGCTAATTCTAGGAAATCGTCCAATGACATCTCTGGGCAAAGTCTATCTCGTCGGTGCAGGCCCCGGCGACCCCGATCTTATGACCTTGCGCGCAGTCCGGATGCTGGGCGAAGCTGATTCTGTCGTTTATGATCGCTTGGTTTCACCTGAAATCCTGTCGATGGCGCCTGAACGCGCTGAACTGGTTCCGGTGGGAAAAGCCCCCAAATGCCACACGGTACCGCAAGATCAGATCAATGAAATTCTGGCCGAACGCGCCCTGGCGGGCCAAACCGTTGTTCGCCTCAAGGGCGGTGACCCGATGATATTCGGGCGCGGCTCGGAAGAGGCGGCCTATCTGGAGGCCCTCGGCATCGGCGTCGAATACGCGCCCGGCATTACGGCGGCGCAGGGCATGGCGGCCGCAACCGGCGTGCCGCTGACGCACCGCGGCCTTGCCACGGGCGTGCGATTCATCACCGGGCATCTGGCCGCCGACAAGACGCTCGACCTGAACTGGGCAAGCCTGGCCGATATCGACACCACGCTGGTTGTTTACATGGGCGCGTCAAATATCTCCGAGATTGCCCTGCAACTGATCCGCGCGGGCCTGCCCGCCAGCCTGCCGGTATTGGCTGTGTCCAACATCACGACGCCGCGCGAAACCCGTATGTTGTCGCAGCTTAGCCAGATCGGCGTCGATACGCAGGCTCATGGTTTGCGCACGCCGGTCCTGTTCGTGATCGGCAGGGTTGCATCCTTGTATCAAAAGGTAGCCCTGCAGCACATCCCCCGTGTTGCCGAGGCGATAGCCGGTGAATAAAATCTTGATATTTGCGTGCTGCGCCAGCACGTCATTTGCAAGCGCGTCACTCGCAGCCGAGCCGCCGCTGGATGCTGAGGCGCTGGAGCATTTTGTGCGTCACGATTGCGGTTCGTGCCACGGCATGACGCTCAAAGGTGGGCTTGGCCCCGATATCCGCGCCGAAGCGTTGCAGAAATATGATCCGGAAACTCTTGGCCTTGTGATCAAGGACGGCATCCCCGGAACCGCAATGCCCCCATGGCAGCCCCTGTTGACCGAAGCCGAAATTGACTGGGTCGTCGACTATCTTTTGGCAGGAGATGAGTGATGCACAAACAATTGGCGGCATTGATGCTGTCCCTGTCCCTCTTTGGCACAGCTACGCTGGCGCAACCCACCGGTGATCTTGGCCTTGTCGTTGAACGGGCCGACGGCGCACTGCTGGTGGTTGATCAATCCGATCGCGCCAGCATCGGACGCATTACCGGGCTTGGCGATCTGTCGCATGCCTCGCTGGTCTATTCGCCGGATCAACGGTTTGCCTATGTGTTCGGCCGCGATGGCGGCCTGACCAAGGTCGACATTCTGGAGCAATCCATCGTGGGCCGCGTCATGCAGGCCGGGAATTCGATCGGTGGCGCCATATCCGACGATGGCCGCTATGTGGCGGTCTCCAACTACGAGCCCGGCGGCGTGCGGGTGTTTGACTCCGAAACCCTCGACCTTGTGGCCGATATTCCGACCGGCTCGAAAACCGTCGGGCTTGTCGATGTGCCGGGCACAAAGTTCGTCTTCAGCCTGTGGGACGCCGGTGAAACCTGGATCGCCGATATGTCGGGCGGCGCGCCAGACATTACAAAGATCACCGGGATGGGCAGCAACCCCTATGACGCTTTGGTCACCTCGGACGGGCGCACCTATATTACTGGGCTGTTCGGCGACGATCACCTGACGGCGCTGGATCTGTGGCAGGACGACCCGAAACCGATGCCGATCCTTGACGGCTATTCCGCCGGGCGCGAAGGGCTGCCGGTCTACAAGATGCCCCATCTGGAAGGCTGGGCGCTGGCCGGGACCGATTTCGTGCTACCCGCCGTTGGCCAGCGCGAAGTCCTGTGGGTCGATGCGCGGAGCCTGACGCAGACCGGGCAAACCGAAACCCATGGCCAGCCGATCTTTGCGATGGCGCGGCCTGACGGGCGGCAGGTCTGGGTCAATTTTGCCCATCCGCTGAACGATACGATTCAGGTCATCGATTCGCTGAGCAAAGAGGTCATCCACCAGTTCACGCCCGGCCCCGGCGTGCTGCATATGGAATTCACGCCGCGCGGGCGTGAGATCTGGCTGTCGGTGCGCGACGCGGACAAGGTGATGGTGTACGACACGCAAACTTTTGAAAAACTGCGGGAAATAGACGCGCTCAGCCCTTCGGGGATATTTTTCACCAACCGCGCGCACAAGACGGGGCTATGACGGCATGAACGGCGTGGATGACAACGTGAACGCGGCCCTGCTGGACAATTGGCAGCGCGATTTCCCGATCGAGGCGCGCCCGTTCGACCGTCTTGCCGAGGCGTTGGAAATCAGCGCGCAAAGCGTGCTGGATCTGTTGCAAACCCATCAAAAGGAGGGGCGCGTGACACGGGTCGGCGCGACCTGCGCGCCCAATACGGTCTCGGCCAGCACGCTTGCCGCCATCGCCGCCCCTGAAAACCGGATCGAAGAGGTCGCCGCCATCATCGGGGACCAGCCGGGCGTCAACCATTCCTACCTGCGTGAAAACGACTGGAACCTGTGGTTCGTGGCCACCGGCCCAGACCGCGCACATGTCAACGAAACGCTTGCCCGTATCGAGAAACAATCGGGCCTGCGCGTGCTGGATCTGCAACTGGTGCGGCCCTTCAACGTCGATCTCGGATTTTCCATGCGGGGGGTTCCTGCCCCGCTCAGCAGTGCGCGGCAGGTTGATATTTCTGCCTTTCGCGATGGCGACCGCCCGCTGCTTCAGGCGCTGACCAGGGGCCTGCCGCTCGAGCATCGCCCCTATGCCCGCATCGCCGAATCGCTCGGACGAACCGAAGAGGATCTGCTTGAGCGCATCAGGGTTCTGGTCGGCGCGGGCATCATTTCGCGCCTTGGCGTGATCGTGCGCCACCGGGCGCTGGGGTGGCGGGCCAACGCGATGGTGGTCTGGGACATGCCCCATGATGCGATCACCCACGCGGGTCCCCTTCTGGCGATCCAGCCCGGCATTACCTTGTGTTACGAGCGCACGATCGTTGACCGTGTCTGGCCCTACCGGCTTTACTCGATGATCCACGCCCGCAGCCGGGCCGAAGCATTCGAGGTGCTGGATCGCGTGCGAACCCTGCCCGAGTTTCAATCTATTCCCTATCAGCCGTTATTTTCGATACGCTGTTTCAAACAAACCGGTGCGATGATTGACGCCAAGAAAAAGGAAACGGCATGACGCTCGACGATACCGACCGTTTGATACTGAACACGCTGCAAGATGGCTTTCCAATCGTGCCCAATCCTTACGCAGATGTTGCGCAGCAGTTGGGCCTGACCGAGAGCGATCTGATCGCGCGGCTTCAGGCGATGAAGGAGGCACGGATCATCACCCGCTTTGGCCCCTTCTTTGACGCCGCCGCGATGGGTGGCGCCTTTTGCCTGTGCGCGATGGCTGTGCCCGGGGACGAATTCGACAGCGTCGTCGAAAAGGTCAACGCATTTCCAGAGGTTGCGCATAATTACGAGCGCACCCACCACCTGAACATGTGGTTCGTTCTGGCCACCGAAGCCGAAAGCCGAATCGCAGAAGTGGCGGCAGACATTGAACAGGAAACCGGATATCCCGTGCTGCTCTTTCCCAAATTGCAGGAATTCTTCATTCGGTTCCGGGTGGCGGCATGACGCTGGACCCCACCGACCGCCGTATCATCACCGCCACCCAGTCCGGCCTGCCGCTGGTGCCCCGCCCCTATGCCCAGATTGCCGCCGAACTGGGCCTCGGCGAGGAGGAGGTCTGCACCCGTATGCGCGCCCTCCAGAGCAGCGGGATCATCCGCCGCATCGCCGTGGCGCCCAACCATTACGCCTTGGGTATGACGGCCAATGGCATGTCGGTCTGGGATGTCGATGATGCCCGCGTTGCCGAGCTTGGTCAGAAGATTGGCGACCTCGATTTCGTCAGCCATTGCTACGAACGGCCCCGCGCCCTGCCCGATTGGCCCTACAACCTGTTCGCGATGATCCACGGCACATCACGCGAGGAAGTCGAGGCATTGCGCGCCGAAGTGGCCGCAATCCTGGGCGATGCCTGCAAGGGCAACGATATACTCTACTCGACACGCATTCTCAAAAAATCCGGGCTGCGGCTACGGCAACAGAAAGGATAGCGCATGTTCAGAATGTCAGAATACATGCACCAGTTGGTCCATCCGACCCCGGTGCGCACACGTCGCGGCAGCGGCGCGGTCAAGCCGGTGGTGATCTGGAATCTCACGCGCCGGTGCAACCTGAAATGCCGCCATTGCTATACCGTGTCGGCAGACATGCATTTTCCGGGCGAGTTGACCCATGAACAGGCCATGGCCAACGTCAGGGACATGGAAGAATTCGGCGTCTTCGCCTTGATCCTGTCGGGCGGGGAGCCTTTGGACAGGTTCGATTTCTTCGATATCGCCCGCGCCGCCCGCCCCTTCACCAAGATGCTGGCGCTTTCAACGAATGGCACCAAGATTCATGGTGAAAATGCCGACAAGATCGAAGAGATCGGGTTCGACTATGTCGGCATCTCGATCGACGGTATCGGCAAGACCAATGACTGGTTCCGCGGCGTCGAGGGGGCGTTTGACGATGCCGTGCGCGGTGTGCGCGAATGCAAGAAACGCGGGATCAGGGTGGGCCTGCGGTTCACCCTGACCAAGGACAATGCCGACCACCTGCCCGACCTGCTCCAGCTATGCGAGGATGAGGGCGTCGATAAATTCTATCTGTCGCATCTGGTTTACGCCGGGCGCGGCGACAAGAACCGCGGCGAGGACGCCATGCACAGCCACACACGGGCGGCGCTGGATCTGCTGATTGATCACGCCTGGGCCGGCGCCACCGGAAAGGGCTATGCTCTGGATATCGTGACCGGCAATAACGATGCCGATGCAGTTTACATGATGAACTGGGCGCGCGAGCATTTCGACGAGGCCAAGCTGGAAAACCTGCGCGACCATCTTGAGGCATGGGGCGGCAATTCGTCGGGGCTGGGCGTGGCGAATATCGACCCGCAAGGCAAGGTTCATCCCGATACCTATTGGTCCGATTACACGGTCGGCAGCATCAAGGACACGCCGTTCTCGACGCTCTGGACCGGGGATGATCCGATGCTGGCGCAGCTACGCACCCGCCCGCGCCCGCTCAAGGGCCGCTGCGGCGCCTGCGCGCATCAATCCATCTGTGGCGGCAATACCCGCATCCGCGCGCTGCAAGTCACCGGCGATCCCTGGGCCGAAGACCCGGCCTGCTATCTCAGCAATGCCGAGATTGGCATAGATGACAATGAACGTCTGACCGTCACGCCATTCCGGGGGAAACGCCATGATCCGGCGCATCGTTTTACCTAGCGTTCTAGCGTTCGGTGCAATGATGGCTCAGGCCGATCCGGCGCAAGATTATTCCGCATACTGCGCCGACTGTCATGGCGCTGACCGGCTGGGCGGCACTGGCCCCGCGTTGATACCCGAAACGCTGGGCCGGATGCGCGGCCCGGATCTGGAGACCGTGATCGCACAGGGCCGCGCCTCGACGCAAATGGCGGCCTTCAAGGATGATCTGGACGCCACGGCGATTGCCGCGCTTGCCGAATATCTGGAAATCCCGCTGGAAACCACACCGGAATGGGGCGTCGATCAGATCGCCGAAACCCGCGAGATCAACCCCGACTACCTCGCTGCCGATGCACCGGTATTCGATGCTGATCCGTTGAACATCATACTGGTGGTAGAAACCGGCGATCATCACGTAAGCGTGCTGGATGGCGACACATTTGAGGTTCTGGACCGTTTCGAGACACCATTTGCGGTGCATGGCGGCCCGAAATTCAGCCCTGACGGGCGCTATGTGTTCATCATGTCGCGCGATGGCTACGTTCAGAAATACGACATCTGGTCGCTGCAAGAGGTCGGCCGCGTGCGCGCCGGGCTGAACAGCCGCAACATCGCCATCAGCCGTGACGGAAAACATCTGGCGGTGGCAAATTACCTGCCCATGACGGTAACCCTGCTGTCCACAGACGACCTGAGCGTCGAAAAAGTCATGCCAGTGATCTCAGTATCCGGCGTCAAAAGCCGCGTTTCTGCCGTCTATCAGGCCCCACAACGCGACAGTTTCATCCTGGCTCTGAAGGACGCCCCGGAAATATGGGAAATCGCCACCGATCCGAATGCCGACCCGGTGTACGAAGGTTTCATACACAGTCAGGAAAAGGACATGATCGAGGCGATCGCGTCGTCCGAGGGCCTGTTTGCCAGGCGCCGGATCGAGATTGCCGAACCGCTGGATGACTTCTTCTTTACCGATGATTACCGCCATCTGATCGGCGCGTCCCGCGACGGTTTGCGCGGCGTTGTGGTCAATCTCAATGTCGGGCGGGAAATTGCCGAACTGCCGCTGCCAGGCATGCCGCATCTGGGCTCGGGCATTAGCTGGGATCTGGACGGGCGCAGGGTCATGGCCACGCCGCATCTGAAAGAGGGCAAGCTCTCGGTCATCGACACGACCGACTGGAGCGTGCTCAAGGTCATCGACACCGAAGGACCGGGTTTTTTCCTTAGAAGTCACGAAAATTCGCCCTACATCTGGGCTGATGTCTTCTTTGGACCGAACAAGGACGTGATGCATATCATCGACAAGACCAGCCTCGAGATCGTCAAGACCATGCGCCCCGAACCGGGGGCGACCGTCGCGCATGTCGAGTTCACGCGCGACGGATCGCGCGCGCTGGTTTCGGTCTGGGAGGACGACGGCGCGGTGATTGTCTTTGACGCCAACACGCTCGAAGAACTTCAGCGCCTGCCGATGCGAAAACCATCTGGAAAGTACAATGTATTCAATAAAATCACCTTCTCCGAAGGCACCAGCCACTGAGCGCTGCGCGATCGTGGTCAGCCACGGGCAGCCATCCGATCCCGACCCGGCAGAGGCCGCGCTGGCAAGCATAGCACCAGATCTGCCGGGCTGGCGCGTCAAGACTGCCACGCTGGCAAAACCGCAGGCATTGGAATCGGCTCTGGCTGATGCGGGGTCAGATCCCGTCATTTATCCGATGTTCATGACCGACGGCTGGTTCGTTCAGTCCGCCTTGCCTAAAAGGCTGCAACAGGTGCCCGGCGCGACCATTCTGCCGCCGCTCGGCGTGGACCCGGACCTGCCGGACGTGGTTGCAGAGGCGCTGAAAGCGGAGCTGGCGCGGCGTGGATGGCAAGCGGCCGAAACCACCTTGCTGGTTGCCGCGCATGGGTCAGGCCGCAGCCCCAATTCCGCGCGCGACACCGTGCAGTTCGTTGACCGGCTGACCGGAGTGATCGGCTTTGAAAAGATCCATATCGGCTATGTGGAGCAGCCCCCGCACTTGGACGATGTCACCGTTCTTTGCCCCCCCCAATCGATCTCGCTGCCTTTCTTTGCAGCAGATGGCGGGCATGTGCAGGACGATATCCACGATGCATTGGAAAGCTCAGGGTTTTCCGGCGTGCGCATGGCGCCTGTCGGGCTTTTGCCCGGAGTGAGGGAGCTGATGGCGCGCGCGATCAGCCGCGCAGCGGCGGCCCCAGGCACGGGCTAAGTCTGGACATCCCGTTTGTCCAATCATGACGGTGGGCTATCCGTTTGATTAATCCGCTTCTCGTAATGGCTTGATAATACGGTGACGAAAAGCAACAGGCCCGCCCCTGGTTAATACCGGGGCGGGCCTGCCGCATCAAAAATTTATCGATAGTTATTCGTATTGCGCAAGAAAGGCGATGACGTTCGCCACATCTTCTTCCTTACGCAGGCCGGCAAAGGACATGCTGCCGGCGGGTATGACTTCCTTTGGGTCGGTCAGATACGCCGACAGCGTTTCTTCGTCCCAAACAAGGCCTTCCTCTGCCTTTTCCATCAGCGCTTTCGAGTACTTGAAGTCTTCGACGTGGCCGAATTCCGCGCCAATGACACCATTCAGAATGGGGCCAACCTTATTCTTGGCATCATCCCCGACCGCGTGGCATGCCTTGCATTTGTTGAACACCCGCTCGCCCTTCTTGGCGTCGCCTTCGGCGAAAGCAGGTGCGGACATCACGCCGAGAACGGCTATGGAGTGTAGGATTGTCTTGATCATTCTAGATCTCCTTAGGTTAAATCATCGCTTGCAGACTGGCGCCGGGGAATCTTGCCAGGCCGGGCTGGATATCGTCTCGGGGCATCAGGCATAACGCGGTCGACAGCCCGTCTGCCACGGCGGCAGTAGGGGCGGAAACTGACACCAGTTTACATTTTGGACGGCCTTTGCCGTCCCGATAATCAAATATATGACCCAACCCAGTTTCAGGGTCAAGTATAGTGCCCATCGGCGCAGATGTCGCCATCGCCCGATCCCGCAAGGTGATCCGGTCAATCACCCGCCCCTCCGGCGTGGCAATACCGATCTGGCCGGACCCCTCGCCCAGCACGGCTATTTCGCCCATATCGACCACTACATTATCGAGCCCGCGCCCGCGCAGCAGCTTGGCGATCTGGTCCGTCACGTATCCTTGCGCGACACCATTCAAAGTCAGACCAGCTTTCGGACGGTCAAAACGCACTTCGCCTGCGTCATACTGCAAATGTCTCCAGCCGACAGACTGGCGCATTTCGGCCAGTTCGTCCCCAGAAAGGATTCGGCCCTGTGCAGCAGCTGTGGCATGAGCCAGCCAGAGCGGCTGCAGCGTCGGATCAAATGCCCCCCTGCTTACCATGTGGAGGGCGTCGCATAAATCGAGGACTTCCAGAAGCTCAACCGCTGGCGCCCTGAGAATGCCGGTCCGATTCAACTGAACGATTTGCGATTTGGAGTTATGGAGGCTGAAAATCCGCTCAAGACGGGCCAGCTCTTGCTCCACTGCCCGAAAGATGGACCGCGCCCTGGCGTTCGGCAATGGCCCCGCCAACGTCATTCGCGCCTGCGCACCCATCGCGTGACCTGTCCAGGTGACGCTCTCCCGCGCCTGGGTCGGCATCGCCGCACACGTCATTCCCGCAGCCGAGATTGCAAGAAAACGGCGCCGTGTGAAGGTAGCTTTCATGCCGGCCTCATCGCATTTTCTGCCCGCATCGTCACTTCAGCCGCTGTCACGGCTGTGCAAAGAGCGAACAGATGCACCATCAATGCCTGAACAACGGAAGCCGGGGTAATCTGTCCTGAAAAAGCGGGGACAACAGCTTCAATTCCCGTCGGCTCGAAGCCCAGCCGAAAAGATATCGCCGCGCGCAGCCTTGTCGCTCGGGTCACGCCCAAGCCAGCCGGCGAAACGGCAAACGACCGCCTTCGACGCGGCCAGACAAAGATACAGTGGCGTCCCATTGCACCAAGGATACAGCAGCGCCGGGAGCCAGGACTTGACCGATGTCAAGGCAAGGCGGTCCAGAACGCCCACCCACCGCGACAGTTTATCCCTTTGACGAAATCGTTGCTAGAAAATCCGGCGCGGAGGCTTTGAGTAAATTCGTATCTTATAAAAAGCCAGATACTTCTCCAAAGGCCATTTACGATACGATAATTAGACATGCCCTAACGTTATTATTCCAATTCCAGTTAGGGCGAATGCCATGATCTATAGAAAAATCCTCTTACGTCTTTGGCTATGCAATTTACTGGCTGCCCTGCCAGGTCTTGCCGCGTCTGATACGATTGTATTGATGGCTGACAAATGGTGTCCGTACAACTGCGAACCGGGATCCGACGCTCCGGGTTTCATGGTGGAAATTGCGCAGGAGGCGCTCGCGCCCTTTGGCCACGTTGTCGAATACGAGGCGCTCAATTGGGCCAGAAGCCTGCATCGCGCCGAACTGGGCGAAATCAATGGCGTGATTGGCGCAATTCCTTCGGAGGCGCCGGGATTCGTTTTTGGCCCCCCGATCGGCACTTACGTCGATGTGGTCGCGTTTCGAAAGGGTGAGGCGATTGATCCTGATGCGATCGCAGATCGGGGTGATCTGCGACTTGGTGCGATCAACGGGTACGAATATTACGGCGCCGTGAGCGACTATATTGAATTGCATTCTGACGACAGCTCTCTCGTGCAGTATATGTCAGGCGATGATGCGCTTGCAAAAAACCTGCGGAAATTGATTGCAGGGCGGCTTGATATGGTGGCCGAGGTGCGCGCCGTACTGGAATATGCGCTCGCCGCTACCGAACTGTCTGATCAGATTGAACTCGCTCTGACCGACGACGTGGATGAAATATTCATCGCATTTTCACCAGCGCTTCCGACATCGCAAACATACGCGGATCAACTGACCAAAGGCGTCGCCCTGATGAAGGAAAACGGCCGCTTCGATGAAATAATGCTGAAATACGGCCAAGAGACGAATTGAACGTGATTACCGATCTAGGCTCCCTGTCCTTTCGAACCCGGCTTGTTCTAGCTGCGGCAGCGACTGTCGTCCTGGTGCAAATTGTTGGCGCCCTGGTCGATATTTACTCAGGATACGTCCGGCTCAGTGCCGAGATGGATGCCACGGGCGAGCTTCTTGTCAACCAGACCGCGTCAACCATCTCTTGGCCCCTGTGGGATTTTGACGATACCCTCGTCAAGGAGGTGCTGGAAAGCCTCCTTCAGATCAAGGATTTCGCGGGCGTGGCAATCGTATCAGTTGGCGGTGAAACTGATGTGGAATTGCTCTCGGACGCAACTTCGACCTCCGAGACCCTGCGTATCTACGCCAAACCCATCGTCATTCAAGACGGCAACGCGACAGAGACTTTGGGCACCCTGAAGATAACAATGTCGACGTCAGGCCTCTGGACGGCCCTCTGGCGCGTCGCCCTTCACAAGACCTTGCTGGTAGTAGCAATCCTTGGCATGGCTTCGGTCGCGCTTTACCTGGTTTTGGGCCGTCTTTCCAAACCGCTGGAAGATCTCAGAAAAGCCGTCTACGCGATTGAGCGTGAAGAGTTCAACCTGCCTGTCCCCGGCCGCGACCGGACGGATGAAATCGGAGCGTTGGCAAATGCGCTGGATGGGCTGCGCGAACGCGAGGCCGAACTTGCAATGCTGCGCCGCGCCAATAACGAGAAATCGCAACGCGAAGGCAAGCGGGTCCAGCAGGCCCTGCAGTCAACTCGCGATGCAGTTGTAATCGTTGATGAGGTCAACACGATCGTTTTCACGAACGGATCGGCAGAATGCCATTTTCCCGGTTTCAGGATCGGGGCCGAACTGATTGAGCGTCGAAGCACTAAACGCTCGCGCGCAGACGAGATACGGTCAGCTCTGCTCTCCCGCAAGGAGGTGGACATGGAGATAACCCTCGAACAGAAAGGTATAATCCGCCATTTTCAAGCGCGCACAGGTCCGATTGTGGATTCTTCGGGTAACGACCTTGGGGGGCTGTTTCTTGCGTCGGACTTTACTGAACAATTCGAGCATTCAAGAGAAGCATCCTATCTGGCATCACACGATCCACTGACGGGACTTCTGAACAGAAGACAGATGGATGCGGCCCTGGCGAAATGGGTCGAAGATGCCAGCCAACCGATTGGTGTCATGCTGATCGATCTTGATCACTTCAAGACTATCAATGACACATTTGGGCACCAGCACGGAGATACAGTGCTGATTAGGGTCGGGCAGGAGTTTCGCGATCTAAGCCTCTCCGATGATCTCGTCGTTCGCCTGGGGGGGGATGAATTCGCCATCATAACAAGGGGTCCAAACAGTGAGCGCCATCTGAATTGGATCGCATCAAGCGCAATCGACGCGTTGAAAACGCCGGTGCAACTCCATGAGCGCGCGATTAAAGTTTCGATCAGTGTCGGCATTGCGACTTCCGAGACGGCGGGCTGGAATGTGCAGGCACTGATGCGCCACGCTGATCTTGCCCTTTATGAGGCCAAGGAAGGGGGCCGAGGCCGGGCTGAAAACTACAAAGATGCGCTTTCTGCCACCCACGAACGACGCAGAACGATGGAAGAGAGTTTTCGGACAGCACTCGACACCGATTGCATTTTCCCAGTCTTTCAGGCGCAGACCGCTATTGACGATGGCAGCGTGGTCGGGTTCGAGATTCTCGCAAGGTGGCACGATCCGGATCTGGGATTGATTAACCCTGCCGAATTCATTCCGCTGGCAGAGAATGCGGATATGATCGAACCGCTGACCCGGAGAATATTGACCGATGCCTGCGAAACCGCGCTCGAATGGCGCAGCCTTGGATTTCAGCACAGAATTGCCGTGAATTTATCGCCGAAGTTATTCGATGGAATTATTTTCAACCTCGTGAAAGAGTGCCTGAGCCTGACAGAATGCCCTCCAGAAATGATCGAGCTGGAAATTACTGAATCAGTTCTTCTGTCCAATTCAAGCGCGGTCAAAAAAGAGATAGATGACCTGAGGGCCATCGGGCTGAATATCGCACTGGATGATTTCGGCACCGGATATTCTTCGCTCGATTATCTCCGCAGGTTCCCTGTGGACAAGATCAAGATTGATCGCGCGTTCGTTCGCCACATTGCAAGTTCGGAACAGTCCCGCGCGATTGTCACTGCCATTTCCCAACTTGGGCACTCTCTTGGAATGAAGGTCACAGGCGAAGGCGCCGAAACACAAGAAGACCGAATAGCCCTGAAGGGGTGCGGTGTGGACGTCATACAAGGATTTGTCGACGGCCAGCCAGCGCTCAAGTCGGAAGCCGAGCAGATGTTCCTAACTGGCCCTACCCAGAAAAAAGCAGTGAGTTGAGCAAAAATCGGGACGGAGCTGCAGTTTTCAAACGCTTTAGCGGATCGCCATGCGTGAGCGATAGGACAACCTTTGAGAGGCGCATCGATTGAACAAGCGCTGATGCAGACCGCAAAAGGGGATCTAGCGCCTTGGCTTCATGACCTCATGCCCACTGGGGGCGTGTTTCAACGCCGTAACGGACGGCGCTGACAACACATTCCATTCAGAATTCACTCACCGGGCAGAACGTGGCAGTTTTCCGTGCTCCAGCTCACAATCAGCTGCGATCCGGCTTTGCGATTCACGGCGCTTAATTCGTCATGCGATTTCTGCACTTTAAGCTCTTGGCCTGATGCTGTCTCAAGGAAAATCATGGCCGTGCCGCCGACGAATTCATCACCCACAACCGTCGCCTCGATACCATCCAGGTCGGTACCAGGCGCGCTGAGCTGCATGTTTTCGGCACTCACGATAAAGGTGATCTTGTCGCCGGGTTTTCCATCCTGCACTTCGGCCATCGGGATTACCGTACTGCCGCCCTCATAGGTGACCTTCCAACCGCCAGCCTCTTTTGCCTCAATCGTGGCGTCGAAAATATTGGCCGATCCCAGGAATTCGGCGACGAAACGGTTATGCGGCTCGCGGTAGATTTCCTCGGGCGTGCCGATCTGCTCGATCCGGCCGCGGCTCATGATGACCACACGGTCAGCCATCGAGAACGCCTCGGACATCGAGTGGGTGACGTAGACAAAGGTGATGCCCAGATCCTTTTGCAGGTTCGACAGCACCGCCTGCATCCGCACCTTCAGATGCGCGTCGAGCGCTGACAGCGGCTCGTCCAGCAGCAGGATCTTCGGCTCGGTCACCAGTGCACGGGCCAGCGCCACGCGCTGCCGCTGGCCGCCCGACAGCTGCGCGATGTTACGATTCGCAAATTCGGTGATCTGCATCTTGTCCAGCCATTTGCGCGCCCGCTTGGTCCGCTCGGCCTTGCCGACGCCGCGCATCTTCAGCGAAAACTCGACGTTTTCCTGCACGTTCAGGAAGGGGAACAGCGCAAGGCTCTGCCAGACCATCGGCGTATCGCGGTCCCATGTGGCGCGCCCGTTCACCCGCTCGCCGTCCAGATAGATATTGCCGCTGGACGGGTCTTCGAGGCCCGCCAGCATCCGGAGGGTCGTCGTCTTGCCGCAGCCGGACGAGCCCATGATGGCCAGAAACTCGCCCCGGCCGATTTCGAAATCGGCCTTTTCGACAGCGACGAAATCGCCGAATTTCTTGACCACATTGTCGAATTTCACGATGGCGTTCGATGTCATGGAACCGTCCATTTCTATTTTTTTCCTGCTTCAGGGTTGCGCAGCAGCAGCTGGGCCAAGACGATCAGCGTTATTGAGCTGAGAAAGGCGAGCGAGCCGATGGCGTTGATGCGCGGGCTGACCTGTCCTTGCAGGAAGCCGAGGATCTTGACTGGCAGCGTCTCGTTCAGGCCCGACACGAACCATGCGACGGCAAATTCGTCGAAAGACACCGCCATGGTGATGAAAAGCGCGGCAAAGATCGCGGGCTTGGTAAAGGGAATGATGACGTGGCGCAGCGTCGCCCATTCGTTGCCGCCAAGGTTCCAGGCCGCCGCTTCCAGATCGGGGTCCATCTGTGACAGGCGCAGGCGGATGATGGCCATGGCGAAAGGGCTGCACATGACGCCATGGGCGATGATGACCGAAATCGTGCTGCCCGACAGGTTGATCCGCGACAGGAAGGCCAGCATCGCAAGGCCCATGATGACGACCGGGATCGTCGGCGGCAGCAGCGCAAGCGCGAGGTAGAAGGATTTGCCGAAGAAGTTATAGCGAAAATCGGTGTAGGCCCCGCCGAAGCCGAGGATGGTGGCAATCACCGCCACCGTCAGCCCGACGACGACCGTGTTGCCGAAACCCGACCAGACCAGCGGATCCTGCCAGATGGCGCGATACCATTCGAGCGAGAATTCTCCCAGCGGCAGCGACGGAAAGCGGTCGGAGTTCAGCGAGAAGACAAAGCTTCCGGCGATGGGCGCGAAGATGAAGATCAGGCACAGCGCGATATGCAGCATCAGCCAGCCATTGATGAGTTTGTTCTCGTTGCCCATTATTTGCCGCGCTCCTTGTAGGCATAGGTGATGGCGGCGAAGGCCACGGTCATCAGCGTGCCGATCATCATGATCGCGACTACCGCGGCGCGCGGCCATTGCTGTCCTGATTTCGTGATGTCGGTGATCATGATCGACAGCGTCGGCGGGTTGCCACCGCCAAGGTAGAGCGGGCTGACGAAATCACCGAAGCTGAGGATAAAGGCGAAGAGCGCCGCGATGACCAGCCCGACCTTGGCCGAGGGCACGATGACCGCAAAGACCGTGCGCAGCCGTCCGCAGCGCAAGTTATGCGCGGCCTCGATCAGGTCGCGGTTGACAAAATTCAGGCTGAAGGTCTGAAGCAGGATCACCAGTGGCAGGCAGAGCGTGATCATGCCGACCAGCGTGCCGAAGGTATTGTTGAGCATGGGAAACGGGCCAAGGCCGATATATCCCAGCGCCGCGTTGACGATGCCCGCATCGGTCAGAAACACCTGCAGCGAATAGATCCGCACCAGATAGCTGGTGAAAAACGGGATGATCAGAATGAACACCATCCAGCGTTTTGCGGTCTCGCTGAGTTTGAACGAAATCGCGTAACTGGCCGGAAAGGCGATGGCGCTGGTTAGAACGGCGGCCGAAGTGGCCAGGATCATCGTGCGCAGATAGGCGTCCCAGAATACGCCGCGCGTCAGGATACGCTGCCAGTTACCGAAATTCAGGTCAGGCTGCATCTGGAACATCTTGACCGTCCAGAAGCTGATGGCGATGAGAAACAGCAATGGAAACAGGAAGAACGCCAGCTGCCATATCAAAAGCGGCAGCGCCAATACGAGGGAAAACAGGCTGGGGCGTTTCATCATTTCACGTCCGGATCATTGGGTGGGGCCGCCGGGGCCAGTTGCGGCCCCGGCGAAGTTTGCGAGGCTCAGGAAGCCTTGTAGTCGGACCAGAAGTCGTTCCACTCGCCCAGATCCTGCTGAACCGGCAACTGGCGGAACTGGATCTGCCCGTCGCGGATCATGTCCATCACGTTGCGCTCGCCCATTACCATTTTCTGACGCTTGGCCTCTTCCGGCTTGGTCTCGTTCAGCACCTTCCAGCCTGCTTCGCTGGGAATCAGCGCGGGATAGGCGGCCATATCTGCGGATTTGGCCTGACCCTCGGGCGAGGTGATGTACTGAATCCACTTCTTTGCCATGTCGTAGTTTTGCGTGCCGGTGCCGATCGAGAAGGATTCGGTCCATTGTAGGCCGCCCTCCTCCGGGATCACGCTGCGCACGTTGGCGCCGTTTTTCTCCAGCACGCCGGTGATCCAATCGCCGATGCCGGCGAACAGGGTCATCTGACCGCTTTCAAGCGACGAGAACGTGCCGCCATAGTCGAAAAAGCCGCCAACCTGCGGACGCAGGCCCATCGCGGTCTCCTGCACTGCATCCCATGCCGCGCCGTCGATATCATAGGGGGACGGGTTGCCATTCCACAGGCTGATCTGCCCGAGGTTCGGCAGGTGCCAGTCGAAATGGCCCAGCTTGCCGGTCGCGCGCTCATCCTTGAAGATACCGTAGGTCGAGGCTTCTTCCTCGGTGAATGCGTCAGTGTTGTAGGACACGCCCAGGAAGCCGAAGCGCGTGATGACCGAGTATAGCTTGTCATCCGACCAGTGGCCCGGAAACTTCTGGAACTCGGGGAAAAAATCGCCAAAGGCGTAATCGGCCGGGTCCAGTTCCTGGATATAGCCCGCAGCATTCAGCTGCTGAACGTATTCGCCGTCCGACAGGATCACATCATAGGTGCCCGGTGGGGATTGCGCGATGAGGCCCAGCATGTTGTCGCCGCCGGTATAGTATTTTGGCGTGAACTTGACGTTGTTGGCCTCTTCGAATTCACCGACGATGTCGGGCTCGGCGTGGCCATACCATGCCAGCATCGACAGATTGACTGTCTGCGCCGAGGCACGGATCGACAGGAAGGGCGTGGCCAGCGCCGCGCCGGCCGTCATCGTCAGCAGTTTGCGGCGGGTTGGCTTAATAATGGAAGCGGTCATAGAGTTCTCTCCTTGTTGGGAATCAGCAGTATTTTTATTATTCTGCCTTATTGGGCGGCATCCGGTGCCGTACCGGACAGGAATTCCGTCTTGATGGCGTCAACGATTCCCTTGGTGCAAACCTCCAGCAGTATATCACCTTTCTCGGCTGTCGCCTCCTTGGGGGAGGACAACGTCCCGCTGGCGGGGGTCCAATCGGGCTTGGCCGGGTAGATGTCATACGGCGGGAAAGTGGCGGGGGCGTGCTCCACGGCGTCCTTGAGCGAGACAAGATCGGGGTGCAGACGCAGCATGAGCGACGTCTCCAGCACGCCGCCATGTTCGATATCCCAGCCCAGAAACCCGTTCGGGTAGAGCTTTTCGATAGAGGCCTGATCGACGAAATCCCAGTAGGACAGCACCATGACCGTCACGTCGTCGACGCCGCCCCAGCGCAACTCGCGCAGGGCCAGATCAATGGCTTCGGTGATGAACCACGAGTTCTCAAAATGACCGTTGACGATGCACAGCTTGCGCACGCCGTGGCGCACGAATTCCTTGACCACATCTTTGAGCGCATTCACCAGGCTCGCACCATCAAGGCTTGTCGTGCCGGGAAAGAAGTTGCCGCCACCCGATTTCTGATGCGACTTGTAGCCGTAGGTGAAGGGCGGCGCGACCAGCGCACCCACCTCGCCGGCCACGCGGCGGGCAAATTCGGTGGGCAGCAGAACATCGACGTGCATCGGCATGTGGTGGCCGTGCTGCTCCATGGAGCCAAGAGGGATCAAAACCGGCACCTCGCCGCCCTGCACCCGTCGCTGATAGTCAGGCCAGGTCAATTCAGCGGCAAAAACGGTGGATTTGGTCATGGCACCCCCTTTTTGATGAGTCAGAGAACACTAGAGCAGCTTGCCTCATGTGAGAAATTCATAGTAATAATGCTTCAATAAGGATTATTTATAGTGCGCCGATTCACCAACCTTCAGACCGACCTGTTGCGCACATTCGTGACCGTGGTCGATCTGCGCAGTTTCACCGAAACGGGCCGCGCACTGGGCAGGACCCAGCCGGCCATCTCATTGCAGATCAAACGGCTGGAGGAGGTGGCGGGCGTCAAGCTTCTCAGTGACAGTCGCAAGAAGATCGAGCTGACGGCGGATGGTCAGGCGCTGCTTGAATATGCGCGCGAGATGCTGCGCCTCAATGATCGTGCCGTCGCCAATCTTCAGCGTGCAAAGCTGCTGGGCACCCTCAGCATCGGGCTGCCGGTCGACTATTCGATCGAGTATTTCCAGAAGATCATCGGTGAGTTCTCGCGCTCCAATCCGCAGGTGCTTCTGGATATTCGCTGCAACCGGAGCCGTGATTTGCTGGCAGCGCTGGATGTGGATGATCTGGATCTGGCCATTTGCATCACCGATGTGGTGCCGGCCCCGCATCTGTCGCTCTATTGGTCCGAGCGCCCGGTCTGGGCCTGCGCGGGTGACTACCGGATCGACCCGGACACACCAGTCCGGATCATCGCCCACCCCGAAGGCTGCTTTTATCGCAAGCGGATGGTCGATGCGCTCGATATCGAGGGGCGCGATTGGCACGTCGCATTTGAGAGCCCCGGCATTTCGGCCGTGCAAAAGGCGGTGCTGCACGGCATGGGCGTGACCGCCCTGACCAGCAAGACGCTGTTGCCCGGTATGCGCATCCTCAGCCCGAAAGAGGGTTTTCCGAAACTGGCCAACATTCACGTCGGCCTTTTCTACAAGCATATCAAGATATCGGACGCCGCCCTGAAGCTGATCGAGCAGATCACGGAAGGGGTCAGCGCCTTCCAGTCGCCGACCCACGCACGGGCCTGACACCGCCCCCTTTTTGCATCAGCGGTCAGCGCGGGACCCGTTTCCATTGGATCGCATTCAAGCCCGGCGCACTGCCCCTTCGTGCCAGCACCGCTGCCAATGATCTGTTTTCTCCAGCATTGACATCCAGCCTGAAACGCGGACCATCGGCGCAGATTAACACTCAACTGCAGGATTTGAAGATGATCCAGGGCAACCCCGATCTGATCGCCGCGATCCGCGAGAGCTTTGCCCATGTGGACAGCTGCCCGTTTCAGGGGCCGCGCATCTTCTTTGAAAACGCCGGCGGCGCGCTGACATTGAAATCCGTGGTGGATACATCGGCCAGATTTGCGGCCATTCCCGACAATCAGGGGCGCGACAACCCCGCATCGCACGCCTTGGTCGATACCATCAACACAGCCAAAGCGGATCTGGCAGTGCTGATGAACGCCTCGTCGGGGCAGTTCTTTGCGGGAGAAAGCGGCACCGAGCTGCTGTTCCGAATAATCCGCACCGCCTGCGTGAACGCCCCCAAAGGGGCCAAGGTGCTGGGCAGCTCGATCGAGCATCCCGCCAGCCGGAGTGCCGCGCGCCGCTGGGCCGAAATCGCCGGGCTCGACTATGTGAACGTGCCACATGACGATGGGGCCGGGCAGGTCACGGCGGCGGATTACACGCGGCTGATGACATCCGATGTGGCTGTGGCCACGATCCTGCACGCCTCGCCCGTCACCGGCATCGGGATGGATGTGGCGGCGATCGCGGCCGCGATCCGCGCGGTGGCGCCGGAGTGTCTGATCATCGTCGACGGCATCCAGCACGCGGCCCATGGCCTGATGGATCTGGATGCCTATGACGTGGATGGCTACGCGATTTCGCCCTACAAGGTGTTCTCGCGCCATGGCTTTGGCATCGCGTGGATTTCGGACCGGCTGAGCGCGCTGCCCCATGACATGCTGATCAACGCCCCGGCCACCGGATGGGAGCTTGGCACCCGCGACACCGGCGCCTATGCCACGATTTCGGATGTGGTCCGCTATTTCGACTGGCTGGGCGGCAAGGTTTCGTCCGAGACCGATCCACGCGCCCGCATCGAGGCCGCAGGCCGCGCCATTCACCGCTATGAAACCCACCTGACCGATGCGATGATCAACGGCACCGGCAACCTGCCGGGTCTGCGCGAGATGGAGCATGTGACAATCCTTGCCGGGGCAGACAACCCGGCGCGCGAAGGGCTGGTGTCGATCGTGGTCAAGGGCAGGCCCTCTGCCGAGGTGGTGACGCTGTTGAACAATCAGGGCATCCGCACCCATACCCGCAAGGCCGACCACTACAGCGGCAACGTGCTGGACCCGCTGGGCCTGCCGGATTGCATCCGCATTTCGCTGTGCCACTACAACACCGAACAGGAAGTGGCGCAGTTGCTGGCGGCATTGCGCGAGATTGGCAAGGACGGCTGACGCACCAGCCATCTGGCCCCATCGGCGCAAACATCGCGCAGTCGGACCTGCGTCACCACCCTTTGACGGACCACCAAACGCAGCGTTCGGCTGAATTTCGGACGCCGCGCGGCACCCCGCAAGATTTCTCTGACGGACCTGCAGTTTGTGCTAGTATAAATCACACGCGCCGAACACGTGGAGGCAACTGTGAACGTTGATGTTGTGTGTCTTGGATGCGGTCAAGGGAACCGGATCCCCAAGGCAAAGCTGGAGGCCGGACCAAAATGCGCGACATGCGGGGCAGGCTTGATCACGGGAAAACCGACTGACGTCTCGCTGGATATTCTTGCCAAGGCTGTGCGGATAGACGGCCTCCCGCTTATCGTGGATTTCTGGGCTGCCTGGTGTGGGCCCTGCCGCATGATGGCGTCGGAATTCGCATCGGCCGCCAAGACGTTGAAAGCGACGGTGCGCTTTGCCAAGCTGGATACCGAAGCCTATCCGCAAGCGGGCACACGGTACGACATTCGCGGCATCCCGCTTTTGATTGCCTTTCGTGATGGCCGCGAAATCAAGCGCCAATCCGGCGCGATGACCGCATCAAGGATTATCGATTGGGCGTCCGGCTTGGCGCCCGTGTAAAGGGGGATGAAAAATGCAACCTGATCTTGAAACCAGACGCCGCGTCCTGATCGTGATGTATGAACGGTATCTGGACGCTGACAGGTCATGGAACCAGGCGCGGAAGGAAATGGGAATGTGGTTTCCACCAGAAGATCGACCGGACGCTTCGAGAATAGGCGATCCCGGCTCACCGATACGTCAGCTCTATGAGCGGCGGGAAAGAGCGATGCTTCAATTGAAAGCCGCGCAAGTGAAACTTGACGTTGCAAGGCGGCGCTTGGCCAATAGACGTTCAAGACCCAAAACGACACCCTTTCTGTACCTCAGTTACATTTGAAACCAGCGTTGGCTATCCACTTGGCTTGAGCCGCGAGCTTTGGGGCGCATGGACGCACCATGGCCGCTGCAAAGCGGTCGTTTCCTGATCGCTCCAGCGCCCCCTCACGTCAGCGCGCCGATCACACCTGCCACAATGCGCGCGGTGTCGTCCCAAGTGGGCAAATCCGCCCCCTGCCTCGCGGAGGTCCGGGCATAGGCGGCACGGGTCTCCGGCTCTGCCAGCATGCGGCGCAAGGCCACCCCAAATGCAGCCGCGTTGCCCGGCGGCACAAGGATGCCGGCACCGCCTACCGTATCGGGCACTGCACCTGCGGCGCAGGACACGATCGGCAGCCCGCGCAGCATCGCCTCGCCGAAAACCATGCCATACCCCTCGTAATGGGTGGCGAGCGCAAAGATCGACGCCGCCGCAAGCCGCGCCTCAAGGACAGCGTCCTCGACCTCTCCCAAAAAGGCGACCCTCGCGCCAAGGCTCAGCGCCGCGCATTGCGCGTGCAGCGCCCGCGCAGTCGCCGCATCATGCTGCCGCCCGATGATCTCTGCGCGCCAAGGCAGGTCGTCCACCGCTGCCAGCGCCGCAAGCAGCACGTCGTGGCCCTTGCGCGGGGCCAGCAGGCCGACCGACAGCACAAGCGGCGGCGTCTCGGGCACTGGGTGAAAACCGCGGGGCTTCACAAATCCCGGCGGGGCGACTGAGATCCGGCGGCGCTCCACACCGAAATGCGATTGCAGAGTTGCGGCTGTATGCGGGCTGGGCACCACCACATGCGCCACCTTTGCAAGCGCGGCCCGTTCCTTGGCCACCAGCATCGCGGCCCGGTCGGGGGCCAGACCCGTCTCATGGCCCAGCGGATGGTGGGTGATCGCAATGACCGGGGCGGCCAGTTGCGATAGTCCGCGCGGGTCGATGGTGCCGGACACGAAACCGTCCAGAATGATCGGCACCCCGGCAGGCACCACCCCTAGGGCCGCAAGCGTCGTCGCCATGTCCTGCGGCGTCGGAACGGGGAAGCTATCGGGGAGTTCAAGATGCGCCGTCTCGCAGCCGATGCGGTTCAACGCGGCCCAGAGCTCTGCCTCGTAGATGAAACCGCCCGTCTTGCGGTGCATGTCGCCAGGGATTGCAAAAACGGCCTTCATCGCAGCTGCTCGGCTGCATAACGGCTCAGAACCCATCGCTCTGCGGCCTCGACCAGCAGATAGGCGATTACCGCAACAAGGGCGACGACGACGACGGCGCTCCACAGCATGTTGTAGTCGGACGTGCTGGCCGTCAGCGCCATCAACGTGCCGATGCCGCGCCCGGTCGCAAGCCATTCGGTTGTCGTCACCGCCAGCAGCGCGGCTGGCACCGCCATGCGCGCCGAGGCGAAGAACGCCGGAAGCATCGCGGGGATCTGCGCCGAGACCAGCAGTCGCAGGCGCCCTGCCCCATAGCTGGCAAAGACGTCGCGCACCTGACCGGGGGTTCGCGCCAGACCGTGCAGGCAGGCCACGAAGGCCGGGAAAAAGATCATGATGGCGACGATGGAAATGGTGCCCGCCGCGCCGCGTCCCAGTGCCAGAACCAGCAGCGGTGCGGTGGTGATGATAGGCACGGACCGCAGCGTCACCGCCAGCGGCATGACCAGCCCGCCGGCACCGGGCAGCAATGTCAGCACCGCAGCCAGCCCCGCGCCCAGCATCAGCCCCGCGACATAGCCCGGAACGGTCCAGATCAACGTCTCGGAAAGGGCGGTCAGCAATGTGCGGCGGGCCGCCGGATCGGCCAGATAGGACCAGACGTCACCGGGCCGCTTGGCAAAGAACCGGGGCAACCCAAAGACATCCATCGCGACCTGCCACACCAGCAGCAAGGCGGCCGTGACGCCGATCACAGCAACGATGCGGCGCCACAGCGGCGCTCGCGTTGCCTGCAATCCAGCGCTGAGGATCAACACCGGCGGGCCTTGGCCGCGCAGCCGCGACAGGGCGCCGATGGCCAGATACGCCAGCATCGACACGGCGGCCGCCACGGACGCGATGCCCCATGTGGCAACAACATCCAGACTGCGCATCGCCCGCAGGGTCAGAACGCCAAGGCCGCGCTCTGCGCCGGTAAACTCGCCCACCATCGCGCCCAGAATGGCGGCAGGTGCGGCGATTTGCAGCCCAGCCAGCAGGTAGGGAACGCTCGCCCGCGCCCGGATTGCGCAAAGCTCGGTCTGTGCGCCGCGACCATACAAATGCACGAGATCGGACCACGCCTGCGGCACGGCGCGCAGCCCCACGACAAGGGTAAGATAGGTGGTGTAGTAAACGGCAAGTGCGGCCAGCGTGATTTGCGGCCCCGCCCCCGCACCAAAGAGGACGCGCAGAATAGGACCGGTCGCCACCAACGGCAGGCAGAAAACCGCGAGCGCGGCAAAGGACACGAGGCGTTCGGTTCTGGGCAGGACAACGACGAAGGCAGCCATGAGGATCGCCGCAAGGTTTCCCCAGATGAACCCCCATAGCGCCGCCAGCAATGTCGTGCCCGCAGCGCGCCCGACGAGGCCCGCGTTCGAGGTCAGCCAGCGGGCAACATCGACCGGCCCTGCGATGACCGGACCATCCGGATTCAGCACGAAAAGTGTCTGCCACAGCACCACTGCCCCAAGCCCGCCCAGAATTGAAACGATCGCGCGGGCGGTCACGTGAGGGTTAGCAGGGCGTGGGTCACGGCCTCCATCCCTGCTCCGATATCAGCTTCGCCCAGGCCAGAAACATCGATGTCTGCCACGACACGCCCGGGGCGCCGGGACAGGACGATAACGCGGTCTGACAGGGTGACAGCCTCGCGGACCGAATGGGTCACGAGGATCGCGGTCGTGCCGCGTTCGCGCCACAGCGGCGGCAGTTCAGCGCCCAGCCGCGCGCGGGTCAATTCGTCGACCGCGCCGAATGGCTCGTCCAGCAGGACAAGCTCCGGCGCAGTGACGAGGCAGCGCGCAATCGCGGCGCGCTGGCGCATTCCACCCGACAGGGCCGCCGGCCGCGCATCGGCAAAACCGTCCAGACCGACAAGCGTGACAAGGCGATCCACGGCGCCCGCGTCGTCACGCTGCCGCGCCAATCGCAGGGCAAGCGCCACGTTGCTCCGCACGCTTCGCCACGGCAGAAGGGATGCGTCCTGAAACGCCATCCCGATCCCGCCGCGCCGCGCCAGCTCTGCCGGGGTTTCGCCGCCGATGCGAACCGAGCCCTTCGTCGGAACCTCCAGACCCGCGATCAGACGCAGCAGGGTCGATTTTCCACACCCCGAGGGCCCCACAAGGGCTGTCGTCCCGCCCGCCCGGAAGGTGAGATCAACAGGCAAAAGCGCCTCCACGGGGGGCCTGCCGCCAAACACCTTTGACAGCCCTGTGCAGATGACATCGCGTCCTGTCATGCCCCTATCCCGCATAGGCCTCTTCAAGAAGCGAGCGGTCCCACAGATCCGCGTTTGTGCCGCGATCCAGCAAGGCCAGCGTCTCGATATTCGCGGCGACGCTTTCGTCGGTGAACCAGCCAAAGCGCGTTTCATCCCCGTCCGGAAACATCAGCGGACGCAGGCGCCGGGCCTGCTCCTGCTGCGTTGCAAGGTCAAGGCCCGCATCAGGGAACATCGCAACCGTCAGGGCGGCGGCAGCGTCTGTGCCGGCGCTGTAATCCTCCCACCCCTGCACTTCGCCGCGCAGCAGGCCAACGATCTCGGACCGGCGGTTCGCGATGCTGTCGTCGGTGACGATATAGGCCTGCGAATGAAGCGCATAGCCGTAATCGGCCATTAGCATCGTGATGCTGTCGATGCCCTGTATCGCCATCGCGACAGGCAGATCCGTCGCCCAGCACAGCAGGCAATCGACCTGGCCGTTCACCAACGGCGCCGCGTCATACTGCGTCGGCACAATCTCGATCCCCGCAATATCAACGCCGTTCAGCGCGCACAGGGCCCGCAGAACCGGCGTGTTGGCGACGGCCATCCCGATGCGCTTGCCCACCAGATCGGCAGGCGTCCGCACCGGATTTGCCGGCAGCGATGCGATGGCAAAGGGGTTCTTTTTCATGGCAACGGCGATGATCTTGAACGGGGCCCCCTGCGCAACCGCAGCAGAGGCATAATCGGCAGCAGATATTCCCATGAGGGCAGTTCCGGCGACCACCGGCGGCTCGACCGGGGCATTGGGTCCGCCGGTATTCAGGGACACATTCAATCCCTGATCGGCCCAATACCCCTTTTGCTTCGCAATATAGCTTCCGGCAAATTGGACCGAATGCAGCCACGACAATTGCAGCGCCACGTCCGTGGTCTGGGCCACCGCAGGCCGCAGGGCATACGCGCTTAGCCCGAAAGCTGCAGCGGCAGTGCCCAAAAGGCGGCGACGGGTCAGAGGAATAAGTGAGGTCATGTCGTCTCCGCGATCAGGTTGGTTTTGTGAGGTGTTCAGCGTCGGGCTCGCGCACGTCGTGGAAAAGGAAAAGAGCGGCGGGCAAGGCCGCAATCAGCATGGATGCGCCGTAGACAATCCCGGTCGCGACCCCTTCGGCAGCGGTGGCGCCCGCCAACGGAAACAGCGCCGCAGCCGCCCCCTCGCGCCAGCCCCAGCCGCCGATTGACAGGGGGATCATCATCGCCGTCAGCACCAGCGGGATAACGGTAAAGAACGCGGCGGGCGGCAGGTCTGTTCCCACCGCGCGGGCGCTGGCGTAGAAACTGAAATTCAACAGGAGCAGGATCAGCAGGGCCAAGGCAATCTGGCGATGATCGCACAGCGCAGACCAGAGCGGTGCGAAAAATGCAGATCGGGAGGGGTCCACGTCCCGTCTCACGATCAGCGCCGCAGCAAAGATGACCAGCAGCACGACGCCCCAGCCGGTCCACCATGGCCAGACGATCCCACCCGGCACGGCCAGCGACACGGCGAGGCCACCGGCCAGAACCGCGAGTGTCGTGACCTGTCCGATCACCCGTTCGACAACGACCGACTGCGCGGCCCGGCGCAGATCGCCGCTGTGGGTCAGGCGCAGGGCGCGCGCCACGTCGCCGACGATTCCGCCTGGCACAACCTGATTGACCAGACCGGCGACGAAATACTCCCGCAGCGCGCGGCGATAGCCCAGCCGCAGCCCCAGCTCGCGCGCGACCCATGCCCACCGCACAGCGGCAAGGCAGGTGATGGCCGCGATCCCCGTCACCGACACGGCCAGCCAGCGCAGATCCGCCCCGCGCAGCCGTGCGGCAAGCTCTGAAAGGTCGATCACCGCAAATAACAGGGCGATGACGCTCGCGGAAACAGCCAACCGGAACAGGCGGTGCATCATATCCTAGCCCCCTGCCCCAACCGTGGCCCCAACTTTGGTCCCTGTCGTGGCCCCAGTCGTGAACGCTTCGATGAACCTGTCCCGAAATTTGTCCAGCCGGTGTGACAGCACGTCCGCCGCAGGGATCAGCCCCGGTGTCCAGCCCCAACCGTCGATGCGCGCCAGCAGGTCCGCCGGGCCGATCAGATGCGCCGGCACATCCACGCCGCCGATCTGGCTGACAAAGCCAGCGGGCGGATGATCGCCCAAGATCAGGATAAGCGGGGCCGACGGCCCTTGCCGCGCGGCAAAGCTCATGGCTGCCTGCAAGGTATAGTCGATCGACTGGCGGTAATGGTCGCGAACGGTGTCATGGTCGCTCCATACCTCGCGGGGGGTGGGGCCTGCGGCTGCCATCGCATTATAGATAGGACCATCGGCTGCCACATCCCATGCGACCATCTGCGCCACCGGCGTCCACGGCGCATGCGACGATATCAGCGCGATCTGGATGAATTCGCGGCGCGGATCGTCGCCGATCAGGTCCGGGAACGCAGCAAGGGTATATTGGTCCGGCATCGTGACCCAGCCGAATCCGGCGCCGTCATAGCCCATGTCATCCGCCTCCAGGATCGTCTCGAAGCCCATCAGGCTGCTTTCGGGCCAGCCAATGGTAATCGCAGGCATCACGGCCGCGGTGCGGAACCCGGCTTCGGCGGCGAGGTGAAACAAACTGCGCCGCCCGGCTGTCAACATGGCGTTATAGCGGCCCTGATTGGTGGTCCAAAGACCCGAAAACAGCGCCCCATGTGCCAGCCAGCTTTGCCCTCCGGCTGTCGGTGCCCCCAGCCAGCCACTGCGCATGGACAATCCGGCCTCGGCAATCGCAGCCTCGGCGGCGCGCAGGGTCGCGATATGGGTCGGCGCATACAGCTGGTTGTCGATGCTGGCCCGCCCATAGCTTTCTATATAGATGATAAGGACGTCACGATCCCCAATCATGTTGAACAATCCGCTGGCGTCCTCATAGGGATCAGCCGACGCAACAGCGCGAAACGCGGCAAGGTCAGCGGCAGTCGCCGCGACGGTTGCCCCCCTGTCGAGCATCAGACGTGTCGTGAACGCACTGCCGAGGAGGGGCCGCGGCATGTCCCACCACTTCAGCCTGTCACCCGCGTCCGCCAGTGTCAGGGCTGCGCATATCGCAGCGGTGCCCCCCGCCGCGAGCCGTGCGGGCCGCCCGGCGATAACCCGCGCCCACTGGCCCAGCGCCCACCACAGCGCCGCGAATACCGCGACCAGACCTACGACCGCGCCGATCCACGCCAGCAAAACCCCGACGGTGCCGATACTGTCGCGCAGCAACCCAGTGCCCGCTTTGATCAGGAACAGGTCCAGCGACGGATTGAACGGCCGGTTGTAGGCCGCGAACATGGCCGTATCGGTCAGCTTGACGAATACCGCCGCCAGAAGGATCACCGCCACGAACAGCGGCGCTGCCCACCGCATCCACAACCAGCCACCAAGCGCCACCATGCCAAGGATCAGCACCGGGAACTCCAGCGGAAACCGGGCGACCTCAGGCAGGCTCATGCGGCCCGGATGGTTGGGCAGGATCAGCGCACCGAACAGAAGTGCGGCAGCGATCGCGAGGGCAACGGCGCGTCTCACGCCCGTTCCCGCCTGAGATGCGTTATATCAACGGCGAAGGACCATCCAAGAAGCGCGGCGGCACTGTAGGCGATCAGGCCGAAAACACCGCTGGGCAGGACCGGCATCAACAAGGCGATCAGGGCCGCGATCTGGATGACGCAGACAGTCTTGCGCCGCAAACTATCGGGCAGCGGCGCCGCCAGCCATGGCCAGATCCACGTCGCCCCCACAAAAAGGTAGCGCATGAAGCCCAGCAGAAGAACGGCCACCCCTGCCCCCGGCCCTACCTGCCATACAATCAGTGACAAGACAGCGCCAAGCAGCGCATCTATCTCCATGTCAAAGCGCGCGCCGAATCCGCTGGTCAATCCGCTGCGGCGGGCGAGCCAGCCGTCAAGCCCGTCCATCGCCAAAGCCAGCGCCGCGATTGCACACAAGGCCCAAGCAGCCGCATCTGTCACGGGCGGCGCGGCGACAGCCCCGGCGATCAGACAGACCAGCGCGGCACGCAGCAATGTGACCACGTTGCACGCACCCAGCGACGGATGGGCATAGTGCCTAAGCAATCCGGCGCCAGCGACACCCACGATGGCACTAAATAGCAGCGCCGGCACGGCAGCGTCAGGATAGACCTGCGCCGACACGGCCCAGACGCCCGCCAGCAATACGGCGGACAGCGCGCCAAACATGACGGCGGGATATCCGGCGAGGGGGGCTGCGCGCGCCGTCATGGGCCGCTTAGCGCCACTTGCGCCGTCAGTGGCCGGTGATCGGATGCACCGGTCGTCGCAGGATGGTCCAGAACCCTTGCGCTACGCACCGCGCCCGCGCGGTCCGTCAGTATCCGGTTAAGTGGCAAAAGCGGCCAGCGCGCCGGAAACGACCGCAGGACCGGCCCGTAAAACCGGCGGCCCAGCATGTTGCGCCCCAAAGCAGCGCCGCCCCAGGGGCGCCATTCATTCAGATCGCCAAGGATCACGGTCTGCATGGGCGGTCGCCGGGTCAGGTACTGTCCAAGGATACGGGTCTGCGCCATGCGCAGCGGCTGCGCAAGCGACAGATGCATCGACATGATGCGCACCGGCCGGCCGCCGTCCAGAAGCTCCACTGCAATGGCGCCCCGGTGGCAATGCCCCGGCAAATCGATGACATCGGCGTGGGTTTGGTCAAAACGCGGATGTACCCACAAGATCGTCCCCAGAAACCCATCGCTGTCCGGCCCCCAGCGCAAGGCGGGCGCGTCATGCACATATCGCAATCCGGTCGCCTGTCCGATGCGGGCTATGTCGAGGATGCGCGCATGTGGCGGACAGTCGCCGTCTGCCTCCTGCAGAGCAAGCACGTCAGGGCCCTGCGGCACGATTGCGGCCTCAATCGCCGCCCCGACACGAGGCGCATCAACACGGCCATCGGCCCCGCGCGCACGATGGACGTTCCATGTGACGCAAACCAGCGTATCTTCATCTGCGGCCTTGTCCGTCACGCCAGCCCCTTGCCCCGTCCGAATTCTGTCTTAGCTAATATCATTATAGGCATTAACAACGGCATTTACCCCGTTTCCGGATCAAGGAGCCGTCACATGCGATTCCTGCCGCTGGCTGCGCTGACCTTCGCTGCCTCATCGGTCCACGCGGCACCCGAGAAATTCGCGCTGGACCCCGATCACACCGTCGTGGCCTTTACCGTGGACCATGTCGGCTATGCCCGCGTTCTTGGTATCTTTGGCGAGGTGTCGGGCAGCTTCGTCTATGACACCGAGACGCAAGTCCTGAGTGATGTGAATGTAACGATCGGCTCAGCCTCTGTCGACACGTTCCACGACGCCCGCGACGGGCATGTCAAGGATCGCGACTTTCTGAATTCCGATGCGTTCCCCGAAATCACCTTTACCGCGGCGGGCGGCACGCCGACGGCGGCCAATGCCGGTAGGGTGACGGGCGATCTGACGCTGCTTGGCAAGACCCGGCCTGTCACGCTGAACGTGACGCTGAACAAGGCCGAGCCATATCCGTTTGGCCACGGACGTTTCGTGCTTGGCCTGTCGATCACCGCCGAAATCGCCCGAAGCGAATGGGGCATGTCCTATGCCGTTGAAAACGGTCTGGTCGGGGACACAGTCGGGGTGATGATCGAAACCGAAGCCATGCGAATGGACTGACCCGCCCAGTGATCCGCAGCCATGATCCGCAGCCATGCGGCCAAAGGCGGAAAGTGCATCCAGCGATGCGCCTCACCGCATCAAGCGCCGCCGGTTCTGCAGGACGATTCTACCACGATCCGACCGTGAACTTCCTTTCGACATCAGCTTCGAGCGGCTCTGCAACAGATGGGTCCTGGGACCTCTTGGGCGCGCGGCTGTCGCGCTCCGACAGGCGCCGGCAGAACTCATGCAATGACACGTCTTTCAGGAATTCCTCCTTGCCGAAAACGCATTTTCCCTCGCGCGCCTGCAATAAAATGTCCAGATTTTCCGGGTCTATGAAGGTGACGTTGGACACTTTGGTTATGCAGTCCTCCAATATGTCGGTCCCCGATAGCCCGTCCTCCAGCAGAACGTCCTCCGGGCTGCGTGCCTCGACGTTGATGTTGCGATAGCGGCCCATGCTGCGCAGGCATTCCGGGTCCAGAATGGTGATGCTGTCATTCCAGCCAAATGCCGCCGTGCGTGGCGGTTCGCCATACGGCACGCTGTTGTCCAGAAACTCGAAGTGGATTTTCTGATTGGTCTTTTTCACCCAGGAAAAGAACAGTTGCGGCATGCCGATATTTGCCTCGATGGTGAAGAACAACGTATCATCCAGCGACTTGAACCGCCCGGTTTTCAGCCCGCGCTGCCAGACCCGCTCCACGGCCTGTTCGGGCGGGGTGATCATGAAGAAAAGATAGACGGTATGGGCAAAACGGCTTAGCAACGTGCCGCCCGGTTTTTCGAATGGCGCGGGCACGAAGCTGTCAAAGCGGAACCGGTCGATCAGCACATGCGGTATTTCGTTGCGCGCGGCCTTTTGCTCCATATAGCGGTCGATCTTCTTGTCGAGGATCTCCAGCTCCTGACCGGTCAGAGACGCGGCATATTTCAGGTTGTCCCCGAGGCTGTCGTAATCCAGCAGAAACTTGCGGCAATAATCCGGGCTGATGAGCGCAAAGTTTTCCCATGGCACGCCCAGCCGGGTGGCCAGCGCGCGCTGCAAGGGGCGCAGGGTGCTTTTGCCCGCGCCCGGCCCACCCTTGACGCTCATGAACAGCGGGGCCGACTGGAAGGGCAGCAGACGATAGCCCTCGCCCGTGATCGCCTCCTTGACCATCGGCTGGATCAATTGCCCGATGCGGTGGCCGCCGTAGCTGTTGCAAACCCAGTTGGCGGCCCATTTCAGGATCAGGTCCTTCTCGGCGAATAGCCGTCCACGCTGGCCGACGATACCGCCGACAATCGCGATCAACCCCTTGAGACAGGCGATTTCAAACGCATCGCCCGGCTTGTTCACCTCGGCCTGCCATTGCTGGATTGCCTGCACTTCAGCCGGCTCGCCCTTGTCCGCCTTGGCCTTGGATTTGCCAATCCGCGACAGCAGGTTCATCGGCCCTGTCTGCGCCGCCGCATCGCGCCGATAGACATCACGGTCCAGACGATCAGACAGGCGTTGCTGGATCCGATCCCGCAATTGCGCGAATTCCCGTTCCAGAATCGGCATGCGCGGCTGAATGTAGCCGTCCAGAATCGTCCGCGCCATCTGCCGCAGATTCTCGCCCAGTTCCGGATACTCCGGACCATCCGGCACATTGATATCCGTCATCAGCCGGATCAACAATTCATGCCGGACCAGCCGACTGGCGGTGAACGCGGTCATTTCCATCGGCTTCCGGCCACAGAATTCGGCCGCTTCCTTGGCTTCGACATAGGAAACATATGAATTTTCCGGCCGATACAGGGTCACCAGCGACAACAGGTTCTCCGGTATCTGCGAAGTCAGGCCGGGGTTCCAAGCGTTGAACTCTTGCGTGTTGTCCGCCATGATGTCGTCTCCCTTAAAAACGTGCGGGCCTGTTCATTCGCTGGCCGCCCCGATGCCGCTTGAGATGATCCGGCGAGGCATCGCCGCGCCTCGCTCAAGCTGGCTTAACACAGACGGCACCGCCAGCACAAAGATCGGCGGCGCCGGTGCGTTGATGATATGGCTGCCCCCCGGCGGCATCAACGTGCCGGGCCGGACCCGCAATGACCCACGCAAGAAAGCGGTCATATCGTGGTACATCATCATCAACGCTCCGCCGACGGATCAGGCATCGTGCACTTTGGGGCCGCTGATCTTGTCCTTGATAACCTTGAACAGCGGCAGAAGGATCAGGATGATCGCGATGATCGTGATCGGCCCGGCCACCGGACGGGTGAAGAAGATCGAAAAATCACCCGACGACAGCAGCAACGACTGGCGCAATGTCGGCTCGGCGATCGGACCCAGCACGATGGCCAGAACCGCAGGCGCCAGCGGATAGTCGAACTTCCGCAGGAAGAACGCGCTGAGGCCAAAGCCGATCATCAGCCAGACATCATGCATATCGTTCGTCGCGGCATAGCCGCCCACGATAGACAGAACAAAGATCATCGCCGCAAGGATCGTGAACGGCATCCGCAGCATCCAGATGAACAGCGGGATGAACGATAGATTGACGACCAGCGCAAAGAAGTTCGACACGTAGAACGACCCGATCAGTCCCCAGACAAACTCGGGCTGGTCGGTAAACAGGCGCGGACCGGGTGTCAGACCCCAGATCACCATGCCGCCAAGAAGGATCGCGGTGGTCGGTGAGCCGGGAATACCCAGCGTCAGCATCGGCAGCATCGAACCCGTCGAGGCCGAGTTGTTCGCCGCCTCCGGTGCCGCGACACCGTCCGGGTTACCCTTGCCGTAACTGCTGGGGTTTTTCGATGTCAGCTTGGCAATGCCATAGGCCATCAGCGAGCCGGGCGTTGCGCCTGCGGCTGGCAAGATACCGACAAAGAACCCCAGAAAAGAGCCGATCGACATGCCCTTCCAGCCAAGTTTGACGGAATCCTTGGTGTCCTTTACGACACCTTTTACGCTGATCTTCGCTTCGGTCGTCGTGATCTTGCCGCGCGTGGTGTCGATGGTCCACAGCATCTCGCCGATACCATAGACGCCAATGGCCAGGACCAGGAAGTTGATGCCATGCAAGAAGCCGGAAATGTCGAAGAACACCAGACGGGGCGCACCGGATATTTCGTCAAAGCCGACTGCGGCAAAGACAAGGCCGAGGCAGATCGAAAGGATCGTTTTCGGGATATCGTCACCGCCAAGGCCGACGAAAGTGGCGAAGGCCAGCAGCATCAGCGCAAAAATCTCGGGAGAGCCGAAGCTGAGCGCGACAGATGCCAGCACCGGGGCGAACATCGTGAACAGGATGATCGACACCGTGCCGCCCACGAACGACGCAATCGCCGCCGTGACAAGCGCCAGACTGGCCTTGCCCTTCATTGCCAATGGTCGTCCGTCAAAGGTGGTGGCAACAGCCGTTGATGCCCCCGGTATCCCCAGCGTAATCGAACTGATCGCGCCGCCGTACATGGCACCGTAATAGATCGCTGCAAGAAAGATGATCGCCGACGCCGGCGGCACCAGGAAGGTGATCGGCAAGAGGATTGCCACGCCGTTCACTGACCCCAGGCCCGGCATCATGCCGATGAACAGACCCAGCGTCACACCGAATATGATCAGCAAGAGGTTGATCGGTTGCAAAGCCTCGAATAGGCCGCTGGAAAGAAGTGCAAGAATTTCCATTATTTAGGTCGCTCCCTGGTTCTGTCGGAGTTCTATCTTTGGTGTCAGTAGATGATCGTGTTGAGCCAATTGTAGAACGGCTCTGTGAACCCCAAGCCCTTCGGCAAGGTCACACGCATGAGCGCTTCGAAGAAAAAGAAGAAGGCCACCGGCGTGAGGATCGAGATGGTCAAAGACAATCTCAAACTATGGCGACCCAGAAACCATAGATAATAGAACAGAAAAACCATCATCGCGCCGTACATCGAGATGATGCCGATAAGCGCGACGAACCCGAAAATGCCCCCGAAAACCTGCAATAGCATCTTGCGGCCCTCGGCATCGAGCACCGGTTCGGTGGATTGCGAAGGCGGAGAGCTCCGCCTTAACGCATTGATTCCAATCAGGACCGTACATATCAGCATGATCCCCGAGAGCCAGAACGGCCACGCTCCGCCTCCCGGGCCTTCACCGCTGATATAGCCCACGTTCAATTCGGTACTTTTCCACATTAGATAGATGGATAGAACGGCCAGAACACCTGCCGTAATGAATTCTCCACGTCGCATTCTGACCTCCCAAAGCCCAAATTGAAGTTGCGGTTAGCCTTCCGACTCCATGTCAGCGAGCAACGCTTTGTGGTTTTCGATCTGAACCTGCCAGTAGTCCTTTTGCTCTTCCGGAGTCATCCAGAGCGGCGAAAGGCTTTCGGTTTCCATGTATTGCTGCCACTCTTCGGTTTCGTAGATGGTCTTGAAGAGGTTCTGGTAATACTCGGCAGCTTCGGGCGATTGTCCCGGCGCACCGACGACTGCCCGCTGGTTGTAGTAGCTGAAATCAAAGCCCTTTTCTTTCAGCGTAGGGACATCCGGGAAGGCTGGCATACGCTCGTCCGAGAAGGACAGCAGCGGAACCACGTCGCCATTGGCATAGAAGCCCTTGGTTTCCGCGGGGTTGTTCACGGTCGCCATGATCTGCTTGCCGGCAAGATCCTTGGCCACGTCGCCGCCACCCTTGTAGGGGATGTACTTGACGTCGATATCAAGGGCGTCTTCCAGGTAGGCGATCACGATCGAATCTTCCTGGCCCTTGCCGGTGCCGCCCATGACATAATCATCGGACGCCTTCACCGCCTCGACCCACTCCTCGAAGGTCGTGATGCCGCTGTCCTTGTGAACCCACAGAACGAACGGATCGACGCCCATCATCGCGATGGGAGTAAAGGTGCCGACGTCGATCCCCAGGTTTTCCTGCCGCATCGGCGTCGTAAAGAACGAGTTCAGCGTGACAAGGATCGTGTGATCCGGGTCCCGTGCGGTGTTCAGCGCGATCAGCGCCTCGGCACCCGATCCACCGCCCTTGTTGTTCGGCACGAGCGGACGGTTTGTCAGGTCTTTCTTTTCCGCCACCGATTGCAGGAAACGACCGATCTGGTCGGCACCGCCGCCGGCACCGGCCATGATCACGAAGTCGACCGGTTTGTTCGGCTCCCAAGCCTGAGCCGTACCGGCAAATGCCATGAAACCGAGCGCAGCCGCGGCGACTGTCTTCAACGATTTGGACGTTAGATTGCTAATATAAGCCATTTGGTCCTCCCTTTGGCCTTCTAGTGAGGGCGGGACGTTTTCCCGCCGGTTATGAGACCGTTCTTGATGCGGCCTTGTCGAGTTATCAGGTCTTCAAGCCGGTCTCAGTGGTTCAGCAGAACAGGTATTTTCGCGGTGTCCACAACTGTTTGCGTATTTCCACCAAAAACGGTCTCGCGTTCGTGGCTGTCTCCGTATGCCCCCATAACCATCATGTCCGCGCCCAGCTCCGTGCTGGCGCGAAGCAGTTCGGCCCCGACCTTGCGACTGGACGGAATCATGTGAAGCGTCGCGTTGATTTCGTGAAGCGCAAGATATGCCATAAGGTCATCGGCCGAGGTGCCCCGCCCGCTATCCGCGCCGTTGGACAGGATCCAGATATCCTCTGCCGCGCGCAGTATGCTTTTGCATTGTGACAGCGCGCGCGCCGCCTCGGCGCTGCCGTTCCAGGCCAGCGCAACCTTCACGCCCATCCTGGTCGGCGGCGTATCCGTGTCCGGGCACATCAGGACAGGACGCCCGGAATGAAACAGGGCGGCCTTCAGCGTGTTGTGTCCCAGGTTGCGGTCACGTTCGGGCTTGGCCACCGCGATCATATCCGCCAGACGGCCATACCGCTTGATCACATCCACTTGCCGGCCGGACTCTTCGACGAAATCGACGCTCGCGACCTTGCCGATGTTCTTGCCCGTGGCATCAAGGTTCAGCTTCTCCGACAGCACTTCCAATTCAGCCCTCAGGGCGGATTCTTCATGATCGGCAAGCTCGTATGATTGCTTGACAAGCTGCTTGCGCAGGAACTCCGGAATGGGGACGCCGTAGGGCATCAGGTCTTCGGGTCGCGGTCGACAATGCACGATCTGGATATGCGCATTGTGATAATGTGCAACCGCCGCGGCGTGGGCAAGGACGTTGTCGCCTTTGCCATCACCCCTGACAGGGACCAAAATCTTGCGTATCATTTCAATTACCCCTCAAAACAGGCCGTCAACGAGGCCATCTTTATTGATACGGATAGACTCTGCCGAAGGCACGCGCGGCAAGCCCGGCATCGTCATTATTTCACCGCAGATCACGACCACGAAACCGGCCCCGGCCGATAGCCGCACTTCACGCACCGGCAGGTTGTGGCCGCGCGGCGCGCCGCGGCTGTTCGGATCGGTTGTGAAGCTGTACTGGGTTTTCGCCATGCAGACCGGCAGATGTCCGTATCCCTGCTCTTCCCAATGCTTTAGCTGGTCGCGGATGGACTTGTCGGCCACCACCTCTTCGGCGCGGTAGATGCGCTTGGCGATGGTTTCGATCTTCTCGAAAAGGCCCATATCATCGGGATAAAGCGGGGCGAACTGCGCCGATTTGCCCTCAACCACCTCGACAACCTTATGGGCCAGATCCTCGGCGCCTTTGCCGCCCTGCGCCCAATGCTTGCACAAGATCGCCTCCGACCCCAGCGAGGCTACATAATCCTTGATCGCCTGCACTTCGGCATCGGTGTCGGTGACAAAATGGTTGATCCCGACAATCACGGGCACACCGAACAGCTTGATGTTCTCAATGTGCTGGCCGAGGTTGGCACAGCCATTCTTGACCGCGTCGGCATTTTCAACCCCAAGGTCGCCCTTGGCGACGCCCCCGTTCATCTTCATGGCGCGAACGGTGGCGACAAGCACGACCGCCTCGGGCTTCAGACCGGCCTTGCGGCATTTGATGTCAAAGAACTTCTCCGCCCCCAGATCTGCACCAAAACCGGCCTCTGTCACCACATAGTCGGCCAGCTTCAGCGCCGTCGTGGTCGCGATGACCGAATTGCAGCCATGCGCGATGTTGGCGAAGGGTCCGCCATGTACGAACGCCGGATTATTCTCCAGCGTCTGCACCAGATTCGGCTGCATCGCCTGCTGCAACAGCACCGTCATCGCGCCATCGGCCTTGATGTCACGCGCATAGACAGGCGACTTGTCGCGGCGATAGGCCACGATGATGTCGCCCAGCCGCTTTTCCAGATCGGCCAGATCCCTGGCCAGACAGAGGATCGCCATGACCTCGGACGCGACGGTGATATCAAACCCGCTTTCCCGCGGAAATCCGTTTGCTACGCCGCCCAGACTGATCACGTTCTGACGCAGCGCCCGGTCGTTCATGTCCATCACGCGGCGATAGGGGACGCGGCGGATGTCGATCTCCAGCTCATTGCCCCAATAGATGTGGTTGTCCAGCATCGCGGCCAGCAGGTTGTGCGCACTGGTGATCGCGTGAAAATCGCCAGTGAAGTGAAGGTTCATGTCCTCCATCGGCACGACCTGCGCCCTGCCACCACCGGCAGCCCCGCCTTTCATGCCGAAGTTCGGCCCGAGCGATGCTTCGCGGATGCAGATCGCCGTCTTTTTCCCGATGGCGTTCAGACCATCGCCAAGACCCACGGTCGTTGTCGTTTTGCCCTCGCCGGCCGGTGTCGGATTGATCGCCGTGACAAGAACCAGATGACCGGATTTATTGCCTGACAGAGACCTGATGAACTCTTCCGAGATTTTAGCCTTGTCATGACCGAAGGGGAGCAGGGACGCGTCAGGTATGCCCAGCTTGGCCCCTACTTCCTGAATCGGTTTCTTGCGGGCTTCGCGTGCGATTTCAATGTCGGTCAGATGGGCCATAATACTCCGTTAGCTCCCCAGGCTTTCGCCGGGCTTCAATCCGGCCGAGGCCGCCCAGGCCGATGCGGCCTGTTTGTCCGCGCCGTCCGGCCTGACACGCTTCACTAGAATGCGCCCGCCGACTAACTGCACGGTAACCCCCTTGTCCGAGATATCCATGATGCGCCCCGAAACCCCGTCACCGGGCACGTGTTCGCAGTCATAAATGCTGACTTTTTCGCCGTTCAGCGTGGTCCAGGCGCCCGGCGCCGGATTGGTGCCACGGATCAGGTCGTAGACCTGCTTGACCGGCTTGTGCCAATCGATCTGGCTGTGCTTCGCCGTGCAGCGTCGCTCGTAGGTTGCCTGATCCTCATCCTGCTGGATGTGCGGCGGGTTGCCCGAACGAAAATGATCGACAACCTCCAGCACCGAGTCGACGGCGCGGGGGTAGATTTTCTTGAAGTAGAGGTCGATCACGGTGTCGTCTTTTTCGATGGGACATTCCCACATCATCAGCACGTCGCCCTCGTCCAGCCCATCACTGGGGTAGAACCACGAAAACCCGCTTTTGGTGCTGCCCATGATGATCGGCCAGTTGACCGCGGAGGGCCCGCGATGCAGCGGAAGCAACGATGGATGAAAGCAGATCGAGCCATGTTTGGGCGTATCGCGCGCCTCTTCGGGCACAAAGACATTGACGAACGCCATCACCATCAGATCGGCGTCGAACGCCGCCAGCTCCTCGATCGAGGATTTATCCTTGAAATGCGCGGGTTGCAGGACCGGCAGACCCTTTTCCAGCGCAAACTCCTTGATCGGGTCGGCCGGTCTGCCCTCTCTGTCCGGCTCGCAATAGACCGCCACAACCTCGTCGGTGCCGGCATCCAGAAGTTTTGCCAGCACATCCTTGCCGAATGCCTGCTGTCCCATCACGATCAGGCGCATCAGCTTGGCTCCCCGACGGCGCCGGAGGCGATGATCGAGTCCAGTTCAGAGCCTTCGTAGCCCAGAACCTCCGACAGGATTTCCTTGGTATGCTCGCCCAGGAGCGGCGACCGTTCAACCTTCACGTCGCTGTCCGACAGCTTGATCGGGCAGCCAACGGTGACGTATTCGCCGCGTTCGGGATGGGGTACGCGCGCCAGCGTCCCCGTGGCATAAAGACCCTCGTCCTCGGCGATTTCCTTCATCGACAGGATCGGTCCGACCGGAATGTCCAGCGGGTTGCAGATGTCCATGACCTCGAACTTTGTCTTGGTCATCGTCCACTCTTCGATCCGCCCGAAGATCTCGTTCAGCTTGTCCAGACGGTCTTTGGGTGTCGCATAGCCTTCCTTGGTCTTCCACTCTTCCATGCCGATCACGTCACACACCTTTTCCCAGACGGCGGCCTGGGTGATGAAATAGGTGTAGGCGTTCGGGTCGGTCTCCCAGCCTTTGCATTTCAGGATGCGCCCCGGCTGGCCACCGCCCGAATCGTTGCCCGCACGCGGAGTTGCCTCGCCAAATGGAATCCCCTCGCCATATTGGGAATATTCCGTCAGCGGCCCCTTCTCCAGACGCTGCTGGTCGCGCAGCTTGACCCGCGTGAGGTTCAGGACCGAATCCTGCATCGCGACCGATACCTTCTGGCCGCGGCCCGACCTCTCGCGCTGAAAGAGCGACGTCACGATCCCCAGGGCAAGATGCACCCCGGTTCCCGAATCGCCGATCTGCGCGCCGGTCACGAGCGGAGGGCCATCCCGGAAACCGGTTGTCGACGCCGAACCGCCGGCGCATTGCGCCACGTTTTCGTAGACCTTGCAGTCGGCGTACTTGCCCGGTCCAAAGCCCTTGATCGACGCCAGGATGATGCGCGGGTTGATCTTCTGAATGTTTTCCCAGGAAAATCCCATGCGATCCAACGCGCCCGGCGCGAAATTCTCGACCAGCACGTCACATTCCTCGACAAGCCGGGTCAGCACCTTCTTGCCCTCGGGCGTCTTCGGGTTCAGTTCGATCGACCGCTTGTTGTGGTTCAGCATCGTGAAATAAAGGCTGTCCGCGCCGGGCACATCGACAAGCTGCTTGCGCGTTGCATCTCCGACACCGGGCCGCTCGACCTTGATCACATCGGCGCCAAACCAGGCGAGCAGTTGCGTGCAGGTCGGACCCGATTGAACGTGAGTAAAATCGAGTATCTTGACACCTTCTAGGGCTTTCATTCTGGCTTCCTGTCCTTGGTATTTATTCGTGAGTTCTGGTTATTTCTTGCCGACAACGCTGACCGGATTGAGGCTGCCAATGTTGCCGCTTTCCTTGCCCGCTGCCGGATCGATAACCGCATTGATCAGTGTAGGCTTGCCCGAGTCCATAGCCTCGTTCACGGCGCGGCTCAGGTCGTCAGGGTTCGTGACATGCACGCCGACGCCGCCGAAGGCCTCCATCATCTTGTCGTAACGGGCATTCTCGACGAAAACGGTCGTCGCGACATCGGCGCCGCCGGATTCGTTCACGTCCGTGCCGCGATAGATGCCATTGTTGTTGAAGATGACGATACAAACCGGAAGGTTGTAGCGGCAGATGGTTTCCACCTCCATGCCGGAGAAGCCGAAGGCGCTATCGCCCTCGATGCACAGAACCGGATTGCCGGTTTCCACAGCGGCGGCAATCGCGCTGCCCATGCCAACCCCCATCACCCCCCAGGTGCCCACGTCCAGCCGCTTGCGTGGCTTCGACATGTTGATGATCGAACGCGCGAAATCGAGCGTATTGGCCCCCTCGTTCACAAGCATCGCATCAGGGCGTTCGTCGACGATCTTTTTCAGGGCGCCCAGCGCGCCTTCGTAATCCATCGGCGTGTTGTTGTTCTGCAGCTTGGCGGCCATTTTGGCCATATTGGCGTCTTTCCTGGCCTTGATGGCACCGGTCCACTCTTCGGACGGCTTTTTCCAGTCCTTGCCCATGCCGTCGAGCAGTGCCCCCAGCACGGAACCGATATCGCCGACCAGCGGTGCCGCGATTTCGACATTGCTGTCCATCTCTTTCGGCTCGATGTCGATCTGGACGAATTTCGTGGAATGCGGGGCACCCCATTGCTTGCCTTTGCCGTGACTCAACAGCCAGTTCAGGCGCGCGCCGACCATGATCACAACATCGGATTCTTTCAGCACCAGCGACCGGGCCGGGGCAGAAGAAAGCTCATGCGTGTCGGGCAGCAGGCCCTTGGCCATGCTCATCGGCAGATAGGGAATGCCGCTGGTCTCGACGAACTGGCGCACCACGTCGTCGGCCTGCGCGTAGGCCGCCCCCTTGCCCAGAATGATCAGCGGCTTTTTCGCGCCCTTTATGACGTCGAGCGCACGCTTTACCGCGTCCGGTGCCGGAATCTGCGCCGGAGCAGGGTCGATCACCTTGACCAAGGACGCGGCGCCCTCGGCCTCGTCCATCACCTGCCCCAGCAGAGCGCCCGGAATATCCAGATATACGCCACCCGGCCGCCCCGAGACCGCAGCCCGGATCGCACGCGCCACACCGATGCCGATATCTTCGGCATGCAGGATCCGGTAGGCGGCCTTGCAAAGCGGCTTTGCGATGGCCAGCTGGTCCATCTCCTCATAATCACCCTGCATCAGATCGACGATTTCGCGCTCGGAAGAACCCGAAATCAGAATCATCGGCCAGCAATTCGTGGTCGCATGAGCCAAGGCAGTCAGGCCGTTCAAAAAGCCCGGCGCTGACACGGTCAGGCAGATGCCCGGCTTCTTGGTGAGAAACCCTGCTACTGCCGCCGCGTTGCCGGCGTTCTGTTCGTGTCGGAATGACAATACGCGGATACCCTGCGCCTGCGCCATGCGCCCGAAATCGGTGATCGGAATGCCCGGCACCCCGTAGATCGTTTCGACATCGTTCAACTTCAGCGCGTCGATCAACAGGTGGAAGCCGTCTGTCAGCGGACCGGCGGACTTGCCTTCTGTTGCATCCACGCTTTTTGCCGTTGCAATATTGGTCATTTGAGTCCTCGTCATTTTCAGTTGCTCCGGGCCGCTGCATCCCGCAGCAGGCCAATGTTCTCGACACGGCTCCACGTTTTGGCGATGTGGTCGTGCAGCCGCATCGTATGTTCGCGCACCCGCCGGGACGCCAGATCGCCATCCCGCGACTGCAACGCGTCGATGATCTCCATGTGATCCACCACCGAACGCCGCGCCCGGTCGCTTTCCCCCATGGTTCGGCGGCGGACCGCCTGCATATGGGTGAACAATCCATCCGCCGTCGTGCGCAAAAGCGCGCAACCCGATAGTTCGAGGATTGTCTGGTGAAACGTCACGTTGGCATCGGAATATTCTTCCAGATCAGCGCGCACGGCACTGCTGCTGTGTTTCATCGCGAATTTCCGAAGCATCTTCAGGTCCGTATCACTGGCGTTTATCGTGACCAATCTTGCGGCCATGCTCTCCAGCGCGGCCCAGGTCACCACCATCTCCAGAATATCCTTGCGGGATTTCCGGCAGACAAAAACGCCCTTGCGAGGAACTATCTGCACCAGCCCCTCGTGCGCCAGCCGGGCCAGCGCCTCCCTGATCGGGGTGCGCGAGATGTTCAGGCGTTCCGCCAGCTTTCTTTCGTCCAGCCGCAGGTCAGCTTCGGGGTCGTAAATGTCCATTTCCAGAATGGCGGCGCGCAGCACGTCAAAGGTATGATCCTTCAATGTGAAGCTTTGGGCTATCGGGCTAAGCTTGTCGTCGATTGACACGAGTTCCCCCCTCACAGCGGACTGTCGCCTTGCTGCATTGCCCCGATCACTCAGGCCAATCTGTGGTATACCATATATCCGATAATGCATCCGTCAAATGTTTTTTCTGGGCGCCCAAAAACATTTGAAGTTGACAAACAGCGCCGTGGTATACCACATGCCTCTAACCTTTTTGCGCCTCGGAGGGTATCACTTGTTGATAAGAGCACTCGATTCAGCGCTCGTCGTGATCGACATGCAGGAGCGTCTGGTTCCTGCGATGCTGGCGCCTGCCCGTACCATCAAGAACACCCGGCTCCTGTTGCAAGCCGCGGCGCAGACCGACGTCCCGGCGATCCTGAGCGAGCAGTATCCGCAAGGGCTTGGCGCCACGATACCGGACATCGCGAAGGCTGCCGGATCAAGCCCCATCCTGCCCAAGATGCATTTTTCCTGCATGGAAGACACCGAATTTTCGGCCGCGTTCAAGGCGCTTGGCCGCCGGCAGGCGATTCTGACCGGCATGGAGGCCCATATCTGCGTCGTCCAGACCGCCGCCAGTCTGGTCGAAGAAGGATACGAGGTGTTCGTCGTGTCCGACGCCACCGCCTCTCGCACCGCAGATAGCGAAGCTGCGTGCATTGCCCGGCTCAGTGCCGCTGGCGTAAGTGTTGTCACGACTGAAATGGTCGTGTTCGAATGGCTGGGCAAGGCGGGCACCGACGCGTTCAAGCACATGCTGCCACTGATTAGATGACACAACTCTCGGGAGAAGTAGATGAACATCCATGAACATCAGGCCAAAGAGGTCCTGAAGGGCTTTGGCGCACCGGTTGCGCATGGCGTCGCGATTACCAGTCTGGATCAGGCGCAATCCGCGATCGATTCGCTTGATGGCCCGGTCTGGGTCGTCAAAAGCCAGATCCACGCCGGTGGCCGTGGCAAGGGCAAGTTCAAGGAACTGCCAGCGGATGCCAAGGGCGGCGTCCGGGTTTCCTTCTCCGCCGAAGAGGCGCTGGCCAATGTAAAGGAAATGTTCGGCAACACTCTGGTCACCCAGCAGACCGGCCCGGCCGGCAAACAGGTGAACCGTCTCTACATCGAAGACGGCGCCGACATCGACCGCGAACTCTACCTTTCGATCTTGGTTGACCGCGAAACCGGCAAAGTGTCTTTTGTCGCCTCGACAGAGGGCGGCATGGATATCGAGGCCGTCGCCGAGGACACGCCCGAAAAGATCCACACCATCGGCATCACCGCGTCAAAAGGCGTCACCGACGCCGACGCGGACAAGATCGCAGATGCGTACGAGCTGACAGGCGCCGCCCGCGATCAGGGCAAGAAGCTGTTCAAGGCGCTTTACGAGGCGTTCACCCAAAAGGACATGAGCCTGCTGGAGATCAACCCGCTGATCGTGACCAAATCCAATGATGTCGTGGTCCTCGACGCCAAGGTCTCATTCGATGGCAACGCTCTTTTCCGGCACCCCGATATCATGGAGTATCGAGACGAAAGCGAAGAGGACGACAAGGAGATCGAAGCGTCAAAATACGACCTCGCCTATATAGCGCTTGATGGTGAAATCGGCTGCATGGTCAATGGCGCGGGTCTCGCTATGGCGACGATGGACATCATCAAACTCTACGGAAAAGAGCCGGCCAACTTCCTTGACGTCGGCGGCGGAGCCACAACCGAAAAGGTCACCGCAGCCTTCAAGATCATCACCTCCGACCCCAACGTCAAAGGTATTCTGGTAAACATCTTCGGCGGCATCATGCGCTGCGACGTCATCGCCGAAGGCGTGGTGCAGGCTGTCAAGGATGTCGGGCTGGAAGTCCCGCTGGTGGTCCGGCTTGAAGGGACCAAGGTCAGTGAAGGCAAGAAAATCATCAATGAAAGCGGCCTGAACGTCATCGCCGCCGACGATCTGGACGACGCCGCCCAGAAAATCGTCAACGCTGTGAAAGGTTAGTCCAATGTCCATTCTGATCAACAAAGACACCAGGATCATCGTACAGGGCCTGACGGGCAAGACCGGCACGTTCCATACTGAACAGGCGCTTGCCTATCACGGGACCCAGATGGTCGCGGGCACGCACCCCAAGAAGGGCGGCACTGAATGGACCGGCTCGAACGGGGAGCAGCTGCCGATCTTCGCCAGCGTCGCCGAGGCCAAGGAAGCGACCGGCGCGACGGCCAGCGTGATCTACGTGCCCCCCGCCGGGGCCGCCGCCGCCATTGAAGAAGCCATTGATGCCGGGATCGACCTGATCACCTGCATCACCGAAGGCGTGCCCGTTCTGGACATGGTGCGCGTCAAGGAAAAGCTCGACGCCTCGAAAAGCCGCCTTGTCGGTCCGAACTGCCCCGGCCTGATGACGCCGGATGAATGCAAGATCGGCATCATGCCGGGCTCCATTTTCAAGAAGGGTTCGGTTGGCGTTCTGTCGCGTTCCGGCACGCTGACCTATGAGGCGGTCTATCAGACCACGGTAGCGGGACTTGGCCAGACCACCGCTGTCGGCATCGGCGGCGATCCGGTCAAAGGCACCGAGTTCATCGACATTCTGGAGCTTTTCCTTGCTGATCCCGATACCCAATCCATCATAATGATCGGCGAAATCGGCGGCTCGGCCGAAGAGGACGCGGCACAGTTCCTGATCGACGAGGCCAAGAAAGGCCGCTCCAAACCCACCGTCGGCTTTATCGCCGGACGCACCGCACCTCCGGGCCGCACCATGGGCCATGCGGGCGCGGTGATCTCGGGCGGCAAGGGCGGCGCCGAGGACAAGATCGAAGCGATGAAGGCGGCAGGCATCCGCGTTTCGCCCTCCCCGGCGAAACTGGGCGAAACGCTGGTGGATCTGCTGGGCTGATCCATCGCCTGGCGGGCGTGATCTGAAATCTCTGCTTAGGAAAAAAATTTTACTGGCAGTAGTTTCAATCTTAGTGCTACCACGAATAGCCAGACGCTGTCCGATCTGACCAGGTGACGCAGCCCAACTTTACAAAGGATGCATGAAATGCCCTACAGGATCCTCATTCTCGGCGCTTCGTACGGCTCGCTGCTTGGTACAAAATTCGCTGCGGCAGGCCACGACGTTACGCTGGTCTGCCGTGCCGAAACCGCGGCGCTCATCAATGCAAAGGGCACTGAAGTTCGCATCAAACTGCGCGACGAGGACGAACATCGTAGTTTCTTTTCCGGTGATCTGGCGGGCAAGACCAATGCCTCGACGCCCGAAGATGCCGCGCCGGAAGACTATGACCTCGTCTGCCTCGCGATGCAGGAACCGCAATACTCGCATCCGACGCTCGTGGACCTGTTGTCGCGTATCGCCAAGGCAAAAGTGGCGTGCATGTCGATCATGAACATGCCGCCCCTGCCCTATCTCAAGCGTATTCCCGGCCTCGACTGTTCCGGTCTGCAGGACGCATTCCTGCACGCCGAAATCTGGGACGATTTCGATCCTGGCCTGATGACGCTCTGCTCACCCGACCCGCAGGCCTTCCGCCCGCCAGAGGAAGAGCCCAATGTCCTGCATGTCGGACTGCCGACCAATTTCAAGGTCTCCAAATTCAACGACCCCAAGCTTGACGCCATGCTGACCGAACTGGAAAGCGGTATCGATGCATACCGTGTCGACGGCAAGGACGTACCGGTAAAACTGCGCGTCTTTGACTCCCTGTTCGTGCCATTCGCCAAATGGGCAATGCTGGCCACGGGCAATTACCGCTGCATCACCAAAGACGGACCTCAGGCTATCAAGGACGCGGTCCATGGCGACATTGCCGTATCCAGAGAGATCTACGATTTCGTCAACAATCTGGTCGTAAGTATCGGCGCGGATCCTGCCGACATGGTGCCGTTCGACAAATACGCCGCCGCCGCGCAGAACCTGCTCAAACCCTCCTCCGCCGCCCGCGCCGTATTTTCCGGCGCGACCGATATCGAACGTGTCGACAAGCTGATCAAGCTGACCGCCAGCGCGATGGGCATGTCGCATCCGGCCATCGACGCAACCGTCGCTCTGGTTGATGAGAAGCTTGCCGCGAACCGCAAGGCGGCCAGCTAACGCGCCAAAGCCAAGGTCGGACGCCTCCCGATTGCTCGGGAGGCGCCCTTGGCCGCGCTACTCGCCGCTCTGACCCGGTTCGCAGAAGCGCATAGGTCCCTCTCTCTGCCTCGAACCTGGCGAAAACGCAGCGCGCCAGTCAGCCGGCAAACTCCAAACCTCCGCACACCGCGACTTTTTTCGCAAAACGGCCTCCCGCCTTCCCGCGCCCCATTTTCGGTGTTGG
>DATCSR010000034.1:0-329295 GCA_036568405.1 Roseovarius sp.
CCGCCGTATCGTCGCGCGCCTGGTTGAAGCCCGCTCCCGCCGGAACATCCAGCGCCGCCGCATCCGGCCCAAGCCCCGATCCCGCCGGTCCCACCGCAACCGCCACCGCAACCAGCGCCAGCCCGGACACCATCGTTCCGGCCACCAACCCCGACAAAAATCCACCTGCCATGTCGTCTGCTCTCCCCTTGCATGTCCCTTGGTCGCGGCGTTTCCCGCCTTCGGCCCCTTGACCCTAGGGGCCAAGCCTGAACAAGTATATCGTGACCGGCCCTCCGGCCTCCACCCCCAATAATGGGATGGGGCCATCATCGGGCCTACGCTAACACGGACGGGCCAAGATGCTGCTGCTCATCGATAATTATGACAGTTTTACCTACAATCTCGTGCATTATGTCGGCGAACTGGGCGCCGACGTCATGGTGCGCCGCAACGATGCGCTAGATGTCGCTGCCGCGCTGGCGCTGAAACCGGCAGGGATCCTGCTGTCGCCCGGCCCGTGCGATCCCGATCAGGCCGGTATCTGCCTTGATCTGACGCTGGCCGCGGCAGAGGCGGGCATCCCGCTTTTGGGCGTGTGCCTTGGCCATCAGACCATCGGTCAGGCGTTTGGCGGGCGCGTCGTGCGACACTCGGAAATCGTCCACGGCAAGATGGGCCAGATGCACCACGAAGGCAAAGGCGTTTTTGCCGGACTACCCTCCCCGTTCGAGGCGACGCGCTATCATTCGCTGGTGGTCGAGCGGGACAGCCTGCCGGACTGTCTGGAGGTGACGGCCCATCTGGAGGACGGCACGATCATGGGCCTGCGCCACCGCGAGTTGTCAATTGAGGGCGTGCAGTTTCACCCCGAATCCATCGCGTCGCAGCACGGCCACGCGCTGCTGAAAAATTTCCTCAACATGATGAAGATCCCCGCATGAGCGACGCGCTGAAACCCTTGATTGACGCCGCCGCCGACCGCCCCTTGACCCGGTCCGAGGCCGAGGCTGCCTTTGAGATCCTGTTCGAAGGCGAGGCGACGCCCAGCCAGATCGGCGGCTTCCTGATGGCGTTGCGCACGCGCGGGGAAACGGTGGATGAATACGCCGCCGCCGCCGCTGTGATGCGCGCCAAATGTCACAAAGTGCGCGCGCCCGAAGGGGCGATCGACATTGTCGGCACAGGCGGCGACGGCAAGGGCACGTTGAACATCTCGACCGCGACTGCCTTTGTTGTGGCGGGTGCGGGCGTCTGCGTGGCCAAGCATGGCAACCGCAACCTCAGCTCGAAATCAGGCGCCGCGGATGCGCTGACGCAAATGGGCGTCAAGGTGATGATCGGCCCGGAAGTTGTTGAAAAGGCTTTGGAACAGGCCGGTGTCGCCTTCATGATGGCACCAATGCACCATCCAGCCATGGCCCATGTCGGGCCGGTCCGGGCCGAGCTGGGCACGCGCACCATCTTCAACATTCTGGGGCCGCTGACCAACCCCGCAGGCGTCAAGCGGCAGTTGACCGGCGCCTATCGCCGCGATCTGATCCGCCCCATGGCCGAGACGTTGCTGAAGCTGGGATCGACCCGTGCCTGGCTGGTCCATGGCAGCGACGGCACCGACGAACTGGCCATCAGCGGCCATTCCTGGGTCGCCGCGCTGAACGAGGATGGCAGCATCAGTGAATTTGAAATCAACCCCGAGGACGCAGGTCTGCCTCTGCATCCTTTCGAGGGTATTCTGGGCGGCACCCCGCAGGAAAACGGCGCGGCCTTCCGCGCCCTTCTGGACGGCGCGCCCGGCGCCTATCGCGACGCGGTGCTGCTGAATTCAGCCGCTGCACTGGTCGTGGCGGGCCGGGCAGCGGACCTGCGCGAGGGCGCAGAGTTGGCCGCCGAAAGTATCGACAGCGGCGCCGCGCGCAAGCGATTGGAGCTGCTGGCTAAAATAACATCGGAGGCATCATGAGCACCCCCACGATCCTGGACAAGATCAAGGCCTACAAACTTGACGAAATCGCCGCCGCCAAGGCCGAAACTCCGCCGGAGGCGATGGAAGAGCAGGCCCGCGCTGCGCCGCCGGTGCGCCCCTTCAAGGACGCGCTCTTGCAAGCGTCGATCAATGGCTACGGCCTGATCGCTGAAATCAAGAAGGCCAGCCCGTCCAAGGGCCTCATCCGGGCCGATTTTGACCCCGCAACATTGGCAGCCGCCTATGCCGACGGCGGGGCGACATGCCTGTCTGTCTTGACCGACGCCCCCAGCTTTCAGGGGGCGAACGAGTATCTGACGCAGGCGCGCGAAGCGTGCGATCTGCCGGTGCTACGCAAGGACTTCATGTTTGACACCTATCAGGTGGCGGAGGCCCGCAGCCTTGGCGCCGATTGCATCCTGATCATCATGGCCTGCCTCACCGACGGCGAGGCTGCGGCTCTGGAAGATGCGGCGGCGGAATGGGGGATGGACGCGATTATCGAAGTGCATAACGAAGACGAGCTGCGCCGCGCCGAGGCGCTCACATCAAAGCTGGTCGGCATAAACAACCGCGATCTCAATACGTTCGAGACCACTTTGGACACAACCCGCACCCTCGCCCGCTATGTGCCCGAGGATCGCATCATCATCTGCGAAAGCGGTCTGGAAACGCGGGAGGATCTGGCCGATATCGCCCGCTACGGCGCGCGCTGCTTCCTGATTGGCGAGACGTTGATGCGCGCGGATGACGTTGCCGGCGCGACACGCGCAATCCTCAGCAATCCGCTGACAGCAGGAGGCCGCTGATATGTCGGGTCTGACCCATTTCGACAGCAAGGGCGACGCCCATATGGTCGACGTCTCCGCCAAGGATGTGACAGCGCGTATCGCAACAGCGGCGTGCCACATTAGCATGGCGCAAGAAACCTTTGATATCATTGCGCAAGGTCGCGCCAAGAAGGGTGATGTTCTGTCCGTAGCACGGCTTGCCGGGATCATGGGGGCCAAACGAACCGCCGATCTGATCCCCCTGTGCCATCCGCTGCCCATCGCCAAGGTATCGGTCGATCTGACGCTGGACCCGGATCTGCCCGGCATCCAGATTGAGGCGACGGTCAAGACCACCGGCCAGACCGGCGTCGAGATGGAGGCGCTGACTGCCGCAAGCGTCGCCGCGTTGACCGTGTATGATATGGCCAAGGCCGTCGACCGCGCGATGCAGATTGGCGGCCTGCGTGTGGTCCTGAAAGATGGCGGAAAATCCGGACGTTACGAAGCGGAGTGAATGTCCGATTGATAAATCACTGCAACTGGAAACCGCCACATTGGTCAAAAGATCCACAGACATGATTTCCGTAGACGATGCCCTTGCCCAACTGTTCGATCTGATCACGCCGCTCGGGCATGAATACGTGCCGCTGCGCGCCGGCTCGGGCCGGGTTCTGGCGCGTGCAGTTGCCGCCACGCGCGATCAACCGCCCTTTGCCGCCTCGGCCATGGATGGCTATGCCGTGCGCAGCGCCGACGTTGGCCCCGATGCCCGCTTTGCCGTCATCGGCGAGGCCGCTGCCGGCCACCGCTTTGAGGGCAGCGTCGGGCCCGGCCAAGCGGTCCGGATTTTCACTGGCGCACCGATGCCCAGAGACTCCGATCGCGTTATTATTCAAGAGGATGTGTCCGTATCCGGCACTGTGATCGCCCTTGGGCAGACCATTGATACCGGCCCGCATGTGCGGCCCGCAGCCGCAGATTTCGAGGCTGGCACCAGAATGGAGGCGCCGCGCCTCTTGCGTCCGCACGACATTGCCTTGCTTGCGGCCATGAACGTCGCCGAACTGCCTGTCACCCGCCGGCCGGAGATCGCTATCATCGCCACCGGCGACGAGCTGGTGATGCCCGGCGAAGATCCCGGTCCCGACCAGATCATCGCGTCCAACAGTTTCGGGCTTGCCGCACTGGTCGAGGCGCATGGCGCCCATGCCCGCCTTCTGCCCATTGCCCGCGACAGCGCTGGATCGCTCGAAACGGCGTTTGATCTGGCGAAGGGGTCTGATCTGATCATCACCATTGGCGGTGCCTCGGTGGGCGATCACGACCTTGTCGGTCAGGTCGCCGAAAGCATCGGCATGCAGCGTTCTTTCTACAAGATCGCGATGCGCCCGGGCAAACCTCTGATGGCTGGCCGGATGGGCGAGTCCGTGATGGTTGGTCTGCCCGGAAATCCCGTATCTGCAATGGTTTGCGGGCATGTCTTCATCCTCCCTATGATCCGCGCGATGCTTGGGCTGGGCGCTGCGCCAGCGCCCAGCTTTACCGCGCGATTGCAGGTGGATCTGCCCGCCAATGGACCGCGCACACACTACATGCGCGCCACATTGTCGGATGGCATCGCCACCCCCGCGACATCGCAGGACAGCGCGTTGTTGGGGGTTCTGGCGCGGGCTGACATCCTGTTGATCCGTCCCGCGCATGACGGGCCCCGGCAGGCCGGTGACGAAGTGACGTGCATGCATATCTGAGCGGCGTTTATCGGAAACCGTTGACACAAAACAAGAACATGGGTAGAACAAACCCGGACAATGACACCCTGAGGGAGGGACGGCATGCTTACCAAAAAGCAACTCGATTTGCTCGACTATATCAATAAGCGTGTGCAACGCGATGGTGTCCCACCCAGTTTCGACGAGATGAAGGATGCACTGGACCTGCGGTCGAAATCGGGCATCCACCGCCTGATTACGGCGCTGGAGGAGCGTGGGTTCATTCGGCGCCTTGCGCATCGCGCCCGTGCACTTGAAATCGTCAAACTGCCCGAATCACTGGGCGGCGCTGCATCGCATGGTTTCGCGGCGAAGGTCATCGACGGTGACCGGCCCGATGCCCGAATGCCCGCAAACGCGCAGCCGGTTTCGACCGTCGATGCACTGGAAGTACCGCTGATGGGCCGTATCGCTGCCGGTGTCCCGATCGAGGCGATCCAGCATGCAACGCGTAACGTAGCGGTGCCGGGCGGCATGGTCAGCGGTCCGGGCGAGCATTACGCGCTGGAAGTCAAAGGTGATTCGATGATCGACGCTGGCATCAACGATGGCGACATAGTCGTTATTCGCGAGACGTCGACGGCAGACAATGGCGATATCGTGGTGGCGCTCGTCGAGGATCAGGAAGCGACGCTTAAACGCTTCTTCCGGCGGGGGGGCGCCATTGCGCTGGAGGCTGCAAATCCGGCCTATGAAACCCGGATCTTGCCCGACGACAAGGTGAAGGTTCAGGGTCGTTTGGTGGGTCTTATCCGAACCTATTAAGCATGCAGTTTCAGCGCGCATTCCACAGGCGTGCGCCGCTGAAGGCGCGCGCGGTGACGACGCGGGGGCCGCTACCCGAAACTTTGTCTCCACTGTCATACAAGGCGATCGCGCCTGTTCGGCGCAGGGATTTTGGCGTCAACAATGTGCAACCGGACGCCCTCGCTAATCCTTCGGGTGGCTCGGTATTCAGCACGACCCATTCACCGGCAGCGCAACCTGTCAATGCGGCGGCAGCGCGCTTGCCGCGGACGGCAGTGATGCTGATGCCTCCCGGGCCCGCCACCTTGGCGGGCCATCGGGCTGCGGCGGCCTCCTGCTCTGCGGCGTCGCCGTCATTTTCCAGCCAGTTCAGCGCGATGAACCCCGCACCGCGCCCAGTGCTCAGCGCGCGGCCCTGATCTGTCATCACGCCCACCAGCCCGCCTGTATCTGCGATCAGCACGATGGGCCGCTCGGCGTGCGCCCACAACAGAACGGCGGCGACCATAGGGAGCGCGCCCAGCAGGCGTGCCCGGCCTTGCCAGAAGATGATCATCAGTGCGCCAAGACTGATCAGCGGCAACACCCAGTTTCCCGGGCTGACCACCGTGCCCCGGGCGCCATCAAGGGCGGCGGTCCAGCGAGCAACGCCAAGGATCCAGTCCAGCCCCAGGCCCATGACCCAAAGCCCAATCCCCTCCAGCCCCAGCGGCAGCAGGCACACAGCAACCACGGCGGCTGGCATGACCAGAACACCCATCAATGGCACGCTGAGCAGGTTGGCGATCAGCCCATAGTGCGCTATCTGGTTGAAATGCGCCGCCGCGAAGGGCGCGGTTGCCAATCCCGCGACCAGTGAGGAGATCACGACCGCCGACACTGGCCGCAACCAGCGGGGCCCCAGCGCCCACTGCACCTTCTGGATCCAGCCAAAAACCGCGATCAACGCCGTTGTCGCGGCAAAGGACATCTGGAACCCCGGCCCCAGCAACGCTTCGGGGCGCAAGCTCAGCACGATCAGCGCGGCCAGCGCCACCGCCCGCAGACTAAGCGCGCGCCGATTGAGCATCACCGCCACGAGCATCACCGCCACCATGATAAAGGCCCGCTCGGTTGCAATGCTGCCGCCCGACAGACCAAGGTAGAAGGCTGCGACGACCAGCGCCAGCGCCGCCGCGACCGGCTTGGCCGGGGCGCGCAGCGCCAGCCATGGCACAAGCGCCAGACCATAGCGGAAAGCGGCAAAGACGAAGGCCGTCAGAAGCCCCACGTGCAGCCCGGAAATGGCCAGAAGATGCGCCAGATTGGACACGCGCAACGCCGTCAGGGTCTCCTGCCCCATGCCGGAGCGGTCGCCCGTCATGATGGCGGCGGCAAAAGCCCCCGATTCGCCCGGCAACACGGCCTGCACATGGGTCGACAGCGCCATGCGGATCGCAAACATCGGTTGCGCGTTGTCCGACGGCGCCAGTGCGACCAGCGGGACGCGCGTGTATCCAACCGCGCCGAGGCCTTGGAACCAGGCGTGCCGCTGGAAATCGAAGCCGCCCGGCTCAACCGGACCGGACGGCGGCGACAGATGGGCAGTCGCCCCCATGACAAGACCCGGCACCGGGACAGCACCGGTGATATCCGAATGGAGTGATAGACGAACCCGGTCCGGCGTGCGCGCGGGGGCGACATTGCGCAGGCGCACCCGGTCCAGCGTGACGCGCACCGCGTCCGACGCCGACCGGTCGATGCCGACGACCCGCCCCTCGACCGGACCGTAATATCGCCAGCCCAGCACGGGCCCGCCGACGACATGCGCGCGCGTGCCGGCCAGAAGAACGCCCGCGACGATCAGCGCAACGCCGCTTGCCAGAGGCGCCGCTGCCTGACCAAGCACGCGCGCCAGACCAAGGCAGGCGATCATCAGCGCGCCAAGAGCCGCGAAGTTCCATAGCGATGGCTCGAACCGCAGGGCAAAGTAGATCGCAATCCCCGTGCCCAGACACACCGGTGCCCAGCCGAAAAGATGCCCCCTCTGCAAAAGCAGCGCGCGCTCAAGATGCCCCCAGACCGCCGCCACTTGTTTCCCTTCCGGTGGGCCGATAAACAGACGCCAATCCTAGCCCCCACATCGTTACCGAAAGGTTAATAGCCCCCATGTCCCAACAGGTCGTGACCCGTTTCGCCCCTTCGCCCACCGGCTATCTGCATATCGGCGGGGCGCGCACGGCGCTGTTCAACTGGCTGTATGCGCGGGGGCGCGGGGGCAAATTTCTGCTGCGGATCGAGGACACGGACCGCGCACGTTCGACCCCCGAGGCGACGCAGGCCATTCTGGACGGCATGGCCTGGATGGGGCTGGACCATGACGGCAAGATCGTCAGCCAGTTCGACCGCGCCGGGCGCCATACCGAGGTCGCGCAGCAAATGCTGGAGGCGGGCGCCGCCTATAAATGCTTTGCGACGCAGGACGAAATTCAGGCGTTTCGCGATGCGGCCAAGGCCGAGGGCCGCTCGACCCTTTATCGCAGCCCTTGGCGCGACGCGGCGCCCGAAACTCATCCCGACAAGCCCCATGTCATCCGCATCAAGGCCCCCCGCGAGGGCGCCACGGTCATCAAGGACGCCGTGCAGGGCGACGTGACCATCCGCAACGATCAGTTGGACGACATGGTGCTGCTCCGCTCGGATGGCACCCCGGTCTACATGCTGGCCGTCGCGGTGGACGACCACGACATGGGCGTGACCCATGTCATTCGCGGTGACGACCATCTGAACAACGCCGCGCGGCAGATGATGATCTATCACGCGATGGGATGGCCCCTGCCCGTCTACGCCCATATTCCGCTGATTCACGGCCCCGATGGCAAGAAGCTCAGCAAGCGGCACGGGGCGCTTGGAACGCAGGAATATCGCCAGATGGGTTATCCTGCGGCGGGCATGCGCAACTACCTTGCGCGCCTCGGCTGGAGCCATGGGGATGATGAATTCTTTACCGACGCGCAGGCGCAGGAGTGGTTCGGTCTGGATGGAATCGGCAAGGCGGCAGCCCGGTTCGACTTCAAGAAGCTGGAAAACATCTGTGGCCAGCATATGGCCGCTATGGACGATGCTGCGCTGCTGCATGAATTGCAGGATTTCATGCGCGTTACCGGTCGGCCTGCCCTGACGTCAGCCCAGTCTGCGATGATGGTGGACGGTATGCATTGCCTGAAAGAGCGCGCGCGCACCTTCCTTGAACTCCTTGATAAAGCACAGTTCATCCTGTCATCCCGCCCTATTGAGCCCGATGAAAAAGCGGCCGCGCAGCTTGATCCGGTATCCCGTGGTATGCTGAAAGAATTGACGCCGCACCTGCAAAATGTTACGTGGTCTCGCGAAAGCCTCGAAAAGGTGACAACGCAATTCGCCGAGGATCGTGGCACCAAGTTCGGCAAAATGGCAGGTCCGCTCAGGGCTGCATTGGCAGGACGCAGTGCAACGCCTAGTGTATTCGACATGATGCTGGTGCTCGGACAGGCCGAGACGCTGGGTCGACTGACCGATGCGGGCCAACAGAGCGGTTGACCGCTCTCGCGGGCCGATGGATTATCCAGCGCATGCTGCCCCGGCGGCATGAGGGCTGCAACAAGGAGACCGCTGAATGGCCGAAGACAAAAATTCCGCAACCCTGAAGCTGAACGGCAATGAATACGAACTTACGATTCACTCGCCCACCTTGGGCCCGGATGTGATCGACATCCGCAAGTTATACTCACAGGCCGGCGTCTTTACCTACGATCCCGGCTTCACCTCGACCGCCAGTTGTGACAGCACGATTACCTTCATCGACGGCAACAAGGGCGAACTGCTGCACCGCGGCTACCCGATCGAGCAACTGGCCGAAAAATCCCATTACCTTGAGGTCTGCTATCTCCTGCTCTACGGCGAGCTGCCATCGGCGGCGCAGCTGGAAGACTTTGAGAGCCGTGTGACGAATCACACGATGCTGCATGAGCAGTTGCATTTCCTCTTTCGCGGGTTTCGCCGTGATGCGCCGCCCATGGCAATCATGGTCGGCGTCGTTGGCGCCCTGAGCGCATTTTACCACGACAGTACCGATGTGAACGATCCGTGGCAGCGCGAGGTTGCATCCGTGCGCATGATTGCCAAGATGCCGACAATCGCGGCGATGGCCTTCAAATACACGATCGGCCAGCCCTTCATCTATCCGCGCAACGAACTGGATTATGCGTCCAACTTCCTGCGCATGTGCTTTGCCGTGCCGTCCGAGGATTACGAAGTAAACCCGATCCTCAGCCGCGCGATGGACCGCATTTTCACTTTGCACGCCGATCATGAGCAGAACGCCTCGACGTCAACGGTGCGCTTGGCCTCCTCCTCGGGTGCGAACCCGTTCGCCTGCATTGCTGCCGGCATCGCCTGCCTTTGGGGTCCGGCCCATGGCGGCGCCAATCAGGCTTGTCTGGAAATGCTACGCGAGATCGGGACTGTCGACCGGATCCCTGAATTCATCGCACGCGCCAAGGACAAGAACGATCCCTTCCGCCTGATGGGCTTTGGTCACCGCGTCTACAAGAACTTCGATCCCCGCGCGACGGTGATGAAGCAATCTGCCGACGAAGTGCTGGAACTGTTGGGGATCGAGGACAATCCAACTCTCCAGGTCGCCAAAGAGCTGGAAAAACAGGCGCTTGACGATCCCTATTTCGCCGAGAAAAAGCTGTTCCCGAACGTCGATTTCTATTCCGGTATCATCCTTGAGGCGATGGGGTTCCCGACCTCGATGTTCACGGCGATCTTTGCCGTGTCCCGCACGGTTGGCTGGATTTCGCAGTGGAAGGAAATGATTGCCGATCCACAGCTGAAAATCGGCCGCCCCCGTCAGCTGTATGTCGGCGCGCCCCTGCGCGACTACGTTGACATTGAAAACCGCTAACGCGTTATCCTGAAACGATAAAGGCGCATCCGTTGTGGGTGCGCCTTTTGCATGCGTATGGTCGGGACCTTGATGGCAGGTCCGAACCCGAGATCACCGCCCTTCGAACTGCGCCGCACGTTTGTCAAGGAACGCAACAACGCCTTCCTTGAAGTCGCGGGTGTGGCCGCAGGCGCCTTGCAACCGCGCTTCCAGATCAAGCTGCGCGTCATGGCTGTTATCCCAACTGCCCCTGATCGCAGTCTTGAGATGGCGGTAGCTTTCGGTCGGCCCAGCCGCCAGATGTGCGGCGCGGGCGTGCCATTGGTCGTCGAATTCCATATCCGGAACCGCCTCCCAGATCATGCCCCAGTCGGCGGCATCAACGGCACTTATCGGCTCGGCGAAAAGGGCCGCGCCCATCGCCTTGGCCGCGCCGATCTGGCGCGGCAGCCAGTAGGTGCCGCCCGCATCCGGCATCAGACCGATACGCGTAAAGGCTTGCATGAAATACGCACCATGCGCCGCAATCACCACGTCGGCAGATAGCGCAAGGTTGGCACCTGCCCCGGCGGCGGGTCCATTGACGGCGGCGATGGTGGGGATCGGGCAGTCCCCGATGGCGCGCAACATGGGCACATATTCGTCCCGCAGCACGCGTTCCAGATCCAGCGCGGCGGCGTTTCCCGCATCGCTCAGATCCTGGCCCGCGCAAAATGCCCTGCCGTTGCCGGTCAGCACCAGAACGCGCGCGCTGCGCCCGGCAAGAGTGGTGGCATCCGTGATTTCGGCGCGCATCAGGGTGTTCAGCGCGTTCATCTTGTCCGGGCGGTTCAGCCGCAGAACGGCGATATCATCCACGATCTCCAGCGTTATCGTCGCATAATCCGTCATCGGGATCTCATTTTCTCAGGATATCGCGCAGCCGCGCTGCCTCATCCTCGCTCAGCTGGGCGTCTTCGGGCGTCGTCCGCCCTCGCTTGCGGACATAGGCCAGCGCCACGCCCGCGCCCGCCAGCAGCATCGCTGGCCCTGCCAGCCACAGCGCCAGCGTGCTGCCAGTCTTGCGTGGTTCCAGCAGAACATATTCGCCGTAACGATCCACGATGAAATCGACCACCTCGGCATCGCTGTCACCAGCGGTCAGCCGGTCGCGCACCAGAATGCGCAGATCATGTGCAAGAGAGGCGTTCGAATCGTCGATATTCTCGTTCTGGCATACAAGACAGCGCAGCCCCTTCGAGATGTCGCGCGCCCGCGCCTCCAGCGCCGGATCGTCCAGCACCTCACCCGGTTGCACCGCGGCAAGCGGGCTGGCAAGCAGGCACAGGATCAGGATTAGCCGCCTCATTCCGCGGGCACCTTGGCAGCGGGTGCTGTCTTGCGCGCGCCAGCCGCCACGCGGTAGCGCCGATCGCTAAGCGACAGACCGCCGCCAAGCGCCATCAGCAGCGCGCCCCCCCAGATCCAATCGGCCAGCGGTTTGTAATAGCTGCGCATTGCCCAGCCACCCCCGTCCTGCGGATCACCGATCACCACGTAGACGTCGCGAAGAAATCCGATGTCGATCGCTGCCTCGGTCGTCGGCATCTGCGCCACCGGATAGTACCGCTTTTCGGGATGCAGAATCGAAATCACCTGATCGCCGCGGGACAACGTCACATCGGCGATGGTGGTATCATAGTTCGGCCCATCCTCCTGCCGCACATCGGTCAGCGTCAGCGTATAACCCGACAATTCAAAGCTGTCGCCGGTATTGACCACCCGGATATCCTCAGTCTGCCACGCCAGCACACCGGCGACACCCGCCATCGTGACGCCTAGGCCACCATGCGCGACCGCCTTGCCCCAATCGGCACGCGGCAGCCGTCCGAGGCGGCCAAAGCGTCCTGCCATACGGCCCGTCCCAGTGCGCGACCACAGATCCGTCACAGCCCCCGCGACCAGCCAGGTCCCCAGCATCAGCCCGACAGGACCTAACAGACTGCGCCCGCCCTGCATCGTCCACGCAAGGCCCAGCACCGCAATTGCCAGGACCGCCGCCGGCACCAGCCGCCGTAAGGCGCGCCGCATCTTGCCGCGCTTCCAGGGCATCATCGCGCCGATTGGCATGACAATGCCAATAAGGATCATGAACGGTGTAAACGCCTTGTCAAAGAAGGGTGCACCGACCGACAGCTTGCGGTCAAAAAACAGCTCTGACACCAGCGGCCAGATCGTCCCGACAAAGACCACAAAGGCCGCGACGCCCAGCAGAACGTTGTTCACCAGCAGCATTGATTCGCGACTGCTGAGCGAGAACACTCCGCGCGCCTGCATGACGCTGGCGCGGGCGGCAAACATTGTCAGGCCGCCCATCATGAAGACCGCGGTGATGCCCAGCAGGAACATCCCCCGCTCCGGATCATTCGCAAAGGCATGGACCGAGGTCAGCACGCCCGACCGCGTTATGAACGCGCCGATCATCGAAAAGCCGAAGGCGATGATGGCAAGCAGGATCGTCCAGCTTTTCAGGCTTTCCCGCTTTTCCACCACGATGGCCGAGTGCAGCAGCGCGGCGGCGATCAGCCATGGCATGAAGCTGGCATTTTCAACCGGATCCCAGAACCAGAAACCGCCCCAGCCCAATTCGTAATAGGCCCACCAGCTGCCCAGTGCGATGCCGATGGTCAGAAAAATCCACGCGGCCAGTGTGTAGGGGCGCACCCAGCGGCCCCAAGCGGCGTCGACACGCCCCTCAATCAGCGCCGCGATAGCAAAGCTGAACGTCATCGAAAGGCCAACATAGCCCACGTATAGAAACGGCGGATGAAACGCGAGGCCGGGGTCCTGCAACAGTGGGTTCAGGTCCTGCCCGTCAAGTGGCGGCAACGCCAGACGCAGGAACGGATTCGACGTAAAGATGATGAAAGCCAGAAATGCCACCCCGATCATCCCCTGCACCGACAAGACGCGCGCGCGCAGGCTGGGCGGCAGGTTGCTGCCAAACCACGCGGCACTGGCACCGAACAGCGCAACAATCAGGACCCACAGCAGCATCGAGCCCTCGTGGTTGCCCCAAACGCCGGTGATCTTGTACAGCATCGGTTTGGCCGAATGGCTGTTCATCGTGACCAGCCGCAGCGAAAAATCAGAGGTGACGAACGCATATGTCAACGCCGCGAAGGAGATCGCGATCATCACAAATTGCAAGCCCGCCGCAGTATCGCCCACGGCCATCCACCCACTCCAGCGCTTTTGCGCTCCGATAAGCGGGACAATGGCCTGAACGCATGCAATGGCGAAGGCGAGGATAAGGGCGAAATGGCCAAGTTCTGTAATCATGACCGCTGTATAACCCGCGCGCCGTTCCGTGGCCAAGGGATTCCGGCGCGCGGGGCGGATCACATTGTCGCGGGCGCTGTCAGCGCTCGCGCCCGCGCCACGCTTGCAGGGCCGGATTTGCTTCGGGCCGTGTCACGGTCAGGGTATCTTCGGCATCGCTGCCGGTACCGGCGATCTGCGGGCGCGCGGGATGACCGCGCTCCAGCGCCTCGATGCTGGCGGCGATCTGCGGGGCGCGCGCGGCACTCTGCACGATGGACGCCTGAAAGGCTTGTCCCTTGAATTGATGCCGCGCGCCAAAATAGAACGAGACGATCACACCCAGCAGCCACCAAAGCGGCTCGGGCACCAGCGCGATGCCCTGCATGCGCGCCGCAAACCAGACCGGATCGACCATCGCCGCCACGAATAATCCCATCGTTCCCAGTGCCATCGCCGGGCGCGGCAGACGGTTGATCCCGTCCATGAACCGATCGAACCAGCCCACCCGGGCAAGGGCAAATTCGCCCTCGAACTGGCTCAGGGCCGCGCCCCGCTCGGCTGTCTGCCGCGCTGCGCCGGCCTCGGCGTTCTCGCGAAAGACCTCGGCGGTGCGGGCAACCACATTGCGATTTTCGCCGAAAAGTGTCGCCAAAATCTTGCCGATCAATCCCATTTTGCCACCCTTTCGCGAAATTCCGCCCCCGTCATGTGATAGCGCGGCGACATGAACGATTCGGCACGCAGGATCCAGCCGCCCTTGCCGCCGGCCCGCGTGCGGGCGAATTTGCGGCTGGCGGGGCGCCGGTCGGCAAGGCGCAGATAATAATTACGCCGCGCGATAGCATAGGCGTCGGCCAGATGCCCCGGCGCCGCGCGCGCGGCAGCATCAGCCGCATCGGCTGTCTGGGGGCCGATCGCACCATCGACGGCGACGTCCTGCCCCATCTGGCGCAAGAGCCGCTGAAGGATTTTCACCGCGTTACTGCCTGCATTCACATACATGTCGAACACGCTGGCGCGCAGCAGCTCCGGCAGCCGGTCGATGCCGGGACGCGCGTAGTAATGCTGGACAAATATCCGCTCGGCGTCCGCTCGGGCCAGACGGCGCACATCCTGCGCATCAATTTGCCCGTCACCACTGAGGTCCAGCCCCAGACGGCGCATCGTATGCACGGTCACGCCGTATTTCGTCGCGCCGCCCGGATCGTCCGGATCATTCACATAGCCACCCTCACGGGCAACGATTTCACGAGCGATTTCGTGTACCTGGTCCATGCCACCGCCTTTGCGTCCATGGGCCGGGGATTATCCCCTGCCATGGCGAAAGGTGGTCTCGAACTGGTTAACGCAGCGCTTAACTGCCGTCCGGTGCCTGATAGACGCCCTGCTCTTTCAGCGCGTCAACGACCTCTTTGGGCATGTAGGTCTCATCGTGCTTGGCCAGAATTTCGGTCGCGCGAAAGGTCGCTCCGTCATAGCTGCCAAGCCCGATCATGCCCTGATCCTCGCCAAATAGATCCGGCAGGACGCCGATATAACTGACGGGGATACTCGCGCCGCCATCGGTCACGGCAAACCGTATTTCCGCGCCCTCGCCGCGCTTGAGCGTGCCCGTCTCGACCAGACCGCCAATGCGGAATACTTCGGCCGGACCGGGCGGATCAGCCACGATCTCGCTGGGCGAGCGAAAGAAGTTGATCCCATCGCGCATCGCGTATCCGATCAGCCCCGTCGATATGACAAGCGCAATGGCCGCGACGGAGATAACCTGTATCCTGCGTTTCTTCTTAAGCGATTTCATAGCACTGCCTCACGTTTTTAACAGTTACCGCTAGGGGAAAACAGGGGCCAACATCAGCCCCGCCGTCTCATCTTCACCTAACATCAGGTTGGCGTTCTGCAAGGCCTGCCCGCTGGAGCCCTTGGTCAGATTGTCGAGCGCCGCGATCACGATCGCGCGCCCCGGGATGCGATCGCCGCTTACACCAATATGGCAAAAATTGCTGCCGCGAATATGCCGTGTGCTGGGAGTCTGCCCGAACGGCAGGACCTGCAAGAACGGCTCGTCCACGTAGGCATCCGACAGGGCGGCATGAATGGATGCAGCGTCACCCCTTACATAAACAGTGGCAATTATCCCCCTGTTTGCAGGCAATAAATGCGGCGTGAACTGGACCCGAACAGGGCGGCCCGCGACTGCGCTGAACTCCTGATCGAACTCGGCCAGGTGACGATGGGTGCCGCCAACGCCGTAGGCATGCGCGCCCTCGCTCAGCTCTGCGTGGAGCAGGTTTTCCTTCAGGCTGCGGCCCGCGCCGCTAACACCGGTTTTCAGGTCGATGATGATGTCGTCGAGATCGATCAGCCCGTCCGCGATCAAAGGTCGCAGCGCATATTGTCCGGTCGCAGCGTTGCACCCCGTCCCCGCCACCAGCCGCGCGGTACGGATCTGCTCGCGGTAGAATTCGGTCAGCCCGTAAACCGCCTCTGACTGGCACTCCAGCGCGGCATGGGGATTGCCGTACCATTTCTCATAGACCGCCGGATCGCGCAGACGGAAATCGGCGCTGAGATCGACAATCTTCAGATCCTTTGGCAGCGCTGCGATCACCGCCTGACTTGTGGCATGCGGCAGCGCGCAAAAGCACAGGTCAATGCCGGAAAAATCAATCTGGTCGATGGTCACAAGGTCCGGCAGATCCAGATGGCGCAGATGCGGAAACACCTCCGCCATGCTTTGCCCCGCCTTGGAATTGGCAGCAAGCGCTGCGATCCGCATGGTAGGATGCGTCGCGATCAGGCGGACCAGCTCGGCCCCGGTGTACCCCGAGGCGCCCAGAATGGCGATGTTATGCGTCATGTCATACCTTATGTCTCTGGCCGTTTAGGCCGGTTCGATACGTGGCGCAATGCGGCACAGGCGCGCAAGCCTCAGGCGGCAAGAAACCCTACCGGACGGCGCAGGAACAGCGCCGCGCGGTCCGACACACGGCCCGCGTCACCGGTTGTCAGATAAGTTATCCCTCCGCCCGTCCCGGCCATTTCCGGATGGCGGATCAGGTAGTAGGCAAGACTTTCGGCCACCAGTTCAGGCTGAGAATAGACCGCCACGTCCGGCCCCAGCGCCTCTGCGAACACATCCTGAAGCAGCGGATAATGCGTGCAACCCAGCACCGCCGCCTGGGGGTACGGCAGTTTACGGCGCAGGGCATCCACGTGGCTGCGCACCAGCGCCTCGGCCAAGATCATGTCGCCGTCTTCGATGGCGTCTACCACGCCGCCGCAGGCCTGCGCCTCGACATCGACGCCGATGGCGCGAAAGGCCAGCTCGCGCTGGAACGCGCGCGAGGCGACCGTTGCAGGCGTCGCAAACAGCGCCACATGACGGGTTGCGACCTCGCGCGGGGGGGAGTTGTCGCCCCATTCCCGTTCGGTCAGGGCCTCGATCAGCGGCACGAACACCCCCAGCACCCGCTTGCCCTGCGGCACACCCGCCTCCTGCATGCGGCGCAATGCGGCGGCCGATGCGGTGTTGCAGGCCAGAATCACCAGATCACAGCCGTGGTCCCACAAACGCTGCACGCCCGCGCGGGTCAGCTCGTAAATATCGTCCTGGGTGCGCACCCCGTAGGGCGCATGGGCGTTGTCACCAAGATAGACAAGCGGCTGATCCGGCAGACGTGCGGTGATTGCCTGAAGCACCGTCAGCCCGCCCAGGCCGCTGTCGAAAATCCCTACCGCCATTGTGCTGCTCTCCTTCACGCCATGCGCGGTCCGGTTTTAAGACGCCCGCGCGCGATGCACCAGCCCCGCCGATGCGCATCGCACAGCCAGTTATTTTCCGGCCCTTGCGAACATTCTATGCACTGACGCCATTTATTTGATAAGACTTGTTTTCACTGGCAACCGATTGGACAGATGCACGCATGGACTGGGACAAACTTAGAATTTTCCATGCCGTTGCCGACGCCGGCAGCCTGACGCATGCGGGCGACCTTTTGCACCTGTCCCAGTCGGCGGTATCGCGGCAAATACGATCGCTGGAGGAATCGCTCGACACAACCTTGTTTCACCGCCATGCGCGCGGCCTGATCCTGACCGAGCAGGGCGAGCTGCTATTCGATGCGACGCGGTCCATGATGAAACGGCTCGACACGGCCACCGCCCGCATCCGCGATAGCGAAGACGAGGTTTTCGGTGAATTGCGCGTGACCACAACCATCGGGTTCGGCACGCTGTGGCTCGCGCCGCGCCTGGCCAAGCTTTACGAGAAATACCCCGATCTAAAGATCGACCTGATGCTGGAAGAGCGCGTTCTGGACCTCCCCATGCGGGAGGCCGATATCGCCATCCGCATGAAGGAACCCAGTCAGGCCGATCTGATTCGCAAGCGCCTGATGACTGTGCACATGGGGCTGTTTGCCTCGCCGATGTATCTGGAACAACGCGGAACGCCCCAGAGCGTTGAGGATTTGTCCGATCACCGCCTGATCTGCCAAAACACCGCGTCCGCCCAGGTCAGCGCCGCGACTTATCTGGTCAAGGAACTGATGACGAACGATATTTCGTCAGTACTTCACGTCAACAACTACTTTGGCGTGCTTCAGGGCGTGATCCATAATCTGGGAATCGGCATCCTGCCCGATTACCTGACCTTCGACTTCCCGAATCTGGTGCGCATACTACCCGAGGTTGAGTCGGTCGAGGTCCCCGTGTACCTGGCCTACCCCGAAGAACTGCGCCATTCCCAGCGGATTGCCGCCTTCCGTGACTTTGTTCAGGAAGAGATCATTGCGTATCGAAAAAACGTTAAGGAACAGAAGATTAAGTGATTTTTTCGCGTGCTATGCGTTTTTTGCATAGCGGCCATGTGAGGATTTTCCTGTATTCTTCTTGATCGGTTCGGAAACACCGACTAAATGCTGCTTTGACGGGAACGCCGCTATGGTGTTTCCTTCAACCTCCCTGTTGGACTATGGCCGAGCTTAGTGCTCGGCCTTTTTTTTTGCCGCGCGTCTTGCGGTGTCCAGCGGTTGAGAGCCTTTGCGTCCTCCCCTAAACGGTCCACTACAGATCCGCCCGAACTCGGATAAAACCGAGCACTGCATCTGTGCGGCCAACTCATCACTCAAAATCTGAAATTCAAGCGTTGCGGGTCATGTCCGTCGCAAGAGCAGGTCGAAAGCCCGCGCGCCGAACATGCGCCGCATTACTCTGCCGCAGTATCGGACGGCGTATCGTCAGAAGTGGTAGATGCTTCCGATTTTGTCGCGTCGTCCTTGGGCTTGCGGGTGCGCGGGGCGTGCGCCTTGCGAGCTGGCGGCGTGTCATCTGCGCCATCCTCGGCGCCCTGCTGACCGCTCTCCTGCCCCTTGTCCTGCGGCGAAGCGCGGCGGGGCTTGCGCGGAGCGCGCTTGGGCTTGCCCTCGGGGGTATCGACCAGCGTGCTCCCCCGGTTGTCGTCATCCCCGTCGTCACGGACGGTCGTCTCGCGCCCGGCGCCCGGTGTGCGGCCGGCGCTGTCTTCGCGACCCTTGTCGCCCGACCGGTCGTGATCCGTGTCGCGAAGCGTCTCGGCGTCCGGCTGCGAGGCATTGGCGGGATCGCCGCCGCCATGATGCGTGCGGTCCCGATCCCGTTCGGCCTGGCGGTCACGGTTCTCGCGCTCCTGCCGTTCGCGGTTCTCGCGTTCCTGCTGTTCGCGCTTGGCGTCCATTTCCTTCTGCGCCTCGCCCAGCATGCGTAGATAATGCTCGGCGTGTTGCTGGAAGTTCTCGGTCGCAACCCGGTCGTTGGACAGCTGCGCGTCGCGGGCCAACTGATTATATTTTTCAATGATCTGCTGCGGCGTTCCACGCACCTTGCCCTCGGGGCCGGAGCTGTCAAACACTCGGTTGACGACATTGCCAACCGTATTGGGGCGATTTCTGCTCGGCTTGTTGCGCGAACGTGTCTTCGAAGATCTCATATGTCTGCTGTCCAGCCTTGTATTGAGAACCGTGGTGAACCCGAGGGGCGCCCGATGCGCCTGTGAAATGGAACCGGGTGTCGGCTATGTTGGCTTGGCGTCAAGCGGGACCACCCATTAGGCAGGGTATCCACCGCGTCGACAGAATCTAGTAATCATGCCGGGAGCGCCCGCACAAGGGGAAAGCAGAAATTCCCTGCAATTTTCGCCTCAAAAGCCGTTTTTTGCCTGCTCTGCGCCACGAAATCAAGGATCTGCGTGTGCAAGAATCACCCTGTCGCGCCCATCCAGGTCCGGCAGGATACTGACATTAGGCAGTCCGGCCGCAGTCATCAACGCGGCCACCTGGGGGCCTTGGGTCCAGCCGATTTCGACCATCAGGCGCCCGCCCGGCGCCAAATGGGCGCGCGCGCCTTTGCAGATGGCGCGATAGGCGCTCAATCCGTCGGCGCCGTCGGTCAGCGCCATCGCCGGCTCGAACGACAGCTCGGGCGCAAGATCCGCCATTTCATTCTGCGCAATATAGGGCGGATTCGAGACGATCAGATCAAAGCGCCCGACGATCCCGGCAAACCAATCGGACATCTGGAAATCGCTGCGCCTGCCCAGCCCCAGAGCTTGGGCGTTTTCGCGCGCCACGGTCAGTGCTGCCTCGGACAGATCCGTGCCCAGCCCTGTCGCCGCGCCGCGCTCGGCCAGCAGCGACAGCAGGATCGCCCCCGATCCTGTGCCAAGGTCCAGAACCCGCCCGAACGGCGCGCCCAATGCCGCCAGAACCAGTGCCTCCGTCTCGGGCCGCGGGTCGAGAACGGCAGGAGAGACGTCAAATTCATGATTGAAGAACAGCCGCTTGCCCGTAATATGCGATACCGGCTCGCGTGTGGCGCGGCGCGCGATCATCGCGTTGTACCGCTCGGCAACCTCCGGCGCGGCAACCTCGCCCATCTCGGTGCCCAGCCGCGTGGCGCTTAGCCCGGCGGCATGAGCCAGCAGCAGCCGCGCATCCCGCGCTGCGCCCTCGATCCCTGCATCCTGCAGCCGCGCCGCCGCCGCACGGGCCAGATCGCCCAGCGTGAGGCTCACGCCCCCATCTCGGCCAGCATCCGCGCCTGCGCGTCGGCAGTCAGCGCGTCGATCACCTCGTCCAGATCGCCCGCCATGACCTGATCCAGCTTGTACAGCGTCAGATTGATCCGGTGGTCCGTCATCCGCCCTTGCGGAAAGTTATAGGTCCGTATCCGCTCGCTCCGGTCGCCGCTGCCCACCTGCGCAGCGCGCGTCGCGCTGCGCGCGCTGTCGACGCGCTGCCGCTCGGCATCGAAAAGCCGTGCTTTCAGCACTTTCATCGCAATCTCGCGGTTCCGGTGCTGCGATTTCTCCGAACTGGTCACAACGATACCACTGGGAATATGCGTGATCCGCACCGCCGAATCGGTGGTATTCACGTGCTGCCCGCCCGCGCCCGAGCTGCGCATCGTATCAATCCGCAGATCATTCGCGTCGATGTTGATATCCACATCCTCGGCCTCGGGCAGCACCGCCACCGTCGCTGCGCTGGTATGGATCCGCCCGCCGCTTTCCGTTTCGGGCACGCGCTGCACGCGGTGGACGCCGCTTTCGAATTTCAATCGGGCAAAGACGTTGGCCCCCTTCACATGCGCGACCACCTCCTTGATCCCGCCCAGCTCGGTCTGGTTCATCTCGATGATGTCCAGCGACCAGCCCCGCGCCTCGGAATAGCGCTGATACATGCGCAGAAGATCGGCGGCGAACAGCGCCGCTTCCTCACCCCCCGTGCCGGGACGGATTTCGATCATGGCGGAGCGTGCATCGGCCTGGTCTTTGGGCAGCAGGCTCAACTGCAGCGACGCCTCGACGTCCGGCACCCGCGCCTCAAGCGCGCGCAGCTCGTCTTCGGCCAGTGCGCGCATCTCGGGATCGTTCAGCATGGCGCGCGCGCCGTCGATATCGGTCAGCAGCGATTTATAGAGGCGGATTTCCTCGACCACCGGACGCAGTTCGGCATATTCGCGGCCCAGCGCGGCAATATCGCCGCCGCCCGCCGACATCTTGGCCTCGATAAACTCGAAGCGCTGCGCGATCTGTTCTAATCTGTCCAATGGCACCATGAGGGTCCGTGTCCTTCATCCAAGGAATTTGGTCAAGTGGCCCAGCGTGTGATATAATGTGGTATGCGCTGTTTCATCCTCATCGCGACCCTGACGGCCACCGCCCTGCCCGCTGCGGCGGACGGCACCATGGGCGGCAAGACGATAGATTGCTATTGCACGGACAAAACCGGCAGCCGCGTCGAACTGGGCGAGATGACCTGCCTGCATGTTGACGGCAAAACCTTCATGGCCCAGTGCCAGATGGCGCTGAACGTGCCGATCTGGCGCAAGATATCCGACGGATGCGTGACCTCATCCCTGCCGCAACGCGGCCAGCCAACGCTCCACGCGCGCCTTGTTGACCCCGATGTCAGATCTGCCATAGCGCAGTCGCGCGTGCACAGCCAGGTTGTCCCCGCGCTGCCCGACCGTCGTATAATCGGGAAAGCCGACAACTTTTGACCGCGTCACATAAGTCACCATCCCATCCTCCACCGATCCGGCCAGAACATACGTGCGCGGCTCGGCGCGGATAATCCGGTCCAGATCAGCCAGATCGCCCGGCACCAGACGCATCACACCGCCCTCCATGTCCAGGTCCGACACATCCGCCGGCAGCCGATGCCAGCGCGCCACGTCATCCGGCGCCAACCTGATCCATACCATTCCTGCGGCGACCACCAGCAACAGCAGCACCAATCCCAGCCCAACCCACTTCATGGCGTCACCCTTTCATCTTCCGAATAAATGCTCATAGCCGGATGCAGCCTCAGGCACCCCCGCCATGTGCATTCCACCCCAGCAGACAAATAATCGCTGTCGCTACATGCGCCCCGGCAATGGCCGTTGCGCCGCTGGTATCAAACGGAGGCGACACCTCAACGATATCGCCGCCTTTCAGATCGATCCCCGCCAGATCACGCAGCATGATCGACGCCTGCGCAGATGTCAGCCCGCCCCAGACCGGCGTACCGGTGCCGGGCGCAAAGGCCGGGTCCAGCGCGTCGATATCAAAGCTCAGATAGATCGGGGCGTCGCCCAGAATACCCTTGATCTTCTTCACAGCCGCCGCCGTGCCGCCCTCATGTACCTCGCGGGCGTCGATGATATTCATGCCCATCGTATCAGGCACCGTCGTGCGAATACCCACCTGAACCGAGCGCGCTGGGTCTATCAGCCCCAGCTTGATCGCCTTGTAGAACATCGTGCCGTGGTCGATCCGCTCGAAATTATCGTCCTGCCAGGTATCTGTATGCGCATCGAAATGCAGCAGCGCCATCGGTCCATATTTCTCGGCATAAGCCTTGAGAATGGGAAAGCTGATATAGTGGTCGCCGCCCAGCACGACACTGGCTGCACCCGCATCGAGGATTCCCTTGATATGCTGCGCCAGCAGGCCGGGAAACTCCGGCACCATCGCATAATCGAACGCGAGGTCGCCATAATCGACGATATTCAGCGCCTCCATCGGATTATACCCCCAGCCATAGGGCGCATCAGCTGTCTGCAGCGCGCTTGCCTCGCGGATCGCGCGCGGACCCAGCCGCGTGCCGGTCCGGTTGGTCACTGCCTGATCGAAAGGCACGCCCGTCACGGCGATATCCACGCCGGCCAGATCCTTGGTATAGCGGCGGCGCAGGAACGACGTGGCCCCGCCAAACGTATTTTCAAAGCTGAGGCCGCGATTTTCCTTGCGGGTAAAGGCCTCATCAACCGTGCTGCTTGCGTCTTCCAGTCCCATGATCTCGCCCTTTGCTCTGCCTTGTTTAGGGCATCGTTTAGGGAAACCGGTGTGGGATGCAAGGCCACACGGCTGGACTTCGCCCGCGCCGCGCGCCAGTTTGCGCCCCGCAACCAAGGGAGGCGCAGATGCCGGACAGCCTGATCCACGACCCCAAGGGCGGCCTGCCGCGCCTCTTGGCCATCATGCGTGCCCTGCGCGATCCGGCCACCGGCTGCCCGTGGGATATCGAGCAGGATTTTGCCTCCATCGCGCCCTACACAATCGAGGAGGCCTATGAGGTTGCCGACGCCATCCAGCGCGCCGACTGGTCCGACCTGACCGGCGAGTTGGGCGATCTGCTTTTGCAGGTCGTCTTTCACGCCCAGATCGCCCAGGACAAGGGCCTGTTCGATTTCGACGATGTGGCAAACGGAATCGCGGATAAAATGGTCGCGCGTCACCCCCATGTCTTCGGCACTGAAAGCCGTGACAAGACGGCCGCCCAGCAAACCCGCGATTGGGAGGCGGTGAAGGCCGCCGAGCGTGCCGCCCGCGCCGAGGCCGGCACGCTCGACGGCGTCGCCCTCGGCCTGCCAGCCCTGCTGCGCGCGGTGAAACTGCAAAAGCGGGCTGCGCGTGTCGGCTTTGACTGGCCGGAAACCGCGCAGGTGCTGGACAAGATCGCCGAGGAAATGACCGAACTGCAAGAGGCCGCCGCCAGCGGCGACAAGGATCATACGGAGGAAGAATTCGGCGATCTGCTGTTTGTCATGGCGAACCTCGCCCGCCACATGAAGATCGACCCCGAAGCGGCCCTGCGCCGCGCCAACGCCAAGTTCACTCGCCGGTTCGCGCGGATCGAATCACTGCTGGCAGCGCTGGGCAAGACCCCGACAGACAGCGATCTGAGCGAAATGGATGCGCTCTGGAACCGCGTCAAATCCGAAGAAAAAGCCAGTCCGCCGATCAGGTAGCGCACGGATCATCCGTGAAACCTTGCGCCGACCGGGGTTTTCAGCGCAGGGGTTTACCCGCGTCAACCGCGCCCCGTCACCACCGCGGCCCATGACTGCCCCCGCTGCCATATCTGGCTGCCCCATATCGTAACAAGCATCCCCCGCAACGTTCAGTCCCTCCATCATGCATTCGCGATCACCGCCCGCGCCAGCATGAGCGCCCCCCTTCCCCCCTCGCGCGCAATCGCTTAAAGAGGCGCCAAGCCAGCAGCCTGAGGGATATTGCACCATGAACGAGCCGGACATCACCCCCGACCTGATCGCCAGCCACGGGCTGAAACCGGACGAGTATGAGCGCATCCTCGAAATCATCGGGCGCGAGCCGACCTTTACCGAGCTCGGCATCTTCTCGGCGATGTGGAACGAGCATTGCAGCTACAAATCCTCCAAGAAGTGGCTGCGCACCCTGCCCACCACCGGCCCGCAGGTCATCTGCGGCCCCGGCGAAAACGCCGGCATCGTTGATATCGGCGACGGCCAATGCGTTGTTTTCAAAATGGAGTCGCACAACCACCCCTCCTATATCGAACCGTACCAGGGCGCCGCGACCGGCGTGGGCGGCATCCTGCGCGATGTCTTCACCATGGGCGCGCGCCCCATCGCCGCGATGAACTCGCTCAGCTTCGGCGAGCCGGACCACCACAAGACACGCCAGCTGGTGCATGGCGTCGTTGAGGGGATCGGCGGCTACGGCAACGCGTTCGGCGTGCCGACGGTGGGCGGCGAGCTGCGCTTTGATCCCGCCTACAACGGCAACTGTCTGGTCAACGCCTTCGCGGCCGGCCTTGCCGACACTGACAAGATCTTCTACTCTGCCGCTTCCGGCGTGGGCCGCCCGGTCGTTTATCTGGGCGCCAAGACAGGCCGCGACGGCGTCGGCGGCGCTACCATGGCCTCGGCGGAATTCGACGACACGATCGAGGACAAGCGCCCGACCGTGCAGGTGGGCGACCCCTTCACCGAAAAGCGCCTGATGGAAGCCACGCTAGAATTGATGGCCACCGGCGCCGTCATTTCAATTCAGGACATGGGCGCAGCCGGCCTGACCTGCTCGGCCGTGGAAATGGGCGACAAGGGCGGCCTCGGCGTGCGCCTGAACCTTGAGGCTGTTCCACAGCGCGAGGACGGCATGACCGCCTATGAGATGATGCTGTCCGAATCCCAGGAACGCATGCTGATGGTGCTGGAGCCGTCGCTGGAGGCCGAAGCCCGCGCCGTTTTTGAGAAATGGGACCTCGATTTTGCCATTGTCGGCGAAACAATTGCCGAGGATCGTTTCCTGATCATGCACAATAATGTGGTCAAGGCTGATCTGCCCCTCGCCGCGCTGTCGGGCACCGCCCCAGAATATGACCGCCCATGGGTGGAAACACCGGCGGCCGAACCGCTGGATCCGGCCACCGTGCCTCAAATTGATCCCATTGACGGGCTGCGCGCGCTGATCTCATCGCCGAACTATTGCAGCCGCGAATGGGTGTATGAGCAATATGACACGATGGTCATGGCCGACACAGTACGCGGCCCCGGACTGGGCGCCGGACTGATCCGGGTGCATGGCACCGATAAGCTGCTGGCCTTCACGTCCGACGTAACGCCCCGCTACGTGCAGGCCAACCCCGAAATGGGCGGCAAGCAAGCGGTCGCAGAGGCGTATCGCAATCTCTCAGCTTTGGGCGCCAAACCCTTGGCCAGCACGGATAATCTCAACTTCGGCAACCCCGAGAAGCCGCAGATCATGGGCCAGCTTGTCAGCGCGATCAAGGGCATCGGAGAGGCTGTATCCGCCCTCGACATGCCCATCGTGTCAGGCAACGTATCGCTATATAATGAAACAGACGGTGCGGCGATCCTGCCCACCCCGACCATCGGCGCAGTGGGGCTGATCGCGCATGAGGATGAGGCGATCATCGGGCAGGCCCGCGATGGGCACATTGCGCTGCTGATTGGGGAAACGCATGGCCATCTCGGCCAGTCCGCCCTGCTGGCCGAAGTCTTTGGCCGCGTTGAGGGCGACGCGCCCACCGTCGATCTTGAGGCGGAAAAACGCAATGGCGACTTCATCCGCGCGAACCACGCCCTGATCCGCGCCTGCACTGACCTCAGCGATGGCGGCCTCGCCCTCGCCGCGTTCGAAATGGCCGAAGCTGCCGGCGTTGGCGTGCATCTGGACAGTGATGACACCGCGACACTCTTTGGCGAAGATCAGGCGCGCTATCTTGTGGCCTGCAACTTCGATCAGGCCGAAGCGTTGATGACCGAGGCCGGCCGCGCGAGCGTCACGATCTCCAGCGTGGGCAAGTTTACCGGTGATCAGGTCCGCATGGGGAAATCAGAGGCGCCTCTGGCCGGACTTGGCCAGATGTTCCGCACCAGCTTTGCCGATCGCTTTGCGTGATCTGCCGGCGGATTTGAGTATTTTTTGGAACGATGAAAGCCCCCCCCCCGGCTTCTTCTTGGTAAAAATACCCAAATCCCGCCGCCAATTGCTGTCATGACGCCCGAGATGCAACCAGCCGTATCCGCTCGATCATCGCGCGCAGCCCGTTCGATCGCTGCGCCGACAGATGATCGGTCAGGCCCAGACGGGCCAGTTCCTTCCCGGCGTCAACGGCAGGCACTTCTGCAACCGGCAGATCATTGTAGAGCGCGCGCAGCACAGCGATCAGGCCGCGCACGATCAGCGCGTCGCTGTCCCCGTCAAAGCGGAACACGCCCGCCTCGATCTGCGGATGCAGCCAGACCTGGCTGGCGCAGCCCTCGACGCGGGTTGCGGGTACCTTGAGGGCATCATCGAGAGGCGGCATTGCCTTGCCCTGCTCGATGACGTGGCGATATCGGTCTTCCCAATCGTCCAGAAACTCGAAATCCTCGACGATCTCTTCGAAAGGGGCTTGGGCCATGATCCATCCTTTGACTTGCTCTGCCCCGGAGGTAGTCCTGCCGCCCGCAAACGTCCAGCCCACAGCGCGACGCTACCTTGCACATGGGCAGTGCAGCCTGCTAGGGTCCGCGCCAATGATGAGGGGCTAAAGGGGCATTTGCCGATGCGCAGTCTGGTAACACTTCTGACTATTTCCAGCCTGACGCTTGCAGGCTGTTCCGGCTTTCGTGATTCGCGGGCCAACCCTGCCAATTGGTTCGGCCAGAGCCGCACGGCAGAGCGCAGCGCGCCCGTGCAGGACCCCGCTGTCAATCCGCTGATACCGGAACGGAGCAACAGCCTTTTCCGCCGCAAGTCCGGTGCCGAAATCTATGTTGGCACACCGATCTATGCCGTTCAGGATGTCGTGGTTGAGCCGTCGGCGGGCGGCGCTATCGTCAAGGCGACGGGTGTTTCCTTGCGTCAAGGTGCGTTCGACGTGCGCCTGTGGCCGGAAAACGATGGCGCGCCGGTTGAAGGGATGCTGACCTACACGTTGCGGGCGATACAGCGGTCGGATACGCCGCAGGGCCCCGAGCAGACCCGCCGCGTCAGCGCCGGGCAATTCGTATCAGACCAAGTGCTGAGTCAGGTGCGCGGCGTGCGTGTATTGAGCCAGACGACCACAGCTGTCAGCAGTCGCTGATCCCCCTGCCCCCCCCCCTTGCAGTGCGCTGGAGCATCCGAGGATGCACCCGCTAGAGTACGACCGTTTCGATCGTACTGCCGTTCACGCGCAGCGCGATCTCCCCCCTGCATAACCGCAGTGCCTCTTCGCCAAAGACGTCGCGGCGCCAACCACTGAGCGCGGGCACATCGCGCTGACCCGCAGCGATGGCGTCCAGGTCTGACGCGGTTGCGATCAGTTTCGACGCCACGCCCTCGCGGTCGGCCGCCCCCTTCAGCAGCACGCGCAGAAGGTCTGCTATTGCCGGGTTTACCTGCAGTTTCTCGCGGCTCAGATCCGGCTCGGGCTGCTCGCCCGCCGGCACGGCCAGACCTTCGGCCACAGCCTTGAGGATACCTTCCGCGATCTCGCCCTTGCGCGCTTCGCGCAGCAGCAGGCGCGACCGGCCCAGATCCTGCACGGTGGCCGGTTTGGTCGAGGCCAGCTCGACCAGCGCGTCATCCTTGTAGACCCGGCTGCGCGGCACGTCATGCCTTTGGGCGTAGGCCTCGCGGAACTCGGCAAGCGCGCGCAGGATTGACAGATACCGGCCGGTATTGTTGCGCGTCTTGATGCGCTGCCAGGCGTCTCGCGGGTGGGTGACATAGGTATCCGGATTGGTCAGAACGGCCATCTCCTCGGCCACCCATTTGTCACGTCCGCTTTTCTTCAACTCGCGTGCCAGATATTCGTAGACCTTGCGCAGGTGCGTCACATCCGCAAGCGCATAAATCTTTTGCGCATCGCTCAGCGGGCGGCGCGCCCAATCTGTAAAGCGCGAGGATTTGTCTATCTGCGCCTTGACGATGCGTTTGACCAGCGTCTCGTATCCGGCCTGCTCGCCAAAGCCGCAGACCATCGCCGCGACCTGCGTGTCGAACAGCGGCGTTGGGATCAGCCCGGCATCCACATAGAAAATCTCCAGATCCTGCCGGGCGGCATGGAATACCTTGACCACGGATTCGTCGCGGAACAGCGTATAAAGCGGCTCCAGCGACAGCCCTTCGGCTAGGGGATCGACGAGCACCGCCGTCTCATCCTCGTCGCCTGGATAGGCCAGTTGCACGAGGCACAGCTTGGAATAATACGTTCGCTCGCGCAGGAATTCGGTATCGACGGTGACATAGGGATGTCCGGCGGCGCGGGTGCAAAACTCGGCCAGGGCGTCGGTTGTGGTGATGGTCTGGATCAAGGGAACGGCTTCTTTCGCTGATGTCGGCTGCGCCGCTATACGGCAAAGCGGCGGAAATTGAAACGATATTGCCAGCGCCGGGCGGTCACGGCAGCCAGACCGGCGTGCGGTCCCCCGCGGCGAAACGGCGCAGGACGGCGGGGTAGAGGCGATGCTCCATCTTCAGCACCCGCGCGGCCAGCGTCTCGGCCGTGTCGGCGGGATCGACAGGCACGCGTGCCTGCCCCAGAATCGGGCCGTCATCCAGCGCCGCCGTGACCTCATGCACGGTGCAGCCTGCCTCGGTCTCGCCGGCGGCGAGCGCGCGCGCATGGGTATCAAGCCCGCGATACTTGGGCAAAAGCGACGGGTGGATATTGATCATTCGCCCCTGCCAGCGCGCGACAAAGCCTTCGGTCAGCACCCGCATGAACCCGGCAAGGCAGATGACATCGGGGCGGTATTCCATGATGCGCGCATGCAGCGCATCCTCGAACGCGGCGCGGTCCGCGCCATGCGGCCGGTGATCAACCACCTCGGTCGGCACGCCGCGCGCGGCGGCCTTGGACAGCCCGCCCGCATCCGCGCGATTCGACAGCACCAGCGCGGGGCGCGCGGGGTGATCGCCGGTCATGCTGTCCAACAGCGCCACCATGTTCGAGCCGCCGCCCGACAAGAGGATGGCGACCCGTTTGCTCACGCCAGCGCGCCGCGATAGCGGACGCCGCCGCCCTTGGTCACATGACCCAGACGATGCACGCTCTCGCCCTCTTGCGCGAAAAGCTCGGCCAGCGCATCGGCGCGCGCGGCATCCACGCAGACGATCATACCGATGCCGCAGTTAAATGTCTTGAGCAGTTCGGATTCGGCCATGTCGCCGGTTTGCTTCAACCAGCCAAAGACACCGGGCAGCGGCCAGGCGCCCAGATCAATGTCGGCGCCCAATCCCTCCGGCAGGACGCGCGGCAGGTTCTCGGTCAGCCCGCCGCCGGTGATATGGGCCAGCGCATGCACGCCGCCGCTGCGGATCGCAGACAGCGCAGATTTCACATAGAGCCGCGTGGGCGTCAGCAGCGCCGCGCCCAGCGTGCCCTCGGCCCACGGACAATCGGCGTCCCAGCCCAACCCCGACACATCGACCAGCTTGCGGACCAGCGAATAGCCGTTGGAATGCACGCCGTTGCTGGCAAGACCCAGCAAAACGTCGCCCTCGGCCACGCCGTCCGGCAGGGCATTGCCCCGCTCCATTGCGCCGACGGCAAAGCCCGCCAGATCGAAATCGCCCGCCGGATACATGCCCGGCATTTCTGCCGTCTCGCCACCGATCAGCGCCGCGCCCGAGCGCACGCAGCCCTCGGCGATGCCTTCGATGATGCGCGCGGCCTGCTCTGTCTCCAGCTTGCCGGTGGCGAAATAATCGAGGAAAAACAGCGGCTCCGCCCCTTGGCAGACCAGATCGTTGACGCACATGGCAACCAGATCAATGCCGACGCCGTCCACGTTTCCGGTATCAATCGCGATGCGCAGCTTGGTTCCGACCCCGTCGGTGGCCGCAACCAGAACCGGATCGTGATAGCCCGCCGCCTTCAGATCGAACAGCGCGCCAAAACCGCCAAGGCCCGACATCACGCCGGGGCGCGCGGTGCGTTTGGCTGCGGGTTTGATCCGCTCGACCAGCGCGTTGCCTGCGTCGATATCGACACCGGCATCGGCATAGCTGATACCATTTTTCGGGTTCGTCATCCTGGCACTCCTTGGTCCATGCGGGCGGATCACGCGCGGGGTAGCCCATCATCGCGGCAATCGCAATCTCAAAGCCTTGACGCGGGCTCGCGCGCTGATTAGGACGCGGGTCATGGCGGGCCTGTAGCTCAACTGGTTAGAGCAGAGCGCTCATAACGCTTTGGTTGCGGGTTCAAGTCCTGCCGGGCCTACCAAAAATCTATCCCCATAAGTCCCAGATTGACGGTAATCTACTTGAAAACAGTAGCTTACCTTCTTTCTGACCGTCCATACGTCTCAGTGCGTCTCCATGCGTCTCAGCTTTTGTTGGTATGATTTGTTGGTATCATCACGGCGATACCAACAAAATGAGTCGCCACCATGCCCCTCACAGACGCCCAATGCCGTGCCGCTAAACCCACTGCGAAGGTCCAGAAGCTATCGGACGCGCGCGGGCTGTTCCTGCAAGTCTCGCCTGGCGGATCAAAGCTATGGCGCATGAACTACCGCTTTGACGGAAAACAGCGCACCGCAGCATTCGGCTCTTACCCCGACGTATCTCTCGCGTCGGCGCGAATGAACGCCGCCGAGTTGAAGGACAAGCTGGCACTCGGGGTCGACCCCGCATGGAAAGACGGGACAGCGGAAGCCCCGAACAAGACCTTCAAAGATGCAGCCCGCGCATGGTTCAACGCCAGAGAAGCGCAATGGGTATCTGGCTACGCCGCTCGCATATGGTCTCGACTTGATGCAGACGTGTTCCCCAAGATCGGCGCGAAAGACGTGTCGACCATAACCCCCGCCGAAATCTTGGCCTTGTTGCGGGTGATCGAGGACCGCAACGCCTTGGAAATGGCCAAGCGTGTCCGGCAGACGATCAGTCTGGTATTCCGCTATGCCGTGGCGAATGGCTGGGCGCTGCAAGACCCCGCCGCCCCTCTTGCCGGTGCCATGAAGTCTGCACCCCGACAACAGCACCGCGCGGCATTGAAGGAAGATCAACTGCACGACTTCTTTGCAGCCCTAGCCACCTATAGCGGGGACAGGGCCACGGCGCTGGGCTTGAAGATCATTGCCCATACGTTTGTTCGCACCGCCGAACTGAGGCTGGCAACGTGGAATGAACTGGACGGGGACATATGGCGCATTCCTGCGGGCCGGATGAAGATGCGCAAGGAACATATCGTGCCGCTGTCGCCCCAAGTGCAGGCTATGTTCGCAGAACTGCACGATTTGGCGGGCGACCTGCCCTTTGTCTTGCCGGGCCAGTCTGGCCACAAGCCGGTATCCGAGAACACGCTGATTTATGGCCTGTATCGACTAGGCTACCATTCACGGGCATCTGTGCATGGCTTCCGGGCCACCGCATCCACGATCTTGAACGAGTCCGGGCTTTGGCGCGCCGATGCGATTGAACGCCAACTTGCCCACGTTCCCGCCAATGAAGTCCGAAGTGCGTATAACGCGGCACTCTACCTTGATAAACGGCGGAAGATGATGGAGTGGTATTCTGACTTTCTTGATAAGAAAGAGCGGTCAAAGCCGAAGTCGAAAAGTCAGCCAGTGAATAAAAAGTCAGATACTGACTTATCTGATCTGCTATCCTAGACTTTCACATTAAATGTGAAAGTATATTTATTATAATCAGACACTTGAACGCGAATATTCACGTATCTAAGTTGGCGTCGTGGCCATTTCTATTCTTGTGCATACCGCACAAAAAAGAATGGGCCACCGGGCTGCAACCCGATGACCCATGAAAGATATTTATATGCTCAAAGATAAGGATACTATTGAGGCCGTTCAAGCCCAAGGCCCAATCGAACTTTCTAATTTGTTGGAATTTGGACGGTATAGCGATGAGCCGCTTGCCGTGACCATGTTCGCGGATGTTAAGGCGCAGCGGATCGAGTCCATGCGCCTGTCACTCAGGCAGCTTCAAGCCCGGCTGACTGACACAACAGCGCCCCAGAAGTCTGCCCTCCCGCTGATCAAGCTGGCGACCTTCGGGGATGTGCGAACCGAAAAGGGCAACAGTCTGCGACATGATGCGAATATGTTGAGCGTGTCAGGCGTGGAGGGAGACTATGACGCAGGCGCAGTGACGCCTCAGGACGCCGCCGAACGGCTGCGCCAGGCGGGCATCGCCGCCTTGATCTACACCACCCCAAGCCATACGCCAGAAGCGCCCCGGTGGCGCGTCCTAGCACCTCTGACGCGTGAAGTTGCACCGGCAGAACGTGAAGCACTCTGCGCCCGCCTCAACGGCGCGCTGGGCGGTATCCTTGCGATTGAATCCTTCACCCCGTCGCAATCCTTCTACTTTGGCAGCGTGACTGCCCGTCCAGTAGAGTCGATCCTTGTGGAAGGACAGCCGCTGGACCGGGCAACGGGCGTCCCCTCGATCGGCCCGGCACCCAAGCCGGTGAAGTCAAGCACCGATCTTTCGGACCTGTTCCGCGAACCGGCAGACCGGGTAGAAGTGCGGCGCGCCTTAGCCTGCATAAAGCTGAAAAAAGGCGACTACTGGAATTGGCTTGAAATCGGGCAGGCGCTTCATTCGGAATTGTGGGGAAGCGATGAAGGTTTGGCCGAATGGGATACTTGGTCAGCAACTCAATGCGGATACAAGGGTATCAAGGAACTGCGCCAAAAATGGACGGGCTTTAAGTCGGGCGGTGGAATCGGAATCGGGACGCTGTTCAAGATAGCAATGGACCATGGGTATGAGCGGCCTTGTTCCGTTTCTGACTCCGATTTTGACGATCTGCCTGCACTTCCCGAAAGGGAAAAGCCGAAACCGTCGACGCTTACCTTCCTGACCCCGGATGAATGCGAGGCGTCCCCGGCGCGGAAATACCTCATTAAAGGCTTGCTGGCTGAAAAAGACGTTGCTTGCATCTTCGGCGCGCCCGGCGCTGGCAAGTCGCTAATCGCACCCTTCCTTGGCTACATGCTGGCACAGGGCAATGAAGCCTTCGGGATGCGCACCAAGGCGGGCGGCGTGTTCTATGTGGCATCCGAGGACTCCCACGGGATGCGCGGGCGCGTGAAAGCACTCAGGAAAGCGCACGGCAGCGCGCAAACCTTTAAGCTGGTGGAAGGTGTCTCCAACCTGCTTATTAAGGAGTCGCCCGACTATTTCGCGTTGAAAGAGGCCGTGAAGGCAGAACGCCCTGCCCTGATCTTCATCGACACGCTGGCAATGGCATTTCCGGGCCTTGAAGAGAACAGCGCGGAAGCCATGGGCCGCGTCGTCGCGGTGGCGCGGTCACTGACCCGCTGGGGCGCGGCGGTTGTGCTGATCCACCACGACACCAAAAGCGAAAGCGGCACACCCCGAGGGCATAGCCTGCTGAACGGCGCGCTCGATGTTGCGCTGCACGTCAAACGGGACGCCGAAGCCGGGATCATCCGGGGCAAGCTGACCAAAAACCGCAATGGTAGCTGCGACCGTGATATTGCCTTCACAATCGCCGCTGACAGCTTTGGGTTTGACGACGATGGCGACCCGCTGACCTTCCCGCGTTGCAATCCGATGATTGGAGCGCCCCGCATCGAAAAAAGGTTGTCGAAAGCCCAGCGCGCGGCGCTTGCTGTCTTGGAACAGGCGGGCAGCACGTTGACCGAAGAAGCCTACATTTCCAGAATGATGGAGGGGCGCGACGTTTCTGCGTCCCCCACCCCGACGTCCCGGCGCGATACAGCGACACGGGCACTCCGCGACTTGCGCGAAAAAGGCCGGATCAAATTCGCAGGCGGTATCTATACGCTCTGCGACGGCTTCGACGCCCAGTCTTCACCCAAGGCGGCAATATCCGACGATGTGCCACCCTTTCTGAACTGACAAAAGGAACCCCAGAAATGACGTTCAAGACCTTCATCAACACCTACGAAAGCGACGACTTAATGGAATTCGATTTCATCAATGACGCGAAAGGCGATAGCCGTTTTCCCAACGTGAAAAGCGAGATGCAATTGAAGTCCCATCTTCATGGCAGGCGCGCCTGTTCGGAGGCGGTCGAAGCCGCCAAACGTCTTTGGAAGAAATACCAAGACACGCAAAATTCGGAACTTATCGTTTAAACCCTACGTCTCTTCAATCCAACACCGCGCCTTGGGCGACATTTCCTTGGGATTGATCAGCACCCGGCGTCCGGGCAGCTTGTCGCCCAGATCGCCGCCGGTCATCAGCGACTGCACGACCGCCTTCACAGTCGCCTGATTGAAGTTCGGCAACAGGCAGTCGACCGCGTTCAACCGCTCGTTTCCGGGGATGCGCCGCGCAAGAGGGGTTCGCACCATGCGGCCCAACATCTGCGTGATATGCGTCTGGTCAGACGCAGCGCGGAACGAAACCATCACCTCGGCGCGGGGGCAGTCCCAACCTGTGCTGATCGCTTCCTTCGCAAGAAGAATACGCACATGGTCCGATTCCTGCACCCGCTCAGGCGCGATGTAGGGGACGGAATGTCCCTTGTAGGACTCGGTCTTCTTCTCGCCAAACACGTTGTAGACGCTATCGGCAGGCAGTTCGGGCCAAGTGTCAAAGATCGTTTGCAGCCATGTCCCCACATCATCCTTGTTCGGCGTGTTGGGCACCTGCAACACCATCAGCGGCGTCACCTTCCCGCTTTCGCCTTGCTCCGCAGCATAGGCATCCCATGCCTTGGTAATGTCGCGCAGCTTCTCCGTCCCACGCCTCAGCAACACGGTTGCAAAGTCGCCCGCTTCATCCGGCACATCCAGATTGATCGTGTCCTTCAACAGGCCGGAGTCCTGCACCAGCTTCGAATTCACCACCACATTGGGCACCACGATCAGGTCCTCCACCGGAACGGTCTGCGTCTCCGGCTCATCGGTCCCGATCAGGGCCAGTTCAGCCACCCGCTGTCCGTCAGCCTTGATGGCCTGCACCACCTTCCACAGCCGCTTGTCGCCCTTGTCCGTGCTGCCGCGAGGCGGAAGCACCCTCACCTTGTCGCCTTTTCGGATGGGCCGTCCAGGCAGTTCAACCGTCTCCGGCGTGTGCCGCTCGAAGTTCAGTCCGAAAGACCGGCGGCTGGCCAGCGCCTTGAACTCCCGCTCCAGCTCCCGTCCCAGGTCCGCATCTTTATTCTTGGCTTGCGCAATAAGGTCAGTCAGCCGCGACATGCGCCCACCTCGATTTGCCTTGCGATTTGCGCTTTGATTGTCCCGATGCCCATATCATTCCCGTGCAGCGATTTTGCCGCCCTCGTGTTTATTAATAAATTGAGAGTGTTGCCCCGTTTCGCCCTACAATTGCAGACGAGACGGTTAGTCGCCAGCCCAAAGTAACCGGCGCAATTGGCGATTTGGGTCAGGACGCCTCTTGCAGATAGCGATAGACGCTCGACCGCGCCACGCCCAGCGCCTTGGAAATGGCGGTAGGCGTCATTCCCTTGGCCTTCATGGTGTTCACCTTTTCGCCGTCAATAGTCGCGGGCCTGCCCTTGAAGGGGGACTCAGCGCCTTTGGCAAGTGCTGCGTCTATCCCCTCACGCTGGCGCGCCTTGCGGATTTCCGTCTCGAACTCTGCGACGGCGGAAAGCATCGTGAAAAACATGCGGCCCTCTGGGGTAGTCGTATCAATCGCCTGTTCAAGGACGCGCAACCCGACGCCTTTAGCGGTCAGTGCATGGGCGATGTTGTGCAAGTCGCGGGTCGACCGCGCTAGACGATCAAGCCGGGTTACAACAAGCGTGTCGCCCTTGCGAATGCCGCGCGCTAGTAGATCATCTAGCGCCTGCCTACCGTCCCGCTTGGTGCCGCTGGCCTTCTCTCGATACAGGTGTTCCTCTGAAACCCCCGCGCCTGTCAGTGCCGCTATCTGCACGTCCAGCTTTTGCCCGACGCTGCTGACTCGCGCGTAGCCTATCAATTCACCCATGGCATTCCCCTAATGTCCTATTTGACTGTCCTGTAAATAGGTAGCGTCCTATAAACGATTCCACAACTCTAATCGGACGCCTTTAGGCGCCTTTCTGGTGTCCTCTCAGAGTATAATCTAATCGGACACATGCGGAACCCGGCCTCTATCAGTCGTCTTTAGTCCAGCCTGCTTGTCCCTCGCAGAACTCGCAGCCGCTATGGTAACTCCACTCAAGGTCACCCCCACCAATCTGCCGTTCGTTGCACCATTCGCATTGAGGCGCAGAATCCTCCGAATAAAGGCACTCCGTGCAAACGAAAGTCTCACCGTGCTGAACCACACTGCCAAGACTGGAACACTGGGCGCAGTTGATCTGCGGTTCAAAATCTGACGGATCGGAAAATTCCGTGTCCAAGGCTTCTGCCAAGTCTTTGGGAGTGACCTCGCATCCGCATTCCTCGCAGGTCATCCCGGAGACGTTGTGTCCATCAATATGCAGAGTCTCGCCGCATTCGCCTAGGCAAGGCATCTCGATGTAGGACTCGCCCAGACCGCAGACCTTGCATCTTTGTTCAAAAAAGACTTCTGAAATTTCGGTCACGGCTGCCGCTTCGAACCCACAGCCGGAACAGTTACTGAAAATCGTGCCTGCCTTCTTTGCCTTGTCGATTTCCGGCTTGAGCCGGTCGAATGTCACCTGCAAATAGGCGCGAAGCTGCTTCATCCGCCAAGTTACCGTGGAAATTTCCTCTGCAAATTCATTGAACTGGTCATCCCAGTCGGAAAGCAGGCGTTCGAGGTAGAACCAACAGAGGCACAACTCCTTGACGATCTCTTCCGTCAGCTTGTCATCGGCCTGTTTCTTCCCGGCCTCATGGAAAAAGTGAATCATCCGATTCCGATGCGCAGCGATCTGGAAAAACAGCGTCACGGCGTCCTGCGAAATGTTCTCGCTACAGGCGTTCTTCAGACGCTTGATCGCATCGCTTTGGGTCACTGTCTTAGCTTTGCCGGACAGGAAATCTTCAACCGATACGTCCGAAGTCCGTTCGACCACGAGTGTCCAGTGTTCCCGCATCAACCGGGCTTTCAGGATCAATTCAACTGCTGTAGCGAAATGGATCACGGAGTATTTCGGATGTTCCTTGATTTCTTCCACCGACCGTTCGAGAAAATCGAATGCGCTTTCCGAAAGGCTGCGCAGGGCAGCGCTTAATTTCTTCTTTGACACCGCTCACTCCGTTCTCGACCTCCCCCTTAGCTATTGTGCCCGCCACTACGCCGCAATGGCACACGGGGCAACTCGTGCCGCTTGCGCCGCAAAATAGGCTACAGGCTATCATTGCTCAGTTGGCTCTGGGTCCTTCTTCGGGTGGCGGTGCGCTGGGCGGGGACACTGACCCCCGAAAATCGAGCGATTTGTTTTTTTGGGCAGTGAAGCTGGGTAAGATTGGCTATGCGCGATCATCGCGTATGAGCCATTTCAACCTTGAAAAGCTTCCCTGCATCTTCCTTTTCCAAAGTGGGCTTCGGGGTGCGACAAGCGACAGCCCTAAAGGGTGCTGTCGTGTCGGTCGCGTGTTCCCCGATCATGCCGCGGCGACTGTTGCCGATTGTCGCGCCCTGTCGCATTCTGTAGATTGACTACAAGTAATTTGAGCCGGGCCAAAAGGCACCCGCGAATACCCCCAAATGGCCTGCAATGTGAGTTGCGCGATACCAACAGAATGAAACTGTGTTGGTATCGCAACAGATAGACGAACCCGGTAAAAAAAAGCAGATTTTGTTGGTATTTCTGTTGGTATTGGGAACTTTTCCTTTTGGATTCAATCGCCTTCAAGTCCTGCCGGGCCTACCATATTCCCCGCCATCCGCCCGCATCCTGCCTTACAGCCAGCGCAGCATCTGAAGCGCGATCACGGCGATTGCCGCGCCCGCCATGATTTCGGCGAGCGGCATGAGGCGCAGCATCGGCGCCGCGCCTTGTACAGCGCGCAGCGTCCCCTCGCGCGTCAGGACGCTGAGAACCGCAACGCAAATCGTGACAGAGGCCGTGCCCAGCGCCATCGCCAGCGTGGCGGCAAGCCCTGCCAGCGCGATGTTCATCTGCCACGTCAGCACCAGCAGCAGCAGCGCGCCGGTGCAGGGCCGGATAGCAATACCGCCGATCAGCGCAGCGGTGTCCCACGCGCCATGCGTCTGCGCCGCCTCCTGCGGCGTCGGGCCGTGCTTGTGGCCGCAATCACACTCCGCGTCATGCGTGTGAGCCCGCCTGCCCTTCGCCTGCCGCCACAGACGCCGCGCCCCGCGAAAGATCAGCCACAGGCCGATCGCGCCGATGGCCGCACTACTTAGCGGCGCCATCCATCCCTCGACCGCGCCAGTCAGCTGGCTGCGGGTATATCCCAGCACCAAGGCGCCGCCATAGACCAGCAGCACAGCCGTCGCCGCCTGCGCCAGCGACGCGCCCAGCGCGATCAGCGACAGCCGCAGGACCGGCACGCGCCGCCCCATGCCATAGCCGCCGATCAGCACCTTTCCATGACCCGGCCCGACCGCATGGACAAACCCGTAACCGAAGGCGAGGCTCATCAGCAGGGCCAGCGCGCCCGGCTCTCCCGCGCGCAGCGCGCGCAAGGCGGTGGCCAGCCCGTTCTGGAAATCGCGTTGCCAGTCCGCGGCCCAACGCGCAACCGCAGCATCGCCGCCATAGGCCAGCGCCCAAACGGCAAACGCCGCGCCGACCAGCGGCACAAGGATCAGCGCGCGGCGCATGTCAACGAGAAGCTGTCAGCAAAAAGCACACCGATATCACCCAAGTCGACCGCCTCGAACGGATCGCCCGAAACGTCGATCGCGGCCAGCTTGTCACCATATTCCTCCTGCGCACTCTCCGAATCGGCTCTCACACGCGCCAGCGCGCAGACCGCCCTGCCTTCAAGGATGGGCAAGACAGGCACGTCATACGCCACGAAATAGCTGGGATCATAGATCTGCAGTGTCACAGGCGCCTCCGAAGCCGCGATGGGTGCCTCCAGCGGACGGACATGAGTGGTGATGATGCGCCCGTTTTCATAAAGCGCACGGTGGCGGATCGGCGCAGACAGCGCAACGGCCTCGCCACCGACGCTCAGCACGACATCGCCGGGAAACCCAGCAGCCCAATCGACATCATTACCTGCGAAAGCGTCAAGCTGCGCCGCTTCGGGCGTGCCGTCGCCATCGGCGTCCAAGCCCTTGTCCTCGATCATCACCAGCGAATAGAACTCATCATAGGACCAGCCGATCCGCAGGGCCGCCACCTCTCCGGCCTCGTTGAAAATGACCGCAGCAGCCGCATCGATAAAGACATGCGGATGCGCCATTGCCGCGCCGCCCGGTGCGCAAAGCAGCCCGGCGGCGCAGACATTCGCCAGCGCGCCCCTCATTGCAGGCACCCGATCAGCGCGGCGGCGACGCTCCGCAGCAAAGCGGGATAGAACGCCGCGCCCGGCGCGATGTCGCTGCCCATGGGATCGACCAGACCCGTCCGTGCACCGCTGCCCTCCATGACCGTCTGCACCAGCGACGGGTTGAAGGCAGGCTCGGACAGCACGCACCTTACGCCCAGTTCCTGCACCGTCTGGCGCACTGCCGCGATCCGCGCGGGGCCGGGATCCGACGCGTCGCCCAGCGCGATGGCCCCTGTGGCGGCCAGCCCGAACCGGTCTTCGAAGTAATGAAACGCGTCGTGAAAGACGACGAATGGCACGTCCCGGACCGGCGCCAGCGCGTCTTGCAATTCAGCCTCAAGCGCGGCGATCTCGGCCCGTCCGGCCTCGGCGTTGGCGCGGTAGGCCTGCGCATTTTCGGGGTCCATCTCAGCCAGACGCTGCGCGATCACATCCAGCCAGACCTGCGCATTTCGCGGGTCCAGCCACGCATGCGGATCCTCGCCCTCATGGCCGTGCGCATCATGATCGTGCTCATCATGCTCCTGCGGGCCGAACCGGTCGCCGCTGCGAAACGCCATCACATTGGTCCCCGGCGCCTCCAGCAGCGCCGTGACCGACGCGCGCCCTGCCAGGGCGTCAATCGCCCCCTCCAGCCACGGCGTCAGCGCCGGCCCGATCCAGAACACCGCGTCCGCCTGCTGCAATGCGCCAGCCTCGGACGGGCGCATGGCATAGCCATGGGGGGACGCGCCGGGCCGCACAATCACCGTTGGCGTGCCCAGCCCGTCCATCACCCGCGCCACCAGCGACTGCACCGGCGCGATGTCCGTCGCTACATTGGGCACCTCTGCAAATACTGCCACCCCCCCGAAAGCAGACAGTAAAGTGGCCGCCAGAAAGCCTTGTTTCATCCGGTTGAACATCTGCACCTCTTGCGACATAAGCCATGTGACAATATAACATTTCACCACAGCAAATAGACGATACACTATAACAGCGCAAGCCAATCCCTGCCAAGGATATCCCATGCCGACCGACGCGTTCGACTCCCATGATCATCAGGACTGCATCGCCGAAGGCCTGCAGGCCGCCGAACGGCACTGCGCCGAGGCCGGGCTGCAATTCACCCCGATCCGGCGCCGCGTGCTCGAGATCCTTCTGGGCGATCACACATCGCTGGGCGCGTATGACATCCTCGACCGGCTGCGCCGCGACGGGCTGAACGCGCAGCCGCCTGTGGCGTACCGCGCCCTGGATTTTCTGGTCAAGCACGGTTTTGCCCACCGGATCGAGCGGCTTAATGCCTTCATCGCCTGCTCGCATACGAACGGCAAACATACCCCCGCCTTTCTGATCTGCCGCACCTGCCAGCGCGTCGTGGAGGCCGAGACGGACCCGGCCGCAGGCGAGCTGGGCCGCGCGGCCAGGCAGGCCGGCTTCGTGATCGAACGCACCGTGCGCGAGGCCGAGGGGCTGTGCCCCGCCTGCGCTGGCAGCGCAGCATGACGGTGCCACTGGTCACAACGACAGGTCTGAGCGTGCGCCACGGTCGCACGCTTGTGCTGGAGAACGTCGATTTCAGCATCGCACCTGGCGAAATCGTGACGATCGTCGGCCCGAACGGATCGGGAAAATCGACCCTTCTGCGGGCGATTCTCGGCGGTGTGCAGCCGACATCGGGGAGTGTGACCCGGCGCACGGGGCTGCGGCTGGGCTACGTGCCCCAGCGGCTGGTGCTGGACGCGACCCTGCCGATGACAGTGACGCGGTTTCTGGGTCTGCCGCACCGGGTAGCCCCAGCTGTCGCGAAGGCCGCACTGGCGCGCGCGGGCGTGCCCGGCATCGAGGCGCGACAGATGGCGGACCTCTCCGGCGGTCAGTTCCAGCGCGTCCTGCTGGCCCGCGCCCTGATCGCCCGGCCCCAACTACTGATCCTGGACGAGGCAACGGCGGGCCTCGATCAGCCCGGCGCTGCGTCCTTCTACCGCCAGATAGAACAGGTCCGAAGCGAGACCGGCTGCGCCATCCTGATGGTCAGCCACGACCTGCACGTGGTGATGAGCGCGTCCGACCGCGTCATCTGCATCAACGGTCATATCTGCTGCGAAGGCACCCCCGAAGTGGTGGCCGAGGCACCGGTCTACCGCGCCCTTTTCGGCGAGGGCACGCAAGGCGCGCTGGCGCTTTACCGGCACCACCACGACCACACGCATGGCCCTGACGCGCGCGATGGCTGCGGGCACGATCACGGAACGCAGGCCGAACCTGTGCCGACCAAAGCGGAGGCGCAGGAATGATCCTCGACGATTTCATGGCGCGCGCGGCGCTGGCCGGTATCGGCACCGCGCTGGCCGCCGCGCCGCTGGGCTGCTTTGTCGTTTGGCGCCGCATGGCCTATTTCGGCGACGCCACCGCACATGCGGCAATCCTGGGCGTGGCTTTGTCGCTGGCGCTGTCCCTGCCCGTCTTTGCCGGGGCGCTGATCGTGGCGCTGGTCATGGCGACGGTGGTGACGCTGCTGGCCGGACGCGGCTATGCGATGGATACATTGCTGGGCGTGATGGCCCATTCGGCGCTGGCCTTCGGGCTGGTGGCGGTATCGTTCCTGAGCGGCGTGCGCATCGACGTGATGGCCTATCTGTTCGGCGACATCCTGTCGGTGTCGCGCGGCGATCTGGGCATCATCTGGGGCGGGGCCGCGCTGGTGCTGGCACTGACGCTTTGGCGCTGGTCCGCGCTGCTGACAGCGACGCTGAACCCCGATCTGGCGCGCGCCGCCGGGATTGATCCGCGCCGCGAGGAGCTGATCCTGACGCTGGCGCTGGCCATCGTCGTGGCAGTCGCGATCAAGGTGGTTGGAGTGTTGCTGATCACCGCGCTGCTGATCATCCCCGCCGCGACCGCCCGCCCCTTTGCCCGAACGCCCGAGGCCATGGCTATGATCGCCGCGCTCCTTGCCATGGCGGCGGCGTGGGGCGGGTTGCGCATCTCATACGTGCTGGACACCCCGACGGGGCCGACCATCGTCTGCGGTCTGGCGCTAATGTTCGGTGCGTCGAGTGTGGCATCGGCCTTCCGGTCCAGAGCCTAAAAGGCGTACGGGCAGCGCCTCAGAACGGCACGTCGTCCGGGCTGGTGACAAAGCGGGCGACAACCTTTTTGGTACCGGCCTTGTCAAAGGCGATCTCCAGCTTGTCGCCTTCGATGGCCATGATCTCGCCATAGCCGAATTTCTGGTGAAACACACGCTCGCCCACCGTATGCGAAGACGTGGCGGCCATGTCGATCACCGGCGACGTCGATTCGCGCGGCTGCGCCACGGGCCGCTGGCTGGCGCGTTCCTGCATCCGCCGCCATCCGGGGGAATTGTAGACATTCGCCTCCGCGACCTTGGCATCGATGCTGTTCTGCACCCCCGCTGCGGCGCCGTAGCCGCCACCATAAAGGCCCGGCGGCGTCAGCACCTCAACATGCTTCTCCGGCAACTCGTCTATGAAGCGGGACGGCAGCGAGGATTGCCATTGACCGAACACGCGGCGATTGCCCGCAAAGGAAATCGTGCAGACCTCCTCGGCGCGGGTGATGCCGACATAGGCAAGGCGGCGCTCCTCTTCGACGCCTTGCAGCCCGCTCTCGTCCATCGAGCGTTGAGAGGGGAACAGCCCGTCCTCCCAGCCCGGCAGGAACACGGCGGGGAATTCGAGGCCCTTGGCCGCGTGCAGGGTCATGATGCTGACCTTTTCGCCCGCGTTATCGCTCTCATTTTCCATGATCAGGCTGACATGTTCGAGAAACCCGGTGAGGTTCTCGAAGTTTTCCAGTGCCTTGACCAGTTCCTTGAGGTTTTCCAGCCGCCCCGGAGCCTCCGGCGTCTTGTCGTTCTGCCACATCCCGGTATAGCCGGATTCGTCCAGGATGATCCCGGCCAGTTCGATATGGCTGACCGCATCGTCCCCGGCCATGCGGCCCCAGCGGGCAAGCCCGTCGAGCAGTGTGGCCAGTTCCTTGGCACCCTTGCCGCCTAGGCCCTTTTCCTCCAGCAGGATGCGCGCGCCGTCAATCAGTGGCACGCCGTTCTCGCGTGCGATCACTTGGATCTTTTGCTGCGCCTTGTCGCCCAGCCCGCGCTTGGGGGTGTTCACGATCCGCTCGAACGCCAGATCGTCGCTGGGGCTGGTGACGCAGCGGAAATAGGCCATGGCGTCGCGAATCTCCAGCCGCTCGTAGAAACGCGGGCCGCCGATGACGCGGTATGGCAGGCCGATGGTCAGAAAACGGTCCTCAAATGCGCGCATCTGGTGCGAGGCGCGCACGAGGATTGCCATGTCGTCGAGGCCGAATTGCCGCAGGCCGCGGGTGCCGCGCTGCATCGCCTCGATCTCCTCGCCGATCCAGCGGGCCTCTTCGTCGCCGTCCCAATGGCCGATCAGGCGGACCTTCTCGCCGTCCGTGACGTCCGTCCATAGCTCTTTGCCCAAACGCCCCTTGTTCCCCGCGATCACGCCGGAAGCAGCGGCAAGGATATGCGGCGTCGAGCGGTAGTTCTGCTCCAGCCGGACCACATGCGCGCCGGGAAAATCCGCCTCGAACCGCAGGATATTGCCCACCTCGGCGCCGCGCCAGCCATAGATCGACTGGTCGTCATCGCCGACGCAGCAGATGTTTTTGTGCCCCCCCGCAAGAAGGCGCAGCCAGAGATATTGGGCGACGTTGGTATCCTGATACTCGTCCACCAGAATGTAGCGGAACCAGCGTTGGTACTTTTGCAGGATATCGTCATGGGTCTGAAAGATATTGACCACATGCAAGAGCAGATCGCCGAAATCGACGGCGTTCAACTCGATCAGGCGGCGCTGATATTGCGCATAGAGCTGAACCGCCTTGCCGTTATAGGCGCCTGCCTCGGCGGCCGGCACCTTGTCGGGGGTCCATGCGCGGTTTTTCCAGTGGTCGATGACACCGGCCAACTGGCGGGCGGGCCAGCGTTTGTCATCGATGCCAGCCGCCCGGACCAGTTGTTTCAGCAGGCGCAGTTGGTCGTCGGTGTCCAGAATGGTGAAGTTCGATTTCAGCGTGACGTCGCGGCCCTGCCCCTCCACCCCGATCAATTCGGCATGGCGGCGCAGCAGCTTGACGCAGATCGAATGGAAGGTACCCAGCCACGGCATCCCCTCGATGGACTGGCCCAGCAGCGCGCCGACGCGGTTCTTCATCTCGCGCGCGGCCTTGTTGGTGAAGGTGACGGCCAGCACCTCATTGGGCTGGGCGCGCCCGGTGTTCAGCAGATGCACGATGCGCGTCGTCAGCGCCTTGGTCTTGCCCGTCCCTGCCCCGGCCAGCATCAGCACCGGGCCGTCCATCGTCTCGACGGCAAGGCGTTGTTCGGGGTTCAGCCCGTCCAGATAAGGCGCCCCCCGCGCGGCCATCGCACGCGCGGACAGCGAGGCGCCCTCGAAGGCGTCGGATTCGTCAAAGCTGCTCATGCGGGCGATCTTAACCTTCCCGGGGCCGGAGTGAAAGGGATGTTCAGCCTATGTTCTGCGCGCTGCAGAAAAATGGCCGGACAAGGTCCAGCCATTCCGTTTCGATGCAGGTAGCTGCGCATGACGCGCCGTCTAGCCCGCCTTCTTGCCGTCAATCGTCTCGGCCAAGGCTTCGGCGCGGGCGGCGATTTCGGCCAGCGTGTCGGTGACCGAGGTGGGCACCACCGGCACCTCGACCCGCTCGGGCGGGGGCGCGGGGGTGTTGCGCAGCTGGTCCAGCTCGGCCTCTTTTTCGGCCATGCGGTCTTCGATCTCGCGCAGCTTGTCCTGCAGGCCCGCCGTCTTGTCGGCCAGCATCAGGCCGGCCATCAGCAGCATGCGCGGCTCGGGGATGCGCCCGATCTGGGCGGAGACAACCGAGGCCTCGTCATCCAGCATCTTGGCGGCGGAATGCAGGTAATGCTCTTCGCCCTCCTGGCAGGACACCTGAAAGGTGCGTCCGCCGATTTCGATATCAACCTCGGGCATCATACGTCCTCCATCCGTGCGGTGTCTGCATTGTCCGATTCGGCGCTCTCGCCCCCTGTGCCATCGGCCTCTGCGCTTGCCGTGATCTGGCCCAGTTCGGTCAGCAGAAGGTCCATTTCCGCCCGGTCGGCGCCCCGCGCGGCGCGCAGCCCGTCCAGTTCGGCCATCATCGCCTTGTTGATCAGATGCGGCTCGGCCAAGCCTTCGGCATTGGCCGCGCGCAGCGCCGCGTTGTTGTCGCGCAGCTGCTGGTTGGCCTTGCGCAGCGACTGAAGCTCGCGGTCCAGGCGTGTCATCGCCTCGGCGCGTTCTTTTTGCGCTGCCTCGCGCGTTTCCGTTTCAGCGGTATGTGCGTCGGCGGCGGCGCTTGCGGCCTCTTCGGCCTCGCGGGTGCGCGCGTTCAGCTTCTTTACGCGCTCCTCCAGCTGGGCATTGGCCAGCTGTTCGTCCTCAAGCTGCTGTCGCAGGCCCTCAAGCTCGGTATCGCCTTTGTCCTGGGTCAGCCCGTCCAGCCCCTGCCCGATCCGGTCCAGCGCGGCCATGATCCGGCCCTGCATCGCGTCGATATCGCTCATCCCTAGCGTGTCCTCATCTGTGGTCCCGGGCGCTGGCCGAATCGCCCACGCGCCTCTTCGCGGCCAAGTGTAGCGAATGGCTGGCAAAAAGGCTTCCCCCCTTGCGCGGCGCAGCGCGCCTGTGCCGATGCACCCAAGGGGTGCGGCCATGGCGGCCTTGATCTTTGGGCGCGGGCTGGTATTCAGCCTGTGCAATTCATCCCTGCCATAAGGATACCGCAGCCCGTGGACATCAAAGCCCTGGCCCAAGCCAACCCTGATCACTGGTCCAAAGCGACCGCCATCCGCGCCCTGACGCTGGACGCTGTTCATGCGGCCAATTCAGGCCATTCCGGGATGCCGATGGGCATGGCCGATGTTGCCACGGTCCTCTATGAAAAGCACCTGAAATTCGATGCCTCGGCGCCCGACTGGCCGGACCGCGACCGGTTCATCCTCAGCGCCGGGCACGGCTCGATGTTGCTCTATTCGCTGCTGCACCTGACCGGCTATGCCGACATGACGTTGGAGCAGATCAAGAATTTCCGTCAATGGGGCGCGATCACGGCAGGCCACCCCGAATATGGCCACGCCAAGGGGATCGAGACCACCACCGGCCCGCTGGGTCAGGGCATCGCCAATTCCGTCGGCTTCGCCATGGCCGAGGAAATGCTGCGCGCCCGCTATGGCCGCAAGCTGGTCGATCACCACACCTATGTCATCGCCGGCGACGGCTGCCTGATGGAGGGCATCAGCCAGGAGGCGATCACGCTGGCGGGGCGTCATTCGCTGGGCAAACTGATCGTGTTCTGGGACAACAACGACATCACAATCGACGGAAAGGTGTCGCTGTCGGACCGCACCGATCAGGTCAAGCGCTTCCGCGCCGCAAACTGGCAGGTGATCGAGATCGACGGGCATGATCCCGTTCAGATCGACGCGGCCATCACGAAGGCGAAGACCTCGAAGAAACCGTCGATGATCGCCTGCAAGACGCATATTGCATTGGGCCATGCGGCGCAGGACACATCCAAGGGCCACGGCGCGCTGACCGACGACGCCCAAATGGCAGACGCCAAAGCCGCCTATGGCTGGACCACCGGCCCCTTCGAGGTGCCCGGTGACATTAAATCCGCGTGGGAAGCCATTGGCGCAAAAGGAAAATCCGAGCGTGAGGCATGGGAGACCCGCTTTGCCGAGGTATCCGAGCGCCGGCAAAAGGATTTCACCCGCATCTTTGACCGCGAGGCGCCCAAGGCTCTCAGCGCGCGCATCAAAGCGCTGAAAAAGCAGATCAGCGAAGAGGCGCCATCGGTCGCCACCCGAAAATCCAGCGAAATGGTGTTGGAGATCGTGAACCCGATCATGCCCGAGACGGTCGGCGGCTCGGCCGACCTGACCGGGTCAAACAACACGAAAACCGGCGATCTAGGCGTGTTCGACACCGACAATCGCAAGGGCCGCTACGTCTATTGGGGCATCCGCGAGCATGGCATGTCGGCGGCGATGAATGGCATGGTCCTGCATGGCGGCATCCGCCCCTATGGCGGCACCTTCATGTGCTTTACCGACTACGCCCGCCCGGCCATGCGCCTGGCCGCGCTGATGCGGATCCCGACCGTTTTCGTGATGACCCATGACAGTATCGGACTGGGCGAGGATGGGCCGACGCACCAGCCCATCGAGCATCTGGCGATCAGCCGCGCAACGCCCAACACTTGGGTGTTCCGCCCCTGCGACACGGTAGAAACTGCCGAGGCGTGGGAACTGGCGCTGACCTCGAAGGAAACGCCATCGGTCCTGTCGCTGACCCGCCAGAACCTGCCCACCCTGCGCCTTGAGCATCGCAACAAGAACCTGACCGCCGAGGGCGCCTACGTGCTGGCCGACGCAGAAGGCAAGCGTCAGGCGATCATCATGGCAACCGGCTCCGAGGTGGAAATCGCCATGAAGGCGCGTGATCTGCTGCAAGCTGAAGGCATCGGCGCGCGCGTTGTCTCCATGCCCTGCTGGGAGCTGTTCGAGGCTCAGGACGAGGCAGTGCGCCGCAAGGTTCTGCCGGCTGGCCCCGTGCGCGTCGCGGTCGAGGCCGCCGCGCGCCAAGGCTGGGACCGCTGGCTGTGCGGCGAGCGCGGGCGCGAGGCGAAATCGGGCTTTGTCGGTATGGAAAGCTTCGGCGCGTCCGCCCCTGCCGAGGAGCTATACGAGAAGTTCGGAATCACCGCCGAGGCGGTCGCCGCCAAGGTGAAGTCCTTGCTGTAAGCCATTGGGAAGGCTGCCGAGCAGCCTTCCCTCACACGACGGGATTCAACCGCTTCACCCGCTGCCAGATTGGCGTGATGATCCTGTTGCCAATGGGAACCAATACCAAGCCCAGCGCCAGCCCGAAAACCCCGTCCATCGCCGCGACCAGCGTCCACTCCGCCGACGCGCGCCATTTGTCCAAAGCCTGCGTCGCAACATCAGCTACGTGATGTATCTGGTTGTATGCCCATGGAAATCCCAGATTAGCCAATCCATGCAGGATGATACTGCCGCCAACCCAGAGCATTGCCGCGGTGCCGATGACCACCAATGTCGTGAGCACTTTCGGCATGGCGGCGACCAGCCCACGGCCGATCCCGCGCGTCGCGGCAAGGCGCCCCTTGGCCGCCATCAACAGGCCCAGATCATCGGCCTTCACGATCAACGCGACGGCACCGTAAACGGCGACCGTGATCATTACGGCGACCGCGGCCAGAGTCGCCCCCTCCATCCAGATCGAGCCATCGGGGATCGCCGCCAGCGCAATGGTCATGATCTCTGCCGACAGAATGAAATCGGTCTTGATCGCGCCAGCGATCTTTTCCTCTTCCAGATGGGCGGGCTTGCCCTTGGCTACCGCCTCTTCCTTTTTGCGGAGTTTGTCGTGATGGCGGCCCGCTATCGCGTGCGCCACCTTCTCGGCGCCCTCAAAGCACAGATAGCAGCCGCCCAGCATCAGCAGCGGCGTCACGGCCCCCGGCGCGAACTCGCGCAGCGCAAGCCCCGCAGGCAGCAGAAACACCAGTTTGTTGAACATCGAGCCGCGCGCGATGCGCCAGATGATCGGCAATTCGCGATCTGCATCAAAGCCCTGAACGTATTTCGGCGTCACCGCCGCATCGTCGATGACGGCACCAGCCGCCTTGCTGCCGGCCTTGGTCGCCTGCGCCGCCACGTCGTCGATCGACGCCGCCGCCACCTTGGCGATGGCCGCCACATCGTCCAGAAGGGCCAGTAGTCCGCTCATGTCATTGCTCCATATTTGGCCCCGGAAAACTAGAGCTGTGCGCCAGACGCACAAGGGTATCCCTGCAATATAGCGCTAACAAGCTAAAATCAGGGCTATTTGATCTTTCCGCTATCCACCGGGGGCCGTATAGCCCAAGCAACGTCCATCAACCGGCAGGAGCCTTCCCATGACAATCACAGTCGGAATCAACGGATTTGGCCGCATCGGCCGCGCCACCCTTGCCCATATCTCTGAATCGGGTCGCGAGGATATCAAGGTGGTCAAGCTCAACGCGACCGGCCCGCTGGAAACCGCCGCCCACCTGATCCGCTATGACAGCGTGCATGGCCGCTTTCCGGGCACCGTGACCACGGGGGACGGCACGTTGGATCTGGGGCGCGGTCCGATCCAGATGTTTTCGACCTATGATCTGGACGAGCTGGACTGGGACGGCTGCGACGTCGTTCTGGAATGCACGGGCAAGTTCAACGACGGTGAAAAGGCCAAGGCACATCTGGAGCGCGGCGCCGGCAAGGTGCTGCTGTCGGCCCCCGGCAAGAACGTCGACCGCACCGTTGTGATGGGCGTCAACGACGGCGATCTGAAGCCGGGCGAGCGGATGATCTCGAACGGGTCCTGCACCACCAACTGCCTCGCCCCGCTGGCCAAGGCCCTGCACGAGGGCATCGGCATCGAAAGCGGCATCATGACCACGATCCACGCCTACACCGGCGACCAGCCGACGTTGGACCGCCGTCACAAGGATCTCTACCGCGCGCGCGCCGCTGCCATGTCGATGATCCCGACCTCGACCGGCGCGGCCAAGGCATTGGCCGAGGTGATGCCTGCCCTCAAGGGCAAGCTGGACGGCTCGGCCATTCGCGTGCCCACGCCGAACGTGTCGGCGGTGGACCTGACCTTCGTGGCCAGCAGATCCGTGACCGAGGATGACGTCAACGCCGTCGTCGCCAAGGCGGCAGCGGGCGCAATGAAAGGCATCCTCGCCTATGATCCCGCGCCCAAGGTCAGCATCGATTTCAACCACACCGAGGAAAGCAGCATCTTTGCCCCCGACCAGACCAAGGTCGTCGGCGGCACGCTGGTGCGCGTGCTGGCATGGTATGACAACGAGTGGGGTTTTTCCTGCCGTATGGCCGATGTTGCGGCGCTGATGGGCCGTCTGGGCTGATCGCGCGCCATGAGACGCAAAGCGGCCCCGGTGTGTCAGCACAGGACGCGGGGCCGCATTTTACCGGAAAGGCGCAGCACATGACCAACCGCATCGCGTTTTGGCTGTTTCTGCTGATCGTGCTGGCGTTTATGTTAGACTATTGGATCCAGGGATTCGACGGGCTGATCTTTCTGGGCGGCAAACTGGGCGAATTGACCGAGTGGCTGGCATTCTGGCGCTGAGAAGCCTCAGTCGAATCTTGCCCGCAGCGCCGCGTTGACGTCTGGCGTCACGAAGGTGGACACGTCGCCGCCAAGGCGGGCGATCTCCTTGACCAGCTTGGACGCGATGGCCTGATGCCCGGTATCGGCCATCAGGAACGCCGTTTCGATGCTGCTGTCCAGCGCGCGATTCATGCCGACCATCTGGAATTCATACTCAAAATCGGCCACGGCGCGCAGACCGCGGATAATGACCTGCGCGCCCACATCGCGTGCGCAGTCGATCAGCAGATTCTCGAAAGGATGCACGGTGATTTCGCCCGCGCCTGGCACACTCAATCGCGCGGCCTCGGCTTCGATCATCTGCACCCGCTCCTCCAGCGAAAACAGCGGGCCCTTGTCGCGGTTGATCGCGACCCCTACGACGAGCCGGTCAACCAGCGTGGTGGCGCGGCGCATGATATCGATATGGCCCAGCGTGATGGGATCGAACGTGCCGGGATATAGGCCAATGCGCATCGCATCACTCCGTTTTTTCGTTGCAGGTAATCAGCACGGGCGAACTGTGATTGCAAGGCCGCATCTAGCCAATGGCGTTGCCGCAAACGGATAGCGGCCTTACCGTCACGCGTGCCAATATCCGCTGCGCTCCGGCGGCTGGTGCCCCGGCGGTGCCAATCAACTCCGCTATTGCGATGGCGGGCGGCATGTACCGCATGCCGCAAATGCTGACGGATCAATCAGGTTTTCGCCTCGTCCAAGAGCAGCCTGTCGACTTTCTAATCGTGGTGACTCATCTCCTATCCCGGCGCGGTGGATTGCGCAGCATCAGACGTGGCATTTCCAGCATAGATGCCTGCCCCACAGCAGCGCGAACCGGTGTCGGCAGATACACCGCGCTGCCGAAGCTCCGCCTGCGCGTTTCGGGCCTTGGAGCGCCTTATCGGCCCATGATCATCCCCTGCATGGATTCGTTCTCCATCGCCAGTTCCGCCAGTCGCGCCTTGACCACGTCGCCCAGCGTGACGACTCCGATCAACTTGCCATCGTCAAGCACCGGCATGTGGCGGAACCGTCCGTCAGTCATGCGCTGCACAACGCTTTCGTCGGTATCCTGCCGCGTGGCGCAGACCGGATCGCGCGTCATCATGTCGTCGACTTTGTCCTGTAGACATGCCGGGCCGCGCTTGCCCAGATTCCGCACGATATCGCGCTCGGAAAGGACACCGACGACAGCGCCATCCGCTTCGGCAACAATCAGCGCACCAATGCGATTGTCTGACAGCGTCACTGCCGCATCTGACACCGCCGTGCCGGGCGTGATGGTGAAAACGGCATCATTACCCTTGGACTTGAGTATTTGTTGAACCAGCATAGCAGCCCCCGTTATCGCTATCATCCGCGTTCCAGCGTAAAGGTTGGACGCCATCTGTCAAGCGGCGCGCCGCATCACGTCAACGCCTCCAGCCGGGCGACTTCCCGGCGCATTCCGCTTGCCAGCGCATCGGCAAAGCGGTTCAGCCGGTCCAGCCGCCTGTCGCCCGCATGGCGGATCAGGTAGAAACTGCGCGCAAGGTTGATGTGATCGGGCAGCACCCGAACCATATCTTGCCCGAACGGGATCGAGAAATCATGCACGATGCCGATGCCCGCCCCCTGCCGGATCCAGCTGAATTGCACCGACACCGAATTACTGGCCAGATCGACGCGGGGAAGCCCCGCCTCGGCCATATAGTCCAGTTCCTTGTCGAAAATCATGTCCTGAATATAGCCGACGATGCGGTGATGGCGCAGATCGCCGGGCGTGTGTATCGGCGGCGCACTTTGCAGATAGGCCTTGGTTGCGACCAGGCTCAGCTTGTAATCCGTGACCTTCTGCACGCTTAGCCGCCCCGCCAGCGGCGCGCTGACGGCGATGGCCATGTCCGCCTCGCGGCGCGACAGGTTGAACACGCGTGGCAGTGCCACGATCTGCACTTCCAGATCCGGATTATCCTCGACGATCTGCGCGCAGACCTGCGGCAGCAGGAAATTGGCTGACCCATCGGGCGCCCCCACCCTGATCTGCCCGCTCAGCCGTCCGCCCTGGCCGGACAGATCCTCGAACGCGGCGGTCATTTCCTGCTCGGCGCGGGCCGCGCGCTCCATCAGGCGCTGGCCTTCATTGGTCAGCGCATAGCCCTGCGGCGATTTGGCGAACAGCGGCGCACGCAGCGCCTCTTCCAGCCGGGCAATGCGGCGGCCCACGGTGGCCGGATCAATCTTCAATACGCGGCCCGCTGCAGACAGGCTTTCGAACCGTGCGACGGCAAGAAACACTTTCAAATCATCCCATTGCGGCTGCATGCCCTGCCCTTTGCTCGGCTCGTTTTGCACATCTGCAAACTGCGTTTGAAATATTGCCTCTGTTCGCCCCAATTTTGCAAGCCTATGCTACGCGCAAATATAACTGGAGGATGCCATGACCATCGAACTGACGCATTACATCAACGGCAAGCACGTCAAGGGCACGTCCGGCCGTTTTGCCGACGTCTACAACCCCGCCACCGGCGAAGTGCAGGCGAAAACGCCGCTCGCCTCGGTGGAGGAGCTGAACCAAGCCGTTGCCGATGCCGCCAAGGCGCAGAAGGAATGGGCCGAGGTCAATCCGCAAAAACGCGCCCGTGTGTTCATGGAATACGTCCGCCTGATCAACCGCGACATGGACAAGCTGGCCGAGGCGATCAGCCGCGAGCACGGCAAGACCCTGCCCGACGCCAAGGGCGATGTGCAGCGCGGCATGGAAGTGATCGAATTCTGCATCGGCGCACCGCATTTCCTGAAGGGCGAGTATTCCGGCAACGCCAGCACCGGCATCGACATTTATTCGACACGCCAGCCCCTCGGCGTGGTTGCGGGCATCACGCCCTTCAACTTTCCGGCCATGATCCCGATGTGGAAAATGGGCCCGGCGATCGCGGCAGGCAACGCCGTCATCATCAAGCCGTCCGAACGTGACCCCTCCTGCCCGCTCATGCTGGCCGAGTTGTGGACCGAAGCGGGCCTGCCCGATGGCGTCTGCCAGGTCGTCAACGGCGACAAGGAATCGGTTGATGCGATCCTCGACAACGAGACGATTCAGGCCGTCGGCTTTGTCGGCTCAACGCCCATCGCACAGTATATCTATGGTCGCGCCTGCTCAAACGGCAAGCGCGCGCAGTGCTTTGGCGGTGCCAAGAACCATATGATCATCATGCCCGACGCCGACCTTGATCAGGCCGCCGACGCGCTGATCGGTGCCGGTTACGGCGCGGCGGGCGAACGCTGCATGGCGATCTCGGTCGCAGTTCCGGTGGGAGATGAGACTGCAGACAAGCTGATCGAAAAGCTGGTGCCGCGCATCGAGGCGCTGAAGGTCGGCCCCTACACCTCGGAAAATGACGTGGATTACGGCCCCGTCGTGACCGCAGAGGCCAAGCAGCGAATTCTGGGCCTCGTGCAGTCCGGCATCGACCAGGGCGCTGAGTTGGCTGTCGACGGGCGCAATTTCAAGCTGCAAGGCTATGAGGATGGCTTTTTCGTCGGCCCGCACCTTTTTGACAAGGTGACGCCCGACATGGACATCTACAAGCAGGAGATTTTCGGCCCCGTGCTATGCACCGTGCGCGCAGGCAACTACGAAGAGGCGCTGAAATTGGCCTCAGATCACGAGATGGGCAACGGCACCGCGATCTTTACCCGCGATGGCGATGCGGCGCGCGATTTCGCATCGCGCGTGAATGTCGGCATGGTCGGCATCAACTTCCCCATCCCGGTGCCGCTGGCGCATTACACCTTTGGCGGGTGGAAGAAATCCGGCTTTGGCGATCTTAACCAGTACGGCCCCGACGCGTTCAAGTTCTACACCAAGACCAAGACCGTGACCTCGCGCTGGCCCTCGGGCATCAAGGAAGGCGGCGAGTTCCACTTCAAACTGGCCGACTAAATTCAGCGAAACGCCCGGCCCCCAAGGGCCGGGCGTTTTTCGCCCGCGCCGGAAAATTCGCAGAATTTTCTTGGCATGTGGCGTCGGCTGCGCTTTGCTGGACACTCCCTAGCGAAAGGCGCGCCATGGCCCTGACCGAGCCCGACTTTACCATCGGCATCGAGGAGGAATACCTCCTCGTCGATACCGGCAGCATGGCCCTTGCCGAGGCGCCAGAGGCGTTGATGGACGCCTGCCGCACCGAATTGCAGGAGCAGGTCAGCCCCGAATACCTGAACTGCCAGATCGAGGTTGGCACCAAGGTCTGCCAGACCATCGACGAGGCCCGCGAGGATTTGAAACGTTTGCGCGCGTGTGTCGCGCGCGAGGCGGGCAGATTTGGCCTCGCCCCCATTGCTGCCTCGTGTCATCCCTTCTCGGACTGGCGCGAGCAGAAGCATACCGACAAGGACCGCTATAATGACCTGTCCACCGATCTGGCGGGCGTGGTGCGCCGGATGCTGATCTGCGGGATGCATGTACATGTGGGCATTGATCCGCCCGACCGCCGGATCGATCTGATGAACCAGCTCAGCTATTTCCTGCCGCATCTTCTGGCGCTTAGCTGTTCGTCGCCCTTCTGGCAGGGGCAGGATACCGGCCTCGACAGCTATCGTCTGACCGTCTTTGACAACCTGCCCCGCACCGGGCTGCCGCCGCGCATGAGCAGCTTTGGCGAGTTCGAGCGCTCGGTGCAGGTGCTGGTCGATCTGGGCGCGATCGAAGACGGCTCGAAAATCTGGTGGGATCTGCGGCCCTCGTCAAAATTTCCGACCGTCGAATCGCGCATCTGCGATGTGCAGCCCCGGCTGGAGGATGCGCTGACGCTGGCCTCTCTGACGCAGGCGCTGTCGCGGATGCTGTGGCGGCTGTCGGTGCGCAATCAGCGCTGGCGGATCTATGAGAAATTCCTGATTGCCGAAAACCGCTGGCGCGCACAGCGCTATGGCGTGCGCGAAGGGCTGATTGATTTCGGCCTTGGCGAGATTGTTCCGTTCAAAGACCTGATCGGCGAGATGCTGGAAATCATCGCCGAGGATGCGGTGCATTTCGGCTCGGCCACCGAGGTGTCGCGCGCCCGCGACATCGCGGCGCACGGCACCAGCGCCGACCGCCAGCGGCGGGTGTTCACTGACGCAACCGAAGGCGGCAAAGACGGCGATGCCGCGCTCGCCGCCGTGGTCGCGCATCTGATCGAAGAGTTCCACGAGGATCTGTAGCGCGGTTGCGCCGGCAGGTTTTGGAGCAAGTTTCGCACGCGCCCAGCATTGCCCCCGCTCTGCCGATGGCGGTATTGTAGCGGAAATTCTGCTGCGGAAGGGCACTGACATGAAAATCGGATTCATCGGACTGGGCAACATGGGCGGGCCGATGGCGGCCAATCTGACGGCGGCGGGCCATGACGTCACCGGCTTTGACCCCGCAGGGACCAGTGCCGATGGTGTCCGCGCCGCCAACAGCGCCGAAGACGCGGCCAAGGGCGCGGATGTCGTCATCACCATGCTGCCCAATGGTGATATCCTGCGCAGCGTCGCAAACCAGATCATTCCCGTGATGGAGAAGGGCGCGGTGTTCCTCGACTGCTCGACCGTCGATGTGGCCAGCGCGCGCGATGTGGCCGCGCAGGCGCAGGCAGCGGGGCTGTCTGCGCTGGACGCGCCCGTTTCGGGCGGCACCGGGGGCGCGGCTGCGGGCACGCTGACCTTCATGGTCGGCGGGGACGATGCAGGCTTTGCCACGGCCAAGCCGCTCTTTGACATCATGGGGCAAAAGGCCGTGCATTGCGGCCCCTCGGGCAACGGTCAGGCGGCCAAGATCTGCAACAACATGATCCTGGGCGCGACCATGATCGTTACCTGCGAGGCGTTCGCGCTGGCAGACAAGCTGGGGCTGGACCGGCAGGCGATGTTCGATGTGGTCAGCACCTCTTCGGGCTATAGCTGGTCGATGAACGCATACTGCCCCGCGCCGGGCGTCGGCCCCCAAAGCCCCGCCGACAACGACTACAAACCCGGCTTTGCCGCCGAACTGATGCTGAAGGATCTGACCCTTGCCCAGCAGGCCGCCGAGGCGGCAGATGCCGATACGCCACTGGGCAGCGCCGCGCGCGCGCTCTACGCGCAGTTTGTCGAGGAGGAGGACGGCAAGGGCCGCGATTTCAGCGCCATGCTGCCACGCCTTGCCGCCCGCGGGCGCACATAGGGCGCAGATAAGCGGCGCGCGACAGGAACCGCCGCGCCGCCAAAGCGTTCATAGGCATCGACGACATGTAATCCGGAGGAAATGGACTCAACGTGAACGCGCCAAAACGCCTCTACGTGCCGCTGGTCGGGATCTTTATCGTGGTTCTGGTCGCGGCCTTGGTGTCGGCTGCCAACTTCCTGATCCCGGTCACTGCAGCGATCCTATCGTATTTCGTCTTTTCCCGGCCGCGCCGCGCGCTGGAGCGTATCGGTATTCCGAACATGCTGATTGCCACGCTGTTCACGTCGATTCTATTCGTCATGACCGGCGCCGCAATCGCATGGTTCGCCGAGCCTGTTGCGAACCTGATCGACGACATGCCGGGGTTGATCCGGGATATGCAGGCCAAACTGGGCGACGGCGAGGGCGCGCTGGCCAAGGTGAACGAGGCGGCCAAGGCCATCGACGACGCTGTCGAGGGCGCCAGCGAAAAGCCGGCGATGGATGTCGAGGTGGTGTCCGAGACCAGCACATCCTTCACGATTATGACCATGGCCCCCAAGGTATTGAGCCAGGTCATCTTTGCCATATTCCTGACCTTCTTTCTGATCGGCTCGGGTGATTTCTTTGCCCTGCGCACCGTCGAAAGCCTGCCCACGCTTCGCGACAAACGCCGCGCGGTCGAGATTATCAAGACAATCGAAGATCGTCTGGGCCGCTATCTGGGTGGCATTGCGTTGATCAACGCAGGCCTCGGGCTGAGCATCGGCGCCGCGATGTACCTGTGGGACCTACCGAATGCCGTCGCGATCGGGGTCATGGCGTTCGTGCTGAACTTCATCCCGTTTCTCGGCGCCGTCGTCGGCGCGGGCGTCGCTGCTATCGTGGCTTTCGTGTCCTTCGCACAGCCGTGGGAGGCATTCGGCGTTTTCATGACCTATATGGCGCTGACGTCCATCGAAGGTCAGGTCATCACGCCTTTGATGATCTCGCGGCGGATGCAGCTGAATACCCCGATCCTGTTCTTGATGGTCGCATTCTTTGCCTATATCTGGTCGGTCGTTGGCATGGTCGTTGCGGTTCCCATCCTGATTGTCGCAAAAATCGTCTGCGACGAGATCGACGGGCTGAAGCCATTGGGCCATTTCCTGGGCGACCACTCCGCCACGCCAAGCCGCACGGCGCGCGCCAAGTCCGATCCGGCCGACGGCCCCATGGGATAGAAGGCCGGGCACATCCACCGCTCAGGAAAATGTGCGGGCGGAAAGAAAATCGTCATCTTTTGCCTTTACACCAGTCGCAGCACTCCTGTTTGCGAAGGTCCAGCGATGCCCAATCTTCCGCTCCGGTCACACCGTGATCCGTCAAATCTGCTGCCGGTGGCGACCGGCCTCGATGGCGGGGGCAGTGACGCTCTCATTGATTCCGCGCTCGAATTCGTGCGCACGCATCTGGGTATGGAGGTTGCCTACCTGTCAGAGTTTGTCGGCGATGACCTTGTGTTCCGGGCGGTCAGCGCACCTGGGTTCGAGGATATGGCGACTGTCGGCGGTGCCATGCCGCTGGATCAGGCATACTGCGGCCACATCCTGGCCGGCCGCCTGCCCGAGTTGATCCCCGACACCGCCGCTGAGCCGATCTGCCAGTCTATCGCCTTGACGCATGCAATCCCGGTCAAAAGCCATGTCAGCGTACCCATTCGCCGAACGGACGGCAGCACCTATGGCATGTTTTGCTGTCTCAGCCGGACCGCCCGGCATGACCTGACACAGCGTGATCTGGCCGTGATGCGGGCCTTCGCGGACCTGTCAGCCGAACAGGTCAACGGCAGGATCGCCGCGCGCGTTGCGCATGATGCCACCCACCGCATCATAGACGGCATCCTGCAACACCGCGAGTTCGACATTGCCTATCAGCCGATCATGGACGCCGCCGCCCGGCGACCCAAGGGGTTCGAGGCGTTGTGCCGCTTTCGCGCGCAACCCTACCGCGCGCCGAATCTGTGGTTCGACGATGCCGCAATCGTCGGCCTTCAGGCAGAGTTGGAGATTTGCGTGATCGAAAAGGCGTTGGAGGCGCTGCAGGTGCTGCCCGCCGCCGCCTACGTATCGGTCAACGCCTCTCCGGCGACGGTCGCAACGGGGCGGCTGCGCGATGTTTTCGCCCGCTGGCCGGCCGAGCGGATCGTTCTGGAGGTCACCGAACACGCGATGGTCAGCGATTATGACGGGCTTTTGGCCGAATTGGACACGCTGCGCTTTCGCGGGGTGCGCCTGGCGATCGACGATGCCGGTGCGGGGTATTCCGGCCTGCAACATATCGTGCGCCTGCGCCCCGACATCATCAAGCTGGACATCTCGCTGACCAGCCGGATCGACGATGATATCGTGCGCCGGTCCCTTGCCGCCGCACTGGTACGCTTTGCCGTCGAGATCGACGCCGCGATCATTGCCGAGGGCATCGAAACCGAAGCCGAGCTAAGCACCCTTCACGATCTTGGCGTCCCGCTGGCGCAAGGCTACTTCCTCGGTCGGCCAGCGGATCTGAAAAGCGCCCTGGCATGGTTCGACACGACCACCGGCGCCCGCAACGCGGCGGGCTGACAGCGCTCTACTCCGCCGCCACCCTGCGCGGCTGCAACATCGGTTTCAGATAGTGACCGGTGTGGCTGAGCGGCTCGTCCGCCACTTTTTCAGGCGTGCCAACCGCGACAACTTCCCCGCCGCCATCGCCGCCCTCGGGACCGATGTCGATGATCCAGTCCGCCGTCTTGATAACGTCGAGGTTATGCTCGATCACGATCACGGTGTTGCCGCTGTCGACCAGTTCGTGCAGCACCTCCAGCAGCTTTTTCACATCCTCGAAATGCAGGCCGGTCGTCGGCTCGTCCAGAATGTAAAGCGTCCGGCCCGTCGAGCGTTTCGCCAACTCCTTGGACAGCTTCACGCGCTGCGCCTCACCGCCCGAAAGCGTCGTCGCCTGCTGGCCGACCTTGATATAGCCAAGGCCGACGCGCACCAGCGCGTCCATCTTCTCGCGGATTGACGGAACCGCCTTGAAAAACTCCTGCGCGTCCTCAACCGTCATATCAAGAACGTCTGCTATACTCTTTCTTTTGAAGCAAATTTCCAGAGTCTCACGATTGTACCGCGCGCCTTGGCATGTCTCGCAGGTGACATAGACATCCGGCAGAAAGTGCATTTCGATCTTGATGACGCCGTCGCCCTGACACGCCTCGCAGCGCCCGCCCTTGACGTTAAAACTAAACCGCCCCGGCTTGTACCCGCGCGCCTTGGATTCGGGCAGGTTCGCAAACCAGTCTCGGATGGGCGTGAACGCGCCCGTATAGGTCGCCGGGTTCGACCGCGGCGTACGCCCGATGGGGCGTTGGTCGATGTCGATCACCTTGTCCAGATGCTCGAGCCCCTTGATTGTCTCGCAGGGCGCGGGCGTCTGGCGCGCGCCGTTCAACTGCATCGACGCGGTCTTGAACAGCGTCTCGATCGTCAGCGTCGACTTGCCGCCCCCCGACACGCCCGAGACGCACACGAACTTGCCCAAAGGGAATTCGGCGGTGACGTTTTTCAGGTTATTACCCGTCGCCTTGACCACCTTCAATTTCTTGCCATTGCCTTTGCGCCGCTTGGCGGGAACAGGGATTGAGCGCACCCCGGACAAATACTGACCAGTGATGGAACTTGGATCAGCCGCCACCACTGATGGAACTCCGTGGCTGACCACTTCGCCGCCATGCACGCCGGCACCGGGGCCAATGTCAAAGACATAGTCGGCCTCGCGGATCGCCTCTTCGTCGTGTTCGACGACGATCACGGTATTGCCCTGATCCCGCAGGTTTTTCAGCGTCAGCAGCAGACGGTCATTGTCGCGCTGGTGCAGGCCGATTGATGGCTCGTCCAGCACATAGAGAACACCGGTCAGCCCGCTGCCAATCTGGCTGGCCAGCCTGATCCGTTGCGATTCGCCGCCCGACAAAGTGCCGGCATTGCGGCAGAGCGTCAGGTATTCCAGGCCGACATTGTTCAGGAAGCCCAGACGTTCGCGAATTTCCTTGAGAATTGCGCGCGCGATCTCGTTCTTCTGCTTGCTCAGCTTCTCGGGCGCTTGCGTCACCCATTCCAGCGCCTCCCGGATCGACATCTGCACGACCTGTCCCACATGCAGCAGTTCTTCCGGACTTCCTCCGGCGGGGCCGATCTTGACCGCCAGTGCCTCTTCGCGCAGTCGATAGCCTTCGCAGGCGCCGCAGGACCGGTTGTTCTGATAGCGCTCAAATTCTTCGCGCACCCAGCCAGAATCCGTCTCGCGATAGCGGCGCTCCATGTTGGGGATGACCCCCTCGAACACGCGCGATACGTTGTAGACACGGCCGCCCTCGTCATAGCGAAAGGCGATCTCGTCCTCGCCCGAGCCGTACAGGAAAACCTGCTGCACGTGGGCTGGCAGATCCTTCCACTTGGTTTTCTGGTCGAATTCGTAATGCTTGGCGATCGCCTCGATCGTTTGCTTGAAATACGGGCTTTTCCCCTTGCGCCAGGGGGCCAGCGCGCCGTCGTAGATCTTCAGGTTCTGATCCGGCACGATGAGCCGTTCATCAAAGAACAGCTCGACCCCCAGACCATCGCAAACCGGGCAGGCACCGAAGGGCGCATTGAAGGAGAACAAGCGCGGCTCGATCTCGGGGATGGTGAAGCCGCTGACCGGACAGGCGAATTTCTCGGAAAAGGTGAGGCGCTCGGGCTCGCCTTCGCTGGGTGCGGTTTCAAGAATGGCGATGCCATCGGCCAGGTCCAGTGCGGTACGCAGTGAATCGGCCAGACGCGTCTCCAGCCCCTCTTTGACCACCAGACGGTCAACGACAACGTCGATGTCGTGGCGGAATTTCTTGTCCAGCGTCGGCGGCTCGTCCAGCTCGTAGAACTCGCCGTTCACTTTGACGCGCTGAAAACCGTTCTTGCGCAACTCGATGAATTCCTTGCGGTATTCGCCTTTGCGGTCGCGCACGATAGGGGCCAGAAGATAGGCGCGTGTGCCCTCCTCCATGCCCATGATCCGGTCAACCATGTCTTGCACCTGCTGCGCCTCGATCGGCTTGCCGGTGGCGGGGGAATAGGGCGTGCCGGCGCGCGCAAAGAGCAGGCGGAGGTAGTCGTATATTTCCGTTACGGTGCCGACGGTCGACCGGGGGTTCTTGCTGGTCGTCTTTTGCTCGATACTGATGGCCGGTGACAGTCCGCTGATGTGATCAACGTCCGGTTTCTGCATCATGTCAAGGAACTGGCGCGCGTAGGCGGACAGGGATTCGACATAGCGGCGCTGCCCTTCGGCATAGATCGTATCGAAGGCCAGGCTGGATTTTCCCGACCCCGACAGACCGGTGATGACCACCAGTTGATCGCGCGGGATATCCACGTCGATGCTCTTCAGATTGTGCTCGCGTGCGCCGCGGACCTCGATGTACTTCAGCTCAGCCATGGTGCCTCCGGGGAGTGAAGATTAACAGATAGTGTATGGCAGCGGGCCTTCCAACCCGTATTCGCGAACAGAAGTGGAACGTTTGCGTGAGAAACTTAATACGCCCTAAGATGTTTCTTAGGAAAGGAGGCCTATCATGGATATTCGCACAAGACGCGCCTACGAGGAGATGGCAGAAAATGACGGCTACCGCGTTCTGGTTGACAGGATCTGGCCGCGCGGTGTGTCCAAGGAGGATCTGGATCTGGACGAATGGTGCAAGGAGGTAGCCCCGAGCGACGAGTTGCGCAAATGGTTCGACCATGACCCCGAGAAATGGGACCAGTTTCAACGTCGTTATCGGAATGAGTTGGATCGCAACGATTCAGTAAAGGCCCTGATCGAGAGGGTCCGTGACGGCCGCGTCACCTTGATTTATGGCGCCAAGGACGAGACGCACAATAACGCGGTGGCCTTGCGTGACTGGCTGGAAGACAAGGCAAGCTGATCGTGATCCTCACATATGGATGACGCGGCCATAGGCGTCCAGCACGCTTTCGTGCATCATTTCGCTTAGGGTCGGGTGCGGGAAGACGGCATTCATGAGGTCTTCTTCGGTTGTCTCCAACTGGCGCCCGACGACATAGCCCTGGATCAGTTCGGTCACTTCGGCCCCGATCATATGCGCGCCCAGCAACTCGCCTGTCTTGGCGTCAAAGATGGTTTTCACCATGCCCTCGGCCTCGCCCAATGCGATCGCCTTGCCGTTGCCGATAAAGGGAAAACGCCCGACCTTGATGTCATATCCCAGTTCCTTGGCTTTCGCCTCGGTATAGCCGACTGACGCGATCTGCGGGTTGGAATAGGTGCAGCCAGCGATGCTGTTGGCCTTGACCGGATGCGGTTTTTGCCCCGCGATCAGTTCGGCCACCATGACGCCCTCATGGCTGGCCTTGTGTGCCAGCCATGGCGCACCGGCGATGTCGCCGATGGCATAGAGGCCGTCCACGTCCGTGCGGCAGTATTCATCGGTCAGGACGTGGGTGCGGTCAATCTTGACGCCCAGCTCTTCCAGTCCGAGGTTTTCCGTGTTGCCGACGATGCCGACGGCGGAGATCACCGTGTCGAACTCGTGCTTCTCGGTCTTGCCGTTCGTCTCTATATGCGCCGTCACCTTGCCCTTGCCGCGATCAAGCTGCTTGACGCCAGCCTTCTGGAGAATGGTCATGCCTTGCTTCTCGAACTGCTTCTTCGCGAATTTCGAGATTTCGGCGTCTTCCACCGGCAGGATACGGTCCATCACCTCGACAACGGTCGTCTCACACCCCAGGGTGTTGTAAAAGCTCGCAAATTCAATTCCGATGGCGCCTGACCCGATCACCAGAAGCTTCTTGGGCATGCGCGGCGGCACCAATGCGTGGCGGTAGGTCCAGACCAGATCGCCGTCAGCCTCCAGCCCCGGAAGCTCGCGGGCGCGCGCGCCAGTGGCAATGACAATGTGCTTGGACGTCAATTCCTCGTCGTCGCCCTTATCCATCTTGACCGCAACCTTGCCCTTGGCGGGCAGGTGAGCTTCGCCGCGGAACACGCTGATCTTATTCTTTTTCATCAGATGGCTGATACCATCGGACAGCTGTTTGGCCACCCCGCGCGACCGCTTGACCACCGCGTCCAGATCATAGCCGATCTTGTCCGCTGTCAGGCCAAATTCCTTGGCGCGGTGCATCAGGTGGAACACCTCGGAGGATCGCAGCATCGCCTTGGTCGGGATGCAGCCCCAATTCAGGCAAATGCCGCCCATATTCTCGCGCTCGATGATCGCGATATTCAGACCAAGCTGTGCGCCGCGAATGGCGGCGACATAGCCGCCGGGACCGGCGCCGATCACGATCATGTCAAAGGATTTGGGGGCCATGTACGTCTCCGGGATGCTGCGTTCACCCCGATGCTAGAGCGTTTCGCACAGTTGCACAACGCATCTGCCTAACAGGCGAACGCCGCGCCCTTTTGTCGGGTGCGGCGCTTGCAATCCGTTGTGGCGGGCCGTGCGTCAGGCCGCGTCCTTCTGCTGCAACTGGCGCAGGGTGTGACCGTAGGCACCCGCCTTGAGATACGCGGTCTCGGGCAGCGTCGATCTGCGGTCCAGCGCGGCGTTGCGGTAGGGAAACCGCCCGAACTGGCGGATCACTTCGCGATGTGCGCGCGCATGCAGCAACGTGCCGGCCCCGGTTTCGGGCATCCGCTCGCAGATCAGGCGAATGCAACGTTCCTGATCGCACAGGTTTTCCGAATGCATCAGCGGCAGATAGAAGAACTGGCGCGCAGGCTCGTCAACGGCCATGTCCCACTTGTGGCCGATCGCGGTTTTCGCCGCCGCGACCGCCTGCCGGTCGGTGGCAAAGCTTTTGGCATGGCCCCGGAACATGTTGCGCGGAAACTGGTCCATCAGGATGATGTAGGCCAGCGTGCCCGCCGAATAGGTCAGCCAAAGCCCCAAATCACCAGCGCGCGCCTTTTCCCAGATCCCCTCGAAACGGTCCCGAATATCGGCGTCGAGCGTGTCCGATTGAGCGTACCACCCATCCTCGCCGACATCGTCGAGCCAGAATTTCAAAACATCGTCCGGATTCACCACGGGTCTGCTCCTTTTATGACCAATGCCGATAAATACAGGGTACCGCCATGCTCTGCCCGTTGAACAGTAAAGTATTACTACAAAAGCAACATATCGCTCACGCGTGGTCTGTCAGAGGCGTTCTCACGCCTCCGCAGGGCGGGCGCCAGCGTCGTCCTCGGCCTCCTCCTGGGCGACGTCGATGGCGTATTCCTGCGCCATGGCCACGGCAACAGGCGACGAGGATGGCATGACCGCAGTGAAGGTATCGGTGGGGTCGACGACGGCCACCGGGCGCTGCGTCATACGGTAGGCCGCGTAGGCGGCCATGGCGGCACCCAGAATGGCGATATAGAGGAAAAAGCCGTGCGGCCCCATCGCGCCCATCATCCAACCAGTAATCACCGGCCCCGCGACAGCGCCCAACCCGTTGATAAAGATCAGCCCGCCCGCGGCGGCAGCCATGTCCTCATGCTGCAAGTAGTCGTTGGTATAAGCAATGAGCAGCGAATACAGCGGGTTGGACAGCCCGCCCACCACGAAGGCGGCCGCCAGCAGCACGGTAAAGAAGGTGCCAAACAGCATCGCGACAGTCGCGCCCGCCGCCACCCCCGCCGAGGCGATCAGGATCAGCAGGCGGCGGTCCATCTTGTCCGACAGCCAGCCCAGCGGATACTGGATGATCAGCGCGCCGATATAAAAGGATGACACGAAGGCCGAAATTTCACCAACGCTCAGCCCCGCCTTGCCGCCGTAAACCGCGGCCATTCCGAACTGCGCCGAGAACACTCCGCCGAGCAGGAACATGCCGACACAGCCCAAGGGCGATGTGTGATAGATCTGCAACAATGTCATCGGTTTGGTCGTGTCGAACGCCGGCGTCGGGCTGATCGACAGCAGAATCGGCGCGAAAGAGATTGAAATCAGCACCGACGGAATGATGAACAGGATAAACCCGCCCGGATCAGCCACGATCAGCAGCGCTTGCGCCGACACGATGCCGATCATCTGCACGATCATATAGAGCGAAAGCGCCTTGCCCCGGTTCTCATTGCTGGCCGAATTGTTCAGCCAGCTTTCGGCAGTGACGTAAACGCCGGAAAAGCAGAACCCGATCAGGATGCGCGCCGCGCCCCAGGCCCAAGGGTCTGTCCACGTCGGATAGAGCAGCATCACCGATGAAATCATGCTGCCCAGCGCGGCAAAGACGCGCACATGCCCGACCCGGCGGATCATCTCGGGCGCCATGCGCGAGCCGAAAAGAAAGCCGACGAAATACCCCGACATGACCAGCGACATCTCGAAGGTGGAGAATCCCTCGATCTCGCCCCGGATACCCAACAGCGTGCCCTGCATGCCGTTCCCGACCTGCAGCAGCATCATCCCGAAAAGTAGCGCCCATGCGCCAGACAGAACCTTGATCATCGGGCGTCTTCCTTTGTCGTGTTGGAGGCAACCTGCAACGAAGCAGGCCTCATGTCGCGCCCATCAGCGACATCAGCCGCGGCGTAGATGCCGCCATTGACAGCGTTTCAGTCCGGGATCAACAGGGATGCATCGCCGTATGAAAAAAACCTGTATTTGCGGGCGACTGCGTGGACGTATATCTGCTGCAACCTGCCCTGCCCCATCAATGCGGCGACCAGCATCATGAGCGTTGATTTCGGCAGATGAAAATTGGTCATCAGCGCATCCGTCACGCGGAACCGGAAGCCGGGATAGATGAAGATGTCCGTCTCGCCCCGCCAGGGCGCGATGGCGCCGCTGGCCTGCGCCGCGCTTTCGATCAGGCGCAGCGCGGTGGTGCCGACCGGGATGATCCGCCCGCCCGCGGCGCGGGTCGCGGCTATCTGCGCGGCGGCCTCGGGCGTCACCTCGCCCCATTCGGCGTGCATCTTGTGGGTGGTGACGTCGTCCACCTTGACCGGCAAGAACGTGCCCGCGCCGACATGCAGCGTGACATGGGTGACCTCGACGCCCTTGGTGGCCAGCGCCGCCAGCAGCGCATCGTCGAAATGCAGCGATGCCGTGGGCGCCGCGACGGCGCCGGAATGGCGCGCCCAGACTGTTTGATAATCATCTTTGTCGGCGGCGTCGGCGGGGCGGCGCGCGGCGATGTATGGCGGCAGCGGCATCGCGCCTGCTTCGGCCAATGCGGCGTCGAAATCATCGGCGAGGAGGTTGAAGCGCAGCAGGGCCAGCCCGTCCTCCTTGGCCTCCAGCGTTGCCGAAAGCGCGCCGGAGAACGTCACCACCTCACCGATCGCCAGCTTTTTCAGCGGTTTGACCATCGCGCTCCAGGTGCCGTCCGCGCGCGGCTCCAGCAATGTTGCCTCGATCCGGGCCTCGGTCGGCCCTTGGGCGCCGGTCCGGCGGCGCAGCCCGGTCAGGCGGGCGGGAATGACGCGGGTGTCGTTCAGCACCAGCCGGTCGCCGGGGCGCAGCCAGTCCGGCAGGTCAGTGACATGCGCATCGGTGATGCCGCCGCTCTGCGCCACCAACAGCCGCGCGGCGCTGCGCGGACGCGCGGGGCGCGTGGCAATCAGCTCCTCGGGAAGATCATAGTCGAATTCGCTTAGCTTCATGGCGCCCCTGCCCTGCATTCATCATTGCCGTCAGCGGCGGTTTATTCCCCCCCGGTCCATCGGCCTGACGATCGGAGCGGGCGGCGCCTCCGTGCCCTGCCCGCCCGCCGGTGCAGCCCTTTGCGGGGCAGCGCGTTGCGGCGGCTCTGGCGGCGCGCGGCGGAAAATCTCGCGGAACATGCCGGGTGTCAACAGCGACAGTGGATTGACCCCGACAGAGGGCGACGCCGCCGTCCCCTTGAGTGTGTAATTGACGCCCACCAGCCCCTCGCCGCGCCGCGTGAACATGGCGCCGACAGCATTCACCACATAGATCGGCGAGACGACGCCCTGCATGTCCATCTGCTTGGCCCCAAAGTAATAATAGCCGTCCATCGAGATCCCCATCGACGCGCCCACGGCACTGCCCGAATACAGCGTCAGCCGCTCCGGCTCCAGCCGGAACCGCGCGTCGACATTGCTGAAATGGATGCCGCTTCCCGACATCTGCTCAAGCAACCCGACCACGCTGATCGCGCTCAGCAGTTCCGCCAGCGCCGGTGCATCGGTCAGCCATATGTTGCCGCCCTTCAGCTGGCCTTCATAGGTTCCGGGCGTGCCCGCCGGGGTCAGAAGCAGCTCCATTTCGCCGCCCCGCGCCTGTTTCAGCAACCCTGCGGCGCCCAGAACACCGCCCGCATCGGCGGTGGTGATCCGGAACGCGCTGCGCCCGGCCTGCGGCACGATACGGCCTTGAATGGGTGCGCCGCCGTTGACGCGGCCGGTGAAACTGCCATCGACGCCGCGCGCCAGATCCAGATTGGCGCGAAAACCGGTCAGCGCCAGCGTATCCGACACGGTCAGCCGGTCCAGCGCCAGCGATACCGGCCCGCCTGCCCCCGTGCCACCGCCGCCGGTCAGATCGGCGCGGCGCAGATCAAGGCTGCCGCCCGTCACCTCGATCCGCGGCGCCGCGCCCTTGCCGCGCCCGACCAGCGCGACCGGCGCATCCAGCCAGCCACCGGCCTTCACGCGCGAAAACAGCGCGCGCTCCAGCTGGCCGCCCGGCTTCAGGGTCACGCTGCCCAAGGCCTCCAGCCCCGGCGCATCAAGCGACAGGCGGTCGATCTGCGGCGGTGTGCCCAGCCTCCCCTTGACCTCCAGCGCGCCGCGCGCGGTGCGCCCGAGGGCCCAGTTCAGCTGCGGCAGCGACAGCCCCAGCCCCGCCAGATCGGACGTGAGCGTGAATTCCGCCGCGTCCTCCTCCGGCCCCAGATCAACAGCAATCTGCGCCGGCGCGCTGCCCGTAAAACTGCCCGGCGGCAGGCCGATGCCGAACGCATCTGCAAAGCGCTGGCTCAGCATGATCGTCCCCTCGACGCGGCTACCCTTGGCCTCGGGGCCCAGCGCGGCGTTCCAGTGGCCGTTGAAAGGCACACCGTCGAGCTGGCCATCACCGCCAATGCGCAACTGGCCCTCCGCCAGCCGCAGATCCAGCGCCTCCGCCGTCAGCACGCGCCCCGGCACCAGAACATCGCTGCGCAAATCCGACAGCCGGCCCGCTACCGCGACGCGCACATCCTTGGTCTTGAGGTCCTTGATCAAAGGGAAGCTCAGATCGGCCTTAACGCGCGCCTGCCCCTCGGCCAGCGTGACGGGGCGATCCTGCTTGCTCAGAAAGCGGAACGGTTCTTCGTCGATCAGTGCCAGCGCGGCGGTAATCGCGCTGGACGTGCGCACTGCCACCTCCGCCGCGGGGGCCGGTTTGATCGTAATATCGGGCACGACAAAGCTGGTGCCGGTGACATCGATTGCCCCGCCCTGCGGCGCCTCGACCTGTCCTGCCTCGGCCTCGATGGCAAAGCGTTTGTTCAGCAGAACCGCCTTGCCGGACGCCCCCTCCATCAGAGGCATCTGTTTCATGAACCGGGTTCTCAGCCCATCAAAATCAAAGGCCAGCGCCACCTGCGGCGCCAGACGGGGCCGCAGCCGGAGGGCCAGATCAATGTTGCTCAAATCGGCGGCCTGCACGTTCGCGTCCACCCACTTGCGGGTCTTCGGCACTGCTGCACCCGGCCACAGCTGCATCAGACGGGCGCGGTCGATCCCGTCCAGCCGCCCGTCCAGCGCCAGATCCCAGCCCGCATCGCTGCCGCGCAGCTCGCCGCCCAGCACCAGATGGCGGCCCTGGTCCGACAGGCTCAGCTGGCCAACGCTCAGGTGAAATGGCTCCAGCCGCAGCCGCAAATCCAGCGCGGCGCTATCCACATGTATGGGCTCGTCATAAAGATCGGCCGGGTCAGCGGTGATGTCGCTGACCCGCAGCTGCGCCTGCAGCTCATCAGGCCAGCCACTGGTGCCGCCGATCAGATGCGCCGTGCCCTCGGCGCTGGCTGTCACCCATTTGCTGTCGATCGACAGCGCGCCGATCTCGATCGTCTGCGCGGCAGGATCATAGGTAAAATACGCTTGCGCGGCGTCGAAGGCGATCGGCTTGGTCGCCGGGTTGGGCTGCAGAACGCCCCGCCCGATCTGCAGCGTCGCGTTCAGCGGCCCCAGCCGGCCCTGGGCATCCAGCCGGGCACGCAACGCCCCCGAGATCGGTGCATCCAGCGCGCCCAGAACCGCCAGCGCAGGCGATTGCAGCGCCAGCTCGTCCGCCGGCAGGTCCGAGAAATTCATGCCCAGCTGCGCCGCCGTGCTGCCGATCCGGCTGGAGAAATTGAACTCCAGCGTGCTGGCATAGGACCGCGCGCCCAGCACCGTAAAATCGCCGCGCGCCCGCAGGACGCCGCCCTCGCGCGCCACCGACACCTTGCCGCCATCCACCGTCCAGGCCCGGCCGGTGCGCGCATCCTCGTAGCGCAGCGTCATGTTGTCGGCGCTCACCTGGTCGAGCGATGCCAGCGTAGGGCGTTCAAGCGCCGCGTCGATCTGCGCGATCAGCGACGGCACGTCGCGCGGCCGGCCCGCACCGCTACCCATCCCCATCTCGGCCCCCAGCTGCACGCCCAGACCTCCGGTGTCGTCGCGGCGCAGATGCACCTGAAGCCCCGACAGCTGAATCCGGCCCGGTTGTATCTGCCCCTGCAAAAGCGGACGCAGCCGGGCGGTGCCGCCCAGCTCTGCCAAGGTCGCGATCACCCGCCGATCCGGGCCGCGCAAGGTGACCGCGCGCAGGGCCAGCCGCGGGGTCCAGCCCTTTTCGATCACGACCACCATCTGCTGAACGTCAACCTGAAGCTCCCCGGCCTGGCTGTTGATCCGCTCGGTGATACGCACACGCAGCCACTCGGGCACGGTGACCGGCGTGCCCAGGTACGACAGCACGACAAGTGCCGTCGCGCCGGCCAGCACAGCCATGCTCAGCAGGGACCACAGGCCGGCCTTGCGCCGCCTGCGCCGACGCCGCACGCGGTGCGCAGCGCGAACATGCGCATCGGCTTCCGCGTTTGGCGGCTGGGACCTCGTGTCGTTCATCTGCTCCTGCGGGGGGCTTTTCGGCGCGCCCCCTCTTTGTGTCTTAGTTATGGATCATCGCAATGCGTCCCTTCCCTACGGCCCGCACAGCGTTAATATAACAGTAACGCCGCCATCACCAAGGACAGCTCATGCCCGATATCTCCGACATTGCCCCCGATTTCACGCTTCCCGCCGCAGGCACAGGCGAAATTCAGCTTAGCGCGCTGCGCGGCGCGCCGGTGGTGCTGTTCTTCTATCCGCGCGACGACACCTCCGGCTGCACCCGCGAGGCGCTTGATTTCACCGCGCTTGCTGCCGACTTCGACAAGATCGGCACGCGCGTCATCGGTATTTCCAAAGATTCCGTCGTCAAACACGAGAAGTTCCGCGACAAGCACGGCCTGACAGTGCCGCTTGCCTCGGACGAGCATGGCACCACCTGCGAGGATTACGGCGTCTGGACCGAAAAGAAGATGTACGGCAAAACCTTCATGGGGATCGAACGCAGCACCTTTCTGATCGGCGCCGACGGCCGCATCGCGCGCGTCTGGCGCAAGGTCAAAGTGCCCGGCCACGCCCAGGAGGTGCTGGAGGCGGCGCGCAGCCTCTGACGCCACCCTAAGGATCGCAGACCGGACAACTATCAGCGCGGCGCGGCTTTAATCAGCGCGGCGCGGCTTTTTCTTGGTCAAAATACCCATGATCCCGCACTTTGCCGACCGTCCGGACGTGGCCGGTTGCCCGCCGGGTCTGCTGTCCTGCGACATCCGGGCGCAGGATATCGATGCAAATCCCCGCCCACCCAATCGCAAATCGGCAATAAACTGCCGTTTCTCAGCCTCTCGGGCGATTCGGGACGTGATGTCGGCCAAAACTGTTGCTCATGGTCCACGCTCTGTCTAAGCAAAACCCCAAGGCGCCGCGCTGTGAATGAATGTGCGCCATTTTTGGGATGGACACTGCTAATCTGAGGATGGGACACCTTGCGGACACTGATCGCAATAAAAACACACGCTTTTCTTGAGCGCCATTTTCCTGAACGCCGGGTCTTTCTGCGCTCCGACACCGACACACGCTTTATCCGGCTGCGGCCCGCGACCCAGGTGATCGCGTTCAGCGGTGTGTCACTGTTTGTCGCCTGGTCGATCATCGCGACGGCGATCCTGCTGATGGACAGCATCGGATCCGGCAATTTCCGCGAACAGGCCAAGCGCGATCAGCGCACCTACGAAAACCGCCTGAACGATCTGAGCGCCGAGCGTGACAAACGCGCCATTGAGGCCCGCGAGGCGCAGGAGCGTTTCAATTCCGCGCTCGACCAGATCTCCGTCATGCAATCCGAGCTTCTGGCCTCCGAGACCCGCCGCCGCGAGATGGAGACAGGGATCGGCGTGATCCAGTCCACCCTGCGCCGCACCATGCAGGAACGCGATGAGGCTCGCGGCAAGGCCGATATCCTCACAGCCGAGCTGGAGACATCGGGAGACGGCGACATCCTGTCCGCCGGTGACAGCGCTGGCGGCAATGCCGTCGATTTCCTGACGCAGGCCTTGGCCGAAACCGCCGCCGAGCGGGATCAGATCACGGCCGACGCACAGGACGCGCTGATACAGGCCGACGAGATGCAGATGCAGATTCGCCTGATGCAGGACCAGAACGACCAGATCTTCCGCCAGCTCGAGGATGCGATGACCATCTCGGTCGAGCCGCTGGACAAGATGTTCCGCTCGGCGGGGATGAGCACCGACACGATCCTCGATACCGTGCGCAAGGGCTATTCCGGCCAGGGCGGCCCGCTGATGCCGCTCAGCTTCTCCACCCGCGGCGAAGCGCCCTCGCCCGACGCCGCCCGCGCCAACCGTCTGCTCAACCAGCTGGACCGCCTGAACCTCTACCGCGTCGCCGCCGAAAAAGCGCCCTTTGCGGTCCCGCTTAAGGGGGCGTTTCGCTACACCTCGGGCTATGGTCCGCGCTGGGGACGCATGCACAGCGGCACGGACATGGCCGGCGATCATGGCTCGCCGATCTACGCGACCGCCGATGGCGTGGTCACGCATGCAGGCTGGCTGTCGGGTTACGGGCGGCTGGTCAAGATCGAGCACGCCTTCGGGATCGAGACGCGCTATGCGCACCAATCGAAAATCCGCGTGAAGAAGGGGCAAAGGGTCTCGCGCGGGGATCACATCGGTGATATGGGAAACTCTGGACGATCCACCGGCACCCATCTACACTACGAAATCAGGGTGGACGGCAAGGCCATCAACGCAATGACATTCATCAAGGCTGGTAGAAATGTTTTCTAAGAGCAAAATCAACGAACCTGGCCCGCAGAAGGGCGAAACACCCAAGCCGGCCGGCTATGACAAACCTCTGGACGCGCCCAAGCCTGCGGTGCCTCAGAGTGGCGATTACAAGGCGTCCACTGCGCCCAAGGCAAAGCCGCCCGCATCCGTGCTGTCCGCAGACCTGCACGTGACCGGCAACATGAAGACGACCGGCGACATTCAGGTTGAAGGCACTGTCGAGGGCGATATCCGCGCCCATCTGCTGACAATCGGCGAAACGGCGACAATCAAGGGCGAAGTGATCGCCGATGACGTGGTGATCAATGGCCGCATCGTTGGCCGCGTGCGCGGCCTCAAGGTGCGCCTGACCTCAACCGCGCGCGTTGAAGGCGACATCATCCACAAGACCATCGCGATCGAATCCGGCGCCCATTTCGAGGGATCGGTGCAGCGCCAGGATGATCCGCTCAACCCCAAGGGCAAGGCACCCGAGGCCAGAACCGCCGAGCCAAGATCAGCCGAGCCCAAGCCCAGCTGATTCGGCGAACGCCTCGCCATCCCGAAGAATTCACCGCCCCCGTCCTGACCGGATCGGGGCGGTTTCATTTTGTCTTGTTCGGCCACTCGTGGCCCGACCCGAGCATTTGCGCAGGCAAAACGCCTATACCCGGACGCTCTATCCTCGTTAACGCGCATCCGGCACACTCCGATTGCATTTGGAGCAACCTTGGTGCGGGCGGCGATCAGAGCATTTCGCCTCAACACCGAGGCGCTCACTTAAGGCGAAACGCGTTAGCGGTCCTGCCAGAGCTGCCGCGCGACCAGCCACGTCACCGGAAAGCTGATGACAAAACCTAACGCAGCGGCGACGAGAATGCCTTTTGTATCATCGTATCCCATGACAAGCCCCGCGACGATGGCGCTGCCTGCAAGGGTCGAGCCGATGAAAAGATGCAAAATGCCGGCCAATCGCCACATGGTCCCGCTCCGTTTCTGGGGTCAATTTTCGCCACTCTGACCGGGGCCGCGGCGCCTTGCCTTGATCCATGTCAGCCCGGCGTCGAACAGCGCCCGCCCTTCGATTGTCGCACGATTTTTGCAACCGGTCGGAACCTATTGGTATGCGGCGCGTTCACCTGACGCAACGACAAAGGGAACGTGAAAAATGCTGAAAGCTACACTCGCCATCATCGCCGTACTGGGCCTTGCCGCCTGCGAGACAGCCGAAGGATTCGGCCGCGACGTTCAGAATGCCGGTGAAGCGATCGAGGCGGAGGCTGAATAAGACCTCTGCAGCAGGCCGAAGGCCCATGCATTCCAAAAGGCGGCTCTGTCCAAGAGCCGCCTTTTTTTCGGAAGAGACTTTAGCAGCGATAACCATTGCTTAACCTTCATGCGCGATGGTGAGGTATGACTGACTTCATTACTTCAAATCGCCGTCGCGGACCGTTTCACCTGATGCTGCAGGCGCCTTGCCCAGCTATGGTGCCGCCCGAGGAATGGATCGCGGCGCTTTCGTCCGCGCACGCCACAGTGCTGCGCGCGCGCGCTGCCGAATGTCACGCGGCGACGATCCTGCCGAACGGGCTTCAGGCCGTCTGGACCCTTCCCTATACGGCGCGTTCCTTCGCTACATTGCTGTCCGATCTGCAAAAGGCATTCGCGGGCGCCCTTCCGGCGACACCGGCGAATGTGGCCAATATCGATCATCGCAGCAAAGTATCGTTGAAAGGCCGCCGAATCCGCCGTCACGCAAATCTAGGCAGATATGTGGATAACTGCCATTTCGCTCCCGTCAGATACGGTTGGGTCAACCACCCTGAGCAATGGCCGCATTCCAGCCTGCGCCAACAAGCCGATTCTGAAATGATCCTCGCCTGAGGGCTCCGGATAGGAGCCCCGGCTCCTATCCGTCCATCTTGAGTGCGGAGATAAACGCCTCTTGCGGGATGTCTACCTTGCCGAACTGGCGCATCTTCTTCTTGCCGGCCTTCTGCTTTTCCAGCAGCTTCTTCTTGCGCGTGGCGTCGCCGCCATAGCATTTGGCCGTCACATCCTTGCGCATCGCCGACAGGGTTTCGCGCGCGATCACCTTGCCGCCGATCGCGGCCTGGATCGGGATCTTGAACATGTGGCGCGGAATCAGATCCTTCAGCTTTTCCACCATGGCCCGGCCGCGTGCCTCGGCCCGGTCGCGATGAACCATCATCGACAGCGCATCGACCGGCTCGTCATTGACGAGGATCGACATTTTCACAAGGTTATCCGTGCGATAGCCGAGCATCTGATAATCAAAGCTGGCATAGCCCTTGGTCACCGATTTCAACCGGTCGTAGAAGTCGAAGACGACCTCATTCAGCGGCAGATCATACACCACCATCGCGCGGCTGCCCGCATAGGTCAGATCCTGCTGAATGCCGCGCCGGTCCTGACACAGCTTCAGCACGTCGCCCAGATATTCGTCCGGCACCAGAATCGTGGCCTTGATCCGCGGCTCTTCGACATGATCGACGATACTGAGGTCCGGCATGTCCGCCGGATTGTGCAGCGGCAACAGCGTGCCATCGCGCATGAAGACATTGTAGATAACCGATGGGGCCGTCGTAATCAGCTCGATATTGTACTCGCGTTCAATCCGGTCACGGATGACCTCAAGATGCAGCAGCCCCAGAAACCCGCAGCGAAAGCCAAAGCCAAGCGCGGCGGATGATTCCATCTCGTAGCTGAAACTGGCATCGTTCAGCGCCAGTTTCTCGATGGCATCGCGCAGATCTTCGAACTCGGCGGAATCGACAGGGAAAAGGCCACAGAACACCACCGGCACCGACGGCTTGAAGCCTGGCAGCGGCGCGGCGCAGGGTGCCTTGTCCAATGTGATCGTGTCGCCAACCTTGGTGTCGCGCACCTGCTTGATCGACGCGGTAATGAACCCGATTTCGCCCGGCTCAAGCTGATCCACCACTGTCATCGCGGGGCGGAACACGCCAATCCGCTCGACCTGATGGATGCTGCCGCTTTGCATCATGCGTACCCGGTCGCCCTTTTTCAGGATGCCGTCCATGATGCGCACCAGCACGATCACGCCCAGATAGGCGTCGTACCAGCTATCGACCAGCATCGCCTTGAGCGGCGCATCGCGGTCGCCCTTGGGGGGCGGCAGATGGGTGATGATTGCCTCCAGCGTCTCGACGATGCCCTGCCCCGTCTTGGCGCTGACGCGGATCGCGCCGCTGGCATCGATGCCTATGACATCCTCGATCTGCTCGGCTACGCGGTCGCAATCGGTGGCGGGCAGGTCGATCTTGTTCAGGACCGGCACGATCTCGTGACCCGCGTCAATGGCGTGATAGACGTTGGCCAGCGTCTGCGCCTCCACGCCTTGCGTCGAATCCACCACCAGCAGCGATCCCTCGACCGCGCGCATGGAGCGGCTGACCTCGTAGGCGAAATCGACGTGGCCGGGCGTGTCGATGAGATTCAGCACGTAGTCCTCGCCATTCAGCGCGGTATAGTTAATGCGGACGGTCTGCGCCTTGATCGTGATACCGCGCTCGCGCTCGATATCCATGCTGTCCAGCATCTGTTCCTTCATGTCACGCTCGGCGACGGTGTTCGTCTGCTGGATCAGGCGATCGGCAAGCGTGGATTTCCCGTGATCGATATGTGCCACGATCGAGAAATTGCGGATGTGTGCGAGGTCTGTCATGGCGCTGATATGGTGTGAATCAAGGGTTTGGTCAAGCTGGTTCGCGCGCAGGGGACGCGAAAGCAAGGCGCCATCTTGTCAATTGAAAATCCGTCGCGGATCAGGCAGAAAGACCGCAGACAACAGACCGCGAAGGGGGACGTACCCCCTCCGGCAACGGGCGCAGATGGGGGTATTTCCCCCGAAGGCAGACGTGAGGCAGTAGCGATGAAGAATATCCTGATCCTTGGCATGATTCTGGCATTAGCCGGGTGTGGCGGCGGCGATCGCTCCAAGAACCGGCGCGGCGCGGCGCCGCTTTATGCGCCCACCGCCAATGGCCCGATCAAATCGGCCTGCCTTGCCTCGGATCGCAAGGTGCGCTCGAACTACCTGTGTGGCTGCATTCAGGCCGTGGCCGATCAGAACCTGTCGCGCGGCGATCAGCGGCAAGCGATCAAATTCTATTCCGATCCCCAAGCGGCGCAGGACATTCGCCAATCGGACCGCGCCAGCGACAAGAGCTTTTGGAAATCCTATTCGACCTACGCCAAACAGGCCGAGCGTACTTGCACCTGATCGCGCGCCTCCCGTGAGGTCAAGAAAGCAGGCGACGTCCGACGCGTCATCAATAATCAGGCGCAACCCGGCTCAGCACCGCCACCAGTGGCGCCGGCCGAAAAGCTGGGATATAGCGGCGCAACACCAACCGAGGGAGCGCCGGACATGAGCGACCAGGAGCAGCCACAGATCTATCTGATCACCCCGGCCGAGTTTGACCTCAGCCAGTTTCAGGACCAATTGGCCGCCGTGCTCGACGCACAGCCCGTCGCCTGCCTGCGCGTGGCCATGGCCACCCATGACGAGGACCGCATCGCCCGCGCTGCCGACGCCTGCCGCGAGTTGTGCCATACCCGCGATGTCGCGGTCGTATTGGCCAGCCATATCTCCCTTGCCGAGCGGTTGGGCCTCGACGGCGTACACCTGCCCGATGGCGCCCGTTCGGTGCGCAAGGCGCGCAAGGCGCTGGGGCCCGATGCCATCATCGGCGCCTTTTGCGCGCAGTCGCGCCATGAGGGGATGAACGCCGGCGAGGCTGGCGCGGATTACATCGCCTTCGGCCCGGTCGGGGCCACAAGCCTTGGCGATGGCCAGCAAGCCGAGCCCGAGCTGTTCGGCTGGTGGAGCGAGATGATCGAACTGCCCGTCGTGGCCGAGGGCGCGCTGGATGCGGGCCTTATCACCGCGCTGGCGCCGGTCACGGATTTCTTCGGCATCGGCGATGAAATCTGGGGTCAGGAGGATCCCGCCGCCTCCCTCGGGCAGCTGATCCGCGCGATGGGCTAATGCCTCAGCCCTGCCGCTCCGGCGACATGGCGGCGCGCACGATGCGCTCCGCCTTGGCGGCCAGCGCCTTGCGGTTGTCGAAATCGGCGACACGCAGCGGCGCGTGATAGATCAACTCGACCCGCCCGCCGCGCCGCGCCGCAAAAACCTGCGCCGCATGCGGGGCGAAATCCATGTCACCATACCAGCCATAGAACGCCGCATCCGCGCCATCCGGCGCATGATAGATCACCGTCACCGGCTGAATATGCAGCATCGGCGCCAGTTCCGGCGCAAAGAAGGCCTGAAACAGCGTTGGCTTGAACGGCAGCACCCGCAGACCGTCGGTTGACGTCCCCTCGGGAAAGAAAACCAGCTGCTGCCCGGCCAGCAAACGCGCCTGCAGCGCGGATGTCTGCGTCTGCGCATCGCGCGCATTTCGGCGGATGAACAGCGTGCCGGCGGCGCGCGCCAGAAACCCGATGACGGGCCAGCCTGACACCTCGGATTTGGACACGAAAACAATGCGGTGCCGCGCGTTCAATACGAATATATCCAACCACGACGCGTGGTTTGCCACCACCGCCCCCGGCTGCGTCATGGGCGCGCCACGAACCGTTAGGCGCAGCCCCGCAATGGCCGTGCAGACGCGGAAAAAACCCTGCACGATATAGCCTGACAGCGGCCTGCGCAGGCCCACCAGCGGGCGCTCGACCGCGCGAACCAGCAAGAGCAGGGGCAAAAGGACGGCCACGACGGATAACAGCAACACCGTCCGCAGGGCGATCCGCACGCGTTCCACCCCGCTGGGCGCAGGCAGCTCAGGTTCGGGCCGCGGCCATGGCGGAGCCGTCATGCGCCCCTCGACGACGTATATAGCGCACGGTGCAGCGGCCCAAGCCGCGCGGTGTCCATGATCAGGCAAACATCGGTCGTGTTGAAATCGTGGTCGACAAACGCGCCGTCCCCGACAAACCCGCCAAGCCGCAGGTACGCCTTGATCAGCGGCGGCACCTGCAACATCGCCGCGCGGCGATCCAGATCCTCGGGCGCAATCAGGTCCATCGGCTGATACCGCCTCGACCGCGCCGTCAGCTCGGGCGGGGCCAGATGGCGATGACGTAGGAGCGACAGCGGCGCCGCCAGCGCTGCCGGGTTCGTGCCATGAAAACTGGCCACGCCAAAGAGCACTTCAGCACTGTGATCGGCCACATAGCCGGCCAGCCCTTGCCACAGATGCATCAGCGCCTTCCCGCCCCGATAGCGCGCATCGACGCAGGAGCGGCCCAGTTCCAGCAGCGTGCGCCCAGAGGCGCGCAGCGTTCCCAGATCATATTCATCCTCGGAGTAGAATTGTCCCGCCCGCGCCGCCTGATCGCCGCGGAGCAGGCGGTAGGCACCGATCACCTGATCGTCGGGGCTGCCCGGCAGGGCGCGGTCGCGCAGCAGCAGGTGGTCGAACCAGCCATCGAAACGGTCCGCCTCAATCCCGGCCTCATGGTCGACCATTGCGCCGCCGCTGCCGAGCTCCTGAACAAAGACGCGGTAGCGCAGGCGCTGCGCCGCACGGACATCGGCTGCGCTGACCGCCAGTCTGACCTCAAAATCGGGACTATGGCTGCTGCGGGCCGCGCGTTTATTCATTCGGTCCTCGGGGAACATGCACTTGTCCGCTTTCTATTGGCCGGGACGGCCAATGGCAACATGGCCGGCAATTGGCGGGTGATGCCCGCGCGCACCTGTGCTACCGTCACGGTTGAACCGGCTGGTGTTAATCATTTGGTAACCAACATCAGGGATCAAAGACAGGCAGCAGCATGACGCGGCTGGTATCTATCACCATCTTGCCCGTATCGGGGAAATTCACCGTGACTTTGCCCGCCACATTCGATTGCACCTGGCCCACACCCCATTCGGGATGGTTCGGTGCTTCGACTCGCATGCCGGGCTCCAGAAATGCCGCGAAATCGTTCATCTATACGCCCGTCCCGAAAGGAAGAATATGACCCAGCCTAACCGCAATTTCGGCGCGCTGATAGGCTCGCGTATCTGCCATGACCTGATCAGCCCCGTGGGCGCCATTTCAAACGGGCTGGAGCTGATGGGGCTTTCCGGGGCGCCGAACGGGCCGGAAATGGCACTGGTTGCCGATAGTGCGGCCCATGCCAATGCGCGGCTGCGGTTCTTTCGCGTTGCGTTCGGATTGTCGAGCGATGCGCAAAACATGGGCGCGCGCGAAATCCGCAGTATTCTGGGCGACGTCTATACCGGCAAGGTCAGCTGCGACTGGCAAATCGACGAGGCGCTGCCGCGGCGCGTGGTGCAGGCGGCGTTCCTGGCGCTGCTTTGCGGCGAACAGGCCGCGCCATTCGGCGGCACCCTGACGCTCAGCGGCGCGGATGATGCCCTCACCCTGACCGTCACCGGCGACAGGCTGGCGCCGCACGCCGAGCATTGGGCTTGGCTGACCGGCGCGCAGCCGGGCAATCTGGACGATCTGCCTGCCGCGCAGGTGCAATTTGCGCTGTTGCCCGATCTGCTGGACGATCTGGGGCGGCAGGCGGCTGTGTCGCTGGCTGGCCCTGTCACGCTGGAATTCTAGTCAGCGGGCATTCAGGCGCGCACGGCGCCGTCGCCCGTCACCAGATATTTAAAGCTGGTCAGCTGCGCCGCGCCCACCGGGCCGCGCGCATGCAGCTTGCCCGTCGCGATGCCGATCTCGGCGCCCATCCCGAACTCGCCGCCATCGGCAAACTGGGTTGAGGCGTTGTGCATCAGGATCGCGCTGTCGACCTGCGCAAAGAATGCCTGAACGGCCGCAGGGTCTTCGGTAATGATGCAATCGGTATGGTGCGAGCCGTATTCCTCGATATGCCCGATGGCGAGCCCCAGGTCCCCCACGACACGCGCCGCGATGATGCTGTCCAGATACTCGTGGCCCCAATCCTCCTCGCGCGCAGGAACGGTGCCGTCGATGGCCGATAGCGCCTCATCCGCACGCACCTCGACGCCTGCGGCGATCAGCGCGCGGATCAGGTCACTACCCAGCCCGCCCACCAGATCGCGATGGATCAGCAGGCATTCGGCCGCGCCGCAGATGCCGGTGCGGCGCGTCTTGGCGTTCAAAACGACACGCATCGCCTTTTCCGCGTCGGCGGCAGCGTCGACATAGACATGCACGATCCCCTCAAGATGGGCAAAGACCGGCACGCGCGCCTCGCGCTGCACGAGACCGACCAGTTCCTTGCCACCGCGCGGCACGATCACGTCGATGACGCCGGTCATTTTCAGCATTTCATTAACGGCGGCGCGGTCGCGCGTCGGGACCAGCTGAATCGCCTCTTCGGGCAGGCCGGCCTCGCGCAGGCCCTGCTTCAGGCAGGCGTGGATCGCACGGGAGCTGTGATAGCTTTCCGACCCGCCGCGCAGAATCACCGCATTGCCGGCCTTCAGGCACAGCGCGCCGGCATCCGCCGTCACGTTCGGGCGGCTCTCATAGATCACGCCGATCACCCCCAGCGGTGTGCGCACGCGCTGGATGTGGATGCCGCTGGGCTGGCTCCATTCGGCCAGAACCTCGCCCACCGGATCGCGCTGATCGGCGACCGCGCGCAGGCCGTCGGCGATGGCGCGAATGCGCTCCTCATCCAGCAAAAGGCGGTCGATCATCGCATCGCTCAGCCCCTTGTCGCGGGCGGCGGCCACATCCTTGACGTTCGCCTCAATGATCGCTGCGCGGCGCGCCCAGACGGCATCGGCAGCGCTGCGCAGGGCACTGTCCTTGCGCCCGGGTTCGGTCACGGCCAGTTCGGTCGCGGCAGCGCGGGCGCAGGCGCCCATGCGCGCCATGAGGGCGGGGATGTCTTGCTGTTCGGTCATGGGGTCGCTCCTTGCCGGAAAACTCTGCCAGTAATCTGTATCGGCGCGTCAGAACGCCATGTCGTCGCGGTGAATCAGCGCCGCGCGCGCAGGATAGCCCAGAACCGTCGCAATGGCATCCGAGCGCAGCCCTTGCACCAGCGTCGCCTCTTGCGCGTCGTAACGGGTCAGCCCCACGCCCAGCCGCGCGCCATCCGGGCCGTTGATTTCAACCGCATCGCCGCGCCCGAAATCACCGTCGATCCGGGTGACGCCGGCGGGCAGCAGACTGCCGCCCTGCGCCATCGCCCGCGCGGCGCCGGCATCAACGTATATCTTTCCGCGTGCCTTCATGCCGCCGATCCACGCCTTGCGCCGTTGCTGCGGCGTGCCTTGAGCGGTGAACCACGTCGCCGGTGCGCCGCCCTCGATCGCGGCGAGCGGATGCATGACAAATCCGTTGGTGATCGCCATGTCACAGCCCGCAGCCATCGCCGTCTTGGCCGCCATCAGCTTGGTTTTCATACCGCCCTTGCTGAGGCCGGACCCCGCATCGCCGGCCATCGCCTCGATTTCCGGCGTAATCGCGTCGATCGTGTCAAAGCGGTGTGCCGCGCTGTCCTGCGAGGGGTTGCCTGAGTAAAATCCGTCGATATCGCTCAGCAGGATCAACTGGTCAGCGCCCGCCGTCACCGCCACCTGCGCGGCCAGCCGGTCATTGTCGCCATAGCGGATCTCGTCGGTGGCCACGGTGTCATTCTCATTCACGATGGGCACTGCGCCAAGTCGGATCAGCTGTTCCAGCGTGGCGCGGGTGTTCAGATACCGGCGCCGATCGGTGCTGTCCTCCAGCGTCACCAGCACCTGCGCCGAGATCAGACCGCGCGCGGCCAGCGCGGCATCATAAGCTCCCGCCAGCCGGATCTGGCCCACGGCGGCGGCGGCCTGGCTTTGCTCCAGCGTCAGCGTGCCGGCAGGCAGGCCGAGCGTGCCGCGCCCCAGCGCGATGGAGCCGGACGACACCAACACCACCGCGGTGCCGCGCGCGCGCAGCCGCGCGACGTCATCGGCCAGCCCGTCCAGCCAATCGGCGCGCAGGGTTCCGGTGGCCCGGTCGACCAAAAGGGCCGAGCCGATCTTGACCACCAGCCGTTTGGCGTCTGTCAGGGCTGCCACGGTGCCGGCTCTTCTTCGACGTCCGTGCGGTGACGCAGACGGTCGTCATCAATTTCGGCGCGCAGGGCCCGAAGCACATCGGTCACGCCCGCGCCCGAAACGCCGGACATGGTCATCACAGGGCCGCCGGAGGCCTGTTCCAGCACCGATTTTGCCTCGGCCAGTTCGTCCTCGTCCAGCGCGTCGATCTTGTTCAGCACGGTCAGGCGCGGCTTGGTGGCGAGCGGTCCGTCATAGGCCTCGATTTCGGTGATGATGGTCTGGTAATCCTCGGCAACGGTCTGCGACGTGCCGTCAACCAGATGCAGCAGGATCGCGCAACGCTCCACATGGCCGAGGAAAAGATCGCCCAAGCCCCTGCCCTCGCTGGCGCCGCCGATCAGGCCGGGGATATCGGCCACCACGAATTCGACGTTATCCACCCCGACAACGCCCAGATTGGGGTGCAGTGTGGTAAACGGGTAGTCGGCAATCTTGGGCCGCGCGTTCGATGTGGCCGCCAGAAACGTCGATTTACCCGCGTTCGGCAGGCCCAGCAGACCGACATCGGCGATCAGCTTCAGCCGCAGCCAGATCGTGCGCTCGACGCCCTCCTGCCCCGGATTGGCCCGGCGCGGGGCCTGGTTGGTCGAGGATTTGAAATGCAGGTTGCCGAATCCGCCATTGCCGCCATGCGCCAGTTCCACGCGCTGGCCCAGTTCGGTCATGTCCGCGATCACCGTTTCCTGATCCTCGTCGAGGATCTCGGTGCCCACGGGCACGCGGAGCACGATGTCTTCGCCGGTCTTGCCGGTGCGCTGCTTGCCCATGCCGGGCTGGCCGCTGCGGGCAAAGAAATGCTGCTGATAGCGGAAATCGATCAGCGTGTTCAGCCCGTCCACAGCCTCGGCCCAGACCGAGCCGCCGTTACCGCCGTCGCCGCCATCCGGGCCGCCAAATTCGATGTATTTCTCACGGCGAAAGCTGATGCAGCCGCTGCCGCCCCCGCCCGAGCGGATGTAGACCTTGGCGAGATCGAGAAATTTCATGGCCGGTTCCCCACATGCGCAGGCAGAGGCGCCCTGCGCCCTGCCCTGCTGTCCATACGCAATGCGCAGGCGCGGCTCAATCCAGTTTTCGGCAATATGTCCATGTCGGAACCGCGCCTCCCCGTGCAAGACAGTAGGTTTCGGCATCGCCCAGATATGTGAAGCCGCAATTCGTCAGCACCCGCGCCGACGCCGGATTGCCCTGCTGGACGGTGGCAAAGATCGTGCGGGACTTTTGCGGATTCGCCGCAACCAGCGCCCCCACCGCCGCCGATGCAACGCCGGAGTTCCAGAACAGCGGGGCCACCCAATAGCCGATCTCGGACTGGTCCACGTCCAGCCGGGTCAGGCTGATCACACCCATCAATTCACCGCTTTCCGCGCGAGTGCCGTCGATGGCCCAGGCATCCTCGATCCGGTTCGCGGCCGTGGAGCGGGCGATGAACGCCTCGGTCGTGCCGGGGGGCAGCGGATGGGGAATGGACGACGTCGTCTGCGCAACACGCAAATCGCTGGTGTAGAGCGTCATCAACCCTGCATCCGACGGGCGGAGGGGCCGCAGGTCAAATATCCCCGCAGTGATTACGGGTTGAATTTCATTATAGGCAAGATTCATGTCCAGCCTCCTTTCCAGAAGCGTTGGCAGAACGGTGCGTGCTGAAATACGCCCCGGTTGCCGACGAACAAATCCCCACAGGCTTTGTCAGTTGACAGCGGGACGATCCAGATCCGCATGTTCCAACATTCAAAAGCCGAAAAAGGCCTGAGTTCAGATGTATGGAGCCAACGTTGATTTGCTAGTGGAGTTGCGTGACGCGTTCACATTTGCCGCACCAAAGACAACAGGGACCGACGGTTGCCCGCCGATCCCGTAAAATCTCAGGCCAGTCGGTGGCGCGGCTTACTCTGCGGCTTCGGTCGCTGGCAGGACTGAAATGAACTTGCGCCCTTTCAGCCCGGTGTGAAATTTCACATGGCCTTCGATCGTCGCAAAGATCGTGTGATCCTTGCCCAGACCGACGCCCGCGCCCGGCCACATCTTGGTGCCGCGCTGGCGCATGATGATGTTTCCCGGAATGACGGATTCGCCACCGTACTTCTTGACGCCAAGGCGACGACCCGCGCTGTCGCGGCCGTTACGGGATGAACCGCCTGCTTTTTTATGTGCCATCTGGTCTCTCCTTAACCTTTGGTCAGTTCTTTGGCCTGCTCGATCCAGCCTTCACGCTCGATCCGGCCCTTGAACGACAGTTTTTCGTCCATGTCTGCCACGTCCGCTTCGGTCCATGCCGCAATCTGGGCAAAGCTGGTCACGCCGGCGTCATGCAGTTTCTTCTCCAGCGCGGGGCCAACGCCCGACAGCTTTTTCAGGTCATCGCCACCGGCAGACGCGGATGCCTTCACCTTGGGTGCCGCGGCCTTCTTGGCGGGGGCTTTCTTGGCGGCGGGCTTGTCGCCCGATGTGATCGCCGCGCCGGAAACCGAGCCTGCGCCGATCGCGGCCTTGACGCCTGATTTATCGGCGCCCTCGCCCATGATATCGGTCACGCGCAGCAGCGTCAGTTGCTGGCGGTGGCCCTTGGTGCGCTGCGAGCCGTGCTTGCGGCGACGCTTGACGAAATGGATGACCTTTTCGCCCTTGATCTGGTCAATGACCTCGGCCTGGACGCAGGCGCCGTCGACCATCGGTGCGCCGACAACCGGGCTGTCGCCGCCCAGCATCAGAATATCGTTGAATTGAACAGTTTCGCCAGCTTGGGCAGCCAGCTTTTCGACGCGCAGCATATCGCCGGATTTAACCCGATATTGCTTGCCCCCGGTTTTCAGAACCGCAAACATCTGTCTTTCCTTCAAACTTCCGCGTCCGCCGGTCCCCGTTCGGGTGTTCGCGGCCATCTGGCCACCTTGGACAGCGCGTCGATCACGACGTCATGTAAGATACCCCCGGTGCAAGGCTCGCCCTTGCCGGGATGTCGGCTTATCAAGCGATCGGCGCCCCGAGTCAACCCTGTTTTCCGCGCGCGCCCCACGGCAGGAACAGCGGGAAAAAATGCCCGTTCAAAGCGGCGCGCTCGTCATCCAGGTGCCCACCGTGCGACCCAAAAGATAGGCCAGTTGATCATACATGGCATTGAACCCCTCGAACAGCGCGGCATTCAGGATGCGGCCGTCGCGCGTCTCGTAAAAGGTTGCATATGCGTCCATCTGTCCGGGCGTCAGCGGGTCGCCCGCCACCATCAGAAAAGCGGTCAGCCATGCTTCCGTATCGCGGCGCGTCGCCTCCAGATCGGCGGTCACGGCATCGGCAAGATCGGCCTCGCTGCCTGCGTCGCCGGCGGGGCCCGGCCCACCGCCATCCATGACCCCGCGCCAGAACATCATGTCGGCATTGAGCGACGCGGTCACGTTCCGCTCGATCAGATCGCTGCCTTCGATCATCCGCCGGACCCAGTCCAGCAGATCGGCCTGCGGCCCGTCATCGCGCGCCATCGCATCGGCTGCCGCCGCGCGGGCCGAATCCTCGGCCTCGGGGTCTAGAAACGACCGGCGCGCTTCCAACTCCAGCGCGACAGCGCGCTCTCCGGTATCGTTGGTGTAGAAGGCCAGCATCGGCGCCAGATCGGCGCCCTCCAAGGCGCGCTCCAGCCCTTGCAGGACCAGCTGCTCCATGCGGCTCGCATCATAAAGCTGCGCAACCTGCTGTTGCCACCCGGCCGTGTCCACCTCGGGCAGCATCGCGTCCGCGACCTGGTCGGCATAAAGCAGCCCCTCCTCGCGCATGATGGCGACGGTGTCCGATATGCGCAGCGCCTCTGCCAGCGCCTCGAATTCCGCATCGCGGTCCTGCGCGGCGGCAACATGCGCGCCGCCGGTCACAAGCACCAGCGCCAGACAGGCGATCATCCCGCGCAAGTAGCTGGCGGAATCCGGCAAAGCCCGGCGGCAGTTGGAATTTCTCATCGCAGCCCTCCTGATGTGCATATCATGCGCAAATCCATCATACCGCAAGCAGACAGGCCTGCGCACGCGCAAATCCGTGCGGATATCGCCGCGGTCTGCCCGCTTGTCCGGCGCGGATCCCGAAGTGACGACGGGCGGGCCAAAACCGCCAGGCCGCTCAGGCGCCGATTGTCCGCAAATCGGCGGTCACTGACCGCTTGATATCCGTTGCACGCTTGCTGATAGAGCCACGGAAAGCGCCATTTCAGATCCCCGCTTCCGCTGCGGGAGCGTAATTTTGCGGCGCGACCGGATTTATTCTGCCAGATTACTACCTACGGCAGAGCCTTGCCCCCGCACCTCGTGGATTGATATAGTCCGGCTCTGCTTCAACATCTATTGAAACAGGAACCTGCCATGTTGAATTTCCTATCGCGTCCAATGGTCCGCCTCATAGACCGTTACCTGCCTGATCCTTTCGTATTCGTGCTGGTCCTGACCCTCGTCGCCGGCATCGCTGCCGTGCTGACCCAGGACTCCGGCCCATTGCAGGTCGTCACCATGTGGGGCGACGGGTTCTGGTCGCTGCTCTCCTTCTCGATGCAGATGCTGCTGGTGCTGGTGACCGGCTATATGATGGCCTCCACGCCGCTGGTGCGCCGAGGCCTCTCGGCCCTCGCCTCGCTTGCAGGCAGCCCGGGCGGCGCGATCCTGCTGGTCAGTGTCGTGTCGCTTGCAGCCTCCTGGATCAACTGGGGTTTCGGCCTTGTCGTGGGGGCGCTTTTCGCGCGCGAACTGGCGCGCACGATCCGCGTCGATTACCGCCTGCTGGTGGCCTCCGCTTACTCGGGCTTCATCGTGTGGCATGGCGGTCTGGCGGGGTCCATCCCGCTGTCCATCGCGACCGAAGGCCACCCGTTTGCCGACATCACCGGCATCATCCCCACGTCGCAGACAATCTTTTCGTTCTTTAACGTCGCCATCGTCATCGCCCTTTTCATCGCGGTACCCCTGGTGAACCGGGCCATGATGCCGCGCGAGGAAGATACGGTCTATGTCGACCCCAAGCTTCTGGCCGAGGAGGATGCCGCCGAACCCGATGCGAAAACCCCTGCCGAACGGGTTGAGAACAGCTATGTGCTGTCCATTCTGGTGGGCGCTGCCGGGGCCGCGTGGCTGATACAGTATTTCGCGGCGGGCAACGGCCTTTCGCTCAACGTGATCAACTTCCTGTTCCTGACGCTTGCAATCTTGCTGCACGGGACGCCTCGCAACCTGCTCAAGGCCCTGACCGATGGGGTCAAGGGCGGGGCGGGCATCGTGATCCAGTTCCCGTTCTATGCCGGGATCATGGCGATCATGGTGCAATCGGGCCTTGCCGCCAGCATCTCCGAAGGGCTGGTCGGGCTGGCGTCGGCAACGTCGTTGCCGTTCTGGTCGTTCATCTCGGCCGGCATCGTCAACTTCTTCGTGCCGTCGGGCGGCGGCCAGTGGGCCGTGCAGGCCCCCGTGATCCTGCCCGCGGCCGAGGCGCTTGGCGCCGATCTTGCCCGCGCGTCCATGGCCGTGGCGTGGGGCGATGCCTGGACCAACATGGTGCAGCCTTTCTGGGCCTTGCCGATCCTCGGCATCGCCGGTCTGCGCGCCAAGGATATCATGGGTTTCTGCGTGATCCACCTGATCCTGTCGGGGCTCATCATCTCGGTCGGTCTGACCTTCCTCTGACCGGCCCCGGCGCTGCTATTGCGCCGGTGATCAGGCGGCGGCTCCCTGAAAAGGGGGCCGCCGTGCCGAGCGCGCCATTCGTCACGAAGTGGCCCGTATCAAGCGCTTAGCAAGAAGACATCACGCGGGCGATACCGCCGATCCACGCGATTTGGCAATGCCGCCTGCTCCGTTGACACGCTAAATGCGCTACAGCATAGTGATCTGCACAATTGAAGCGCAAGTTGGACCGATCGGGACGCATTTCCACGTTAATCCATGACGTGTCCATGTCATCGAGAACCGGAAAAGAATACTTGGGTCTCGCTTGTGAGGGCGTTCGGAGGAAACACTGGAACACCGTCGCTAAAAAACGCAACCTACTGCTAAGCATGGTAAAGTTGCACTATCACCGGGAGAAATACGTGAAAATACTCAAGCAGATGGCCCTTGTGGGCGCAATGATCGCAGGAACCGGAGCGCATGCTCAGGAAGAGTTCATTACAATCGGCACCGGCGGGCAGACCGGTGTCTATTTCGTCGTGGGGCAATCGATCTGCCGTCTGGTGAACCGCACCACGGCCGAGACAAACCTGAAATGCACCGCCCCCTCGACGGGTGGCTCCATCGCGAACATCAACGCCATCATGGCAGGCGACATGACGATGGGCGTCGCGCAATCGGACTGGCAGTACCACGCCTATAACGGCACCTCCGACTTCGAAGGCAACAAGTTCGACAAGGAACGCGCGGTCTTTTCCGTTCACTCCGAGCCATTTACCGTTATCGCACGCGCCGATGCCGGCATCACCGAGTTTGCCGATCTCAAGGGCAAGCGCGTCAACATCGGCAACCCCGGTTCCGGCCAGTACGCCACAATGCAGGTCGTCATGGAGGCCTTGGGCTGGACGATGGACGACTTTGCGCTCGCATCCGAGCTGAAGCCGGCCGAACAGGCCGCGGCTTTGGGCGACAACAAGGTCGATGCGATCATCTATACGGTCGGTCACCCGAACGGATCCGTTCAGGAAGCGGCCTCGACGGTCGAGACCGTTCTTGTTCCCGTCACCGGCCCGGAAATCGACGCGCTGATCGCTGACAACCCCTATTATGCCGCCGCCACCATTCCGGGCGGCATGTATGAAGGGTCGCCGGACGACACCCAGACCTTCGGCGTCAAGGCGACATTCGTGACCTCTGCCGATGTGGCCGAGGAAACGGTTTACCAAGTGGTCAAAGCCGTGTTCGACAACTTTGACCGGTTCAAGAAACTTCATCCGGCCTTTGGCAATCTGACCGAAGAAGAGATGATCAAGGATGGTCTTTCGGCCCCCCTGCATCCGGGTGCCGAGCGGTACTACAAGGAAAAGGGCTGGATGTAAGTCCCGCCTGATTGATGCTGGTGGCAGCCTGCCCGGGCTGCCACCGAAACCACCACTCAGACAAGCCGACCCGACGACAATCAAGAAAGAATTCTCGCCCATTTTGAACGGGCCACCGGGGGGATAGACATGACCGACGATCCGAACCAGCATCAGGCTGCGCGCGTTGAAAACGAGGCGGCCGGCCGCGGCGGTCTGGATCAGTCCGAACTGGACGAACTTGTCGCCTCCGCCGACACTGGCGGCCGAAACGTCACAGGGCCTGTCGGGACGTTCCTGATGCTGGTCGCGCTGGCGTGGTCGCTGTTCCAGCTCTGGATCGCGTCGCCCATCCCGTTCATCGTTGGATGGGGCGTCTTCAACGACACCGAAAGCCGGTCGATCCACCTTGCCTTCGCCATTTTCCTGGCCTTTGCCGCATTCCCCGCAACACGGTCGAAATTCCAGCTGGGTCTGGGCATCGCGATCCCGCTTCTGCTGTCCTATCTGTTCATCGTCAGTTCCAAGGATGGCACGTCCGTCTGGTGGATCCCCGTCGTCGGTCTGGCCGTCGTGGCCGCGATCGTCGCGGGCAGTCCCAAGGACCGTGTGCCGCTGTGGGAATGGGCGCTGGCCATCGTCGGCGCCGCTGCCGCCCTGTATCTGTTTGTCTATTATCGCGATATTTCCGGACGGGTCGGCGCGCCGATCATGCAGGATTTCGTGGTGTCCGTCATCGGTATCATGCTGCTGCTGGAGGCCACGCGCCGCGCTCTGGGGCCGGCGCTGATGATCGTGGCAACGCTGTTTCTGGTCTACACCGTCCTTGGCCCGCAGATGCCCAGCATCATCGCGCACAAGGGCAACAACCTGTCCGAGATCGTGAACCACCAGTGGATCACGACCGAAGGCGTCTTCGGCATCGCGCTTGGCGTATCGACAAGTTTCGTGTTCCTGTTCGTGCTGTTCGGCTCGCTGCTGGATCGCGCCGGGGCCGGCAACTATTTCATTCAGGTCGCGTTTTCGCTGATGGGCCACATGAAAGGCGGTCCGGCCAAGGCCGCTGTCGTGTCCTCGGCCATGACCGGCCTGATCTCGGGATCGAGCATCGCGAACGTCGTGACCACGGGCACGTTCACCATCCCCTTGATGAAGAAAGTCGGCTTCAGCTCGGAAAAGGCCGGCGCGGTCGAGGTAGCCTCATCCGTCAACGGTCAGATCATGCCGCCGGTCATGGGCGCCGCCGCGTTCCTGATGGTCGAATACGTCGGCATCCCCTATTTCGACGTGGTCAAACACGCGTTCCTGCCTGCCGTCATTTCCTACATCGCGCTGGTCTATATCGTCCATCTGGAGGCGTTGAAGGCCGGCATGGAGGGCCTTGAGCGCCCCTATGAGCCCAAGCCGATCGTCCAGCGCCTGATCGGTTTCGCGTTCGGTGTCGCGGTCATCTGTGGGCTGTCGTTCCTTGTATACTACGGCATGGGCTGGATCCGCCCCGCCTTCCCCGTCGCGGCGCCCTATATCATCTTCGTCGTCTTGACGGCTGCCTATGTCGGGCTGCTTTACGTCGCATCCAAAGAGGCGCCGCTGAAGCTGGACGATCCGAATGCATCGGTCACGAAACTGCCGCTGCCCGGTCCGACCGTGCGGTCGGGTCTGCACTATATCCTGCCCGTCGTGGTGCTGGTCTGGGCGCTGATGGTGGATCGCCTGTCGCCGGGCCTCTCGGCGTTCTGGGCGACGATGTACATGATCTTTATCCTGATCACGCAGCGCCCGCTGATGGCAATGCTGCGCGGCGAAGGCCAGATGGGCGCCCGGATCAAGGAAGGCGCGACCGATCTGCTGGAGGGTCTGGTCGTCGGGGCCCGCAACATGATCGGCATCGGCATTGCCACCGCCACCGCCGGCATCATCGTCGGCGCAGTCAGCCAGACCGGCGTGGGATCGGCCCTTGCCGACGTGGTCGAAGTCCTGTCGGGCGGCAATATCCTTGCCATCCTGTTCCTTACGGCGATCCTGTCGCTGATCCTTGGCATGGGCCTGCCGACGACGGCCAACTACATCGTCGTCTCCGCCCTGCTGGCGCCGGTGATCGTGACGCTGGGCCAGCAGAACGGTCTGATCGTGCCGCTGATCGCGGTGCACCTCTTCGTCTTCTACTTCGGCATCATGGCCGACGTGACGCCGCCCGTCGGGCTTGCCTCATTCGCGGCTGCAGCTGTTTCGGGCGGTGATCCGATCAAGACCGGCGTGATCGCATTCTTCTACAGCTTGCGGACGGCGGCCCTGCCGTTCCTCTTCATCTTCAACACTGAACTGCTGCTGATCAACGTGACGATGGTGCAGGGCGTCTTTGTCTTCATTGTCGCGACGGTGGCGATGCTGCTGTTCGCGGCAGCCACGCAGGGCTGGTTCCTGGCCAAGAACCGGTTCTATGAAACCATCGTCCTGCTGCTGATCGCGTTTACCCTGTTCCGTCCCGGTTTCTGGATGGACATGGTCAGCGCGCCCTATCTGGAGGAGGAACCGGCAGCGATCACGCAGGCCGCCGCCGACACCGACATCGGACAGACGCTGCGGGTGCGCGTGGCAGGCATGAACGATCTGGGCGACCCGATCGAATTCGTGGCGCTGGTGCCGATTACCGAAGGCACCACAGGCGAGGAAAAGCTGGAAAATGCCGGCCTGACCTTCCGCGACGAGGGCGGCAAGATGTTCATCGACGACGTCGCCTTCGGCAGTGCGGCGGCAGAGGCCGGGCTGGACTGGGACCAGGAGGTGCTGCGCGTGCTGAAACCCGTGCCGCAACCCAGCAAGTACTGGATGTTCATTCCGGCGCTGCTGTTGCTGGCCCTGATCGTCTTTTTGCAGCGGGGCCGCAATACGCGCGCGCCCCGCAAAACCGCACAGGCCTGAGGAGAGAGACGATGTTCAAAACGGTCCTTCTGACCATCGACCTGAATGCGATAGCATCATGGGAAAAAGCGCTGCCGGCGGCCATCAAACTGGTCCGCACCTCTGGCGGCAAGCTGCATATCATGTCGGTCGTGCCTGACATGGGCATGCCATTGGTCGAAGGGTATTTTCCGCCCAATTACGAGAAACTGGCCGTCGAGGCGGCCAGCAAGGCGCTGGACAAGCTGGTCGCGGAACATGTCCCCGACGATATCAGCGTCAAGCAGCATCTGGCATTCGGCAAAATCCATCGCAGGGTCCTGGAGGTGATCGAAGAGACCGACTGCGATCTGGTGGTCATGGCCTCGCACAAACCAGACCGCGTGCGCGAATTCCTGGTGGGGTCGAACGCCGACCGTATCGTGCGCCGCTCGCCGGTGTCTGTGCTTGTCGTCCGGTCGTAGATCCCATGACCGGGCATATCTTTGGACGATCCACCAAGGGCACCCTGCCCACCGCTGTCACCGGCGATGGATGTTATCTGATCGACGCCGACGGCAAGCGGTATCTGGACGGGTCGGGCGGCGCGGCCGTCTCGTGCCTGGGCCATTCCAACGCCGCTGTGCGCACCGCGCTTCATGCCCAGATCGACCAACTCGCCTTTGCGCATACCGGCTTTTTCACCTCCGAGCCGGCCGAGCGGCTGGCGGACCGTCTGGTTTCATATGCGCCGGGCGAAATCGATCGGGTGTATCTGGTTTCAGGCGGATCAGAGGCTGTCGAAGCCGCGATCAAGCTGGCACGTCAGTATTTTCTGGAAATAGGCCAGCCGGACCGGCACCGCGTCATCGCGCGCCGGCAAAGCTACCACGGCAACACACTGGGCGCGCTTGCCGCCGGTGGCAACATATGGCGCCGGGCGCAATTTGCGCCGCTTCTGGCGGATACGACCCATATCAGCCCCTGCTATGAATACCGCGACCGCCGCGAGGATGAGACGCCCGAGGCTTACGGCCTGCGCGTCGCGGACGAGCTTGAAACCGAGATCAAGCGCTTGGGCGCGGAGACCGTCATGGCCTTCATCGCCGAGCCTGTGGTCGGGGCAACCAGCGGCGCCGTGCCTGCCGTGCCCGGATATCTGCGACGCATCCGCGAGATATGCGACCGCTACGGCGTGTTGTTGATCCTTGACGAAGTGATGTGCGGCATGGGCCGCACCGGCCATCTGTTCGCCTGTCTTGAAGACGGCGTCGCGCCGGACATGATTACAATCGCGAAAGGTCTGGGCGCGGGGTATCAGCCGATCGGTGCGCTGATGACCACGGCGGCGATCTATGACGCCATCGCGTCCGGGACCGGCTTTTTCCAGCACGGGCACACCTACATGGGGCATGCGCTTGCCGCGACTGCCGCCAATGCTGTGCTGGACGAGATACTGGACCGCGATCTGCTAAGCCGCGTGCAGGCGCAGGGTCACACGCTTGATGCGGCGCTGCGCGCTGCGCTGGGTCAGCACGCCCATGTCGGTGATATTCGCGGGCGCGGCCTGTTCCGCGGGGTCGAACTGGTCGCCGACCGCAACACCAAGGCGCCGTTCGATCCAAGCCGCGGCATCGCCGCGCGGATCAAGAAAGAAGCCTTTGCCGCCGGTCTGATCTGCTACCCGATGTCCGGCACAATCGACGGCCAACAGGGCGATCACGTCCTGCTGGCGCCGCCCTTCATCATCTCGGACGCCCAGATCGAAGAACTGGTCGACAAGCTGTCGGGTGCGATAGATCGGGCAATCGCCGCATGATGCCGGATCGGTCGGACGCGGCGGCCCCTGTCCGCAACCGGTAATGCGCCGTCAGTCAGACCGCGTCCTGCGTGCATCGGCAGCTTTGGATGGCAACGTGCGGCGCGGTACATTGATCTCTGGACGGCCAGCGGGAATTGGGATGATGTCGGTAAAGACATTCGACCGCTGAATCCCAGCGCCCGCGGGTGCGTCCCACTCCAAACCCGAAAGGCTATCTCATGTCAGACAACCGCCACCCCGTCCTGGACGAAAACGCCCTGACGCCCGAACAGCAGACCGTCTTTGACGCCATCGCAGGGGGTAAGCGCGGTCTTGTGCAGGGTCCGCTGCGGGTCTGGCTGCAATCGCCAAAGCTGGCGGACCGCGCGCAGGCGTTGGGCGCGTTTTGTCGGTACGATACGCGCCTGCCGCCACGCGTTTCGGAATTGGCAATTCTGGTGACAGGGGCCTTCTGGAAGTCGGGGTTCGAATGGGCCGTTCACGCCCCTATTGCCCTGCAGCAGGGGCTTGCGGCACAGATCGTCGAAGATATCCGGTGCGGAAAAACCCCGACGTTCATCGCCGGCGACGAAGCGGCGGTTTATGCCTTTGCCAATGAATTGCATCGAACCCATCAGGTCTCGGATGCGACCTATGCGGCGGTGGTTGCGCACTACGGGGTCGAGGGCGCGGTCGAACTGGTCGGGCTTCTGGGCTATTACACGCTGATTTCAATGACGATAAACGCATTCAACGTGCCATTGCCGGAAGGGGAACCCGATCCCTTCTGATCGCCGCAGCGCCGATCCCGATGAGATCGCGCGCAGATGGAACAGCGATCAAACGCGGAAGTCCATGCGCACTGCGATCCGGCAACGGCGACCAAATAGCGCGGCAATTCTGCCGTGATTTGTGGCTCGTATTCGTTTATCATTTTTAAGAACAAGGGAGGATCACGCATGTGTCAGGTCTTTGCAGGACAGGACCCCGAACGATATGCCTCGACCACGCGGCGGCTGCGGCTGAATGGTCAGAGCACGTCAATCCGGCTGGAAAATGCCTTCTGGGCCATCCTCGACGAGATCGCGCAGCGCGATGGCACATCGACGCCGCTGTTCCTGTCGACCCTTCACAGTGAGGTTCTGGAACTGAAGGGGGAGCCGCAGAATTTCACCTCGGTCCTGCGCACGACCTGCCTGATTTTTCTGTCAAATCAGTGCGCGCCGAACGCAGCGGTATTGGCGGCAGAATAGCCATGGCCACCCGCGCTGTCCCGAGGGCAGTGTAGTAGTGCCGTACTACCCGGCAGAATTCATCCTCCTCTAACGTGGTATGGGAAAACCACTGTCGCAGGAGAGCACCATGGCCAAAGCCATCCACAGCATGATTCGCGTTCTGGACGAGGCGCGTTCCGTTGCGTTCTATGACAAGGCCCTTGGCCTGAAGATCGCCGACAGGCTGGACTTTGACGACTTCACGCTGGTCTACCTGTCCAATCCCGAAACCGACTTCGAACTTGAACTGACGGTGAACAAGGGCCGCTCGGAGCCTTATGATCTGGGCGACGGGTATGGCCATCTGGCGGTGTCTGTCGATGACCTCGACGCCGAACATACCCGTTTCGAGGCCGAGGGCCTAGCCCCCCGCAAGGTGGTGGAATTTGCGCCCGCGGGAACGCTTGTCGGGCGCTTTTTCTTCGTGGCGGATCCCGACGGCTATCAGATCGAAGTGCTGGAGCGATCTGGCCGTTTCAAATGAGCCACGGATAATCCAGCCGGGCGCGAAGGAGAATTGTGCCCGTTGCCAAAGGTCACAGGGAGGAACCGGAGATGACCAAAACACTGAACCTGAAAGGATTAACCCGCCGCCAGCTATTGTCGCGCGGCGCGGCTGCGGGGGCCAGCTTTGTGGTCGGGGCGAATTTCGTCTCGGGGCGCGATGGGGCCTGGGCGACCGAGCTGAACGCATTGAAGCCGGACACGATGGCGACCCTGATCCAGATGGCGCGCGACATCTATCCACATGACAAGGTGGCGGACGAATTCTATGCCGCCGCGGTCAAGGGCTATGACGTGCCGGATGCGGTGGACGAAACCGAGGCCGGCATCGAGATGCTGAATAACGCCGCGCGCGACAAGGGGCACGGCTCCTACCTCGATATCGGGTGGGAACGCGACCGCGTGGATGTGCTGCGCGGGATCGAGGACAGCGCATTCTTCCAGAAGGTGCGCGGCGGGCTTGTGACCGGACTGTACAACCAGAAAGCAGTCTGGCCGATCTTTGGCTACGAGGGCGAGTCCTATTCGCAGGGCGGCTACATCAATCGTGGCTTTGACGACATTGCGTGGATCGGCTGAGGGAGGGCGACAAAATGACTGCACCATTTGAAAAAAGTGACGACAGCGTCGTCGTCATCATCGGCACCGGCGCGGGCGGCGGCGTTCTGGCCAATGAACTGGCCCAGCGCGGCGTTTCCGTCGTCTCGCTCGAGGCGGGCGGGCGCTACCTGCCCGAGGATTACGTCAACGATGAATGGGAAAGCTTTGGGCAACTGGCCTGGCTTGATCCGCGCACCACGTCGGGGGACTGGCGTGTGGCGAACGACTTTTCCGGCCTGCCCGCCTGGATCGTCAAGGCTGTCGGCGGCACCACGACCCACTGGGCCGGCGCATCGCTGCGGTTTCAGGATCACGAGTGGAAGGCAAAAACCAACTACGGCGACGTCGAGGGCGCAAGCCTTCTGGACTGGCCCATCGACGGGGCCGAAATGGCGCCCTGGTATGACAAGGCCGAGACAAAGCTGGGCGTGACCCGGACCGAGGGCAGGCCCGGACTGCCCGGCTGCAACAATTATAAGGTGTTCGAAGCCGGCGCGCAAAAGCTGGGCTACAAGGAAGTTCATACCGGGCGCATGGCCATCAACTCCGAAGAGTATGACGGACGGATGGCCTGCCAGCAGACCGGATTTTGCTTTCAGGGCTGCAAATGGGGGGCCAAATGGTCGGCCGCCTACACCGACATCCCGCGCGGCGAGGCGACCGGCAATCTGGAGGTGCGCGACCGCGCCCATGTGCTGCGCATCGAGCATGGCGAGGATGGGCGCGTCAACGGTGTCGTCTATGCCGACAAGGACGGGGTCGAGCACAAGCAGATGGCGCGGGTGGTCTGTGTTGCCGGCAATTCGATCGAAAGCCCGCGGATCCTGCTTAACTCGGCGTCGCAGATGTATCCCGACGGACTGGCCAACAGCTCGGGCCAGGTCGGGCGCAACTACATGCGGCACCTGACCGGATCGGTCTACGGGATCTTCGACAAGCCGGTGAAGATGTGGCGCGGGACGACCATGGCGGGCATCATTCAGGACGAGGCGAAACTGGACCCAAGCCGCGGATTTGTCGGCGGCTACGAGCTTGAGACGCTCAGCCTAGGCCTGCCCTTCATGGCGGCGTTCCTTGATCCGGGCGGTTGGGGGCGCGAATTCACCACCGCGCTCGATTCATACGAGAACATGGCCGGGATGTGGATCGTGGGCGAGGATATGCCGCAGGAATCCAACCGCGTGACGCTGAATGCCGACGTGACCGACCAGTTCGGCATGCCGGTCGCCAACGTGCACTATTCCGACCATGCCAACGACAAGGCGATGCGCGCCCACGCCTACGGGCGCGGTCAGGCAATCTATGACGCGATGGGTGCCACACGCACCCTGCCGACACCGCCCTACCCGTCCACGCATAACCTCGGCACAAACCGGATGTCGGAAAATGCGCGTGACGGCGTCGTGAACCGCAACGGGCGCACGCATGACATCGAGAATCTGTTCGTATCGGATGGCTCGCAGTTCACCACCGGAGCTGCGGAAAACCCAACACTGACGATTGTCGCATTGGCAATTCGGCAGGCAGACCACATTGCCGGAGAACTCAACAACGGCAACTTGTAATGCTCTGACAAGCCATGGCCCTTGCCAGCAACCGCGCGGTTGCTGGCAAGGGTCTTTTTTCGACTTGCAGCGGATAAACGTCCGGCGATCAACTGCCCCGCACGCCTTTTTCCACGCGGTCGCCCAGGTTCTTGTCGACGTTGCGCCAATACTCGAACGCGCGTTGCAGAACCTTCTCGGAGACGCCGCCCTTGAGATGGCCTACGATGTTGCTGACCAGCCGGTCCCGCGCATCATCGTCCATCACGTCGCGCACCAGCGCCCCGGCCTGACCCCAATCATCGTCATCCTCGCGCAGGGTGTAGGCGCGGCGCACCATGTCGCCGTCCGCGTACCACAGCCCGCCGTCATCGGTGAGCGACGGATCCGCCACAGGCCCACCATAGGAATTGGGCGCATAGACAGGGTCCGAGACGTTATCGACCCGCATCGCGCCATCTTTGCTGTAGCTGTGGACTGGCGATTTTGGCCGGTTCACGGGGATCTGCTTGTAGTTGACCCCCAAACGCGCCCGGTGGGCATCGGAGTAGGAAAATCCGCGCCCGAGCAGCATCTTGTCCGGGCTCAGACCGATACCGCGCACCAGATTGTTCGGCTCGAAAGCGGCCTGTTCGATCTCGGTGTGGAAATCAGTCGGATTGCGGTCGAGCGTCAGCTTGCCCACCTCGATCAACGGATAATCCGCGTGCGGCCAGACCTTGGTCAGATCGAAGGGGTTATAGCGATAGGTCCGCGCCTCTTCAAAGGGCATGATCTGCATGTGCAACGTCCAGCTGGGGAAATCGCCATTCTTGATCGAATTGAACAGATCGCGGCGGTGGTAGTCACCATCTTCGCCGGCCATCTTGTCCGCCTCGGCCTGGGTCAGGAAATCGTTCCCCTGATCGGTCTTGAAGTGGTACTTGACCCAGAATTTTTCGCCATCCGCGTTGATCCACATGTAGGTGTGGCTGGAAAATCCATCCATATGGCGCCAGGTTTTCGGGATACCGCGATCCCCCATCAACCACGTGACCTGATGCGCCGATTCCGGCGAAAGCGACCAGAAGTCCCACTGCATGTCATGATCGCGCAGCCCATTGTCGGCGCGGCGTTTCTGCGAGCGGATGAAATGCTGGAACTTCATCGGATCGCGCAGGAAAAAGACCGGAGTGTTATTGCCGACCATGTCGTAATTGCCTTCGCTGGTGTAGAATTTCAGCGAAAAGCCGCGCGGGTCGCGCCAGGTGTCGGGGCTGCCGCGCTCGCCGGCCACGGTAGAGAACCGGATCAGCGTGTCGGTCTTGGTGCCGGGCTGGAACACTTCGGCACGGGTATATTTGCTGACGTCCTGCGTCACCTCGAAATGGCCGAACGCGCCAGAGCCTTTGGCATGAGGCTGACGCTCGGGGATACGCTCGCGGTTGAAATTGGCCATCTGCTCGATCAGGTAGTGATCGTTCAGGACGATGGGGCCGTCGGCACCGATGGTCAGCGAATGTTCGTCGCTGGCAACGGGGATTCCTGCGTCGGTCGTGGTTGGTTTGCTTTTGTCGGACGTCATGATGGTTTCTCCTTAACAGTGTAAATCCGGTCGGCTGCCTGCATCGGGGATGCCCGATATGTCTTTCGGGGCCACGCCGGAGCATCCTGACCTTGGCCCGGGGTGAGACAAAAACCAGCACAGCACGCTGATCGGCAGGGTCGATCCGGCGACGGCGGAACGGGCGGGTGCAGAGGCCCGCCTCTGGGCAGTTCCGCGTCATCGCCTCGCAAATCCCGCTCAGGCGTGGTCTGATCTTATCCATATTCGTGGATCAAACAAGGGAACGGAGTTCGCCGACAGAAGTTCCATGAAATCAGCGATTTCGGACAGCACGCGTTGGCGCTCTCACCCAGTGGCAACATCCCGCGCGCCGCCGCGTCGCGAGTGGATCCAGTTCAGCCCCATGATCACCAGAAGCGCCAGCGCACCGCCCGTTTCAATGGCGAAATCGGGGTGAAATACCGCGATTGTCGCAGGGACGACCAAAACACGCGAGAGCCAGCCCATCGGGGCAAAGAGCCACCCCTCAAGCGCCGCCGCAAAGCCGACCAAGGCGATTACGGCGATAATCCCGGAATAGATGACGTAGGGGACCGGACCGCCCATGATAATCTCAGGGTTGTAGACCATGAAAAGCGGGATCAGATACAGGCCCTTGGCAAATTTCCACGCCTGCAGCGATGTCTCCAGCGGTTTTGATCCGGCGATCGCGGCGCCGGCGAACCCGGCCAGCGCAATGGGCGGGGTCACATTGCTGTCCTGACTGTACCAGAACACCACCAGATGCGCGATCAGCAGCGGCATTCCGAATTCGTTGCTGAGCGCCGGGCCGACCAGCACGATCAGCACGATATAGGCCGCCGTCACCGGCAGCCCCATGCCCAGCACCAGACTTGCCAGCAGAACTAGGATCAGCGCCAGCACCAGATTGCCGCCCGAAAAGGCCACCATCATCGAGGAGAATTTCAGCCCCAGCCCGGTCAGTCCGACAACGCCGACGATAATGCCGGCCACGGCGCAGGCCATGGTCACGGCAACCGCGTTGCGCGCGCCCAGCGCCAGTGCCTGCCCCAGGATTTCGATGCCGCGCCGTGCGGCGGCGGCAACGCGCGCGCCCGTCAGATGTGTGCCCTGACGTGGCTCCAGCCAGACCAGTTCGACCGCCGCCCGGATCAGCGCCACGGCCACGACCGAGATAATCGCCCAGAACCCTACCCGCATGGGCGAGAGATTGTTCACCAGCAGCCAGATCAGCACGCCCAGCGGCACGATGAATTGCCACCCCGCCTTCAGCACATCGCGCACGACGGGAAGGTCGGCGCGGGCCGTCCCCTTCATGCCCGATTTCATCGCCACCAGATGCACGAACAGATAGACCGTGCCCAGATACAGGATCGCCGGAAAGATCGAGACGATGACGATGTCGATATAGGGAACGCGTGTGTATTCGGAAATCAGAAAGGCCCCTGCTCCCATCAGCGGCGGCGTGATCTGCCCGCCGGTCGAGGCCGCGGCCTCGATCCCGCCGGCCTGCGCGGGGCGATAGCCGAGCTTCTTCATCAGCGGAATGGTAAAGGCCCCGGTCGTCACCACATTGGCAATCGCCGAGCCCGAGATTGACCCCATCCCGGCGCTCGCCAGCACCGCGGCCTTGGCCGGCCCGCCCGCCTTGCGCCCGGTTGCGGCATAGGCGAGGTCGATGAAGAATTTGCCCGCGCCGGTGACTTCGAGAAACGCGCCGAACAGCACGAAGACAAAGATATAGGTCGCCGCGACGCCCAGTGGCAGGCCGTAGATCCCCTCCTGCCCCAGATAAAGCTGCCCGATCAGGCGGTCGAGGCTGTTGCCCCGGTGCGACAGGATCCCCGGCAGCCATTCGCCCACGGCCGGCAGCGCCCCGCGCGGCCCGGCCAGCCCATAGACGATGGCCGCGACACCGATCATGGTCATACCCAGCCCGATGGCCCTGCGCGCGGCCTCCAGCACCACGAGGGTCGTGACGATGCCCATCCAGATATCCGTCTGGCTCCAAAATCCGGCCCGGGCGAAGATGTCATTCAGGTTGATGACGATATAAGCGCCGCTGGCGATGGCCGCGATCAGGAAAACAAGGTCGATGGCCCATGCGATGACGCCCCTTTGGCCCCTGCCGGAAATGGGAAACATCAGGAACGCCAGCACCATGATGAACGACAGGTGGATTGAGCGCTGGTAGAACAGGCCCAGCGGCTGAATCCCGGCCGAATAAAGCTGAAACAGCGACAGCGCGATGCCCACGGTCGCGATGATCGTCATCGTGGTGCGCCGCTGCTGCGGTCCGGCGGAGGGATCGAAACGTTCAGTCTGGTTGGGTTCGCCCATCGGGGTTCGCCTTTTCGGGTCTGGTTTACTCAGGGTCGGGTAATTCAATCAGTTGCATCACAACGCGCTCTCCTGCGGCCAGATCGGTCAGCGCGTGGACCTGTGCGCCAATGCGCAACCGGTGATCGACGCCCGGCTGGCCGACGCGCAGGGTCAGCGCATTGCCGCGGATCGGCTCGTCCATGCCGCGTATCCAATAACCGCCGCCCCTGGCCGTCTCGACGTGGCCGCGCCCGGCGATTTCGCCCAGACCGGCGGCGAAATCGTGCAGGTACGTTCGGTCCAGCACCATGCGGCCGTCCCGGCTTGCAAAACAGTCACTGACCGCGCCGCCGGTTACGGAATGGTTCCAGCTCAGGCACCATTCACCGCCCTCCGCCATTGGCGCCTCGATCAGTATCGTCTCATCCGGGCCGACAACCTGCAGCGTTCCCGCTGCTGCCGAAAGGCTTTTCAGACAGACGAACAGGGCGGCCCACATGAGCCGCCCCATCGCAGAATATGTCACGGACGCAGGTTGTCCGGCACCGTATGGCCCGCTTCCTCGTACCAGCGGATCGCGCCGGGGTGCAGCGGGATCGGCGTGGACGACAGCGCGAATTCGGGCGTGGTGTCGTTGGCCGCCGGATGCACCGCGATCAGCTCGTCGACATGCTCGAACATCGCCTTGGTGATCTGATAGGCCAGTTCCTCGTCCATGGCGGCATTCACCACCAGCACGTTCGGGATCGAGATCGTGGGCACATCGGCGTCCATCCCTTCATAAAGACCGGCGCGCAGTGTGTAGGGCGCGAACACCGGCTCTTCGCCGCGCGCTGCCTCGATCTGCTCGGGTGTCAGGGAAATCAGCTTGATGTCACGGGTCGCGGCAAGGTTCAGGATCGACGAGGTCGGCGGGCCGACGCTCCAGAATCCGGCGTCGATGTCGCCGTCGCGCAGCGCATCTGCCGTCTCGTTGAAGTTCAGGCGCTGCGGCTGGAATTCATCGTAGCTGATGCCACTGGCCGTCAGGATGGCTTGCGCATTGACTTCGGTGCCGGACCCCGGCGCACCGACGGAAACCCGCTTGCCTTTGAAATCCGCTAAACCCGATATGCCGCTGTCCGCCAGCGTCACGATCTGCACCGCATTGGGATAGATCGAGGCCAGCGCGCGCGCATCGCTCACCGCCCGCCCTTCAAAAGCGCCGGTGCCGTTGTACCCGTCATAGACGGTATCGGCCAGCGCGATGGCCAGATCGCTTTGCTGTTGCGCAATCAGCGCCATGTTCTCGACAGATGCGCCCGTCACTTCGGCCGTGGCCTGCGCGCCGTCGACGTATTTTCCGATCAGTTCGGCCAGTCCGCCACCATAGGGATAATAGGTGCCGCCGGTGCCACCCGTGGCAATCGACAGGTTTTGCGCCGATGCAGCACCGCCGAACGCCAGCGCAGCCGTCAGCGCGTAACACAGTTTCTTCATATCCGTATTCTCCCGTTTGTTATTTATTCTATTGATGTTTCCACGCCCAAAGGGTGCCATCCATCCCATATCGTGGGCGGGTTTGGGTCACTGAGTCAAGCGCGTCGCCCTAATCGCGACCCGGGGATTGACGCCTGCGCGTTTCCCCGATTGCGTAGGGGCAGCCGTGCAGCAGTGCGGCCAGGCAGATGGGGCCGGAACCTGGCCGGATTTTTGGACAATTTGGCAGCTTCCGAACGGAATCCTGCACCCCCGCGACACGCGCACGCGGAAGACCGGGCGTTCCGATAAAACTTGACAGATCAGCGCGCCTCGCACCGTATGGGGGAGCAGGATTCAAGGGCGCCGTGCTGAAAAAGACGCTCAGATCTCTGTTTTTCAGAAGGGAGTTCACCATGAGACGTGTTTCAAGATTGATCGCCTCAGCAGCTGTCAGCGCAACCCTTGGCATCGGGGCAACCCCGGTATTCGCCGAGACGCCGCCCGACACGCTGATCCAGGCGTGGCAGCTGGACGATATCATTTCGCTCGACCCGGCGGAGGTTTTCGAATTCACGGCCTCCGAATTGCTGGGCAACAGCTATCAGCCGCTTGTCGGGTATAACGTCGAAGATGTCTCGGACCTTTTCGGTGTCATCGCCGAAAGCTGGGAAGTTTCGGAGGATGGCAAGACGTTCAGCTTTGTCATCAGGCCGGACCTGAAATTCGCCTCAGGCAATCCGATCACCGCCGCCGATGCCGTGTTTTCGCTGCACCGCGCGGTCAAGCTGGACAAGTCGCCCGCGTTCATCCTGACGCAGTTCGGGCTGAGCGCCGGCAACGTCGAAGAGAAGATCCGCCAGACCGGCGACATGACGTTCGAGCTTGAGATGGACAAGGCCTATGCCCCCACCCTCCTGCTTTACTGCCTGACCGCGACCGTCGGTTTCATCGTCGACAAGGAACTGGTGATGAGCAACGAGACAGGCGGCGACATGGGCTACGAATGGCTCAAGACGAACTATGCCGGATCGGGCGCGTTCACCATCCGCGACTGGCGTGCCAACGAGGTCGTCGTGCTGGAGCGCAATGACGGATTCTCCGGCGATGCACCTGCCATGGCGCGGGCGATCTACCGCCACATTCCCGAAGGCTCCACTCAGCGCCTGCTGCTGGAAAAAGGCGACATCGACATCGCGCGCAACCTTGGCGCCGAAGAGATGGACGCACTGGCCGACAACCCCGACATCAAGATCGAAAGCGGGATCAAGGGGTCGATCTATTACTTGGGACTGAACCAGAAGAACGAGAACCTGAGCAAGCCCGAGGTCCGCGAGGCGATGAAGTATCTGGTGGACTACCAAACCATTGCCGACACCATCATGAAGGGCAAGGTCAAGGTCCATCAGGCGTTCCTGCCCGAAGGGTTCCTGGGGGCGCTGAACGAAAACCCCTACGCGCTGAACGTCGAAAAAGCGAAGGAGCTATTGGCCGAAGCAGGGTTGCCGGACGGGTTCTCCGTGACGATGGACACCCGCAACACGCCTGAAATCACCGCCATCGCGGAGGCCATCCAGCAGACCATGGCCGAGGCCGGAATCCAGATGGAGCTGATCCCAGGCGACGGCCAGCAGACGCTGACCAAGTACCGCGCACGCAACCACGATATCTATATCGGACGCTGGGGCCCCGACTATCAGGACCCGCATACCAACGCCGATACCTTTGCGCGCAACCCCGACAACAGCGACGATGCAGAAAGCAAGCCACTGGCGTGGCGCAACGCGTGGGACATTCCCGAAATGACCGCCAAAGCCGACGCCGCCGTGCTGGAAAAAGATGCAGACAAGCGTGCGGAGATGTATCTGGAGCTTCAGAAAGAGCACCAGCAGGTCTCGCCTTTCGTGATCATGTTCCAAGAGATCGAGGTTCTGGGTATCCGTGACGACGTCAACGGCTTCATCATCGGGCCGTCGTTCAACGACAACTCGTTCCGCAAAGTGACCAAGGACTGATGGCGGTAACGTCCCCTGCAAACACGGGAGGGCGCTGGCGCGCCCTTTCGTTCTACGGCATGAAAACCGGCAAGCTGATTGCCACGGTGGCGGTCACGTTTCTGGGCCTGCTGGTCGTCACCTTCCTGATCGGCCGGGTGGTGCCGGTAGATCCGGTTCTGGCCGTCGTCGGCGACCGGGCGTCGCAATCGACCTATGATGCGGCCTATCAGGCGCTTGGCCTCGACAAGCCGCTTTATCATCAATTCTGGATCTACCTCAAAGATGCGCTCAGCGGCGATCTGGGCACGTCAATCCTGACCAAGAAACCCATCACCGAAGACATCGCACGCGTCTTCCCGGCGACGCTGGAACTGGCGACGGCGGGCATCATTCTGGGCACGATCTTTGGCATCCCTCTGGGCATCTGGGGCGCGGTGCGACAGGGCAAACTGCCCGATCAGATCATCCGGGTGGTCGGGCTGGTCGGATATTCGGCGCCGATCTTCTGGCTGGGCCTCTTGGGGCTGCTGGTATTCTACGCCAAGCTGGGCTGGGTGGCCGGGCCGGGGCGCATCGATATCGCCTATGAATATTCAGTGACACAGATCACCGGGCTGCTGCTGATCGACACCGCGATTCAGGGACAGTGGGACGCATTTCGAAACGTGCTGGCGCATCTGGCGCTGCCCGCGATTTTGCTGGGCTATTTCTCGATGGCCTATATCAGCCGCATGACGCGGTCCTTCATGCTGGCCGAACTGGCGCAGGAATATATCATCGCCGCGCGGGTCAAGGGCGTGGCCGAATGGCGCATCATCTGGGTCCACGCCCTGCGCAACGCCGCCGTGCCGCTGGTGACGGTGATCGCGCTCAGCTATGCGGGGCTGCTGGAGGGGTCGGTGCTGACCGAAACCGTCTTTGCCTGGCCGGGTCTGGGCCAATACCTGACCAACTCCCTGCAGAACGCGGATATGAACGCGGTGCTGGGCGGGACGCTGGTGATCGGCATCATATTCGTCGGGCTGAACCTGCTGTCCGATCTGCTCTACACCGTGCTCGACCCGCGCGTCAGGCGGCGCGGATGACGCAGATGTCCACACGCGACTGGCTGCTCAGCGATCACCCCGCATCGCGCCGTCAGGCAAAGCTGGGTCAGGCATATCGCACATGGTCGCAACTGCGCCGGAACCGGCTGGCGATGCTGGGCCTTGGCATCGTGATCCTGCTGATCCTGATGGCCATTTTTGCAGATATGATCGCGCCGTTCGATCCCCTGCGCGGGGGCGACTTGCGCACCGCGCGGCTGCTGCCCCCCTCGTGGGAGCATCTGATGGGCACCGACGATCAGGCTCGCGACATATTCAGCCGGATCGTGCATGGATCACGCCTGACGCTGATGGTGGTCGCCATGGTGGCGATCATCGCAACGCCCATCGGGCTGGCCGTCGGCACCACGGCGGGCTATTTCGGCGGCTGGGTGGATACCGTGCTGATGCGGATCACCGACATCTTCCTTGCCTTCCCGCGGCTGATCCTCGCGCTGGCTTTCGTCGCCGCGCTTGGCCCCGGAATCGAGAACGCGATCATCGCCATCGCCATCACCTCATGGCCGCCCTATGCGCGCCTTGCACGGGCCGAGACGCTGACCATCCGCAACACCGATTACATCGCCGCCATCCGCCTGCAGGGCGCGCGCAGCCCGCGCATAATCTGGGGGCATGTGGTGCCGCTATGCATGTCGTCGGTCATCGTGCGGGTCACGCTGGACATGGCGGGGATCATCCTGACAGCCGCCGGTCTGGGCTTCCTTGGCCTCGGCGCGCAGCCGCCACAGCCCGAATGGGGCGCGATGATCGCCAGCGGCCGCCGGTTCCTGATTGATTTCTGGTGGGTCGCGACCATGCCGGGGATCGCCATTTTCGTGGTCTCTCTGGGCTTCAACCTTCTGGGGGACGGGCTGCGCGACGTGCTTGACCCAAAGGGGGAAAAATGACCGGCATGCTGCAGGTCAAAGGGCTGAACGTCGCCTTTCCGTCGCGGGACGGGCCGGTCCGCGTGGTGCGCGATGTGTCCTTCACGCTGGGCCGCGAGCGGCTGGGCATCGTCGGCGAATCCGGATCGGGCAAATCGCAGACCGGGCGCGCCATCCTCGGACTGACGCCGCCCTCGGGCCGGGTGACTGCCGAACGGCTGGAATTTGACGGCATCGACCTGCGCGGCGCGTCGAGGAGCACTTGGCGCAGCTTGCGCGGGCGGCGGATGAGCATGATCATGCAGGACCCGAAATACTCGCTCAATCCGGTGATGACCGTGGGCCGGCAAATCGTCGAGGCCTATCGCAGGCGCGGCGACGCCACCCGCGCAGATGCCCGCGCCAAGGCCATCGACATGCTGGACGCCGTGCAGATCCGCGACCCCGAAAGGGTGTTCAACGCCTATCCGCACGAGCTGTCGGGCGGCATGGGGCAGCGGGCGATGATCGCGATGATGCTGATTGCCGAGCCGGACCTGCTGATCGCGGACGAGCCGACATCGGCGCTGGACGTGACGGTGCAACTGGACGTGCTGAAGATACTGGACGATCTGGTGCGCGATCGCGGCATGGGCCTGATCTTCATCAGCCATGATCTGCGGCTTGTGTCGTCGTTCTGCGACCGTGTGCTGGTGATGTATGCCGGCCGCGTGGTCGAGGAAATCGCGGCAAAGGATCTGAGCGCGGCGAAACATCCCTACACCCAGGGCCTGCTGAATTGCCTGCCCCGGATCGAGGGCGGGCAGCGCCCTCTGAAGACCCTGACCCGTGATCCGGCGTGGCTGGAATGAAGGTGCTGGTGGAAATAGACGATCTGATCGTCACCTTCGGCCATGGCGCCAATGAGGTGCAGGCCGTTCGCGGGCTCAGTGTCAATGTAATGGAGGGCGAAAGCTTTGGCATCGTTGGGGAAAGCGGGTCGGGAAAATCCACCGTGCTGCGGGCGATCTGCGGGCTGGCGCCAACCACATGGGGAAGCATTCGCATTAATGGCGTCCCTCTGAAGGCGCCGCGAGATCGCGCCTTCTATCGCCAGGTGCAGATGGTGTTCCAAGACCCCTACGCCTCGCTGCATCCGCGCCATACCGTCGACAAGATCCTGTCCGAACCTCTGGCGATCCACGGTTTCGACAATCGCGAGGCCCGCATCGAAAAGGCGCTGGAGGATGTGGGGCTGGGACAGGGCTTCCGCTTTCGGTTTCCGCACCAGCTGTCCGGCGGGCAACGCCAGCGCGTCGCCATCGCGCGCGCGCTGATCCTTGAGCCTCAGATCCTGTTGCTGGACGAGCCTACGTCGGCGCTCGACGCCTCCATTCAGGCCGAGGTGCTGAACCTGCTGGATGCCCTGCGCGCGGAGCGTGGGCTGACCTATATTCTGGTCAGCCACGACCTTGCCGTTGTGGCATATATGTGTGAACGCTTGCTGGTGATGCAGCACGGCGCGCGCGTCGAGGAACTGACCCGCGAGGCGTTGCAGAGGCGCGAGGCACAGACCGACTATACCAAGGATCTGCTGATCGCGAGCGAAGGTTTCAAAAGTGGCTGACATGACCAAAGCACCCCTCATATTTGACGGTCACAACGATTTTCTACTGCGCCTGCTCCGCGATCCCGGCAATCGGGAGGCAATCTGGCTGACCGATACCGGCAAGGGCCATCTGGACCTGCCGCGCATGCTGGAAGGCGGATTCGGCGGCGGCTTTTTCGCAATCTACGTCTCGTCACCCGACCTGCCGCATGACATCGACGACGAAATGGAAAATCCGCCCTATGCCCTGCCACTGCCACCGCTGATCGACGTGGCCGAGGCGCAACCGGTGGCGATGGCGATGGCCGGGCATCTGCAATGGATGGAGCGTGCGTCAGAGGGCCGGTTCAAGATCTGCCGCACCGTCGCCGAACTGCGCGACTGTCTGGCGAATGGCATCATCGCCGCGATCATGCATATCGAAGGCGCCGAAGCGATCGGCCCCGACCTTGACGCGCTGTATCTGTTTCACGACATGGGCCTGCGGTCCATCGGCCCGGTCTGGAGCCGCCCGACGGTGTTCGGCCATGGCGTCCCGTTTGCCTACCCCTCCTCGCCCGATACCGGGCCGGGGCTGACGGCTGCGGGCAAGGATCTGATCCGGCTTTGCAACCGCATGGGCATCATGGTCGATCTGTCCCATCTGAACGAGGCGGGTTTCAATGACGCCGCCGCGCTCAGCGACGCGCCGCTGGTGGCGACGCACTCCAACGCCCATGCCGTCACGCCGTCGTCGCGCAACCTCACTGATCGGCAACTGCGCGTGATCCGCGACAGCGGCGGCATGGTCGGCGTTAACTTCGCCACCGGGTTTCTGAACCCGGACGGCAAGAAATCGGACGATCGCGGCTTTGATCCGATCCTGCGGCACCTGGATCATCTGATAATGCATCTGGGCGAGGATCAGGTGGGTTTCGGCTCTGACTTCGACGGCGCGCAGGTGCCAGCGGCCCTTCGCGATGCCGCCGGGCTGGGTGCGCTGCGGTCCGCCCTTGCCCAACACGGGTTTGATGAGGCGTTGTTGACCAAGCTCTGCCACGAAAACTGGTTCAGCCTGCTGGAGCGGACATGGAAATCTGCGGACTGATCTCGTGGTCTGAACCAAGCAGTGCCAGAGGCCACCCAGAAAAAATGGGCGTCATTAAAGGGGCGCTGACGCGCATATCGCTCCGGCGAATTCCGCCCAGTGGCATGCAAAATCAAAAACCGCATTATTTAACCTGAGACATCAGGCAAAGGCGAAATGCGCGCGGGCGTTTATACGCCGAGTTTGTCGCGCAACCCGTACCACCATGATCCCATTACCGAATAGGGCACGCGGAACATCCGTCCGCCGGGGAACGGATACCACGGCACCTTGGCGAAAACATCGAACCTCGTCAGATCGCCGTCGATTGCTTCGGACAGGATGCGCCCAAAGGTGTGCGATCCGGTGACGCCGTGGCCGCTGTAGCCATGCGCGAAATAGGTGTTGGCGCCGATGCGGCCCATCTGCGGCACGCGGCTGAACGACAGGGCGAAGTTGCCGCTCCAGGCGTAGTCGATCTTCACGCCCTTGAGCTGCGGAAACACCTTGTCCATGTTGCGCTGCAGCTTGGCCTTGATGTCGCTGGGATCTGCGCCGCCATAGACCGTGCCGCCGCCGAACAGCATTCGCTTGTCGCCCGACAGGCGGTAATAGTCGAGAATATAGCGGATATCCTCGATACAGGTGTCGGTCGGCAGCAACTCATGCGCAAGCGCCTCGTCCAGCGGCTCGGTCGCCATGACCTGCGTCGATACCGGCATCACCCGCGAGGTCAGTGTCGGCACCACATGGCCCAGATAGGCGTTGCCGCACAGGACCAGTGTTTTGCACGTCATCGACCCCTTGGCGGTTCTGACGACAGGCTGCGCCGCCGCGTGATCCACGTCGATCACCGGCGACATCTCGTAGATCGTGCCGCCGTTCTTCTCGAACGCCGCCGCCTCGCCCAGCGCCAGATTGAGCGGGTGCATATGGCCGCCGGAATGGTCGATCAGCCCGCCCACGTAGAGATCGGAATTGACGTGCTTGCGCAGCTGGTCCTTGTCCAGCATCTCCTGGTTCCTGATGCCATAGCTGGCCCACAGCTCCATCCGCTCTTCCAGCTCGCGCATATGGGCGGCGGTCAGACCGGTAAAGATGTTGCCGTCCTTCAGATCGCACTTGATATCATAGGTCTTGATCCGCTCGCGGATGATCTCGCCGCCCTCCTGCACCAGTCCGGCGACGAAGGTAGCGGTGTCCTGACCATAGCGCTTCCTGATCGTCTGCAGGCTGGCGTTCAGCCCGTTGACGATCTGCCCGCCATTGCGCCCCGAGGCGCCCCAGCCGACCCGCGCGCCCTCGATGATGGCGACCTTGTAGCCCTTTTCGGCAAGGTGCAGCCCGGTCGACAGCCCGCTGTATCCGGCGCCGACGATGCACACGTCGATCTGGTGATCACCCGCCAGTTCGGGCCGCTCGGGCGCGGGATTGGCCGAGGCCGCGTAATAGCTGGCAGTGTGGCTGCCGTCGCCGGCATAGGATTGGGTCTGCATATTCATCACACGACTTCCAGATAGCTGTCATATTCGAAATTGGTCACATGGCGGGCAAATTTGCGCAGTTCCTGCATCTTGCATTCGACCAGCATCGTCTGCAGCCGCTTGGAAAAGATGGTCGGCACATCGGCGCCCTTGCGAAAGGCGTCGATGGCCGTAGCCCAGTCCAGCGGCAGGTTGTCGAGCTTCATCGAATAGGCGTCCCCGGTGATCGGCGCCGCGGGCTCCATCTGGTTCTCGATCCCCAGCAGCGCGCCGCCCAGAATGCTGGCCAGCACCAGATAGGGGTTGGCGTCCGCCCCGGCGACACGGTGCTCGATCCGGCGGGCCTTGGGGTTGCCACCGGGAATGCGGATCGCCGCGGTGCGGTTTTCATAGCCCCACGCGACGTTGGTGGGCGCATGGGCGCCGGGCAACAGACGGCGGTAGGAGTTTTCGTGCGGGGCGAATGTCAGCGTGTTTTGCTGCATCGTCGCCAGCAATCCGGCCACCGCGTTCAGCATCATCGGCGTGCCTTCGTCGCCGCCATTGTCGAACACGTTTTCCCCGTTCTCGTCGACCAGCGAGAAATGGACGTGAAAGCCGCTGCCCGACAGATCCCCATAGGGTTTGGCCATGAAGGTGGCCGCAAACCCGTGCTTGCGGGCGATGCCGCGCACCAGCCGCTTGAACAGCACCGCATCGTCGGCGGCGCGCAGGGGATCGGCAACATGGCGCATGTTGATTTCGAACTGTCCTGCCCCGTTTTCCGAGATCGCGGCATCGGCGGGGATGCCCTGCAATTCGCAGGCATCATAGACGTCGTTCAGGAATTCATCGAAATGCTGCAATTCGTCCAGCGACAGCGCCCCGTCGGAATCCAGCCGCTTGCCGGTGACCGGCGAACACGGCGCCTGCGGGTGATCCTCCGACGGATCGACCAGATAAAACTCCAGCTCGGTCGCGACCACCGGCGTCAGCCCGCGCTGCTTGTATTGCTCGGCCACCCGCGCAAGCGCCCGTCGCGGATCGCCCGGAAAGGGGGTTCCGTCCTCCTGCCGCATCCACAGCATCGCCAGCGCTGTCGGGCGGCTGGTCCAGGTGATCGGCATCAGCGGGCGGCCGGTAAAATCGCACAATCCGTCCGAATCGCCCGTCTCGAACACCAGCTCGCTGTTTTCCACATCCTCGCCCCAGATATCCATGCCGACGATCGACAGCGGCATGCGCAGCCCGCCCTCGACGACCTTGGACACCTGATCGACCGGGACACGCTTGCCGCGCATCGTTCCGTTCAGATCGCATACGCAGGCGAAGATCGAGTCGATCTCCGGGCGCTGCGCGAGCCATTTTTCGGCCTTGTTGTTGGACATGCGCCGCCTTTCAATTCTGTCGGGTAATTTGTGATACCTTTTGCAAAAACGTAATATCATTTCTTGCATGCGTCAATCATTTTGGCGAATATGAACACGTCCAACATGATCCGAGGGCCAACATATTCCGGGGGCAGCGTCATGACCGCCACAGTCGAACTCAACATTCCGGATATCCCCGAGATGTCCGGCGCGACCACGCAGGAATACGTTTACGAGCGCCTGCGCAACGCGATCATGCTGGGTGCGATCGAGCCCGGCACGTCGCTGACGATGCGCGGATTGGCAGACCGTCTGGGTCTCAGCCCGACGCCGGTCCGCGAGGCGGTGCGGCGGCTCAGCTCGGAACATGCGATACAGATCAAGGACAACAGGCGCATGACGGTGCCCATGATGACGCCTGACCGCTTTGAGGAACTCGTCGCACTACGCGTCGCGGTCGAGGTGCACGCGGCAGATCGCGCGCTGCCCTATATGTCGGATATCGTCATCGACAAGCTGACCGAAATCGACGACAGGATGGACCGGCTGGTCGTCGAAAAGGACCTGGATCAGCTGACCTTGCTGAACCAGGCGTTTCACCGCACGCTCTACACGGTCAACCCTGCGCAGGTTTCGATGCCCATCGTCGAGAGCATCTGGCTGCAACTTGGCCCGTTTCAGCGCCAGGTGATTACGCGGCTCACGGAAGACTACCAGATCGACCGCCACAAGGAGCTTCTGGCCGCGCTGAAGACCCGCGACGCGGCGGCCCTGGGTCAGGCCATTACCGACGACATCAGGGACGGCGTATTGAAATCGGGGCAAAACCTGCTTGCCATGACGGGCGCGACTTGAGCGGCCCGACGCGGGCAACGCCTGTTTCCGCCGCGGCGGGGCGATGCGCACGACATATGACCGGCGCTGGCTGCCGCGCGTTTTGATCCAATCGCAGGTCAGGACAGCTTGACGCAATCGCCGATCTTGAAGCCCTCCCGCAAATGCGTATACCGCCGCCATGACAGCAGGAAACTTCACCATTGATATGCGGGATGATGGCGGCGGGCGCCTGTCGCTTAGCTACACAGGCCCGCGCCAGCATGGCATCAGCCGCATCTCTTGCGATATCGTGCCATCCGGCATGGTCCAGCTTGTTCTCTTCGAGGGGGCCATCAGCCTGCAAAACACCCTTGGCACGGTGCGCCGCACCGAACTGGCGCTTGACGGGCTGGTGCTGAGATACGGGACCGGCGATGCGGGTCTGCTCTGCTTTGACCGGCAGCTTGGCTTCTCGTCGCAGACGGCGTTCTGTCCCCTGAAGGACTTTCATGCCGAGATGGCAGACGCGACGGATGTCTGCCTTGCCCGCGCAGAGACCGCAAAGCACGGGGCTTTGCTGCAAGATATTCTGGCCCAATGCCCCCTGCCCGATGCGCTGTTGGCGGGCAGGGATCCCGACACCGCAGATCAGATCTTTCACCGGCTCCGCGAAATGGCCCTTTTGATCCTTGCGGAGGAGATCACATCGCGGCAATCCGCCCTGACGCGCAAACTCCGCGGGAAGAAAACGCAGCAGGATGCAGCGGACGATATCCACGCGGTTCTGCGATCCCTCGTCAGTGAGTTCGCGTTCGAAGAGGGCTTTCGGCAGGGCAATGGAACAACGGTATCACCCGGTTCATGAGCCGCGCCTTGCTGACCATGAGGATCGGGCACCCTGCCGCCAAGGGCCGCACGGCGCCACATCCCTTCAAAGAGCTTGATTGAGGCGCTAAACAGCGACAGCATGGACAGAGCGGCGGGCAAAGCGTTTTGCCCTTAACCTGATACATCAGGCAAAGGCGAAATGCGCGTACCGTTGACATGTGCTGCGCGTTTCACATCGGCGATGCCGGTCAGAAGTTGGAGTTTCTCATGCGTTCAATCCCTTTCTTTTCCACCGCAGCTCTCTTGCTGGCCGGTCTCGCCGCCGCCCCGGTAGCGGCTGCCCAGTGCGGCAACGACGCCGGCGGCTTCAACGCGTGGAAAGCAACCTTTGCGCAGGAGGCCGCTCGGGCCGGTGTCGGGCAGCGCGGATTGAACGCATTGGCACAAGCGCAATATGCCTCCAGAACCATCGCGGCAGACCGCAATCAAAAGTCGTTCAAATACTCGCTGGACAAGTTCATGAGGGTGCGCGGGGCAGATACGATTGTGGCCCAAGGGCGCAAACGCAAGGCACGCGACGCCGGCTTTTACCAATCCCTCGAAGCCCGCTTCGGCGTGCCCGCAGGTGTTATCATTGCGATCCACGGGATGGAAACGGGATTTGGCGGGTTCATGGGCGACAGCGCGGTCGTATCGGCCATCACGACGCTTGCCTATGATTGCCGCCGGTCGGATTTCTTCAAGCCGCATGCCATCGGCGCGCTCAAGCTGGTCGATATCGGGGCCATTACCGGATCGACCAAAGGCGCAAAACACGGCGAGCTTGGCCATACCCAATTCCTGCCCGGCAACGCGCTGCGCTATGGCGTCGATGCGAATGGTGACGGGCGCATCGACTTCTACAATCAGACCGACGCGCTGGCCTCCACCGCGAACTTCCTGCGCCAAAAGGGCTGGCAGCCCGGCGCAGGATACGGCGAAGGTCAGGTGAATTTCGGCGTGATCCGGCAGTGGAACGCCGCCAGCGTCTATCAAAAGGCGATTGCCATCATGGCCGCGCGCATCGACGGTTAGGGAAGGAACAGGTCGCGTCGCCGCGGATGGTCAGATGTCTGCGATTTGAACGACACGTTCGCGCGAGGTCTCTTGCCCTGATTGCCTGCGCCGAAGCGCGCCTGTGGGTGTCTCCATCCGCGCTGGAAAACGCGGCTCTGACAGCAGCCGGACGCAAGCGGGTCTGTTCCGTTATCGCATCGGCGCGGGCTGCGTTGGGCCGCCCCCAAAGATGCGTGACAGCCCAGCTCTTGTTCACCCGTACCAGTTGCCGAATTTCACCTCGATCCCGTCGGCCAGCTGGGCCGCGAATTCTTCCGGGTCCTGCGTGCCATCGTCGCGGCCGCGATAGTGGTAGGGATAGACATAGGTCGGCGCGAATTCGGACACGGCGGACGCGGCGGCGGTGGCATCCATCGTGAAAGGCAGGTTCATACATACAAATGCAAGGTCGATGTCCTGCAGCGCACGCATTTCCGGCGTATCTTCGGTGTCGCCGGATATATAGATGCGGTAGTCGCCATAGCTTAGCACATAGCCGTTGTCGCGCCCCTCGGGATGGAACTCGAGGCGCCCCTCGGTCACGTTGTATGCAGGCACCGCCTCGATCGCATAGGTGCCGTGCGTGGTCTTGTCCCCGTTGGCCAGCGCGGTTGCCCGCGCCGCGAGATCCTGGGGCAGCATCGCCATCACTGCGGGGTTCACCACCAGATCCGCTGACGGGCTGCGTGCCATCAGTTCTGTCAGCGTTTCAACGTTGAAGTGATCGCCATGTTCATGTGTCACAAGGATCAATGCAGGGCTGCCCACATCAAAAATCTCGTCCACTTTCCCGACCGGGTCCACCGCGATCAACCCGCCGGCGGTATTGATCAAAAAGCTCGCGTGATCAATCGGATAGATCGTCACATCGCCGCCCGGAGTGGCAAAGGTCTCCGGCTCGAACGCGCTGGCCCAGGCCATATAGGGCAAGACAGTAATAGCGGCCCCGGATGCGGCGAGGAAGGTTCTGCGGGTCTGCATATGTTTCTCCTTGGATGGTTTCACGTCAGATCTGGCTTGGGCAATAAAGCCGGGGGATGACTTGGTAACACTTGGCCCGCAACATTCTCACGCCTCCAGTTCGGCATCCCAGTAGAGGAAATCCATCCAACTGGAATGCAGATGGCCCGGCGGGAATTTGCGCCCGAGGTTGCGCAGCTCCTCGGCCTCCGGTGCGCGCGGGGGGCGGCGCAGGCTGAATCCCGAGCGGGCAAGGCTTCTGGCGCCCTTTTGCAGGTTGCAGCGGCCACATGCGGCCACGACATTCTCCCAGCTGGTCTTGCCCCCGCAGGAGCGCGGCACGACATGATCGAACGTCAGATCGCCCTGCGCGCCGCAATACTGGCAGCGAAATTCGTCCCGCAAAAACAGGTTGAATCGCGTAAAGGCGACGCGTTTACGCGGCTGGATGAAATCCTTGAGGACGATGACCGATGGCACCCGGATCTGCATGCTGGGCGAATGGACGATGTGATCGTATTCGGCGACAATTCCCACCCGGTCCAGCCAGGCCGCCTTGATCGCGTCCTGCCACGACCACAGCGACAAGGGATAGTAGCTAAGGGGGCGATAATCGGCGTTCAGGACAAGGGCGGGGAATTGTTTCAGACTGCCCGGCGTGCGCACGAACTCAGACCTGAAATCCGCGTCCATCCTATCCTGTACTCCCCGCAAGATCGCCTCATCCTGCGATTGAATATATACCGCGCTCGCATTCTGGCAAGAACTGGATTGACGGGCGCCGGCGGGCACTTACCGTGGTCTATGGGCAACCTCACCGGCAGGCGGCGGCGCAGGCTGACCCCTGTTGCGCCGCCGCCCCCATATCAGGGCACAGATCAGAGCTGCGACATAACCTCGTCGGAGGCCTCGAAATTGGTGGTGACGCGCTGCACGTCGTCGTCATCTTCCAGCGCGTCGATCAGCTTCATCAGCTTTTGCATCGCGTCCAGATCCATTTCGGTCGTGGTCGTGGGCCGCCACGTCAGGCGCGTCGCCTCGCTTTCGCCCAAGGCCGCTTCAAGCGCGTTGGACACTTCATTCAGATCGGTGTCGGCACACCAGATCGTGTGCCCCTCTTCGCCGCTCTCGACGTCTTCGGCGCCGGCCTCGATCGCGGCCATCATCACGGTGTCGGCATCGCCCACATCGGCGCCATACTCGATCTCGCCCTTGCGCTCGAACATGAAGCCGACGCTGCCGGTCTCGCCCAGATTGCCGCCATGCTTGGTGAAGGTGCTGCGCACGGTGCTGGCGGTGCGGTTGCGGTTGTCGGTCATCGCCTCGACGATCACGGCCACGCCATTGGGGCCATAGCCCTCATAGCGGATTTCCTCGTAATCGTCGCCGTCGCCCGCCTGCGATTTCTTGATCGCGCGGTCGATGACATCCTTGGGGACCGAGACCGCCTTGGCCTCCTTCACGGCCATGCGCAGGCGCGGGTTCTTGTCCGGGTCCGGATCGCCCATCTTGGCGGCGACGGTGATTTCCTTGCTCAGCTTGGAGAACAGTTTGGAGCGGACGGCGTCCTGACGCCCCTTGCGGTGCTGGATGTTTGCCCATTTGGAGTGGCCGGCCATGTAGGTTCCTTATGTCAACGGGGATGGGTAGTTGCGCGTTTATATGGCAGGGGCCAACCCCGGTGCAAGGGGGGCACAAATGCCCCGCGCGTCGCCTACAGCGGCCAGATCAGCGGGATCAGCGCCGATGCCAGAAGCGCAAGGCTGAGGTTCAGCGGCACGCCGATACGCAGGAAATCAGTAAACCGATAGCCCCCGGGCCCATACACCAGCGTGTTGGTTTGATAGCCGATCGGCGTGGCGAAACTGGCCGACGCCGCGAACATCACCGCCACAACCAGCGGACGCGCATCGACCCCCATCACATCAGCAAGGCCGATGGCGATCGGGCTCATCACCACGGCGACCGCGTTGTTCGAGACCACCTCGGTCAAGGTGGTGGCGAGCAGATAGACCGCCAGCACAATGGCGAAGGGCGGCAGTTCCATCATGTAGGGCGCCAAGGTGTTGGCGATCAGTTGCACCGCGCCCGAATGATCCAACGCAGCGCCAACCGCCAGCATCGCAAAGATCAGTGCCAGAAGCTGCCCGTCGATAAAGCTGAACGCCTCATCCGCGTCGATGCAGCGCGTGACCAGAACCACCGCGACGGCAAGGATAGACAGGAACAGGATCGGCGCCACGCCAAGACCGGCCAGCACCACGATACCCACCAGCGCCGCCAGCGCGATGGGGGCATGGCCGCGCCGGAACGCGCGGGCGGACGGCTCGGACACATCGACCATGTCCATCTCGGACGACAGGCGCCTGATATCCTCGGGCGCGCCTTCCAGCAGCAGCGTATCGCCGATCTTGACGATCAGCGTGTCCAGTTGCCGCCCGATATTCTGGTTCCGCCGGTGCACGGCCAGCGGATAGACCCCATAACGCCGCCGCAGCCGCAGCGACCCCAGCGAGCGGCCAACCATCTTGCAGCCGGGGGTGATCAGCACCTCGACCGTCGTCGTCTCGACCGCCGAGACCTGATCGACGCGCTTCAGGCTCTTGTCGTTCTGCAGGCTCAGAAGTTCGGTCATCCGGGTGCGCAGCACCACGCGGTCGCCCACCTCCAGCGTGACGCCGGTCAGGTCGTTGCGCAGCGATCTGTCGCCGCGCACCACATCGACCAGCCGCACGCCCTCGCGCTTGAAAAGTTGCACGCCGGTGACTTCGCGCCCGATCAGGTTGCTTTCGGGGGGAATCACCGCCTCGGTAAAGAATTTCATCCGGCTGCGGTCCGACAGCATGTCAGCCATGCTGTCACGATGCGGCAGCAGCAGCGGCCCGAAAAAGCGCAGATAGACCATGCCCCAGATCACCAGAATGATGGCAAGTGGCGTGATCTCGAAAATCCCGAACGGCTCCAACCCGCGGGCGCGGGCCACACCATCGACCAGGAGGTTCGTCGATGTGCCGATCAAGGTCATCGTGCCGCCAAGAATCGCGGCATAGCTCAGCGGGATCAGCAGGCGCGAGGCCGGGATTTTCATCGTCCGGGCCAGCTGCACGAAAACCGGAATCATCACCACCACGACGGGCGTGTTGTTCATCACGGCCGAGCCGATGATGACCATCGCCATCAGCATCGCGATGGCAAGTTTGGGATTGCTGCGCGCCTGCCGGTCGGCCAGCGACGTGAACGCCGCCAGCGCACCAGTGCGCACCAGCGCGCCCATGATGATGAACATCATGGCGATGGTCCAGGGCGCCGGGTTCGACAGCACCTCCAATGCAGACTCGTAGGGCAGCAACCCCAGCGCCAGCATGAGGCCCGCCCCGGCCAGCGCGACCACCTCGGTCGGATAGGTCTCGCGCACGAAGAACACGAACATCAGTGCCACCACGGCCAATGTCATCAGCGCCTGGGTGGTCTGCGACAAATCGAGATATGCGATCAAATTCGGCCCTGCCCCTATCCGTGCGGGCCATGATCGCCGATGACCGGCTGCCGCACAAGCGGATCATTGCGTGCGCGCGGCTGCACCATGGCAATGCCGACCATCATGATGCTCAGCGCCAGCCAGACCCAGAGAGAATACCGCTCGCCCAGCAGCAGAATTGACCACAGAACACCCCAGCCGGTCACCAGATAACTGGCCTGCGCGGCAAAGACCGACCCCGCCCGCCCCACCAGCCACACATAGATGGCATAGACGATCCCGTGCAGCGCCGCCGACGCGGCCAGCGCCACCTCGGGCACGCCGAAACTGTCCGCCGGGTTGATCCACTGGCCGGTAACCAGCGCCAGCGGCGCCGTGATCACCAGCCCCAGGATCGACGCACCAAGGATCGTCTGCATCGGGTCCAGCCCATCGGTGCCCCATTTCGCCACCAGATTGCCTTCGGTTGCGTACAGCAGCGGCGCCACCAGGGCGACGGGGATGAAAATGGCCATCGCGCGCTCCGGCAGGCTGGCCTCCGGGCCGATCAGCAAGAGGATGCCCACCAGCCCAAAGCCGAGACCCGCAAGGCGCTGCCAGGCAAACCGCTCGTTTCCCAGCGCCAGCGCGATGGGCAGCGAAAAGAGCGGCACACTGGCAATCACGATCGCCATGATCCCCGCAGGCAGGCGCGCCGAGGCAAAATAGAAAAAGATATCCGGCAGCACCGCGCCGCACAGCGCGATCACGATGTATAGCCGCCAGAACCGCCGCTCCAGCCGTAACGGCCTGCCGCGCAGGGCGCAGATCGTGCCCAGCGAGGCCACGATGACCACTTCCTGCCAGAAGATAAGGCCGAGCGGCTGGTGCCCGGTGCTGACCGCCACTTTGGCCAGCGGCACGCTCAGCCCCCAGCCCGCACCCATCGCCAGCAGAATACCGTAAGGGCCAAGCTGGCGCGGTGTCGGTGTCACGGACCGGCCGGGGCCAGACGGCCACCCTGACGCACCATCTCGATCCGTGTCGTGTGGCCGGTGCGGTCGTCGGTCTCGATATAGACGCCCGACAAGGTCGCCTCGCCCATGGCCGGCGTAAACCGGCCCTTGCCCATGCCGGTGACAAAACGGCGCAGCGGCTCGTCCTTTTCCATGCCGATGACACTGTTATAATCGCCGCACATGCCCGCATCGCTTAGAAACGCGGTGCCGGAAGGCAGGATCTGCGCGTCGGCAGTCGGGATATGGGTATGCGTACCGACGACCAGACTGGCGCGCCCGTCGCAAAAATGGCCGACGCCCATCTTCTCGCTGGTGGCCTCGCAATGGATATCCACGACCGCCGCCTGCACCGCGCCGCCCAGCACATTGGCGCGCAGCGTAGCGTCCAGCGCCGAGAACGGATCGTCGAACGGGCGTTTCATGAACACCTGCCCCAGCACCTGCGTCACCAGAACCTTGCGCCCGCGTGCGTCCGAAAACACACGCGCGCCCCGGCCTGGCGCGACCTTGGCAAAGTTCAGCGGGCGGATGATGCGCGGCTCCGCCTCGATGGCGCGCAGCATGTCCTTTTGATCGAAAGCATGATCGCCCAGCGTGACACAATCGGCGCCCGCCTCCAGCAAGCCCTTGGCATGTTCGCCGCTCAGGCCCATGCCGCCGGTGGCGTTCTCGCCGTTGACCACGACAAAATCGAGCCCCCAGTCAGCCCGCAGCCGAGGCAGCCGTTCCGCAACCGCGCGGCGTCCGCCGCGCCCCATGACATCACCGAGAAAGAGGAGTTTCATGCCGAAGTGTTAAGATGCGCGCGGCGCGGGCGCAAGGGGCCAAAACCGCTGCTGCGCGCCTTGGGACCTAGCGGAATTTGAGTATTTCCGGAACGATGAAAGAGGCGGTTTCAGCGCTGTGCCAACGCGTCCTCCAGAACCGACAGCACGGCGGCTCGGGGCACATCGGACGTGATGAACGCCTCGCCAATGCCGCGCGCGAGGACAAAGCGCAGCTGGCCGTCCTGTACCTTCTTGTCCTGCGCCATGAGCGTCAGAAGGCCTTCGGCATCTGGCAAATCTCCTGCGATATCCGACAGATCAACCTTCATCTTCATGTCACTGAGGTGCGCGCGCACGCGGCTGGGGGTCTCTTGCGGACACAGGCCCATCCGCGCGGACAACTCGAACGCCAGCGCGCAGCCAATGGCGACGCCCTCGCCGTGCAGCAGCCGGTCGGAATAGCCCGTCGCCGCTTCAAGCGCGTGGCAGAAGGTATGGCCAAGGTTCAAGAGCGCACGGTCGCCCTGCTCGGTCTCGTCGCGCGCGACGATGTCGGCCTTCATCGCGACCGAGTGGGCGACCGCGTGAATACGCGCTGCCTCATCCCCTTCGGACATGCCGGGGGCGTGCCCCTCCAGCCAGTCGAAAAAAGCGGCGTCGCCGAGCAGGCCGTACTTTACCACCTCGCCGTAACCCGCCAGAAAGTCTCGTTTTTTTAAAGTTTGAAGCACGTCGATATCGGCCAGAACCAAACTGGGCTGGTGGAAGGCCCCGATCAGGTTCTTGCCGCGCGGAGAATTGATCCCCGTCTTGCCCCCGACCGAACTGTCAACTTGCGCCAGAAGGCTGGTCGGGATCTGCACAAACCGCACGCCGCGCCGCAGAATGGCCGCCGCAAAGCCGACCAGATCGCCGATCACGCCGCCACCGAGGGCGATCACAATGTCGTCGCGCTCGACTTGCGCCTCCAGCAGCCATTCGGTCGTGCGCTCCAATTGCGCCCAGCACTTCGTGGCCTCGCCCGGTGGCAAGGCAAGCGCCGCCATCGAAATCCCTTGAGTTTCCAGCGCGTTGCGCAGCGACTCTAAATGCAGATCACCGACCGCTTCGTCGGTGACGACCGCCACGCGCGGGCGGCGGAGCAGCGGCGCGATCAGCGCGCCGGACCGGGCCAGCAGGCCGGGACCGACATGAACGTCATAGGCACGTTCGTCCAGCGGGACGTGAATGGTTTTGGTCAGTGTTCCGGTCATGGCGCCTCCAGCACGTCGGGGCGCGTGGCCAGCGCCGCGATCACTTGGGTTGTCATCTTGTCTATCGTGTACCCGGCGCAGGATGCCACCTCCAGATCGGCCTTCGCATAGATCGGCACGCGCGCCTCATAGAGGTCCTTGAGGGTTTTGAACGGATCAGGAGTGCGCAGCAAGGGTCTGGTATCCTTGTTTTTTACCCGGCTCCAAAGCAGCTTGAGATCAGCGTTCAGCCAGACGGACACCCCCTTGGCCGAGATCAGCGCGCGGTTGCGCGGCATCAGGAACGCGCCGCCGCCTGTCGACAGGACGCAGCACTCTCCGCCGAGCAGGCGGTCGATGACCTCGCTCTCGCGTTTGCGGAAAAATGCCTCGCCGTCGCGGGAGAAAATCTCGGCGATGGTCATGGCGGCGGCGGCTTCGATCTCGGCGTCGGAATCCAAGAACGGCACGCCCAGCCGCTGTGCCAGCGCGCGGCCGACGGCGGTCTTGCCGGCGCCCATCATGCCGACCAGCACGACAGTCTTTTTCAGTTTGCCTGCCTCTGCCGTCGCCAATCTCGGCACTCCCCCGCCCAAATTTCACATTCTGGAATTGAATGGCGTGATCTTGCGTAAAAGGCCAGTTATAAGTTCGGCAAAACAAACGACAAGGCAGGCGGGCGTATCGTGTTCAGACTTATCAAATGGTTACTCTATCTCGTCATTCTCGCGTTCATCGCGCTGGTTGGCTATGCCTATCTGGGGCCGTTTTTCGGCGCAGATTTCACCCCGCCCTCTGTCGAGATCCGCGAGGAAATCATCCTTGACGCGGACTGAGGCAGCCTTGGCCGCCGCTTTGCTGCTGGCTACCGGCCTGCCTGCGCACGCGCAGCAGATCGGTCAAAGGCCCCTTTCGGCGATCGACTGGCTGGATCAGATTCCGACAACTCCCGCCCCGATCCCGGACCCGGCCGAACCGCCGGTTGCGGGCCATGCCGGAGTGCCTGATATCGAAGTGACGCCGCTGGGCGAGGCGACGACCGGCGCGGTGGGGCTGCTGCCGCCTTCGGTGACGGGGCTGCCTGCCGACATGTGGGCGGCCAGCGATGCCGCCGATCTGAGCGCGCTCTGGGCAAAGGCAGGCACGCAGCCACCGGCGGCGATTCAGGCGCTCTACCATACGCTTTTGCTGGCCGAGGCCGAACCGCCACGCGGCGATGCCGACGCCTATCTGCGCACAAGGATCGGCGTTTTGCGGCGCTTTGGCGCGGTCGAGCCGGCGTTCGAATTGCTGGCGCGGGCCGGGCCGCTGCGCCCCGCCCTGTTTGCGGACTGGTTCGATCTGTCCTTGCTGCACGGTGCCGAAGCCGAGGCATGTTCGGATCTGCGCGCCGCGCCGGGCTTGCTGGATGACGACGCGGCGCAGATCTATTGCACCGCGCTGACCGGCGATTGGCCTACTGCAGCGCTCCTGTTCGACACCGGCCGTGCGCTGGGGTCATGGAACGGTCCGCGCGCTGCATTGCTGGAACAGTTTCTGGACCCCGAGATGGCGGAAACCTCAGCACCACCGCCGCCGGTGGATACGCTTACGCCGCTGGATTTTCGCCTGTTCGAGGCGATCGGCAGCCCGCTTCCCACACGGGGCCTGCCCGTGGCCTATGCCATGGCCGACCTGCGCGGCACCGTCGGCTGGAAAGCCGAGATCGAGGCGGCCGAACGGCTGACCCGCTCGGGTGCCTTGGCGGCCGGCCGCCTGATGGGCCTCTACACACGCCAGCGACCTGCCGCATCGGGCGGGGTCTGGGACAGGGTCGCGGCGGTTCAGGATCTGGACGCGGCATTGGAAGCGAACGCGCCGGAGCAGATCGGCCCCGCACTCCAGACCGCGTGGCAGCGCATGGCCGAAGAGGGTTTGGAGATCCCGTTTGCGCAGATTTTCGGCGCACCGCTGGCTGCCGCCAATCTGACGGGCAAGGCGCGCGCATTGACCTATCACGTCGCCCTGCTGACCGCCGAGTACGAGACTGCCGCCGCCGGCCCGCCACCCGGCGATGAAGCGCAGTTTCTGGCCGGTCTGGCGCAGGGCCGCCCCGACGCCGCGCTTGCCGCGGAGGGCGCCGGGCAGATCATCGCCGCCGCGTTTACCCAGCCGCCGCAGGCCGCGCCGGATCATGCGCTGCTGATCCGTCAGGGCAAGCTGGGCGAGGCCGTGCTGTCCGCCGCGCTGCAATTCGACCGCGCCAGCGGTGATCCGGGCGAAATGGCAGCCGCGCTGGGAACTCTCCGCGCTGTCGGGCTGGAGGATACGGCGCGCCGTGCCGCCTTGCAGGCGCTCATCCTGCGGCCCGGCGAATGAGCGCGGACGCCCATTGGACCGGCGGCTTTCTTGAGGCGCAGGCGGCAGAACAGGGCGCCGCGAGCAACACGCTGGACGCCTACGCGCGCGATCTGAGCGATTTTACCGGCTGGCTCGCGCGCGCGGATCTTGGCCCCTCCACGGCGCAGCGCAGCGATATCGAACGTTATCTGGTCGATCTGGAGGCGCAGGGGCTGGCCAAATCCACCCGCGCGCGGCGCCTGTCGGCGATCAAGCAGCTTTATCGCTTTGCCTTCGAGGATCGGCTGCGCGCCGACAACCCGGCAGTTCAGATCAAGGGTCCGGGCCGCGACGCGCGCCTGCCCAAGACCGTCAGCGAGGACGAGGTCGACCGCCTGCTGGAGGCCTCACGCACCACCGGGCGCAACGCGCGTGATCGCTGCCGCAATACCTGCCTGATGGAGCTGCTCTACGCCACCGGGATGCGGGTCAGCGAACTGGTATCGCTGCCGGTCGCGGCGGCGCGCGGCGATCCGCAGATGCTGCTGATCCGCGGCAAAGGCGGCAAGGAGCGGATGGTGCCACTGTCACCACCTGCCCGCAGCGCGCTACAGGACTGGCTGGCCATGCTGGACGTTCAGGCCAGCGCCGAACGGGCGCGCGGCGCGGTGCCATCGCCCTATCTCTTTCCCTCCTCCGGCAAGCTGGGGCACCTGACGCGCCACCGCTTTTACGCGATGATCAAGGAAATGGCCGTCGCTGGCGGCGTCAGCCCGGCCAAGGTCACGCCCCACACATTGCGCCATGCATTTGCCACGCACCTGCTGGCCCATGGCGCCGATCTGATTGCTATCCAGGCCCTGCTGGGTCATGCCGACGTCGCCACGACCGAGATTTACACTCATGTGCTGGACGCCCGCCTGCAGGCTTTGGTGCTGGAGCATCATCCGCTGTCGCAGGATGCGCCCGCCGGTCCGGCGCCCAAGACGGATAAATAGCGCACGCTGCGCAGGCAAATCGCACGCAATCGGGCAATGGCGCCGTCCCCCCTTGATCGTAGCTTCCGCGGGCCCCATAACCTCGTTGGTATAAAAGGAAACAGGACCCGATGGACGCGACAGCCTCGATTTTCGACATGGCATTCTGGCTCACGGGGGGCGCGATCCTGACGCTTCTGGTCTTGTCCGGCCTTTTTTCGGGAAGCGAGACTGCCCTGACCGCCGCCTCGCGCGGTAAGCTGCGCGCGCGCGCCGACAAGGGCGACAAGGGCGCCGAGCGGGCGCTGGCCATCACTGAGGACAACGAGACGCTGATCGGGTCGGTCCTGCTGGGCAACAATCTGGTCAACATCCTGGCGACATCGCTGGCCACGGCGCTGTTCACCCGGCTGATGGGGGATTCGGGCGTGGCGCTGGCAACGCTGGTGATGACGCTGCTGGTTCTCGTCTTTGCCGAGGTACTGCCCAAAACCTACGCGATCACCAATGCCGAAGTCGCCGCCAGCCGCGTGGCGCCCGCGATCACCATCGTCATCCGCGTATTCTCGCCCGTCGTATCGGCTGTGCGCGTGTTTGTCCGGCTGATCCTGCGGCTTGTCGGTGTGCGCACCGATCCCGACAGCAACGTCCTGGCCGTGCGCGAGGAAATCGCCGGCGCGCTCTACCTGGGCCATTCCGAAGGCGTCGTCGAAAAGGAAGACCGCGACCGGATCCTGGGCGCGCTGGATCTGGGGGAACGCGCGGTCGAGGAAATCATGCGCCACCGCAGCCAGATCGAGATGATCGACGCCGGGCTGAAAGCGACGGCGATCCTTGATCAGTGTCTGAAATCGCCGCACACTCGCCTGCCCGTCTATGTCGACGATCCCGACAACATCATCGGCGTCGTTCACTCCAAGGACCTGCTGCGTGCCATGCATAAACTGACGCTCGGCGATGGCGGTAATGTCTCTGCACTGCGGGACTTCGACATCAAATCGATTGTGATGAAGCCCTATTTCGTGCCCGAAACCACCACGTTGGATGAGCAGATGCGCCAGTTCCTGCGAATGCGCACGCATTTCGCGCTGGTGGTGGATGAATACGGCTCGCTTCAGGGACTGATCACGCTGGAGGATATTCTGGAAGAAATCGTCGGCGAAATCACCGATGAATTCGACCTCGATGCCGAACACCCCATCCGCCGCAGCGAGGACGGTCAATATCTGGTCGACGGCGCCATGACCATCCGCGATCTCAACCGCACCACCGACTGGTCCCTGCCGGACGACGCTGCCAATACCATCGCCGGATTGGTCATCCACGAGGCGCAAATGATTCCGAAGGTCAATCAGGTGTTCAACTTTCACGGTTTCCGCTTCGAGGTGTTGGCCCGAAAGGAAAACCGGATCACGCGGCTGAAGATCGGGAAGCTTTGACCGAAGCCATGTGCATCCGGCGTCACGCCGCCCGGAACTGCCGAGGCGGCTAGTGGCTCCGCGATGCGCTGCCCGATCCGGGCATCAGGCACCTGCTATCGAATAGGGAAATCTTCGCAGCGAAAAGGCAGGCGCCGGACGGATGCACCGCAGCATGGCAGGGTCAAAGCCGGGGGATTGCGGCAGGGGGACACCCGGGCATAAAATGTGTCGCGAAAAACCTTTGCTCCGGATTTTTCGCGAAACGTTTTGGTAAGCACTGGTTCTTTGACGGCAAGTCAACCATTCTGTGCGAAGTGAGAAGGATATTTTGTATGAAGAAATTTACTTGGCTACTGGGTTGCGCGCCTTTGTTTCTTGCTGCCTGCGAGGAGTTTGACAGTGCCGGCAATGACCGCTCCGGGCAATTTATCAAGGAATTGCCCGCCGGTGTGCGTGCGATTGCCGCCCCGTACCAGGATCTGACTGCCGTGCGGGTCGACCCCGCCAGCGGATGCTACAGCTATCGCCATGTGGGGCCGGTTGAAACAACATTTCTGCCGCTCAGAACCGCCGAAGGGCGCCCGATCTGCGCGAAACCGGCACAGGCACCGCCTGCCGTCTGACTCTGCCGTGAAAACCAGCCGCGCCGCTCGCGGCTGCGCGCTGGATTCGGGCAGAGAGCGTCAGCTTTGCGCCGAAATACGGTCCTCAGCAGGATAAAGATATGCCGTCGATCCGGTCGAGACATGGTCATAAAGGTCGATGATATGGGCCATCACCATGCGAACGCACCCCGAGCTGGCCCGCCCCCCGATAGAGCGCGGCTGCGGCGAGCCGTGGATACGCAGGTAAGTATCCCGATTCCCGACAAACAGGTAAAAGGCACGCGATCCCAACGGGTTGTTGGGCCCACCGTTCATGCCATCGGCGTGCTGGGCATATATTCCAGGGTCGCGCTTGATCATGTCCTTGGTCGGGGTCCATGTCGGCCACTTTGCCTTGCGGCGGATCGTGTATGTGCCGTGCTCATAGAGGTTGCCCCGTGCAATGGCGACCCCGTAGCGCATCGCCGTGCCATCGCCCCGGATGTGATAGAGATACCGCGCCACCGCATCGACATGGATATCGCCGGGTCGCAGACCATCATTCGCCTCGACCCTCTGGGGCAGGAAGCGCGGGTCGAACCCCCAGGGGTTGGACGTGGCAGGGTTGTAGTTCGGAGGCGTGACCTGCGCATCCCACCTCGACCATTTTGACTGGTCAGACGTCGGACCGGCAGTTGCAGCGCCCGCAATTGGCGCTGAAAACAAGGCCGCTGTCGAAATCACGAAATGGCGTCTGGTCAACATATGGTAACAGTCCTTCTGTGCGGCTCGATCATGGGTCCTGTACCAAACTACGAATCACACCGCAAAGATCCAATCACGTGCCTGTTTCTACACCCAAAGGGTTAGATAGTGGTAAAATTGCATACATCAAACCTCGCCCAGCGGGGGGCTGCTGCCTGCTTGAACCGGGCAAAGAAGCCCTAAAATAACATCGGCAGCGGGCGGCGCCCGGCCATTGCTGAGCCCACAGCCCGCCCTCCTGCCCTGTCACCCCCGCAGCCGCGCGCCGCCGGGATCGAACGGCGGCGCGGCCAAGATCACTGCCCGGTGCGCGCGGCCCAGCACCATTACGTCAACGCGATCCCCCGGCACGGCGCCCTTCACATGGCCCAGCGCCAGGCTCATCCCCACCGAGTAGCCGTAGCTGCCTGAACTGACGCGCCCGATGCCGGTCCCGTCCTTGAAGATCGGCTCGCCCCCCGTTGCGTCCGCGTTCGAGGCTGCAGTATCGGCCTCCTCCAGATGCAGCAGTACCAACGTCTCGCGCGGCTCCTTGCCCATGACCTTGGCAAGCGCGCCCTTGTGCAGAAACTCCTTCTCCATCTTGACCAGCGACGCCAGCCCCACCTCCTGCGGCCAGTATTCAGGGCTGTATTCGCGGCCCCAGCTGCCATAGCCCTTTTCGATCCGCAGGCTCATCAACGCCCGGCTGCCGACCGGCCCTGCGCCAAACGCGCGCCCCGCCTTCAGCAGTGCGGTGTAAAGCGGCACCTGATCGCCGGCGGCGCAGTGCAGCTCCCACCCCAGATCGCCGGTGAAACTGACCCGCAGGGCAAGGCACTCCACGCCCGCGATTTCGATCCGCTGCGACCGCATGAAGGGGAAATCCGCCGTCGCCAGCGAGGTATTCGTCAGCCCCTGAAGCACTTCGCGCGATTTCGGCCCTGCGACGTTAAAGCCGCACATCGCCTCTGTCTGGCTTTCGAACACCGTGCCTGCGGGCAGCGGGACCGTCTGAAAAAACCGCGCATGATACCGCTCGGCCATGCCCGATCCGATGATCCAGAATTCCTCTGGTCCGGTGCGCGTTACCGTGAAATCGCCCGCAATGCCGCCGCGCACCGAAATCAGCGGTGTCAGGCAGGACCGGCCCACGGTTTTCGGCATGGTGTTGGCGAAAACGGCGTTCAGCCACTCCTCCGCCCCTGCCCCGGCGCAGCGGTATCTGGCAAAGTTCGAGATGTCGATGATCCCTGCCGCGTCCCGCAACATCCGGCATTCGGCGCCCACCGGCGCCCACCAGTTTTGCCGGGTAAAGCCCTTGGTTTCCTCGGTTCCCGGCTGATCGGCGAACCACAGCGGATGCTCCCAGCCATAGTTGAGACCAAAAACCGCGCCCATCGCCTTCTGCATGTCATAGGCCGGGCGCACGCGGCAAGGGCGGCCTGCGCTGCGCTCCTCGTAGGGGAAGTGGATGGCAAAGCGGTTGGCGTATTGGTCGCGCACCTTCGCCTTGGTAAACGCCTTGTCCGCCCAGTGACCGAAGCGGGCCATGTCCCATGCGAACATGTCATAACGCATCTCGCCCTCGACGATCCAGTCGGCGACCATCAGCCCCATGCCCGCCGATTGGGAAAAGCCGGGGATGATGCCGTTGCAGCAAAAATACCCCTTCTTTTCCGGCACCGGGCCAAGGATCACATTGGCGTCGGGTGTCCAGATCATCGGGCCGTTGATCACCCGCTTGATGCCCGCCTCGCCCACCGCAGGCACGCGGGCGATGGCGCGCATGATGTTATCCTCGATCCGGTCCAGATCGTCGGCGAACAGCTCATGCGCAAAGTCCAGCGGTGTGCCGTCTTCGGCCCAGAACCGCATGTCTTTCTCATAGGCGCCGATCAGCAGGCCCTTGCCTTCCTGCCGCAGGTAATATTCGCCATCCCGGTCCGCGACGGACGGCAGACGGCGGTCCAGCGCGGCAATTTCAGCGATGGTTTCGGTGACGAAATACTGGTGCTCGGTCGGCTGCAACGGCAGATCGATCCCCGCCAGCGCCGCCACTTCGCGGCCCCAGAGGCCGGCGGCGTTGATGATCCAGGACGTGGCGATAGTGCCCTTGGGCGTCTCAACGATCCATGTGCCGTCCGGCTGCTGATCGGTGGCGATCACCGGCGTAAAGCGGTGGATTTCCGCGCCCGCCGCCCGCGCGCCCGCCGCATAGGCCGCCGTTACGCCAGAGGGGTCGACATTGCCGCCATCGGGCTCCCACATGATGCAGCGGATGCCGTCAAAATCGACCAGCGGGTGCAGCTTCTCGGCCTCATTGCGGGTAATTTCGTGGAAATTCATGCCGTAAAGCCTGGCCTTGGCCGCCTGCAGGCGTAGTTGATGCTCGCGCGCCTCAGTCTGCGCCAGATAGAGGCTGCCGGGCTGAAAGACACCGCAGCTTTGGCCCGTCTCAGCCTCCAGTTGGTTATAGAGCGTCATGGTGTAATGCTGAAGGCGGCTGATATTGGCGCTGTCATGCAGGCCGTGGATATTGGCCGCGGCGTGCCAGGTGCTGCCGCTGGTCAATTCGTCGCGCTCCAGCAGCACCACATCGGACCAGCCCAGCTTGGTCAAATGATAGAGGATCGAGCATCCGATGACGCCGCCGCCGATCACGACGGCCTGTGCGTGGGTCTTCATGTGGGTATCCCTGGCTGTAGATCACCCCAAGCTTTACCCGGCACGCTGCGGCACGGTTGCCTCACTGCGACACCTTGCGTCGCGGTGAGACAAGTCCGCCGGCCCTACGCTTCGGTCACGAGCAGGCGCAGGCGTTCACTGACCGAGGCCAGCAGGCGGTCGCGGTCGGCGGCAAAATCCATATGCTCCAGCGCGCGGCGCAGTGTCAGTTCGGCAAACGCGCGCGCCGCATCGCGCAGGCCGGCGTCGGGGTGTTGCATCAGCCCTGCCAGCGTCGCTTGCAGGCGGTGCTGCACCTCGTAGATCTGCGCGCCATCGCGCGCCAGCGACCCAAACCCGTCATCCAGCAGATCGCCCGGCGCCAAGGGCGGCACCCACAGCCGGTCCAGTTTTGGGCCGTCCTGCTGATCCTCTTCGCATGTGTTTTCATCGGAATAACTGGACAGGATACGGCCCACGCGCGTAATCACGTCAATCGCCGTGCCGGGATCGTTGATGCCGGGCGACAGGGCCTTGGACGCGATCTCGCCCATGACGGTCAGACCAAAGCGCGGGTCCTGATCGTAGTTGCGCAGATCCTCGACCGTGACATGGCCGCGCAGAAGCGACAGGAATTCGTCGCGATCCTCCTCCGGGGGCTCGTCGCCTTCGATCCACAAGAGCGGCTCGTGAAGGAAAACAAACTCCCCGATAGCCTTGGGCAGATAGACCTTCACCTCGTACCGTTCAGCGACGGCCTGCAGCCCCTCCGGGTAGATGTGCTGAATAAAACCGCTTTGATCGGTCTCCACGGCCCACGCGTCCTCCGGCAGGGAACCGCGCAGCGGATTGGCCCCGAGGCACGGCGTTTTCAGGCGCTCTTGAAACCGCTTTTTGGTGATGCCCTCGACCTGCCTTGTTGTGTGCAGCAGGCTGCCGAAGGTCTGCAGATGCAACACCCAGCGCACCAGTGACCACACGACATAGGCCAGCACCAGCACCGTCAGCCAGAAGATGACCAGCGCGTGCTCATCGCCAAAGATGCCCAACTCGCGCAGGATGATCGCCACCAGCGCATAGAGATACGCACCGATGAAGGCCGCCAGCGTCTTTTGTGTGGTGGTGTCCTGCATGATCAGCTGGTGCACCCGCGGCGTCCATTGCGAGGCCGAGCTGCGATAGGTCGACACCATCACCGTCATCGAAAAGATCGTCGCCGACAGCATGGCGCTGGCGATGATGTCCAGCAGCCTGTCAGCCGACGCGCCCGACAGCCGCCCGGCCATTTCATCAGGCACGAAGATCTCGATCAGCTGCGTCACGCCCAGGGAGACCAGCGACAAAAAGCCCATGGCCACCACCCGCACCCACAGCTTGCGCGCGTAATTACGCGCCTTGCGCCAGAGCGTTGCAGGGATCAGCAGGATATCTTTCATCATCAATCAATCGCATGTGCGCGCGCCGGTTTCCATCCTTTTTGCCGGAGGCGCAGGCGTCGGGGAAAAATCGTATTGAGCAGCCCGGATCACCATGGACGCGCGTCAAGGGCAATGATCCGCCCGCGCCAAGGGAGCGCCGTAGGAACCGAGATACCGGGCCGGATGCGTGAAGTGATGGTTGGCGCGCCGCCGCTTTGTCATACGGACCATGCGTGGATAAAATGTCAGGCACGCTATCGCGGCGTAATCTTCAGCCAGATGCCGTCCTTGCCGCGCACCGTCAGATGCGCCACCGGCATTGCCGGGCGCTCTGGCACCGCCTCGAACCGGAAGGCGCGCACAATCATCGCCAGCAGAAGCGGCCCCTCGATCATCGCGAACCCCGCGCCGGGGCAGACACGCGGCCCCGCCGAGAACGGAATGAACGCCTCGCGCAGGCATTTGCGGCCCTCTTCGGTGCCATAGCGTGCGGGGTCGAACCCGTCGGGATTGTCCCAGATCCGCTCGTGCCGGTGCAAATGCCAGGGGCTGAGCACGATTTGCGCGCCGGGGGGGATCTTGCGGTCCCGGAACGTCTCGGGGGAGCTTGCCTGCCGCACCATCATCGGCACGGGGGGATAGAGGCGCAGCGTCTCGCGGAACACATCGCGCGTCAGGGGCAGCTTGCCCATGTGCGCAAATTCCGGCGGCGCGTCGCCAAAGGCGGCATCGGCCTCTGACGCCACGCGGCTCTGCCAGTCCGGGTAAAGCGCCAGCAGATACAGTGCCCAAGCCAGCGCCGAGGCGCTGGTTTCGTGCCCAGCGAGGAAGAAGATGGCAACCTGATCCACCATCTCCTCGGTATCGAAATTCTCACCCGTCTGCGGATCGGCGGTCGTCATGATCTTGGTCGCCAGATCGTCGGGGGCATCCCCCACCTCGATCCGGGCCATCCGCTCGGTGGTCAATTGTCGGATCAGGCCGCGGATCACCTCTGCCGTGCGCCGCGTGCGGCGACGGTGGAGGCGCGGCATCCACCCCGGCAGCGGGATGAGCGCGGCAAGGTTGACCACCGGCTGCGTGCGCTGGTGGTCGCGGAATTCGCTGAACACGCGGGCGGCAACGTCATTTTCGATCGGGATGGAAAAGAGCGTGCGAAAGATTACGTCAGCGGCGGCATGGCTGGCCTCGGCCTCGATATCCTGCGCGGTCCCGTCCGCGACGGTGCCCAGCCGCCGGACCGCCGCCTGCCCGGCATCGCGCATCGCGGGAAACACATGGCGCAGGCGCCCGCCCTCGAACGCCGGGTCGATGATACGCCTCTGGCGCTTCCACGTCTCGCCATTGGTGACGAAAACCGAATTGCCCAAGAGCGGCGTCAGCCCCTCGCGCACGCGGTTCGATTTGGGGAAATCATCGGGCCGCCCCTTCAGCACCAGATCCACGAGGTCAGGCTGATTGCACAGGTAGGACCGGAAGAACGGCGTGCGAAACTCGGCCATCCACGCGCGATAAAGCCGCGCAGGCTGCGCCGACAGGATATCGGCGCGGAACAGCTGCAAATAGCGCCACAGCGACACGCGACCGGGCCGCGAAGGGGGTTTGGGCGGCAGTATCATGGCGTCATCCCGGTGTATTTGTTCACTGGCAATTCGATCCGGCTGGCCGAGGGCGCGCGCCCGGCATAGCGCTGGCCCAATGTCATCGGCCCGACCGTGATACGGAAATAATCGTAATCGCCGGGCCGGTCGAAGGCGCAGAGATACTGGAAATGCAGGCGGAAGAACTTCCACCTGAGCGCGCGCCAGCGTTCGGGACTAAGCGTCTGTGTGAACGCCGCCGAGATCACCAGCGGCCAGCGCTTGCCCGCTGGGGCCACGCCGCTGACGCTGACCGGATCGCACAGCGCGAAGGCGCAGCCGTCGCCCGGCGCCGTCACATCGACCCAAGTCAGCGCATCCGATTGCGACAGATAGGCCAGATCGGCGCGCAGCCGGTGCGCATCCGGCAGGAACGACACCATCGGCACCACTTGCCCGAGGGACAGAAATGACAGCGCGGGGCCACCCGTCGGCACGTGGCCCGCGCGGATGAGGTCGGCCAGGATCGACACCGCCAGATGCGCGCCCGAAGAATGGCCGACGACCAGCACCTCATCTGACCCGCCGTCCAGCGCTGCGGCAATGTCATCGGCAAACTCGGCCATCCTCGCCTCCAACGCGGGCGAATTGGCTCCGCGATAGCGCGCAGAATAGGCGAAATCGTGCATCAGGTAATAGGCATAGAATTTGCCGTCGCGCTTCTTGAACCAGCGCAGCAGGGCATAGCCCGCCCCGATCCCCAGCGCCGCGCCGATAACGCGTCCCATCGCGCCATACGGCAGAGCCGCGTTCCAGCCCCATGACACCGCTGCATATGTGCAGTAGGCCAGCGGGATTGCCAGCACCGCCTGCAGCAACAGGAACCCCACCGGATACAGTGCGGCAATCACCGGCCCCTTGCGCAGGCGCATCAGGCGCAGCAGCGCGCCGCTGGCGATATACGTCCAGGCGGTGCGGATCAGCTGCAGATAGGTGGCACCGATCGTCTGGCTCATCGACGTGCGCACGATGTCGGACCAGACCAGCACATCAACCTCACTGGCGACCTCGGCGCCGTCCATCCGCGCTGCCACCTGCCAGCCATAGCGCCCCTCGCCGCTGCGCGCCGTCAGGTCGAGATCGTAACCGGAAATGGCCGCCTGCACCGCACCCTCCTTGCGGTAAAGCTCGCGGTAGCGGCGCGGGTGGATGGGATCATAGCCGGGAATGTAGAACACCCGCCGCGCCGTTACGGGGGCGGCGCGGTCAGCTTGATGATCCGTGGTTCTGCTCATGCGAACGCGTCCGAAACTGGCCTGTACCGCGCCATGCTAAGGCAAGATCCGGGCGAGGGTAAGGCCAGGATGCGGCGGTGTTTCAAGCAGCAATCAGCCCAGCACCGCAAGGGCCGGGAACGTCTCAAGCAGCCAAAAGGCAAAGGCGGAAAAGCCGCCCGTCAGCATCATCAGGCCGATGGTCCACAAAAGCAGGCCCATGATCCGTTCGATCCGAGCCATGTGGCGCTTCATCCAGCCCATGAATCCGGTCAGGCGCGGCAGGAACGCCGCCACGAGGATAAACGGCACGCCCAGCCCGATGGCATAGACCGCCAGCAAGGATGTGCCGCGCGCGACCGAAGCCTCGCTGGCGGCCAGCGACAGGATCGCACCCAGTTGCGGGCCGATGCAGGGCGTCCAGCCGAAGGCGAAGGCAAGGCCCAGAATATAGGCGCCGAACGCGCTGCCGCCGCGATCGCCCGCATCCATCCGCATCTCGCGGTCCAGAAAACCGATACGGATGATGCCCAGGAAATGCAGGCCAAAGACCATCACCAGCACGCCGGCAATGGAATTGAGCGTCGATTGATACTGCAGGAACGCCAGCCCCAGCGCCGACGCGGCAGCCCCCAGCAGCAGGAAGATCGTCGACAGGCCCAGCACGAAGAACAGCGCCGGCACGATGGCACGCCGCCGCGATGCGCTGCCCTGCTGCGACAGATCCTGCAGGGTCACGCCGCTCATATAGGCCAGATAGGGCGGCACGATGGGCAGCACGCAGGGGCTGAGAAAGGACAACGTGCCCGCCAAAAGCGCCACGACCATCGCGGGAATCAGGCCCGCGTCCATGATTTCTATTCCGAACATGACGCAGCCTTAGCCCATCGAAGTGGCGGCGTCACGGGGGCGCTATGTCACAACCTTGTGGACAGATGTAACGGGCCGGATTATCTGCCGGTATATGGAAAAAATAGACGCTATCGGCCTGCTCTGCCCCCTACCCGTCCTGAAGCTGCGCAAGCGCATGGCCAAGCTGGCGGCGGGCACCGAAGTGGAGTTGCGCGCCGACGATCCCGCCGCGATGATCGACGTGCCGCACTTCTGCAACGAGGCTGGGCATTTGCTACTGTCTATCGAAGACGCGGACGGACATACCCAATATCGGCTGCGCAAGGGCGGCTGACCGCCAGCTGCAAGCGACCAGACGATAAACGGCGCGTCCCGCATTGGGAACGCGCCGGTTTTCCGAGTATTTATGGAAAGGTGAACGCCCGGCGCGGATCGGCGCCGGGCATATGCTGTCAGCGGTGCGTTAGCGGCCCAGCGACCACCAGCCTTTGCGCTTCGGTTTTTCCGCATCTGTATTTGCCGGGGCCGATTGCTCTGGCTCGGCTTGCACTGGCTCTGGCTCTGGCTGCTTCGATGCGACCTGCGCCGGTTCGGCCTGCACAGGTTCTGGCTCACCCGGCTCCAGTTGAGCAGCAACCTCCTGAACCGGATCAGGCTGCACCTGCTCGGGCTGCGGTGCGGGGGGCGCTGCCACCTCGGGCGCGATATCCGCGGCCGGCATCGCCTCAGGCTCGGGCGCTGCCTCTGCGGCTGGGGCCGTAGCGCTCTTGCGAGTGCGGGGTTTGCGCGTCGGCTTGGTTTTGGGCGCATCGCCGGCGGCATCCTCGGCTGGTTTGGCGTCCGTATCCTTGCCCTCTTCGGGTTTGCCTTCTTCGGATGCGCTATCTGCCTTCTTGGCGCGCGGTTTGCGCGTACGTTTTGGCTTCGGCTTCTCCTCGGCAAGCTCTCGAGCAGCCTCATTGGAGGAGTCGTCGGCAGACCCATCGGCAGCACCCGCGTCCGATTGTGCCGTCACATCTTCGCGCGTATCACGCGACGGAGCGGGGACGCGGTTTGAGCGACGGCCGGTGCCTGTATCAGCATCGCCGTTGTCATTCGAATCGTCCTGATCGTCGCCATTGTCATCGCCGTTATCGTCGCCTTCGCGCGATTTCGACGATTTCCGCCGCCGGCGCCGGCGGCGCTTCTTCGGCTTGTCACCGTCGTCGCCGTCACCGTTGCCCTCGCCATTGGAGCGGCCGTTGGACTGGCTCTGCGTCTCCTCGTCCTCATCCGTCTCGTCGCCCGGCAGTTCATCGGGATCGACCTCGGCCTCGCTGTCGATATCGTCCATCAGCGAGCTGTCGACAGATACGACGCGGGCGATTTGTTCGGGCACGGCGCGGGTGGCGGTCTTAAACTTCTCCAGCGCGAAATCGGGGCTGATCAGGGACGGGTCGCCCTCGATCCGCACCGACATGCCATAGCGTGTCTCGATCTGGGCGACGCGCTCGCGTTTCTGGTTCATCATGAAGTTGGCGATGCCCACAGGCGCGCGCACTAGCACTTCGAGCGAGCGGCCCTTGGTGCCCTCTTCCTCGACCTGGCGCAGGATGTTCAGCGCAAGGTTGTCGTCCGACCGGATCAGGCCGGTGCCGTGACAGGACGGGCATGGCTGCGTCGTCGTCTCGATCATGCCGGGACGCAGGCGCTGGCGTGACATCTCCATCAGGCCAAAGCCCGAGATGCGGCTGACCTGAATGCGTGCGCGGTCGGTTTTCAGGCAATCTTTCATCCGCTTTTCGACGGCGGCGTTGTTCTTGCGCTCGTCCATGTCGATGAAGTCGATGACGATCAGACCGGCCAGATCGCGCAGGCGCAACTGGCGGGCGACCTCTTCGGCGGCCTCAAGGTTGGTCTTGTAGGCCGTATCCTCGATCGAGCCTTCCTTGGTGGCGCGGCCAGAGTTGACGTCGATGGCGACCAGCGCCTCGGTCACGCCAATAACGATATAGCCGCCGGATTTCAGCTGCACCGTCGGGTTGAACATCGAGTTGAGGTAGGATTCGACCTGAAACCGCGCGAACAGTGGCATCGTATCCACATAGTTGCGCACGTTTTTCGCGTGGGACGGCATGATCATCTTCATGAAGTCCTTGGCAATGCGATAGCCGCGCTCGCCCTCGACCAGAACCTCGTCGATGTCGCGATTGTACAGATCGCGGATCGAGCGCTTGATCAGGTCGCCCTCCTCATAAATCTTGGCGGGCGCGATGGATTTCAGCGTCAGCTCGCGGATCTGTTCCCACAGGCGCTGGAGGTACTCGTAATCGCGCTTGATCTCGGTTTTCGTCCGCTTGGCGCCGGCGGTGCGCACGATCAGGCCCGCGCCCTTGGGCACGTCGATCTCGGTCGCGATTTCCTTCAGCTTCTTGCGGTCGACGGTGTTGGTGATCTTGCGGCTGATGCCGCCACCGCGGGCGGTGTTGGGCATCAGGACGCAGTAACGACCGGCGAGGCTCAGGTAAGTGGTCAGCGCCGCGCCCTTGTTGCCGCGCTCTTCCTTGACGACCTGGACCAGCAGGATCTGGCGAACCTTGATGACCTCCTGAATCTTGTATTTGCGCGGACGGGGCTTGCGCGGCGGACGGATGTCATCCTGGCTGTCCTCATCGGCGACAACCTCGATATCGTCGTCCTTGTCGGCGGCATCTTCGATGCTGTCGTCGGCGTCGTCGCCGTTGCGCGAGCGGCGCGCACGGGGGGTCCGGCGCGGCCTGCGGCGGGCTTCATCGGCGTCGTCGGTAGCTTCGAGGTCCGCATCGTCGCTGTCTGCGTCGCCGCTATCCGTGTCATCGCTGCCGGCATTTTCGACAGAACCCGTATCCTGCGCAGACCCGTTTTCCGGTTCTTCGACGGGGGTATCCGCGACCCTCTCCATCGGAGAGCTGCCTTCCTCGTCGTCGAAATCGATCGTTTCCATGCCAGACACGTCGGACTGCACGACCGCATCGTCATCGGACGTCGTTCTTTCGGCCTTGGACCGGCCACGACCGCCGCGCGAGCGACGCTTGGGCTTCGCACTTTCTTCTTCCTCGGCTTCCTGAGCCTCGGCATATGCGCGCTCTTCCTCCATCAGCGCCTCGCGGTCGGCGATGGGGATCTGGTAATAGTCGGGATGAATTTCCGAGAACGCGAGGAAACCGTGACGGTTTCCGCCATAGTCGATGAACGCCGCCTGAAGCGACGGTTCGACCCGCGTTACCTTGGCAAGGTAGATGTTTCCGGCGAGTTGCCGTCTGTTTTCGGATTCAAAATCAAATTCCTCGACTTTGTTTCCGTCGACCACCACAACCCGAGTTTCCTCGGCGTGGGTGGCATCGATAAGCATTTTCTTGGCCATGTTGTCCGTTCGCATCCGGGCACGCGCACCTGCCCGGGTGGGGCGGCGTCGTGCAAGGGATGTCTGATTGTGGCGACGTCACGAGCGCAGGCGAGGGTGCCATATCGGCCCCCCGGCGGAATTTTATCCAATGTTGCGCGCGTCATCGCGTTTCTTCCCCGGCGCCGAATAAGGCGCCCATGATATATCCGAAGCGTTCCTGAAGGGCGGCCCGGCGTTAAGGCGGCCCCGCTTTCGCGCGGCCTGATCGGTCTGCCCGGACGTGCCGGCCGATTGCCTACACGATTGCCCGAAGCAGCGAAACTCATGTGAATTAGCGCAATCTGTTGCGACAGTTTCACAGCGTCACACTAAAGCGCCCGGTGGCGCAATGACAATGGGCAAAATGGGAATTGGGGCGAGAGAGCGCCTTATATCGGCCAGATAGACGCCAGGCGAGCCGATCGGACCGCCCGAAAGGTCAAAGGTAATCAGACCTTTGCAAATTGTATTTCGCCATCTTCTCGTTCAGGGTGCGGCGCGGCAGGCATAATTCGTCCATCACGGCGGCGATGCTGCCCTTGTGACGACGCATGGTGTTGTCGATCAACATCCGCTCGAACGCCTCGACATATTCCTTGAGCGGTTTGCCCTCTGTCGTCATCACCGGCTGCATGTCCTGATGATCCGACATCAGCAGCGACACGATGGTGCCCGACCCGCGGCGCGATTGCAGCACGGCCCGTTCGGCCACGTTGAACAGCTGGCGCACGTTGCCCGGCCATGGCGCCTGCAACAGCTGCGCGGCCTCCTGCGCGCTGACCTGCGGCGCGTCGCAGCCGTAATCATCGGCGAACTGATCCGCAAAGCGGGTGAACAGCGTCAGGATATCCTCGCCGCGCTGGCGCAGCGGCGGAACGGTGATGCGAAGGGAGGCGAGGCGATAGAACAGATCGGGGCGCAGCGCGTCCTCGCTGGTCTTGCCCTCGTCCTGCAGGTTCGAGATGGCCACCAGCCGCGTCTCGGGCGGGGTGCCCTCCTCGTTCAACCAGGTCAGCAGGCGCGCTTGCAGGGCATCGCTAAGCGCCTCGATATCTTCCAGCACCAGCGTGCCGCCGCGCGCCTCCTCGACCGCCGGCAGGCGGCTGTCCTCGGGGTTCATCGGGCCAAACAGGCGCTTTGCCAGCTGGTCCTGCTCAAACGCGGCGCAGGACACCAGCACGAATTTCTTGCCCGCGCGCGCGCCGACGGCATGCAGCGCGTGGGCGACCAATGTCTTGCCGGTGCCGGTCTCGCCGTCGATCAGGACGTGGCCATCGGCCTGCCCCAGATCCAGGATATCCTCTTTCAACCGCTCCATCACGGGGCTGGAGCCGATGAGTTTCTTCATCAGCTGGCCACCATCTGACAGCTCGCGGCGCAGGGCCCGGTTGTCCAGCGTCAGGCGGCGCGCATGGGTGGCCTTTTTCGCCAGCTCAGTCATGCGGTCCGGGTTGAACGGCTTTTCCAGAAAATCATAGGCGCCGACGCGCATCGCCTCGACCGCCATCGGCACGTCGCCATGACCGGTGATCATGATTACCGGCAGGGTGCTGTCGGTGCCCATCAGCTTTTTCAGGAACTGCATCCCGTCCATGCCGGGCATGCGGATGTCCGTGACCACGATGCCGGGATAATCCGGCCCCAGTTTCTTCAGCGCCTCTTCGGCGCTCGGAAATGTCTCGGTGTCATAACCGGACAGCGCCAGCCACTGGCTGATCGACTGCCGCATGTCCTTTTCGTCATCAACAATCGCAATCTTCATCGCATTGGCCATATGGGTCACTCCGCTGCACGGGTTTCTTCGTTCAAGATAGGCAGGCGCATTTCGAATACAGCCCCCCCCGACGCCGCATCGCGTGCGGTCAGCCTACCACCAAGCTCGTTTACGATCCCCGAAGAAATGGCAAGCCCCAGGCCGACCCCCTCGCCGGGCTGCTTGGTGGTGTGAAACGGCTCGAACAGGTTTTCGATATCTTTCAGGCCGTGGCCATTGTCGCGCACGGTCAGCACAGCCATCGACCCGGCGGTCAACACAAGGTCAATCTGCGCCTCGTCCACCGCCTGCGTTGCATCCAGCGCATTGCGCAGAAGGTTGACCATGACCTGTTCGATGCGCACCCGGTCGCCCATCACCATGACCGGATCTTCGGGCAGCGTGCGGTTGATCGTGACCCGCCTCTGGCGCAGCTGCGGCTCCATCATGGCAAGCGACGAGGCCAGCGCATCGCCCAGATTTACAGGCTCGAACGTGTCGCCGGTACGGCGCGCATAGGATTTCAGCTGCTTGGTGATCGCCCCCATCCGTTCGATCAGATCGTCGATCCGCTGGAACGAGGTCAGCGCTTCGTCCGGGCGGTTGCGCGACAGCAGAAGGCGCGCGCCGGCAAGGTAGGTCTTCATCGCCGCGAGCGGCTGGTTCAACTCGTGACTGACGGCCGCCGCCATTTCGCCCAGGGCGGCCAGTTTCGAGCTTTGGGCCAACGTCAGCTCGGCCACGGCCAGCGTTTCCTGGACCCGCTCGCGTTCGGCGATTTCCCGCTGCAGGCGCAGGTTCAATGCGCGAAGCTCTGCCGACTCGCGCTGGAACAGTGCCATGCGCACCGCCGTCTTGCGGTTAAGGAAATAGAACGCCAGCGCCAGCAGAATCGCGAACCCCATGATTTCGAGCGCCAGGAACCCGTTCACTTTTTCGCGCACGCTGTCATAGGTGGTGAAACTGGCGATGCGCCAGCCGCGGAACGCGACCCGGCCCGACACCCGCATCACCGCCTCGCCGCCCAAGTATGCGTCGGGGGGCAGTGTCGTCCAGTCGGCGGTGGCCTGCAACGCGCGCTGAAGCGCGCTGCTGACAGGCTCGCGCACCAGCGCTTCGGCCTCCGTCAGGCCGCGCCAGCGCGGCTCGGTCGACAGGATGATCCGGCCTTCGCTGTCCGAGACGATCACCGCATCGGAAATCCCGGCCCAGGCGCGCTCGTATTTGTGCAGATCGACCGCGACCAGAATGACACCGATCAGGCTGCCCTGGCTTTCGACCCGGCGGGAATAGATGAATTCAAAACGCCCGCTATCATTTTGTAATAGCGTGAAAATCGTATCCTTGGCCCGGAGCGCATCAACATAATAGGGCGCCGAGCGGAGCGATTCACCAAGGCGGTTCCGGTCGGTCGCGGCCACCGTGCGCCCGTCCTTGTCCAGCAGGGTAAGCGAGGCCGCGCCGATCTCATCTACAAAGGAAATCAGGCGCTGGGTGGATTGCGAATAATTGCCCGAATTCAGCGCCGCAATCAGCGCCGGATCACGCGACAACAGTTGTGGCACGATGGCGTTCTGGCGCAGCTCGCTCAGCAGGTTGCCCGAGTAGAGCACCAGCCGCAATTCTGCTCGGTTACGCGTATTTTCGGTAAAGCGGTCGGTCAACAAACGGTTGGTGACAGAAACGACGCCGATCGCCAGCGCCGTCATCACGATCAGCGCGATACGCACCCGCCAGCTTGTCGTGCGTTCTACCCGCCGCTGCTTCTCGCGGCGCGCATGGCTGACGGGCGGCGCGTTTTGCGGCGTGGTGGGTGTGGGCGAGCTCATATTCCTAAGCTACGGCGGGCGCGCGTCCGCCTCAAGCCTCTTGACGTGCCTCAGGCGTTTGCCAGCTGATCGACCAGCCCTGCGAACATCGGCGCGCCGTCGGTGCCGCCATGGGCGGGCTCGGCCATCCGCTCGGGGTGGGGCATCATGCCCAGCACGCGGCGATTTTCCGAAAGGATAGCGGCGATGTCATCGGCCGATCCGTTGGGGTTGTTCACGTAGCGGAACGCGATGCGATCCTGATCGGTCAGCGCCTTGAGCGTTTCGGCGTCGGCGTGATAATTGCCGTCATGATGCGCGATGGGCACGGTGATCGTCTGCCCCGCCTCGTAGCGGCAGGTAAACGGGCTGTCCGCCGTGGTCACGGTCAGCGGCACGGGGCGGCAGATATACTTCAGCCCCGCGTTGCGCAGCAATGTGCCGGGCAGGACGCGCGTTTCGGTCAGGATCTGAAAGCCGTTGCAGATCCCCAGAACATAGCCGCCACGTTCGGCATGCGCCTTGACCGTCTGCGAGATTGGCGAATTGGCGGCGATGGCGCCGCAGCGCAGATAATCCCCGAAGGAAAACCCGCCCGGCACGGCGACCAGATCGACGCCTTTCGGCAACGCGGTATCCTTGTGCCAGACCATGCTGACCCGCGCCCCGGCGGCGCGCAGCGCGACGGCCAGATCACGGTCGCAGTTGGATCCCGGAAAAACGACGACAGCGGCATGCATCAGAGAATCTCCACCCGGTAGCTTTCGATCACGGTGTTGGCCAGCAGACGCTCGCACATATCGTTGATGGTGGCCTCACTTGTGCCGTCGGCCAGATCCAGTTCGATCACCTTGCCCTGACGCACGGAATTGACGCCGTCAAATCCGAGCGATCCCAGCGCGTGGCGCACCGCCTCGCCCTGCGGGTCAAGAACGCCTGTCTTTAGCATGATGTGAACGCGGGCTTTCATCGGTGGTATCCTTCGGCGTTGGTATCGTGGTCGATGTGGAAATTCAGTTGATCAGCGTGGGCCGCGCCATCGGCGTCGCGCCCTTTGGCAGCACGCCAAGGCGTTTTGCCACCTCGGTATAAGCGTCCGTCAGGCTGCCCAGATCGCGACGGAACACATCCTTGTCCAGCTTTTGGCCGGTTTCGATGTCCCACAGGCGGCAGCTGTCGGGGCTGATCTCATCGGCCACGATCAGGCGCTGGAAATCGCCGTCATAGACGCGGCCGATCTCGATCTTGAAGTCGATCAGCTTGATCCCGACGCCGTACATGACGCCCGCCAGAAAATCATTCACGCGCAGCGCAAGGCTCAGCATATCGTCCAGATCCTGCTGGGACGCCCAGCCGAACGCGGCGATATGTTCCTCGGTGACCAGCGGATCGCCCAGCTTGTCATCCTTCAGGCAGTATTCGACGATGGGACGCGGCAGCTGCGTGCCCTCCTCCAGCCCCAGACGCTTGGCCATGGTGCCGGCGGCATAGTTGCGCACGATCACTTCCAGCGGAATGATCTCGACCTGGCGCACCAGCTGTTCGCGCATGTTCAGACGTTTCAGGAAATGCGTCGGCACGCCGATATTTGCCAGCCCGACCATGAAATACTCGGACAGGATGTTGTTCAGCACGCCCTTGCCTTCGATCACGGCCTTCTTTTCGGCGTTGAAGGCGGTCGCGTCGTCCTTGAAATACTGGACCAGCGTGCCCGGCTCGGGACCCTCGTAAAGGGTCTTGGCCTTGCCTTCGTAGATCTTTTTGCGACGTGCCATGATAAACTTGTCCTTGCCTATGGGGAGTCGGCCCCAAACTGCGTTATCGCGTGTTTAGATCATGCCCCGCCCTGCCGCAAGCATGCTGGCGGGCCTTGCGATTGCGCGCGCGGGCCGCCATATTTGAAACCAAGACATTTTCCAGACGATCCAACGGGGGGACCCACTCAGATGAACACTTTCAAAGACCGCGAAAACGCCTTCGAGAACAAATATGCCCATGATGAGGAAATGAAGTTCAAGGCCGAAGCGCGCTGCAACAAGCTGCTGGGGCTGTGGGCCGCCGACCTGATGGGCAAGACCGGCGACGAAGCTGACGCCTATGCGCGCGAGGTCATCAAGGCCGACTTCGAGGAGGCCGGGTTCGAGGACGTGATCCGCAAGGTTGCGGGCGATCTGGGCGACAAGGCCGATCCCGACACCATCCGCGCCAAACGCGCCGAGCTGATGGCAGCCGCCAAGGCGCAGCTGATGGCAGAGCTCTCGTAGCGGATACAAGGAAGATCAGGCACGCCGCCGCCCCTTGCTATCTTATGGGTTTGCGGCGCGCCGCCCGGCGTGGCACAAGCGCGGGGAAACCCGATTTGGATGATTTGATGAGCAACGCACTTTCCCGGATGATGTCCGAGCGCGACTGGATCCTGGCCGACGGCGCCACCGGCACCAACCTGTTCAACATGGGGCTGGAATCGGGCGATGCGCCCGAATTCTGGAACGAGAAACACCCCGACCGGATCACCAAACTGTACAAGATGGCCGTCGATGCGGGCAGCGATCTGTTCCTGACCAACAGCTTCGGCGGCAATGCCTCGCGCCTGAAACTGCACGGCGCGCAGAAACGCGCGCGCGAATTGTCGCGCATGTCCGCCGAAATCGGGCGCGAAGTCGCGGACCGCTATGACCGCCCGGTGATCGTCGCCGGCTCGGTTGGGCCGACGGGCGACATCATGGCGCCGATGGGCACGCTGACCCACGAACTGGCGGTCGAGATGTTCCACGAGCAGGCCGAGGGCCTGAAAGAGGGCGGCGCCGACGTTCTGTGGCTTGAAACCATCTCCGCCCCCGAAGAATACAAGGCGGCGGCCGAAGCGTTCGCGCTGGCCGGGATGCCGTGGGTCGGCACCATGAGCTTTGATACCGCCGGGCGCACGATGATGGGCATGACCTCGTCCGCGATGGCCGACATGGTAGAAACGTTGGATTACAAACCGCTGGCCTACGGCGCCAATTGCGGCGTCGGCGCGTCCGATCTGCTGCGCACGGTGCTGGGATTTGTCGCCCAGGGCACCGAACGGCCCATCGTGGCCAAGGGCAACGCGGGCATCCCGAAATTCGTCGACGGGCATATCCATTATGACGGCACGCCCGAGTTGATGGCCGAATACGCCTGCCTTGCCCGCGACGCTGGCGCCACCATCATCGGCGGCTGCTGCGGCACCGTGGCCGAGCACCTGACAAAGATGCGCGAAGCGTTGGAGACCAAGCCGCGCGGCCCGCGCCCGACGCTGGACCAGATCACGAAAACGCTGGGTGCGTTTTCATCGGATATCGACGGCACCGGCGAAAACGCGCCCGCCCCGCGCCGCACCCGCCGCCGGGGCGGCTAGCCCGTCTGGCGGCGATGCTCGCCCCGAGCGGGCGGCCCGCGCCAGCCCGAAAAGAATGTTTTCCATGACGGGCCGCGCGCTCGTCCGGAAAATGAATATATGCAAGAATACCATAATCAACATGCATATTTCGGCCCTTCCCGCGCAGAATTCCACGGTGTAAGTCGGTTCAGACGCGGCCAGTGTCGCAATTCGCCTAGTGCTGCAGGCGCGAATTGACGATGTGTGAAGCATGAAACAACGCAGGCCGCGCGGCCTGCACCACCCGGAGGTTTGCACCATGTCCGACGACCAAGACGACATCATCCTGTCCGAACTGGACGACGACGAGCTGGTTCAGCAGATGTTCGACGACCTTTATGACGGCCTCCGGGACGAAATCATGGAAGGCGTCAATATCCTGCTCGGCCGCGGCTGGGTCCCCTACGACGTCCTGACCAAGGCGCTGGTCGGCGGCATGACCATCGTCGGCAAGGATTTCCGCGACGGCATCCTGTTCGTCCCCGAAGTGCTGCTGGCCGCCAACGCAATGAAGGGCGGAATGTCGATCCTCAAACCGCTTCTGGCCGAAACCGGCGCGCCCCGCGTGGGCAAGATGGTGATCGGCACGGTCAAGGGCGACATCCATGACATCGGCAAGAACCTTGTGGGCATGATGATGGAAGGCGCCGGTTTCGAAGTCGTCGATCTGGGCATCAACAATTCCGTCGAAAAATACCTTGAGGCGATGGAGGCCGAGGGCCCCGATATCCTCGGCATGTCGGCCCTGCTGACCACGACAATGCCCTATATGAAGGTCGTGATCGACACGATGATCGAACAGGGTATCCGCGATGACTACATCGTGCTGGTCGGCGGCGCCCCCCTGAACGAAGAATTCGGCAAGGCCATCGGCGCAGACGCCTATTGCCGCGACGCCGCCGTTGCCGTGGAAACGGCCAAGGAGTTCGTCAGCCGCAAGCATAATCAGGGCGTAACCGCCTGAACGCTGCCAAGGCGAGCCAGAACTGCAGTACCGACGGGGGCGCCAAATCGTTTCGCCTTGAACTTGAGGCAGTCAGTCAAGGCGGAACGTTTCAACGGCCCCGTTTTCAGTACCCGGCCCTCGTCCATGACACAGCGATGCTATAGACTGGGACGACCAAACAGATTGGTGCATCTGGACCATGACCGAACACCCGCCAAACCTGCCCTCTGATCAAATCCTGACCGAGGCCGGCATCCCGGCCCCGGACAGCGGCGCGGGACGTATCCTGCTGATCGCCTGCGGCGCCCTGGCGCGTGAGATTCTCGCGCTGATCCGGCTCAATGGCTGGGACCATATGACCCTGGTCTGCCTGCCCGCCAACCTGCACCTCTATCCCGACCGGATCGCGGACGCGGTCGAGGATACGGTTCACAAGCACGCAGCCCGTTTTCAGCGCATCTTTGTGGCCTATGCCGATTGCGGCACCGGCGGCCTGCTGCGCGACAGATGCGATGCGCTGGGGGTCGAGATGATTCAGGGGCCGCATTGCTACAGCTTCTATGAGGGCAACGACACCTTTGCCCAGCATGACGACGAGATCACGGCCTTCTACCTGACCGACTTTCTGGTCCGGCAATTCGACGCCTTCGTCTGGAAACCGATGGGTCTGGACCGGCATCCTGAACTGCGCGACATGATCTTCGGCAACTATACCAAACTGGTCTATCAGGCCCAGACCGACGATCCGGCCCTGCGCGCCAAGGCCGAGGAGTGCGCCCGCCGCCTTGGCCTGGAGTATGAGCACCGCTTTACCGGATACGGCGATCTGACCACAGCACTGGCCGGGGTCGCGCAAAAGAAATAGGCGCACCGCTTTCGCGGCGCGCCCGGCTTTTTCTTGGGCCAAATACCCAAATCCCGACACCGCATCCCGCGCGGCGCTGGAGAATTACGCGTTGGCTTCGCGGATCTTGTCCGCCGCCGCCTTGTCATAGCTGACACCATTCTTCTCCAGCAGCGCGTCCAACTCGCCCGACAGGGTCATCTCGGTGATGATATCGCAGCCCCCGACGAACTCTCCCTTGACGTAAAGCTGCGGGATGGTCGGCCAGTCGGAGTAATCCTTGATCCCCTGACGGATGCCCTCGTCTTCCAGTACGTTCACGTCGGCATAATCGATGCCCATGAAATTCAGCACCCCTGCCACGCGGCTGGAGAACCCGCATTGCGGCATCTCCTTGGTGCCTTTCATGAACAGGACCACGTCCTTGGCTTTGACGGTGTCTTCGATGCGTGTCTTTGCGTCAGTCATGTTCGTCCTCATTGTTCTGTCTGTGACCCATGGTCCAAAAATCGTAAGGCGCCGCCCGGACGACACAACAACCGGAAAAGACCGAAAAACAGCCCCCCGCGCCGGGCAGCTGGCTCAATCCGGGGCGCGGGTTGTCAATGCCAGCGCGTGAAGCTCGCCCGCAGGGCCGTCCATCTTGCCCTTGAGCGCGGCATAAACGGCGCGTTGCTGCTGAACGCGGTTCATGCCCTTGAACGACGGATCGATCACCTCGGCGGCAAAATGCGCGCCATCGTCTCCCTGTACGGTTACACGCGCATCGGGAAACGCCTCGCGGATCATCGCTTCGATATCGGTTGCGAGAATGGCCATCTATGCCCTCCTGTAAAGCGGTCAATACCGATGTAGAGGGCCACCCGCCCAAGCGCAAGATGCCCCTTACCGCAAACCGCGACCGCGCGCTACAGATCCTCGCCGCGCTCCAGCAACTCGTCCAGCAGGTCGCGCTGCAATTCGGGGCTGTCGCCTCCACCGAATTGCAGCTCACCACCGGAATACAGCGTGCCATACGTGCGCGCCAGCGTCGCTGTCTGCGCAAGACCCGCAATCAGCTGTTCCTTGTCCAACCCCCGCAACGGATGCACGAAGATCGACCAGACAAGGCCGCGTGCAATCGCATAGCGGCCATCCTGCGCCGAGTCGAAATTGGCCTGCATCATCCGGCGCAGCTCGGCCCTGTCCAAATCATCGGCGCGGCTTATCGGCACCATCGCCCGCAGGCGTCCGGCGGCCTCGTTCACCGTCAGCAGCGTCACATGCCCATCGACGCGCAGCCGCCAGCCATGGCCGACCTGCACAGCGTCACCGTCCAACGCGGTCACGATCTGCTCCAGCCGCACAACGGTCATGACGGGGGCAACCGCCGGGCACGGCCTGTCAATCGCGGTTGCGCCGGTTTGCACCCCCCAGACAAGCGATAGCGCACAGGTCAGTGCAATGAAAATGCGCCGCATGAGGCCTCCGCCGCCCTGTTTTGTGACGACATTGACATTGAAACTGTTTCGTTTCCAACAGCTTGTGTAAAGTTTTACACAAAATCGGCGCAAATCACGCAACACCGGCGCTCGCTTGCGCCAGCCCGCCGCGCGCGCCATGGTGCGCGGGCAATCGAATTTGGCAGATGACATGCGACACGCAACCACCTGGGGCCTCGTCTCCACCATCAAAGCGCCGGCGGACGCGATCCTGACCTTTGCCGCGCATCATCTGGATATCGGCGCCCATCGCATTCACATTTTTCTGGACGAGGATTGCCCGGTGGCGCGCCGCGCTCTTGCCGGCCATCCACGCTGCACCGTCACGGTGACGGACGATGCCTATTGGGCCAAACGGCGCAAGCGCCCCGAGACGCACCAAACGCGACAATCGGCCAACGCCACCCGCGCCTATCGTCGCAGGCCGGGGGTGGATTGGCTGGGCCATATCGACGTCGATGAATTCCTCAGCCCGTCCGTCCCGCTCAGCGAACAACTCGCCGCCCTGCCCGCCAGCGCCAGAACTGCCCGCGTGCGCCCGGTCGAGGCGTTGGCACCCCCTCCGGGCGACGCAGGCGCGACATGGTTCAAGGCCTGCCACCCGCGCCAGAGCCCACGCAACGCGCAGACCGAAGAGATCTACCCGAGTTTCGGCGCACTGCTGAATGGCGGGTTTCTCAGCCATGTCGCCGGCAAGATCTTTGTGCGCACCGGGCAGGACGGGCTGAGCCTTCGTATCCACAATGCCTTTGACAGTGCCGGGAAAATTGCCAACGAGGATGATCTGACGCAGACCCTGCTGTGCCATTTTCACGCCCCCAGCTGGCAGGCATGGCAGCGCGCCTATCGCTTCCGGCTGCAAAGCGGATCCTACCGCCCAAGCCTGAAGGGCGCTCCCAGCCTTCCGATGACGATGTATGCCCTCTTCACGGCGATCGAGGCCGAGGGCGGCAAGGATGCGCTGCGCGCCTTCTATGACGAGGTTTGCACCGCCACCCCATCCCTGCGCGCCCGGTTGCAGGCACACGGCCTGCTGTACCGGATCGACCTGGATCTGGATGCAAAACGCGCGCGGCACTTTCCTGACCACGCCTGAGTGCCGGGATCGCCCCTGTCCGGTCCTAATCTGGTCGGCGCCAAATACCCGGAATTGCTCGGGTTCCCGCCCATCTGATTGACCAGGACCCCCAATCTGCGGTAAAGCCGCGTCAGAGGTCCCCGCATGCGGAGAACCGCAGGGTCGTACGGGCCCGGACCCAATCAGACGTACGGGCCGAATTGTGTCCGTAAACCACGGATACACATGACAAATTTTTCGGACCTCAATCTGAACCCCAAGGTTCTCAAAGCCGTCGAAGAGACTGGCTATACCGTTCCCACCCCGATCCAGCAGGGGGCGATTCCCCCCGCGCTGGCGGGCCGCGACGTTCTGGGCATCGCGCAGACCGGCACCGGCAAGACGGCGGCTTTCGTTCTGCCCATGCTGTCGCTTCTGGCCCGCGGACGCGCCCGCGCGCGGATGCCGCGCTCTTTGGTGCTGTGCCCGACGCGGGAATTGGCCGCGCAGGTGGCCGAGAATTTCGACACTTACTCCACGCACCTCAAACTGACCAAGGCCCTGCTGATCGGCGGCGTCAGCTTAAAGGAGCAGGACAAGCTGATCGACAAAGGCGTCGACGTGCTGATCGCCACCCCCGGCCGTCTTCTGGACCATTTCGAGCGCGGCAAACTGCTGCTGACCGGCGTGCAGATCATGGTCGTGGACGAGGCGGACCGCATGCTGGACATGGGGTTCATCCCCGATATCGAGCGGATCTTCAGCCTGACGCCGTTCACCCGCCAGACACTGTTCTTTTCGGCCACCATGGCCCCTGAAATCGAGCGGATCACCAATACCTTCCTCAGCTCCCCCGAACGGGTCGAAGTTGCACGGCAGGCGACCGCCAGCGAGACGATCGAACAGGGCGTCATCATGTTCAAAGGCTCGCGCCGCGACCGCGAGGCCAGCGAAAAGCGCCAGGTTCTGCGGATGATGATCGACTGCGAAGGTGACAAATGCACCAATGCAATCGTGTTCTGCAACCGCAAGATCGACGTGGATACGGTGGCAAAATCGCTGAAAAAGCATGGCTATGACGCCGCGCCCATCCACGGCGATCTGGACCAGAGCCAGCGGACCCGCACGCTCGACGGTTTCCGCGCCGGCGATCTGCGCATTCTGGTAGCCTCGGACGTGGCCGCGCGCGGTCTGGACGTGCCGGCGGTCAGCCATGTCTTCAACTTCGACGTTCCGTCACATCCCGAGGATTACGTGCACCGGATCGGCCGCACCGGACGCGCCGGGCGCGATGGCAAGGCGATGATGATCTGCGCGCCCAAGGATGAAAAGAACATGCTCGCGATCGAGGCCCTGATTCAGCGCGCGATCCCGCGCCTCGAAAACCCGCTCGGTCCCATGAGCGATGCGCAGGACAGCGCGTCAGAGGCAGATGCGGCCATGACCGACGCGCCCAAGCCGCGCCGCTCGCGCAGCCGCAAGAAACCCGAAAGCGCCCCCATGGCCGCGGATACGGCGCCGGTCGACGCGTCCGAACAGGCTGCACAGCCAAGCGAACAGCTCGAGGCCGCGCAGCCCGTAACGCAGGTCGACACGCCTAAACCCGATACAGCAGTGCAGCCAGATGCAGTGCGGGACGATGCGGTTGAGACGGCACCGCAGCAAGGCAGCCGCGACGACAATCGCCCGCAGCAGGACAGCAAATCGGGCCGCTCGCGTAGTCGCGGCGGCCGCGGACGCTCGGGCGGTGGCAATGGCGGCGGCGACAAGGTCGTCGGCATGGGCGATCATCTGCCCAGCTTTATCGCCCTCAGCTTCGAGGATCGCCGCACAGGGTGATCCTCCGGCCCTTTGAGGGCGCAATGTGAAAACATGAAAACGCCCCTGTCAGGTAGCTGGCAGGGGCGTTTTCATGTCTGGTCTTCGGCAATCGGCACAACTCGAACAGATGCACAGCACCGCAGATCGGGCCGCCCTGTCTTGAGGGCGGCCCGACCGTTTCAGCTCATGCGGCTGATGATCACCGTAATCTCGGGCTTCTTGCCGATCTCGCCACTAGCCGACTGGCGCGCGATGCGGCGCAGTTCTTCCTCAAGCTTGTCATCGTCGGCGCGCAGCTTGCGGGCGGAGCGGCCTAGAAACTGGCTCAGATCCTCTTCCAGCACGTCCAGCAGGGGCGCGTTCGATGTGCCTGTCTCGGGCAATCCCTTGATCTCGCACCACGGATCGCCAAGGCTCTCGTGGTCCTCGTCGAGGATGATGTTCACCGTTACATGCCCGTTCAGCGCCATGCGGATCCGGTCGCGCACCACGCCATCCAGCGCGCCAACCTGAACCGTTCCGTCCAGATAGGTGCGCCCAGTCTCCACATGCTCCGCCACGACGGGCGTCTTTGCGGTCAGGTTCATCATCATGCCATTGACGGCCAGAACACCGCGTATCCCCTTGGCATTGCATATTTTTACATGCTCGCGCAGGTGACGATGCTCGCCATGCATGGGCACGACCATCTGCGGCTTGACCAGATCATGCATCTTTTCGATATCGGGGCGGTTGGCGTGGCCCGAGACGTGATAGCGCCCGCTGCTGTCGTCGATCACGTCAACGCCCAGCTCGGAGAACTGGTTCATGATGCGGATGACGCCGCGCTCGTTGCCGGGGATCGTTTTGGATGAGAACAGGAACATGTCCCCTTCCTTCAGCTTCAGCCCCTGATATTTACCATTGGCCAGCTGCGCACTTGCTGCGCGCCGCTCGCCCTGGCTGCCGGTGACGATCAGCATCAGGTTTTCGCGCGGCAGGTTCTTGGCCTCCTCGGGGCTGACGGTCGCGGGGAAGTCTTTCAACACACCCGTCTCGACCGCCGCCTCGATCATCCGGCGCATGGCGCGGCCCATCAGGCAGATGCTGCGCCCGGCCCGCTCGCCGGCCTCGGCCAGTGTCTTGACCCGCGCGACGTTGCTGGCGAATGTTGTCGCGGCGATCATGCCCTTGGCCGACGCGATCAGCTTTTCGATCTCGGGTCCGACGGTCGCCTCCGACCGGCCTTCGTGGGCCGAGAACACGTTGGTCGAATCGCACATCAGCGCCAGAACACCGTCCTTGCCCAGATCCTCCCACATCGCGTGATCAAACGGCTCGCCGACGCCCGGATCGGTGTCGATCTTGAAATCGCCGCTATGCACCACACGCCCTTTGGGTGTGTCGATCACCAATCCCGAGCTTTCGGGAATCGAATGGGAGATCGGCACAAACCCTACCTTGAACGGACCCGCCTCGGTCACCTTGGGCCATGGCCGCACGACGGTCACCGCCTTTTCGGGATGCCCGAATTCGGACATCTTGCGCCGCGCAATGTTGGCCGTGAAGGCCCGCGTATAGACCGGAGGCGCGCCGAGGCGCTCGTAGTAATGCGCGACGGCGCCAATATGATCCTCATGCGCATGGGTGATGAAAATCGCTTCCAGATCGTGCTTGCGCGCCTCCAGCCACGAAATATCGGGCAGGATCAGATCTACCCCCGGGCTGGTTTCCATATCGGGGAAGGTCAGGCCCAGATCGACAAGGATCAGCTTTTCCTTGCCGGGTTTTCCGTATCCATACACATAGGCGTTCATGCCAATTTCGCCCGCCCCCCCGAGGGGCAGGTAGATCACTCGTTCATTGCTCATCCGGCGTTAGCCTTTCTTGTTGTAGTCATGAATCACGGTCAGGCCGTGCATCGTCAGATCTTCTTCCAATTCGTCGAAAAGCTCGGCCCCTTGGGCGAAAAGCGGCGCCAGCCCGCCGGTGCCGATCACTTTCATCGGGCGCGCGTATTCGGCCCGGATTTTTGCGCAGAGGCCCTGAACCATGCCGATATAGCCCCAGTAGACCCCCGATTGAATGCAGTCGACCGTGTTCGTCCCGATCACGCGCGGCGGCGTGGTCACATCCACGTGCGGCAGCGCCGCGGCGGCCATATGCAGCGCCTCAAGGCTGAGGTTTACCCCCGGCGCGATCACGCCGCCCACATAGGCGCCATCCTCCGCGACCACATCGCAGGTGGTGGCGGTGCCGAAATCCACGATGATCAGATCGCCGCCGTGACGGTCAAACGCGCCCGCCGTATTGACCAGCCTGTCCGGTCCGACCAGCGTGCCCTGATCGACGCGCGGCAGCACCGGCAATTCGCACTCGGGCTTGCCCACGACCATTGGGCGGCAACCGAAGAACCTGTCGGCGAAGACCCGCAGATTATACACGACGCGTGGCACGGTGGACGAGATGATGACATCGGTGATGTTCACCTCGATGCCGTAATGTTTGACCAGCGTCGAATACCAGGTGAAATACGCATCCGCCGTCCGCGCATGATGGGTCGAGGTGCGCAAGGTGCACAGGAATTCGGTGCCGTCCCAGATGGAAAAGACGGTATTGGTGTTTCCGCAATCAATCGCCAACAGCATCATTCGCCTCGCTCAGAAAAACACGTCCGCCGCCGGAATGGCACGCTGCCCGCCCGGCGTGGATAAAACCAGATTGCCCGCCGCATCGACGTCATCGAACCGGCCCTGCACCTCGTCGCGCATCGTGCGCGCTGTGACCACCTGCCCCAGCCTTGCGGCGCGGGCCAGCCACGCTTCGCGGATCGGCGCGAACCCGTCGGCTGCAAATACCGCCTCGCGCCGCGCATAGGCGGCGGCAAGATAATCCAGCAGAACCTCCGGCGCCACCTGCACCCCTGCCCCCGACAACAGCGACACCGGTGGCACTGCCCCGGCGGCTCCTGGCTCGGGCAGGTTTGACAGATTCACGCCGATGCCAATCACCAAATAGGCCATCTGCCCGCCTGCGCTGCTGCCCTCCAGCAATATTCCAGCCAGCTTGCCGTCATTCAGCAGCACATCATTCGGCCATTTCAGCGCCAGATCAGCGCCCGGCGCGAGCGCGCTCAGCGCGTCATGCAGGGCCAGCGATGCCACAAATGACCGCAGCGCCGCCCGCTCTGGCGGCTCTGCGGGCCGGAGCACCAGTGAGGCCGCAAAATTTCCGGCCGGATCGCGCCACGCCCGCCCGCGCCGCCCGCGTCCGGCCAGTTGCCGCGCCGCATGGATCCAGGTCGGGACCTCCAACACCGGGGCAAGGCGCATCCCTTCGGCGTTGGTGCTGTCCACCTCGGCCAACATGCGCCGCTCATACCCCACTGGCCACACCGGATCACTCATCATTCTTCAAATACCTTCAAGGGGCGCCCGCGGCGTACCGACTTGCCAAAACAAAAGCGACGCACCTTGGTGCGTCCCCTCTTGTCTGGATAATGCCGGGCCGGTTCAGTTGACCAGCGTCGCCGCGGCTGCCTGCGCTGCTCCTTCGATGCCGAACAAGTTCACCCCCGGCAGCCATGCAAGCCCGATAATCGCAGCAGACACCATGAGGAATCCCCACAGGACCGGCGATGCGGGGGGGTCCAGCGCCTCGCTCTCTTCGCCGAAATACATGTAGAAAACGATGCGCAGGTAGTAGAATGCACCGATCACCGACCCGACGACGCCCAGCACGGCCAGCCACACGAGGCCCCCGTCATAGGCCGCGCGCAGCACATAGAACTTGCCGAAGAAGCCGACCAGCGGCGGCACGCCCGCAAGGCTGAACAGAAGCACCAGCATTGCCAGCGCGCGGCCCGGATGAGCACGGGAATACAGGTTCAGGCTGCGGATATCGGTGATCGGCACCCCGTCCCGCTGCATCGACAGGATAAAGGCGAAGGTGCCCACGTTCATCGTGACGTAGATCGCCAGATAGATCAGCATCGCCTGCACGCCGAATTCCGTCCCTGATGCGAGGCCCATCAGCGCGAATCCCATATGTGCGATCGACGAATAGGCCATCAGTCGCTTGATATCGGTCTGTCCGATGGCCGCGACGCTTCCCCAGAAGATCGACAGCACGCTCATCACCGCGATGATCTGCTGCCAGTCGGCCACGATTCCGCCAAACGCGTCGAACACCACCCGCGCGAACAGGACCATCGCCGCCACTTTCGGCGCGGTTGCGAAGAACGCTGTAATCGGTGTGGGGGCGCCCTCATAAACGTCGGGCGTCCACATGTGAAACGGCACTGCCGACACCTTGAACGCAAGGCCCGACATGACGAACACCAGACCAAGCAGCAGACCCAGCGGCGCACGCCCGTCGGCGGCCTCGATGATACCGGCAAAGCTGGTCGTGCCGACATAGCCGTAAACAAGCGACGCACCATAGAGCAGCAGACCGGAACTGAGCGCGCCCAGCACGAAATACTTCAGACCCGCCTCGGTCGAGCGCACGCTGTCGCGGCGCAGCGACGCCACAACATAGAGGGCCAGCGATTGCAGCTCCAGCCCCATATAGAGCGACATCAGGTCACCGGCGCTGACCATCATCATCATGCCAACCACGGCAAGCGCGATCAGGATCGGGTATTCGAACCGCAGCAGACCGCGCCGGGCCATGTAATCCTGTCCCATGATCATCACAGCGGCGGCGCTGACCAGGATCATAACCTTGGCAAAGCGCGAGAACCCGTCGTCGTGGAACATGCCGGAAAAGGCCACCCGCGTGCCCGAACCGGTGGTTCCGATCCAGAACGCCAGCGCAACGAACAGCGCGGCAGTCAGCCAGATCAGCATACCCGCGGCCTTGTCCTTGATGGTGTAGACCGCGCCCAGCAGCGCCAGCATCGCATAGACCGCGATGACGATCTCGGGCAGGATAATATTCAGATCAGCCTGGATCATCTGAGCCTCCTCAATTCGCGATTTCAGCGGCCTGGACGGCACTCTGAGTGCCCCCCTGCGCCAACACGGTTTCGTATTGCGTGATCAGCGCCTCGGTCGAGGGGCCGATGATGTCCAGCACCAGCGCTGGATAGACGCCCAGCAGCAGGGTCATCGCAACCAGCGGCGCGAAAATCGCCCGCTCGCGCCCGCTCATGTCCGAGATGGACTTGAGGCTTTCCTTGATCAGATCCCCCATGACCACCCGGCGATAGAGCCACAGCGCATAGCCCGCCGACAGGATCACGCCGCTTGCGGCCACGGCGGCGACCCAGGTGTTGACCTTGAAAATACCGATCAGCGTCAGGAATTCCCCGATGAAGCCCGACGTGCCGGGCAGGCCCACATTTGCCATGGTAAAGAACATGAAGATCAGCGCATAGCTGGGCATCCGGTTCACGAGGCCGCCGTAAGCGTCGATCTCGCGCGTGTGCATCCGGTCATAGATGACCCCGACGCAGAGGAAGAGCGCGCCCGAGATGAAGCCGTGGCTGATCATCTGGAAGATCGCGCCGTCGACGCCCTGCTGGTTGGCCGCAAAGATGCCCATCGTGACGTATCCCATGTGGGCGACGGAGGAATAGGCGATAAGCTTTTTCATGTCCTGCTGGGCCAGCGCCACAAGCGAAGTGTAGACGATGGCAATGGCCGACAGCCACAGCACCATTGGCGTCAGCACTTCGGCGCCGATAGGGAACATCGGCAGGCTGAACCGCAGAAAGCCGTAGCCGCCCATCTTCAGCAGGATCGCGGCCAGCACGACCGACCCGGCCGTCGGCGCCTGAACGTGCGCGTCGGGCAGCCAGGTGTGCACCGGCCACATCGGCATTTTCACCGCGAAGCTGGCAAAGAACGCCAGGAACAGCAGCGTCTGCATGCCGCCAACGATGGTGAAGCCCAGCACGTTGAACGTCTCGCTATCAAAGCCGTGGCGCATCAGCGTCGGAATATCCGTCGTGCCCGCGTCCGAGAACATCGCGACCATCGCGACCAGCATCAGCACCGATCCGAGGAACGTATAGAGGAAGAACTTGAAGGATGCGTAAATGCGTTCCTTACCGCCCCAGATGCCGATGATCAGGAACATCGGGATCAGCCCGGCCTCGAAGAAGACGTAGAACAGCACCAGATCCAGCGCCACGAAGACGCCCAGCATGAGCGTTTCCAGAATGAGAAACGCGATCATGTATTCCTTGACGCGGGTCTTGATGCCCCAGGATGCGGCAATCGCCAGCGGCATCATGAATGTCGTCAACAGCACGAACAGGATGCTGATCCCGTCGACGCCCATCTTGTATTTCAGCCCCAGCAGCCATTCGCGCTCTTCGACGAACTGGAAGCCGGTGTTGGAGGGGTCGAAATCGAACAGGATGAACAGCGAGACGAGGAACGTTACCACCGTCGCAGCCAGCGCCACCCACTTGGCATTGCGCTGTGCCGCCTCATCCTCGCCCCGCAGGAAGATGGCGAGGATCGCCGCCGCGATGAGGGGGATGAACGTGGTGATCGACAGAACGTTTTCCATCAGTTTGCCCCTCCGGTAAACGTCATCCATGTGACGAGGATCACGATCCCGATCACCATGGCGAAGGCATAGGTAAAGATATAGCCGGACTGCGCGCGGCCCGCGAGGCGGGTGAAGAAGGGCACGATTCCCATCGCCACACCGTTGATCGCGCCGTCGATGATGCCGCCGTCACCGCGCTTCCACAGCAAGCCGCCAAGCCGCTTGGCCGGGCCGACGATGAGGGCATCGTAGATCTCGTCGAAATACCACTTGTTCAGCAGGAAGTCGTAAAGCGGGCGCTGCGCCTCCATGAACTTGCGGGGGGTGGCGGGGCTCCAGATATAGAACCAGAGCGCGGTCAGAAGGCCCAGAACCATCGCGACGAACGGGCTGACCTTGACCCAGACGGGTGCGTGATGCGCGTCGTCGATCACGGTGTTGTCTGCGCCCATGTAGATCGCACCTACCGGGGCAATACCGGGCGCCATCGCTTCGGCGTGCGCCTCGCCGGCGGCGGTGGCATCTTCGCCGGTTTCGATATCCGTGGTGACGGCATCCGCCGCAGCAGCAACATCGCCCTCTGCCAGATCCTCGGCAGCGGCAACGACGCCTTCGTCATGTCCGGTCTCGGCGGCCTCGGCATGATGGGCGGGGATACCAAAGAACCGGTTCACCTGCGCATGATCGCCAAAGAAGCTGCCATACCAGATCATTCCGGCCAGAACCGAGCCAACGGCCAGCACGCCCAGCGGCACCAACATCACCATCGGCGATTCATGCGCGTTCTGGTGCGTCTGCTTGTCGCCGCGCGCTGTGCCGAAGAAGGTCAGGAACATCAGGCGCCAGCTGTAGAAGCTGGTCAGAGCGGCGGCGATCACCAGCATCCAGAAGGCGTATCCGCCCGCCGTGCCAGCCCATGCGCTCTCAATCACGGCATCCTTGCTGAGGAACCCGGCAAAGCCGATATGCGTCAGCGGGATGCCGACACCGGTGATGGCCAGCGTACCGATCATCATTGCCCAGAACGTATAGGGCAGCTTCTTGCGCAGACCGCCATAATTGCGCATGTCCTGCTCGTGATGCATGCCGTGGATGACCGAGCCGGCCCCAAGGAACAGCATCGCCTTGAAAAACGCGTGTGTCAGCAGGTGGAACATCGCCACCGAATAGGCGCCGACACCGGCAGCGACGAACATGTAGCCCAGCTGCGACATGGTGGAATAGGCGATGACGCGCTTGATATCGTTCTGCACGAGCCCGATGGTCGCGGCGACGAACGCCGTTGTCGCACCGATGAAGGTGACGAACATCAGCGCCTCGGGCGCATATTCCATCAGCGGCGACATGCGGCAGACAAGGAAGACACCGGCGGTGACCATAGTTGCCGCATGGATCAGAGCCGACACCGGGGTCGGGCCTTCCATCGCGTCCGGCAGCCATGTGTGCAGGCCCAGCTGCGCCGATTTGCCCATCGCGCCGATGAACAGCAGGACGGCGATCAGGTTGGCCGCGTTCCAGTCGGCCCAGAGGAACCGGATGCTGGTCTCGGCCAGCATCGGACCGGCGGCGAGCACGTCATCAAAGAGGATGCTATCAGTCAGCATGAAGATCGCGAGGATGCCCAGCAGGAAGCCAAAGTCACCCACGCGGTTGACCACGAAAGCCTTGATCGCGGCTGCGTTGGCCGATGGCTTGCGATAGTAGAAACCGATCAGCAGGTAGGACGCGAGGCCTACCCCCTCCCAGCCAAAGAACATTTGCAGCAGGTTGTCGGCGGTCACCAGCGCCAGCATCGCGAAGGTGAAGAACGACAGGTAAGCAAAGAAACGGGGCCGGTAGGAGGCGCCCTCTTCGAAGTTATGGTCATGGGCCATGTAGCCCATCGAATAAAGGTGAACGAGGGCCGAGACGGTTGTGACTACGATCAGCATGATCGCCGTCAGGCGGTCCAGACGGATCGACCAGCTGGTGTCCAGCAGACCCGATTGCACCCAGTCCATGATGTGGATCTGCTGCATCGTCCCGTCATGGCCGATAAACACGACCCAAGACAGCGCGCAGGACAGGAAGAGCAGCGCCGTGGTGACGATCTGCGCGCCCTTGTCGCCGATGATGCGCCAGCCGAAGCCCGCGATGATGGCACCCACCAGAGGGGCAAAGAGGATGATCTGTTCCATGGCGTCAGCCCTTCATCACGTTGACGTCTTCGACCGCGATCGTCCCGCGGTTGCGGAAGAAGCAGACAAGGATCGCAAGACCGATGGCGGCCTCGGCGGCGGCGACAGTCAGCACGAGCAGCGTGAATATCTGCCCGGCCAGATCGCCGGCGAAACTGGAAAACGCGACGAGGTTGATGTTCACCGCAAGCAGTATCAGCTCGATCGACATGAGCAGGATGATGACGTTCTTGCGGTTCAGGAAAAGCCCGAAGATGCCGATGACAAACAACGTCGCGGCCACCGTCAGGTAATGTTCAATTCCGATCATGTCTGTCCCTCAGTCTTTCTTATCCGGCTCGGCGCCTCTTCGGGCGTCCTGGCTGGCGATTTAGCCGATCAGCGAATAGCCGCCAAAGATCACGATCAGCACAACCACGAGCACGACAATTGTATTTCTGGACATGCGATCCATCCTCTGGGTTAGCGCGGCGCACGTGGCGCCGCCTTTGTTTCCTTGTCCGAATGCCCGGCCTAAAGGCCCTGCCCCGGCTTGACGTCCTTCAGCTCCATCGCCTTGGCCGGATCGCGCCACATCTGGTGCAGCACGTTCTGCCGCTTGATGTCGGTGCGGTGGCGCAGGGTCAGGACAATTGCGCCGATCATCGCGACCAGCAGGATCAGACCCGCCAGTTGGAACAGCAGGAAGTATTTGTCATATAGCAGCAGACCCAGCGCAGCAGTGTTGTGCACATCCGCGGGCGCAGGTGCGACGCGCGCGGCCTCGGCCCCGGCGGATGTTTCCCACGCGCCAAAGGCGATGCCGAACTGCATCAACAGGATCAGCCCGATCAGCAGCGCAAGCGGCATATATCTGGCCATCTCGGCCTTCAATTCCGCAAAATCGACGTCCAGCATCATCACCACAAAGAGAAAAAGCACCGCGACCGCGCCGACATAGACGATCACCAGCAGCATCGCCACGAATTCCGCGCCCAGCAGCACGAACAGACCCGCCGCGCTGACAAAGGACAGGATCAGCCACAGCACCGAATGCACCGGATTGCGGCTGACGACCGTGAACAGCCCGCCAATGATCACCGATGTCGCGAACAGGTAGAACGCAAATACCATGCCGGTCATGTGTCTTTTCCTTCTTCGGTTTCCCCGTCCATGACCTCGCGTGCAAGCTCCATCGCGCGGTTCATGGCCGGAATGCCCGCGAACATCGCCATGCTCGCAATCGTCTCGGCAATCTCGGCTTTCGTCGCGCCGGCAGCCAGCAGGTGGCGCACGGTCATGCGCACCGCCGTGTCGGCCTGCGCGCCCTGCATCGTCAGCCCCGCCAGCGTCAGCAGAAGCCGCGTCTTGGCATCAAGCCCGTCGGGGTTCAAGCCCTTGCCGAAGGTCATTTCCATGACGTCCTTGGGCATCGTGCCCCAAAGCGCTTCGAACCCCTTGGGAGAGAAGGATTCCAGCGCCGGATTCATGGATTTCGCCATGTCCTGCGCCTGGCGCATCATCTGCTCGAAGGGGTTTTTTGCATCGGTCATCGGTAGGGTGCATCCAGTTCGAGGTTGCGGGCAATCTCGGCCTCCCAACGGTCGCCGTTCTCCAGCAGCTTGGTCTTGTCGTAGAACAGCTCTTCGCGGGTCTCTGTGGAGAATTCGAAATTCGGGCCTTCGACGATCGCATCGACCGGACATGCCTCCTGGCAGAAGCCGCAATAGATGCATTTCGTCATGTCGATGTCATAGCGCGTGGTGCGGCGGCTGCCGTCGTCGCGCGGCTCGGCGTCGATGGTGATCGCCTGCGCCGGGCAGATCGCCTCGCACAGTTTGCACGCGATGCAGCGCTCTTCGCCATTGGGATAGCGACGCAGGGCATGCTCGCCGCGGAAGCGCGGGGACAGATGCCCCTTCTCATGCGGATAGTTGATCGTGGCCTTGGGCGCGAAAAAATACTTGAGCCCCAGCCCCAGCCCCTTCCACACATCGCTCAGCAGAAAATAACCGACCGCGCGTCCATAATCGATATTCGCCATTTTGTCAGCTCCTCGCAATCGTGGTGGCCCGAGTCTGTTGACCCAGCCGCGTCATACCTGCATTGCCCGCACCATTCCAGCGTGTCTGATCGGGACATTCGTTTCCCAATGCCTCAGCCCCCCATCGCAAACCGGGCCCAGAACGCACCCAGCACTTCGAATTTCGCAAGGAAGGCAATGATGACGACCCAGCCCAGCGACAGGGGCAGGAACACTTTCCAGCCGATGCGCATCAACTGATCATAGCGGTAGCGCGGCGTGATCGCCTTGACCATTGCGAAGAGGAAGAAGAAGAACGCCATCTTGCCGATCATCCACAGCACGCCATCTGGCAGGCCGGGGATGGGCGACAGCCAGCCGCCGAAGAACAGCAGCGACGTCAGCGCGCACATCAGGAAGATCGCGATGTATTCGCCTGCCATGAACAGCAGGAAAGCTGTCGCGGAATACTCCACCTGATAGCCGGCCACCAGTTCGGATTCGGCCTCGGGCAGGTCGAACGGCGGGCGGTTCGTCTCAGCCAAGCAGGAGATGAAGAACAGGAAGACCATCGGTAAATGCGGCAACCAATACCAGCCGAAAAAGCCGTATTTGGTATCCTGCGCGCCGACGATGTCGCCGAAATTCAGGCTGCCAGTCGAAATGATCACGCCGATGATGATCAGGCCCAGGCTGACCTCGTAGGAAATCATCTGCGCCGCGGACCGAAGCGAGCCAAGGAACGGGTATTTCGAGTTCGATGCCCAGCCGCCCATGATGACGCCGTAGACCTCCAGCGACGACACCGCAAAGATGTAGAGCACAGCGACGTTGATATCCGATATGGCCCATCCCTCGGACAAGGGAATCACGGACCATGCGATGACGGCCAGAACGAAGCTGACGATCGGCGCCATTATGAACACCGTCTTGTCCGCGCCGGCGGGAATCACGATCTCCTTCACGACATATTTCAGCGCGTCGGCAACCGATTGCAGCAGGCCGAACACGCCAACCACGTTGGGGCCGCGCCGCATCTGGACTGCGGCCCAGATCTTGCGGTCGCCGTAGACGAGAAACAGAAGCGAAACCATCACAAAGCCAAGCATCGCAAGACACTGCGCAAAGATAATCAGAACGGTCCCGAACGGGGTTGCAAAGAATTCGGTCATCAGATCCTCATACCATCGGTATTCCATTTTCCGCGCAGTCGGCGGCAACGATTTCGGCGTCGATTGTCTTCAGCCCGCGCGGCAGGGCGGGCGAGATCGTATAAACCGCATCGCCGCGCCAGATGCCAGCCTCATCCGCGATATTCGTGCGCACATGGCGCGCAAACTTGTAGCCACGGATCAGGGTATATTGAGCGACAGCGCAATCGGCATACCGCGCCACGTCGCCAGTGTCACGCGCGCCCGCCATCACGACGCGGAAATTTACCAGATCATCATCCAGAAGATCCGTCTCGATACCGCGATATTCGGGGACGAAAGGCACGTCATCGCTGCCGGACGCACAGGCCGACACGGCTCCGGCCAACGCCAGCAGCCACACCGCGGCGACGACGCGCATCACGCGCAGCCCGGCGCAGGTCTGCGCTGGCCTGTGACGATCCAGCCCGTGGCGCGGCGGGTGGCGATCAGCGTATAGCGGCATGATTTCGTGTAGGTTTCATAGGAGGTGCCGATTGTCGTCACATTGCCCCAGCCACCATGGCCGACGCCCACTCCGACACCGATCACCGGCCGCGGGGATGGGCGTGTGGCCTGCTTCTCGACCTCCCATTGGTACGCGCGTCGCCCGTCCGGCAGATCGAACACCTCGGCCGGTTTGCCGAAATCCAGCATCGGGTCGAGGATGGGACGACCCATGTATTTGTCCAGCACCGGCTGCGCGCAGCCCATCAGCATCACCGCCAGCACAAGGCCCGTCAGGATATGAGGGGTGCGCTGCATTTGGTTACTCCGCCGCCATCTTGGGCGCACGGCGCGCCTTGGCCCCGGCGCTAAGCTCGGCCATCAACTGGCTGGCGCGGGCGACCGGATTGGTCAGGTAGTGATCCTTGATCGCATGGCGGAAGCTGGCCTTGCCGGGCGCGCGCACGTCCAGCGGCTGCCAGTCGTTTTCCGGCACTTGGTCGATCGCGGCCAGATGCGGCACTTCGGCGACAAGCGCCTGTCGCAGTTGCGGCAGGCTGTTATAGGGAAGCGTCTGGCCCAGCTCGCCTGAAAGCGCGCGCAGGATCGCCCAGTTTTCCTTGGCCTCGCCGGGGGCGAACCCGGCGCGCAATGCCAGTTGCGGGCGTCCTTCGGTGTTGACGAACAGGCCCTGCTCTTCGGTATAGGTGGCGCCCGGCAGGATCACGTCGGCGCGGTGTGCGCCGCGGTCGCCATGGCTGCCCTGATAGATCACGAAGGGGCCTTCCTTGATCTCATTCTCGTCCGCCCCGAGGTTATAGATCACCTCTGCGCCCTCGACCGCGGCCTCGATGCCGCCTTCGGTCACGGCGCCCACATCCATCGCGCCGACGCGGCCTGCGGCGGTGTGCAGCACCAGCATTTTGGCGCCCGCGCCCTCCGCATACGCCATGGCCTGGCTCAGCACAGCCTCGCCATCGGCCTCCATCAGCGCGCCCTGACCAACGATAACGATGCAATCGTCCTTGGCCTTTACCTTGCCGACCAGATCGGTCAGCGCGGCGCGGTCATCGCCGAAATGGTGATACTCATAGGTCAGGTCGGCCTTGGGGCCGACCACGCCGACATCAGCGCCCGCCAGCCACGCCTTGCGGACGCGCGCATTCAGTATCGGCGCCTCGTCACGCGGATTGGTGCCGATCAGCAGAATCGTCTTGGCGGTGTCGATCTCCTCGATCCGCGCCGTGCCGACATAGGCCGAGCGGTTGCCGATGGGCAATTTCGCGCCATCGGTGCGGCATTCCACATGGCCGCCCTGCCCCTCGATCAACTGCTTCAGCGCAAAGGCCGCCTCGACCGGGACCAGATCACCGGCCAGACCGGCGATCTTCTTGCCCTTCATGGCACGCGCCGCAGCGCTCAGCGCCTCGGGCCATGTGGCGGGGCGCAGCTTGCCGTTTTCGCGGATATAGGGTTTGTCCAGACGCTGGCGGCGCAGGCCGTCCCAGACGAAACGGGTCTTGTCGGAAATCCATTCCTCGTTCACGCCGTCATGGTTGCGCGGCAGCATTCGCATGACTTCGCGGCCCTTGGTATCGACCCGGATATTGCTGCCCAAGGCGTCCATCACGTCGATGGTCTCCGTCTTGGTCAATTCCCACGGGCGTGCGGTAAAGGCGTAGGGCTTGTTGACCAGCGCGCCGACCGGGCACAGATCGATGATGTTGCCCTGAATGTTGCTGTCCAGCGTCTCGCCCAGATAGCTGGTAATCTCGGCATCCTCGCCCCGGCCGGTCTGGCCCATCTGGGAAATGCCGGCCACCTCGGTGGTGAATCGCACGCAGCGGGTGCAGGAAATGCAGCGCGTCATATGCGTTTCGACCAGCGGCCCCAGATCCAGATCCTCGGTCGCGCGTTTCGGCTCGCGGAAGCGCGAGAAATCGACGCCATACGCCATCGCCTGATCCTGCAGGTCGCACTCGCCGCCCTGATCGCAGATCGGGCAATCCAGCGGGTGGTTGATCAAGAGGAATTCCATCACGCCCTCGCGGGCCTTTTTTACCATCGGCGAATTGGTTTTCACCATCGGCGCCTCGCCATCCTTGCCGGGGCGCAGATCGCGTACCTGCATGGCGCAGCTTGCGGCGGGTTTCGGCGGGCCGCCGACGACCTCCACAAGGCACATCCGGCAGTTACCGGCGATCGACAGGCGCTCGTGATAGCAAAAGCGCGGGATTTCCACGCCCGCCTGCTCGCACGCCTGGATCAGGGTCATTGCCCCGTCCACTTCGATCTCGGTTCCGTCGATGTTCACTTTGCGAAGGTCGGTCATGGTGTTCACTTTGCTTTCAGGAATGAGCCAATGCGGCTGCGGTTCTTGATCTCTTCCCGTCCCAGGCGGCACAGGCTGGCGGCGTCCAGATTGCTGGCGCCTTTCGACTTGAAATAGGCGTTGCGGCGCTCGCGCATCTTGGCCTTCTCGGCGTTGTCGTTGATGTAGGTGTCAATCTGCGCCTCGGTATAGCCCCGCGCGGTCGCCAGTTCCTTGAGCTGGGTCACATAGCTGCGCGCGGCCCAGTATTTGCCGGACAGATCATCGCACTCGCGGCGGATCTTGTCCGCGGCGGAAATGGCCAGAAGGCCGGCGTTGATGTCGCGCTCGGCTGCCAAATCGGCGCGAGCGGCATTTGCCATCCCGCCAAGGCTGAGGGCGATGAGTGTGGTCAGGATCAGGCGCATGGTGGCACTCCTTTCATGCGTGTGGGGCGGGGCTGGATCGCACCCCCGCTGCCACCCGAGATAGGGAGCGTCCGGCCCGTTATGCAATAACACGCGCCATTTGCCGCCGTTATGCGCCGCAATCCTACCATTTCGCGCAGCTTCCCCGCAGGATGAGGTTGCCATTTTCGGTAATCGCACGGCCATCGTCGGGACCATAGCCCCGCTGCCACGTGATATCGCTGTCGCCGACAATCTCGATGCAATAGCTCGTGCCCGCGAAGCGCCCCGCCTCGCGTGCGCCTTCGATGCCCTGCGCGACGTCGCTGACGGTCACGACAAACTCCTCGCGCCGCTCGCCCGACTTGCTCAGCTTGGCCGGATAGTAATTGCCGTCAAAACGCACACGCTCGCCCGGCTTGCCGCAGGCGGTCAGGGCCAGTGCGGCGGCCAGCGCGGTCAATGTCATCGCTCGGATCATCGCAAACCCCTTTTCAATCGCACGGTTATTCTGCTGCCACAGGGCGCGCCGTTGTGCTGCGCTTGTGCTTGATGCGGTCTTCGATCTCGTCGCGGAAGTTGCGGATCAGGCCCTGAATCGGCCACGCGGCGGCATCGCCGAGCGCGCAGATCGTGTGCCCCTCGACCTGCTTGGTCACGTCCAGCAGCATGTCGATCTCGTCCACTTCGGCGTCGCCGCGCACCAGCCGGTCCATCACCCGCATCATCCAGCCCGTGCCCTCGCGGCAGGGCGTGCACTGGCCGCAGGATTCGTGCTTGTAGAATTTCGACAGCCGCCAGATCGCCTTGATGATGTCGGTCGACTGGTCCATCACGATCACGGCAGCCGTGCCCAGACCGCTGCGCTGGTCGCGCAGATAGTCGAAATCCATGATCGCCTCGCGCATGTTCTCGCCCCGGATCAGCGGCACGGAACTGCCGCCGGGAATCACGGCCTTGAGGTTGTCCCAGCCGCCGCGAATACCGCCGCAATGCTTTTCGATCAGCTCTTCGAAATTGACGCTCATCGCCTCTTCGACAACGCAGGGGTTGTTGACGTGGCCCGAGATCGCAAACAGCTTGGTGCCGGCATTGTTAGGACGGCCAAAGCTGGAGAACCAGTCGGGCCCGCGCCGCAGAATGGTGGGCACGACGGCGATGGATTCGACGTTGTTCACCGTGGTCGGGCAGCCATAAAGGCCCGCGCCAGCGGGAAACGGCGGCTTCATCCGCGGCATGCCCTTTTTGCCTTCGAGCGATTCCAGCAATGCGGTTTCCTCGCCGCAGATATAGGCGCCGGCGCCGTGGGTCAGGTAGATGTCGAAATCAAAGCCCGACTTGCAGGCGTTGCGGCCGACCATGCCGGCCTCGTAGCATTCGTCGATAGCGGCCTGAAGCGACTCGCGCTCGCGGATATATTCGCCGCGAATGTAGATGTAGCACGCATGCGCCTGCATCGCGTAGCTGGCGATCAGGCAGCCCTCGATCAGCGTATGCGGATCGTGGCGCATGATCTCGCGATCCTTGCAGGTGCCCGGCTCGGATTCGTCGGCGTTGACCACCAGATAGCTGGGGCGCCCGTCGCTTTCCTTGGGCATGAAGGACCACTTCAGACCGGTGGGGAAGCCCGCACCGCCGCGACCGCGCAGGCCGCTGGCCTTCATCTGGTCGATGATCCAGTCGCGCCCGTTCTGAAGTATCTTGGCCGTGCCATCCCAATGGCCCCGCGCCTGCGCACCTTTCAGCGTGCGGTCATGCATCCCGTAAAGGTTGGTAAAGATGCGGTCCTGGTCTTGCAGCATTGCCTTAACGCCCCTGATTGTCCCGGCGCGCGCGCCAGATATTGTAGATCATCCAGATCGCCCACAGGAACCCCCCGAGAGCCATCAGATCGAACAGCGCCAGCACGCGCTGGCTCAGTCCTAGTTTAGCACCGATGAACGTCGCCGCCACCCACAGGATGGCCGTCGCCGCGATAACGAGTGCGGCACGGCGCCCCACCAGTATCTGGTCCGCGTCCTTCATGCTTCCAGCCCGTTAACTCGCATCGCCGCGCGCCAATGTCACGGCTTGCCGCACCCATTCATCGCGGCTGGCGCGGCCCTTGAAGCCAGTCAGATTACAGTCGACCCAGTCAATCTCGGCCTCTGTCCAGTTGGCGATCTGGTCGAAATGGTAAATCCCCATGTCGTTCAGCGCCGCCTCCAGCTTGGGGCCGATGCCCTTGATCCGCTTCAGATCATCCGCCCCGCCTGCGCGCGGTGCGTCCAATGTGGCCGGCTTTTCCAGATCCTCGGGCGCGGCGACAACCGCATCCTGCGGCACCGGGCGCGCGGCCTCATCGGCGATCGGATGTGCCTGGGACGCGGGCTTTGCCGGGGTTTCCTCCGGCGCGCGCGGCGCCTCCGGCATCGGTGCCGGTGGATCACCCGCAACCAGGCTGGACGGGGTGCTGGTGGCGGCCAGCGGACGCTCTGCCCGGTCGCCGGTGCAGATCACCTGCGGCAGCACGAAACCGAGTGCCAGGAAAACGACAACGCCCAGCAGAGCCCCCCAGAGAAAGGACCACCCGGCGGCCCCAATCAGCACGATGGACAGCAAAAGGCCCAGACCGACGGAGACATACCAGCAGGTGCTGGCGCATTTCTTGGCAGAGGTGGTGAGTGTCATTGTCATCTTCCCCTCAGTTCAGGGCGCGCGCGAACAGGATTATTCGTAAACGTCGCCCTTCTTGACCCGGCTGGCAAATTCCGTGTCGCCGCCCGAGGCGAGGATGGCCGCCTGGCGGATCCATTCATCGCGCGTCGCGCGCCCCTTGAACCCTTCGAGGTTCTGATCGACCCATGCCAGTTCATCCGCGGACCATGCGGCGATCTGGTCGAAGTGGTAAAAGCCCATGTCGTTCAGCAGCTTTTCCAGTTTAGGCCCAACGCCCTTGATCATTTTCAGATCGTCCGCCCCACCGGCGCGCGGCGCTGTCAGGGTCTGCGGCTTCTGGCCCGGTGCGTCCCCGGTTTCCTGCCCGGCGGTGCCGGGGAGCGGTGTCTTGCCCTTGGCGGTCGCGGATTTCGAGGTGGTTTTGGCAGGGCTGTCCTTGGCGCCGGTCTTCGGCGTGCCGGTAGTCTCCCCCTCCATCTGCGGTGCCTTGGCGGAGGCCTGCGATGTCTTGGCAACGCTGGCGGGATCGCGCGGTCCCGGCTCGCCTGCGGGGGCCTTGGTGTTGTCCTGCTTGGGCTTGGCCTTGGATTTGGCGGCATCGCCCTGCGCGGCCTTGGCCGGATCAATCCGGCCCGTTTCGGTCACGATATCCAGAGGCGCATCGCGCACGACGACCTTCGAGGGATCAGGATGGTGGCCCGCGCCCTTGTCGCGCCACGGCGCCAGCAGAGGCACTTCGGTGCCCTCGATCCGCTTGACCGTGTCGCCCAGATCCGTCGCCAGCTGCGCCGAGGCGTTGTACTTGCGGTGCCCGCTGTCGAACTCCTTGAGGCTGGTCAGCCCCGATTTCGGCTCGGACGCGAAACGCCCGTTCTGCGGGCCGGGCGTGGGCACGCGGCCGGCGGCCAGTTCGTCGATGATCTCGCGCAGGCGGTCCGCCGTCAGATCCTCGTAATAATCCTTGCCGATCATGGCCATCGGCGCGTTGGCGCAAGCGCCCTGACATTCGACCTCTTCCCAGCTGAACTTGCCATCGGCGCTGAGCGTGTGGGGTTTGTCGGCGATCTTCTCGCGGCAGACGGCCATCAGATCCTCGGCGCCGCAGATCATGCAGGACGTGGTGCCGCAGATCTGGATCATCGCGACGCTGCCCGTGGGCTGCAACTGGAACTGGAAATAGAACGACGCCACTTCCAGCGCGCGTATATAGGCCATGCCCAGCATGTCCGCGATCCCCTCGATCGCGGGGCGGGTCAGCCAGCCCTCCTGCTCGTGGGCGCGCCACATCAGCGGAATGATCGCCGATGCCTGACGGCCCTCGGGAAATTTGGCAATCTGCGCCTCGGCCCATGCCTGATTGGCGGGGGTGAAGGCGAAGCTCTCGGGCTGTTCGGGATGCAGGCGGCGTAGCATTAGGCGCAGTCTCCTGTGCGTGTCGTTGTCGTTACCGGCGCTGTGGCGCAGGCGGCAAAAGAGGTTCTCACCTGTCAATCTCCCCAAACACCACGTCCATCGTCCCGATGATGGCGGCAATGTCGGCCAACTGGTGCCCGCCCGCGACATAATCCATCGCCTGCAAATGCAGGTAACCCGGCGCGCGCAGTTTCGCGCGGTAGGGCATGTTGGTGCCGTCGCTGACCAGATAGACGCCGAATTCGCCCTTCGGCGCCTCGACTGCGGCGTAAATCTCGCCCTCGGGAACGTGGAAACCCTCGGTATAGAGCTTGAAGTGATGGATCAGCGCTTCCATCGACGTTTTCATGTCGGTGCGCTTGGGCGGGGTGATCTTGCCCCGGGCAAGGATATCGCCCTGCCCTTCGGGGGCGCGCAGTTTCTCGATGGCCTGATGGATTATATGGGTCGACTGGCGCATCTCTTCCATGCGGACCAGATAGCGGTCATAGCAATCGCCATTGGTGCCAACGGGGATTTGGAAGTCGAATTCGTCATAGCATTCATAGGGTTGCGCCAGGCGCAGATCCCACGCCATGCCGCTTCCGCGCACCATGACGCCCGAAAACCCCCAATCCAGCGCGTCCTGCTCGCTGACCTTGCCGATATCGACATTGCGCTGCTTGAAGATGCGGTTTTCGGTCAGAAGGCCGTCCAGATCCTTAAGGAAGGAGGGGAATGCCTTGGCCCATGTCTCGATATCGTCCAGCAGGTCGCTGGGCAGATCCTGATGCACGCCGCCGGGCCGGAAATAGGCCGCGTGCAGGCGCGCGCCGCAGGCCCGCTCGTAGAAGATCATCAGCTTTTCACGCTCTTCAAAACCCCAGACCGGCGGGGTCAGCGCGCCGACGTCCATCGCCTGCGTGGTGACGTTCATCAGGTGGTTCAGGATGCGGCCAATCTCGCAATAAAGCACGCGGATCAGGCTGGCGCGGCGCGGCACCTCGACGCCGGTCAGACGCTCGATGGCGAGGCACCAGGCATGTTCCTGATTCATCGGCGCGACGTAATCCAGCCGGTCGAAATAGGGCAGGTTTTGCAGGTAGGTGCGCGATTCCATCAGCTTTTCGGTACCGCGATGCAGCAGGCCGATATGGGGATCGCAGCGCTCAACAATCTCGCCGTCCAGCTCCAGCACAAGGCGCAGAACGCCATGCGCGGCGGGGTGTTGCGGGCCGAAGTTGATGTTGAAGTTACGGATCTGCTGCTCGCCCGTCTCGTAGTCGCGCGTTCCGTCGTCGTAGGTATTGTTGCGGATATCGCCGTCCATCACTTCGCCCCTTCTTTCTTGTCGCCGCTCTTTTCATCGCCGGGCAGGATGTATTCGGCCCCTTCCCATGGCGACATGAAATCGAACTGGCGGTATTCCTGCACCAGCGACACCGGCTCGTATACGACGCGCTTCTGCGCCTCGTCATAGCGCACTTCGGTATAGCCGGAGGTCGGGAAATCCTTGCGCAGCGGATGGCCGCGGAAGCCGTAATCGGTCAGGATGCGGCGCAGGTCGGGGTGGCCGCTGAACAGCAGGCCGAACATGTCGAATACCTCGCGCTCGAACCAGTTGGCCGAGCGGTGGACCTCCGTGATCGACGGCACCATGTCTTCGGCGCGCGCCGCCACGCGCAGGCGGATGCGGTGGTTCTGGTACATGCTGAGGAAGTGGTAGACCACGTCGAACCGTTTGGCCCGCTCGGGGTAGTCGACGGCGGTGATGTCGACTAGCGTCGAGAACCGGCAGGTGCTGTCGGTCTTCAGAAACTCCACCAGCCCCTTGATGTTGCTCAGCGCCACGTCGACGGTCAGCTCGCCATTGGCGACGGACCAGCCCAGCACGCAATCTTCGCGCTTCGTCTCGATATGCGAGCCCAGTTCCTTGAGCGCTTCGGTCATGTCTTTCCCCTTGCAGTCAGCAATGCACCCGCCTTAGCGGGTGATCGTTCCGGTGCGGCGGATCTTGCGTTGCAGTTGCAGGATACCATAGAGCAGCGCCTCGGCGGTCGGCGGGCAGCCGGGCACATAAATGTCCACCGGCACGATCCGGTCGCAGCCGCGCACAACGGAATAGCTGTAGTGATAATAGCCGCCACCGTTGGCGCAGCTGCCCATCGAGATGACGTAGCGCGGCTCGGGCATCTGATCGTAAACCTTGCGCAGGGCCGGGGCCATCTTGTTGGTCAGCGTGCCGGCGACGATCATCACGTCCGACTGGCGCGGGCTGGCGCGCGGCGCGATGCCGAAACGCTCGGCGTCATAGCGCGGCATGGAGGTGTGCATCATCTCGACCGCGCAGCAGGCCAGACCGAAGGTCATCCAGTGCAGCGAGCCGGTGCGCGCCCAGTTGATGATGTCCGAGGACGCGGTCAACAGGAAGCCCTTGTCCTGCAACTCGCGGTTCAGGTCCTGCGTGGCGACCTCGCGGTCGGCGCCGGCCGTATTGGCTCCGGTCGCTACTCCCATTCCAGGGCTCCTTTTTTCCACTCGTAGGCAAAGCCGATGGTCAGCACGGCCAAGAAGAACATCATCGACCAGAAGGCGGTCATGCTCAGATCCTGGAACGCGACGGCCCAGGGGAACAGCATGACGATTTCGAGGTCAAAGATGATGAAGAGGATCGACACCAGATAGAACCGCACGTCGAATTTCATGCGCGCGTCATCGAACGCATTGAAACCGCACTCATAAGCGCTGACCTTTTCCGGGTCGGGATCGCGCCCCTTGAGGATCAGCGACGCCAGGATCAGCACGACGCCAAGGCCGATGGCGATGGCCAGAAAGACCAGAATGGGAAGGTATTCCCTCAACATCTCTTCCAAGAGCGGCTCCTTTTCTGCCTGGATGCAGCGCACCGGTGATCAACGCGGGCGGACAGGTGGCAAAGTTGACTGCTGTTGTATCTATCCCTGCCCATAGGTGGGGTCAACCTGCGCCGGGCGAAATCGGAGGCCGCGATGCCCCCCGCCATGGCACTGGCAGACAGAGCCATGCTCCGGCCCCTACCCGTCTGGAATGGCATAGAATGTGCGGTCGAACATACGGCTGGACGTCCCGGATGGCAGCGCATCCAGATAGCTTTGCCGCTCGGTGATACGCTCGAACCAAGCGGCAAGTTCGGGATAGCCGTCCAGCGCGGCAAAGTGGCGCGCCATATAGACCGCCTGCCCCACGCAGATATCTGCGGCGGAATAGCCCCCCGTCAGAAGATAATCTCGATTCTCGACCGGCGTGCTTAGCCGCGCCTCGATCGCGTCATAGCATTGCTTCAGGTGCGCGACCTCGATGCGCATGACAGCGACGCTTTGATCGCGGGGGTCCAGTACGACATGCTGCTGGGTCAGCGCGGCGACATGCTGCGTCACGGTTTCGGCGAAATGCACCCAGACCAGCCATGCCATCCGGTCCATCGCGCCGGGTAGCCTGCCGATGCCACGCTCGGGGAACCGCTCGCACAGGTATTCCACCATGGCGCCGCTTTCGAACATGCGCTCGCCCTCGATCTCCAGCGCCGGCACGCGTCCGGCGGGGGACCGGGTCAGAAATTCCTCGGTGCCCAGCGATCCGTCGAAGGGCATTTCGACCAGACGGTGCTCCACCTCCAACTCGTTCAACAGCCACAACACCCGCATGGAGCGGCTTTGCGGCACGTGATAGAGCGTGATCATGGGTCTCTCCCGTCGTTTTCTGTTGGTGCGCGGCGCACAGCCTATAGCAAGCCGCGCAGGGCTGTAACCCAGGAGGCAGGGCAAGGGTTTCACCAAGGCGCTCTCTATCTGCCTTGGCCGCCTGATGGCGGGGCGTTCAAACAGGCCGGACAGACGCAGACCTTGTGACTTATCCGCCACATAAGGGACCATGTGTCCACGCAGATCGGCGATTTGATTCACGTCAAAGTGGGCGGCCTCATCGCTACATAAACGGGCCGTGAACCTCGAAGGATACTTGTCATGACCATTTACACCAAAGCCCTCGCCGCAACCGCCGCTGTTGCCATTACCGGCGCCGCCGCCCCGGCGCTCGCCCAGTCCAAGGGCGACATGACGCTCGGCATAGGCGTGCACAGCGTCAACCCGCAGGGCGGCACGTCGAATACCGCCATTGGCGGCATTTCGGTCGGTGACAACGTCCGCCCGACGCTGACATTCGAATACTTCATCGCTGACCGCGTCGGCGTCGAGGTACTGGCTGCTTGGCCTTTTGAGCACGATATCAAGCTGAACGGCGCCAAGGTCGGCAAGACCAAGCATCTGCCTCCGGTCATCTCGCTTCAGTATCACTTCGTGAACCAGTCGATCGCGACGCCCTTCGTCGGTGTGGGTATCAACTATACGACGTTCTTCGATGACAAGCTGATCGGCGGCGGCGGCCTGGATCTGGATGACAGCTGGGGTCTTGCCGCTCATGCGGGCGTCGATTTCAAGATTTCCGATGCCGGATCGCTGCGCGTCGACATGCGCTATATCGACATCGACACGGACGTGAAGGTTGGCGGTGCCAATATTGGCACTGTCGACATCGATCCGATCGTTTTCGGCGTGGCCTATGTCCACCGCTTCTGATCGCGCGTAATTTTATCAAAGGGGGGCTGTCCGGCATCGGGCCGCCCCCTTTTTTGATGCAGTATCGGTGCGGTGTTCGGACAGGCGCATCCCCTCGCTCAATCCTTGCGCGGCGGCTCGGCAGGCACCCGCTCCACGTGCCGGATGCCGCCGTAACGGTCGATGAAATACTCCTGCCCGCCACGGCCCGGCGCTGCGCAGGTGATCACCAGCCACAGCCCCTCCGACGCGGCCGGGCGCGCGGTGCAATCGGCCGGGCGCGCATCGCCCCCGGCCTCTGCCACATAGCGCGCCGCGATCTGCACGATCACATCCGTTTCAGTCCCCAAAGCCGCCTTCCGCCCCAGCGACAGCCCGATCACCGCGGCCGCCGCGACCAGTGCAGCAACCGGCAAAAAGAACATCCAACGCGGCATTGCCCTGATCCCCTTCCGGACTGTTGCATGGCCCCGCACGGGGGCCTGCCATGCCTGATCAGCGCCGGAACCGTCTCCGACGGGAACCGCCCGGCCTGCCGCATCGTTGAGCCGGTAACAAACCAAACAACATGAGGACCGACATGGCCGATACAGATCTCAAGGACACTTTCTGGGACCGCATTGAAAACGTCAACGTGGGCATGCTTTCTGCCCAGGGAACCCACCCGCGCCCGATGGCCCACCACGCGCGGCGCGATGATGGTGCCCTGTGGTTCCTGACCGCCAAATCAACCGATATTGGCAAAGACGCAGCAGCCGGGACATCGGCCCAATATCAGATCGCCGATGGAGACGCCAAGCTGTACGCGGTGGTTGACGGGGCCCTCAGCGTCGAGACTGATCCCGGCAAACTGGAAGATATCTGGTCGCCAGTAGATGCGGCATGGTTCGAGGAGGGCAAGGACGATCCAGACGTGCGTCTGGTCCGCTTCACGCCTAAGACCGCCGAAATCTGGGCCAGCGACAGCACGGCCAAGGCGCTCTATGAGATGGCGACGGCAGCCATGGGCGATGGCACCGCCAACCCGGGCAGCCACGGAAAGATCACGTTCTGATGGGTCGCGCCGCACGCTTCAGCACCGGGGCCGCCTTGCTGGCGGCCTCTTTCGCATGGTCCGCCACCGCCGAGGAGGTGGGTGAAATCGGCGTTGACTGGGCCGGCAATGACATCGTCATCGAAGCGATCGCCGATCCGGACGTGACCGGCGTCACCTGCCATCTGGCCTATTTCAAGCGCGGCCTGATTGACCGTCTGGCCAATGGCAACTGGTTCGAAGATCCCTCAAACAGCGCGCTGGAATGCCAGCAGACCGGCCCGATCAAGATTGGCGACATTGACCGTTCGAAATCGGGCGAGGATGTCTTCCGCGCCAGCCGGTCGATCGTTCTCAAGACGCTTCGGGTCAAGCGGATCTACGACGAGGCGAACCAGACGCTGATCTATGTCGCGCACGCGCGCGAATTGACCCAAGGGTCGGCCAAGGTGGCGATTTCCACCGTGCCGGTCCGCGACGCTGTCAGCGAGTGACGCGCGCAGCGCCCGCCTGCCAGACCGCGTTCACCTCGGCGCGGATGATGCGGGCGATCAGCGCGCAGTCGTCGAGGCTGAAGGTCAGCGGCAAGCGCATGTCCAGCGTCGCGCGCAGCACGCGGTCGCTGGACGGCATTGGCGCGCTCGGGGCGTAATGCCAGCTGTCATAGCGGCTGGTGTAGCCCTCAGGCTCGGCGCCGCCGAACCATTTCAGCTGCACTCCACGCGCGCCGCAACGCGCCAGAACAGCCCCCACGGCATCGGCCGACCAATCCAGCAGCAGGAACTGGATGGAGGAGCCGACGAACGTCTCTTCCTCGGGCCGCTCGATCACCGTCAGGCCGGGGGTGCCGCGCAAGCCCGCCTCGACCACGCGGTAGCGGTCCGTCCAGCCGGCGCATTGCGCATCCAACCGCGCCAGTTGCGGGCGCAGGATCGCCGCGCGCAGGTTGTCCATGCGGCCCGATATGTTGGGCGTGTCGTATTTCGCCCGCGCAAAAGCTGCATCCGGCGGCACGGTGCCATGCTTGCCATAAAGCATGTAGGACCCCGACAGTAGGATCGCGCGCGCCATCACGTCATCATCGTTGGTGATTAGCAGGCCGCCCTCGCCCGCGTTCAGATGTTTGTAGGTCTGCACCGAATAGCAGCCCACCAGCCCGTCGCGCCCCGAAACCCGTCCGCGCCACGCGGCGCCCATCGTGTGTGCGCAATCCTCGATCACGGTCACGCCCGCCGCGTTGCAGATTTCCATCAGCCGGTCCATGTCCGCCAGATGGCCGCGCATGTGGCTGAGCATCAAGACCCGCGCCTGATCCGCCTTCGCCGCCAGATCGTCCAGATCAATCGTCAGGCCCTCAGTCACGCCGACGAACACCGGCACGGCGCCCACGCCGGCAATGGCGCCGGGCACCGGGGCCAGCGTAAAGGCATTGGTCAGCACCCTGTCACCCGGTCTGACGCCCACCGCGCGCAAGGCCGCGCCCAGCGCATAGCCGCCCGAGGCAACGGCCAGCGCGTATTTTGCGCCGGTGTAGGCGGCAAACTCCTGCTCCAGCGCGGCAGCCTCGCCGATTTCGTCGCCGCTGGTATTGTAGCGATGCAGCCGCCCCGTGCGCATGACGGCCACCGCTGCCTCTATTGCCTCCTCGGGGATCGGCTCCTGCTGGGTGAAGTTCCCGGCAAAGACTTCGGCGGCGCCGGTCATATCAGCAGGCGCTCGGCGGCGGCGGGCAGATCGGCAAAATCATCCAGCAGCACGTCCGGCTTCAGCCCCGCCATATCGGCACCGTTCGGCCCGAAGGTGACCAGCACCGACGGCACGCCGGCGGCGCGCGCGGTCGTGTGATCGGTGATCGTATCGCCGACCAGCAGACAGCGCGCCGGATCGCCGCCCGCGCGGCGCGCGGCCTCGCGCAGCGGTTCCGGGTCAGGCTTGCGCACTGCCAGCGTGTCGGCGCCGATCAGCGCGCCGAAAAGGTCAAGCGCCCCCAACCGCGTCAGCAGCAGGCGCGCCAGATATTCGGGTTTGTTGGTGCAGATCGCCACCTTGAAATCCGCGCGTCTCAGCGCCTCCACCGCATCCAGCGCGCCGGGGTAGAATATCGTGTGCGTATCAATAGCGGCTTCGTAAGCGTCCAGAAGGACGGGATAATATCGGTCCAGCACGGACGGGTCCGCCGCGCGACCCATCCGCTCCAGCCCCAGTGTCAGCATGGCGCGGCCACCGCACAGCGCGGTGCCGGCGTCGGTCTGCACATGCAGCTGGTCGCCCGCGCCCATCTGGCGAAAGCACACGTTAGCGGCGGCAACCAGATCGCCGCTGGTATCGGCCAGCGTTCCATCAAGATCGAAAACAATGCTGCGCATCTGCGCCCTCCGGTTTTGGACCTGCGGCAACGCTCCGCCCAGCCCGTCATATTCGGCAACTTTAAGTGTGTCGACATTCTGCGCAATCAAGGCAAAATGGCGATATGACGCGGCGCAGGCGCTAGATTTTGCGCCGTCTTGCACCTGCCTGCCCAGCAGATAAAACGGGCGCCGGACGGATACAAAGGAAATCGTGTACAGGAGCCTCGCCCTGATCGTCCTCGGCACCGGCACGGGCACGCGCATGAATTCGGATCTGCCCAAGGTGCTGCACGCTCATTCAGGGCGCCCCGATGCTGGTCCAAGCCCTCCGGGCGGGCGCCACGCTGGAGCCCGCGCGGATCTGCGTCGTCACGGGCCATGGCGCGTCGAGGCGGCGGCGCTGGAGCATGATCCGGACATCAGGACCGCCCGTCAGGCTGAACAGTTGGGCACGGCCCACGCCGTCGCACAGGCACGCGCGGCGCTGGAGGTGCACGACGGCGACACCATCGTGCTCTATGGCGACACCCCCTTCATTCGGCCCGAAACGCTGGAGCGGATGATCGAAGCGCGAGGCGACCATGACATGGTCGTGCTGGGCTTTGACGCCGCCGATCCGGGCCGCTACGGCGGCTGGTCATGGATCGCGATGCGCTGAAGCGGATTGTCGAGTTCAAGGATGCCGCAACATGAAGACGGCATGATAACATGCTGTAACTGTGTCGTTATTGCGACAGACAGCGCCACGCTTTTGGATCTGATAGACGCCGTTAGTAACAACCCGGCGGGCGAATACTACCCGACCAACATCATCGGAATCGCCCTCGAAGGGGCTTTTAATCTAAAGGAAAGCCGCTACATACGCGCCGAAGCTTATGCGTCCGGCGAATTGAAATACGGCCCCATCGCGCTCATCGACGAAAAGATGCCCGTCGTAGTGGTGGACCGTCGGGACGCGCTGTTCGACAAGACCGAATCGAGCATGCAGGAGGCGACGGCACGCGGCGGCAAGGTCATTCTGATCACCGATCAGGCGGGCGCAAAGGCAGCATCCGATGGCGTATGGCAAACGATTGAAATGCCCGATATCGACTTTGACCCGACGCCGGTCCTATACGCGCTTCCTGTGCAGTTCTTGGCCGACCATACCGCTGTCACCAAGAGCACAGATGTGGATCAGCCCGCAACTTGGCGAAGTCTTTGACTGTAAAATAAATAATATTTATCAGCGTACTGGGATTCAAACCTAACGTAACGTTCTACTTTAGGGAGAATACCCGCACCTCCGGCAGACCGGCCAGCGGCGCGTCCAGCACGCGTAGCGCGGCCAGTGACATGCGGCTGCCGGCGCCCGCGTCGCCGGGGATCGGGATCAGGTCAACCTTCACTGATTTTCCATTTGCCGGATAGACCACCCGTCCCGGCCCCGGCGCGCGCACAAGCGGTGTCTTCAACCAGAAGCCGGACTCGCCCGCCGCGCCCAGACTGGCGATGGTCAGGCCCAGATCGGTCCCGCCCGCCGAAGGCGTGACAGCGGCAGCCTTGTCGGCGGCGGTCGTCGTATCGAATTCATCGACCGTGCGGGCCGTTGCGGGCGGCTTGATTGCGGCGATCGTGCTGGGCGCCTCGTTCGCCGCCGCAGCGGTATCATCGGCCTCGGGCGCGGCGTTCTGCCGCGGCGTCAGCCAGGCCGGCGCATCAGCGCAGCCGGCAACCAGCGACACCGCCAGAATGAGGGAGAGATGCTTCATGGCGGTAGCCTACGGCGGGAAACTGCCCCATTCAATACCCGGCTGCATAGCGCGCGCCGCGGTGGCGGCTCACTGCCCGCCTGCGTCCGAAAGCCCTTGCCCCGCCCTGCCCCGCGGCTTACCTTTGCAAGCATGACAGAGCCTCTTATAGACCCGTTTCATCGCGCCATCGATTATCTGCGTGTGTCGGTCACCGACCGCTGCGATTTTCGCTGCGTTTACTGCATGTCCGAGAACATGACGTTCCTGCCGAAAAAGGAACTGCTGACTCTGGAAGAGCTGGACCGCATGTGCACGGCCTTTGTCGGCCTTGGCGTGCAAAAGCTGCGCATCACGGGCGGCGAGCCTTTGGTGCGGCGCGGGATCATGACGTTCTTTGATGCGATGACCCGGCATCTGGACAGCGGCGCCCTGCGCGAGCTGACGCTGACCACCAACGGATCGCAGTTGGAGCGCTTTGCGGATGATCTCTATGCAGCAGGCGTGCGGCGCGTCAATGTATCGCTCGATACGGCGGACGAAGGGAAATTCGCCGCCATCACCCGCTGGGGCCGCCTGCCGCAGGTTCTGCGCGGCATCGACGCGGCGCAGCGCGCGGGCCTCAGGGTCAAGATCAACGCCGTCGCGCTGAAGGGCTTCAACGAGGACGAGCTGATTTCGCTCACCGAATGGTGCGCCAGCCGCGACATGGACCTGACCTGGATCGAGGTCATGCCAATGGGCGATATCGGCAACGAGGACCGGCTGGGCCAATACTGGCCGCTCAAAGACCTGCGTGCCCGGCTGGCCGAGCATTACACCGTTACCGACATCCCCGAACGCACCGGCGGCCCCGCCCGCTATGTGCGGCTGGAGGAGACCGGCCAGAAGATCGGCTTCATCACGCCGCTGACGCATAATTTCTGCGAAAGCTGCAACCGCGTGCGCCTGACCTGCACCGGCGAGCTGTATATGTGCCTCGGGCAGGAGGATATGGCAGATCTGCGTCCGCCCCTGCGCAATCATCCGCAGGACATCGTCCCCTTGCAGGACGCCATCCGTGACGCAATCGCGCGCAAGCCGAAGGGCCATGATTTCGACTATTCGCGCCAGACGGTTGACGGGCAGATGCCCCGCCATATGAGCCACACGGGCGGCTAGGCGCGTGACGCTTGAGGGCGCCGCGCCGCCCGTGCGGCCGACAGTCCTGCTAGCTGCCTATGGTGTAGCGTCCCGCGCGCTGGCGCCGTTGGCCTATCGCCGCGTTCGGCGCAAGCTGGCGGCACACGGCACCGACCCTGTGCGCATCCGCGAACGGCTGGGACACGCCACACTATCGCGCCCCGACGGGCCGCTGCTGTGGCTGCACGCTGCCAGTGTCGGAGAAAGCCTGTCTGTCCTGCGCCTGATTGACCAACTGGTGCAGACGCATCCGGCGCTGAATTTCCTTTTGACCTCCGGCACGGCCACATCGGCGCAAATGCTGGCGTCGCGGTTGCCGCCGCGCTGCCAGCACCAGTTTGCGCCGCTGGACAGCCCGGTATTCGTCAGCCGGTTTCTGGAGCATTGGCGCCCCGATGCGGGCGTGTTCGTCGAATCTGAAATGTGGCCGGGCATGCTGCGCGGTGCAGCGCGGCGCGGTATTCCGCTGGCGCTGCTGAATGCGCGCATCTCGGACCGCTCGGCGCGCGGCTGGGCGCGGCTGGGCGGCACGGCGCGGTATCTGCTGGGCCTCTTCACCATGATCCACTGCCAGGACGCGCGCACTGCCCGCCATTTGGCGGCTCTGGGCGCAAGCAATGCGGAAAAGGGCGCGAATCTCAAGGCGATGGCGGGCCCGCTGCATTACGATCCCGCCGCGCTGGAGGATCTGCGGGCGCGCATTGGCGATTGCCCGATCTGGACCGCCGCCTCGACCCATCCGGGCGAGGAACAGGTGGCGCTGGAGGCGCATCGCGCCCTGCTAAAGACGCATCCCGGCGCGCTGTTGATCCTTGTGCCGCGCCATCCCGATAGGGCGGACGGGATCGCGCAGATGATCGACGCCGCAGGTCTGACCTACACCCGCCGCAGCGCGGGCGGCCTGCCCGGCGCGCAGGATCAGACATACCTCGCCGATACGCTGGGCGATCTGGGGCTGTGGTATGCGCTGGCGCCCGTGGCCTGCATCGCCGGGTCCTTCACCCCGGTCGGCGGGCATAACCCGTTCGAGGCCGCCCATGCCGGGGCGGCGGTACTGCACGGCCCGCTTTATGCCAATTTCGCAGAGGCTTACGCGCAGATGGACGCCGCAGGGGCCGCCATGCAGGTGGCGGATGCGGGCGAGTTGGGGGCTGCTTTGCAGCATCTTTTCTCGGCGCCCGAGGAGATATGCGCACTGCAGGACGCCGCGCGCCAGTTTGCCGCCGCGCAGGATGACCAACTCGCGGCGCTTGCCACCACCCTTTGCGCGGCGCTGAAGCTGGGATAGACCCGGCTAACGACCTTCAGCCGGAAGCCAACCTTGACCGATCTCATCGTCACCAATTTCAATCGCAACTTCACCGGTGTTTCGGCCACGGCGGCGGGGGTGCTGCGCGCGCAGGTGCCGCGCTATGATCTGGCGCTGGCGGGCCAGCCCCTGCCCGGCTGCCCCGCACCGGTCAGCACGGCCGAAGCGCGCCGCCTGTCGCGGCGCGTGCCAGAGGGCCGCCCATTTGTTATCTGGCACGTGCGGCGCAACACCGAAATGCGCGCGGCGCTTTGGGCGCGGGATGTGCTGCGCCTGCCGATTCGCATCGTCTTTACCTCAGCGGCGCAGCGGCGCCACTCGGCGCTGCCCCGCTGGCTGATCTCGCGCATGGATGCGGTGATCGCAACGACCGAAGCCGCCGCAGATTTCGTGCCGCATGTGCGCGCCGTGGTGCCTCACGGTGTCGATTGCGCCGCTTTCACGCCCGCACCGGACCGCGCGGCGGCTTGGGGCGCGACGGGGTATCCCGGCGCGCGCGGCATCGCCACGATTGGACGGATTCGCCGGGAAAAGGGCACGGACCGCTTCGTTGAGACCATGTTGCGCCTGCTGCCGGAGCAACCCGGTGTGACCGCACTGATACTGGGGCGCGCGGGGCGCGGCGATGCGGCGTTTGTCGATGGGCTAAAGGCGCAGATCGCAGAGGCCGGCCTTGCGGATCGCATCCTCTTTCCCGGCGAAATCGCGCCGGATGCCCTGCCCGCGCTGGTGCGTAGCCTGTCGGCCATCGTGCAGATGCCGCGCTACGAGGGGTACGGCATGGCCCCGCTGGAGGGGATGGCCAGCGCCGTGCCCTTTGTCGCGACCGACGCGGGCTATTACCGGCAGTTCACTCAAGGCGGCGCTTGCGGCACAATTGTCGCCGATGCAAAGGAGGCGGCGGCGGCGCTGGCCGTCCTGCTGGATGATCCGGCCCGTCACGCAGACATGGCCCGTGCCGCCCGCGCGGCGGCGACCACAATTTTCAGCATCGAGGCCGAGGCGGACGGCATCGGTGCCGTCTACGACGCGCTCTGGGCGGCGCGCTAGCGAAAACTACGGGTCTCGATCATCCTCGCCAATTCAGATATCGCTCTTGCGCGTATCATCTGGAATAGCTTGATGCAGGTCAGAGAAACTCTGACCAATTCATGCCAATTCATGGTTTTTGTTTCTGTTCTTGGTTACTGTCATTCTCATCCTGCCCTAACCCGACACCGGAGGTTGGCTATGCTTGCCAAACTGATTGCGGCGGCCCTGCTGCCGTGTCTACCAGTATTCGCGCTTGCCGAAAACGCGCCCGCACGGCGCGGCGCGGACGGGATGCTGCGGCTTTATTATTGGCAGGCGCCGACGACTTTGAACCCATATCTTTCGGGCGGCATCAAGGATGTCGAGGCAGCCAGCATGATTTTGGAGCCGCTGGCCCGTCTCGACCCCGAGGGCGAGATGATCCCATGGCTCGCGCGCGAGATTCCGACGCTGGAAAATGGCGGCATCGCGGCGGACCTGCGCAGCATCACCTGGCACCTGCGGCCCGGGCTGACATGGTCCGACGGCAGCCCGGTGACATCGGGCGATGTGAAATTCACGCTGGAGTATTGCATGGCCGCCGGCAGCGGTTGCGCCCAGCAGGCCAAGTTTCGCGATGTGATTGCCGTGGACACGCCCGATGCGTTGACCGCCGTGCTGCGATTCGCGGCGCCCAAACCCTTTCCCTACGGTCCCTTTGTCGGCCCGCAGACACCGCTGCTTCAGGCGGCGCAATTTGCCGATTGTCTGGGCACGCGCGCCGCGGGCTGTACGGCTGCGAATTTCGGCCCCATCGGCACAGGCCCTTTCCGCGCGGTTGATTTCCGGCCCGGCGATGCCGCCCGCTTTGACACGAACCCGGCATATCGCGTGCCGGACTTACCTGCCTTCGAGACCGTCCTGCTCAAGGGCGGCGGCGACGCGATTACCGCCGGGCGCGCGGTGTTGGTGACCGGCGAATTCGATTACGCGTGGAACCTGCAACTGGGCCCCGATGTGCTGGAGGCGATGGCCTCAAAGGGCAAGGGGCAGGTTGTTACCGCCTTTTCCACCCTTGTCGAGCGTATGGCGCTCAACCTGCGCGAACCGATGCCGCGCGGCTCGTCAACAAACGATGCCAAGCCGATACCCCATCCGGCGATGGCCGATGTCGCGGTAAGACGCGCATTGGCGATGTCGCTGGATCGCAACATGATGACACAGATCGGATATGGCGCCGCCGGCCGCGTCACCTGCAACATCGTGCCCGGCCCGGCGGCCTATGCCTCGCGCGCCAATGACGGCTGCGCCGCGCAGGACATACCCGGCGCGCAGGCTGTGCTGACCGATGCCGGGTGGACGGACGACAATGGCAACGGCGTGCGCGAGCGCGATGGCCGCGAGCTACGCTTCATCTTCCAGACGTCGACGAACGCGGTGCGGCAGGATTTTCAGGTTCTGGCCAAGGAATGGTGGCGCCAGATCGGCGTCGAAACCGAACTGCGCAGTACTGACGCGTCCGTTTTCTTTGGGACCGATGCCGACAATCCCGATACGCTTCAGAGGTTCGACGCACATATTCAGATGTACGCCAGCGCCTCTGACGGCCCCGATCCCGAGGCCTATCTGTCCGGCTGGGCCTGCGACAATATCCCGAATGCGCAGAACGGATGGCAGGGGCGCAATGTTGGCGGCTGGTGCGATCCGGCCTATGACGCGCTGCTGGATCAATTGTCGGTCACTGCCGAACTGGATGATCGTGCGGCGCTGGCGCGTACGCTGAACGACATGCTGGTGCAAAACTACATCGTCGTCCCGCTGGTTGATCGCGGCCGCGTGTCGGCCCATGCCAACACGCTGGAGGGCGTGCGCATGAACGCATGGGACAGCGAATTGTGGAACATCGCGGAGTGGCGCAGGGCGCGCCCATGACCGGCGTCCCTTGACGGCAGGACCCGTGCGCCAGACACTGCCCGATCACGCCTCTCCCTTTGCCCCGCGGACAGATCCAAGGCCCCTTCATGCGCTTTCACGCCCTTCGCCGCCTCGCCATGGCCCTGCCGACGCTGCTTGTGATATCGGTGCTGATCTTCGCACTGCTGGAGCTTGCGCCGGGCGATCCGATGGCGCAACTGCCCGCCAGCATCCCCGAACAGGTGCGCGCCGATATGCGCGCCGCACTGGGCCTCGACCGCGGCGCGCCTGTCCGCTACCTGCTGTGGTTGCGGCAGATGCTGGTGGTCGAACCATCGGTCGCGCTGGACGGCCTTCTGGGAACAAATCTTGCCACCGGATCGCCGCGCATCCTCAGCTTGCAGACCCGCGCGCCGGTGATGTCCCTGATCGCGCAGCGCCTGCCCCAGACACTGGTCGTGGTCGGGCTGGCCTATGTGATCGGCACGGCAGCGGCGGTGGCGCTGGGGGTCTGGTCCGCAGCGCGGCAGGGCACGGCGCTGGACCGCGCCGGCACCGCGATTGCTGCGATGGGTTACGGGCTGCCGCCCTATTTCACCGCCGCTGTGCTGATCTATATCTTCGCCATCTGGCTGGGATGGCTGCCGACAGTCTATGACACCACGCATCGCGTGACCGGATGGGACAGCGCGGCAGTGCAGATCCGCCAGATGATTCTGCCCGTTGCCGTTCTGTCCCTCCAGACCACGGCGCAGATCACGCGCTACACGCGCGCGGCGATGCTGGACGCGCTGGGGCAGGAGTATATCCGAACCGCGCGCGCCAAGGGCCTGCCCCGGCGGCGCGTCCTCCTTGACCACGCGCTGCGCAATTCATGGGTTGCGACGCTGACCGTCATCGCATTGGGCGCGCCGCAGGTCTTTGCCGGGGCGATCATTACCGAGCAGATCTTTGGCGTGAACGGCATCGGCCAGCTGTTGATCCAGTCACTGCATGCGGGCGACCTGCCGGTGGTGCAAACTGTGACGATGCTGATCGCGGTGCTGATCGTGTTGGCAAATCTGGCCGCCGATCTGATTATCGCGCGCATCGACCCGAGGCCCGAACATGCGTAGCCCGCGCAGGCCGGGCCCTGGCGTTCTGCTGCTCGGCGCCGCCGTCGCGCTGGTTCTGCTGGGGCCTTCGCTGTGGCCCATGCCGCATAGCGCCATGGACCTTGACGCGCTCAATGCGCCCGCCAGCCTTGCGCATCCGATGGGCACTGACCAGCTGGGCCGTGATCTGGTGGCACGGCTGATCGCGGGCGGGCGCGTATCGCTTGCCGTGGCGCTGGCGGCCGCGCTGGTTGGCACGGGCATCGGCCTGGCGATCGGCATTGCGGCGGGTATGTCCCGGCGCCTTGATGCGCCGCTGATGCGGCTGACCGATATCTTCCTGTGCCTGCCGCTCCTGCCCCTGCTGCTGATCGCCGCAAGCCTGTTCCGCGCGCCACTGGCTGCGGCGCTTGGCCCTGAGGCCGGGATATTCACGCTGATCACCCTGTCCATCGGCGCGACCAGTTGGATGGGCACCGCCCGCGTCCTGCGCGCCGAGGTCCGCAGCCTGATGCAGCGCGAGTTCATCGCCGCCGCAAGGCTGGCCGGCATAGGCCCGGCACAAATGGTCCTGCACCACATCTTGCCAAACGTCGCCTCGGCGCTCAGCGTGTCTGCCGCGCTTGCGGCCGCCTCTGCTATTCTGATGGAGAGCGCGCTCAGCTTCCTTGGCCTCGGCTTTCCGCCCGACCTGCCCAGCTGGGGGCGCCTGATCTATGAAGGCACGCCGCATTTGGGCACCTATCCGGGCCGCGCCCTATGGCCCGGCGCGATGATCGCGGCCACCGTGATCGGCATCACGTGCCTTGGCGACGCCCTGCGCAATCTGGCCGCGCCGCGATAGGTGCCGACCTCGGTGCGCAGGACAGGTCCGGTCTGAAACCCGGACTCGCCGCCGCGCGACACTGGTTTGCAGCGGGCCAGAAAGCCCGTTAATCAGGCGCGGACATGACAGGAGCACTCCATGCACTATGGCGACACCCGGCCCGAGGCACTGAAATACAACCCCTTCAAGGCAATCATCGCGCCGCGCCCCATCGGCTGGATCGGCACGCTGGATCCCGGCGGGCAGGCCAATCTGGCGCCCTATTCGTTCTTCAACGGGATCGGCTCGGCCCCCGACATGGTCATGTTCTCCAGCGAGGGCGCGAAACATTCCGCCACTTACGCGGGTGAGCGGGGCGAGTTCACCTTTTCGCTGGCGACCGAAGCATTGGCCCAGCAAGTGAACATCACCTCCGCGCCCGAGCCATCCGGCGTGAACGAATTCGATCTGGCCCGGCTGGAGCAAGGCATGCCGACCGTCATCCAGACCCCTTTCGTCGCCGCCAGCCCGGCGGCACTGGAATGTGTCACTCTGGACGTGCGCCAGCTCAGCGACCGGCACGGCACCCTGCTGGAGCGGTTTCTGGTGATCGGCGAAGTCGTGCAAACGCATATCCGCGACGAATTCATTGTTGATGGCCGCTTTGACACGGTGGCTGCGCGGCCCATCGCGCGCATGGGATATGCCGATTACGCAACCGTCACCGAAGCGTGGCAGATGGACCGGCCAGAGCGCTAGGCGCCAGCCGCACCGCCAGCGACAGATCGGCGCGAAATTCAGCGGTGGCACGCTCTCGCGCCTGCGGGTCCGGCAGGCGCAGCAGGTAGGATGGATGCACCGTGATCAGCACGTCTGGTCCCAGAACACCCTTCTCGACCGTGCCGCGCCGGGCGGTGATCCGCGCGCCGGACCCCGTCAGCGCCAGCGCAGCGGTGGCCCCCATGGCGACGATCAGAACCGGCTTGGCGCGCGCAATTTCCGCCTCCAGCCACCATTTGCAATGGTCCACCTCACCCGTATCAGGGCGCTGATGGATGCGTTTGCGCCCGCGCGGGATGTGCTTGAAATGTTTGACGGCGTTGGTGACATAGGCTGCCCTGCGGTCCAGCCCTGCCTCTGCCGCCACCTTGTCGAATAGCTGCCCGGCAGGCCCGACAAAGGGACGCCCGGCCAGATCCTCACGGTCGCCGGGCTGCTCGCCCACGACCATCAGCGCCGCGCGCGTTGGCCCTTCGCCGCAGACGGCCTGGGTTGCGTTGCAATGCAAGGGGCAGCGGGTGCAGGCGCGAATGGCTGCCTCCAGCCCCTCGCCGGTATCAGTCCACGCCGAGACATGCCGCGCGAGCCCCGCCTGCGCAGCGGCGGCGCGCAGGGGTGGCAAGGTAGGCGCGGCAGCGGCCATGGCGCGGGCGCGCGCCGGAGCGTTTGCGATCAGACCCGGAATCGCCGCCGCCTCCGGCAGGTTTTTCCAGTATTTGCGCGGCATCTCGGATGTCATCGCGTTCACCTTCAGCCGCGCGGGGTTGAAAATATTGCGAAAATAGGTCAGCCAAAGCTCCTCGCTCGCGTCCTCGGGCAACTGCGGCGCCGCCTGCCCCGGCTCCAGCCGGACCTCTCCCTGCTCATAGATCGCCGTCACATCCGGGGTGACGATACGCCAATCCATGTCGGCAAAGCGGCCCTCGAAAAACCCGGCATTCATCTCCAGCGTATAATGCGTCGGCTCGAACCAAGCGGCAAAGCTGCGCCGGGGTGCATCCGGCGCGCCGATCTCGCGAAAGCGGACGAAGGCGCGCATCTTGTGCCGACAGCGATGCACCGCCTTTTCCATCTGGCGCAGTTTCGCCAGATCAGGATCGGCGCGGTCCGACATCAGGTGCGGGGCATCACGCAGGCGCCACAGCAGCGCATAGAGCCGCGCGAACCGTTGCGGGTCGGTATGGAAAACCACAGTATTTGCCAGCGCGATGAAGCTGCGCGGCACCGTCACGGCAGCAGTTCCCACACGCGCCGCAGCATCCGATCCGAACAGGTCAGGCGCGCCGCCCTGCCCCTCGGCGTTCCACAGCACGTCGCCCGGCGCCACGCCCTCGGACAACAACCCGCGCGCCGCATCGCGCCATGCGCCTGCCGCCCCGATCAGCGGCACCGTGATACGGCGCATCAGAACAGGCTCATCTGTTCGGGCGGAGGCGCGAAACGCGCGCGCAGATGGGCGCTGTCGGTCAGGCTGCCGGGGGTCCAGCCGCCTGCGGTCACAAACGCGCCCGCCTTTTTCATCGACGCACCCATGCGCGTGATATCGTCGTAGCGCAGGTGGCGGTGGCGGCGAGTGGTCAGGATGCGGTTCACCGTCTTCACGCCGAACCCCGGCACGCGCAGCAGCAGATCGCGGCTGGCCCGATTGACATCCAGCGGGAACAGCCCGCGATGCGCCAGCGCCCAGGCAAGTTTCGGGTCGATATCGAGGTCGAGATTCCCGTCCGGCGTAACCGATGTGATCTCATCCACGTCAAAGCCATAGAACCGCAGCAGCCAATCCGCCTGATAGAGGCGATGTTCGCGCTGCAACGGCGGGCTGATCAGCGGCAGCTTGGCCGAGGCATCGGGAATGGGCGAGAAGGCGGAATAATAGACGCGGCGCAGGCCATAGCTGGAATAGAGCCGCGTGGATTGCTTCAGCACAGTGGCATCGGTGGACGCATCGGCGCCGATGATCACTTGGGTCGATTGGCCGGCCGGCGCGAATTTCGGCGGGCGCTTGCCTGTGTGGCTGCGCTCCTTGGCGGCGTCGCGGCGCTGGCGCACATCGGCCATGGCGCGGCGGATCTGGCCGGGGTTCTTTTCCGGCGCATAGGTGCCGAGGGCGGCATCGGTCGGCAGTTCCACGTTGATCGACAGACGGTCCGACAGAAGCCCAGCCTCCGCAATCAACTCCGGCGCGGCATCGGGGATGGTTTTCAGGTGGATATAGCCCTTGAAATTTTCCTCGTGCCGCAACTTTCGGGCGATCTGCACCATGTCCGACATGGTGGCATCGGGCGAGCGGATCACTCCGGAGGACAGGAACAGCCCTTCGATGTAGTTGCGGCGATAGAATTCGATGGTCAGTTTGACCACCTCATCGACAGAAAACCGCGCGCGCGGGACGTTGGAGGACACCCGGTTGATGCAATAGCTGCAATCGTAGATGCAGAAATTGGTCATCAGGATTTTCAGCAGGCTGATGCAGCGCCCATCGGGGGCGTAGCTGTGGCAGATCCCGGCGCCGGTGTTGGAGCCCAGCCCACCCGCGCGCGCATCGCGTTTGGTGCCGCCGGATGATGCGCAGGAGGCATCGTATTTGGCGGCATCGCTGAGAATTGCAAGCTTCTGGTCGAGGGTTTGACGCGTCATATGTTCTTTATATGTTCTCATCGCCCTGCTCGCAAGAGGCGGCATATATGCTGGGCGAAAGGCCGCACGCAAACGAAAAAGAGCGGACCGATCGGCCCGCTCTTTCCCAACTCTCAATCGTCAGAGCTTACGCAGCCCGCGCTGCGGAGATCGATTCTTCCAGAATATCCATCGCCTCGGCGAAGATTTCATCCTGAATGGTGATCGGCGCGAGGAAGCGAATGACGTTGCCATAGATGCCGCAGGTCAGCAGGATAAGGCCGCGCTTGAGCGCTTCCATGCGGATGCGGTTGGTCATGTCGGGATTCGGCGCGCTGCCGTCCGTCGTGTTGAACTCGGCGGCGACCATAAAGCCGGGGCCGCGCACATCGACCATTTCAGGCGTGTTCGACCGGATCGATTCGAGGCGCTGCTTCAGCCGCGAGCCCAGCTCGTTCGCGCGGTTGCACAGGTCCTCTTCCTCGATCACATCCAGCACGGCGTTGGAGGCCGCGATGCCCAGCGGGTTGCCGCCATAGGTGCCGCCCAGACCGCCGGGATGTGCCGCATCCATGATCTCGGCGCGGCCCGTCAGCGCCGCCAGCGGCAGACCGCCCGCCAAGCCCTTGGCCATCGTGGTGATGTCGGCGGCCACGTCGTAGCCTTCCATGGCGAACAGGTGCCCGGTGCGTGCGAATCCGGTCTGCACCTCGTCCGCGATCATCACGATGCCATGCTCGTCGCACAGCGCGCGCAGGCCGCGCATCAGATCGGCCGGTGCGGGGTAAAAGCCGCCCTCGCCCTGCACGGGCTCGATGATGATCGCCGCGACGCGCCCCGGGTCGAGGTCGGACTTGAAGAGCTGCGTCAGCGACGCCATCGCATCCTCGGTCGAAATGCCGTGCAGCTCGATCGGGAACGGGATGTGATAGACATCCGGCATCATCGCGCCGAAGCCCTTTTTGTAGGGCGCGACCTTGCCGGTCAGGGACATCCCCATGAAGGTCCGGCCATGGAACGCGCCGCCAAAGGCGATGACCGCCGAGCGGCCAGTGTGGATGCGCGCAACCTTGATTGCGTTCTCGACTGCCTCGGCGCCCGTCGTGACGAATACGGTCTTCTTGTCGAAATCGCCCGGCACCTTTTCGTTCAGGCGCTCGGCGAGACGGATGTAGTTCTCGTAGGGCAGCACCTGATGGCAGGTGTGTGTGAATTTCGCCACCTGATCCGTCACGGCCTGCATCACCTTGGGGTGGCAATGGCCGGTGTTGACGACAGCAATGCCGGCGGCAAAATCGATATAGCGGTTGCCTTCGACATCCCACACTTCGGAATTCTTGGCGTGGTCCGCATAGACTTGGGTCATCATGCCCACGCCCTGCGAAATGGCGCCGTTGCGGCGTTCTGCGATCTCGGCGTTCAACATGACGCATCCTTTCGAGAAAAGTGAAAGAGGTTAGGGCGGGCGCGCCGCCATAGGTTCAGGCCCCCTGTACGCCGTTTCGTCTGCTGCCAAAAGTCTGTTTATTGCTTCCGGCAAGCCTTTGTTTTATAACATATCAGATTACGAATGTTCAATGGGGTGAACATGCCCAACGTCGCTGATGATCTGGATCTGGGCCCCCGCCTGCGCGCCGTGCGCACCAAGACGGGTCTGTCGCAGCGCGCATTGGCCAAGCGGACAGGCGTGCCCAACTCCACGATTTCATTGATCGAAGCTGGCAAGGTGAACCCCTCGGTATCCGCGCTCAAGCGGATACTGGAGGGGATCCCCATATCCCTGTCGGAGTTTTTCAACTTCCAGCCCGAAGCCGAACGCAAGACGTTCTACGCCGCCGAAGAGTTGACGGAAATCGGCAAGAACGGCGTATCACTGCGCCAGATCGGCACGACGCTGTTTGGCCGGGCAATGATGATTCTCAGCGAGACCTACGATATCGGCGCCGACACGGGCCGCACCATGATCGGCCATGAGGCCGAGGAAGGCGGGATCGTTGTAAAGGGGCGGGTCGAGGTGACGGTCGGCGATCAGCGCAAGGTGCTGGGACCGGGGGACGCCTATTACTTTGACAGCCGCATACCGCACAGGTTCCGGCAGGTCGGGCCCGAGCCGTGCGAGATCATCAGCGCCTGCACGCCGCCGACGTTTTAGGCCGCATCCGCAAGGTGGGCGCATTTGCCCCACCGATAAACTGAAAAAGCGGACCCAGAAGGGCCCGCTTTTCCATTTCAACAAAGCGCTTCGCGGATCAGAAGGGATCGTCGATCCGAACCATCACCGTCACCGTCCCGCGCACCGGCTGCCCAAATTGCAGGCGGATCTGGTTGCTGTCCGGGCCCTGCTTGGCCTGATAGTAAGGGGCCACATGCACCACGTTGTTGCCAGCGTCCCGCAACGGTCCGGCAGGCAAGATGGACGTGACCGTCTGCGCATAGGCACCGAACGGCAGGCTTGCCCCCGGATCGATCGTCCACGTTGCCGCGGGCGTGACCCGCTCATATTCCAGCAGCAAGGGGCTGGAGATGGGATTGAAGATGTTGCCAAACGTATTGTCGCTGAAGGCAATATTCTTGATCCGGTTATAGTCCAGATCGGCAAAGCTGGTGTCGATCCGCTCGATCCGGTCGATGGGATCGTCAATGATGCGGAACGAATTACCGCTGACATTGACCCCGTTCAGGAAGTGGCCCGCACCGTGCGGCTTGACGACAAGAAACGTGAACCATGGCGCGACGTTGCCTGCCAGAAACACGTTGTCCACCAGATTGAGCGCGCTGAAGGAAAACTCGCTGGCAAATTCAGGCGCGCTGTCATGCTCGTTGCTCCACTCGATGAAACAGTTGTCCACATAGTTGGAGTTGATCGTCGTGCGGCAGTTGGTTCGCGTCAGGATCAGGCCGGCACTGCGCGTGCCATCATTGGAACTGTCGCCCTGAAACCAGTGGTTGCCGGACACGATGTTGCTGGACCCGGCCAGCACCGCAAAATGCCGGAACCGCACGACGCGGTTGTCGCGCAGCTTGACGTCGTTGGCATTGGCGTTCAGCGCGATCGAATTGCGGTCCGCGACATTCAGCGCCTCTTCGTTTGACAGGAACTGGCAGCGATCCACGATCATGCCCTGATCGCCGGTAGCGGCGCTGGAGATACCGCGATCCTTTGGACGGGTGAAGAAACAGTCGCGAAAATGAAACCCGGTGCCTGCGCGCGGCAACATCACACAGCTGGATTTCCCGTCCGACTGAAACTCGACATTCGAGATGGAGAATTTGCTCAGCTTCTCGAAGCCGCTGAAATCCAACAGGTATTTGAACCGCCGGAAGGTGAACACCTGCGTGCCGGCCGCATCATAGAGCTGCTGGCTTAGCCGCACCTCCTGCGCCGGAATATCGACGCCGCTGACATAGACCTCGCGGCCCACGCCATTGCCTTCGACGACCGCGCCGACGGGAATGTTCGCCACATTGATTACATTCGTAAGGGTCAGGCTATTGCCCGGCGAATAGGTGGCCTGCGACGTAAACACGTCCGTTTCCCATGCCGGGCGATCCAGCGCGTATATCTGCCCGTTCTTGATCAGGCGGCGCTGGGAATAGCTGGTCTTGTCGGGCACCGCCGCGCTCATGTCGATCGGCCCGGTCAGCGAAATGATGCGCCCCTGCATATCCAGCGAATCGTGGCCCGAATTGTTCAGAAGCGCCTGAAACGCCTTGCGAAACGCTTCTTCCTCGTCGCCGAACGCATCAATATAGGCCGGCAGGTTGAAGTTTTTCGTCAGGGTAAAGATATGCTGCGGCGCCATCGTCACGGTGCCGTCAAAGCGCACGGCAGACTGCATGGTGACACTGTCGCCCATGCGAAAGGTGCCATACGGCACCAGTACGTCACGCCCGTTCGCAGCGGCATCTGCGGCCTCGAAGGCGGGCGCGTCGTCATGCACGCCGTCGCCGATGGCCCCGTAATCGCGCACATCGACCGTTCCCATCAGATCGCGCAGAAAGACGCGGGTGATATCTTCGATCACGATGTCGTCAATCCGCACGACACCGCCATTCGCGCCGGTCAGGTCCAGCCCGAAATGCCCATAGCTGGGCTGCGGCCCCCAGACCATGTCGACCCCCGGGCGATTGCCGGTGCCGACAATGGCGCTGACTTCGACGACCTTGCCGTAACTCTGCAACGCGGTCTGCGGCCCGGTTTGCGGCACGCCGCTGACATGCCCGCCGCCGGGCGCACCGGCCCAGCCTGCGATGCACACGGTCGGCATGTTGCCTGAAATTGCTTTGATGCGCGCGGTGATGCGCAGATAGCAGCCCGGCAGGATCGGCGTCTGCCCCATATAGCGCAGCTTTTGCGTTACGCTGGCCTTCTGAATTTCCAGCGCGCCGCCGAAATCCTGATCGGCGGGCACGAAGGCCGCGTTCACGGCGTTCGCATAGGTGTCCGATCCGGGCGTGCCATCGCCGCTGGACCAGACATTCAGACCGGCCCCAAAGGCGGGCGGCATGAAGAGGATCCCGTCAGTAACTGCCTTGTTCATCTATTTTCCCTTTCGCATCCTCGGCGCGCTCCGTCGGAACGCGCACCGAGATGTCCTGTTTAACGCCAGCCCGGGGCGCACCCGGATGGACGAAGGGAATAGACAGCCAAGGTTAACCGCCTCTGGCAGCACCGTCACGGTGCCCTGCCGCGCGGGCCCTGCTACGCGGTTCCGGCAGTGCCCTTGCGGATCTTCACGCCGTTGATCTTCCAGCCTGCGCCGTCCCGCTGCATCTGGTATTCCAGAATATGCAGCGCGCCCTGCGCATCGCGCACCAGCACATCCTGCCACAGCAGACCGCCGCGCTGCTCCAGCGCCAGGAATTTCACTTCGCCGGGTCGCCAGACCATTGGATAGCCACTCTTGACCATCGCGCCGAAATTCTGCGCGCTGCCGAATATCCGCTGGATCGTGGGGCTTGCATAGGTAAAGGCGGTGTCGAAATCATCCGCCACGAATGCCTCGATCTGGGCCGAAATGACCGCGCGAATAGGCTCTTCCTGCGCGCGCGCCATCGGGGCAAACGCGAGCCCTGCCATGACGCACGCCATCAAAATCACATGTTTCATTGAGGTTCCTCCCTTCAAAAGGAGATATCGCGCCGGGGCGTCAAATCAAATCGGGCGCCTCCGGTCGGCGCCGCCCGAGAGGAAGGCATACGCCCAGAAGCTGGCACGTCAGGCCTTGGTCAGCCCGGCACGACCAGCCCCTGATCCAGCTTCACCACCCGGTCCATCCGCGCCGCCAATTCCAGATTATGGGTCGCGATCAGCGCCGACAGCCCCGTATCGCGGACCAGCCCCATCAGCGTCGCAAACACCTGATCGGATGTGGCCGGGTCCAGATTGCCCGTCGGCTCGTCCGCCAGCAGCAGACGCGGCTGATTTGCCAGCGCCCGGCAAAACGCGACGCGCTGCTGTTCGCCCCCCGACATGGCGGACGGGCGATGCCCCGCGCGCGGTCCCACGCCAACGTGATCCAGCAGCTCCTGCGCGCGCGCGTCAGCATCCCGGCGACTGACACCATTGGCCAGTTGCGGCAACGTCACATTTTCCAAAGCGGTGAATTCCGGCAGCAAGTGGTGGAACTGATAGACAAATCCCACATCGCGCCGCCGCGCGATGGTGCGGCGGCGGTCACCCAGCCCCGTCATGACCGTGCCGCCAATCGCCACCTCGCCCGCATCCGCCGTATCCAGCAGACCAGCGATGTGCAGCAGCGTCGATTTGCCCGCACCAGACGGCGCAACCAGCGCGACGATCTCGCCCCGCGCGATCGCCAGATCAGCGCCGCGCAGCACGGCAATCTCGGCCTCCTTGCCGCGATTATAGAACTTCTCTATGCCCGTGAGGCTCAGCACAGGGTTACTCATAGCGCAGCGCCTCCACCGGGTTCATGCGGGCAGCGCGGCGCGCGGGAAAGATCGTGACGATGAACGACAGCGACAGCGACAGCGTGACCGCCGACATGACATCGCGGAATTCCAGCTTGGCGGGCAGGTAATAGATGCCGCGCACCGACGGATCCCATATCTCGCCGCCCATCGCCCAATTCACAAAGCCAAAGAGCGGGTCGATATAGATCGCGAACAGACAGCCAAGGATCACGCCCATTGCAGTCCCTATAATCCCGGTAAACGCCCCGCAGATAAAGAAAATCCGTAGAACCGACCCTTCGGTCAGGCCCATCGTGCGCAGGATGCCGATATCGCCGCCCTTGTTTTTCACCAGCATGATCAGCCCGCTGGTGATGTTCATCGCTGCAATCAGCACGAGGATCGAAAGGATGATGAACATCACGTTGTCCTCGACCTCCAGCGCGCGCAGGAACCCGCCGCTTTGATCCTGCCATGTCCACAGCAGCGCACGATCCCCCGCCGCCTGCATCAGCGGAATCGCCAGATCGTTCACATGCTCAGGATCCTCAACCATCACCTCCAACTCGTCCGCCGCGCCTTCGCGGTTAAAGAACGATTGCGCCTCGGCGAATGGCATATAAACCCGTGTGCGATCAATGTCATAGCGCCCGGCGGTAAAGATATACGCCACGTCATACGCATTGACGCGCGGCGTGGTGCCAAATGCCGTCTTGACCCCGCCGGGCGAGATGATCTTGACCCGGTCGCCCACGCCTACACCCAGCTCGCGCGCCACGCCCGAACCGATGGCGATGCCCGTCCCAAACTGCTCGATATCGCCCTGCCCGGTACTCGGATCGGCGATGCGCGGGATGCCCTTGAGATCGTCCAGCGTGATGCCGAACACCTCGACACCCGCGTTACGGTCGCGCGCGTTGGCCATCACCTGCCCCTTGATCAACGGGGCCACGCGGGTAACGCCGGGCACCTCGCGCACGCGCTCGGCCATCGCTTGATAATCCTCGATCATCCGGTCCAGACGGCCGGTTTCGGCATCGACCTCGCCGCCGTTATAGATGGTGACATGCGCGTTCGATCCCAGGATCGTATCGACGAATTCCGCGCGGAACCCGGATCTTACCGCCAGTGTCGCAATCAGCGCCAGCACAGCCAGCGTGATCCCGATCAGCGAAATCCACGTCATGACGCTGACGCCGCCCTCGGCGCGTTTGGCGCGCAGATAGCGCCATGCGATCATCCATTCAAAGGGGGCGAAAGGGGCGGGTTTGCCTGCCACTTGGCATTACTCCTGAAATTTTGCGCAACTTGCGCCGGGGTCCCGGCGCCGTCAAGCAGACCGGGCGGAAGCTGCGGCGCGGCGCCGCCGAAACGGCACCTTCAGCAGCGCCAGTAGGGTGGCCATAATGCCCAGACCGCTTAGAAAACCGGTCCCGGCAAACACGGTGCCCTCGAACGTCAGTGGCAGCGCAGGCTTGAACTCGGCCCATGCGGCGCGGGCGATCCCGGCATCCCCCAGATCGCGGGCGCGGTAGGCGCGGGTGAAAGGCCCCGCCCGGCGCAACGAGGTCAGATCGGCTGACAGTTGCTCGTACCGCACGATCACGCCTGCCATGGTTTCCGCCCGCTGCGCGCCCATCGCGCCGCCCTGCGCCAGATCGGCCAGCGCCGCATCGCGGCTGAGGCCGACTTCGGCTGCATCCGCATCGAACCCCTCGACAAAGCCGCGCAATTCATCCACCGCGCCGCCCAGCCGCTGCACATATTGCTGCGAAAACTCCGGGAACTGCGACAGCCCCGCAGCCCCGGCAAGGCCCCCCGCCAGTATCAGCGCGCGGCCCAGCATTCCCTAGACGGCCAGCGTGCCGCGATGGGGCGCGTAGATCTGCGCAAGGCGCTTGATCGCGTCCTCTGGCGGCATTTCCTCACTCTCGCCGGTGCGGCGACTGGTCAGCTCGACCACGCCGTTTTTCAGGCCCCGCGGCCCGACGGTGATCCGCCATGGCAGGCCGATCAGGTCCATCGTGGCAAACTTGCCGCCTGCCCGCTCGTCCCGGTCGTCATAGAGAGGATCAAGGCCCAGCGCCGTGATCCCGGCATAAAGCGCCTCGCACGCTGCGTCCGCCTCGGCGTCGCCCTGTTTCAGGTTGACGATCCCGGCATGGAAGGGCGTCACGCCCTCAGGCCAGATGATGCCCTTGTCGTCGTGGCTGGCCTCGATGATCGCGCCGACCAGACGGCTGACGCCGATGCCGTGGCTGCCCATGTGGACCGGCACAGCCTTGCCATCCGGGCCCTGAACGGTGGCGCCCATCGCCTCGGAATACTTGGTGCCGAAGTAGAAGATCTGCCCCACTTCGATGCCCCGCGCGGTGCGCCGCCGCTCCTCGGGGATCTCGGCAAACTGTGCCTCGTCGTGGGTTTCGTCCGTGCGGGCATAGCGCGAGGTGAATTCGTCCAGCACGGCGCGGCAGGCCTCGTGCGAATCGTAGTCAACCTCGCGGTCGCCGAATTTCAACTCGGTAATTTCCGAATCGTAGAACACTTCGCTTTCGCCCGTCTCGGCCAGCACCAGGAATTCATGCGTGTCGTCGCCGCCGATAGGGCCGGAATCGGCGCGCATCGGGATCGCCTGAAGGCCCATCCGCTCGTAGGTGCGCAGATAGCTGACCAGATGCCGGTTATAGGAATGCAGCGCATCCTCCTGCGTCAGGTCGAAATTATAGCCGTCCTTCATGTAGAATTCGCGGCCCCGCATCACGCCAAAGCGCGGGCGCATCTCGTCGCGAAATTTCCACTGGATATGATACAGCGTCAGCGGCAGATCCTTGTAGCTGCCCACATGGGCGCGGAAGATGTCGGTAATCATCTCCTCATTGGTCGGCCCATAGAGCAGATCCCGCCCTTGCCGGTCCTTGATGCGCAGCATTTCCTCGCCGTAATCATCGTAACGACCGGATTCGCGCCACAGATCCGCTGGTTGCAGCGTCGGCATCAGCATCGGGATATGGCCCGCGCGCATCTGCTCCTCATGGACGATGTTTTCCAATTTGCGCAACACCTTGAAGCCCAGCGGAAGCCACGAATAGATCCCGGCGCCCGCTTGCTTGATCATGCCCGCACGCAGCATCAGGCGGTGGGACACGATCTGCGCCTCGGCGGGCGTTTCCTTCAGGACGGGCAGGAAATAACGGGACAGGCGCATGGTGATCCTCTCGGGGGTCAGGGTCATTCGGCCCCCCGTTTATGGCTTTGCGCACCTCCGGGCAAGCGCGGCATGGCGTTAGTGCCCGCAAACCCGCACTTGAAAGCGCGCGGCGCTTCCGCCAAGTGTAGCTGAACGTATCGAAAGGACATCATGGCACTACCGATTGTGACGCAGATGAAATATTGGGGGATCGCGGCAGCGATCTTTCTTGGCGTGCTCTGGGTGCTGGGCGACGTGATCCTGCCCTTTGTCGTCGGGGCGGCCATCGCCTATTTTCTGGATCCCTTCGCGGACAGGCTGCAAAACATTGGCCTAAGCCGGGCCTTGTCTGTCGTTGTGATCACAATGCTCGCCATCGTCATTTTCGTCATCGTTGCGCTGCTGGTCATCCCGACACTGACCTCGCAGGCCACGGCACTGATCGACACGGCGCCCGAATTGGTGCGCAAGCTGGAGGTGTTCGTGACCGAGCGTTTCCCTCAGGTCGCCGATTCGGGCAGCGCCCTGCGCCAGTCGCTGACCGCAATAGGCGCATCGATCCAAGAGCGCGGCGGCCAGATGCTGGAGACCTTGCTGGCCTCGGTATCCTCGCTGATCAACGTGCTGGTGCTATTCGTGATCGTGCCCGTGGTTGCGGTTTACCTGCTCTATGATTGGGACCGCATGATCGCGCGGATCGACGATCTGCTGCCGCGGGACCACGCTCCGACGATCCGATATCTGGCCCGCGAAATCGACCGGACAATGTCCGGGTTCATCCGCGGCATGGGCACCGTCTGCCTGATCCTCGGCACATATTACGCGGCGGCGCTGATGTTGGCGGGGCTGCAATTTGGCCTTGTCGTCGGCTTTACGGCGGGTCTGCTGACCTTCATTCCCTATGTTGGCGCGCTCGTCGGCGGGCTGCTGGCCATCGGGCTGGCCCTGTTCCAGTTCTGGGGCGACTGGATTTCGATTGGGGTAGTCGCTGGCATCTTTGTCCTGGGCCAGGTGATCGAGGGGAACATTTTGACGCCCAAGCTGGTGGGGAATTCGGTCGGGCTACATCCTGTCTGGCTGATCTTCTCGCTGTCGGTCTTTGGCGCGCTTTTCGGCTTTGTCGGGATGCTGGTCGCGGTGCCGGTGGCCGCCGCCATTGGCGTCATCGCCCGCTACGCAACCTCGCGATACAAGGACAGCCTGCTGTATCGCGGATCACCGGACCACGACACGCGCTGATGACCATGCCCCCCAAGCGGGCCGGCACACGGCCCCCAAAACAACCCCGCCAGCTCAGCCTCGACCTGCAGACGATGCCCGCTGTCGGGCGGAACGATTTCTACGTCTCGTCCGCCAATGCAACCGCCGTCGCCCTGATCGAGGGCTGGCAGAACTGGCCCGCGCGCAAGCTGGTGCTGAACGGCCCTGCGGGGTCGGGCAAGACGCATCTGGCCCATGTGTGGCGCGATCTCAGCGGCGCCCGGATCGTAAACGCCCGCGATCTGCCGGGCGCCGATATCCCGGCCCTCGCCGCAGGCCACATCGCCATCGAAGCCGCCGATGCCATCGCGGGCGACAGCGCCGCCGAAGAGGCGCTGTTCCACCTGCACAATCTCGCACTGGCCGAGGGGCATTCGCTGCTGATCACCGCCCGCGCCGCGCCGAACCACTGGCCGCTGGTGCTGCCCGATCTGGCCAGCAGAATGCAGGCCACCCCTACCTGCACGCTCAAGGAACCCGACGACGAGCTGCTGGCGGCCGTGCTGATGAAACAGATGGGCGACCGGCAGATCCTGCCGACCCCGGGCACGATCCCGTTTCTGGTGCGACGCATGCCGCGCGCCTTTGGTGAGGCGGGCCGCGTCGTCGCCGCGCTGGACAAGCTGGCGCTGGAGCGGCGCCGCCCCGTCACCCGCGCGCTTGCCGCCGAGGTGCTGGACAAGCTGGGGCTGTGACGCCACACTCTGCCGGTCGTCCACGCATCTTTTCAGGCCGTTGCCCCGCTTATGAACCAAGCCGATTTTCTGAGCTCGCCCTTCCCTCCGGCTCGGGCTCTGCCCGATCTGGACGTCACCGGGCCGGGTCGTTTTTTCAACCGCGAACTTAGCTGGCTGGGCTTCAACTGGCGCGTGCTGGAAGAGGCGCAGAACCCACGCGTGCCATTACTGGAACGGCTCCGCTTCCTGTCGATTTCCGCGACGAACCTGGACGAATTCTACAACGTCCGCGTCGCCGGGCTGCGCGAACTGGCCCGCGCGGGCAACACCACCCCCGCGGCCGACGGCCTGACCCCGGCCGAGCAGCTGGTCCTGATCAACGAGGATGCGCGCAAGCTGCTGGGCGCGCAGCAGCAGACCTATCAACACCTGCGCGACGAAATGGCAGCGCAGAACATCACCATAATGACCGGCGAGGATCTGGATGATGCAGACCGCGCCTATCTGGCGGATGTGTTCCTGAACAAGGTGTTCCCGGTTCTGTCACCGCTCGCCATCGACCCCGCGCATCCGTTTCCCTTCATCCCGAACCTTGGCTACTCGCTGGCGCTGAACCTGACGCGCATCCGCGACAAACGCCCGCTTCAGGCGCTGCTGCCGATCCCGCAGCAGATCGACCGCTTTGTCGCGCTGCCCGCCGAGGCAGGCGCCCACCGCTTCCTGCCGCTGGAGGCCTTGCTGATCCTGCATCTGCACAGCCTCTTTCCCGGCTATAAGTACAAGGGTCACTGCGCCTTTCGCGTGCTGCGCGACAGTGATCTGGAAGTCGAGGAGGAGGCCGAGGATCTGGTGCGCGAATTCGAGGTCGCGCTGAAACGCCGCCGCCGCGGCGAAGTGGTGCGTATGAACATCACCCGCGACGCACCCGATGCGCTGCGCAGTCTTGTGATGGACGAATTGCACGTCACCCAGGACGAAGTGGTCGAGGTCGACGGCATGATTGGCCTTGCCGATCTCAAGGAGTTGGTGCTGGACGCCCGCCCCGATCTTCTCTGGCCCAGTTTCTCGCCCCGCGTACCCGAGCGCGTGCAGGATTTCGACGGCGACATGTTCGCCGCGATCCGGCAAAAGGACATGCTGCTGCATCACCCGTACGAGACGTTCGATATGGTCGTGCGCTTCCTCAAACAGGCGGCGAACGATCCCGATGTGGTGGCGATCAAACAAACGCTCTACCGCACGTCGAACCAGTCCCCGATCGTCGAGGCTTTATGCGAGGCGGCTGAAAACGGCAAATCCGTCACCGCGCTGGTCGAGCTGAAGGCCCGTTTTGACGAGGCCGCCAACATCCGCCAGTCCCGCAGACTGGAGCGCGCGGGCGCGCATGTCGTCTATGGCTTTCTCGACCTGAAAACCCATGCCAAGATCAGCATCGTCGTGCGCCGCGAGGGCGATAACCTTGTCACCTACACCCATTTCGGCACCGGCAATTACCATCCCATCACGGCACGCATCTACACCGACCTGTCGTTTTTCACCTGCGACAGCGTGCTGGGGCGCGATGCGACCAAGGTGTTCAACTACCTGTCGGGCTATGCTCAGCCCGAGAAGCTGGAAAACCTTGCGATTTCGCCCATCACCCTCAAACCGCGCCTGCTTGAGATGATCGCAGGCGAGGTCGAGCATGCCCAAAATGGCCGCCCCGCTGAAATCTGGGCCAAGATGAACGCCCTGATCGAGCCGGATATCATCGACGCGCTCTATGCGGCCAGCACTGCGGGCGTTCGCATCAGCCTCGTCGTGCGCGGCATCTGCGGGCTGCGCCCCGGCATCACCGGTCTGTCGGAAAACATTCGCGTCAAATCCATCGTCGGTCGGTTTCTCGAACACAGCCGAATCGTCTGCTTTGGCAATGGCAACGGGCTGCCCCACAAGAAGGCGCGCGTCTTCATCTCCTCCGCCGACTGGATGGGCCGCAATCTGAACCGGCGGGTCGAGACACTGGTCGAGATCGAAAATTCCACCGTCAAGGCGCAGATCACCAGCCAGGTAATGGCCGCCAACATGGCCGATATCGCCCAAAGCTGGGTCATGGCCCCCGATGGCAGCTTTACCCGCGCGTCCCTGCCCGAGGGCGAGTTTGCGTTCAGTTGCCACCGCTTCTTCATGGAAAACCCGTCGCTGTCGGGCCGTGGATCGGCGGGCGCGGCGGACGTGCCGCAACTGACCCATACCGAAGATTAAAGCGGGCCGTTCCGTTGACGCAGCGATCCGGCGGGCACATAAGAAGGGCGGCGAAATGACGGCTGGTGGCAAGATGATTACACCCGATACCGATCGCGGAACGTCCGGAAGTAGCAGCAACAGCCCTTTTGGCCGCGCCCTCTTCAACAAACCGTCAGCGCGCGCCCTGCGCCGGGTCGGCGTTGTCGATGTGGGGTCGAACTCGGTCCGCCTCGTGGTTTTTGACGGCGCGGCGCGCAGTCCAGCCTATTTTTTCAATGAAAAAATCATGTGCGGCCTTGGGGCCGGCATGGCGGAAACCGGCCGCCTGAACCCCGACGGGCGCGCCCGCGCGCTCAGCGCGCTACATCGTTTCGCCCACCTGGCTCGCGCGATGGATACCGGCCCGCTGACCTGCGTCGCCACCGCTGCAGTACGCGACGCCGCCGACGGCGCGGAGTTTCAGGCCGAGGTCAAGGCACTGACCGGCCTTGATCTGTGGGTCATCGACGGGCGCGAGGAGGCGCGGCTGTCGGCTCAGGGCGTGCTGCTGGGCTGGCCGGGCGCCTACGGTCTGGTCTGCGATATCGGCGGCTCGTCGATGGAACTGGCCGAAATCAACGGCGGCACTGTCGGGCGGCGCGTCAGCTCGCAACTGGGCCCGCTGAAGCTGCGCGATCTCAAGGGCGGCCGCAAAGCGCGCCGCGCATATATCCGCGAAACCATAGACGCGATGACGGCCGAACTGGGCGAGCAGAAGAACCGCCTGTTCCTTGTCGGCGGCTCGTGGCGCGCGATTGCCCGTATCGACATGGAGCGGCGCGGATACCCCCTGCACGTGCTGCACGAATACCGCATGCGGGCCTCCTCGGTGCGCGACACACTGCGCTATATCCACGAGACGACAGACCTGAATGCCCTGCGCCAGCGCGCTGGCGTCTCGTCCGCCCGGATGGCGCTGGTGCCGCAGGCCGCCGAGGTGCTGCGCGAACTGGTGCGCACCTTCAAACCCCATGACATCGCCGTGTCCAGCTATGGCATCCGCGAGGGTATGCTGTACGAGCAGATGCCCCAGCAGCTGCGCGATCGCGACCCCCTGATCGAGGCGTGCCGCTTCACCGAGACAAAGGACGCGCGCGTGCCCGGCTTTGGCAAGATGCTGTATCAGTTCATCATGCCGCTGTTCAAATCCGCGCGCCCGGAACGCGTGCGCCTGATCAAGGCCGCCTGCCTGTTGCATGACGTCAACTGGCGCGCACATCCCGATTACCGGGCCGACATCTGCTTTGACACCGCCACTCGGGCAAATCTGGGCGGGCTGAAACATTCCGAACGGGTGTTTCTGGGGCTGGCGCTGCTGCACCGCTATTCCAATTCCCGCGGCACCATGCGAATCGAGAAGGTCAGCCAGCTGATCGATGCGCCGATGCGCCGCGACGCCGAAATACTGGGCAAAGCTATGCGCTTTGGCGCGATGCTCTGGCTCCAGCGCGACACCGAGCCGGGCAAGCTGCATCTCTACCCCAAGAAGAAGGTGCTGCAACTCAACCTCGCGCCCGAGGCGTCCCCCCTTTTTGGTGAGGTTGCGCAGGCGCGGTTTGCCTCACTCGCCGCGTCGCTCGATTCCCAGCCCGTGGTCAATGGGGCCGGGGTGCAGTAGAGCCTTCCGCGCCTCAGATTTCAATCTCGTCCTCCGGTTGCAGCGGCGCATCCGGGGCGGGCTCTTCAACCGGTTTCCGCCGGATGATGATATCGCCATTCGGCAGCATCTCCGGCGCCTCATAAACACTCAGGTCTTCGACATCCTTCAGGATCTCGGCCAGCGCCGGGCCCATTTCCTGCGCGAATTCCCGCAACTGCGGACCCAAACGCTCGGCCATTTCCTTCATACCCTCCATCGCCGGGCGCGCCTCCTGCATCAGCCCGTCAAACAACATGCGCGCCCCCTCCTCGATCAGGGACAGGCCATCCTGCGGCGGCGCGTCCTCCTCGGCATGCAGTGCGGGAGTGGCCAACATCAGGACCGCGGCAATGGTGATCAGGATCTGTTTCATAGGCCTAATATAGCACGTATCGCGCTGGATTTAAGCCTATGTGTCGATATCCAGCGTCACGGGGAAATGATCCGACGCAGTCAACAGCGCGGCGCACAGCGCATCGTCGTCGTAGCAGGCGGGATCATCAAAAGGGTGCCAAATCCGCCATACCGGCCCGCGCGCCAGCAGATCGGGCGACACCATGATATAATCCAGAAGGGCCTGCATATACCGACCCTCGTGGCTCAGGAAAAACCGCGACGTGCTGTGGATCGCCCCGATCCTCGCACCCAGCGCGCTGCGTGCATGCGGATCATGCAAGCGCAGCGCCTCGCCGTCGCCCATCACCACCTCGACCGAGGAGCGGCCAAACAGCCCCTCATATTCATCAAGGCCCGGACCATCGTTGAAATCGCCGAGCACGATCAGCGGCTCGCCCGCTTCCAGATGCGCCACGACCCGCGCGCGCAGCCAGACCGCCTGCGCCAGTTGCTTGCGCCGGTTGGCGATGGCGATGCGCATGACGTCGGCGGGGCTGCTGGCGCCATGCGGTGCCTTGGATTTCAAATGTACCCCGATCAGTCGCACCACGGCGCCCGACGGCGTGGTCAGCCGCACTTCGAGAGGCGGCTTGGAAAAGCGCACAAGGTCTTCGACCGCGTCGATATCCAGATCAATCCGGAACACCCCATCGAAGCGCGGCGCATCATGGCTGCCACGCTTGCCCGTCGCATCGCCGATCGGATCGTGCTCCGCCTGAACGACGTCCGGATCATAGAGCAGCGCAATCTCCTGCTGGGTGTCGTTGGTAAATCCCACCAGTGCCCGCCGGGCCCGCAGGCCTGCCGCCTCCGCGAATCGCTCCAGCGCTGTCACGGTACTGCGCCGTCCGTTGTGGTCGGGCGCCTCGATGATCATCAGGGCGTCGGCATCCAGCACGTGCATGACCGTGCCCACCGCCGCCAGCTGCTCACCCCGGGTCACATTTCTGCGCGACGACCATTCCCCATCATCCAAAAGCTCGCCGTCATCGTCGAACAGGCTGTTGAACCACTCAATATTCCAAGTTGCCAGCCTCATCCGCGATGCGCGGTTTCAATCTGCTCCCACGCCCGGTTAATGTCCATCATCCGCTTTTCGGCCAGGCGCATCGCTTCCTCCGGCACGCCGCGCGCCATCATCCGATCGGGATGCGTTTCGCGCACCAGCGCGCGATATCGTTTTTGCAGCTCGGCCAGACTGTCATCCGGCGACGCGCCCAAAACCTGATAGGGGTCCGGCGCACTCCCCGGCACAAACCGGCAGCGCATACGCTGAAATTCACTGGGCTTCAGGCCGAAAATCTCGGACACCCGCTCAAGAAAGCTGTTTTCGTCCGGATGGTACTGCCCGTCGGCCATGGCGATATGAAACAGCCCTTCCATCAGATCGCACAGCGCATCCGTGTCATCCCCGAACATCGCCTTGATCCGGGCGGCGTATTCCTCGAACCCCGCGACGTCCTGCCGCGCCAGATTGAAAACGCGGGCGGCCCCCGCCTCGTCCTCCCGCGCGATCTGGAAGACCTGGCGAAACGCCGCGACCTCGCCGCGCGTGACCTGCCCGTCGGCCTTGGCCATCTTCGCGCCCAGCGCGATCACCGCGATGGCAAATGCAACGCTGCGCTCGGGCGGGGTGCGCAGGCGGTCGAACACGGCGCTGAGGCCCTCGCCACTGGCGAGGGCCGACACGGCCTCGGTTATGCGGGTCCAGAGCGACATGGCGCGATCCTAGAGTGTTTCACCGGCAGTGTCAGTGCGATCCGTTCAGGATTTCGCAAATCCGTGCAGGCCGCTTCACCCCAAAGTGCGCGGCCCTCCGGGCGTATCGAATTCGGCCCGCAATCGGGCCGGCCCCACATCGAAAACCACCCTATCATCCGTCAGTTGCCTGTGCAGGCGCGCGCGCAGCGCATCCGCCTCGGGTTGGGTGACGACCAGTCGCCGCAGGGCAATGCCGGTAGCAGCCAATGACGCCGCCGGATGGCGCGCGCAATCCCATTGCATCACCGCCGGGTGGCACTCGTCAAAAGGCAGTTGTCCGCTCTCAGGCACCGCCATGCGCCATCGCAAGTCGCCCCGTTCCAGCGGCACTTGCGCGCCGATACCCGGAAGCGCCGCCTGCGCGCCTGCAAGATCGCTGGTGCGGCAAATCCAGTTGCCGATCCGCGGCGCGCCGCTGAACCGGTCTAGGTTAAACCAGCGCGCATGACCGGGCGGCGGCGCGTCGGGGTCGATCGCAATCACCTCCAGATACAGCCCCTCGTCCAGTCCCAGCAGGCGATTATGCGTGCCGAAATACGCATGCTGGCCGCCCGGCCCGGGCGCCACCCCCAAGGCGCGATGCACCCAGTCCGCGCCCTCCTCCAGCGTATTCGCTACGACGGCGATATGATCGAGGTCCAACATGTCCCGGTCCCTTCATGCGTTACTATGACACGCATCGCATACGCAGGCGCTATTGGTCTCGGCATTTTTACCTGCCTGCGAAACGCGGGATCGCCGCCGCGACTGCGAATGTCATTTTCGAGCAGGTGATTTCCGTTTTCCGTCTTGACGGGCGGGCGCTGCTGCCATAGCCACGCGCCCAAGGCGTGGTAGCTCAGGGGTTAGAGCAAACGACTCATAATCGTTAGGTCGGTGGTTCAAATCCACCTCACGCCACCAAAGTCACTTTGCGCAGCAAAGTGGCACCGCACTATCTTTTCTCACGCACAGTAGCGACAGGCGTTTTGCGAAGAAAAATGCCGAGAGCGGGCAGTTGCGCAGCAAATTGACGCCGGACTTACATCCGGCGCCCTATCGTCTTCGATCAAATCATATTACCGCGCCTCGCGGATCATCTTCAAGATGTCCTGCGCCGCGTCGGGAATATTCGTGCCCGGTCCAAAGATCGCCTTCACCCCTGCATCCTTCAGGAATTTGTAATCCTGCTGGGGTATGACCCCGCCACAGATGACCAGAATATCGCCTGCACCCTTTTCGCGTAGGGCCGTCACCAGCTTGGGTGCCAAGGTCTTGTGACCTGCCGCCTGGCTGGAGATGCCGATCACGTGCACGTCATTATCCACCGCGTCCTGCGCCGCCTCGTCAGGCGTCTGGAACAGCGGTCCGACATCCACGTCGAACCCGATATCGGCAAAGGCGGTCGCGATCACCTTGGCGCCCCGGTCGTGCCCGTCCTGGCCCATCTTGACGACCAGCATCCGGGGCCGGCGGCCTTCTTCCTCGGCAAAATCCTCGACCGATTTCTGGATCGCGGCAAAGCCTTCGTCGCCTTCATAGGCTGCGCCATAGACGCCGGCCAATGTCTTGACCTCGGCGCGGTGGCGGCCGAACACCTTTTCCATGCTCATCGATATCTCTCCTACAGAGGCGCGCGCGCGCGCAGCTTCGACCGCTGCTTCCAGCAGATTACCGCCATCCCGCGCGCGGCGCTCCAACTCGTCCAGCGCTTTGGTGCAGGCGGCCTCGTCGCGGCTGTCGCGGATCTGCTTCAACCGGGCGATCTGGCTGTCACGCACTGCCGAATTGTCGATGTCCAGCAGATCAATCGGGTCCTCGCTTTCGCGGCGGTACTTGTTCACTCCGACGATCACTTCGGTGCCCCGGTCGATCATCGCCTGACGCGTCGCGGCCGATTCCTCGATCCGCAGCTTGGGCATGCCGGAGGCGACAGCCTTGGTCATTCCGCCCATCTCCTCGACTTCCTCAATCAGCGCCCAAGCCTTCTCGGCCAGTTCGGCAGTCAGACTTTCGACGTAGTAGCTGCCCGCCAGCGGATCGACGACGGCGGTCACGCCGGTTTCTTCCTGCAAAATCAGCTGCGTGTTGCGGGCGATGCGCGCGCTGAATTCGGTCGGCAGGGCCATTGCCTCGTCCAGCGCATTGGTGTGCAGCGATTGCGTGCCGCCCAGTACCGCGCTCATCGCCTCGTAAGCGGTGCGCACCACATTGTTGTAGGGGTCCTGTTCCTGCAGGCTGACGCCCGAGGTCTGGCAATGGGTACGCAGCATTTTCGAGCGGTCGTTCTTGGCGCCGAATTCGGTCATGATGCGGTGCCACAGCAGGCGCGCCGCGCGCAGCTTGGCCGCCTCCATGAAGAAATTCATGCCGATGGCAAAGAAGAAGCTCAGCCGCCCGGCGAATTTATCGACGTCCATTCCCGCCTCGATCGCGGCGCGCACATATTCGCGTCCGTCGGCCAGGGTATAGGCCAGCTCCTGCACCAGATTCGCGCCGGCCTCCTGCATGTGGTAGCCGGAAATCGAGATCGAGTTGAACTTCGGCATGCCGTCCGACGTGTATTCGATGATGTCGCTGATGATGCGCATACTGGGCTCGGGCGGATAAACGTAAGTGTTGCGCACCATGAACTCTTTCAGAATGTCGTTCTGAATGGTCCCCGACAGGACCGATTTATCATGCCCCTGCTCCTCGCCCGCGACGATGAAGCTGGCGAGGATTGGGATCACGGCGCCGTTCATCGTCATGCTGACGCTGACCTGATCCAGCGGGATCTGGTCAAAGAGGATCTTCATGTCCTCGACCGAATCGATCGCTACGCCGGCCTTGCCAACATCGCCCTCGACCCGCGGATGATCGCTGTCATAGCCGCGATGCGTGGCCAGATCGAACGCCACCGAAACTCCCTGTTGGCCCGCTGCCAGATTGCGTCGGTAAAAGGCGTTCGATTCCTCCGCCGTGGAGAAACCGGCATATTGCCGGATCGTCCAGGGGCGCCCGGCATACATCGTCGCCTTGACCCCGCGGGTGAACGGCGCGGCGCCCGGAATACTGCCCAGGTGGTCCAGCCCGGTAATATCATCTTCGGTGTAGAGCGGCTTGACGTCGATCCCCTCGATCGTGTGCCAGGTCAGATCCTCCACGGGCCGCCCGCGCAGCTCACCCTCGGCCAGCTTGCGCCATTCGTCTTGCGCCTTCTTCGTCATGTCCTTGTCCTCTTGTCTGGGCCTCGACCTGCGGTGTTTGCCCCGCCTGATCCGGTCCCGGTTCCTCTATCAGTGTTGCCAGCCCGTCCGCGCCCGAGCGCAGCCAGAATAGATCATCGGCGTAGGCCTCGCGCATTGCCGCGCGTTCGGCCCCCGAAAATGGCTGCCAAAGCCCATCGCCCGGCGGCAGCGCGCTTGCGTCGCCCTCCCGGGCAATCAGCGCCGCGCGCAGCGCAGGCAGGTCGGGCGCCCTGTTCAGCCACTCGCGCGCATGTGTCTGCGGCACGCTCTCCCGGTCCAGCATCGCGGCAAGGCGCCGTTCGGGCAAGGCTGCGAAGCATTCGTGCGGCAGGATCAGCAACTGGGCCTGCGGCAGTGCACAGGCCAGATCGGTGATCACGTCGCGCCAGCTGCGCATGCCGGCCGCGATATGCGCCAGCTCGGCAGCCGTCGGCACCCGCGCACCGCGCGCCACCCCGAACGCAATGGCCGAACGCCACCACGCATCCTGCGCCCGGATCGACAGCACGGCGCGCGTCACATGACTGCCAAACGCTGCGCCATGGCGCGCCATCCGCTCGCCGATGGCCGGGTAGAGGCGCATGTCGCGCAGACAGCCACGCGGCGCGCCGATCATGTTCTCGTCCGATATGACCAACTGCCTGATGCCGGCGTCCTCGCATTTGGCGATCTGCAGCAGTATCCGGCCGCGCGCTCGCCGCAACTGCTTCTCCGCAGGCACTGGTCCGGGGCTGGGGAAAACCCCCTGCAAAAGCCCCGTGCGAAGCTCCTGCGGCCCCCAATACCCGATGCCGGACGCGGCCAGTCGCGCCGAGTTCTCGCGCATGTAATACTGAAAACTGGTCGAGGCGCTGCGGTGCGCTCCAAGATGCAGGGTAATGTCCATGGGTAGTCACGCCTTTCGCTGTGCCGGTACGCTGCCGCGCGTCGTTCCGGAGTTCAGCTGCAGTCCTAGCGCACAGTGTTGACGATGCGATTAACTTCACTTCGGGCGCTTCGCACACGCCATGCGACGAATTTAGCGGCCCGCACCGCGCTTTTTGCATCGCAATCGCCCTTCTTATGCCTATATCCTCTGTAACAGGAGCGCACATGAAACCCATTCTTACCCTTGTTTTCACTTGCCTTTTCACCGCCCCGCTTATGGCGCAAGAGGCAGCAGGCAGCCTGACGGATACGGCGGCGCCCTCGATCTTTGTCGATGGATCGGACGTGGATTTGAAACAATTTCTATGGAAAAACCGGCCTTTGGTCGTCTTTGCCGACAGCCCGAACGATCCACGTTTCGTCCAGCAAATGGAACTGTTGACAGCGCGCAGTGATGAATTGGCCGCGCGCGATGTCGTCGTGCTGACCGATACCGACCCCTCGGCGCGCGGCCCGCTAAGGACCCAGCTGCGCCCGCGTGGCTTCATGCTGGTGCTGATCGTCAAGGACGGCACCGTGTATCTGCGCAAACCATTGCCATGGGACGTGCGCGAGATAAGCCGGACCATCGACAAGCTGCCCATGCGCCAGCAGGAGATACAGGAACGCCGCGCGGCGCCCGGCGCCGACAAGACCACCGGCACCGGGGGCGCGTCATAGGGCGCCGGGGCCATCACTTCGCCCCCATCGCAGCAATCACCAGCCCGTCCTCGGCATCCATCAAGGCCAGCACACCGGTATCGCGATCCATCAGGACCACAGCCGCCGGATTGACCAGCGCGGCGGCAAAGGCCGCCTCGGCGGCGCGATCCATGCAGGCCCGCCCCTCAAGCCCGGCCATGCGCATCTGCATGCCCATGCTGCGGTCGAAGTCGACCAATTGCAGCAGGGCATGATCCGGCGTCAATCGGCGCGCGATAATCGCAACCTGATCGTGGGATTTCAGGATGATCGCCGCCTCCCGCACGCTTCTGGCAATGCGCATGCGCGACGCGATACGCGGGCTGACCAACTGAAAAAGTCCAGCCGCACAGCCGCGCGTTGCCTTGAACGACACGGTCTCGCCCAAAGGCACCCAGCCCGCCAAGAGCGCCCGTAATTCAGGCTCGTCCGCGCGCTTGCACCCCACCAGCGCCAGCATCCCGGCGCAAAACGCGCCAAGCCGCCAGAGGACATGCAGGCGACGGGTAGCAGTCCCCGCAAGACTGGAAGGGATGCAGGTCACAAGATCACTCAAATTCCATGATGACTTCGTCGACCGCCAGACTGTCGCCCGGCCCCGCATTGATGGCTGAGACAACGGCGCGTTTCTCGGCGCGCAGGATGTTTTCCATCTTCATCGCCTCGACGGTGCACAGCGCCTGCCCGTCCTGAACCTCATCGCCAATCTCGACGTTGATCTTCACGATCAGGCCGGGCATCGGGCAGAGCAGCATTTTCGACGTGTCGGGCGGCTGTTTTTCCGGCATGCGCTGCGCCAGTTCCGCCTGCCTCGGGGTGCGCACATGCACCTTCAGATCCGCGCCGCGGCTGCGAATGCGGAAGCCGCCCGAGACCTTGCCGACCTTCAGGACCAACGGAGCGCCGTCCACGTCCAGCCGCGCCAGATGATCGCCCGGCGTCCAGTCGGACACAACGTCGACGCTGCTGCCATCCTCGAATGTCACCGTCGCGCCGCCACGGCGCGCGGCGATGCGCACGTCATAGCTTTGGCCGCTTACGGCCACGTTCCAATCGTCGCCGACCTTGCGCTCGTGGTTGTCCATGCGGCCCGATACGCGTGTGCGCCGGATCTCGGCAACGCGGTGCATGGCCGCGCAGGACGCCGCGATGCGGCGCAGCGAAGCTTCGTCCAGTTCGGCCCCCTCGAAGCCATCGGGATATTCCTCGGCGATGAAGGCCGTGGTGATGTCGCCGGAGGCAAATTTCGGATGGTCCATGACGGCGGACAGGAACGGCAGGTTGTGCCCGATCCCCTCGACCTCGAAACTGTCGAGCGCGACGCGCATCCCATCGATCGCCGCGGCGCGGTCGGGCGCCCAAGTGCACAGCTTGGCGATCATCGGATCGTAGTACATGCTGATCTCACCGCCCTCAAAGACGCCGGTGTCATTGCGCACGATCGCGCCCGCGACGTTCAACTCCTCGGGCGGGCGATACCGTGTCAGACGGCCGATCGACGGCAGGAAGTTGCGATACGGATCCTCGGCATACAGACGGCATTCCATCGCCCAGCCGTTCAGCTTGACGTCGTCCTGTTTGATCGTCAGCGCCTCGCCATTGGCGACGCGAATCATCTGTTCGACCAGATCGACGCCGGTGATCAGTTCAGTCACCGGGTGTTCAACCTGAAGGCGGGTGTTCATTTCAAGGAAATAGAAATTCCGGTCGCCGTCGACGATGAATTCCACGGTTCCGGCGCTGGTGTAATCAACGGCCTGCGCCAGTGCCACGGCCTGCTCGCCCATCGCTTTGCGCGTCGCCTCGTCCAGAAACGGGCTGGGCGCCTCTTCGATGACCTTCTGGTTCCGGCGCTGGATCGAACACTCCCGCTCGCCCAGATAGATGCCATTGCCATGGCTGTCGCAGAGAACCTGAATTTCGATATGGCGCGGTTGCGTCACGAACTTTTCGATAAAAATGCGGTCATCGCCAAAACTGCTGGCCGCCTCGTTCTTCGAGCTTTGGAACCCCTCGCGCGCCTCGTCATCGTTCCAGGCGATGCGCATCCCCTTGCCACCGCCGCCGGCGCTGGCCTTGATCATCACCGGATAACCGACCTGGTTCGATATCTTGACCGCGTCCTCGGCATCCTCGATCAGGCCCATGTAGCCGGGCACGGTCGATACGCCCGCCTCCTGCGCCAGTTTCTTCGACGTGATCTTGTCGCCCATCGCCTCGATCGCCTTTTTCGGCGGCCCGATAAAGGCGACGCCTGCGGCCTCCAGCGCCTCGGCGAACTTCGCGTTCTCGGACAGGAAACCATAGCCGGGATGCACCGCCTCGGCGCCGGTCTGGCGGATGGCGTCCATCACCTTGTCGATCACAATGTACGATTCGCTGGCGGGCGGCGGGCCGATACGCACGGCCTCATCGGCCATGCGCACATGCAGGGCATTGCGATCAGCGTCCGAATAGATGGCGACGGTCTGGATCCCCATCTGGCGCGCGGTCTTGATGACGCGGCAGGCAATCTCGCCCCGGTTGGCGATCAGGATCTTCTTGAACATGGCGTGTCCCCTTTAATTGCTTGCCCCGCGCCGCAGCGCCGGGGCCGAAAACGACAGAAACCACCCGCGCCGAACGGCACGGATGGTTCCAGGATGAATGATCTTCGCGCCCGAGGGGCGGCTTGTGTTACCTGCAGCGTTCCGGGAAGGACTGGCAATAGGCGACGTTGCCCGCCGCACCGACCAGCGCGCCTGCGGCAAGGTTGCCGTCCAGCACGGCCGCCGTGCCCAGACCGGCGCCGCCGCCGATAAGAGCCTGCTTGCCCAACGTGTCGCCGCACGCGGCGAGCGAAGACAGGGCAAGAATGGCCAATACAGCCTTGGGTTGTTTTTTGAATGCTCTGCGCATGGGGAACTGCCTCTTTTTTCGTGAGCGGAATTTGCCGCACAATTAGAGGTCAGAACAGCCCGCTCGTCAAAGCGACAATCTGCGCGCGCACGCGCGTGCGCGGGGTCCCGCCTATGCGTCCAGACCCAAGAGATCGAAAGAAAAAGGGGCGGCGTGCGATTGGCTACGCGACGCCGCCCATAAGGGGAAGGGTAACGGTTTGGACGAGGTGCCCCGGACCCTTGGGGAAGGCCCGCCACTACTCTTGCGAAATTGACACCGGGGCGCCGGCAGGCCAAGCGCATAATACGCCCGCCAGACAGATCGGCTACATTCCGCGCAGTCGGAAAGTTCATTGGCAGATTCACGCCTGTCGCGCGAGGCTTTTGAAGCTCGCGAACCCGTCCCATCGCCGCGGTCATGCCTCATCCGACCCGTCAAAGGCGGTCGGAAAGGCGCGGCGCGCCGCTTCGACATCCAGTACCAGCAATGCCTCGTAATCGGTGGGGTCGAACGGATCGCTCACCGTCAGCACTTCGCGACCCAATAGCCAAGACAGGCGTCCGGCATCGAGGTTGCCCCGCTCGAACGGTTGATCGCCGAAATTTTCCCATATCGCGGCGACAAACGCCGTATCTGCCCGCCGGTCGGCTGGGCGCCGGTCGGCGTAGCGTTCACGCCGGGTCAGCGGCGTTGCGCCCTTGGGATTGGCGCGGCGGATGGTAAATTGAAAATCGGAACTCGGCAGTCTGCCGGGAAACCCGCGATGCTTGATCATGCTGCGCCCTCCGATGCGGAGCGCAACCGCGGAACCGGAGCAGGCCTTTCGGCCTGCCCCGCTGTCAGGATCCGGAAGGCCGGATTAGTACTTGCCAGTCGAGACGGGCTCGGCTGTGACCGGCTCGACCACGACGTAATCGTCCTGGGGCGCCTGCTGGCACGCTGCGACTGCTGCGAAAAGACCGACGGCAATAAGACCTTTGATAGCGTTCGACATTGAATTCTCCTGTCACTTTTTGAGGGCGGAATTGGGCGCAGTGTCCCCCACCCATACTTCGAGGTATGGATTGCTTGGGTGCAATCATCTGGCAGAATAGTGCAGTTTTTGCCGAAGCGATATGCCGATACACGAATCCGGCGCCATTGTGGCTGCAAAGCCTCACAAGCGCGTGAACATGCGTAAAGGCGCTCCATATATGGTAGATACATCAGAGCGGCTCCCAGATGCAGGTGTCGTCCACGATGGTGAACACTTCGAAAACCTGTGCGATACTGCTGTCAATTACGCCAAGGGGCGCAGGACGATCCGCAAGCGATATAATCACCGTCTGCCCCTCGGCGGGGGCGTCGGGCCGCGTTAAAGCCATGTTCTCGCACAGAAAAGTCATGTCGTTCAGCGTGACGTCCGGCGCCATCTGATCGGGCGAAAAACCGTCCGTCACGAAACGCAGGCGCGTGACAGTGTTATCGCCACCGCCCTCCGTTATGACTTCGTAAAGATTTGCCTGCCCGCCCGACGGCAACAAAACCGCCCCGGCGGCTGCAGGCGCAACCGCGCAAATTACTGCAAAAGCGGCCCAGATGGCGCGCCGCAACGCGCCGGTCAGTGGTTGCGCAACGCTTCGATAAGCTGATCCTTGCTCATCTCCGAGCGCCCGTCGATACCGATTTCCTGCGCGCGGGCATACAGATCGTCCTTGGTCCATTCCTCGTAAGGGGGCGCCTTGCCACCCTTTTTCGATGGGTTCATGTCGTCGCGCGCCTGCGCATTGGCGATCCGCGCCGCTTTCTCCTTGGACGCGCCCTGATCGCGCAACGCCTCGTAGGTGTCCGCATCCTTGATGCTGGGATCTTTTGATTTGGCCATGATATCCCCCTCTTGCACATGCGAACGCAGCCGCCATGCGGGAGGTTCCCGATGGCGCGCTGACGACGTCTGCGATTGCGCAAGGTATCACTGGTCTGGCTCCTGCCCGAAGGCGCGGCCCCGATAGGGCGTTACAGCGGGATATTGTCGTGTTTTTTCCACGGCATCTGCGCTTTTTTTCCCCTCAACGACGCAAAGGCGCGCGCAACGCGTTTGCGTGTGGAATGGGGCATGATCACCTCGTCCACGAACCCGCGTTCGGCCGCGACAAACGGGCTGGCAAAGCGGTCCTCGTAATCCTTGGCGTGCGCGGCCAGCTTCTCGGCGTTGCCGCGATCGGCGCGGTGGATGATCTCGGTCGCGCCCTTGGCACCCATCACGGCAATCTCGGACGTGGGCCAAGCATAGTTGAAATCCGCGCCCAGATGTTTCGAGGCCATCACCACATACGCGCCGCCATAGGCCTTGCGCGTGATCCCCGTCACCTTCGGCACAGTCGCCTCGCCATAGGCAAACAGCAGCTTGGCGCCGTGCTTGATCACGCCGTTATATTCCTGCGTCACGCCCGGCAGGAAGCCCGGAACATCCACCAGCGTCAGCAGCGGGATCTCAAAGCAGTCGCAGAACCGCACGAACCGCGCCGCCTTGCGCGAGCTGTCGATATCAAGGCACCCGGCCAGCACCATCGGCTGGTTGGCCACGACGCCGACGGTCTGCCCTTCTATCCGGATGAAACCGGTGATCATGTTCTTGGCGAATTCGGCCTGAATTTCGTAGAAATCCCCCTCATCCGCGATCTTGGTGATCAATTCCTTCATGTCATAGGGCATGTTCGGATTGTCCGGCACCAGCGTATCCAGCGACTCCTCGATGCGGCCCGGATCGTCGAAGAACGGACGCACCGGCGGCTTTTCGCGGTTGCTGGAGGGCAGGAAATCGACAAGGCGGCGCACCTCGGCCAGTGCCTCGACATCATTCTCGAACGCGGCGTCTGCCACCGATGACTTGCGGGTGTGCGTTGTCGCGCCGCCCAGCTCCTCGGCCGTAACCTGCTCGTTCGTGACAGTTTTCACCACGTCGGGGCCGGTCACAAACATGTAGCTGGAATCTTTGACCATGAAGATGAAATCGGTCATCGCGGGGGAATAGACCGCACCGCCCGCACAGGGCCCCATGATCACGCTGATCTGCGGCACCACGCCCGAGGCGGTGATGTTGCGCTGGAAAACCTCGCCATACCCGGCAAGGCTGTCGACGCCCTCCTGAATGCGCGCGCCGCCCGAATCGTTGATACCGATGACGGGCGCGCCGTTCTGCACGGCCATGTCCATGATCTTGCAAATCTTCTTGGCATGCGTTTCGGACACCGATCCGCCCAGCACGGTGAAATCCTGGCTGAACACATACACCAGCCGCCCGTTGATCGTCCCCCAGCCGGTGACGACGCCGTCGCCATAAGGACGATCCTGCTCCATCCCGAAATCTATGCAGCGATGCGCGACGAACATATCGAACTCTTCAAAGCTGCCCTCGTCCAGCAACAGCTCGACCCGCTCGCGCGCGGTCAGCTTGCCCTTCTCATGCTGGGCGGCCACACGGGCCGTCCCCCCGCCCATGCGCGCTTCGTTGCGGCGGTCTTCGAGTTCCTGCAGAATATCTTTCATCGCGGGCTTCCCGTTTTGTAGGTTTCGCGCAGGCTATACCCGATCCGCAGCGTCGCAACAGCGATTTTCAGCAAATTTGCAAATATTTGCATAGCGTGGCGATAGAAAATGCAAACCTGCATAGGATTTCCTGCCGGCACCACCCGCTATGGCAACATCAGGCCCTAGCGCCGCGTTCTCGAGGGCCTGCTCAGCACATAGGCCGCAGCGCCGCCCATGCAGATCGCTTGTATCGCGATCAGCCGCCATGCCAGCCCGCCCACGATCGACCCCAGCAGGACGAGGGCCATGACCGTGCAAGCGATCGCCTTGTAGCGCGGCGCGATCACGCCTTCCGCCTCCCATTCGACAATGATCGGGCCAAATATCCGGTTCGCTGTCAATTTTGCGCGCAGACTCGGCGCGCTGCGGGCAAAGGCGAACGCTGCCAATAGCACAAAAGGCGTCGTGGGCAGCAGCGGCAGGATCACCCCCACCGCGCCCAGCGCCAGCGAAACCGCCCCGACGCAGACCCACAGCGCGCGCAACACCGGCCCGGCGGGGCGGCCCCGGTCATCATCGGAAGGGGACGGATCTGATTGCATGGCGCCTCGCGCTATCGCCGCTGTCGACAATCCAGACCTAGCGCTTCGCGGCCAGGCAGACCAGTGCGGCAGACCCCAGGCCCCGCGAAAATGCGCTCTACCGGCTTTTTCTTGGCAAAAATACCCAAATCCGGCAGCTTGATACACGCGCCGACATCAGGCGGGTCGCGCTGCCTCAGGCAGATTTCAGCAGCGGCGCCGGTCCCTTCCCCGCCGCCCAGTGGCGCGCAGCCGCACCGAACGCCTCGAAAAGCGGGCGCGAGACCGGATCGCGTGCCGCATTCCATTCGGGATGCCACTGCACCGCCAGCGCAAAGCCGGGGGCACCGGTGACGTGGATCGCCTCGGCCGTGCCATCGGGCGCGTGGCCATCGACATGAATCCGCGACCCCGGCGCATTGATCCCCTGCCCGTGCAAAGTGTTCGTCATCACCTGCCGTTTGCCCATCAGCCGGTGGAACACACCGCCCTCGGCAAACGTCACGATATGGCGCAGGGCAAACTGCTCTTCCAATGTGCCTTCGGGGGGCATGCGGTGGTTGTCACGCCCCGGCAAGTCGCGGATTTCCGGATGCAGCGTGCCGCCCATTGCAACATTCACCTCCTGAAACCCGCGGCAAAGGCCCAGTATGGGTTGCCCGATCTCGATGCAGGCGCGCACCAGGGGCAGTGTGACAGCATCGCGCGCCGTATCGAATGCGCCATGCGCCTCGGTCGGCGGCTCCCCATATGTTTCGGGATGCACATTGGCCCGTCCGCCGGTCAGGATAAACCCATCGCAAACCTGCATCAACTCAGTCACGCTGACCAATTGGGGATCGGCAGCGATGATATAGGGCATCCCGCCCGAAACCTGCGCGGCGGCATCAAGGTTCATCCGCCCTACGGCATGGACCGGATAACGATCTTCGAGAACGTATCGATTGCCGATGATGCCAATAATGGGGCGTCGCATAAAGACCTGCGTGTGGTGAGTGGGTGCGCCACAATTTGCCATCCGGGCGGCAATTTACAACCCCTTCCGACAGCGCGTCACGGCTCCTTGCCCTGCTTTGGCCGGGCGCGGCGACATCTTTCGCTGCAATAGCGCACCTGATCCCAGATCTCGGCCCATTTGCGACGCCACGTAAAGGGGCGCCCGCAAATCGCGCAAACCTTCGTCGGCAGATCACCCTTGCGTCTTTGCTTCATTGGCACCTCGCACAGCCAGCCAGAACGCAATAGGTCCGCCGCGATGCACGGGACGGACCTGCGCTTGCCTCCGGGTGGAAGCCGCCAGAGATCAATCGTCCGCAGGCTGGACCGAAACAGGATCTTCTACCAGACCCTCAATCGGCTCTTCTTCGGACCCGCCGGTCACCTCCGTGCTTATTCCGCCCTCAACGCCGCCTTCCTCTGACGGGTCATTCCCGGCAATGCTGAGCCATGTGACCAGGGCAAGCAGCAGGACAATCGCAAAAACGACGACCCCGACCATGCCCACAATAGGCGTCTTATGCGCCGGTTTCTTCTTTTCGGTATTAGTATCGGGTGCCGACATCATGCATCCTCCGTATCAGGGTTTCATCGCGCCTGCGCGCAGCGATCGCGCAGGGATAATGGGCATTGAAGGCCCGTGATTATGTCCTTAACTCTGGCCGCACCAAGAGGTTCCGACCGAAAAGGACGCATGATGAAAGACGCCGCCCCGCAAACAGTTTACCTGTCCGACTATACCCCGCCGAACTGGCTGGTCCGGGACGTGCATCTGACCTTCCGGCTCGACCCGACGCGCACCCGCGTCCACAGCCGCATCACCTTTGCCCCGAACCCCGATGCCGCATCGCGCGATTTCGCGCTGGACGGCGAGGGCATGACCCTGATCCGCGCCAGCATCGACGGGGCCGAAGTATCCCCCGACGTTACTGAACGCGGCCTGACCTGCGCCGTGCCGGACACCGACTTCATCTGGGAAGCCGAGGTTGAGATTAACCCGTCAGCCAACACCGCGCTGGAGGGGCTCTATATGTCCAGCGGCATGTATTGCACCCAATGCGAGGCCGAGGGGTTTCGCAAAATCACCTACTACCCGGACCGTCCCGACGTGATGAGCACCTTCACCGTGCGCATCGAGGGCGGCGAGCCGGTGATGCTGTCCAACGGCAATCCGATCTCCGTGGGCGACGGCTTTGCCGAATGGCATGACCCGTGGCCAAAACCGGCCTATCTGTTCGCGCTGGTCGCGGGGCGGCTCGTCAATCATCCGGGCAGTTTCACCACGATGTCGGGCCGCAAGGTCGAGCTGAACATCTGGGTGCGCCCCGGCGACGAAGGCAAATGCGCGTTCGGTATGCAGGCGCTGAAGGATTCGATGCGCTGGGACGAGGAGGTATATGGGCGCGAGTACGATCTGGACCTGTTCAACATCGTCGCCGTCGATGATTTCAACATGGGCGCGATGGAGAACAAGGGGCTGAACATCTTCAACTCCTCCTGCGTTCTGGCCTCGCCCGAAACATCCACCGACGCCAATTTCGAACGGATCGAGGCGATCATCGCCCATGAGTATTTCCACAACTGGACCGGCAACCGGATTACCTGCCGCGACTGGTTCCAGCTCTGCCTCAAGGAGGGGCTGACCGTTTTCCGCGACGCGCAATTCACCTCCGACATGCGCAGCGCCCCGGTCAAGCGGATCGAGGATGTCATCGCCCTGCGCGCGCGCCAGTTCCGCGAGGATAACGGCCCGCTGGCGCATCCGGTGCGGCCTCACAGCTTTGTCGAGATCAACAATTTCTACACCGCCACCGTCTATGAAAAAGGGGCCGAGCTGATCGGCATGCTAAAGACGCTGGTCGGGGATGACGCATGGGCCAAGGCGCTGACGCTCTATTTCAAACGTCACGACGGGCAGGCGTGCACGATCGAGGATTGGCTGAAGGTGTTCGAAGACGTGACAGGACGCGATCTGGCGCAGTTCAAACGCTGGTACGAGGATGCCGGCACGCCCCGCCTGTCGGTGACGGATAGCTATCAGGACGGCACCTATGCGCTGACCTTCAAGCAGCATACACCGCCGACACCGGGCCAGACCGACAAACCGCCCCGCGTGATCCCGATCAAGGTCGGGCTGTTGGGCCAGAATGGCGACGAGTTGCAGCAAACCCGTGTGTTGGAGATGACGGAGGCCGAGCAAAGCTTCGAGTTCACAGGCCTTTCCGCACGCCCGATCCCGTCGATCCTGCGTGATTTTTCGGCGCCCGTGATCCTTGAGCGCGAGACGAACAACGCCGAACGCGCCTTCCTTCTGGCGCATGACACCGACCCTTTCAACAAATGGGAGGCCGGGCGCGCCCTGGCCCGCGAGGGGCTGCTGGCGATGATCCGCCACGGTGCTGCGCCCGACGAGGCCTATCTGGAAGCGGCGCGGATCATGGCACTGGACGATACGCTCGATCCCGAATTTCGTGCGCTGGCTCTGGGCCTGCCTAGTCAGGACAATCTGGCGCAGGCGCTGGTTGGCGGCGGTGACACACCCGATCCGCAGGCAATCTACGAGGCGCTGGAGACGCTGAAAGACGCCCGCGCGGAGGCCATGAAAGACGCCGCGCCGCAGCTTAATGCGCAGTATCAGGTTGATGCCCCGTACCGCCCGGACGCCGCACAATCGGGCGCGCGGGCGCTGGCAAACACCGCGCTTGCGATGATCACCCGGCGTGACGGCGGCGCTGCCGCGCAAGCGCAATATGATGCAGCGGAGAATATGACGCAGCAACTGGCTGCCTTGGGATGTCTCTTGCAGGCAGGGCGCGGCGATGCGGCTGTGCAGGCGTTCTACGATCAGTGGCAGGGCGACCGGCTTGTCATCGACAAATGGTTCGGCTTGCAAATCGCCATGGCAGATCCGGCGCAGACCGCGGCCATCACCGAAAAGCTGACGCAGCATCCTGATTTCACAATGAAAAACCCCAACCGCTTCCGCGCCACGCTCGGGGCGCTGGCCGGATCGGCCGCCGGGTTCCATCACGCCTCGGGCAAGGGGTATGTGCTGCTGGCTGACTGGCTGATCAAGCTGGATCCGCTGAATCCGCAGACGACCGCGCGCATGTGCTCGGCGTTCGAGACGTGGCGGCGCTATGACGAGGATCGCCAGACGTTGATCCGTGCTCAGTTGGAGCGGATTGCGGCGCAGCCGGACCTCAGCCGCGATACCGCTGAAATGGTCGGGCGCATCCTGAAAGCCTAGCGGTCAGATTTCTCATCGTCGCGCGCCTCGACGGATTTCGGCCTCAGCTGCGGGCGGGGCGAGCGGGTGACCGCGCAATAGCTCTGACCGCGCAGCCATGCGGCCATCTCGTCGCGCTTGCCCGCGTCGCGCATCGGCCCCCAATCTGCGGCGACACCGCGCCAGCGCCCTTCCTTGACGGCGATGGCGCGGTCGCGCGTCACCGTGCGCGCCATGATGCGGATTGCGCAGCTCAGATTGCTGCCGCCGTCGGTCAGCTCTGGGCCCGACCGTGCCCGGCAGCCATAGCTGCGCGCGGTGCCCGGCAGGATCTGCAACAGCCCATACCACAGCCCGCCGCCGCCCACCGCCTTGGCGCGATATGTGCTTTCGTATTTGGCCAGAGCCGAAAGAAAGCCAACCCAGAATGCCCGCCGTCCGAGCGCGTCCGCGGTTGCATACCCCGGGCACCAGGCAGCAATGTCGCGCGGCAGCGACTGCACAAGGGGCGCGCCATGCTGCGCCAGCGCCGACAGCGCACTGCGTGTCCAGTCCGGCCCATTCGGACGATGATCCCAGCGGGCTTTGGGGATAACAGCAGCGCGGGCCACAGGCCGCGTTTCCGCCCCCGAATCGGCGCGCGCGGCGGCCGGTACGGGCAGGCTCAGCATGAAAATGAGAAGACACAGTGGCAGCCGGTTCATAGCCTATTTTCGCTGAAAGCCCCCCGTCTGGCAATCCCGGCGCTGACAATGCGTCAGCAATGGGCGGCAGAGCGCGGAAATCGCAAAGGGCGATCGACCTGCCCGCGATCCACCGCAAGGGCAAATCCATTGCCTTGCGTCCGGCGCCACCGGCGGCCCGCCCCTCTTGCCCCAGCGCGCGCGCTGCCCTAGAACGCTGGCGATCTGACAAAGGACGCCCGCCATGCTGGACTTGACCTACGAGACCCCGAAACCGCGTGTGATCGCCGGTGCCAAACACGATTGGGAACTGGTCATCGGCATGGAGGTGCACGCACAGGTCGCCTCGAACGCCAAGCTGTTCTCGGGCGCGTCCACCCGTTTCGGCGCCGAGCCGAATTCGAACGTGTCGTTCATCGACGCCGCCATGCCCGGCATGCTGCCGGTCATCAACGAGTTCTGCATCGAACAGGCGGTGCGCACCGGGCTGGGCCTCAAGGCACAGATCAACCTTAAATCGGCGTTCGACCGCAAGAATTACTTCTACCCCGACCTGCCGCAGGGCTACCAGATCAGCCAACTCTACCACCCCATCGTCGGCGAGGGCGAGGTGCTGGTGGACATGGAGCCGGGCATCGCGCGACTGGTGCGCATCGAGCGCATCCATATGGAGCAGGACGCCGGCAAATCCATTCACGACATGGACCCGAACATGTCATTCGTCGATCTGAACCGCACCGGCGTGTGCCTGATGGAGATCGTCAGCCGCCCCGACATTCGCGGCCCCGAAGAGGCCGCCGCCTACGTGCTGAAAATGCGCCAGATCCTGCGCTACCTTGGCACCTGCGACGGCAACATGCAGAACGGCAACCTGCGCGCCGATGTGAACGTCAGCATCTGCCGCCCCGGCCAGTATGAGAAATATCAGGAAACGCAGGATTTCTCGCACCTCGGTACGCGCTGCGAGATCAAGAACATGAACTCAATGCGCTTTATCCAGATGGCCATTGAGGTCGAGGCGCGCCGCCAGATCGCCATTGTCGAGGCCGGCGGAGAGGTGGTTCAGGAAACCCGCCTCTATGATCCGGACAAGAACGAAACCCGCTCGATGCGGTCCAAGGAAGAGGCGCATGATTACCGCTACTTCCCCGACCCCGACCTACTGCCGCTGGAGATCGAGCAGGAATGGGTCGACCAAATCAAAGCCACCCTGCCCGAGTTGCCAGACGCCAAGAAGGCCCGCTTTGTGCTGGATTTTGGCCTGTCGGAATATGACGCATCCGTGCTGACCGCCGAAGTCGCCAACGCCGCCTATTTCGAATCCGCAGCCAATGGCCGCGATGGCAAGCTGGTGGCGAACTGGGTCATCAACGAACTGTTCGGCCGCCTGAAAAAGGAAGGCGCGGATATCACCGCCAGTCCCGTTTCCCCGGCGCAACTGGGCGGGATCGTCGATCTGATCGCCTCGGATGCCATTTCCGGCAAGATCGCCAAAGACCTGTTCGAAATCGTCTATACCGAGGGCGGCGATCCCGCTCAGATCGTGGACGCGCGCGGCATGAAACAGGTGACCGACACCGGCGCCATCGAAGAAGCCGTCGACCGGATCATCGCCGAAAACCCCGCTCAGGTCGAAAAGGCGCAGGCCAATCCCAAGCTGGCGGGCTGGTTCGTCGGCCAGGTGATGAAGGCGACCGGCGGCAAGGCGAATCCGAAGGCCGTCAACGACATCGTCGCCGCCAAGCTGGGCCAATGACGGACGCAGCCATTCAGGACGGTCCGGCGATGTCGGACTGGATGACCGTGCGGCCCGAATGGATCGACTTCAACGGCCACCTCAACATGGCCTACTACAACGTGCTGTTCGACAACGGCATCGACGACATCTATCGGCTGATCGGTTTTGGCGCCAACTATGCACGCACGCGCGGCATGACCACCTATGTCGCGGATTTTCGCGTTCGCTATCTGCGCGAGCTGCACGAGGGGGATCGCGTGCGCTGCGCCTTTTATCTGTTGGATCACGACGCCAAGCGGTTTCACTGCTTTCAGCAACTGTATCATGAAGATGGCTGGATGGCCGCCACCGCCGAGGGGCTGACGCTGCATGTCGACATGGCCGGACCGCGCGTGGCGCCGATGCCCGCTGATATCGCGGCCAACGTGGCGGCGATGCAGGCCGCCCACGATCTGCTGCCGCGCCCCCACGGGGTTGGCCTGCCCATCGGTATCCCGCGCAAGGACTGACGCGCTGCCTTAAAATTGGCCCATTGCGGCCCATGTGGTGCCAGCATCGTGCGACATCACGTGTGAAAGCACTGAGGCAGCCCACCAATGACGATGCAGACACAGATTCAGCTAAGTGCTCCTGCGCGTTCCTATGCCCTTGTCGCGCATCTGCCGCACGCGATATCGCAAAGTCGCATATTGATTTTGATCACGCTCCTGCATCTGGCGGCAGCGCACAGCATTTCGGCGTGGTATGCGATCCCCTTGGAATCCGGGGCGGCCATGAAGCTGTTGAAGATGCTTCAATACATCATCCCCTGCTTCATGATTTTCCTGATGTTCTGGCGGTTCGGCTACATGGCGCTTTTTGTCCGGCCGCAAAGCCCGACGCGCTGGTTTTTGGCCGATGCGCGCCATTTCTGCCTCGATCCCGGACGGCTGTCGACCGGCATAGTCGCCTTTGTCACGATCAGTTTCTTCACCATCAGCTTCACGTTCCTCAAGGGCATGATACCGCAGATAAATCCGTACTCATGGGATCCTGCCCTGGCCCAATTCGATCGCTGGCTGCATGGCGGCACCGATCCCTATGTGCTGCTAGCCCCGCTTCTGGATACGCCGCTGGTGACGACCTGGCTGAACGCGGCCTATCATTCCTGGTTTTTCCTGCTCTATTTCGTCACTTTCGTCGCCTGCTTTGACCGCGACAATCCAGTGCGGCGCAATACCTTTCTGATCGGCTTCGTGCTGATGTGGGCTCTGGGCGGCAACCTTCTGGCGACCGTCCTTTCGTCCGGTGGGCCGGTTTATTATCAGGCGTTCGGGTATGGCGACACGTTCGTGCCGCTGATGGACAAGCTGCACGCGTTCGCCGCGGTCAGCCCGGTCTGGGCGCTGGATGTGCAAGATATGCTGCTTGATGGATATCTGAACGACGGCCCGATCGTTGGGATTTCCGCGATGCCCAGTATGCATCTTGCCAGTTCCGCGTTGATGACTTGCTATGCGTTTACGTGGCGCCCATGGGCCGGCTGGCTGATGGTGCCTTTCACGCTGATCATCATGTTGGGATCGGTGCATCTGGGCTGGCATTATGCGATCGACGGGTACTTGGGTATCCTGATTGGGATCGCCGGTTGGTACGTCGCCCGCGCGATTGCACGAGCTTTTCATACGAAACCCCGCGCCATTCATCGCGCAAATTTGCCCGAAGCCAAAGGCGAATGCCATTTCCAATCGGAGCCATCTTGAGATAACGTCGCCACTGCCTCAGAATTGGACAGGTGCGATGACGTTTTACAAATACAAGGTGGTTCCCGCCCCGACCAAGGGCCAGAAGGCCCAAGGGGTCAAAACGCCCGAGGCCCGGATTGCCAACACCATCGAGGGGCTGCTGAACGCGCAGGCCGCCGAGGGCTGGGAATATCTGCGCACCGATATCCTGCCCAGTGACGAGCGGTCCGGCCTGACCGGAACGCAGACGGTGTACCGCACTCTGATGGTGTTTCGCCGCGCCAAGGGCGATCCGCAGGATGCCGCAGGCGACGTGATCGCCGCCGCACAAAGCGCTGCCGAAGCGGCATCGCCCGCCCAGGCGACACCCCGCCGCCGCGAGCCGTCCCTTGCCCCGGTTCAGCCGCCACGCGGCGATCCGGCGCCCGTTCCAGAGCCCCCCGCCCCGGACACACCAAAACCGGACACGCCCGATCCCGAATCGCCCGCGCCGGAACCGGAGACACCGAAACCCGGAACGCCGAAACCCGATTGACCTCAGGTCTCGACCTCGATCGCCAGTGCGTGGATGCGTGCGATCAGGTCGGGTCCGATGGCCGCATGTATCGCGCGGTGGCGCGCGATCCGCGTCAGAGGCGCCAATTCGGGCGCCTTGATGCGGACACGAAAATGCGATTGCCCTCCTTCGGGGTATCCTGCATGGCCGCGATGTGCCTCGCTTTCGTCAATGACTTCAAGCGATTGCGCTTCAAAACGTCGCTCCAGCGCCTTGCGTATTTCTGCTGTCTTTTCCATAATAAAGCCGTTCTCCCCCTTCAATTCGTCTCGTTTTAGACTAGAGTATCGGCTTCGACTCGCAAAGAGGTGCCAGATGAGCAAATCAGATCCTTTTGGCTTCGACATGTCCGTATCTTCGGCCAAGAAGAAGAACCCGCGCGGACGGCGCGGCATGTCCGGTGCATCCGAGACCTCGCAGCGCCAGTGCGAGCATGCGGGCTGTGAGAATCCCGGTCTTTATCGCGCCCCCAAGGCGCCCGATGTGCTGGATGAATTCTTCTGGTTCTGCCAGGAGCATGTGCGCGAATATAATCTGAAATGGAATTTCTTCGACGGCACGACCGAGGCCGAGCTGAATGCGCAGATGTCCAAGGATAAGGTCTGGGAACGCCAGACCAAAGCCTTTACCGACCCCGAGGCACGCGCCTGGGCGCGGCTGGGCATCGAGGATCCCCATCAGGTGCTGGGCGGCAACGCCACCCGCAACCCCGGCAAGGACAAGGCCGGCGGCGGTCGCCGTCTGCCCCCCACCGAGCGGCAGGCCATCGACATTCTGGACGCCAAGGACACCATGACCAAGGCCGAGGTGCGCAAGAATTACCGCGCCCTTATCAAGGTGCTGCATCCCGACATCAACGGCGGCGACCGCAGTCAGGAGGAGCAGCTGCAACAGGTCATGTGGGCTTGGGAGCAGATCAAGACCAGCCGGAATTTCAAGTAGATGGCAGGCGCGCCCGCATTCCCCGCGGCGCAGGCCGGCTGGGGCGCCGGGCTGCGCTATGTGGTGATCATGCTGTTTGCATTGCTCGCCAGCACGGGCCACGCGACGATCATGGCCAGCCAGTCGGGCGGGCCCGCAATGGCCCAAGCAACAGACATGACGGCGATGGCGTGCTGTGATGATGCCGCCGGCGCCGCGCATGCCACGCCCGCTTGCGGCGCGTATTTCGCGCCGACCGTCTATCAAATCCCGCAGCCTCTTGTACGCCCGGCGCAGCATTTCCCAGCGCGCACCGCCCCTGTGCGCAATGGGCGGACATTGGCGCCGCCCCTCGCCCCTCCGCGATACAGCTGAAAGCCTGATGCCTTCTCAATGCTGCTTTCGAAACGGAGTAAACTCATGAAACTGTTCCCAAAAATAGTCGCCCTCGTGGCCTTTCCCATCGTGCTGGCCGCGCCCCTCTGGGCCCAAGACGATGCGACCTCGATGGTTGTGACCAAAACGCCTGGCTGCGGATGCTGCACGGCCTGGGCCGATCTGGCCGCCGCCGAAGGGTATGACGTCGAAGTCATCGAGAACGCCGATTATGGCGCGACCAAGCACGCGCACGGCGTGCCAAGCGATATGGCCTCGTGCCATTCGACCCGCGTTGGCGGCTACGTCGTGGAGGGGCATGTCCCCTTTGCCGCACTGGCCAAGCTGCTGCGGGACAAACCCAGCATCACCGGCATCGCAGTGCCCGGTATGCCGATGGGATCGCCCGGCATGGGCGACGATCCGGCCGCGCGCTATGACGTGATGTCCTTTGGCGGGGATGCGGCGGATGGCGAGGTGTTCTACCGCGCCGGTGAATGATTGACATACCGGTAAAAAAAACGCCCGCCGGATAATCCGGCGGGCGAGTATTACTGGATCAGGTCAGCTTTGACCGCTCAACCGAGCAGCTTGGCGTCCAGCGTGATCTCGGCCGTCAGCAGCTTGGAAATCGGGCAGTTCTTCTTGGTCGCCTCGGCGACTTCCTGAAAATCAGCCTCGCTGATGCCGGGGATCCTGGCGGTGACGTCCAGATGCACTTTGGTCACGGCAAAGCCGCCATCGACTTCGGACAGCGTGACATTGGCCGTGGCGTTGATCTCGTCGGCGGTCAGATCCTTTTCACCAAGGCCCAGCGACATTGCCATTGCGTAGCAGCTGGCATGCGCCGCGCCCACCAACTCCTCGGGGTTGGTGCCGGGGGTGTCCTCGAACCTTGTGTTGAAGCCGTAAGCGTTGTCCTTCAGCGCGCCGCTTTGCGTGCTGACATGGCCCTTGCCGGTTTTCAGATCGCCCTTCCAGACTGCGGATCCCTTGCGTTGCATGTCAATCTCCTGAGGTTATTGCGTTTTCCGATTGCGAACCGGCCACCGCGGCGGCCCTTGCCAAACAAACGCATGCGCTCCGGAAAGGTTGCATTGCAGGCGCGCGTCAGGCCGCCACGAATTTCAGGCTGACGCCGTTCAGGCAGTGGCGCTTGCCCGTGGGTGGTGGGCCGTCATCGAAAATATGGCCCAGATGGCTGCCGCAGCGGCGGCAATGGCATTCGGTCCGCACGGAGAAGAACGAGCGGTCTTCCTTGGTGCTGATCGCGCCGTCCATGGCCTGCCAGAAGCTGGGCCAGCCTGTGCCACTGTCGTATTTCGTCTCGGACGAATAGAGCGGAAGGTCGCAGCCCCGGCAGAGGTAAGTTCCGTCGTCATAGACCGTGTCCAGCGGCGATGATCCTGCCCGCTCGGTCGCTTCCTCGCGCATGACGGCGTATTCCGCGTCGGTCAGCATGGCGCGCCACTCGGCCTCGGTGCGCGTCACCTCGAATTTTCCCTCGGCGCGCGCCGGAGCGCCCATCCGCGTGAACACTGCCGCCGAGCCTGCGGCGATTGCGGCGCCGGTGATGAAATGTCGTCTATCCATGGGGTCGCTCCTTTTGCGGTGCGGCGGGTCGATGACCGACGCTGTCCGGAATAATGTGAAAGCATCGGGCCCGGCCCACAAGAGCCGGGCCCGCAAGATCACCTGATCGTGTGCTTTCGTGCGGTGTTACTTGGCTGCAGGCAGGATCACGGTGTCGACAACGTGGATGACGCCGTTCGACTGGTCGACATCCGCGATGGTGACGGTGATCGTCTGGCCCTGCTCGTCCTCCAGCATGATCTTGCCGCCGTCATAGGTGGCATTCAGCATGCAGCCGCCCAGCGTGGGAACGGTATGCGCGCCGCCGTCATCGTCGATCATGCCCATGATCGCGCCCGACATCGCATCGGCCCCGACGACATGGCAGGTCAGGATCTGGGTCAGCTGGTCCTTGTTCTCCGGCTTCAAGAGGCCCTCTACGGTGCCCTCGGGCAGCTTGGCAAATGCGTCATCGGTGGGCGCAAACACGGTAAACGGGCCTTCGCCCGACAGCGTTTCCACCAGACCGGCGGCCTTGACGGCGGCGACCAGTGTCTTGTGATCATCCGAGTTCACGGCGTTTTCGATGATGTTCTTGTCGGCAAACATTTCGGCGCCGCCGACCATCGGGTTTTCGGCATGGGCGCCGGTGGCCAGAAGTGCGGCAGTGGCTGTGGCGGTCATCATTGTCTTGAAAGTCATGGGTCTCTCCCTTGGGGTGTGAAGGCGGTTATCGCCTGTTGACCCCCCAACTCACGCAGGCCGGGATCGCAGAGTTTCAAAAAGATCGAAGTAATTTTCGAATGGCCGGATCAGGCAGGCGTCACAGTGCCTGCGGCCAGAACGCTGCCCGTGGGCGCACCGGTGGGCGAGCCGCCCGGAGGCTCGTCCGTGATGGCCAGCAGACCGCCGGTCATCTGGCCGCGCAGACCCTCCGCGACATTCAGCCGCGCAGGGCCATCCTCTGGCAGGACGCCCAGCGACACGGGCGGGTTTTCACCGGCAATGAGCCACAGCTCCAGGGCCCGCCCGACAGGCGCCGCGCCGGCAAGTCGCTCAATGGATAGCGTGCCATCGACCGCATCAAAACTGGCCACCAGCACCAGCGAACCATCCTCGGCTGCGATGTCGGCAGTATAGCCGGGCACATCAGGCTGCGGCCCCAGCATGCCGGTGTTCACCGCCAGCAGCACCGCAATGGCGGCAGCGACCGCGCCGCCCACCAGCCAGCCGAGGCCGCGCCAGCCTGCAAACGGGCGGCGAGGGGCGGCGCCGAACAGATCGGCGTCGATCCGGGGCTTCAACGCGGCGGGGGGCGCCGCTTCGGGTATACCATCCGTCAGGCCGGCCAGATCCTCGGCCCACCCGGCATAGAGTGCGCGCAGATGCGGCTGCCGGGCCATACGCGCCTCGAAATCGGCGGCCTCCGCAGGCGACAGCAAGCCAAGGGCGTATTCACCCGCAAGGACGCGGTCGGCATCCTCGTCATATGGCGGCTGGCCGGTCATCGCGTCAGACACTCCTTCAATTTCAACAAGCTGCGGCGCAGCCATGTGCGCATCGTGTTCAGGGGCACATCGAAATGCGCTGCCAGATCGGCATAGGTTTCGCCGCCCAGATAGGCCCGGCGCACAGCCTCGGCGCGGTTAGCGTTCAACTCGCCCAGACAGGCCATCAGTTGCGCCCGCTCGCCGCTTTGCACCACCTGCTCCTCGGGGCCGGGCGCGGTATCGGCCAGCGTATCGGCCAGGTCCAGCCCCGGCTGGGCGTCGCGGCGGCAGCGCAGGCGGTCAATCGCCGTGTTCCGCGCGATCGTGATCAGCCAGGTCATCGGGCTGAGGCCGTTGACGCGATAGCGATCCGCGCGGCGCCAGATCTTGACATACACCTCCTGCGCCGCCTCCTCGGCCTCATTACGGTCGTTCAAGACACGCAGGCAAATGCCGAATAGTTTCGCGGATGTATGGGTATAAAGCTCTGCGAACGCCGCCCGCTCGCCCATCGCGGTGCGGCCAATCAGATGTTCCAGATCGTCACGTGTCACGGAAAGGGTCTCGCTGATAATCCGGGGCGCGGCCGCGGCGCATTGGGCCACGCTACAGGACTTGCGGCGCGCGAGGCCAGCAATTCTTTCCTTACCCTTGCCCTTGGCAAAGATATGTTGCACCACATGTCGCAACGGAACGACGCTGAATTAAGGACCCCGACATGGCCGATGGCATGATTGACGCGAGCGCAAGACCGACCGAAGACATCGATGTGCGCGAGGTGTTCGGCATCGAATCCGACATGCACATCAAGGGCTTTGCCCAGCGCACGGACCGGGTGCCCGACAATGACAGCACCTACAAGTTCGACCGCGACACCACGCTGGCAATCCTTGCCGGGTTCTCCCATAACCGCCGGGTGATGATCCAGGGCTATCACGGCACCGGCAAATCCACCCATATCGAGCAGGTGGCAAGCCGCCTGAACTGGCCCTGCGTCCGCGTCAACCTCGACAGCCATATCAGCCGGATCGACCTGATCGGCAAGGACGCGATAAAGTTGAAGGACGGCGTGCAGGTCACTGAATTCCATGAAGGAATCCTCCCCTGGGCCTTGCGCAATCCGACCGCTATCGTGTTCGACGAATATGACGCAGGCCGCCCCGACGTGATGTTCGTCATCCAGCGTGTGCTGGAGGCCGATGGCAAGCTGACGCTGCTGGACCAGAACGAGGTGATCACGCCGAACCCCTTTTTCCGCCTGTTCGCCACGGCAAACACCGTCGGCCTTGGGGATACCACGGGGCTCTATCACGGCACCCAGCAGATCAACCAGGGCCAGATGGACCGCTGGAATCTGGTCTCCACGCTCAACTATCTCAGCCACGACGCCGAGGTGGCGATCGTGCTGTCAAAGAACCCCACCTACAACACCGCAGCGGGCCGCAAGACGGTCAGCCAGATGGTGACAGTCGCCGACCTTAGCCGCACCGCGTTCATGAATGGCGAACTCAGCACCGTGATGTCGCCGCGCACCGTGATCACCTGGGCGCAGAACGCCAGCATCTTCCGCGATGTCGGCTATGCCTTCCGGCTGACCTTCCTCAACAAATGCGACGAGTTGGAGCGCCAGACGGTCGCCGAATTCTACCAGCGCTGCTTTGACGCGGAACTGCCCGAAAGCGCGGCGAGTGTGAGTATGGGGTGAGGGGCCGCCGCGCCGGGCATCTGCCGGGCGCGGCCTTTACATGATGGCTACAAGGCCTAGCCGCGTTGGAGCACGCACCGTGAAAAAACCATCCGACAACCCCGCCGATCCGTTCAAGAAGGCCCTCGCCGAGGCGACCAAGGTGCTGGCGAATGATGCCGATCTGAACGTCAGCTACTCGGTCGATCCATCGGGTGTGTCGGGCGATTCCATGCGCCTGCCTCAGGTCAGCCGCCGCATGACCCGCGAGGAAGTGCTGCACGCGCGCGGCACCGCCGACGCTCTGGCGCTGCACCACAAGTATCACAACGCCAAGACCCACGCGAAATACATCCCCCCCGGCGCCATGGCGCGCGACATCTACGAGGCGATGGAGACGGCCCGCTGCGAAGCCGTGGGCGCGCGCACCATGCCCGGGACGGCCAGCAATATCGACGCCAAGATCGCCGCCGAGGCCGCGCGTCTGGGGTTCGATCAGATCACAGATCCGGCCGACGCGCCGCTGCACACCGCCGCCGGATATCTCATCCGCCATCTGGCCACAGGCCGCGATCTGCCGCCGGGCGCGCAGAATGTGATGGAGCTGTGGCGCGGCTTCATCGAGGGCGAGGCCGGCGCGACGCTTGAGAATTTGCAGGACAATCTGGCCGATCAAGGCGCCTTTGCCAAATTCGCGCGCAAGGTGATCGCGGATCTGGGGTATGGCGACCAGCTGGGCGATGACCCCGACGCCGAGGATGACGAACAGGACGACGAGGCCGAAGAGGAAACCGGCGAGGAGGAGCCCGAGAGTTCCGGGCAGGACGACAGCGACGCGGACGACGCGGACGCCGATCCCGAGCAGACGCAGGAGGACCAGCAGGACGCGAGCCAGGCGCAGGTCAGCATGGACGACATGGCCGATCAGGAATCGGGCGAAGAGGCCGACCTGCCCGACGGCGACGCCCCGATGGAGCCGCCCGCACCGCAGCCGATTTCCGACGCCGACCCCAACTATCAGGTCTATTCCACCCAGTTCGACGAGGAAATCCACGCCGAGGATCTGGCAGACCCGATCGAGTTGGACCGCCTGCGCGCCTATCTGGATCAGCAGCTGGAGCCTCTGAAAGGCGCGGTCAGCCGCCTTGCAAACAAGCTGCAACGCCGCCTTCAGGCTCAGCAGAGCCGATCCTGGGAATTCGACCGCGAGGAGGGCATCCTTGACGCCGGGCGCCTTGCGCGGATCGTGGTCAGCCCGACGACGCCGCTCAGCTTCAAGGTGGAAAAGGATACCGAATTCCGCGACACCGTGGTGACACTGCTTCTGGACAATTCCGGCTCGATGCGGGGCCGCCCGATCAGCATTGCCGCGATCTGCGCCGACGTTCTGGCCCGCACGCTGGAGCGCTGCAACGTCAAGGTCGAGGTCCTCGGCTTTACCACGCGCGCGTGGAAAGGCGGGCAAAGCCGCGAGGCGTGGCTGGCCGATGCGCGTCCGCAATTGCCGGGCCGGCTGAACGATCTGCGCCACATCATCTACAAATCCGCCGACACGCCGATGCGCCGCACGCGGCAGAACCTGGGCCTGATGATGAAAGAGGGCCTGCTGAAGGAAAATATCGACGGCGAGGCGCTGGAATGGGCGCACCGCCGGATGATGGCCCGGCGCGAGGCGCGCAAGATCCTGATGGTGATCTCGGACGGCGCGCCGGTTGATGACAGCACCCTGTCGGTGAACCCGGCCAACTACCTCGAAAAACACCTGCGCGATGTGATCGGCATGGTCGAAAAGCGCAAGGCAGTCGAGCTGCTCGCCATCGGCATCGGTCATGACGTGACACGCTATTACGAGCGCGCGGTCACCATCACGGATGTCGAGCAATTGGCTGGCGCGATGACCGAACAGCTTGCCGCGCTGTTCGACAGCGATCCGCGTGCGCGCGCCCGCGTGATGGGCATACGAAAGGCTATGCGATGATCCAGAGCTTTACCGACAAGGCCAGCCCCGAACAGGGGCCGCCGCGCCTGAAACTTCTGCGCGAGGCGATGGTGTCGGCGGGTCTTGATGGCTGGCTCGTGCCCCGCGCCGACGTGCATCAGGGCGAATATGTCGCGCCGGGGGACGAGCGGCTGGCATGGCTGACCTGCTTTACCGGCTCGGCCGGGTTTGCTGCAATCACGGCGCAAGAGGCGGGTGTTTTCGTCGATGGCCGCTATCGCACGCAAGTCCGGGTACAGACCGATGCGGACGCCTTTCAGCCCGTAAACTGGCCCGAGGTCAAGCTGGCCGAGTGGCTGCGCCGCGCCCTGCCCGAAGGCGGCAGGCTGGGCTTTGATCCGTGGCTGCACACGCAAAAAGAGATCGCTGATCTGACCGAGGCGCTGGCAGGCTCCGGCATCGGCCCGGTTCCGCACAGCAACCTGATCGACGGCATCTGGCAGGACCGCCCTACCCCGCCCACCGGCGCGATCACCGCCTATCCCGACGAGCTTGCCGGGAAAACCAGCGCGGACAAACGCGCCGATCTGGCCAAGGTGCTGCGCGAGGCGGGCCACCGCGCCGCCGTCCTGACCCTGCCCGACAGCATCGCATGGCTGTTGAACATTCGCGGCAGTGACATCCCGCGCAATCCGATCGCGCACGCCTTCGCGATTCTGCATGACGACGCGCGGGTCCAGATCTATGTGCATCCCGCCAAGCTGGATAATCTGCCGGACAATTGCACCACGGGCGGCGTCAGCGCGCATCCCGATACCAGTTTTGCGGCCGCGCTGACCCTTCTGCTTGGCCCGGTGCGCGTCGATCCGGACAGTGTCCCGCTGGCTATTGTCACGGCGCTCAAAGAGGCGGACATCGAACCCGCCTTCGCCGCCGATCCCTGCATATTGCCCAAAGCCTGCAAGACGGACGCCGAAATCACCGCCACCCGCGAGGCGCATCTGCGCGACGGCGCGGCGCTCTGCGAATTCCTGACGTGGTTCGACATACAGGCGCCCGGCACGATCACCGAAATCGACGTGGTGACAAAGCTGGAGCAGTGCCGCCGCGATACCGGCAAGCTGCTGGATATCAGCTTCGAGACGATCGCAGGCTCCGGGCCGAACGGCGCGCTGCCGCATTACCGCGTGTCCGAGACGTCAAACCGCACGCTGATCGACGGCGATCTGCTGGTTCTCGATGGTGGCGGGCAATATCTGGACGGCACCACCGACATCACCCGCACCCTGCCCGTGGGCGACATCGGCGGCGACGAACGCACCGCCTTTACCCGCGTGCTGCAAGGGATGATCGCCATCAGCCGCCTGCGCTTTCCCAAGGGGATCGCTGGCCGCGATATCGACGCCATCGCGCGCTATCCGCTGTGGGCGGCCGATCAGGACTATGCGCATGGCACCGGGCACGGCGTCGGCGTCTACATGTGCGTGCATGAAGGCCCCCAGCGCATCAGCCGCGTCAGTGAGGTTACCCTGCGCCCCGGTATGATCGTATCGAACGAACCGGGCTATTACCGCGAGGGGCATTTCGGCATCCGCATCGAGAACCTGCTGGTCGTGCAGCCTGCCGCCCCCCTGCCCGGCAGCGATGCAACGGACAGCGCCGCGCGCAAACTGGCCTTCGAGACGCTCAATTTCGTGCCCATCGACCGCCGTCTGATCGACCGCGAGATGCTGAGCGCGCCCGAAATCGCATGGCTTGATACCTATCATGCGCAGTGCATGGAAAAGATCGCCCCGCGCCTCGGCGCCAGTGCCGCCGAGTGGTTGGCGCAAGCCACGCGGCCGATCTGACTCCATCTGCATCACAGCACTGGAAATTCCGCTGCGAACACGCCACTCTGCACGCAACACTTCAGGAGGGCAGAGCATGACAGACATCACGATCAAGAAAGCCAGCGGCACATGGACGGTCCGCGCAGGCGGCGCCGTCATCGGCGAAAGCAAACGCGCGCTGGAGTTGACCGAGGGGACGCGCGCCCCCGTGATCTATTTTCCGCGCGCCGACATTGCGACAGCCTTTCTGGAGCCTAGTGCGCACAGCACGGACAGCCCGGCCAAGGGCACGGCCAGTTATTATTCGATCGTCACGAAAAGCCGCACAATCGAGGATGCCGCCTGGTCCTACGAGGCCCCGAATGCCGAGGTGGACCAGATCAAAGACCATCTCGCCTTCCACACCGGCGACCTTGTCACGGTCGAGCGCGTCTGAAGCGCTCTGCGCATTGACTTTGAGATATCTCGGAGGAGTGTTGCGTTCCCACGCAATTCAACGTGGGGGCAATGACCACTCGGCCTCGGCTCCAATCGCGCTATCCGTGATCCTCGCGCGAGATTGCGGCCAGCGCCAGATTGAACGCCTTCAACGCGTCGACATGATACAAGACGCCTTTGTATTCGGTCGGCGCGTCGCCTCTGGAGCGCGCGATGACCGGCACGTAATTCACCGAATGCAGATCGAAGACCGGCATCGCCGTCTCAAGGGTTGCGCCGATGTCGATGGATATCCCCTTTTCGATCATGGCGCGGCACACCTCTTCGGACGGGGCGCTGTCGTCACCTGCGGGGCGCATCAGCCCGGCCACCGGCGTCATCGACAACAGGTAAGCCTGCGGCCCCTCAGCCAGATGGATGCCCCGCCGCTTTAGTTGCGACAAAAAGAACGACCGCGTCACCAGCCGCGTGCCCAGCGCGGTCGAGGTCGATACCGCGACCATCACCGCAAGGCCGGTCTGCCAGTCGCCGGTCAACTCGAACACGATCAGCGTTGTTGAAATCGGCGCGCCCAGAACGGCGGCGGCAACCGCGCCCATTCCGGCCAGCGCATAAATCGTGTGCGCGCCCGAGACGTCCGGAAACACCGACGTCGCAATCAATCCAAACGCCAGACCGGTCAATGCGCCCAGCATCAGCGAGGGCGAGAAAATTCCGCCGCCCATCCGGCCGCCGAGCGTGATCGCCACCGCCGCCACTTTCAGTGCGGCAAACACGATTGCCTCGTTCAGAGCCAGATCGCCCGTCAGCGCCGCCGATGTCGTCTCGTACCCGACGCCGATGATATGCGGGAATGCGATGGCGATCCCGCCCAGCATCGCGCCTGCCAGGGCCGGGCGCAGCCAACCGGGGATACGCAGGCGACGGCACAGGACGTCGCCCAGATCTTCGGCAAAGAAAACCGACCGGATCAAAAGCGCCGCCACCACGCCGCACACAAGGCCCAGCAGCAGAAAGGCCGGCAATTCAACATAGAACTCCAGCGCCGAGGCCACGGGCAGGGTAAATTCGGTGATATCGCCAAATTCCATCCGGTTGATGACCGTGCCCGCCACGCTGGCGATGGCGATTGGCGCGAAACCATTGACCGTGAAACGGCGCAGCACCACTTCCATCGCGAACAGCGCACCGGCAATGGGCGCGTTGAACGAGGCCGACACCGCCGCCGCCACCGCGCATCCCAGCAGATCGCGCCCCGTCACGCCATCCGCATTGATCCGCGTGCTGACCCATGTCGCGATCACGCCGGCCAGATGCACGACCGGCCCTTCCCGCCCCGAGGATCCGCCCGTCCCCAGCGTGATCAGCGACGCCGCCGCCGAGGCCAGCCCGGCCCGCCGCTCGACCCGGCCATCGTCCAAGGCGGCGCCCGCGATGACGTCGGCCACCGCACGCACCCTGCCGTCAGGGGTGAAACGGTTCAGGATGATCCCCACAGCCAACCCGCCAATGATGGGGATCACAAGAATCCAGTACCACGGCAGCGCCTCGGCAAAGGTATAAAGGCGCCTTGGATCGTCCACGCCGTACAGCAGCACCTGCAGCCAATCGATCCCCTTGCGGAAGAAAAGCGCGGCGAACCCTGCGGAAATCCCGATGAAAAGCGCGATCAGCCAGAACTGGAACTGGCTGGGTCCGCGCTCCAGCAGCACGCGCCACGCATGGCTCAGCGCACGCCGCATGTCCGAAAGCGTGCGCGCGATGAAAGAGGGGTCAGGCGTGCTCATGTCTCAGGTCTGGTCCCGAAAGGCTGGCTAAAATGCGCGGCGCCGGGGGCATCATGCCCGCAGGGCCGCCCCCGTCCTACCGCATATCGCGGCGCGTGGTAACAGTCTTTCGGATTGCGCGCCGGGATCGCCGGCCCCCGGTATGCTCCCGCGCCGCGCCGCATCCATGCCCCTGGGCGGGGAATATGGCCGTGCCCCGGCTCAACCACCGGTAATTTCCAGCCACAAGTGGAGCACAGGCATGAAAACACTTGCCCTGCCGCACAAGGCCGGTAAACGTGGCATCATGCTGTCGCGTATCCTCAACCTCTTCAAGGGACATCCATCGGACCCGCTGCCGGAGCCCGACGCGCGGCTTGCGCTGGGCGCGCTGATGGTGCGTGTGGCCAAATCTGACGATATCTACGAGTTCGAGGAGATTGCCCGCATCGACGCGCTTCTGGCGCGGATGAACGGGCTGGGCCCTGTCGATGCCGCCAAGATGCGCGCCACCTGCGAAAAGATCGAGGCCGAGGCGCCCTCGACCCGCAAATTCTCGCTTTTGATCCGCGAAACCGTCAGCTTCGAGGCCCGCATCGAGGCACTTGAGGCGTTGTGGCGGGTCGTCCTGGCGAGCGGCAAGCCCAGCGACGCCGAGATGGCGATCGTCGATCAGGTTCGCGAGGCTTTGGGCCTCAGCAAAGCCGATTGCGACGCGGCCCAGGAACGCGCCGCGCCGCTCTGAGATACGCAGTCAGGCACACGCAGTCAGGGCATCTGCCTGTCCCGTGGCTCGAGTTTGTTCAGGGGATCCGACCGTTTGTACTCCGTCGGCGTGATCTTGAACTTTGTCTTGAACAAACGCGAGAATTGAGCCTGATCGGTGAACCCGTAGCGATAGGCAACTTCAGCAATCGCAAGACCGGGACGCTCGCGCAGAAAGGTCTTTGCGGCTGACAGCCTTTTGTCGCGGATCTGCTGCGCGACCGTGCCATTCACATCCTTGAACAGGTCATGCAGATAGCGCTTGGAAATACCGCAGGCGGACGCAACCAGATCCGGCGAAAGATCCGGGTTGCGGATGTTCTCGTGGATGAACTTCTCGATCCGCAGCAGATGTGCCGCGCGAACGCAGCTTGACATGGAACCGGTTGCTCCGGCTTCGTTTTTGATGGCGAGCGCCAATAATTCAAGGATCTGCCGCGATACGACCTCGCACGCGTTAGTGTCTGCCGAGGTCGCGTGTGAATGGGCCTGCCGCACCATCTCGACAAAGAGCGCGCCGATACCCTGCGTTCCGTCGAAAACGCGGGCGCAATGCTGGTCTGGCTGCCGTATACGTTCGGCAAGGTCGGACTTGTCCACTTTTAGCACATACAGGTCGTTCGGGCGCTGATACGAAAAGCGATAGGGTTCATCCCCACGCTCGATGATGAACCCACCCGGATCGCATGAGACGTCCCGGCCCAACTGCCTGAACTCGACGGTTGCACCCTGCGGAATGGTTATCAGGTAATCTTCTTTTTCGGCGGACCGGATGTGTCCGCCCAGCCGTTCATATTGGACCGGCTCCGATCTCAGCCGCGAAAGCTGTGTCCGGCCGATCCTTGTCTTGTCCAGCTTGCCATGAAAATCGAGTGGTTTCGCAAAGCGTAGGGCCAAGGGGAAGTAGGCGTCAGCGATGGCGCTGTTCCAATGTACTGCCCTCTGATCCGCGGCAAGACCTGCCGTCGTGAATTCATAGGTAACGGTCACGCCCTCCCTCCGTAACAAAACGTCGTTTTCGAAGGTTACGCCGAAACAATCGTACAACAAACGTTTTTCTGTGCGGAGTGCGCGAAAACACAAATTCTTGCGCACGGATCGTCAAGACGGCAGGGGCCAACCGCTGCAAGCTGTCCGACAGCAACACAAACTGCAGCAAGCAGGTGAAAATGGCGAACGCCCGACGCGCGGCGCACCGCCCTTGAGGCCCTGGTCTTGCGGCCCAACCAGAGGACGATTGTCATGGCGCAAAGTAAAGTGGATCCCATCACCCTATCGGTGGTTCGGGGCGTATTGGAGACAACGCAGCGGGAAATGACGCTGGCGCTTGAACAGACGGCGCGCAGCTCGGTTTTCAACCTGGCGCATGACTATTCCACGGCGCTGTTCAACCACACGCCCGAAATGATCCTGCAAGGTCAGGATATTCCGATCCATCTGGGGTCCTTGATCCCCGCGATGAAGACCGTGGCCAAGTTCTTTGAAGGCGAGATCAACGAGGGCGATCTGATCCTGCACAACGATCCGGCCTATGGTGGCAGCCACATCATCGACACCTGCATGTACTATCCTGTGTTCTACAAGGGCGAGCTGGTGTTCTGGACCGTCTGCAAGGGCCACCTGACCGACATCGGCGGCCCGGTGCCCGCAGGCTACAACCCGGACGCCAAGGAGATCTACGCCGAGGGCCTTCGTATTCCCCCCATCAAGCTGTGGGACAAGGGCGTTCCGCGCAATGACATCCTGAACATGCTGCTGACCAACATGCGCGCGCGCCGCGACCAGGAAGGCGATTTCAACGCCCTCATCGGTGCCTGCCAAGTCGGCGCGCGCAATCTGATCGCGCTGATGGACAAATACGGCAAGGACGTCGTTCAGGACTGCATCGAAACGCTGCTGACGATGGCCAACAAGCATATGAGCAGCCTGATCGCCGAAGTTCCTGACGGCACCTATTCCGGCACCGCAGTGCTTGAGGATGCCGGCCACGGCTTTGGCGATTTCGACATCACGGCCACCGTGACGATCACCGGCGACAGCTGCCATATCGAGATCGAAAGCCCGCCGCAGATCCCGTATTTCATCAACTCCTACGAGGGCAACAGCTATTCCGGGGTGTACCTTGGCCTGATGATGTTCGCGCAATTGCCGCCGCCCTATAACGAGGGTCTGTACCGCAATGTGACGGTCGACATGGGCAAGAAGGGCTCGCTGTGCAACGCGCAAAGCCCGGCGCCGCACATGAACTGCACCACGACCCCGATGGAGACCTTGACCGACGCCGTGCGACTGGCCTTCGAGCAGGCCGCGCCGGACAAGGTGTCGGCCAGCTGGGGCCATGCGAACGGCTGCAACATCGCCGGCTGGGACACGCGCCATGACGAAGAATACGTCACCATGGTGCTGGCCTCGATCATTTCCGGTGCGGGCGCTACGGCCAGCCAGGATGGCTGGCACGCTTGCGGCCCTGAATGCTGCTTTGGCGCGCTGACCTCGGGCGATATCGAAATGCTGGAACATTCCTACCCGATCATCATCCACGAATACGGCCTGATGGAGGATTCGGGCGGCGCCGGTAAATACCGCGGCGGATCCGGCACCCGCTGGGCGGTAGAGCCGCTGGACAGGGACATGACCCTGATCACCTTCGGCGAAGGGCGCCGGATCCCGGCCATGGGCGCGGCGGGCGCAAAATCCGCGATGGTCCACAAGAAGGTGGGCCGGCTTGAGATCACCCGCAACGGCGGCACCGAGGTCATCACCGACAACGTGATCGAAACCATCAAGCCGGGCGAGATCGCGGCCAACATGAACCCCGGCGGTGGCGGCTTTGGCAATGCGTTCGAACGCGACGTTCACCACGTCATCAGCGATATCCGCAACGGGCTGGTCAGCATCGAAGGCGCAAAGCTGGATTATGGCGTGATCTTCTCGGACCCCGACACGCTGACAGTTGACGAAGCCGCGACCGCCAAAGCGCGCGCCGCCTGATCTCAGACAAAAGGATAACACCATGCGTACCAAATATCGTCTGGGCATTGATGCCGGCGGCACGTTCACGGACTTCATTCTTGCCGATCGCGAAGGCGACCTGCGAATTTTCAAGGTTCTGTCGACGCCGAATGAGCCGACCAAAGCCATCCAGAACGGCCTGAACCTGATCGAAGAGGAAACCGGCCTGTCCCTGACCGAGGTCGTGTCGAACTGCGATCTGTGCATCAACGGCACGACCGTCGGCCTGAATGCGCTGATCACCCATAACGGCGCCAAAACCGGGCTGATCGCCACCAAGGGCCATGAGGACAGCATCGAAATCCGGCTGGGCCACAAGGAAGACGGATACCGCTACGATCCTGACTATCCCCCCGCGACCATGCTGGTCCCGCGCCACCTGCGCAGGGGCGTGCGCGAACGGGTCATCTCAGATGGCTCGGTCAAGACACCGATGGAAGAGGACGACGTGCGCGCCGCCTGCGAATACTTTCTGAAGGAAGGCGTTGAGTCTGTTGCGATTTCCTTTGTCTGGTCGGTTCTGCATACCGATCACGAAATGCGCGCCGCCGAAATCGTCCGCGAGATGATGCCGAATGTGCGCCTGACCGTGGGCAGCGTTCTCTATCCGCAGGTGCGCGAATACACCCGCACCTCCACCGCCATCGTCAACGCCTATCTGGCACCGATCCTGCAGCGCTATGTCGAGGCGATAGACGCCTATTTCCGCGAACTTGGCAGCCAGCAGCCGGTGCGCTATTTCCAGTCCAACGGCGGTCTGGCCCTGGGCAAGATCGTCGCCGATCAGTCGGTCTATGCGATCAACTCCGGGCCTGCCTCTGCGCCGCAGGCGGCATTGGACGTGGCCGAGCCGTGGGGTGACAAGAACATCATCACCTGCGACATGGGCGGCACATCGTTTGACATCACGCTGACGCGCGACGGGTTCGCGAACGTGAACAAGAACATCGACTTCCTGCGCTACCGCATCGGTATTCCCATGATTCAGGTGGAAACGCTGGGCGCCGGCGGCGGCTCCATCGGGTGGATCGACTCGATGGGTCTGATGCAGATGGGCCCGCAATCGGCCGGGTCCGAGCCGGGACCGGCATGCTATAGCCAGGGCGGCGAAAACCCGACGACGACCGACGCAAACCTGACCCTCGGGTATTTGAACTCGGACGGTCTGGTCGGGGGCCGCCTGCCTCTGGATCCAGACAAGGCCCGCAGCGCGATCAAGACCCATCTGGCAGATCCCCTGAACCTGTCGGTGGAAAAGGCAGCTTACGGCATGTTTACCATCGTCAACAACAACATGGTGAACGCGATCCGGCGCGTCTCGGTCGAGCGTGGCTATGACCCGCGCGACTTTGTCCTGATGGGGGCCGGCGGCGCAACCGGCGCGCATATCACCGCCCTGGCGCGCGAAATGGGCATCACCAAGGTTCTGGTGTCGAAACTCGCCTCGGGCCTTTGCGCTTACGGCCAGATCATTTCGGACGTCAAATACAACTACATGGCACCGGCACCGATCCGGCTGGAGGGGGCCGCCGCCGCCGCCCGTCTGGACGAATTGTTCACCGGGCTCGAGGCGCGGGGCAACGAGGATCTGTCCGGTGACGGCTTTACCGAAGACAAGATCTCGATCCGTCGCAGCCTCGATATGCGCTATGTCGGTCAGGTCCACGAATGCACCGTTGAAATCGAACCTTTCGAGGTAACCGAGGACCGCCTACAGGATATCAAGGCTGCCTTCCACGCGCGCCACAAGGAACTTTATACTTATGACGAGCCCAATTCAGCCGTCGAAGTCGTGAACGTCGAAAGCACGATTGCGGGGCATGTGGAAAAGCCCAAGAAGATGACCATCGCCGAAGGAACAGGCGCGCATGACGCCCTCAAGGGGATGCGCCAGATGGTGTTCGATCCCGAAGGGTTCACCACGGACACTCCAGTTTATGATGGTGGCAAGATGGGCGCTGGCGACAAGGTCCATGGCCCCGCCGTGATCGAGGAGGTCACGACGACCATCGTGATCGAACCGGGCTGGAAGCTGGAGCTTCACAACTCTGGCACCTATGTCATCACCGTCGAAGGGGGCCAGTCTAAAGCAGCCTGACGCCCACGAACCCAAGGTGGCCTGCACGCCCCGCGCTGACGCCGCGCGGGGCGTTTCGCGTGCCGGGTCTGACGGGGCGGGCGGCAGTCTGTGGTCAGGCGATGCGCCGCATCGGCCTGCAATCTGCCCGGCGCCGACCCCTTGAAACGCACGATTTCGATGGAGTGCGCGATAATGCAAACCCTTGTGCGCGGATCGTCAAGACGCCGGAAGCAATCATCTGCACGCTACCGCAACCGAAAACAAAGTGTGGTTAACGCAAGTGGCAAAAGCTGGAACTCCCGCAGGCACGCCAACCATGAAGGCAGACGTACTGTTGAAAATTCACCATCAAAAATCGTGCGCGAAATGATCGCATCGGACGGGTTTGACCGGCAAGAAAAAGGGACAGGATCTTGGCGTTAGAATTAAGATCAGTCAATGTCGCATTCGGAGGGTTCAAGGCCCTTCAGGACGTGACCATCTCGCTCAGCGAGGGCGAGATTGTCGGGCTTATCGGGCCAAACGGCGCGGGCAAGACGACATGCGTCAACGTGATGACCGGCTTTCAGACGCCGACCTCCGGCACGGTATTTCTGGATGCGGAAAACATCGCCAGCAGCGCCCCATTCAAAATCCGCCGTCATGGGCTGGCCCGCACGTTTCAGGCCGGCCGGTTGTTCACCGGGCTTGACCTTCTGGACAATCTTGCCGTCACCGGTGTCGGAATGGGCCGGTCGCGCCGCGCCTCCGAAATCGAAGCCCAGAGGTTACTGCACTGGTTCGGGCTGGAGGATATGGCCGGCAGCCTGGCCGCCGGGCTGCCCTACACCGATGAGCGCCGCGTTGCGATTGCCCGCTCGCTGATGTTCGAGCCGAAGTATCTGCTGCTGGACGAACCTGCTGCGGGCATGTCCGCAACCGAAGCGTCCGAGCTGTCAAATCTGATCAAGCGGATCGCCTCGGAAATGGGCACCGGTGTGCTGCTGATCGAACACAACGTCGGGATGGTACTGTCGACCTGTTCCAATGTCGTCGTTCTGGACGGCGGTAAGGTCATCGAAGAAGGCTCACGCGATGTCATTCTGGGCAGCCACGCGGTGCGCGAAGCGTATCTGGGCGCCGATCAGGACGACATGATCGCAACTCATGACGAAGGGGCGGTCTGATGTCGAAAATAGCGGTTCACGATCTCGTCGTCAGTTTCGGCAAGCTGATGGCGCTGCGCGAAGTGTCCTTTCTGGTGGAAGAAGGCGATCTGGTCTTTATCGCCGGCCCGAACGGCGCCGGCAAAAGCAGCCTCCTGCGGTCGATCGCGGGCGAAATTCAACCACGCAAGGGACGGATCGAAATCGACGGCACTATCGTCACCGGCGCCGGGCCGGAGGTCATTGCACGCATGGGTGTCTCCATGGTGCCCGAAGGGCGCCGCGTCTTTTCGACGCTGACCATCGAAGAAAACCTGATGCTGGGCACCGGGATGCGCAGGGACAAGGCGGCGATAGCGGCGGACCTTGAGGAAATCTACACGACTTTCCCGATCCTGAAGGAGCGGCGCACGACATCGGCCGGCGCCCTGTCGGGCGGGCAGCAGCAGATGCTGGTGATCGGCCGCGCGATCATGACCAACCCCAAGATCGTGCTGGTGGACGAGCCGTCGCTGGGCCTCGCGCCCAAGGTGGTTGACGAGGTCTACAATCAGCTGTGCGCGCTACGCAAAGAGCGTGGCCTGACCCTTGTGATCGTCGAGCAAAGCACCAGCCGCGCCGCCCGCGTCGGCGGCAAGCTGATCCTGCTGAACAATGGCGAGATTACGCGCCAAGGCCGTGTCGAGGATTTTGCAGACGATGATCTGATCTCTGGCGCCTATTTCGGAATGGAGAGCGGCGAATGAACCTTCAACTTGTCTTTGACGCCCTGTCCCTTGGGGGCATCTACGCAACTGCCGCCCTGGGCGTGGCGCTGATATTCGGTGTGATGAAGCTGGTCAATTTTGCGCAGGGCCAGTTTCTGGCATTCTGCGTGTTTGCCCTGATCATCCCGTCAAAAGACGCCGTTGCCGTCATGGGCCTTGGCGCGGCCCCGGCCTATGTCCTGATCCCCATGGTATTGCTGATCGGGGTGGGGCTGGCCGTTCTGTCCGAGCTGCTGGTCTTTCGCCACCTGCGCGATGCCGAGCCGGTGTCGCTGATGGTGGCCAGCTTTGCGCTGGGTATCGTCATTCAGAACCTGCTGCTGATGACCTATGGCGGCAGGCCCAAGGCGGTCAGCCTTTGGCCGAACCTGGGCAAACCCGTTGATTTTCTGGGTGCCGAGGTGCCGCTGCTTCAGATCATCGTGATTTTCACCATTGTCCTGATGCTGATCCTTCTGTCCGTGGGGCTGAAATTCACCCGTATCGGGCTGGAAATGCGCGCGGCGGCTGAAAACTTTGGCATGGCGCGGCTGCTGGGCGTGCGCGCAAACCGCGTCATCATGATGGCGTTCGCCATCTCGGGCGTTCTGGCGGCGATGCTGGCGCTGATCTTTGTGGCGCAGACCGGGGTCGCGGATGTCAGGATGGGCAGCTCCATCGTGCTGATCGCCTTTGTCGCGACGGTGCTGGGCGGCATGGGCAGCCTGCCGGGCGCCGTTCTGGCCGGATTGCTGCTGGGCGCGGTGTCGACGCTGCTGCAGGCGTATCTGCCGGTCGAACTGCGGCCCTTCCGCGATGCGTTTCTCTACGGCCTCGTCATAGTCGTTCTGCTGGTCAGACCTCAGGGCCTCTTCACGCTCTCCAGCGTCAGCAACAGGATCTGAGCCATGTCTTCTGCACACAATCTACACAAGGCGCGTTTTCTGGGCGCCGTCACCACGCCGATCATCCTGATCGCGCTGCTGTTTGTCGGTGCCATGCTGGTTTACCTGCTGGGGGATCGAGGGCTGCAACGGACCGCTGCCGAGGCGCTGATCTATGTCACGCTCGTCGTCGGCTTCTGGATTTTCGTCGGCAATTCCGGCGTGATCAGTTTCGCCCATGCTGCATTTGCCCTGATCGGGGCGTATGTTTCGGGGTGGCTGACGCTGCGGCCGATGATGAAGGGCACGTTGCTGGAGGGGTTGCCGCAGTTTCTGCTGGACGCCGAATGGCATGTCCTGCCCGCCGCCCTGGTCGGCGGTGTGGCGGCCATGCTGCTTGCGGCGATTTCCGGCGCCGCGATCCTCAGGCTCAGCGGGATTGCAGCCTCGATCGCCTCGTTTGCCTTTCTGGCGATGATCAACACGATCTGGTCCAACTGGTCTGACGTGACGGGCGGCGCTTCGACGGTGGCAGGCTTGCCGCGCTACGTGGATATGTGGGTGGCGCTGGCTTGGGCTGCGGTCGCGATCATTGCTGCTGCGGCCTACAGCCTCTCCGGGTCCGGGCTTGCCCTCAGGGCGTCGCGCGAGGACGAGGTTGCGGCGCAGGCGTCCGCCGTGGACCAGTACCGCCACCGCCTGCTGGCCTACACGATCAGCGCGTTTTTTTGCGGGGTTGCCGGGGCGCTGTTTGCGCATTTCCTGGGTATCCTGAATGTCGACAGCTTTTACCTGCCGATGACCTTCTTGATGCTTGCGATGCTCGTCGTGGGCGGGATCGGCAGCCTGTCCGGCGCCGTCGTCGGAGTGATCGCGATCTCGATCGCCGTCGAAATCCTCAAGGAGATGGAGCAGGGCGTAACGATGTTCGAACATGATATCGCGCTTCCTGCGGGATCCAAGGAGGTGCTGATCGGGATCATCATGATCCTGATCTTCATGTTCCGGCCATCGGGGCTGCTGGCGGGCAAAGATATAAAGCCGTCTGCCAAGTGGCTGGCCAAATTCACCAGATGAAGACCAACAACAATTCAACAGGGGAGACATAAAATGAAAATCAGCACAATCGCCGGACTGACCATGGCAGGCCAATTGCTGCTATCCGGGGCCGCGATGGCCGAGGATATCACCATCGGATTCGCCATCGCAAAATCCGGCTGGCTTGAGGCCTATGACACACCCGCCGTCAAAGCCGCCAAGCTTCGGATTGACGAAATCAACGCCGCTGGTGGCCTTCTGGGCAAGCAGATCAAGTATATCGAGGCCGACACACGCGCAGACCGCGCCGAGGCGTCGATGGCCGCTCTTGACCTGATAGATCAGGAGGTCGACATGATGATCGTGTCCTGCGACTACGACTATGGCGCGCCCGCGGCGCTGGTCGCGGAAAGCGAAGGACTGAATTCCTTCTTCCTCTGCGCAGAAGACGTCAAGGCGGGCATTCAGGGCGTTGGTCCCAACAGCTTCTCCGCGTCGGTTCTGGCTGCGGTTCAGGGCGCAACCGTCGGTGAATGGTCTTACAACAATCGCGACGTGCGTACCGCCTTCGTGCTGGAGGATTCGTTCAACGAATACAACAAGGCAATCTGCACCGGCTTTGAGTGGATGTTCCCGCAGCTGGAGGGCGCGGAAATCATCGGCAAGGATACGTTCCTGGCCGATGACGCCTCGATCGCCGGCCAGATCAGCCGGATCAAGGCGCTGCCGGAAGAACCTGACGCGATCATGCTGTGCTCGACCATGCCGGGCGCGGCTGCTGCACTGCGCCAGATCCGCGCGTCGGGAATCGAATCCGCGATCCTGAACGGCTCGGCCGTCGATGGCTCCTATTGGCTGGATGCCGTGCCGAACCTGTCGAACTTCTACGTGCCGGTTCAGGGCTCGATCTATGGCGACGATCCGCGCCCCGAGGTCGAGGCGTTCAACGTCACCTACGAAGAGGCAACCGGCGGGCGTCCGTCCAGCCAGTATGTCTATCCCGGTTATGTGCTGATCGATCTCTGGGCCAAAGCTGTCGAGCGGGCGGGAACCACCGACGCCGAAGCCGTCACGGCCGAGCTGGAGAAGATGGACGGTGAAGCGACCATCTTTGGCCCGCGCACCTTCACCGATGAGCTGCACCACCAGAACGCGACGCTCTATCAGATCATCGAAATCACCGACAGCAAGCCGGCCCGCGTCGACGAATGGATCATCTCCAAGGAAATCCCGCTGGATGTTCTGTTGGCTCAATAACCTACTCTCCCCCGCCTGACAGACATCAGGCGGGGTGGCGGGGGCCGCATCGGTCCCCGCCGCACACAAGTCAGGCTGACGAGACGAATGCTGCGTCATAAGGTCAGGAGGGGGCGTGCCGTGCGCACCAGATCCCGCGAATGTCGCAGACCCGCTGCTGAACGCATACCACCCAAACCGCTTAACAACCGCCCACAGGAGGAACGAGACATGGCAAAAACCATTATCTGCGGCTTCGGCACTGACATTGACTCAGTGGCAGGCCAGATCGGATCATATGGCGGGGGCGACAGCCCGTCGGATATCCAGCGCGGCGTCTGGGCCTCCGAAGTGGGCGTCCCGCGCCTTCTGCGTCTGTTCAAGAAATACGACATGCGCACGTCGTTCTTCATTCCCGGACACAGCATCGAAACCTTCCCCGACATTGCCAAGATGGTTTTCGATCACGGCCACGAGATTGGCGCGCACGGCTATCTGCACGAGAACCCGATCGCGATGACCCGCGCCCAGGAAGAGGCGGTGATGGAGAAATCCGTTGCGCTGATCGAAAAGCTGACCGGCCAGACACCGCGCGGCTATGTCGCGCCATGGTGGGAAATGTCGGCATCGACGCCCGAGATTCTGGCCAAACACGGCTTTACCTATGATCACAGTCAGGGCTACCGCGACTTCCAGCCGTTCTATTCGCGTGTCGGGGACGAATGGAACCTGATCGACTATTCCAAGACGGCCGAGGAATGGATGCACCCCATGAAGCACGGCAAGGAGATCGACCTGGTCGAGATTGGCGCCAATTGGTACATGGACGATCTGCCGCCGATGATGTTCATGAAGAACAACCCCAACAGCCACGGTTTCGTCAATCCGCGCGATATCGAAGAGCTGTGGCGCGACCAGTTCGACTGGGTTTATCGCAACATGGATTATGCGGTGTATCCCTTCACCATTCATCCCGATGTTTCCGGGCGCCCGCAGGTGTTGATGATGCTTGAGCGGCTGATAGACTACATCAACGGGCATGAGGGTGTCGTCTGGATGCCGTTCGAGGATATCGCCGCGGATTTCCGCAAACGCTTCCCGTTCGAGGGTGGCAAGCGGCCCGAAGTGATCTGAAAAACGCTGGCCTTGGCGGCGCTGCCGCCGGGGCCGCCCACGGGGGAGATAAAAGGGGAGGTGCAATATGTGTAGTGCGTGCGGAAACCCGGCAGCCCCCGGACATTGGGCCGAGGCTGGCGCGCAAAGGGGCGGCAGCCGCCTGCGGGCGGTTTTCCACCGCGTGTCGATCCTGCAGCATGTGCTGAAGCCCTACGGCTTCACGGCACATACCAATGGCATGATCCCGCAGATCCAGCTGACTGGGCCGGGCGGTATCAAGGTCATGGTCAAAGACCTGACCGAACTTTGGGCCGAGGTGGAGCGCATTCAGGGCTACCCGATTGACCCGCTCACGCCGCACGGACGCCCCCTGCCCTGATGGCAACAGCGCCGGACAACCGCGTCAATATCATCCTGCTCAGCGGTTATCTGGGCTCGGGCAAGACCACTTGGCTGCGTCACGCACTATTCGGCCAAACCTACGGAAACGCTCATGTTTTCGTTCAGGAAGCAGCCGAGCAGCCGGTTGATGATCTGCTGCTGGACAAGGCCGCACGCGTCACGGTCCTGACCGGCAAGGCGGGCACTATCGAGGGCCGGGACGAAATGGTTGCGGCGCTGCTGGCGATGGCCGAGGCGCGGACAGGCCCCGATGGCGGCGACCAGCCCGATACCCTTGTCATCGAAACCAGCGGTCTGGCCGATCCCGCCGATATCATCACCGCGATCCGGCAACATCCGATCCTTGTCTATCATTTCGCACTGCGCGAGACGATCATCATGTCCGACGCCCTGCATTTTCGCACAGCGCTGGAGAGCGATCCGCTCTGCGGCCAGCAAATACTCTCCGCCGACCGCGTCGTCATCGCCAAGGCTGAGGACATGCCTGCGCAATCCCTGTCGAACCTTGTCGCCACATTGGGCAAAATCAACCCGTCCGCGCCTGTCTCGCTGTCGACATTCGGTGTCGAACAGCCGGTCCCGTCACTGCCCGCGCCGACGCAGACCTATGATCCGGCAAGGGCCAGCCCCGGACCGCCGACCTGCGTCGTCTCGCTGCCAATCCCGGAAAACGTTGACTGGGTCGAATTCACCGTGTGGCTATCGGCCTTGCTGCACGCGCGGGGGGATACGATCCTGCGGGTGAAGGGCGTTCTGAACACCGACGCAGGCGCCCTTTTGCTGCAATCGGTGCGCAAAATCATGCAGCAACCCGAAATCCTGCCACCCGAACAGGCCCCTTCCAGACCCGGAGATATCGTTTTCATCGCAGAGGGCTTGACGCTGGATAGCTTGCGCACATCGCTCCTTGGGTTTCTGGGAAAAGAGCAGCCATCCGCGCCCGATTTCGGCACCGGACAAGCGGGCCCGAAGTAGTATGCCATTGCTCGCTCACGCAGAAACGGTCAGCCAGAAGACCGTTGACTTCCTTAGACGGAAAACATCCCATGATGCATGGCCGATCCGCTCGTGATCGGCGCCTGTGATTGCGGATGGCGCTCCGTCGCCAAGACCTTAGGCTTTCCCGCCTTTGCTGTCGCTTTTCCCTTGGGACGAAAAGGTGCACCCCATGATCCAGCTGAACAACCACGTTGCAATCGTTACAGGCGCAGGTGCCGGGATCGGCAAGGCGATCGCGCTAAGGCTTGCCAGGGATGGCGCGAAAGTCATCGTGAACGACCTGAACAAAGAGTCTGCGGAGGCTGTCGCAACCGAGATTACTCGGGCGGGTGGGCAGGCCGCCGCCTTTCCCGGCGATGTCTCGAACCCCGATGATGTCGCCGCGACGTTCGATTTCTGCGAGGCGACTTACGGGGACTGCTCCCTGTTGGTGAACAATGCGGGGATCGTGCAGCAAGTCAGGTTTCAGGACATGGAGCTGCCGGATTGGGATCGCATGATTTCCATCCATCTGCGGGGATGCTTCCTGAACTGCCGCCGCGCCATCACTCCGATGCTGCGCAACCAGCGCGGCGCAATCGTGAACATGGCCTCGCAACTGGGCCAGATCGGCGGCGTTGAACTGGTGCATTATTCCGCCGCCAAGGCGGGCATCATCGGCATGACAAAGGCACTGGCCCGCGAAGTCAGCAAATCGGGTATCCGCGTCAACGCCGTCGCCCCCGGTCCGATCAATACGGATCTGGTCAGGTCCCTCTCGGACGAGTGGCGCGCGGCAAAAGCCAAGGATCTGCCCCTCGGCCGGTTCGGAGAAGTGGAAGAGGTGGCCGCCACGGTCGCGTTTCTGGCGTCCGACGGGGCTGCGAATTTTGTCGGCCAGACGCTTGGCCCGAACAGCGGCGATGTAATGCTGTAATGGAGATGTAAATGAAGACAGTCTTGATTACCGGCGCCGGGATCGGCATCGGACGGGCCACTGCCCTCGCCTTTGGCGCGGCGGGCTATCATGTCGTGGTCACGGACGTACTTGAGGCCGAAGGCAATGCGGTCGTGCGTGACATCGTCGCCAACGGGGGCGCGGCTGAATTCCACCATCTCGACGTGCGATCGACCGAGCGCTGCAACGAAGTTGTTGCAGATGTCGAAAAACGCCGCGGCGCGTTTAACTGCCTCGTCAACAATGCCGGCATCGCGCACAAGATCCCGCTGGACCAGCTGACGGACGACAAATGGGACATGACGTTCGACATCGACCTGAAAGGCATGATGCGTCTGGCCCGTGCTGTCGCCCCGGCGATGAAGGCGCAAAACGCGGGGGCGATCATCTGCATGTCGTCCATCATGGGCGTGGCCTATGGCTGGGACGAACATGTCCATTATTCCGCTGCCAAGGCGGGCGTCGTCGGGCTGGTGCGCGGTCTGGCCGTCGAGCTTGCGGGCCACGGCGTGCGCGTCAACGGCATCGCACCGGGCTACATCCGAACCGCGCAGGCGCTGTCCGAGGAGCATTCGCTTGGACCCGAAGCCTTGGAAGCGGCCGCCGAATTCATCCCGATGAAGCGGATTGGCGAACCCGATGATATCGCCGATGTAGCGCTTTTCTTGGCGTCCCATGGCGCGCGGTATCTGACAGGGCAGATCATCACCGTGGATGGCGGCCTGCTTGTCGGTCGCTACTGACATACGCCCATGAGCTGAAGGTCCTGCCAAAGGCATCCGCCCCTTTTGCAACGGATGCAAAGCGGCATCGCCGATGGCGGACCCGGACCGGTATCATTTTAGTGTTTTGACCTCGCAAAGCCGCAGAGTATATCAGACCTCATGATTGCAAATATCCTCAAGCGTCTGAACGGCGCCGACCCCACCCCGATGACCGAAACCGATGCGCGGCTGGCGCTGGCGGCGCTGCTTGTGCGCGCCGCGCGCACCGACGGCCACTATGCCCCCGCCGAGATCGACCGCATCGACCGCATCCTTGCCGCGCGCTACAACCTCAGCGCCGAGGCTGCCGCCGAGCTGCGCCACGAGGGCGAGGAAACCGAGGAGGTGGCACCCGACACCGTCCGCTTTACCCGCGCGATCAAGGAGGCCGTCCCCTACGAGGACCGCACCAAGGTGGTCGAAGCGCTATGGCAGGTCGTGCTGGCCGATGGTGACCGTGCCGATCCCGAAAACGCGCTGCTCCGGATGACGGCCAGCCTGCTGGGCGTCAACGATGTCGACAGCGCCGCCGCGCGCCAACGCGTTCAGGCGTCGAAGGACTGACCCTCTGCGCCTGCCCGGCTGGCTGACTGGCTGTGACCGTGCCAACCTGCCTCTACCGCAGCGTCAAAGTGGCGGCTGATGATCCACTGCGGCACATATGGTTCACGGCTGTCCGACCTCGGACTCCCGCGTTGCATGGTCAGGCGCAAATGCCGATACCGCCCTACCCGCGCGGCTTCCGATCCGTTCGCGCCAGCGCCGGACGCTCTTGGCGCGGGGCCCGTGACTCGGCCCAACTGCCTGAATGGATTGTCCATTGCATCGCGCGGCGATTTGCCGCCTACTGACCTGCAAATACTCCGACCAGGAACACGGCCCCTTGACCACTGCACCCCCCGTCATCGAGATCATCAACCTGCACAAGGCCTACGGCTCGCTAGAGGTGATCAAGGGCGTGTCCATCACCGCCCGGCGCGGCGACGTGGTGTCGCTGATCGGCTCCTCCGGCTCGGGAAAATCGACCATCCTGCGCTGCGCGAACCTGTTGGAGAACAGCCAGCAGGGCGACATCCTGTTCAAGGGCGAGCCTGTCCGCTGGGCTGGCAAGGGCCTTGACCGCCATCCGGCCGATCCGGCTCAGGTGCTGCGCATCCGCACCAATCTTGCCATGGTTTTCCAACAGTTCAACCTGTGGGCGCATCTGACGATCCTGCAAAACGTGATGGAGGCGCCCGTCACGGTGCTGCGCCGCCCCCGCGCCGAAGTGGAAAAATCCGCCCGGGCGTACCTCGACAAGGTCGGCATTGGCGACAAATGCGATGCCTATCCCGCCCAGCTGTCGGGCGGCCAGCAGCAGCGCGCCGCCATCGCACGCGCGCTGGCGATGGAGCCCGAAGCCCTGCTCTTCGACGAGCCGACATCGGCGCTGGATCCAGAGTTGGAACAGGAAGTCATTCGCGTTATCAAGGATCTGGCCGCCGAAGGGCGCACCATGATGATCGTGACACATGATATGAAAATGGCCCGCGACGTCAGCGATCACACCGTGTTCCTGCATCAGGGCCTGATCGAAGAACAAGGCGATCCCGAAACGCTTTTCGGCGCCCCCAAATCAGACCGGCTACGGCAGTTTCTCAGCTCGACCATGCCGGACTGAAACCCCGAACCAATCCAAAGGGAGAGACCAATGAAAAAACTTATCATCGCCGCCATCGCGGCCAGCTTCGCCGCCGGGGCCGCCTTCGCGCAGGACACCGTCCGGCTCGGCACCGAAGGCGCCTATCCTCCGTTCAACTTCGTCAATGACGCCGGCGAGGTCGACGGGTTCGAGCGCGAGCTTGGGGATGAGCTGTGCAAGCGCGCCGAACTGACCTGCACATGGGTCACCAACGAGTGGGACAGCATCATCCCGAACCTCACATCAGGCAACTATGACGCGATCATCGCGGGCATGTCGATCACCGACGAGCGCAAGAAAGACATCGACTTCACGTCGAACTACACCCAGCCCGACCCGTCCTCCTACGTGGTTGCGCGCGAGGGCGTCGATCTGACCAGCCCCGATACAGTCGTCGCAGCACAGTCCGGCACCATCCAGGCCAGCTATGTCGCGTCGTCCGGCGCCACGCTGCTGGAATTCCCCACGCCCGAGGAAACCTTGGCCGCCGTCCGCAACGGCGAGGCCGACGCGGTCCTGTCGGACAAGGCCTACGCCGTGCCCGCCACCGCAGAAGACCCGGACCTGATGATTGTCGGCGACGATATCCTTCTTGGCGACGGCATGGCCATCGGCACCCGCAAAAGCGACACCGAATTGAACAAGAAGTTCTCGGACGCCATCGACTCGATGAAGGAAGACGGCAGCCTCAATGCGCTGATCGACAAGTGGCTCGAAGGTGCCGCCAAGTTCTAAGCAAACCAGATCGAGGGGGCCGCGCGCCCCCTCTTTCACCGTTCTGAAAATACTCAGAATCCCACCCCCGCCACGAGGCCCGCCATTTTCAGTTTCTGCACAGATCCCGAAACGCTCGGCACCTTCCGCTGGTTCGCTTGCTATTTCACGACCGGCAAGCAGATGGCGTTCTACGCCAGCTTCGGAACGGTCCTGCTGCTGCTGGCAATAACTGCCCCGGCAGCGCTGGCTTTCGGTTTTGGCGGCGCGGTGGCGGCGCGCTCGCGCATCTTTGCGCTGCGTGTGATCGGCAAGGGGTATATCGCGCTGGTGCGCGGCGTTCCCGACATCGTCTACTTCCTCTTTTTCGTGATCGCGCTGGATCAGGCTTTCGAATGGGTGCGTCACAAGGTGCTGTGCCCGGACTGGGATCAGCCGATCCGGCAGGGCGCCGATTTCGTCGTCTGCGCGGCGGCCAAGCTGCCCTTGGGCAACGCACCGCAATGGGTGCATGAAATCTATGGCTTTGGGCTGGCGATTCTGACCTTTGCCATCGTCTTTGGCGCCTTTGCCGCGAACGTCCTTTTCGGCGCGATGCGCGCCGTGCCGCGCGGCCAGATAGAAACGGCCGAAGCCTACGGCATGACCCGCCGCCAGGCCTTCCGACGCATCCTCGTGCCGCAGATGTGGGTCTATGCGCTGCCGGGGCTCAGCAACCTGTGGATGGTTCTGATAAAGGCGACGCCGCTGCTGTTCCTGCTCGGGGTCGAGGATATCGTTTACTGGGCGCGCAGTCTGGGCGGCACGGCCAATCCGCGCTTTACCGATTACCCGCATGGCGACTGGCGCGTGTGGTATTTTCTGGCACTGCTGATCTTCTACCTGCTGTTCACCAAAGCCTCCGAAGTGGTGCTGGAGCGTCTGATGACGCGCCTCACCCATGGGCAGGCCACCACTGGCGGCGAAGCGCAGCGGAAGGTGGGCCGATGAGCTGCTGGCAAACCGTTCAGGACTACGCCTTTCGCAGCATCGGCTTTGGCGAACGGTTGCTGCCGCGCGGGGATTTCACGCTGTGCCAGCAGGTGACGCTGATCGGCTCGGGGATGATCTGGAACATCTATTTCGGCGTCATCGCCGTTTTTGTCGGGTTCTTCATCGCGACCGCCGTCGCCCTCGGCAAGGGCGCGGCCAATCCCTGGATCCGCAAACCCAGCGAATGGTTCATCTTCGTGCTGCGCGGCTCGCCGCTTTTCATCCAGTTTTTCTTTGCCTATTTCCTGTTCCTCAGCCTTAAAAGCTTCAGTCCGGCCTTTGACGCCTTCACCTCCGCCTGGCTGGGCGCGCTGGTCGTGCTGGTGCTGAACACCGCCGCCTATTCCGGCGAAATTTTCTACGGCGCCCTGCGCTCGATCCCCAAGGGCGATGTCGAGGCGGCGGATGCCTACGGATTTTCCGGCTGGCGCAGGTTCCGGCGGATCATCTGGCCCACCATGCTGCGGCTGGCATGGCCCGCCTACACGAACGAGGCGATATTTCTTTTTCACGCGACGACACTGGTGTTTCTCAGCGGGTTTCCCGCGTGGCAGCAGTGCGGCGATGCATTGTATTATGCCAATTACTTTGCGGACAAGACCTTCAATCCCTTCGTGCCCTACCCCATTCTTGCGGGGTTTTTCATCGTGCTCACGCTGACCGTTACCGGCATCTTTGGCCTGATCAACATCCGGCTGAACCGGCACCTGCCACAGGAGGCGCGCGCCAGATTGAGGTTGCGCCTGAACCTGTTCCGGTGAATCACTCCCCTCAAAGCGAGGGGACTACGACATGGAAATCGGAAATTTCGCAACATTCCGCGTGGCGACCTGTGATCTGAACGGGCAGATGCGGGGCAAGCGGATGCCGGCCAGCTATCTGGCCAGGCTGGAAAACGACGGCGTGCGTATGCCGCTGTCAGCCCTGAACGTCGACATCAAGGGCGCCGATATCGAGGATAGCCCGCTGGTGTTCGAAACCGGCGACGCCGACGGCATCATGCGCCCCACCTCGCGCGGGCCGGTGCCGCTGCCGTGGCTGGACAGCCAGCAGCCGCTGGTGCCGATGCAAATGTATCTGGAGGATGGCACGCCGTTCTACGGCGATGCGCGGCACGCGCTCGCGCGCGTGCTGGACCGCTACGCGACGCGCGGCTGGCAAGTGATCGCGGCGACCGAGCTGGAGTTCACCCTTGTCGATGACAGCGGCAAGCAGCTGAAACACGTGCGCGATCCGCGTAACCGGCGGCGCATTGACGCGTCGGAGATCCTGTCGCTCAGCCAGATGGACGCGTTCGATCCGTTCCTGTCAGCCCTCTACGAGGCCTGCGACGCCATGGGGATCGAGGCGCAGACCACCACCTCCGAGGCCGGTGTCGGCCAGTTCGAAATCACGCTGAACCATCAGGACGCAATGCGCGCAGCCGACGACACATGGCTGTTCAAGGCGCTGATCCGCGGCCTCGCCCACCGCTTTGATTGCGCCGCGACGTTCATGGCGAAACCCTTTCCGCAGGACAGCGGTAACGGCATGCACATGCATTTTTCGGTGCTGGATGCGGAGGGAAACAACATCTTCGACGATGGCGGGCCCAAGGGCACCGACACGCTGCGCCACGCGATCGGCGGCTGCCTTGCCGCGATGCGGGGCTCGACGCTGGTGTTTGCGCCGCACGCCAACAGCTATGCGCGGATGACGCCCGGCGCCCATGCCCCGACCGCGATCTGCTGGGCTTACGAGAACCGCACGGCGGCGATCCGCGTGCCCGGCGGCGCCCCCCGCGCGCGCCGGATCGAGCACCGTGTTGCAGGCGGCGACATCAATCCCTATCTCAGCTTTGCCGCCATCCTTGGCGCCGCATTGGTCGGGATCGAGGACGCGATGGACCCCGGCCCGCCGCTGACCGGCAGCGCCTATGGCAAGGATCTGCCGCAACTGGCGACAGACTGGACCACCGCCGTCGATCTGTTCGAGGCCGCCCCCCTGCTGCCCCGCATTTTCGAGCCGCGCCTGATCCGAAACTACGTGCGGACCAAGCGGCAGGAGATTGCCGTCATGGGCGGGATCAACGAATTCGATCATTGGAAAACCTATCTCGACAAGGTTTGAAATGCCTTGTCTTTAACCCTTGCCCGGCAGCTTTGGCTGGGTTACGCTTTAATTTGATCAAATTATGAGGCCCCCCTTTGACCGCCCCCCACCCCTCGCTCACTCCCGAGCCCGAGATGCCGACCATCGGCATCCTCCTGACCGGCCACTCGCCCGACGAAATCAGGGACGATCTGGGCGATTACGACAGCATGTTCGCGGATCTGCTGAAGGGGCACGGCCTCAGCTACCGCACCTATGCCGTGGTCGATGGCGAATTCCCCGAGCATCCGGACGAATGTGACGGCTGGCTCATCACCGGCTCCAAACATGGCGCCTACGAGCCGCACGACTGGATTCCCCCGCTGGAGCAGTTCATTCGCGACGTCTACGCCGACGGGCGGCCAATGGTCGGCGTGTGTTTCGGTCACCAGATCATCGCGCAGGCTTTGGGCGGCAAGGTCGAGAAATATTCCCATGGCTGGGCCGTCGGACGGCATGACTACGTGATCGACGGCCAGCCCATTGCGCTGAACGCATGGCATCAGGATCAGGTGACACAGCTCCCGCCGGGCGCCACCGTAATCGGGCGCAACGAATTTTGCGACAACGCCGCGCTGCAGTATGGCGATCGCATCCTGACCATCCAGCCCCATCCCGAACATACCGACGAGTTTTTCAGCCGCCTGGCCGAAAGCCGCGGGCGCGGGCTGGTTCCCGATGAAGTGCTGGATGCCGCAATCGCGCGGGTGGGCCAGCCGACACAACACCAGATCATGGCGGACCGCATGGCCGCCTTCCTGAAAAGAGGTGCCTGAATGGCCGATTGGACCGACGACCTGCCGCAAGCGGCGCGCGAATACCTTGAGGGCAAGCGCCTGGATGAGGTCGAGTGCATCATCTCGGACCTGCCCGGCATCGCGCGGGGCAAGGCGCTGCCCGCCTCGAAATTTGCCAAGCAGAAGCATTTTCACCTGCCCGATTCGATCTTTTTCCAGACCATCACCGGCGACTGGGGCGAGGCGGCGGGCGAGGCCGGTTTCATCGAGCGGGACATGATCCTTGTGCCCGACATGAGCACCGCCAGCGCCGCGCCCTGGACCGGCGACTGGACGCTTCAGGTGATCCACGACGCCTATGACCGCGAAATGAAGCCGATCCCGTTTTCACCGCGCAACGTGCTGAAACGCGTGGTCGAGGCCTATGCCGAACGCGGCCTTGTCCCCGTTGTCGCGCCCGAGATGGAGTTCTATCTGGTCGCGCGCAATACCGATCCCGGTCAGGCGATCGAACCGATGATGGGCCGTTCGGGCCGCCCGGCCGCTGCGCGGCAGGCCTATTCGATGACCGCCGTGGACGAATTCGGCCCGGTGATCGACGATATCTACGATTTCGCCGAAGCTCAGGGTTTCGAGATCGACGGCATCACTCAGGAGGGCGGCGCAGGCCAGTTGGAAATCAATCTGGCCCACGGCGATCCGATCAAGCTGGCCGACGAGGTTTTCTACTTCAAAAGGCTGATCCGCGAGGCGGCGATGCGGCACAATTGCTTTGCCACCTTCATGGCCAAGCCCATCGCGGAAGAGCCGGGATCGGCGATGCATATCCACCATTCGATCCTGGATGCAAAAACCGGAAAGAACGTTTTTTCCGGCGATGACGGCACTGAAACGGACGCCTTCTATCACTTTATCGGCGGCATGCAGCGCCACCTGCCCAGCGCCATCGCGGTGCTGGCGCCTTACGTCAACTCCTACCGCCGCTACGTCAAGGATCACGCGGCGCCGATCAATCTGGACTGGGGCCGCGACAACCGCACGACAGGCATCCGCGTGCCGTTGGCGGGCCCCGAAGCGCGGCGCGTGGAAAACCGGCTGGCCGGGATGGACTGCAACCCGTATCTGGGCATTGCCGTCAGCCTGGCCTGCGGTTTGCTGGGCCTTGAAGAAAAGATCATGCCGGAACCGGAATGCAAGACCGACAGCTATGAGGGCGAGGGCGACGTGCCGCCGGTTCTGGGCGATGCGCTGGATCTGTTCGACGAGGCGCCAGAACTGCACGCCCTGCTGGGGCCGGAATTCGCCCGCGTCTATTCCATCGTCAAACGCGCCGAGTATCAGGAATTCCTGCAGGTCATCTCGCCTTGGGAGCGCGAACATTTGCTGCTTAACGTCTGACCCGATGGCGCTGAACCTTCTGCACAGCAACGACCGCGCCGGCGAACACCCTGCCAGCTGGTACGCCGCCACGGCAGGCGCCCTGCCCGAACATGCACCTCTGACGGGCGAGGCGCGCGCGGATGTGGTGGTCGTCGGCGCCGGCTATACCGGCCTCTCGGCCGCGCTGCATCTGGCCGAGGCGGGCATGGACGTGGCCCTGATCGAGGCGCAGCGCGTCGGTTTCGGCGCGTCGGGGCGCAATGGCGGGCAGCTTGGCAGCGGGCAGCGGCTGGAGCAGACCGGGCTGGAGAAACTGGTTGGCAAGGATGATGCCGCCAAGCTGTGGGAGCTGGCCGAGGATGCAAAGACCCTCGTCAAATCGCTGATCGCAAAGCATGAGATCGACTGCTACCTGCGCCCCGGCGTCGCCCACGCCTGTTTCGGCGCCAAGGAGGCTGCCCACGAACATGCCTACGCCGACCATCTGGCAGAGCGCTATGGCTATGATCAGATCCAGAAACTGGATCACGGCCAGATGCAGGCGCTGTGCCCCTCGCCCGCCTATCACGGCGGGACGCTGGACATGGGCGCGGCGCATCTGCACCCCTTGCGCTACGCCCTCGGCCTTGCCCGCGCGGCCAAGGCGGCGGGCGTGCGGATCTACGAGCGCAGCGAAGTCACCTCCATTGATGAGGGTTCGCGTGCAACCGTCCATACCAAAGCCGGACAGATCAGTGCCGATCACGTCATCCTTGCCTGTAACGGCTATCTTGGCGGGCTGAATGGCAAGGTCGCCAGCCGGGTCATGCCGATCAACAATTTCATCGCCGCGACCAAGCCGCTGGGCGACGACGCCGCGCGCGTCCTGACGCAGGACGTCGCTGTGGCGGACACCAAATTCGTGGTGAATTATTTCCGGCTAAGCCATGACAAACGGCTGCTGTTTGGTGGCGGCGAAAGCTATGGCTACCGCTTTCCCGCCGATATCGCGGCGTTGGTGCGCAAGCCGATGGTGGAAATCTTTCCTCACTTGCGCGACGTGCAGATTGACTATGCCTGGGGCGGCACGCTGGCGATCACCCTCCGGCGGATGCCCTATCTGGCGCGGCTGGCGCCCAATATCCTCAGCGCGTCGGGCTATTCCGGCCACGGCGTCGGCAGTGCGACCCATGCGGGGCAGTTGATGGCAATGGCCGTGCGCGGTCAGGCGGATGGGTTCGATACGATGGCGCGCGTGCCGGCGACACCGTTTCCGGGCGGTCCGGCACTGCGCGCGCCGCTGCTGGTGCTGGCGATGACGTGGTACTCGCTGCGCGACCGGCTGGGTATCTAAGGCTTCAAAAGATCGCGGCGACGTCGTACATCACCGGCTCGAAACTGCGGCAAAGGCTGTGAATATCGCGGTTACGGCGGCGCATTTCATCGCTGCGCAGCATCGCCTGAAAATCCTCGCGGCGCTTCCATTGCGAATAGTTGGCGATGCGCGTCTGCGCGTCGTTTATGTGCAGCCCCGCCGCGATAAAACCCGGTTGCTTCGAGATGAACTGGTCATAGGCTTCGGTCAGCGCATCCAGAAGATCCTGAGCGGTGCCGGGGGTCATCTCGAACGTGGTCAGAACGGTCTGGTGCGGGCTGGGAAACTGGATCGTCGGCATGGCAATTCTCCTTTGTGACACTTCAGCCTAGCACCGGGGCGGGCTTGCGCAAAGCGACAGAATATTAACCATTTGTTCACCAAGTTTACCCAATATTAAACGATGCGCCCGGCCCACGCCCTGCCCCTTGCACTTTGCTGCCTGCTGGCGTGGCTCCCCGCGGCGCGCGCGGGCGCGTGGCTGCGCGCCGAGGGCGAGGGATTCACGTCCTGGAGCATCAAGGCACAGGATGGGGCCATCTCCAAGACCTACAGCACCCTATACGCAGAATACGGACTGAACCCGGACCTGACCGGGGGCCTTGATATCGGCGGCGATGAGACGGGCGAATACAAGGCGCTGGCCTTTGTTCTGATGCCGATTCGTCGCGACGATCTGCACGTTTCGTTTCAATTGGCCGCAGGCGCCATCACCAATGATCCGGCGCTGAGGCCGGGAATATCGGTTGGCCGGGGGCTGCAATTGGGCGGGCTGGACGGCTGGACCAATGTCGACATCCGCGCCGCCATCACCCCCGGCGATGTGGATCTGTCGATCGACGCAACACTGGGCTTGAATGTCTGGGAGGGGACCATGATAATCTGGCAGCTGCAACAGGGTGGCACGCCGCAAACCCCCGATTTCCTGCGCGCCAGCGCCTCTGTCGTCTGGCAGGTCGCGCCGGGCCGCCATATCGAGGTCGCCACAAGCACCGGCCTGATAAATGCCGAGGATTTCGGCATTCAGATCGGCCTATGGAAAACCTTCTGATCAAATGAACCGCGTAGTTTGTGCTTTCGCACAAGGGCCGTTTTCGTTTAGAAAAGGTGAAATGCTCTTTCGGAAAAGGTGAAATATGCCTGCGACCGCTTTGCCCCCCAACACATACGACGCCGAACCCATCCCCGAAGCCGCCCGCGCCGCCATTGATGCGATGCTGCAATCGGGCGATCTGTTTCGCTATACTGCGCCCGAGGATTCGCCCGTTGCCTTGCTGGAGCGCGAGTTCGCGCTAGCCATGGGATCGCGCTATGCGCTGGCGGTCTCCAGCTGCTCGGCCGCGCTGTTCCTGTCGCTCAAGGCGCTGGACCTGCCACATGGCGCGCGCGTTCTGATCCCGGCCTTTACCTTTGCCGCGGTGCCCTCATCGGTGATCCATGCGGATTGCATCCCGGTCCTGTGCGAGGTCGGCGACAACTACCGCATCGACATGGCCGATTTCGAGGCGCGGCTGGACGGCGATATCAGCGCGGTCATCATCAGCCACATGCGCGGGCACACGTCCGACATGGACGCCATTATGGAACTCTGCGACGCGCGCGGCATTCCGGTGATCGAGGACGCGGCCCATTCGCTGGGCACCACGTGGCACGGCCGCAATATCGGCACGATCGGGCGGATTGGCTGCTTTTCGTTTCAGTCCTACAAGCTGCTGAACGCGGGCGAAGGCGGCATCATGATCACCGACGACGCCGATCTGGTCGCGCGCGCGATCATCATGTCGGGCGCCTACGAGCATAACTGGGCCAAGCATCTGACCCACGGCGACAACGCGCTGAAGGATGCCCTTGGCCGCTGGCAGAACAAGCTGCCGCTCTACAATCTGCGCCTGAACAACCTGAGCGCGGCAATCATCCGCCCCCAATTGGACGAAATCCCGCGCCGCGTGCGCGACGGGCGCGCGGGGCACGATCATGTCGCCGCGCTGCTGGAGCAGAGCCCATGGCTGACCGTGCCGGCGCCACTGGCACCGGAGGAGCGGGCACCCGATTCGATCCAGTTCAATCTGGTATGCATGGACGAGGACGAGGTCCGCGCCTTTGCGGCGGCTGCCGCCCGGCGCGGGGTCAAGGTGCAGATCTTCGGGCAAAGCCAAGACAATGCGCGCGCCTTCTGGAACTGGCAGTTCATCCCCGGCGATGTGCCGCACTTGCCGAAAACGCGCGCGATGCTGGCACGAGCCTGCGACACCCGCCTGCCCGCCCGCCTGACGCGCGACCAGCAAGACGCAATCGCGGGTGCCATTTTGAGCGCGGTGGAGGATGTGATGGGACCGGCGCAGGCCTATGGCACCTGACGGCGTTTGAAAAACAGGCGGGCGCGCGCGGTGCGTCCGGCGGGATTTGGGTATTTAGACCAAGAAAAAGCCGGGGAACGGCGGGTCACAGGACCGTCAGCGCATCCTTGAGAAAGGGGTAACGCGCCAGTGCCGGGGTGACGATGGCCTCTTGCAGGATCGGCTTGAGCGTGGCGGCCACTTCGGCGGGCATGGATTGCAGGATATCCTTGCGCGCGGTCAACGTGATGGTGCGCGTCAGCGGTTGGAACGGCAAAGGCAGCACATCGATTTGATCGGCAAAGCGGCGCGCCCGCATCAGGGCCAGCGGCGGTAGGATGGTCCAGCCGCTACCCTGCCCGACAAGCGCGAGGATGGCGTGATAGCTGTCCAGCTCGAACCGGTGCGGCAGCGCAAATTTCTCGCGCGCCAGATGCGACGTGATGAGGCGGCCCATGTAGTGAGCTTGGGTATATTGCACCAGCGGCAGGCGGCGCAGTTGGTCCAGCACGTCGGCGCGCGGGTCAACCACGCCGCACGGCGCGGCGACGACGAACCCCTCACGCAGAAGCGGATGGGTTTCGGTCCATTCGGGCGCCGCTCCCAGTTGCGCGGCGACGATCACGTCGAGATTGCGCGCGTCCAGACGATCCTGAAGCATGTGGCTGGCGCCGGTTTCAAGCTGAAATCTGCACGCGGTCAGGCGATCCGCCATATGCGTCAGCAGGCGGGGTGTCACGTCGGCCTCGAAATCCTCGATCATGCCGAGGCGGAAAAGCGTCAGGGACGTCAGATCCGACAACGCCAGTTCGGCGCGGGCCTGGGCGGCCTCGTTCAGGATGACCTGCGCGCGGCGGTGCATGATTTCGCCCGCGCGGGTCAGGCGCAGGGGGCGCGCGCTACGTTCGAGCAGCAGGGCGCCGACGGCAGTTTCCAAGTTGCTGAGCTGCTGGCTGATGGTTGAGGCACTGGCGCCAAGGCGCCGGGCGGCCGCGGAAATCGAGCGTTCATCGGCCGCGGCCATGAACACCTCGATCCCCCAGAGCGTGATCCGGCCGGTGCTGCCCGCCATCGCCGGTTACTTGCCCATACGTGACAACTGTTCCTGAAGCGCGGCCAGCTGGGCCTTGATCTCTTCGAGGTCGCTGTCCGGGGCCGCCTCGCGCGTGCCCTTGGAAGACGCGCCGCCGATGCCGCCAAGACCGCCTGTCATGGCTTTCATGAACGCTTCCTGCTGCAGGCGCATCGCCTCCATTCCGGGCATCTTGGCCATCGGGGTGGCTTTGGTCATATTCTCCAGCAGTTTCGACTGCCCGTCGCGCAACATCTCGAAGCTGGCGGCGAGGAATTCGGGAACGACGCTGCCGGCTTGCGTGGTGTAGCTGCGCACCAGATCGTTCAGCACGTTGATCGGCAGGACATTTTCGCCCCGGCTTTCGTGTTCGGCGATGATCTGCAGCAGATATTGACGTGTCAGATCGTCCCCCGACTTCAGGTCGATGATCTGCACGTCGCGCCCATCGCGGATGAACTGGCTGATATCCTCGAGCGTGACGTAATCGGAGGTTTCGGTATTGTAGAGGCGGCGGCTGGCGTAGCGTTTGATCAGCAGCGGCTTGTCTTTGTCGGCCAAGGGCGGCTCTCCCAATGAAATGCAGCGGTGCAGCGTAGCGTAGTCGCTGCGCGTGCAAAAAGAAAGGGCGAGCCGCATAGCAGCCCGCCCGATCGATGCCGCGCCCTCAGGGAGGAGGAAGGACGCGATATCAGCTGCGAATTACTTCGCGGCGTTACCTGCCTTGGCGGCAGCTTTGGACATGTCGTCAGTTGCTTTCTTGACGGCCTGGGTTGCGTCTTCCTGCAGGTCGCGACCGGCGGACATCATCAGTTCCATGGTCTCGGTCTGGACCTTCTTCGCGATCTCGGCGAAGGCGGCCATGTTTTCGGCGGCGACTTCGGCGTTGGAGGATGCGAAATCGCTGATCGCCTTGGCGTAGTCGGCCGGATCAGTTTTGGCCTTGGACATGTCGGCCATCTTCTCGAGGGTCGATTTCGTCCATGCGTTCTGGATTTCTGCGGACTTCTCGGCGGCGCTCAGCGCAACGCTCGACAGTTTTTCGCCCAGCGCGGCCTGGTTCTTGAACGTGTCTTCCATCGACTTGGTGTCGACGGGGAATGCGCCCATCATGTCTTTCATCATCGAATTCATGTCTTGTGCCTTGTTAGCCATGGTGTAGCTCCTTTGCTAAGGGCGGAAACCTCTCCGCCGTTCCTGCGTCTGCAAACAATATGGATGCTGCAGTGCGGCATTTCAAGGATTTTTTCTGCACTGCAGCATTTATTTCGACATGATCGACCAAGACATTGACGTAGCGTGATTTTCAGCGGACGGCGCGCTTGCGCACATAGTCGCCCGGCGCATCGGCAAGGGGAGGATGGGCCGAATCGCCTGGCTCGCGCGCGGGCACCTCGTCGCCCGAGCGCGGGCGCAGCCATGATTCCCAGCGCGGCCACCAACTGCCTTCGGTAAAAGTCGCGGCCTCGATCCATGTGGCGGCGTCGCCGGACCAGTCCCCGTTGGTATAGTGCCCGTACTTCTTTTTGCTGGGCGGGTTGACGATGCCCGCGATATGCCCCGACTGAGACACGACGAAGGTGCGATCCGTCGAGGCGGTCTTTTGCATCCCGCGGTAGCAATCCTTCCACGGAGCGATGTGATCCGTCTCACAGGTGATCGCCATGAGCGGCACGTCGATATCGGACAGCCGCAGCGTTTCGCCCAGCAACTCGAACCCCTCCTCCCCGGCAAAGCGGTTCTGCTGGCACAGGCCGCGCAGATACTGCAGCGTCATCTTGCCCGGAAGGTTCGCCCCGTCGCCGTTCCAGTAGAGCAGATCAAACGCGGGCGGCGTCTCGCCCAACATATAGCTGCGGATCGCGGGGGTGTAGATCAGGTCGTTCGACCGCAGGAAGCTCATCGTGCGACCCAGAATGAAGGCGCGCAGAATGCCCTGGGCCTCAACCTCGGCCTCGATACCGTCGACAAAATCATCCTGCAGGAAGGGCGTAAACTCGCCCTGGTTGGAGAAATCGGTCAGCGCGGTAAAGAAGGTGGCGGAATTGATCGATGTGTCGCCCCGCGCCTTGAGCAGCGACAATGTCAACGCCAGCGTGGTTCCCGCGATGCAATAGCCGACAGCGTTCACCTTGTCCGTGCCGCTGATCGCGCGCACCTCGCGGATCGCGGCCAGATAGCCGTCCTCGACATATTGCTCCAGACCGATATCGGCGTGGCTGACATCGGGGTTCACCCAGGAGACGACAAACAGGGTATAGCCCTGCCCGGTGATCCATTTGATCAGGCTGTTCTGTTCCTTCAGATCGAGAATGTAGAATTTGTTGATCCAGGGCGGAAAGATGATGACCGGGATTTCGCGCACCTTCTCGGTTGAGGGTGCGTATTGGATCAGCTCCATCATCTCGTTGCGATAGACAACCTTGCCCGGAGTTGTGGCAATATTGCCACCCAGCTCGAACGCGGATTCGTCCGCCAGACGCACCACCATCTCGCCGTTGTTCGCCTCAAGGTCCGCGACGAGATTCTCCAGCCCCTTGACCAGGCTTTCGCCCTCGGTCGCCACGGCCTTTTCCAACGCGTCAGGGTTGGTGCCCAGAAAATTGGTGGGGGCCATCATATCGACAATCTGGCGCGAGAAATAATCGAGCCGCTTTTTCTCGACCGGATCCAGGTCATCAATCTCGGCCACGGCATCGGCCACGGCCTTTGCGTTCAGCTCGTATTGCTCGCGAATATAGCGAAAATAGGGGTGTGTGGACCACAAGGGGTTGGCAAAGCGTTTGTCGCGCGGCTTGTCCTCCTCCTCCTGCGGCGGGGTCGCGCCGGTCAGCATCATCTGCTGCGCCTGCATGAACTGGCGCACCGACTGGCCCCAATATTCCAGCTGGTTCTCATACAGCTTCGCGGGGTTCTCCAGCGCCTCGGTCCAGTAGGACGTAGCCGCCTTGGCAAAGAGATCCTGCGAAGGGGCGTGCAGCGTCGGATTGGCCGGATTGCGGCGCGACATTGCAGCGATCAGACGCTGCGAAAGCTCTTCCACAAGGGCCAGATTGGCTGCCATGCGGTCGGGTGTTTCGTCTTGATTTTCGTCTGAGCTTTGTTGATTTGTTGCCATCTGGACTATTTCACCCTAAGTTTCTGCTACGCAGCATTTCGTCGCTACGTCTTGGCCAGGTTGGTCGGGAACCCCGCGACAAACATAATAGGGCGGACCGCCCTGAAGGAGTCTCATGCGCTACATGGCCACCTATGACATGATGGAATCGATGCGCAACGCCAATCAATGGCTCGGGGCAACCGCCCTGTCATTCGCATCCTATCCGATTTTCAGCATGACGCCAAACCCTGCGTTCCAATGGATTTCAGCCTGGGGTGAAGTGACCGAACGTACTTTCGCCCGAATGGTGGCAAAACCTGACTGGGGGATTCGCACCTTTACCTGCGACGATGGCAAGGACCATCTGGTCAGCATCGATACCATCGTCGAAAAGCCGTTCGGCAACCTGATCCAGTTCGCCGTGCCGGGCCGAAAACCGATGAAGCGGCGCGTCCTTTTGATCGCGCCGATGTCGGGGCATTACGCAACGCTGCTGCGCTCGACCGTCAAAAGCCTGCTGGTCCATTGCGAAGTGTTCATCACCGATTGGCATAATGCCCGCGATATTCCGGTTAGCGCCGGGAAATTCGACGTCGAGGACTATACGCTCTATCTGGCGGAATTCATGCGCGAGATGGGGCCGGACACGCATGTGATCGCCGTCTGCCAGCCGGCTCCGCTGGCACTGGCCGCGACCGCCCTTCTGGCCGAGGAAGAGCCCGAGGCGCAGCCACGTTCGCTGACGCTGATCGGCGGGCCAATTGATCCGGATGCGAATCCGACCGAAGTCACCGATTTTGGCCGCCGCGTCACCATGGGCCAACTCGGAGAGACGATGATCCAGCGCGTCGGGTTCAAATACCCGGGCGTCGGGCGCATGGTCTATCCCGGCCTTCTGCAACTCAGCTCATTCATTTCGATGAACAACGAGAAGCATTCCAAGGCGTTCAGCGACCAGATCGCGCGCGTCGCCAAGGGCGAAGGCGGCGATTACGACGCGCACAACCGGTTCTATGACGAATATCTCGCCGTCATGGACATGCCCGCCGAATTCTATCTCTCGACGGTCGAGCGGATCTTCAAGGGGCGCGAGATTGCCAACAACGAATTCACCATCAAGGGCCGCCCTGTCGATCTCGGCAAGATCACGAACACCGCGGTCAAGACGGTCGAGGGCGGGAAGGACGATATTTCAGCCCCGGGCCAGTGCATCGCGGCGCTGGACCTGTTGACCGGCCTGCCAGATTCGATGAAAGCCAGCCATGTCGAGCCTGGCGCGGGCCACTACGGCATCTTTGCCGGCCGGAGCTGGCGTAAAAATATCCGCCCGCTTGTTCTGGATTTCATTGATCGCAACAGCGGACCGTCTACGGACAAGGCAGGTGCCAAGGTGGCGGCTACGCCGAAGCCGGACACCGGCGACGCCAAATCCAAAGGCAAATCGGACGCAAAACCCGCAGGCAAGATTGCCGCAGCCTGATAGCGATAACTGACCACGAAAACAGCCCCTGCCCCGTTGTGGGCGGGGGTTTATCGCAGCACCAGCGGCTGCCGCAGCCATGCGTTCAGCGCGTCCGTGGTGGCATCGGGCTGCTCAAGCGTGGGCAGATGACCCGCGCCTGCAATGACACTCAGTTCAGCGTAGGGGATCAGATCGGCAAGGAAGCTGCTCCGCTTGACCGCTGCCTTACCGTCATGTTCGCCGCATAACACCAGCGCAGGCACCCTGCATCTGCGAAGCTCCGCCTGGTAGTCGCGTCGCCGCTGCATTGCCCGGATCTGCCGCGTGATCAGGTCCGGCCCCAGGTGATCGGCCATATCGCGCACCAGCGCCATCACTTCGGCGCGCATCGGACCGGGTGCCAGCATATCGGGACCAAGCAACCTATCGACCATCCCGCCGATATTGCCCGCCCGCGCCTTGATGATGACCGGCTCCAGATCGGCGGCTGATTGCGGCGTCTCGGCAAAGGCGTTGGCGCCGATGAGCGCGATTCGCGCCACCCGGTCCGGCGCCCGGCGCAGCAACTCCATCGCAACAGCGCCCCCCAGGGCCAGCCCCGCAACCGCGAATTTGCGCGGCAGCACGTCCAGCAGGTTCGATGCGATCTCCTCAATCCGGTCGCCGCCGGTGATGGGGGCAACGGTCACCGCGTGGCTTTTGCTGAAAGCGGCCAGTTGCGGGCCAAACAGCCGTGCATCGCACATGACGTCCGGCAGCAGAACAATGGCCTCGCGCATGGATCGTCCCTCCTCGGTGCCGGATTACGCGCACAGTCGCACACGCCGCACCGGCGTCAACCGGCAGATGGGCAGGCCGGGTAAGCGATACCGCGAAAGGGCGGAAAATCAGCGTAGCGCGCACGCCGCGCCTCTGGACTTTCCTGCGGCACGGCACCTGCGCGCAGCAGCAGGCCCCGTGGCGCGATATAGCTGGAGATAGTGCGTAGTGGCTTCATCCTCCACGTGAGGCTCATCGCGCAGAGCTTTGGGAAGAAATAGATTTCAGAATATTCCAGATGATCGTGCAGCCACCACGCCAAATCGCGCCAGTCCCGGCCCCGGTCATACTGATCGGAAAACCACGGTATCACCAGCGACGTACAGGCGCCAGCCGCCGCGCCCGGCACGTCCCAGATGTGCGAGCCTTGGTTGGCGGTGTTCCGCGCACAGTTCAGCCCGTTCTCGTTCCCAAAGCGATTGAGGGCTGCCGAACGATAGCCCGAGCGGATAGCGATACGCCCGAATGTCTCCTCCAGCGGGTCCAGCAAATTCTGGCACAGCCCCCGGCCATGGGCGATGGCGATATCGGGATGGTCGGGGATATTGGGGATGCCGTGGATGTTGCCAATCTCGGAAAAGAGGAAATCGCGCATATAGAAATGACGGCTGAGCCTTACGCGCCCCAGATCCTCCAGCCCGCGCATGGAGCGGGGCCGCCGCATCAGCCTGCCGCCCGCGCTGTCACCTCGTCCAGCGCCGCCTCGACCAGGTCCAGACAGTCAGGTGTGGAGAAGCGGTGATCGGCCCCATCGACCAGCGTCAGGCGCATGTCCATACCATCGGCATGATGCAAAAGCGCTAGTGCAACCGAAATATCGACGTCAGTATCGGCCGTTCCCTGCAAAAACCGAACAGGAAAGGGTAATTCCAGCGGATCGCGCAAAACAAGGTTTTCCCGCCCGTCTTCGATCAGATGCCGGGTGATCGGGTAGGGCGCATCATAATCGCTGGGCACAAAAATGCGGCCCTCCCGCATCAGCTTGGCGCGCTCGATGTCGTTCATCCCGGCCCACATGCCGTCTTCGGTAAAATCGGGCGCGGCGGCGATGGTGGCAAGGCCCGCCACCCGCTCGGGCATGGCCCGCGCGATCAGCAGCGCGATCCAGCCGCCCATGGACGAGCCGATCAGGATCTGAGGCCCCTCGGTAAGCGCCTCGATCGCCGCGATCGCATCGGCGGTCCAATCGCCGATGCAGCCCTCTTCGAACGTGCCGGACGACGCGCCGTGACCGGAATAATCCAGCCGCAGAAATGCCCTGCCCCGCGCGCGCGCCGCCGCTTCCAGATGTACCGCTTTGGTGCCGTCCATATCCGACATGAACCCGCCGAGAAACACGATCCCCGGCCCCGCGCCCGCAGTGCGGTGGTAGGCGATGCGCCGCCCCTGCGGCGTGTCCAGATAACATGGCTGCGGATCTGTCATGGCTGCCCCTTTTCAATGCAAGGGACAATGTCACAGCCCGCGCCGCGCGGTGCAATAGGGGCTTTAGCCGCTGACGTAGGGTTTCTTGCTGGGGCGAAAGAACACCTTCTGATTATGCAGCCGGCCCAGCAATTCATCGATCTCGCGGATCGACCGGCCCGCGATGGGGGCGTCCGTCTCCGGGCCTTCCGGCATGCTGAGCCGCCGCTTGGCCTGACGCAGCGCATCTTCGATCAGGTCCATGTCGGCGACTGTCAGTTCGATATTCGGATTATAGTGGGTCATCGCGGGCCTTCCTTTTAGGGTGTTCACTCTACCAGCTTACTCCCGCGCAGCGCCATCTCCAACGGCAATCGCACTGCGGCGCGCCTTGACAGCCGCGCAGGGCGGCGGCAAAAGGGCGGCTCACCCGCAACCGGGCGCACGCGTAGGCGCCAAACCGACGAGGAGCGCCGAAAATGGCCCAAATCTCCCTGACATTTCCCGATGGCAACGCCCGTGAATATGCCCCCGGCATCACCCCCGGCGAGGTCGCTGCCGATATTTCCAAATCCTTGGGCAAAAAGGCAATCTCGGCATCGGTCGATGGCCAGCACTGGGATCTGCAATGGCCGATCAATACCGACGCCGCCATCGCCATCCACACCATGCAGGACGAGCCGCAGGCGAACGAGCTGCTGCGCCACGATCTGGCGCATGTGATGGCCCGCGCCGTGCAGGAAATCTGGCCTGATGTGAAGGTCACGATCGGCCCGGTCATCGAAAACGGCTGGTACTATGATTTCGACCGCAAGGAGCCCTTCACACCCGAAGATCTGGGCCTGATCGAGAAGAAGATGCGCGAGATCATCGCCGCGCGCGACCCCGTGCGCACCGAAGTCTGGGACCGGCCCCGCGCGATCCAGCACTACAAGGAACTGGGCGAGCCCTTCAAGGTCGAGCTGATCGAGTCGATTCCCGGCGACGAGCCGCTGCGCATGTATTGGCACGGGCATTGGCAGGACCTCTGCCGTGGCCCGCACCTGCAAAACACCGGCCAACTGCCCGGCGACGCGTTCAAGCTGATGAGCGTCGCAGGCGCCTATTGGCGCGGCGACAGCAATCGCGAGATGCTGCAGCGCATCTATGGCGTCGCGTTCAGCTCCAAGGAAAAGCTGAAGGCGCATCTGCACATGCTGGAGGAGGCCGCGAAACGCGACCACCGCAAGCTGGGCCGCGAGATGAACCTGTTTCACATGCAGGAAGAGGCCCCCGGTCAGGTGTTCTGGCACCCAAACGGCTGGACGATCTACACCGAGTTGCAGGACTACATGCGCCGCAAGCAGCGCGCCGGCGGCTATCAGGAAATCAACACGCCCCAGGTCGTCGACCGCAAGCTGTGGGAGGCGTCGGGCCACTGGGATAAATACCAAGACCACATGTTCATCGTCGAGGTCGAGGAGGAACACGCCCGTGAAAAGGCTGTGAACGCCCTGAAGCCGATGAACTGCCCCTGCCATGTGCAGGTATTCAATCAGGGCCTGAAATCCTATCGTGATCTGCCCTTGCGGCTGGCCGAATTCGGCTCCTGCTCGCGCTACGAGCCGTCGGGCGCGCTGCACGGTATCATGCGTGTGCGCGGGTTCACGCAGGACGACGCGCATATCTTCTGCACCGAGGACCAGATCGAAGAGGAATGCGCGAAGTTCATCAACTTCCTCGCTGAAATCTATGCCGATCTTGGGTTCGAGCAGTTCGAGATCAAATTCGCCACCCGCCCCGAAGTGCGCGTCGGCAGTGACGAAAGCTGGGATCATGTCGAAAGCGCGCTGGAGGGCGCGATCAAGGCCACCGGCCGCGACTTCACGCTGGAGCCCGGGGACGGCGCGTTCTATGGGCCGAAGCTGGACTTCTACCTGACCGACGCGATTGGCCGGACATGGCAATGCGGCACCTTTCAGGTGGATCCCAACCTGCCTGAACGGCTGGGCGCCACCTATATCGCGGCGGATGGCAGCAAGCAGCGGCCCTACATGCTGCACCGCGCCACGCTGGGCAGTTTTGAGCGGTTCATCGGCATCCTGATCGAGGAGCACGCCGGCAAGCTGCCGTTCTGGCTGGCCCCGCGCCAAGTGGTCGTCGCCTCCATCGTGTCCGAGGCGGACGCCTATGTGCAGGAAGTCGTGGCTGCGCTGCAAGCCGCAGGCGTGCGCGCCGAGGCCGACGTGCGCAACGAGAAGATCAACTACAAGGTGCGCGAACATTCGGTCGGCAAGGTGCCCGTCATCTTGGCCTGCGGCCACCGCGAGATCGAGGATCGCACCGTATCGCTGCGCCGTCTGGGCGAAAAACAGTCCAGCGTCCGCCCCTTGGACGAGGTAACGGCAGAGCTGGGCCGCGAGGCAACCGCGCCCGATCAACTGTAACATTACGGCAAAAAGCGCGGCGGCAAGGTCTGTCGCCGCGCAGCGCACATCGAAAATTTCCCTTTATTATCAATGCAAGATAGGCGCGCTGCGTCTAACAGTTTTGTGTCTGACGGTTCCGTGATTGGCCCGGAGCGCGGCGGCGACCCTATGCTTGCCCATCGCTTATGCGATCAAATCAAGCCCACGATAATCAACAGGGAGACCTCTAAATGTCCAACATGATAAAAACCGCCGCCATCGCAGGCGCCTTCACCGCCGCGCTGGCCGGCTACGCCACCACTGCCGCCGCCGAGGGCCAAGTGAAGTGCTATGGCGTGTCGCTGGCAGGCGAAAACGATTGCAAGGCCGGCGCCGGCACGACCTGCGCAGGCACATCGAAAGTCGACTATCAGGGCAACGCCTGGACGCTGGTCGACGAAGGCGCCTGCACCACGATGGAGCTGCCCGCCATGGAGGACGGCACCCCGCGCACAGGCGCGCTTGAGGCGCTGGAGCGCGATCTGCCGGCCTGATCCGGAACGGGCGAAAGGCGCCACTGCGTCTTTCGCCCCACCAAACGCCCCACCTGACGCACCCCAACAGGAGGCACCGCCATGCTGGATGATACGCCCCGCCCCCTGCCGGTCGCGGCCGGCATCGGCTACAAGCCGCAGCATTTCGCCGACCTGATGGCCGATCCCGGGCCGGTCGAGTGGCTGGAAATCCACGCCGAAAACTATATGGGCGCCGGCGGCCGCCCTCTTGCCCAACTGCGCGAACTGGCTGACAGATTTGCCATTTCCGTGCATGGTGTCGGCCTCAGCATCGGCGGCGAAGGGCGGCTGGACCCCGATCATCTGGCGCGTCTGCGCCACCTCGTTGGCTGGCTGAACCCCGCCAGCTTTTCCGAGCATCTGGCCTGGTCGACGCATGACGGCGCCTTCCTCAACGATCTGCTGCCCCTGCCCTATACGGCAAAAACGCTGGCCCGCGTCGCCGATCACATCGACGAAGTGCAACAGGTGCTGTGCCGCCCGATGCTGCTGGAAAACCCGTCAAGCTACCTTGCCTTCGACGCCAGCACGATGAGCGAAACCGACTTTCTGGCTGAACTGGCCACGCGCACCGGCTGCGGCCTGCTGCTGGACGTCAACAACGTTTTTATCTCGGCGACCAATCTGAACATGGACGCACGCGCCTATATCGACGCCTTCCCCGTTCAGCATATCGGCGAGCTGCATCTTGGCGGCCATGACGAGGACTTGGACGATCACGGCGCGCCCTTGCTGATCGACAGTCACGGGCGCGAGGTCGCTGATCCGGTCTGGGATCTGCTGGCCCATACGCTGGCGCTGTCCGGGCCGCGCCCGTTGCTGATCGAATGGGACGCGGACGTGCCGGACTGGCCGGTCCTGCGCGATGAGGCCACGCGCGCCGCCGCCGCGCTGGCGACGGTGCCCGCATGAGCGGCAATCAGACAATGTTCCGCACCGCCCTTATGGACGCGGGCGCGGCCGCCCCGCCGGGCCTGAGCGATGGGCGCGGGCGGCCCGCAGGCCGCCGCTTTGAAGTCTATCGCAATAACGTGGCCTCCAGCTTGACGGACGCGCTGGAGGTCGGCTTCCCGGCCATCGCCAAGCTGATAGGCCAGCGCAATTTCCGCGCCGTCATGGGGGAGTTTCTGCGCCAGCATCCGCCGGATGTGCCGATGATCGCGCAATACGGCGCCGCCCTGCCCGGCTTTCTCGACGGGTTCGCACCGCTCGCGCATCTGGGATATCTGGCGGACGTCGCACGGCTGGAGCAGGCGTTGCGCGACTCCTACCATGCGGCCGATTGCGAGCCCATCGACCCGGCAATTCTGCAAAGCAAGCCGCCGGACTCGCTGCCGGCAGCGCGCATCGCACTGGCCCCCGCGCTGCGCATCATCCGGTCGCGCTGGCCGGTCCACGCGATCTGGACCTATGCGATGCAGGACGGTGCGCCGCAGCCAACCGGGGCCGCGCAGGACGTGATCGTCACGCGCCCCGGATTCGATCCGCAGATGGCCGTGCCCGGCCCCGGCGGCGCGGCCTTCGTCCAAGGGCTGGCGGACGGTCACCCCATCGGCGTGGCGCATGACATCGCGCTGAAAGACGCGCCACATTTTGATCTGTCCGAGACCTTGACGATCCTCATCGGTGGCGGCGCCATTCACCGTCTCATTGTAGGAGACGCGCCATGAACCGCCTGATTTCGGCCTACCAAACCGCCACCGATATCCTGACACGCGCCGATGCGCTTCTGGGCCTCGCCGCGCGCGCGGTATTCGCAGCGGTGCTGATGGTTTATTACTGGGCGTCCGGCCTGACCAAGCTGGGCGATGGCCTGTTCGGACTTTTCCAGCCTTCCACGGGGGCCTATGCGCAGATATTTCCACGTGCGATGGAGGCGTCGGGATATGACACCGGCCAGCTAAACATCCTGCACACGCTGGTGGTCCTTGCCGGCACCTGGGCCGAATTCATCCTGCCGCTGCTGATTGTCACCGGCCTTGCCACGCGGCTGGCCGCGCTGGGGATGATCGGCTTTGTCACCATCCAATCGGCCACCGACATGATCGGTCACGGCCTTCTGGCCGAGCCGGGCGCTGTTGGCGCGTGGTTCGACCGGGCGCCCGATTCGCTAATCATGGACCAACGCACGTTATGGGTATTTCTGTTGCTGGTGCTGGTGATTCGCGGCGCCGGCCCCCTGTCGCTGGACCGTCTGATCCAGCGGCGGCTTGATATGCGTCAGGCCTGAACCAGCGCCGCCTGAACATCCTTGCCCCACCCCAGATAAAGCGTGCCGCCTGCGTCGATCAGCGGCCGTTTCATCAACGCGGGATGCCGCCCGATCAGCTCCAGCGGCGCATCACCGCGCTCGTTTTCGGGCAGGTTGCGCCAGGTGGTCGAGCGGGTGTTGACCAACGCGTCCCCGAACGCGGCCAGCGCTGCGGATAGCGTGCCGTCCGGCACCGGCGCTTCGCGCACGTCGTGAAGGGTGGCGTCCGGCAGCGCCTTGGCTGCCTTTCGGCATGTGTCGCAGTTTTTGAGTCCGTAGATGATCATTCGTCCCTCGCAATCGTGCAACGCCTATGCGGCGGCCTGCCCTTGATCCCACCGATTCGTCGCCAATGCCAGCCAATCCACGTTTTTGCCTGATTTCGGCTCAAGCGCTGCACAGGTCAATGCCGCACCCAGAGCGCTCGCTGGCCCCAATGACCGATCGGACGTCAAGCAAACCCAGCACCAAATGCAATCGCCACACATGCAAAAGGCGGCCCGCAACGGGGCCGCCTAGAGTCACCTTCAGGCGCGTGTCACTCGCTTTTGCCGACGTCTTCGCCATGGTCCATATCATGGTCCATTCCGGCGCCATCGCTCATGTCCATACCGCCAGGCATACGCTTCAGATCGACGGGTACGTCCAAAACCATATCGCCAGCCTTCTCGAAGGTCAGCGTGACGGACACAGTCGCCCCCTGCTCCAGCGGCGCTGTCAGGCCCATCAGCATCACATGCTTGCCACCACGCTCCAAGCTGAGCGTGCCGCCCGCCGGCAGATCAAAGCCCTCCTCGACATGCATCATCTTCATTACGCCTTCATCGCTTTCCATATGGGTGTGAAGCTGGACAAGATCAGCCGCAGGCGACGACGCGCCGGTCAGGCGGTCGGCCTCACCGTGGTTGATGACCTGCATGAAGGCCGCGCCGGTCTTGGCCGTGGGCGAGGCGCTGCGCGCATAGGGCTCGGCAATCTCGATGCCTTGGGCAAAGGCGGGCATGGCAAGGACGATCGCCGCAGCCGCGGCAAGTGTGCGATATGTGAAAGACATCGGTCTCTCCTTTATGTGGTGGGTAAATGAATAAGTTCTACAGATCAGCCCTCGGTAGGCGGTGACCGTGCCGAGGGGCGCACACCTGCAAGCGACGTCGCGTGCGACGTGATCTGGTGCACCACCAGTCGCGATACGCGGGGCAGATAGGGCGCTACGGATGCAGGTGGGAAATGATCGCTCAGCACCACCATTACGCAGTCGGGGCAGACATGTGGAGGGGACAGAGGGGCACCATCTTTATCCGCCAGCATGCGCACCGGGCCGGAGCCGGTGCAGATCTCGATCATCCCCGCCGGACCGGACGCCACGCGTAACTGCGCCATCGCCTGCCCCGTTAGAGTCAGCGTCAGCGCAAGCGCGGCAGCGGCAATAATGTCAAATCTCCGGCTCATGCTCCGAATATGGCCCCTTGCCGCAGCATAAGGAAGAGCACAAAGCGAAACGGCCCCGCCGCAAGGGGCAGGACCGTTCCAAAACGATGCGACAAGTCAGCGCAGATCAGGTAGTAGCAACCTGCGCCTTGGCAATCTCTTTCTTGACCTTCAGCGCGGCGGGCGACAGTTCGACATCCTTTGCCTTGGCAAGGTAGGCGTCCAGACCACCGCGATGATCAACGCTGCGCAGTGCGTGAGAGCTGATGCGCAGCCTGATCCCGCGGTTCAGCGTCTCGGATTGCAGCGTGACTTCATTCAGGTTCGGCAAGAACCGACGCTTGGTCTTGTTGTTGGCGTGGCTATTGTTATTGCCAACCATCGGGCCTTTTCCGGTCAATTCGCAGCGGCGCGACATGGTGTCATCCTCATCTTACTGGTGAAGGCCAGCCGGCCCGTTTTAACGCGGCCCGAAGACCGAAAGACGCCGCCCAAAGGCCGCACCCTGAATTCTGTTGCCGGTGGATAGGCGGAATCGCTTTGCCCGTCAAGGCCCCCGCCCGCCTTTTGCAGCACACCCGGCCAAAAGGGAGTCCTTGCCTCTGGCGGGGATATTTCAGCCAGAAGAAAACGCCCATCCGTTCTTCTTGCCGGAAATATCCTGGGGAGGAGCCGCACCGCGGCGGAGGGGCAACGCCCCTCAGTTCCCTCCTGCGGGCGCACCAATCCGCTCAAGAAACTCCGCGGCAGCGATTGCAGGCGTTGTCATGCCGCACGCCACCTCGTCACCCAGCTCGCGCATGGCGGCGCGGGCCGTAGCCGTGTCAAGCTGCGCCAGAAGCGCCTGGCGCACTTCCTCCTGAAACCAGTAGCGCGCCTGCGCCGCCCGCCGCGCGGTCCAGTGGCTGTTCTCGCGCCTCCACTCGGTCAGCGCCTGCATTTCGCTCCACGCCGCCTCCATCCCGGAATTCTCCAGCGCCGAAACCATCATCGCCTTGGGGAATCCCTTGGGGTCTTGCGGGCGCTTGCGCAGCAGGCGCAGGGCGCCGGAATAGTCGGCGCAGGTGCGGCTGGCCGCCGCCTTGAGGTCGCCGTCAGCCTTGTTGATCAGGATGATGTCGGCGATTTCCATGATGCCGCGCTTGACGCCCTGCAATTCGTCGCCGCCAGCGGGCGCCAGAAGCAGCACGAACAGATCCGACATTTCGGCCACCACCGTTTCGGACTGCCCGACCCCCACCGTTTCGATCAGCACCACGTCGAATCCCGCCGCCTCGCACAGCGCCACCGCCTCGCGCGAGCGGCGGCCGACACCGCCCAGATGCGTCTGGCTGGGCGAGGGGCGGATAAACGCGTTCGGATCCCGGCTGAGCAGGTCCATCCGCGTCTTGTCGCCCAGGATCGAGCCGCCCGAGCGCGACGAGCTGGGATCGACCGCCAGCACCGCGACGCGCAGGCCTTGCGCCGTCAGCATACCGCCGAATCCCTCGATAAAGGTCGATTTGCCCACCCCCGGCGTGCCCGACAGACCGATGCGCAGCGCCTCGCGCGGCACGCCATTGGCGCCCTTCAGCGCCTCGATCAGCTGGGCAGCAGCCGCGCGGTGATCGGCGCGCGTGCTCTCGACCAGCGTGATCGCGCGGGACAATGCGCGCCGATCCCCTTTGACAATCCCGCTCTCAAGCTGTGCAATGTCGATGGTCATGGCTGCTCTTGTCCTCATCTGCGGCCCGAATTCTGTCCGAACACCTATCTGCCGCGCCGGGCAGGGATTTGTCCAGCCCGCTCGCAGACCCGATCAAAAGGCCACCCGTTCCCATGCGCACCCCTGCCCTTCCGGGCTTCATGTCCGGCGGCCCACTCCGCCACTGCGAGCAACCGCCGCAGACGCTGTCGGTACGTCCGGCCATGGCACTGCCATGCCGACGCGCAAGTAAATGACGCCCGACCTGCCCATCACGGCCATCCTGCCCGCCCTGATCGAGGCCCTGCGAAGCCATGGCCGCGCCGTGTTGCAGGCGCCGCCGGGCGCGGGCAAGACGACCGTTGTGCCGCTGGCGCTGCTGGAGGCTGGGCTGGCGCGGGGCCGTATCGTTATGCTGGAGCCGCGCCGCCTGGCCGCCCGCGCTGCCGCAGAACGCATGGCCCAGACGCTTGGCGAGGAGGTCGGCCAGACCGTCGGCTACCGCGTGCGCGGCGAGGCGAAGGTGTCGAAATTGACCCGAATCGAGGTGGTGACGACCGGCATCCTGACCCGCCGCATCCAGTCTGACCCCGAATTGGCGGGCATCGGCACCGTGATCTTCGACGAATTTCACGAACGCAGCCTCGACAGCGATCTGGGCCTTGCGCTCTGCCTTGAAATTGCAGGCGCGCTGCGGCCCGATCTGCTGCTTCTGGCGATGTCCGCCACGCTGGACGCCGCGCCGGTGGCCGCGCTGATGGGGGATGCGCCGCTGATCACCTCCGAGGGGCGCGCCTATCCCGTCGAAACCCACTGGCTGGACCGCCCCGTGCCCAAGGCGCAGCGATTCGAGGCGGCGCTGGCCGATCTGACCTGTCACGCGCTTGAGCAGACCACAGGCGGCGTGCTGGTTTTCCTGCCCGGCGAGGGCGAGATCCGGCGGCTGGAGGGGCTTTTGGCCCCGCGCGTGCCGCCGGGCTGCGTCATCCGGCCGCTTTTCGGCGCGATGGATTTTGCCGCCCAGCGCGCGGCGATCGCGCCCGAGGCGTCGGCGCGCAAGATCGTGCTGGCGACCTCCATCGCGGAAACCTCGCTGACCATCGAGGGCATCCGCACCGTCGTCGACGGCGGGCGCGCCCGGCGCGCGCGGTTCGATCCGGCCTCCGGCATGGCCCGGCTGGTGACCGAGCCGGTATCGCGCGCCGAAGCAACGCAGCGGCAGGGCCGCGCAGGCCGCGTCGCGCCCGGCGCCTGCTACCGCCTGTGGACGCGCGGCGAAGAGGGCGCGCTGCCCGCCTTCCCCCCGGCGGAAATCGAGGCGGCGGACCTTGCCCCGCTGGCGCTGGAGCTGGCGCTCTGGGGCGCCGCGCCCGATCAGATCCCGCTGCTGACGCAGCCCAATCCCGGCAGCTATGGCGAGGCGCAGGCGCTGCTGATGATGCTGGGCGCACTGGACAGCGCGGGCCACATTACCGCCCATGGCCGCGCGCTGGCCGTACTGCCGCTGCACCCGCGCCTTGCGCATATGCTGGCGCTGGCGGGGCCGGAGGCCGCCCCGCTGGCGGCGCTGCTGGCCGAGCGCGATCCGCTGCCACGCAGCGCGCCCGCCGATCTGGCGCTGCGGCTGAAGGTGATTCGTGACCCCAAAGGCCCGCACCCCTACCCGCCCAGCCGCGCCGTGCTGCACCGCATCACGCAGGAGGCCCGCCGCCTGCGCGCTGCTGCAAAATCCTCCGCTGGATCGCTCAGCGATGCCGAAATGGCCGCCCTCGCCTATCCCGACCGGATCGGGCTGCGCCGTCCCGGTGACGCGCCGCGCTATCTGCTGTCGGGCGGCAAGGGCGCGGTGCAGGACGCCGCCGATACGCTGGCCAGCCAGCGCCTGATCGTGGTGACCGATACCGACGGCAACCCGCGCGAGGCGCGCATCCGGCAGGCCATCGCGCTCAGCGACGCGGGCTTGCGCGGACTTTATGGCGATCAGATCGCCTGGCACGACGTTTGCATCTGGTCGCGCCGCGAAGGCCGCGTGCTGGCACGCCAGCAGGAACGCTTTGGCGCGCTGGTGCTGGAGAATCGCCAGTGGAAAGACGCGCCGCCCGAGGCAATCGCCCGCGCCATGCTGGACGGCGTGCGCGAGATCGGCCTGATCTGGACGGATGCCGCCCGCCGCTTTGCCGCGCGCGTGGCGCTGGGCCGCGCAGCGGGTATGGACCTGCCCGACATGTCCGATGCCGCGTTGATGGACCGGCTGGATGCATGGCTGCCGCCCTATCTGGGCGGCGTGAAATCGGCGCAGGAGTGGCGCCGCTTCGACATGCTGGAGGCTCTGCGCGCGCAGCTGGACTGGGACGCGATGCAGGCGCTGGACAGGCTGGCCCCGGCGCGATTCACCACGCCGCTGGGCCGCGCCATTCCCATTGATTACAGCGTCGATCCGCCCGAAATCCAGCTGCGCCTGCAGGAAATGTTCGGCCAGACCAGCCACCCGATGCTGGGTCGCACGCCCCTGCGCGTGACGCTGCTGTCGCCGGCGGGGCGGCCCTTGCAGACGACGCAGGATATCCCCGGCTTCTGGGACAGCTCGTATGCGGATGTGCGGCGCGACATGCGCGGGCGCTATCCGCGCCATCCATGGCCCGAAGACCCAAGGCAGTCCGATCCGACGCTGCGCGCCAAACCGCGAAAATAAAGACGCCGCCACCGCCGATTCGCCACACCCGCATTTGCAAGACGGCCCGATGCGCGATAGATTGCCGCATCGCATAAAACAAAAAACCAATCAGCGGTGAGGCAATCGACATGAGCAACGCATTGAAAAAGGCGTGGACCGAACTGGTGCAGCCCCTGCTGCGCCGCCCCCCCGAACATCAGGTCGCGGCATTATGCTGGCGCGAGGCCAAAGACGGCGATGGCATAGAGGTCCTTCTGATCACCAGCCGCGACACCGGTCGCTGGGTCATGCCCAAAGGCTGGCCCATCGAAGGCCTGACCGGACCCGAGTCCGCCGCCCGCGAGGCGTGGGAAGAGGCCGGCGTCACCGGCGATCCGCCTGACGCAACGCCGATCGGCAGCTATGACTATGGAAAGACCCAGGAAACGGGCTATGACATCGCGGTCGCGGTGCAGGTCTACAAGCTGCATGTGCAGGAATTATCGGAAAGCTTCCCAGAGTCCACCGAGCGCCGCCGCGCGTGGGTCAGCCCGGCCAAGGCCGCAACCATGGTGCGCGAGCCGGGACTTCAGGACATTCTGCGCGCCCTGTGACATCAACCCTACAAAAGCAGATCCGTGCAACGGGGCATCGGTCGCGATCAATACCCGCGTCTTGCGACAAAGATATTGATCCGCCCGCCGTCCCTGTCTAAGGCGTTTTGTCGTATCTCTGGAACAAGAGCTGTGGCAAAACGCGCACGACGCTCGACCGTTTCGGGCTAGAGCGGAAACTCTGAAGGACGCGCGGGCGCTATACCCCCGGCGGCGACACATCAAGGCGGACGTACATTTGGCCAAAACCCCCGACACCCGCAACTGGAGCACGATCGACAAGGATCTCAGCCGGATTTCCCATGTCGAAACGGCAGCCGCCTATGTCGCCCGCCCCCTGATCGCAACCGGCGTCGCGCTGGCCTTTATCGTTCTGGCCGGGCTGGCCGCTGCCATCTTCTTTGTGCAGACGCCGACCAGCAGCCTCGTTGTGGCCGCCGCCGTGTTCGGCGCTTACATGGCGCTGAACATCGGCGCCAATGACGTGGCCAACAACATGGGTCCGGCGGTGGGCGCGGGGGCGCTGTCAATGGGCGGTGCCATCGCCATTGCCGTCGTGTTCGAAAGCGCTGGCGCGCTTCTGGCCGGGGGCGACGTGGTCTCGACCATCTCGAAGGGCATCATTGACCCCGCAGGCGTGGCCGAAACGCGCGTTTTTGTCTGGGCGATGATGGCGGCGCTGATATCGGCCGCGCTCTGGGTCAATCTGGCGACCAAGATCGGCGCGCCGGTCTCGACCACGCATTCTGTCGTCGGCGGCGTCATGGGCGCGGGGATCGCGGCGGCAGGATTTTCCGCAGTCAACTGGTCCACCATGTCCGCGATTGCCGCCAGCTGGGTCATATCCCCCATGCTGGGCGGCATTGTCGCCGCCGCCTTCCTCGCTCTTATCAAGAACCGGATCCTCTATCAGGACGACAAGATCGCCGCCGCCCGCAAATGGGTGCCGATCCTCGTTGGCATCATGGCCGGAACGTTCGCGGCCTATCTCGCCCTCAAGGGGTTCAAGCGCCTGATCAAGATCGACATGTCCACCGCTCTGCTGATCGGCGCTGCGCTGGGCGTCGCGATATGGGCAATCACCCGCCCGATGATCCGGCGCAAATCCGAAGGCATGGAAAATCGCAACAAATCGGTCAAGGTGCTGTTCGGGCTGCCGCTGATCTTTTCCGCCGCGCTTTTGTCCTTTGCGCACGGGGCCAATGATGTGGCCAATGCCGTCGGCCCGCTGGCGGCGATCGTACATGCCGTTCAGGCCGGAGACGTGGCCGCGGATGTGCAGATCCCTACCTGGGTCATGGTCATCGGCGCGCTGGGCATCTCGTTCGGACTGTTCCTTTTCGGGCCGAAGCTGATCCGGATGGTCGGCAGCCAGATCACCAAACTGAACCCGATGCGCGCCTATTGCGTTGCGTTGTCGGCAGCGCTGACCGTCATCGTCGCCAGCTGGCTGGGCCTGCCGGTCAGCTCGACCCATATCGCGGTTGGCGGAGTTTTTGGCGTCGGCTTCTACCGCGAATGGCACATGGAGCGGCGGCGGCGCCTGAACCTGCCGGTGAACAACGACAGCCCCGACGTCGAACCCGATGAGCGGCGGCGCCGCAAGCTGGTGCGCCGCAGTCACTTCATGACCATCGTCGCGGCCTGGGTCATCACGGTGCCTGCCGCCGCGCTGATGTCCGGCGTCATCTTTGCGTTGCTCAACCTGCTGAAGTGACCCAGCGCGCCCCGGCTCTTTCAATGTTCCCGAAATACTCAAAAATCGCGTCGTCGCAACGCGCCCTGTCGTCCCGTTTTCAGCGCGGCATCAGGATGAGTGATGGAACGCAATTTCGCCCGTAGTTACAGGCCCAAACACCAGCGGACCACTGCCTTTTGCGCGTGCAGACGGTTTTCAGCCTCGTCGAATACGACCGAGTTGGGGCCGTCCATGACTGCGCTCGTCACTTCTTCCTCGCGGTGGGCCGGCAGGCAATGCATGAACAATGCGTCCGGTTTCGCCGCCGCCATCAGCGCGTCGTTCACCTGGTAGGGGCGCAGCATGTTGTGACGTCGCTCCTTTGCCGATTGGCTGTCATGCATGGAAACCCACGTGTCCGTGACAACCAGATCGGCGCCCTCGACCGCCTTGTGCGGATCACGTTCAATGTCGATGCGCACGCCGGCGTTGCGGGCCAGATCGATAAATTCCGCCTCGGGGTCCAGTTGCGCCGGGCCGGTGAAGGTCAGGTCGAACCCGAACTGGCCTGCGGCGTGCAAGAAAGACGCGCAGACATTGTTGCCATCGCCGGACCAGACCACCTTCTTGCCCTTGATGGGGCCGCGATGTTCCTCGTAGGTGAGGATATCGGCCATGATCTGGCACGGGTGGGTCCGGTCTGTCAGGCCGTTGATCACCGGCACGTCGGCATATTCGGCCATCTCGATCAGGACCGATTCGTCGAAGGTCCGGATCATGATCAGATCGACATAGCGGCTGAGTACGCGGGCGGTATCGGCAATCGTCTCGCCATGGCCCAGCTGCATTTCCTGCCCCGAGAGCAGCATCGTCTGCCCGCCCATCTGGCGCACGCCCACATCGAAGCTGACCCGGGTGCGCGTCGACGGTTTTTCAAAGATCAGCGCGACCATCCGGCCCGCCAGAGGCTGCTCGTCGTCCGGCACGCCGCGCGGACGCCCGCCGCGCGCAGATTTCATTGCGGCTGCATTGTCGATGATGCTGCGCAGGGCGGCGGGATCTGTTTTGTGGATGTCGAGGAAATGATTCATTGTCGGTCCTGATTGCCGGCGGTGACGGGGGCTGACTGCCCCCGGACCCCCGTGGATATTTTCAGCAAGAAGAAAGGGCTGTCGCGGCGGCGTCGAGGCGCGAGAGTGCCTCGGCAATATCGGCCTCGGAAATGTTGAGCGGGGGCAGCAGGCGCAGGACGTTGTCTGCTGCCGGGACTGTGCAGAGCGCTTGGGCATAGCAGGCGTTCAGTACGTCCGTATTGGACACCTTGCATTTGAGACCCAGCATCAACCCGCTTCCGCGCACCGCCTCGAAAACATCCGGATGGGCGGCAACCAGCGCTTCGAGCCCCTGACGCATGTAGCCCGCCCGCGCGCGCACGTCCTGAAGGAAATTCTCATTGGCAATCCGGTCCATCACGGCACAGCCTACGGCGCAGGCCAGCGGGTTGCCGCCATAGGTGGAGCCGTGGGTACCCGCGACCATCGCCGCCGCAGCACGTTCAGTGGCGAGGACCGCACCGAGGGGGAAGCCGCCGCCGATGCCCTTGGCCACCATCATGATATCGGGATCTATTCCGGCCCATTCATGTGCAAAAAGACGCCCGGTGCGCCCCATGCCGCACTGCACCTCGTCCAGGATCAGCAGGACGCCACGCTCGTCGCACAGATCGCGCAGCCCCTTGAGGCAGACATCGGGCAGCGGGCGGATGCCGCCCTCGCCCTGCACCGGCTCGATCAGGATGGCGGCGGTGCGATCGGTGATCGCGGCGTTTAGCGCATCATGATCGTCCCACGGTAGCTGGGTGAAGCCGGGCAGAAGGGGGCCGAAGCCCTTGGTCATCTTCTCAGACCCGGCGGCGGCGATGCCCGCAGCGGAGCGACCGTGGAAGGACCCCTCGAACGCGATGATCTCCGTGCGCTCGGGCTGGCCCGCGTCATGGAAGTGCCGCCGGGCCATTTTAACGGCCAACTCGCAGGCCTCGGTGCCGGAGTTGGTAAAGAAAGCCGTGTCGGCGAAGGTTGCCTCGACCAGACGGTCGGCCAGCTCCTGCTGGGCCGGGATGTTATATAGGTTCGACGTGTGCCAGAGCGCCTGCGCCTGCGCCGTCAGCGCCGCAACCAACGCCGGATGCGCGTGGCCCAGCGCGTTGACCGCGATTCCGGCGCCGAGATCGAGAAAGCGTCGCCCATCCGCCTCGATCAGCCAGCTACCCTCGCCCTTCACGAATGCGAGCGGGGCGCGGTTATAGGTCGGCAGAACGGACGGGATCATGGCAGTTTCCTTGAATTGAGGCCGCAAGGAGTGACTCAGGCGCACCCGGCTGTCAATCGCAGAGCTTTCAATCGCAGAGTTGCCAGTCGGCGCGTGTCACGCCTTGAGCCGGTAGCCACGGGCAAACATTGCCAACGCAATGCCGCTGACCGCCAGCGTGGAGCCAAGCGACACGATTGCGCCCAAGGCAGGCGCGCTGTCCGAGACGCCCAACACCGAATAGCGCACCCCGTCGATCAGGTAGAAGATCGGATTGAAATGCGTGATCTCGTTCAAGACGGGTGGCAGCGCATCGACCGAGTAGAACGTGCCTGACAGGAACGCCAGCGGTGTGACAATGAAGTTGGTGATCGCCGCCATCTGGTCGAATTTGTCGGCAAAAATTCCGGCGACGATACCCACTGCGCCCATGAAGGCCGCGCCGAGGATGACATAGCCCAGCAGCATCAGCGGGTGCTGCGGGATGATGTTCAGGAAAAGAGCCAGCCCAAGGGATATCGCCACCGCCACCACAATGCCGCGCCCGATGGAGCCAACAAGGTAGCCCACGACCAATTCGGCCGGGCTGAGTGGCGGCATGAGCGTGTCGACGATATTGCCCTGCACCTTGCCGATCACGATGGAGGACGAGCTGTTCGCAAAAGCGTTCTGGATCACCGTCATCATCAGAATTCCCGGCGCGATGAAATGCGTGAAGGGTACGCCCATCACGTCGCCGCGCGATGGCCCGATGGCGATGGTGAAGATCACCAGGAACAGCGCCGCCGTGGTCAGCGGAGCCAGCAATGTCTGGGTCCAGACCGCCATGAAGCGCTGCATCTCGCGCAAACACAGCGTGGCAAGGCCCAGCCAGTTGACGCGCCCAAAGCGGCGCGTGCCCATTTTCGCGAAATCATGCATGATCGGCTCCTGAATGGTCCTGCTGCGCCCGCGTGCCGCGCGCTGTGCTGTTTGCGTGCCTTGTAACTCAGGCGGGAGTGATTAGAATAGGGGGCTAAAGAAATTTGCAGGGCGGCGCCATCTGATGCGGGTCGCCCTTGGTTATAGGAACCTGTCCATGTCCTGGAGCGATGATCGCGTCGAGCTGCTGAAAAAAATGTGGGGCGAGGGCCAGTCGGCCAGCCAGATCGCCAAGGAACTGGGCGGTGTCACCCGCAACGCCGTGATCGGCAAGGTTCACAGGCTGGGCCTGTCGAATCGCAACGGCGGCGCGGCTGCTGCGGCGGCGCAAGCAGCCAGCACCGCCGAGGCCGAGGCCAAGCCGGCGGCAAAGGCCCCGCCGCGGCCTGCTGCAAAACCTGCCAAGGCCGCCGAGGCTCAGCCCGCCGCCAAGGCGGAGCCAGCCCCCGAGCCAGAGGAAGAGCGCGCGCCAGCCCCGGTGACGCGGATCAAGCCGATCATCCCCGCCGGACAGCCGCTGCCGCCGCAACCCTCGGCCAATGAAATTGACCCGAAGGCACTGGCGAAAGTCAGCGAAGTCGAGAAAAAGGCCAAACGGCTGTCGCTGATGGAGCTGACCTCGCGCACCTGCAAATGGCCGATCGGCGATCCCGCGACCGATGACTTCTGGTTCTGCGGCCTGCCGTCCCAGGCGGGCAAGCCCTATTGCGAGGCGCATGTCGGCGTCGCATTCCAGCCGATGAGCTCGCGCCGCGACCGGCGGCGCTGAGGCCGGTTTCGCAACCGCTATCGTGCAAGGAGGGCTCCGCAGGAAAAGCGGGGCCTTTTTTCGTGGATGACAGCTTTCTGGAGTGACAGCGTTTCGCCGCAACCGAGTGCCCCAAGTTCGTGGCGAAACGGTCTCAGGGACCTGCCGCGCGTCAATCGAAAAGCTTGAACAATTCGCGGGCCGCGCGTCTCTTGACGTCGTCCGTGATCGCGTCCTCAATGGACTGGCCCTCTTGGACCTGCACGCCCAGTTCCTTTTCGACGAATTTGTCGATCTCGCGGTCAACCTCGTCGCGGGCCTTTTTCTCCAGCTTCTTGCGCTCTTCCTTGAGGTTGAGATCAATCGCCTCTTCCAGATCGGGGCGGATGCTGGGCCCCGACCATGGGCCGCGGATACGCACCGGAATGGCCAACCCACGGCTGTTTTCACCGCGCAGCAGAACCGGCGTAAATAGATAGTCGATATCGCGCGCACCAAGGCCGATACGCCCCTTGCCGGTGGCGGTGGCCAATGGCATCGACATCGCGAGATCGTCGCCGCGCATGTTGCCGTCCTTGATCGCAAAGCTGGCGCTGACTTCGTCAAAGACGGTGGTACCGCCGGTGCCATCGCCAGTGCGCATCAGGCGGTCCAGATCAAAGCCGCTGATGACGCCGCGCCCGGTGGCCAGCTTGAGATTGCCACTTAGGCTGCGCATGATCGCATCGACGGACTGGCCGACGCCGAGAAAATCGAGGCTGGCGGTGCCGGTGGTCGCGAAACGGGTGATATCGGCGGCATCGGTCAGAAGCCGCTCCATATCAATGCCGCGCGCGGTCAGATCGCCGCCGACCGACAGGCCCGAGCGGTTGTTGGCCACGACCTGCCCGCCGATGGTGCCGCCATAGCCTTGCAATTCCTGCAGTTCGGCGACCGCGCGGGAATTATCGACGGTCAGGCGGATACGCGCGGCGCCGAATTTGAACTGCCCCAGATCGAGGCTGCTGGCGGTCAGCGCGATGTTGGCATCCGCCGCACCCAATGCGCTGGCGTCGATGGGCGTGGTGGACCACCCGGCGGTGGTGGGCTTTGATGTACCGCCGCTGCCGCCGCCACTGCTTACGGGCTCGCCTCCAGTCAGGCCGGTCAGATCCAGCGCGCCTGCGTTCAGTTGCGCCGTGATGCGCGGACGGGCACCCGATGTCGCCACGTCAAGTGCGCCCGTCAGGCTGTTTCCGCCCAGGTCCAGCGACATGTCCCGCAGGGACAGCCGCAGATCCTGGGTCAGGTTGATCTGCGATTTACCCTTGATCGACCGCCCCAACCCCTTGGGAGGGCGGGTGACGGGCAGGCCCAGCGCGGCCATGAAACGCTCGGTATTGTCGATATCCGCTGACATCCGCCCTTCCAGTTGCGGTGCGGTGGTCGCCCGGCCATCCACCGTAAACGTGGCGCCGCCCGTCGAGATGGTCAGCGTGACGGGCGATACCGCCCCTTCCAGAAACGGGCCCACTTCGCCCAGACGCCCGCTGACGCGCACATCCTCGCCCGCCGGGCGCAAGACCCCCTCGAACGTCCCCTCGCCCGCGTAGGTGGGCCAGCGCATGTCCAGATCCATCCCCTCCATCTGCTTCCGCGTGCCAGCCGCGTGGTCGATGTAGACAACCGACGCATCGGTAATCAGCGCGCGGTCCAGCGTCAGCGCCAGACGGTCGGATTTGGGCGCCGCGTCCGGCGCCGTGCCCCCCTGCTCGGACGATGCGACGCCGGCCACGCCGATCTGCCAGTTGCCGCGCCCGTCCTTCCCGCGCTCAATCACGATGCGCGGCTGCGTCACTTCCAGCCCGGTGATGCGGATATCGCCGCGGATCAGCGCGAGCGCATCGACGCCCAGTTTGAGGCTATCGGCGCTCAGCATCGGGCCGCCGGTGCCCCAGTCCGCATTGGCGATGGTGGTCTGGCCGGTGCTGATGCCCAGAACGGGGTAGAAGCTGATCGAAGTATCGCCGGTCATCGTGACCTCGCGGCCCGTCATGTCGCTGATCCGCTCGGCGGCGATACGCGCGATCCGCTCGCCCGGCAGAAAGAACAGCGCGCCAACGGCGATCAGGACCGCGACAAGGACGAACCCCAGAAGTTTTAACAGAAATTTCATGCGATTGCTCTTTGCTCTGCTCACACGGCCTGCGGGACCGCGGGCCTTTACTCCTGAGTGTAGGCGTGCGCAGGTCTTGCGGCAACAGTTTGCCCCTTTTGCGCAGCCCTGGATGCGTCTATATCCGGCGGATGAGCACAAACCCACCTGATCTGCGCCCCGATCTGGCCCGCCCGCGCCTGACGCCCGGCCCCAAACGCGACGGCCAGCCGACCATAGGCATGGTGTCACTGGGCTGCCCGAAGGCGCTGGTGGACAGCGAACGCATCCTGACGCGCCTGCGCGCCGAGGGTTACGGCATCTCGCCTGACTATGTCGGGGCCGATGCGGTGATCGTGAACACCTGCGGATTTCTTGATTCGGCCAAGGCCGAAAGCCTCAGCGCCATCGGCGAAGCGCTGCAGGAAAACGGTCGCGTCATCGTCACCGGCTGCCTCGGCGCCGAGCCGGAGTATATCACGGGCGCGCATCCCCGCGTTCTGGCCGTGACCGGGCCGCACCAATACGAGCAGGTGCTGGATGCCGTCCATGCCGCCGTGCCGCCGCAGCCCGATCCCTTTGTCGATCTGCTGCCGAAATCGGCGGTCAGCCTGACCCCGCGCCATTATTCTTACTTAAAGATTTCCGAGGGTTGCAACCACAAGTGCAAGTTCTGCATTATCCCCGACATGCGCGGGCGCCTTGCCTCGCGCCCCGCCCATGCGGTGCTGCGCGAGGCGGAAAAGCTGGTTGAGAACGGCGTGCGCGAGCTGCTGGTGATTTCGCAGGATACATCGGCCTACGGCGTCGATATCAAACACGCCGAGGAGCGCGGCCACCGCGCGCATATCACCGATCTGGCGCGCGATCTGGGCAGCCTCGGCGCATGGGTGCGACTGCATTACGTCTATCCCTATCCGCATGTGCGCAATCTGATTCCGCTGATGGCGGACGGGCTGGTGCTGCCCTATCTGGACATCCCGTTCCAGCACGCCCACCCCGACGTACTGCGCCGCATGGCCCGTCCTGCGGCAGCGGCCAGGACGCTGGATGAAATCGCGGCCTGGCGCAATGTTTGCCCCGACATCACCCTGCGCAGCACCTTCATCGTCGGCTATCCCGGCGAGACGGAGGCGGAATTCCAGACCCTGCTGGATTGGCTGGACGAGGCGCAGCTGGATCGCGTCGGCTGTTTTCAGTACGAGAACGTTGCCGGGGCGCGGTCGAACGATCTGCCGGATCACGTGCCGGATGATGTCAAACAGGACCGCTGGGATCGCTTTATGGAAAAGGCACAGGCGATTTCGGTGGGAAAACTGGCCGCAAAAGTTGGAACTGTGCAAGATGTCATCGTCGATGACATCGACGAGGATGGCATTGCCACCTGCCGCACAAAGGCTGACGCGCCCGAGATTGACGGCAACCTTTTCATTGATGAAGGCACCGATGACATCGCCGTTGGCGACATCGTGCGCGTGCTGGTCGATGAGGCGGGCGAATACGATCTGTGGGGCACCGTCGCGCGCTAGCGACGCGCGCTCATGTAGTCGTCAAGCCATTCGGCAACGCAGGTCTGCACATGGCGGAACCTGTCGCCGCCCAGATGCTTGCCGCCATACCAGCGCGTGACGACAATCAGCTGGCCCGTCACTTCGGCGCGCTCCAACATGCGGATGATGACCATCCCTGCCCCGGCCTCGCCATCGTCGCCTTTTAGCGGGGTGCCATCGGGCAACAGCACCCCCCATGTGTTATGCGTGGCCTTGGCGAACTTCTTGTCGCGCTTCAGATCCTTCAGAAACGCATCGACATCCTCGCGCGTGGCGGCGGGGCCGCCGGAGACCGCGTATTTCGATCCCCGGTCGCTGACGATGCCGGTCAGTTGCCGCATCAAAGGCTGGCGTCGACCCGCCGCACCGTCTCGATCCGCTTGGCGTTGGGTGGATGCGTGCCAAGGAAGCGGTCGCCCGGATCGGCGATCTGGGTAAAGAAGGCGGCACCGCGTACCGGATCGTATCCCGCGCGGCGGGTGATGATCGTGCCCAGCGCGTCGGCCTCCAGCTCGTAATCCTTGGAATAGGTGCGTGCGCCAAGGCCCGCGCCCAGATCGGTCGCGTTCTGCACCGCGCCCTGGCTGGCCCCGGTGATCGACGCCAGACCGCCCAGCAGGATCGCCCCTGCCATCGCGTTGGTGCGCTGCCGGTCCAGATGGCCGCTGATGTGATGCGCCGCTTCATGCCCCATGACAAAGGCCAGCTCGTCGCGGTTGCGCACCTCTGCGATCAGCGCGAGGTTGAACGCCAGAACCGGGCGTCCCTGCTTGTCCACCGTTTGAAAGGCGTTGGCAGGCCGGCCCGGGCGGTCATCCACGACAATGCGGAAATCGCAATTGATACCGCTCGTGCGCGCCCGGCATTCCCGCTCGGCCACCGGTTCGACCGCCGCGACGACGGCCTTGAATTCCGACAGTTTCGCGGATGTCGGGGTCGAAGCCGTGGCCTGTGGCCGTGCCGTGCGGGGCTGCTGCTGGGTCGCGGGGCCTTGCACGTCGCACGCCGCCAAGGCCAGAACGCATAAGAGCGCCAGTTTACGCATGGATATTCTCCGTCTCAATGGTTTGCCGCAGTTTATCCGTGCCCGTCGCCAAGAGCCAGCAGGTTTACCAGCCACTTGCAAGGCACCGCTGATCGGACCAGACTTGGTACAGGCGACAGCCAAGGGGAGCGCGGCAGATGTTTTCAATCGAGCATGAATTCGACGCAACGGTGATCACGCTGATCGACGATTTTACCCCGCCTGCCCCCGGCGCGGCAGCGCCGCCGTTGCAGGAGGACGTGATCATCAACGCGTTCGAGGAATGCGTCACCATCAGTCAATTCGATCCGCGGCTGGGCGAGATGCGCACGATCACCCTGTCAATGGCGCAGCTGCGCGATCTGGGGGCGGCGCTGAACCTGCCCGAAGGGGTCTACACGCGCAGACCTTCGGGCTGAGGCCCCTTGACCGGGCCGCGCCGGACCCCGACATAGGGGGGTCAGACGACAGATCCGGAGAGACGCCATGCCCGCCCCCAATCCCCAAGCGCTGGACTTCCTGCTGACGCGCCGCTCGCGCCCGGCCAAGACGCTGGGCCTGCCGGTGCCGGACCGCGCGCAGCTGATGCCGCTGCTGACCGCCGCCGCGCGCACCCCTGACCATGGCAAGCTGGAGCCGTGGCGCTTTATCGTGCTGGGCCGCGCGGCGCTGGACCGGCTGTCGGCCGCTGTCGCCACCTGCGACGCGGCGGTCGGGCTGGACGAGACAGCAATCGACAAGGCGAAAAAACAGTTCGACGACGCCGATCTGGCAGTCGCCGTGATCGAGGTGCAGCGCCCCTCGCCCAAGATCCCCGCCATCGAGCAGACCTATTCGGCTGGTGCCGCCTGTCTGGGCCTGCTGAACGCGGCGCTTGCCGCTGGCTGGGGGGCCAACTGGCTGACCGGCTGGCCCAGCCATGATCCGGGTTTCGTGCGCGATACCTTGGGCTTGTCCGCAGCCGAGCGCGTCGCGGGCTTTATCCATATCGGGACGGAAACGACCGCTCCGCCCGAGCGGCCCCGCCCCGATGTCGAGGCCCTGACGACCTGGGACGGCGCATGATATTCTCCAGCTTTGCCAAGGCATTGGCGCAGATGGGCGACAAACGGTTTCGCCGGGTCTTGCTGCTGGGGCTGGCGCTGACCATTGCGCTGCTCTTTGCCACCTACGCGGGGGTTTTGATGCTGGTCAGCTGGCTGACCGGCGACGTGGTCACGCTGCCTCTGGTAGGCGAAGTCCGCTGGGTCGACGATCTGTTGGGCTGGAGCAGTCTGGTCTTGATGCTGACCATGTCGGTCTTTTTGATGATGCCGGTCGCCTCGGCGATCACGTCGCTTTTCCTCGACGATGTCGCCGCGGCGGTGGAGGCACGGCATTATCCGGATCTGCCGCCCGTGCCACGCCTGCCGTGGATGGACACTGTCCGCGACACGTTCGCATTTCTGGGCGTGCTGATCGGCGCCAACCTGCTGGCGCTGCTGCTATACGCGGTCCTGCCGTTTGCCACGCTGGCCATTTTCTGGGCGCTGAACGGGTTTCTTCTGGGGCGCGAGTATTTTCAGCTGGCCGCGATGCGGCGGCTGGGCCGCGCCGGGGCGCGCGATCTGCGCCGCCGTCACTGGCTGCGGATCTGGCTGGCGGGTGTGTTGATGGCGATCCCGCTCAGCGTGCCACTATTGAACCTGATCATTCCAATTCTGGGCGCCGCGACGTTTACCCACCTAGTCCACGCTCTTCAATCGGGCCGGGTCCGAACCGCGTGAAAAGGTCGATGTCGCTCAGCGTGATCTGACCCGTCAGAATGATCCACGCGGCCAGCGCCCATATCAGCAGCGCGACCAACGTGGTGATCAACGCCTTTTTCTTCAGATCGTGGCGCTGCGGCGATCCGCCATGGGTGCCGGGAACCACCGCGCCAGCCTCATCCTGGGTTTGCAGGCGAATCGGGATGGCGACCAGAAAGGTCATTGACCAGATGATCGCATAGAGAACCAGACCGGTGACGGGACCCATCAGACTTCCTCCAGCTCGATCAGGCATCCGTTGAAATCCTTTGGATGCAAGAACAGAACCGGCTTGCCATGGGCGCCGATCTTGGGCGTGCCGTCCCCCAGAACGCGCGCGCCCGAGGCGGTCAGACGCTCGCGCGCGGCGGCGATATCGTCGACCTCGTAGCAGACATGATGGATGCCGCCCGACGGGTTCTTTTCCAGAAAGCCGGTGATCGGGCTGGCGTCGCCCAGAGGATACAGCAATTCGATCTTCGTGTTGGGAAGATTGATGAAAACCACGGTTACGCCATGGTCCGGCTCGTCCTGCGGTGCGCCCACTTCGGCGCCCAGCGCGCCGCTATACTGTGCGATGGCGGCGTCGAGGTCTGGCACGGCGATGGCCACGTGATTGAGGCGTCCGATCATGGGCTGTCCTTTCGTTCGGTGCGAGTGGCGCATGTTATCGCGCGCGGGCACGCCAGTGGCAAGACGGCGCTGTGACGCATGATGTCTGCCACAGGCCGGAAATTCCGCCGCGGCCGTTAACCTTGCGTTAGCCAACTCTGCGTAACCCTTGGAGTCGATGCCGCCAAAGGAGACACGCGCATGGACGACCTGCCCGGACTGAACCCCATCATCAACCCAACCGCCGCGCGCCCGTTGCTGGGCATGACGATTCTGGTGGTCGAGGATAGCCTCTATGCCTGTGACGCGATGCGGCTGATGTGCCTGCATTCCGGCGCACGGATCCGGCGGGCCGATTGCCTGCGCTCGGCGCGGCGGCACCTGTCGGTCTATCGCCCGACGGCCGTGGTGATCGACCTGGGACTGCCCGACGGCTCGGGGTTGGATCTGATCGCGGAGTTGGCCGCTTGCGAGCCGCGCGTGACGTCGATCATCGCCACCAGCGGCCTTGACGGGGCCGAAGCCGGCGCAATGAAGGCCGGCGCCGACGGGTTTCTGGCCAAACCCCTGACCAACCTGGGCATTTTTCAGCAGGCCGTGCTGGCCACCCTGCCCGAAGACCGGCGGCCCAGCGGCCCTCGTATCCTGCGCAATGAGGACGTGCACCCAGATCCGCTGTCCTACCGCGATGACATGGTGCATGCGTCCAACCTGCTGGATGAATACTCCGAAGGGCCGGTGCTGGAATATGTCGCGCAGTTCCTTGGCGGCGTCGCCCGCTCGGCCGATGATGGGCAACTGGCGCTGGCCGCCGATGCGTTGGCCGGGGGCGGGCACGGCGGCGCGGCGCTGAACAGCCGCGTGGCGCAGGTCGCCGGGCTGGTGCGGGAGCGGCTGGCAAGCCGGGCCGCGATGTAACACGAAACCGCTTCCCCTGCCGCGCTCTTGACCTATGATCTGGACAAAGCAATGCGAGGCCAAGAGATGAGCGATCCCCGCCCACGCGGCAAGGTACTGAACGGCTGGACACCGCCGCCGGCCCCTTCGGCCATGACGCTGGATGGCGCGCATGTCCGGCTGGAGCCGTTGGACGCAGCCAGTCACGCGGCGCTGCTCTTTCAGGCGTTCGACAGCCATGACGACGTCTGGGACTACATGCCAGTCGGGCCATTCGCCTCCTCGGCGCAGTTCCACCGCTGGGTGCGCGACATTGCCGCGTCGCCCGACTATGTTTTTTTCGCCATCTACGACAAGGACCGCGAGGCTTATGGCGGCTTTGCCTCTTACTTGCGGATAAAGCCTGCGGCAGGGTCGATCGAGGTGGGTTATATTGCCATGGCGCCCGCGCTGCAGCGCACGATTGCGGCGACTGAGGCGATGTATCTGTTGATGAAATGGGCGTTTGAGGCCGGATATCGGCGCTATGAATGGAAATGCGATGCGCTGAACATGCCTTCGCGCAAGGCCGCGCAGCGGCTGGGGCTGAGCTATGAGGGTGTTTTCAGGCAGGCGACCGTGGTCAAGGGCCGCAACCGCGATACCGCATGGTTCGCCGCCATCGACGCCGAGTGGCCGGCCTTGAATGAGGCATTCCGCCTGTGGCTGGACCCGTCGAATTTCGACGCGGGCGGGCGTCAGAAATCATCGCTCAGCGATCTGACGCGCCTCGTCCGCGTCGCCGACGATCCGGCGTTGGAGCGCGGAGGGTAAAACGGGCGGAGGCCGCCGCCCCCGCCCGTCAATTCAATACCTTAGCACCAGATCACTCCTGCGGGATCACGCGCAGGCCAAGCTCCATCAACTGATCCGACGTCGGCGCGCTGGGGGCGTTCATCATCAGATCCTCGGCGCGCTGGTTCATCGGGAACATGATGACTTCGCGAATGTTCGCCTCATCCGCCAGTAGCATGACGATGCGGTCGATCCCCGCCGCGCAGCCCCCGTGGGGCGGCGCGCCGTACTGGAACGCCTGCACCAGCCCGCCAAATCGGCTATGCACCTCGGCCTCGTCATAGCCGGCCTTTTCAAACGCGGCGATCATGACATCGAGGCGGTGGTTACGGATCGCGCCCGAGATCAGCTCGTAGCCATTGCAGGCCAGATCATACTGATATCCCAGCACTTTCAGCGGATCGCCTTGCAGTGCCTCCAACCCGCCCTGCGGCATCGAGAACGGGTTGTGCGAGAAGTCGAGCTTGCCGGTTTCCTCATCCGCCTCATACATCGGGAAATCGACGATCCACGCAAAGGCAAAGCGGTTTTCATCCGTCAGCTTCAGCTCATTGCCGATCTCGGTGCGCGCCTTACCCGCCACACGTTCGAACGCGGAAGGCTTGCCGCCAAGGAAGAAGGCCGCGTCGCCCACGCCCAGACCCAGCTGCTGGCGGATCGCTTCGGTGCGTTCGGGGCCGATATTCTTGGCCAGCGGGCCGGCCGCTTCGAATTCTGAAAAGTATGCCTGAAAGAGAAATTCGGCTTCTGACCGGTCCTGCCTTTGAAGCGCAGAAACAATCTCATCGATCCCCGCGCGCTTTTGTCCTTCTATCGAACTCTCTTCAATCGCTTCAGCAGTGAGACGACTTAGATCAACGCTCCCATCGAACACTCCCCGAATTATGTCGTTGATACCTGAGTCATTCGTTCGTTCCCGCCAGAAGATATACCCCATCCCCGGCAGGCCCTCTTTCTGCGCGAACGCGTTCATCCGGTCGCAGAACTTGCGACTGCCGCCACCGGGCGCGGGGATGGCACGGATTTCGGTGCCTTCCTGCTCCAGCAGCTTGGCAAAGATGGCAAAGCCGGAGCCACGGAAATGGTCCGAGACGACCTGCATCTTGATCGGGTTGCGCAGGTCGGGCTTGTCGGTGCCATACCACAGCGCGGAATCGGCATAGCTGATCTGGGGCCATTGCTGATCGACGCTGCGACCGCCGCCGAATTCCTCGAAGATGCCCTGAATGACCGGCTGGATCGTGTCGAAAACGTCCTGCTGCGTGACAAAGGACATCTCCAGATCCAGCTGGTAGAAATCGGTGGGCGAGCGATCGGCGCGCGGATCCTCGTCGCGGAAGCACGGCGCGATCTGGAAATACTTGTCGAAGCCCGACACCATGATCAGCTGCTTGAACAACTGCGGCGCCTGAGGCAGCGCGTAGAATTTGCCGGGGTGCAGCCGCGACGGCACCAGAAAATCGCGCGCGCCCTCGGGGGAAGAGGCGGTGATGATCGGCGTCTGGTATTCACGGAAACTCTGATCCCACATCCGGCGGCGCATGGAGGCGACGACATCGCTGCGCAGCGTCATGTTGCGCTGCATCACCTCGCGGCGCAGGTCCAGATAGCGGTGCTTGAGCCGGGTTTCCTCGGGGTATTCCTGATCGCCGAATACCATCAGCGGCAGTTCCTTGGACGCGCCCAGCACCTCGATATCGCGGATGAAAACCTCGACCTCGCCAGTGGGCAGCTTGGGGTTTACCAGCGCCTCATCCCGCGCCTTCACGGTGCCGTCGATACGGATGCACCATTCGCTGCGCACCGCGTCGACCTGATCGAAGACCGGGCTGTCAGTATCGCAGATCAACTGAGTCATGCCATAGTGATCGCGCAGATCGACGAACAGGACGCCGCCGTGATCGCGGATGCGGTGGACCCAGCCGGACAGGCGCACGGTGTCGCCCACATTCGATTTTCTCAGGTCGGCGCAGGTATGGCTGCGATAGGCGTGCATGATCGGATCCCCTTTGGCGGCCCCCTCTGGGGCTGTCGCGTGTTTGGGCCGATACACATGCCCCCGGCCGCAAAGTCAAGGGGCGGGGCCGGGTCCGGCCATCCCTGCGCTGATGCGCTGCGCTTTTGGTGCGGCCTATTTAGGACGAGGATCAGGGACGGGCGGGTGGCGACATCAGGCGCGTATCGCGCTGACAAATGCGCCCTCCGCGACGATGCGGCTGTCTGAGTCTTGGCGACTGCCGAACAGAAGCCTATCAGCGCGAAAGATCGACAAGGTTGGCCCTGATCAAACCACGCAGCGCATTGCCGACATAGAGGGCGCGGTCATTGGTGATGTCCTGCGGCGTCAGGCGGACAGGTCTGGCACGGCGCTCCGCGATCAGCGCCTCGCGCCCGATACCGGGCAAAAGGCCGCAAGCGCGCGGCGGCGTCAGAAGCGTATTGCCGGTGTCGATATAAAGGTTGGTGATCGTCCCCTCACAGAGCGCGCCGCCCCTGTTCAGAAATATCCATTCGTCGATACCCGGCGGCAGATCCGCGCGGGCGCCGTCATAAAGCGCCCGGCGCGTCGTCTTATGCCGCAGCCACGGATCGGCGGGGTCAAGCCGCTTGGGATGGATGGCAACGCGCCAGATCGTGCCGGGGCAAAGCGGCTGGAAGGGGGTGCCGGCGATGGTGGCCCGACCTGCCGCATCCACGGTCAGACGCAAACGCAACGGGCCATCCCCCTCAATCGCGGCCAGCGCGGCCTCAACACCCTGCGGACGGATCCCGAAAGCGCGCGCCGAGCGGTGCAGCCGGGCCAAGTGACGCGCGCGGAGAGCGATGCCGCCGTCCGGCATCCACAGCATCGTCTCGATCAGTGCGAATCCCGGATCAGCGGGCGGGCAAAGCGGGTTTTCCACAGCGCCTCCTCATATTCGGCCGCGGCCGTGCTGTCATAAACCACGCCGCCGCCGACATTCAGCGTCACGCGCCCGGCGTCCAGCAGCAGAGTACGGATCGCCACATTGAATTCGGCCCGCCCGTCCGGCGCCGCCCAGCCGATGGAGCCGCAATAGATGTCGCGGGCCTCAGGCTCCAGATCGCGCAGCACCTGCATGGCGCGCATCTTTGGCGCGCCGGTGATCGACCCGCAGGGGAACAGCGCGGCAAAGAGCGCCGCAAGACCGGTGTCCGGCATCATCTGGCCCGCGATCAGCGATGTCATCTGGTGGACAGTGCTGTAGCTTTCCACCGTGAACAACTCGGGCACGGTGACGCTGCCGGGCGTGCAGACGCGGCTGAGATCGTTGCGCAACAGATCGACGATCATCAGGTTTTCGGCGCGGTTCTTCTCATCGCTGGCCAGGAATATCCGGCGGCGCGCGTCTTCGGCGGGATCGGCGCTGCGGGGCTGGGTGCCCTTCATCGGGCGGGTCTGGATGCGCCCTTCGGCATCGGTGCGAAAGAACAGCTCGGGCGAGCGGGACAGAAGCGACGGCAGGCCCGGCTGCTGCACCAGCGCGCCGTGGCGGACCGGCTGCGCCTCGACAAGCGCGGCATAGAGCGCGTCAGGATCGCCCGATGCCGTCCCCTCCAGCGGAAAGGTCAGGTTGGCCTGATAGAAATCGCCGGCGCTGATATACTCATGAACCCTATCGAACGCGGCAGCGTAGCGCGTGGCATCCCAGCGGGGCGTGAATTCCGACAGGCTACCGCCGGGCGCGGGCAGGTCCGGCGCAAGCGTGGGCGCATCATAGATACCGAACGCCATCAACGGCAGGCGGCGGCGGTCAGGCATCAGCGGCGCAAGGCGCGGCTCCAGCGCATAGCCCAGCTCGTAACTGGCATAGCCGGCCAGCCATGCGCCGCCCGCACGCGCCGCATCCAGCGCGGCCAATGCGCCGGGCACATCGCCCGCGTCCTGCGCAAGGATCATGCGGTGCGGCGCCGCAAACAGGCAGGCACCTTCCCCATCCGGCCCCACCGGCCCATGATCGAAGCGAATTTCCACCTGGCTGTCTCCTGCGCGGCTTACCGTCCTGGGCGCTACCTAGTGTGTTTCGCGCCCGAGTGAAAACAGAACTTGAATTCTGCGCGCCTCCCAAGCGGCGCTAGCCCCTTGCGCCGACGCGCCGCATGGATATAACCGCCACCAATTTGCGCGCCCGCCCTGTGCACTCTGTCCCACGCGATGCGATGCGGCGCTCCCGGCGGGCCTGCGCAACCACAGCTGCCAAGCGGGGACACCGGATATGCCGAAGCGCGACGATATTTCATCCATCATGATCATCGGGGCCGGGCCCATCATCATCGGTCAGGCCTGCGAGTTCGACTATTCCGGCGCCCAAGCCTGCAAGGCGCTGCGCGAGGAAGGCTATCGGGTGATACTGGTCAACTCCAACCCGGCGACGATCATGACCGATCCGGGCCTTGCCGATGCCACCTATATCGAACCGATCACGCCAGAAATCGTCGCCAAGATCATCGAAAAGGAACGCCCCGACGCCTTGCTGCCCACCATGGGCGGCCAAACCGGCCTGAACACTGCGCTGGCCGTGGCCGACATGGGCATTCTGGAGAAATTCGGCGTCGAGCTGATCGGTGCCAACCGCGAAGCGATCGAGATGGCCGAGGACCGCAAACTGTTCCGCGAGGCGATGGATCGTCTGGGCATCGAAAACCCCAAGGCCACCATCGCCAACACCATGCAGGAGTGCATGGATGCGATTGATTACGTTGGGCTTCCCGCGATTATCCGCCCCGCCTACACCCTCGGCGGCACCGGCGGCGGCGTGGCCTACAACCGCGAGGATTACGAGCATTACTGCAAGACCGGGCTGGACGCGTCCCCCGTAGGGCAGATCCTGATCGACGAGTCGCTCCTAGGCTGGAAAGAGTTCGAAATGGAGGTCGTGCGCGACAGCGCCGACAACGCGATCATCGTCTGCGCCATCGAAAACGTTGATCCGATGGGCGTGCATACCGGCGATTCGATCACCGTTGCCCCTGCCCTGACCCTGACCGACAAGGAATATCAGGTGATGCGCAATCAAAGCATCGCCGTCCTGCGCGAGATCGGGGTCGAGACCGGCGGATCGAACGTGCAATGGGCAATCAACCCGGCGGACGGCCGCATGGTTGTGATCGAGATGAACCCGCGCGTGTCGCGCTCCTCGGCGCTGGCGTCCAAGGCGACGGGGTTCCCCATCGCCAAGATCGCGGCCAAACTCGCCGTTGGCTATACGCTGGACGAGCTGGACAACGACATCACGCAGGTCACGCCGGCCAGCTTCGAGCCGTCGATCGACTATGTCGTGACGAAAATCCCGCGCTTTGCCTTTGAAAAATTCGCGGGCAGCGAGCCGCATCTGACCACCGCCATGAAATCGGTGGGCGAAGTCATGGCGATTGGCCGCACCATTCATGAGAGCTTGCAGAAGGCGTTAGCGTCATTGGAGACCGGCCTGACCGGCTTTGACGAGATCACCATCGAGGGCGCGCCGGACGCCGCCGCCGTCACCCGCGCGCTGGCCAAACAGACGCCGGATCGGATCAGGGTCATCGCGCAGGCCATGCGCCATGGGCTGAACGACGACGACATTCACGCGGTCACCATGTATGACCCGTGGTTTCTGGCCCGTATCCGCGAGATCGTGGAGGAAGAAGAGAAGGTGCGCGCCAGCGGCCTGCCCTCCGATGCCGCCGGGCTGCGCCGTTTGAAGATGATGGGCTTCACCGACGCGCGGCTTGCCACGCTGACGGGGTCGAGCGAGCAGGCCGTGCGCGCCGCGCGCCGCGGCGCGGGCGTCACCGCCGTCTTCAAGCGCATCGACACCTGCGCGGCGGAGTTCGAGGCACAGACGCCCTATATGTACTCCACCTACGAGGCGCCGATGATGGGCGATGTGGAATGCGAGGCGCGGCCCACCGATGCCAGGAAGGTCGTCATTCTGGGCGGCGGCCCCAACCGGATCGGCCAAGGGATCGAGTTCGATTATTGCTGCTGCCATGCGTGCTATGCGCTGTCGGATGCGGGTTATGAGACGATCATGATCAACTGCAACCCGGAGACGGTCAGCACCGATTACGACACCTCGGACCGCCTCTATTTCGAGCCGCTGACGTTCGAGCATGTGATGGAAATCCTGCGCGTCGAGCAGGAAAACGGCACGCTGCATGGCGTGATCGTGCAGTTCGGCGGGCAGACCCCGCTCAAGCTGGCCAACGCGCTGGAGGACGAAGGCATCCCGATCCTCGGCACCTCGCCCGACGCCATCGACCTGGCCGAGGACCGCGAGCGGTTTCAGGATCTGGTCAACCGTCTGGGACTGAAGCAGCCGGTCAACGGCATTGCATCCACCGATGCCCAAGCCTTTGCGATTGCGGAAAAGATCGGCTTCCCGCTGGTCATCCGCCCGTCCTATGTGCTGGGCGGACGTGCGATGGAGATCGTGCGCGACATGCCGCATCTGGAGCGCTACATCGCCGAGGCGGTGGTCGTCTCGGGCAAAAGCCCGGTGCTGCTGGACAGCTATCTGTCGGGTGCGATCGAGTGTGACGTTGACGCGCTTTGCGATGGCGAAAACGTGCATGTCGCGGGCATCATGCAGCATATCGAAGAGGCCGGCGTTCATTCCGGCGACAGTGCCTGCTCGATCCCGCCCTACACTCTGGATGCGGGCACCATTGCGGAAATCGAGCGGCAGACCGTCGCGCTGGCCCGCGCATTGAAGGTCGTCGGCCTGATGAACGTCCAATTCGCGGTCAAAGATGGCGAGATCTACCTGATCGAAGTGAACCCTCGCGCCAGCCGGACCGTGCCCTTCGTGGCCAAGGCAACCGATTCGGCCATCGCCTCCATCGCCGCGCGCCTGATGGCGGGCGAGCCGCTGAGCAACTTCCCGCATCGCGGCCCCTACCCCAGTGGCGCGACTCCCGGCAGCCTGCCGATGGCCGACCAGATGACGCTGGCCGACTACGCGATGCCATGGTTTTCGGTCAAGGAGGCAGTGATGCCCTTCGCTCGGTTCCCGGGCGTCGATACGATCCTCGGGCCGGAAATGCGCTCGACCGGCGAAGTCATGGGCTGGGATGTCAACTTCCCCCGCGCGTTCCTCAAAGCGCTGATGGGGGCCGGTGTGGTGCTGCCGGAAAGCGGCGCGGTGTTCTTCTCGATCAAGGACACCGACAAGACGCCGCAAATCATCGCGGCCGCGCGGATCCTGCTGGATATCGGCTTCACCATCGTCGCCACGCGCGGCACGGCGGCGTTTCTGGCCAAGAACGATCTGCCTTGCACCGTCGTGAACAAGGTCTATGAGGGGCGCCCGAATATCGTCGACATGCTGAAGAACGGCGAGATTGCCGTGGTGATGAACACGACCGAGGGCGCGCTGTCGGTCGAGGATAGCCGTGAAATCCGGTCTGTCGCGCTCTACGACAAGATCCCGTATTTCACGACCGCTGCCGCGTCGCTGGCCGCCGCGCAGGCGATGCAGGCCCGCCTTGAGGGGGATCTGACCGTGATGCCTTTGCAAGGGCCAACAGCGGCCTGAGGACCGATGCGGGCCGTGCGATTGCACGGCCCGTCATCCCCGCGACCTGCGACAAAAGCGCATCCGTGCCCGGGACGGAACGCTCTCAGACGATTCTCCGCGGGATCAACCGCTACTATTACAAAGCGAAATCAGGTATTTGCGGGCAAAAAGGCCGGCCATGCCTTCCCATCTGGGCAGCCATGCAACAATTGCATGAATTTTTCCAGGTTCCCCCATTGCTTTCCTAAAAAAGATAGGTAGATCGGGGTCAAGGCGACACCGGTTGCCTGAGGCAAAGACGCAGCACTGAGGAGGCACCTATGACCCGGGATCAATTGAATCGCGAACTTCGCATGCATAGTGCCACATGGCCTGCTGTGCTTGTTGTCTATGGGCTGATCGTCGGGGCTATGGTCCTGTCGGCGATGTCGATGACCTGACACGCAGGTCCGGGCCAAACCCGACAAGGTTGGCCCATTCAAAGGTTTCAGCAGATGCAGCGGCGGATGGGGTTCCCTCCATACGCCTTACCCCAATTTTGGATCAGGGTCCGGAGCGCCCCTGTCCCACGGCCAAAAGCGATATAGCCATGACCAGAGATCAACTGAACCGCGAGCTGCGCGCGCATACTGCAAATTTTCCCACGGTGCTGATCGTCTATGCGGTCATTGTCGGCACAATGGTCCTGACAGGTTTGGCCATGACCTGATCCAATCGGGATCACCTACGACGAACAACCGGTCAAAAACACACGCGGCGGATGGTGCCCCATCCGCCGCTTTTCTTTTTGGCCTTGTACCGAAAGTCAGGGTCAGGCGTCCGACGGCATGATCTTCTTGTCTTCGGGATCAATCTTCCGCGATGCCGCCTCGCCCAGATTTTCCAGGCCCCGCTCTTCAAGCAGCGTGGTCAGCCAATCGGGGTCCATCTCCGGAACCGAGCTGAGCAGAAGGTCGGTATAGGGGTGGTGCGGGGGTTTGAACATATCGTCTTTCGGCCCCTGCTCGACCACCTTGCCATTTTGCATGACGACGACTTCGTCGGCGATTGATCGCACCGTAGCCAGATCATGTGTGATGAACATGTAGGCCAGGTTCAGCTCGTCCTGAAGCCGGTCCAGCAGGCGCAGGATGCCTTCGGCCACCAGCTGATCCAGCGCCGATGTCACCTCGTCACACACGATAAAGCTGGGTTCAGCCGCCAGCGCGCGGGCGATGCCGATGCGCTGTTTCTGACCGCCCGACAATTCCGGCGGGTAGCGGTTGTAATATTGCGACGGCTCCAGTTCAATCAGGTCCAGCAATTCGTCCACCCGGTTTTTCAGTGCTGCCCCTTTGAGGCCGGAGTAGAATTTTGCCGGGCGCCCGATGATCTCGCTGATCTTGACCTTCGGGTTCAGCGCGGTGTCGGCCATCTGATAGATCATCTGGCACTGCCGCAGCTGTTCCTTGTTCCGGTTCCGGTAATCGGCCGGGAACGGCTCGCCCTTGAACAGCACCTCGCCTTTCTGGGGCGGCAGAAGGCCAGTGATCACGCGCGCAGTCGTCGACTTGCCCGAGCCCGATTCGCCCACAACCGCCACGGTCATGCCTTCGTAGATGTCGAAACTGACGTTATCCAGAACCTTGGGGCCGGCAGAGTAGGCCGCATCGACATTCTTGACGGAAATCAGACAGTCGCGCCCCTCGCGGCTGCGCTGCGGCGATTCAAAGCTGCGCACAGCCCAGAGGGATTTCGTATATTCTTCCTTCGGGTTCTTCAGCATGTCGGCAGTCGACGCTTCTTCGACTTCTTCGCCTTTCAGCAGAACCTTGATCGTGTCGGCCATCTGCGCAACGACCGCGAGGTCATGGGTGATATAGAGCGCCGCCGTGTTGAACTGATCGACGATATCACGGATCGCTGCCAGAACCTCGATCTGGGTGGTCACGTCCAGGGCTGTCGTCGGCTCGTCGAAGATGATCAGATCCGGCCTGCAGGACATGGCCATCGCCGTCATCGCGCGCTGCAACTGGCCCCCCGATACCTGGTGCGGATAGCGGAACCCGATTTCCTCGGGGTTGGGCAGCCGCAGGCGATTATAGAGGTCAATCGCGTCTTCCTGCGCCTCCATCCGCTTTTTCAGGCGGTATTGCAGCGGCCCTTCGGTGTGCTGGTCGATGATCTTGTGCGCGGGATTGAAGGATGCGGCAGCCGATTGCGCAACATAGGCGATGCGCTTGCCGCGCAGTGCGCGCCGTTCGCCCTCGGTCGCGGTGGTCAGTTCCATTCCATCAAACTCGATCGAGCTATCCTCGGAAATGCGCGTGCCGTCGCGGGCATAGCCCATGGCCGCGGCGCCGATGGTGGATTTGCCAGCGCCGGATTCCCCGATCAGGCCCATCACTTCGCCGCGGTGCAGGGTCAGGTCGATGCCCTTGATGATGTCGACCCATTGTTCGTCCGAATAGCCCTGGATTTTCAGGTTCCTGATTTTCAGCAGGACGTTCTTCTTGCTCTTGTCAATTGTCATGCGTCTTTACTCCTTCAGTCCCGAGGACCGGTGCAGCATCCAGTCCACCACGAAGTTGACCCCGACGGTCAGCAGCGCGATGGCGGCGGCTGGAATAAGCGGTGTGATTTCGCCAAATGAGATCAGCGTTGCATTCTCGCGCACCATCGACCCCCAGTCGGCCGTGGGGGGCTGGATGCCAAGGCCCAGGAACGACAGGCCCGCGACCAGCAGAAACACAAAGCAGAATTCCAGACCGAATTCCGCGACCAGCGGCGCGGTCGAGTTTGGCAGGATCTCGCGCCGGATGAGATACCAGTTGCCTTCGCCGCGCAGCTTGGCCGCCTCGATATAGTCCATCACCACGACGTCGCCCGCGACCGCCCGCGTCAGGCGGAAAACGCGCGGTGCGTAGATGATCGACACGGCGACGATGATGACGGGCATGGACGGGCCAAATATCGATAGCATCAGAAGCGCAAAGATCAGCGACGGGATCGACATGATCACATCCGCAAGGCGCCCCAGGAAGTTGTCGAGGATCCCCCCCTTGGTCGCGGCCAAAAGACCCAGAAAAGCACCGGCGATGAACGCCAGAAGCGTCGCTGTCAGCGCCAGCCCGACCGAGTTGCGCGTGCCGTAGATAAGGCGGCTGAACATGTCGCGGCCCAGTTGATCAGCGCCCAGCAGCATGTTCTGGTCTGCCGGGGCAAAAGCCGAGGCGATCACCTCGGCCTCGCCATAGGGCGCGATCCAGGGGGCAAATATCCCGGCAACCGAATAGATGAAGATCACGAACATCCCGAACGCCGCAGTTAGCGGTGCCGTGCGAAGCTCTTTGGCCATCTCGGTCGAGACGATCAGGATCATGAACTCGCGAAACGCGTAGGATATCATCGCTGCCATTGCGATCACGAAGGCGGTGACCGCAATCATCGACAACGCGTTTGCGCCCCCGATGATGCCCACGATGATCGATATCAGCGTCAGCGAGAAGATCATCATGAACGCCGAGCGTTGATTGTAATACGCCGCCGCGCAGGACGCGATGACGAGGACCGTGAAATAGACGATCGCGAATGCGCCCGGTGTGAGGCCAAAGTAGAAAAGGGCCGAAATATCTTCCATGTTCTTTCTCCCTTACTTCGGATGCCGCAGGCGCGGATTGGTCAGAATCGCACCCACATCTGCCGCAAGATTGAGCAGGATGAAGGTCGCAGCGAAGATCAGGCAGCAGGCCTGCACCACCGGGAAGTCACGTTTGGAGACCGCATCGACCAGCGCCTGCCCGATGCCGGGATAGACGAACACCACCTCGACCAGCACGACGCCGGTGATCAGATACGCAAGGTTCAGGGCGATGACGTTGATGATCGGCGCCCACGCATTGGGCAAAGCATGGCGCACGATAACCTTCCAGGGGGGCACGCCCTTGAGCTTGGCCATCTCGATATAGGGCGAGGCCAGCAGGTTGATGATGGCGGCACGCGTCATGCGCATCATATGCGCCGTGACGACCAGCACCAGCGTCAGCGCAGGCAGGAACGTCCGCTCCAGCAGCGCCCAGAAGGACATGCCGTCACTCAAGCTGGCGATCGCCGGGAACATGCCCCATTTGACCGAAAAGAACAGGATCAGAATGTAGCCGAGGAAAAACTCGGGGCTGGAGATCGACGTCAGCGTCAGCACGTTGGCGACACGGTCAAAGACCGAGTTGCGCAGGAGCGCGACGATCACGCCAAGAACAACAGCGAAGGGCACAGCAATGACGGCGGCATAGGCGGCAAGGAACAGCGTGTTGCGGAAACGTTCGCCAATCACGCTCATCACCGTTTCCTGGGTCACGATGGACCGACCGAAATCGAGCATGACCGCCCCTTTCAACCAGTCGAAATACCGCACGAGAGCAGGATCGTTCAGCCCCATCTGTTCACGCAGGTTTCTGACGTTTTCCTCGGTCGCCCCCTGGCCCAGAACCGCCTCGGCGATGTCGCCGGGCAAGAGTTCGACCATGAAGAAGATGATGACTGAAATCACAAGTAGTATGACCAGTCCCAGACCGAGCCGTTTTGCAACGAGCCCAATAATGTCGCCCATTTATCCCTCCTGCTGCTGTTCCGGTCTGGCACCGCTAACATGGTGAGACACAGATTAACAGTTAATCGCCCGGCTTTTTACCGCAGCCGCCTGCGCATGGCTTTGATTTTGGCCCATATTCTTGCGCTGTGACACGATAAGGGCATAACGGCCCGGCGCCTGATCGGCGCCGGGCAATGTGGTATGTCGTTCAGCTATCGAACCACCAGCGGCTGGCGGCGCGGTAGCCGTCCAGCTGCCAGCTGATCGCATATTCGCCGGTGGTGCCGATATTCTTGCGCTTGCCATAGACGAAATTCGGGAAGTACGGGATGACCGTGCCGCCGTCGTCCCGCGCCAGAATGGCCATGTCGCGATACATCTCGGCGCGCAGCTCGTCGTTTAGCTCAGCCTTGGCCTGCAGCAGCAGCTTGTTGAACTCCTCGTTCTGCCAGTGCGATTCGTTCCAGGCTGCATCGTCCTTGTAGGCAAGGCTATACATCACGTCCGGCGTGGGGCGCGCGCCCCAGGCGACCATGCACCACGGCTTTTGCAGCCAGACATCGGACCAGTAGCCGTCATTGGGCTCTCGCGAGACCTGGATGTCGATACCTGCAGCCTTGGCATGTTCCGAATAGAGGATCGCCGCGTCGACCGCGCCAGTGGCGATGGAATCGGCGGAATGAAGCGTGACGGACAGGTTTTCCATCCCGGCCTTTTTCAGCAGCGATTTGGCCTGATCGGGGTCGTAGGGCGTCTGCTCCACATCGTCGGGCCAATAGGGCATGGCGGGCGAATGGTGGAAATCATTGCCGATCGTCGCCGCGCCAAAGAGGATCTTCTCCATCATGTCTTCGCGGTCAATCGACAGTTTCAGCGCCTTGCGCACGTTCACATCGGTGAACGGCTCCACATCGCAGAACATGGGCATGGTGATCGTCTGCGCAGACGGCAGGTTGATGACGTCGACCTCTGGATGGCGCTCCAGCAATGTCATCGTCTTGTTCTCCAGCCAGCTTGTCGCATCGGCGTCGCCGGTTACCAGTGCGGTCTGACGCGCGTTCGGATCGTTGATGACGATAACCTCGACCGCGTCGAAATACGCCCCTTCGCCATGCCAATCGTCATGGCGGATCAGCGACGCGCCCCGACCCGGCTCCCACTTGTCCAGCTTGTAGGGTCCGCAGCCATCGCCCGATTGCCAGTCGACCGAACCGTCGTCCGTGGCGGGCAGGACAACAAGGTGGTAATCGGTCATCAGCCACGGCAGGTCGGCGTTGCCGCTTTCCATTTTGACCGTAACGGTATGCTCGTCATCGGCGACCACATCGGTGACAAGCTCCAGCAGCGCCTTGGCGACCGATGTCGTGTCCTCGCCGCGGTGGTAGTTGATCGACGCGACCACATCGTTGGCCGTGACCTTGGCACCCGAATGGAATGTCGCCGCAGGGTTCAGCTTGAACGTCCATTCGGACGCGTCGTCTGTGGCGCTCCATTCGGTTGCCACGTCCGGGCCGAGTGTTCCGTCGGTGTTGATCATCGTCAGGAACGCCCGGTGCGTGTGCGCCATCAGGATTTCGACGTTGGATTCGTAGAGGCCGGGGTCGTGACTGTCACCTGAATTGCCGTCATGCTGCGCGATGCGGAAGGTGCCGCCGCGCTTGGGTTCGGCCCGCGCGGCTGTGGTCCAAAGACCCGTCGCGGCGCTGGCGGTGACGCCCGCAGCCATCGCGTAATTCATAAACGACCGGCGTGACACACGCCCCTCACGGGCCGCGTCGGCCAGTCTGTCCAGCATCATCTGCGTGTTCGGATTTTTCATGTTATCTCCCTAAATGTCGGCTTTGATCTGATCTTGCACATACAGTTATCCCGCCCGCCGCCTACGCAGTCTGTGCGTATCGCTGGCCAGAGCGGCACCCGAAAGCGACATGTTTCAAGCAAAACACGAAAGATAGACCGCATCCACAAATTTCTGGAAACGCAACGATATTTTCATGATGTTGCTTTTGGTGAAACAATATTTCTTCTCTTGGCGTTTTTCCTCACAGCGTTTCGCCTTAAACCTGAATTACAGCTTTTCGAAAAACGCTATGGATGTCGCTAGATATAACTAACGGTACCGAGCCGCCTAAAGTTGCACAGACCCGGCATAAAACTTGCCGGGTCTGGTTTGGTCTGGCGGCGCCGGCCTTGGCAATCAGCCCGAGAACCACCAGCGGCTGGGGCCGCGTGCGCCGTCCAGTTCCCAACTGGACGCCAGGTTTTCGCCGGTCGAGACATTGCTGCGCACCGCATAGACGAAGTTGTTGAAGAACGGGATGATCGTGCCGCCGTCGTCCCGCGCCAGAATGGCCATGTCGCGGTACATCTCGCTGCGCAGCTCGTCATCCAGCTCGGCCTTGGCCTGAAGAAGCAGTTTGTTGAACTCCTCATTCTGCCAGCGCGACTCGTTCCAGGCCGCGTCCGATTTGTAGGCCAGGCTATACATCACGTCGGGCGTCGGGCGCGCGCCCCAGCTGACGGCAGTGAACGGCTTTTTCAGCCAGACATCCGAGTAGTAGCCATCATTCGGCTCGCGCACGACATTCACGGTGATGCCGGCCTTCTTGGCGTGTTCCGAATAGAGAACGCACATATCGACCGCGCCGGAGAACACCGAGTCGGCGGTGCTGAGGTTGACCTTGATATTTTCGGCGCCCGCTTTCTTCAGCAGCGATTTGGCCTGATCGGGGTCATAGTCGCGCTGCTCGATCCCCTCGGGGAAGTAGGGCATTGCGGGGCTATGGTGGAAATCATTGCCTTTCGTCGCCTCGCCAAAGGCGATTTTCTGGATGATCTCGTCCCGGTCGATCGCCAGCTTCATCGCGTTGCGCACATCCACGTTGTCAAACGGCGCGGTGTCGCAGAACATCGGCATCGTGATCGCCGCAGCCGACGGCACGCTGAGGATCGTGATCGACGTATCGCGCTCCAGCAGCGATTTTGTCTTGAGGTCAACGAGCGAGATGGCATCGACGTCGCCCGTCACCAGCGCTGTCTGGCGCGCGTTCGGATCGTTCAGAACCAGCATCACCAGATCATCGAAATACGCCCCGTCGAGGTGCCAACCCTCGTGCCGTGACAGGCTGAACTGGACGCCCCATTCGGCATTGTCGATCTTGTAGGGGCCGGAACCGTCGCCCGACTTCCAGTCGATGCTGCCATCGCCGTCGCTGGGGCAGATCGCAAAGTGGTAGTCGGTCATCAGCCATGGCACGTCGGCGTTTCCGGCGTCCAGTTCGACCACGACGGTATGGTCCCCGTCGGCGCGAATGTCGGTGACCGACGTCAGCAGCGATTTGGCGGCCGACGTGGATTTTTCGCCTCGATGGAAGTTCAGCGAATTGACGACATCTTCCGACGTCACCGGCTTGCCGCTGTGGAAGGTCGCGTCGGGCGTGATCTCGAACGTCCAGACGGAGGCGTCTTCGTTCGGCTCCCACCCGGTTGCCAGATCATTGCCCAGCGTGCCGTCCGAATTGATCATCGTCAGATAGCTGCGGTACTGGTGCGCCAGATAGATCTGCTGGCGGCTGACGTAGGTGCCCGGATCGTGGGTATCGGACGAGTTGCCGTCATGGATGCCAAAGCGGAACGTGCCGCCCTTCTGCGGGGCGGCCTGCGCCCTGGACGTCCACAGCCCGCCGGCCGCGCCGGCGCCGATGCCTACGAGGGCTGAATTGTTGATGAAAGCGCGGCGGGACATGCTGCCGCTGCGGGCGGCACTATCCAGCGTGCTGGTGAGGTCGGAATTGGTGATCCTGGATTGGCTGCGTTTGGTCATTCATGTTTCTCCCTTGAGTAGATTGTAAACTCTATCGCGTCGCGCCGGACCAATCCGCGCAGAAACCCGGGGGGATAATGCGTAAGGTCGCCCGGCCATGCCGAACCGCCGCTGCGCCTATCTGCGCATCCCTCCGGCGGGGCCGCGACAAAGGGCCAATTTCCGTGAGCGGAATGGGCAAAACGATAAGCTTATTTGCCATATGCCCACAGGGAAACATGAAACGTCCTGAATCACCAGTAAAAATCCGGGAAAACCCTTTGTTTTTAAGGGTTGACGCCACGAGCGCCCGCTCTGCAAGGTCAAAACGGGTCCGACACATCGCCGCTTTCGGTGTTGGAAAATCCGCAGATGAGGACGATACCCGCGCCCTGCGGCCCGCTCCAAGGCCGTGGCAAGGCTATCTCCGCTTGAGCCTCAGCTTGGCAAAATAGTCCAGCCGCTTCTTCAACTCGCGCTCGAACCCGCGCTCGACAGGTTGATAAAGAACGGGGCGTTTCATGGTTTCGGGAAAATAGTTCTGACCGGAAAATCCGTCCTCGGAATCGTGATCATAGGCATAGTCCGCGCCGTACCCCTGCTCTTTCATCAGCCTGGTCGGGGCGTTCAGGATATGTTTGGGCGGCGGTTCGGACCCGGTTTTTTTGGCCTCGCGCATCGCGGCCTTGAAGGCGGCGTATCCGGCGTTCGATTTCGGCGCCAGCGCCAGATATGTCACCGCCTGCCCCAGCGCCAGTTCGCCCTCGGGGCTGCCCAGCCGCTCGTACGTCTCCCACGCGTCCAGACACACGCGATGCGCATGGGTATCGGCCAGCCCGATATCCTCGACCGCCATACGCGTGATGCGCCGCGCCAGATAGCGCGGATCCTCACCGCCCGTCAGCATGCGGGCCAGCCAGTAAAGTGCCGCATCGGGATCGGAGCCGCGCACGGATTTATGCAGCGCCGAGATCAGGTTGAAATGCTCATCGCCCGATTTGTCGTATTTCGCCGCGCGCCGCATCAGCCGGCTGGCAAGACCCTCGGTCCCCAGCTTGCCGGTGACCTTCCACGCGGCAATCTGCTCGATCAGGTTCAGCAGCGCGCGGCCATCGCCATCGGCCATTTCCAGCAGCGCCTCGCGGGCGGGTCCGTCCAGCGGCAGAGCGCGGTCCATCTCGCGCTCGGCCCGCTGGGCAAGGCGCTCCAGATCAGACAGAGCAAGCCGCGTCAGCACCAACACCTGGCTACGCGACAGAAGCGCGGCGTTCAGCTCAAAACTGGGGTTCTCGGTCGTGGCGCCGACCAGCAGGATGGTGCCGTCCTCCATGAAGGGCAGAAACCCGTCCTGCTGCGCCTTGTTGAAGCGATGGATCTCGTCGACGAACAGCAGCGTCCCCTGCCCGTTCTGGCGTCGATGGCGGGCCTCCTGAAACACCTTTTTCAGCTCCGCCACACCGGAAAAGATCGCGCTGATCTGGACGAAATGCAGGTCCGTCTCATCCGCCAGAAGCCGCGCGATGGTTGTCTTGCCCACGCCCGGCGGGCCCCAGAAAATCAGGCTGCCAAGGCTGCCAGAGGCCAGCATCACGCCAAGCGGCGCCTCGGGGCCCAGAACCTGCTCCTGCCCAATGACCTCGCCCAGCGATTTGGGGCGCAGGCGATCGGCCAGAGGGCGGTGGCCCTGCTGCGGCGCCTCAGGCGCGGCGTCACCGGTATCGAACAGGTCTGCCATCGCCTACAGCCGGAACCGCATGGTCAGCCGCCGCTGCCCGCGTTGCACATCCAGCGCCAGCCGGCCCCGAGCCTGCTCCAGCGCGGCGCTGGCATCTGCGCTGGTCGAAACGGCGGCGCCGTCAACGCCCAGCAGGATATCGCCCGCCCGCAGCCCGGCCCGCGCGCCGATATCGCCCGGATCGACAACCAGCGCGCCATTGGCCAGCGTCAGCGGCAGATCATATTCGGCCATCACGGCAGGGTTGATCGTGCTCAGCGTCACGCCCGGCACGGCGGCGCGCGCCCCGGTTGTCAGCGTGGCGCGCGGCGGCGTTTCTGGCGGGGGCGACATGCGCACGGTGATCTCGCGCGTCTCGCCCCCCTCCACCGCCGTCACGGCCAGATCCGCGCCGATTCCGGCGACGGTCATGCGATAGATCATTTCGGCAGGGCCGCTCACTTCATGCCCGTCCACGGCAAGGATGACGTCGCCCGGCGCCAGCCCGGCCGCGCCAAACGGGCTGGCCGGATGCACACCAGACAGGATGATGCCGCCGGACCGCGTCAGCCCCAGCCCCTCGGCCATGTCAAAGGTCAAAGGCTGGCCCGATACGCCGGCCCAAGGGCGCTGAAACACCGTCTCGCCTGCGCGGGCCTGCGCCATGAATTGGCTGACCAGCGTTGCCGGAATGGCAAAGCCGATCCCGTTAGAGCCGCCCGAGCGGCTGAGGATCGACGTATTGATCCCGATCAGCCTGCCTTGCGTGTCGACCAGCGCGCCGCCCGAGTTGCCCGGGTTGATCGGCGCGTCGGTCTGGATGAAATATCCCCGGGTGTTGCCCGTCACTGTGCCCGAGCGCGCAAGGCCCGACACGATCCCGCTGCTGACGGTCTGGCCCACGCCAAAGGGGTTGCCAACCGCCAGCACCAATTCACCCACTTCGACGCTCTCGCTGTCGCGCAGGGGCAGCGCGGGCAGATCCTCGGCGCCGGTCAGCTGCAGAATGGCCAGATCGCTTTCCTCGTCGGCAAGAAGGACGGTCGCGTCATATTCGCGCCGGTCGTTCAGCACGACGCGGATGTCGGTGGCTTGCCCCACCACATGATAATTCGACACGACGATGCCATCCGGCGCGAGGATCACACCGGATCCGAGTGAGTTTTCCACCCGCGGGCGCTGCGCGCCGAAATTCTGGAACAACTGGCCGAAAAAAGGGTCATCAGCAAACGGGCTGGCGCGCCCCTCGATCACGCGGCGTGCATAGATATTGACGACCGCAGGCGTCACCGCCTTGACCACCGGCACGAACCCCAGCTGGATTTCTGCCTGGCTGGTCGGCACCTGCGATTGCGCAATGGCGGGACTGCTGAGAACCAGCAATGCAATGGCAATCGGTTTGAGCATCGCGCGTCTCCGTCAACTGTGCCTGCCCGATATGCGCGCCCCGGCGTCCGATTGCAAGTTTGCCCCGCGCGCCCCGAAACACAAAAGCCCCCGCCGATCCGGCAGGGGCCTCGCAAACTCCGGCCCTTGCGGGCGGTGCTTCAGACTTCGTCCATCGACGCCAGTTCGGCAGCGACGCGTTCCTTGTCGCCCTTGCCCTTGGCAGCGGGGTCGCGGTCGACGAATTCGATGATCGCCATCGGCGCCATGTCGCCATAGCGGAAGCCGGCCTTCAGGACACGGACGTATCCGCCCTGACGGTCCTTGTAGCGCGGGCCAAGGATGTCGAACAGTTTCGCGACATACTGATCCTGCTTCAGCTGGCTGGCAGCCTGACGGCGCGCGTGCAGATCGCCGCGCTTGCCCAGCGTGATCATCTTTTCGATGATGCGGCGCAGTTCCTTGGCTTTCGGCAGTGTCGTCTTGATTTGCTCATGTTCGATGAGCGAGCCGGCCATGTTCGCCCACAGCGCCTTGCGGTGCTCGTGGGTACGGTTCAGGCGGCGGTAACCTCTTGCGTGACGCATTTTCTATCTCCTTAACGTGTTTTGCTTTGTCCGGCGGCGTGATGCGTGTCAGGCCGCTCTCCTTGGGGCTTTGTGCCCAGTCGTATCAGCAGGCCGGACCATACGGCCCGACCTGCAAATTCTTAGAAGGCGTCTTCGAATTTCTTCGCCAGATCCTCGATATTGTCTGGCGGCCAATCCTCGACGTCCATGCCCAGATGCAGGCCCATGCCCGACAGCACTTCCTTGATCTCGTTCAAGGACTTGCGGCCAAAGTTCGGCGTGCGCAGCATTTCGGCTTCGGTCTTCTGGATCAGATCGCCGATATAGACGATGTTGTCGTTTTTCAGGCAGTTTGCCGAACGAACAGACAACTCAAGTTCATCAACTTTCTTGAGCAGAAGCGGGTTGAACTCCAGACCGTCATCATCGTCCTGGCGGCCGGCGCTTTCGGGTTCGTCGAAGTTGACGAAGATGCTCAGCTGGTCCTGCAGGATACGCGCGGCATAGGCCACGGCATCGTCCGGCGTGATCGAGCCATCCGTTTCAATCTTCATCGTCAGCTTGTCATAGTCCAGCACCTGGCCCTCACGGGTGGGCTGCACGTCATAGCTGACCCGGCGGACGGGGCTGTAGATCGCGTCCACGGGGATCATGCCGATCGGCGCGTCCTCGGGCTTGTTCTTGTCGGCGGCGACATAGCCTTTGCCGGTGCCGACGGTCAGCTCCATGAACAGGTCCGCGCCCTCGTCGAGGTGGCAGATCACATGCTCGCGGTTCAGGATCTCGATACCACTGCTGTCGGAAATGTCACCGGCAGTGACAATGCCCGGACCTTTGACGTTGACCGACAGACGCTTGGGGCCTTCGACCTCCATGCGGATGGCGACGCCCTTGAGGTTCAGGATGATGTCGGTGACATCTTCGCGCACGCCTGCCACGGAGGAAAACTCGTGCAGCACGTTGTCGATCTGAACGGCGGTGATCGCCGCCCCTTGCAGCGACGACATCAGCACGCGGCGCAGCGCGTTGCCCAGCGTCAGACCAAAGCCGCGCTCCAGCGGTTCGGCGACAACAGTCGCCTGACGCAGCGGATCATTGCCCGGCTTGACGTCCAGCTGTGTCGGCTTGATCAATTCAGCCCAGTTCTTGTGGATCATGAGTCCCTCCATACCAGTTCTGCCCGCATGTCCGACGGCCAGAACGCCCGAGGTTTAAAATGACGTAAGTGGGGCTGCGCGGACATGCGCAGCCCCACTTGTAAAGAGTGGTCTCAGACCCGGCGACGCTTCGGCGGGCGGCAGCCGTTATGGGCCATCGGCGTCACGTCGCGGATGGACGTGACATTGAGGCCGACAGCGGCCAGAGCGCGGAGCGCCGACTCGCGGCCCGAACCGGGACCCTGCACTTCGACTTCGATCGTGCGCATGCCGTGTTCCTGGGCCTTCTTGCCCGCGTCTTCGGCGGCCATCTGAGCGGCGTAGGGCGTCGACTTCCGCGAGCCCTTGAAGCCGCAGGTGCCGGCCGAGGACCATGCAATCGCGTTGCCCTGAACGTCGGAGATAAGGATCTTGGTGTTGTTGAAAGACGAGTTCACATGCGCAACGCCGGTGGCGATGTTCTTGGAAACCTTCTTCTTCGTGCGTTTGGTATCGCGTGCCATATCAGGTGCCCTCCCTTATTTCTTCTTGCCGGCAATGGCCTTTGCGGGGCCTTTGCGGGTACGGGCGTTGGTATGGGTGCGCTGGCCGCGAACCGGCAGGTTCCGGCGGTGGCGCAGACCGCGGTAGCAACCCAGATCCATCAGACGCTTGATGTTCATCTGCGTCTCGCGGCGCAGGTCGCCCTCGACGTTCAGGTTGGCGTCGATGTACTCGCGCAGCGCGACCGTTTCGGTATCGCTCAACTCATTGACGCGGCGCGTCTGGTCGATGCCGACAGCGTCGCAGATGGTTTTAGCGGTCGAATGACCGATACCGGTAACGTAGGTCAGGGCAATGGGAACCCGTTTATGCGTCGGGATGTTGACGCCGGCGATACGTGCCACGTGCATATTCCTTTTTCGTTGCGGGTCCGTAATGCCGGACCCTTTTTTCACAACGTAGGCCCGAGGTGCATGGCACCCGGGCGTCAGCTGAATTCAGGTAATCGATTCGGTCCGGGGCAGCCCCATGGGAATCAGGCCCTTGCGGGATGGTGCTGGTTAGGAGGAATTGGCGCGGGCGTCAAGGGCGGGCCGGCAAACTTGACCGCACCGCCTGATTTTGCCGCCTCCCCCGGCGTCTCTCAGTCGTTGAGAATCGCGTCTATGCTGGCCTGAACATCTTCGACCGCGCCCAGACCGTTGACGCTGTTCAGCATGCCCTTGGCGTAATAATAGCCGATCAATGGCGAGGTTTTCTTGTAGTATTCCATGAGGCGGTTGCGCAGCGCCTCCTCATTGTCGTCGGCCCTGCGGGTGAACTCATGCGCCTCGCCGCATTTGGTGCAAACGCCATTTGCGGGGATCGGCTTGGTCTTGTCGTTGTAGACTTCGCCACAATTCGAACAGGTCGAACGTGCGGTGATGCGGTCCACCAGCGCCTCGTCGTCGACCTGCATCTCGATCACCGCATCCAGCGTCTCGCCGCACTCGGCCAGCAACTGGCCCAACGCGTCCGCCTGCGGCAAGGTGCGCGGAAAACCGTCGAAGATAAAGCCGCCGTGCTTGTCGCCTTCCAGCTTCTCGCGGATCAGGCCGATGACGATGTCGTCCGTCACCAGCTCGCCGCGGGCCATGACCTCGGCCACGCGCTTGCCCATCTCGGTGCCGCTATCCTTGGCTTCGCGCAGCATGTCGCCGGTGCTCAGCTGGATCATGTCGCGGGTGGCAACCAGATGGTGCGCCTGTGTGCCCTTGCCCGCGCCCGGCGGTCCGAGAAGTATGATGTTCATTTATTTCCGTCCTGTCCCTTTGCGACGGGCGCGCCGTTTGCCCTTGCCGCCCAGCTGTGATTTTTCAATCAGCCCTTCGTATTGATGGGCCAGAAGGTGGCTTTGCACCTGCTGGATCGTGTCCATCGTGACCGACACGACAATAAGAACCGATGTGCCGCCAAAGTAAAAGGGGATCGCGAACTGCGCACGCAGAATTTCGGGAAGCAGACAGACGAGGGCCAGGTAGCCAGAGCCAAGAACAAGGATGCGGCTGACGACATATTCCAAGTATTCCGCCGTCCGCTTGCCCGGCCGGATGCCGGGGACAAAGCCGTTCTGGTTCTTCAGGTTTTCCGCCACTTCGTCCGGCTTGAACGCGACGTTGTAGGTGTAGAAATACGCGAAGAACACAATCATGCCGGTGAAGAACAGCAGGTAGAGCGGCTGGCCAGGGCCGAAATAGGCCAGGATCGTCGACATGATCGGGCTACCGCCCTGCCCGCCCGAAAACGTGCTGATCGTTGTCGGCAGGAGCAGCAGCGACGACGCGAAGATCGCCGGAATCACGCCCGCCGGGTTCACCTTGACCGGCAGATGGGACGAGCCGCCGTCATAGACCTTCATGCCGACCTGGCGGCGCGGGTATTGGATATGGATCTTGCGCAGGGACCGCTCCATGAACACCACGAAGCCAATCACGACGACCACCATCACGATCACACCGATGATCACGGCGGGGCTGATCGCGCCGCTGCGGCCACTGGCAAAGAACTGCGCCAGAGCCGCTGGAACCTCGGCGATGATGCCGACGAAAATGATCAGCGAAATGCCGTTGCCGATACCGCGCGCGGTAATCTGCTCGCCCAGCCACATCAGGAACATGGTGCCGCCGACCAGCGTGACCATGCAGGACACGATGAAGAAGAGGCCCGGATTGGTTACCAGATCGCCAGATTGCAGGCTGACGGCCAGACCGTAGGATTGCAGCGTCGCCAGCAGGACCGTGCCGTAGCGCGTGTACTGGTTAATCTTCTTGCGGCCCGCCTCGCCCTCTTTTTTCAGCTGCGCCAGCGCCGGAACCATTGCCGTCATCAGCTGAATAATGATCGAGGCTGAAATGTAAGGCATGATGCCGAGGGCAAAGATACCCATCCGCCCGAGCGCGCCGCCGGTGAACATCGACAGCATGCCGCCAATGCTGGCGCCCGCGCCAACCATGAATTCGCGCAGCTCGGCGCCGTCAATGCCGGGAACGGGAATCCACGTGCCGAGGCGGTAGACCACCAGCAGCAAGAGGGTAAACACAATACGCTTGCGAAGATCGGTGGCCTTGCCGAGCGCTGCCCAGCTGGTGTTGGCCGCCATTTGTTCTGCTGCAGATACCATTCGGCTCTCTTTCGGAATGACAACGCCGCCGACAGCTGTTTTCCAGCGGCCCGGCGGCGTGTTTTGAAAAACTATGGGGTATGTAAGCGGCGCGGGGGCCGCTCACAACCTCTTATTCAGCCGCTTGAGCCGCCGATGCGCCGGTCAGCGTGAGCGAACCGCCCGCTTTTTCGACCGCCTCGACCGCCGATTTGGACGCGCCGGTGACTTCCAGAGTGATTTTGGAGGTGACGTCACCCTTGGCCAGAACGCGCACGCCATCCAGTTTGCGGCGCACCAGACCGGATGCAAGAAGCGCGTCTTCGGTGATGGCGCTGCCGGCGTCGAGCTTCTTGTCGTCGATGAATTTCTGGATCAGGCCCAGATTGACCACGGCATATGCCTTGCGGTTCGGCTTGGTGAAGCCGCGCTTGGGCAGACGCTGGTAGAGGGGCATCTGGCCGCCCTCATAGCCCTTGATGGCCACGCCCGAACGGGATTTCTGGCCCTTGATGCCGCGCCCGCCGGTCTTGCCCATGCCCGAACCCGGGCCGCGGCCGACGCGCTTGCGCTTCTTGGTTGCACCTGGATTGTCGTGCAGTTCATGCAGTTTCATGTCGCTTCTCCTTTGCCGGATGCGGCCCCCAGCGACGGGAGCGGCCGAACGCGGCGTTTCTCTTGAGTCGCGGCCCCGGATGGGCCACCCGGGGCGTATAGACGCGATGCGCCCAAGGATCAAGCCCGGCTGGCGGGCGCGCCCTGCCCTGTCAGGACAGGCGCAGCGCGTTGGCGCAGAGATAGTCGTAATGCGGCTTGTGATGTTCGAGCAGCGCCTG
>DATCSR010000035.1:0-246848 GCA_036568405.1 Roseovarius sp.
CGACGAGTTGGGCTATATCCCGTTCCCGAAATCCGGCGGCGCATTGCTGTTCCACCTGATCAGCAAGCTCTACGAGAAAACCAGCGTCATCATCACCACCAACCTGGAGTTCGGGGAATGGGTCGCTGTCTTCGGCGATGCCAAGATGACAACCGCGCTTTTGGATCGCGTCACGCACCACTGCGCCATAATCGAGACTGGCAACAGGTCATACCGCTTCGCGCAGAGCAAACGCCGCACAGAAAAATAACCGCGACGCAGACAAAGCCCCCAGACGGACTCGCTATATGAGGGCGGCCCGCCTGGGAGCTTTGCCATCCGATAGGCGGGTCAAAATCAAACGCTGAAACCGGGTCAGTTTTGAACGCTCATTGACGGTCCTATCATGCCGATGCGGATATCAACACGAACCCCTACGAGCTGGGGCTGGGTCGGCTGGTTGATCTTGATATGAAGGCCGATTTCATCGGCAAGGCCGCGCTGCGGCGCATTCAGCAGGACGGGGCAAGTCGCAACCAAGTCGGCCTGATCATCGACTGCGCACCGCTGAAGGGGCCTAACACGACCTTCTGGAGCATCACAAAAAACGGGGACGCCATCGGCAAGGTCACCTCGGCGGTCTATTCGCCGCGGCTTGAGCAAAACATCGCTTTGGCCATGGTTTCGGCAGAGAGCGCCGCGATCGGCAAGCAGGTCGAAGTTGTGACCCATGCAGGTCCGGTCCGCGCCACTATCGTGGAGCGTCCTTTCTACGATCCCCAAAAGCAGATTGCCGCCGCTTGAGCGGCACGGCAGCAAAGGGAACCTGCCAGATGTCGGACCTTTCAATTGAATTGCATTGGCAGCGCGCATCATTATCATTTTACCGCCAACACGCTTGCCGGTAGCGTAGAAATGAACGGTCTGTAGATACCGAGGAAGGATGCGATCTGTGCAAAAGAACGATATATTGCTGCGGGATCTGGACGAAGATGGCATCTTGCGCCTGACCTTGAACGACGCCCGGCGGCGTAACGCGCTCTCCGAGGCGATGTTGGCAGCGCTGGGTGCGGCCATTACCGACGCCGGGTTTGATGCGTCCGTGCGCGTGATCATTCTGGCAGCGAACGGACCGGCCTTTTGCGCGGGCCACGACCTGAAGGAAATGACCGCTGGGCGGGCGGAGGCTGACCGGGGAAAGGCATATTTTACCAAGGTTATGGCGCAGTGTTCCGGCGTCATGCAAGGGATCGTGAATTGCCCCAAACCCGTCATTGCCGAGGTCACGGGAGTGGCGACGGCAGCGGGCGCCCAACTGGTGGCCAGTTGCGATCTGGCCATTGCGGCGGACACGGCGCAATTCAGCACGCCGGGCGTGCATATCGGCCTGTTCTGCTCGACCCCGATGGTGGCCCTGTCGCGTAACGTCGCGGGCAAACACGCGATGGAAATGCTTCTGACCGGCGACATGATATCGGCCAGCCGCGCGGCGGAAATCGGGCTGATCAACAGGGCCGTCGCCCCTGACGCGCTGCAGAATGCCACCATGGAAATGGCGCGCAAGATCGCGTCGAAATCCAGCATGACCCTGACCACCGGAAAGCGGGCCTTTTATGCACAGCGCGAGATGAGCCTGCCCGAGGCCTATGATTTCGCCTCCGGCGTGATGGTCGAAAACATGCTCGCCCGCGATGCCGAAGAGGGTATCGGGGCCTTCATCGAAAAACGCAGCCCCCATTGGCAGGATGCCTGACGCTATGGAGACGAACCCCTACAACACCGGGCTGGACCGCAATCCGGCGAATTACCAGCCCCTTACGCCGCTGACGTTTCTGGAACGCGCCGCCGGTGTTTTTCCTGATCACACCGCGATCGTCCATGGGGCGCTGCGGCGCAATTATGCCGAGTTCTACTCACGGTCGCGGCAGCTGGCCTCGGCGCTGGCGCAAAATGGCATCGGGCGCGGCGATACGGTCTCGGCCCTGCTGGCCAACACGCCTGCGATGCTGGAATGCCATTACGGCGTTCCGATGTGCGGCGGCGTCCTGCATTCGATCAACACCCGTCTGGACGCGCCCCAAATCGCGTTTCAGCTCGACCACGCAGACTCCCGGATCGTGATCGCCGACCGGGAGTTCATTCCCTTGATGCAACAGGCGCTTGCGCTTGCTTCGGTGAAACCGCTTTTGATCCAATATGATGATCCGGAATTCACCGGGCCGCAGACACAAGTCGACGCGGCAGATTACGAGGCGTTCCTCTCCACCGGAGACCCCGATTTTCCATGGCTGATGCCCGAGGACGAGTGGGACGCGATCTCGATCAACTACACCTCCGGGACGACGGGCGATCCTAAGGGCGTGGTGACACACCACCGGGGGGCCTATCTGCTGGCGCAGGGTAACGCGCTGATATCGTCGATGCAGAAACACGCGGTCTATCTGTGGACCTTGCCGATGTTTCATTGCAATGGCTGGTGTTTCCCCTGGACGTTGTCCGCCATCATCGGCACCCATATCTGCCTGCGCCAGGTCAGGGCCGAACCGATCTGGGATGCCCTTGCGTCGGAGGGCGTGACGCACCTCTGCGGCGCCCCGATCGTGATGTCGCTGATGATCTCGGCGCCCGATACGGTCAAACGCGATCTCACCCACACCGTGCAATTTTTCACTGCCGCCGCCCCGCCGCCTGAAACGTTGCTGGCGAACATGCGAACCGCAGGATTTGACGTCACCCATCTTTACGGCCTGACGGAAACCTATGGTCCGGCGGTGGTGAATGACTGGCATCAAGGCTGGTCGGAATTGCCCCCGGCCGAGCAGGCCGCGCTCAAATCCCGTCAGGGCGTGCGCTATCTGCCACTGGAGCAGCTGGACGTTCTGGACCCCGAAACGATGGCTCCGGTGCCGCGAGACGGCAAGACCATGGGAGAGGTCATGTTTCGCGGGAATGTCGTGATGAAGGGGTATTTCCGCAACCCCAAGGCGACGCAAGAGGCCTTTGAAGGGGGCTGGTTCCACTCCGGCGATCTGGGCGTCATGCACCCCGACGGTTACATCCAGCTCAAGGACCGGGCCAAGGATATCATCATTTCCGGCGGCGAAAACATCTCCTCTCTCGAGGTCGAGGAGGCGCTGTATCGGCACCCGGCCGTCAGCGTTGCCGCTGTCGTTGCAATGCCGCATGAAAAATGGGGCGAAACGCCTTGCGCTTTTATCGAGCTTGCCGCGGGTCAGAGTGTGGACGCCGATACGCTTCGAAGGTGGTGCCGCGATCACCTCGCGCCCTACAAGGTTCCGGGCCAGTTCGTCTTCATGCCGATACCAAGAACATCGACCGGGAAGATTCAGAAGTTCCTCTTGCGTGAGCAAGCAAGGGACATTGCAATCGGCGATGCGTCATAGCCACCCGCTGAAGCACGATTTCCCTTTGGAGTCCGCCGGAAAGCCAAAGTCCCGATCTCGGTTGCGCCGGAGAAGCTGATTTCCACCCTTGATCAGCGAAATCGGCACCAGCCCACTGTCTTCCTTGCGTGGCCCAGCGGCATTGGGGTGGCGACCGAACTTGTCGGGATATTTGCGAGGGTCTTGCCAGCTGCGCGCGTAACCCCATCAATGATCGAGGCCCGAAAATTGGAACCAACCAGTCCAAATTTCGCTGTTGAACTGCATCTTGGGGGGTGACAGGGTGGCAATCCTAACGCGCTTGGAAAAACGATGGTCGGTTATTTCACACTCATACTAGTTTGCCAGATGATGGGGGAACTCGTCGTCGTTGCGCTTGGCATTTCGATACCCGGCCCTGTTGTAGGTATGCTGCTGCTCTTCATTCTGCTTCTGGTTCGGGGCGGAATACCCAAGGGCCTGGGGCAGACGGCAGATGGGCTGCTGAATGCGATGGCGCTTCTTTTCGTGCCGGCGGGTGCCGGCGTAATGATGCATTTCCAACTGATGGGCGCGGCATTTCTGCCGCTCAGCACTGCGCTGGTTGTAAGTACAGTTATGACTATCGTTGTCACGGCACTAATGATGCGCTGGCTGAACCCGGCAGGCTCGGATGGATAGCGTCAAGGAAACGTGGGTCTACCTGAGCGCATCGCCGCTGTTTCATCTGACCCTGACGATGGTCGCGTTTCAGGCGTCGACCTGGTTGTTCCAAAAAGGCAAGCGCAATCCACTGCTTAACCCGGTGTTGGGCGCGGTTATTCTGGTCGTTTCCGTATTGTTGATAACAAAGACTGACTACGCCACCTATTTTGAGGGCGCGCAATTCGTCCACTTCTTGCTGGGTCCGGCAACAGTCTCGCTCGCGATACCGCTATACCGGCAGTGGAATAAGGTACGCAGCTCGGCAGTGGCAATCGGGATAAGCCTTCTGACCGGCTCGCTGGTCGCAATCCTCACTGCGGTCGGGGTGGCGTGGCTGCTGGGGGCTTCGGAGCAATTGCTAGTTTCGATTGCTCCGAAATCTGCCACAGCGCCGGTTGCGATGGCCATTTCAGAGGATCTGGGCGGTCTGCCTTCGCTTACGGCCGTGCTGGTCATCGTCTCGGGAATTTTGGGTGCGATGATTGGTCCGATACTTTTGAATCTGATCGGCGTAAAAGACTGGAGCGCACGTGGATTGGCCGTCGGCACGGCCAGTCACGGGATCGGCACGGCTCGGGCGTTGCAGGTCAACGAAACGGCGGGGGCGTTCTCTGGTCTCGCCATGGGGCTTAATGCTGTGGCCACGGCTTTGCTTGTGCCGATCCTTTGGACGCTTTTGTTTTGAGTCCATCAAATGAGCTTTGGTCACCGTTGTTGCGGTCAAGAAACGATCTAATGCTGCCAGTGCCGGCTGACCTTCAAGGCGACAAGATCGGGCGGGTGTGGCCCGAGACCTGAGCCGAAGATCCAACTTCGTCGTTCAGTTGAACCTGAATGATAGACGGCACGCCCATATTCTCGCCCTGTCGGATGGTGAAGCGGCCACCGTGAGGCCAGCCACGGTCACGCAGGTAGCCCGCGAACGCCGCCGTCGCAGCGCCTGTCCGGCGCCAGATCTCCTGAGCCTTGATGGTTCTGAAGAAGGTTTCGACAGCGCAGGCTGCGATGCAGGCAGCCCAGACAGTTGTCGCCGCAGCTCTGGCGCTGGGCGCCCGCCGGCAGGTGGGCGGCCAAGGAATTGCCTCAATCCTTCTCCAGCATCCTGTCTGCCTTCTTGCGCACCAGCACGGTGCGCAGATCGTGCATTGCCAAGAGCAGCGTGTCGGTCACCGCCTCCAGCTGCTCGTCCGTGGCCTTGGATTGGGCCCAATGCGCAGTGGTATTGAGGCAATCGACCGCGCGCTGGATGTCGTCGATATCGCGGTATTCCACCAGTTCCAGCCGCTCGGCCATCCAGTTGCGGATGACGGCGATATCGCCTTCGGTCAGCTCGCGCTCGCCATGCGGCTTGATCTCGCCCTTGCGGATGTTGACGACCGCGATCTGGTCCATGTCGATCCGCCGCTGCCTGTTTTCAGTGTCAACGCGAAACACGAAGGCGCCGTTTTCGCGCACTCTGAAGTAGTATTCAGGCAGGTCTCCGGCCATCTTGCCCCCTAGCTCAGGCTTTTGCAGAAGGTCTGAATCCGCGTGCAGGCCTCTTTCAGCGCCTCGTCCGACGTCGCGTAGCTGACGCGGAAATAGGGCGACAGCCCGAATGCGGCGCCAAAAACGACGGCGACGCCGACATCCTCCAGCAGTGCGGTTGCAAACACCTCGTCATCGGTGATCTGCGTGCCGCCGGGCGTGGTCTTGCCGATGCAGCCCGCGATCGACGGATAGACGTAGAACGCGCCCTCCGGGACCGGACATTCGATGCCGTCCGCGTCGTTCAGCATCGCCACCACCATGTCGCGGCGGCGCTCGAAAATATCGTTATGTTTGGCAATGAAATCCTGCGTGCCGTTCAGCGCCTCGACGGCGGCCCATTGGCTGATGCTGCAGGGGTTCGACGTGCTTTGGCTCTGGATCAGGCGCATCGCAGTGATGATCTGTTCGGGGCCGGCGGCATAGCCGATGCGCCAGCCGGTCATCGCGTACGCCTTGCTGACGCCATTGCAGGTCAGGGTGCGATCATACAGCTTCGGCTCCACCTCGGCGGGGGTGCAGAATTTGTAGTCGCCGAATACCAGATGCTCGTACATGTCGTCGGTCATGATCAGAACATGCGGATGGCGCAGCAGCACGTCGGTCAGCGCCTTCAGCTCATCCCAGGTATAGCCCGCGCCGGTCGGGTTGGAGGGCGAGTTGAAGATGAACCACTTGGTTTTCGGCGTGATCGCGGCTTCCAGCTGCTCGCCCGTGATCTTGTAGGCAGTGTCCATTCCGGCCTCGACGAACACCGGCTCGCCGCCGGCCAGCAGCACCATGTCGGGATAGCTGACCCAATAAGGCGCGGGGATAATCACCTCGTCGCCGGGGTTCAGCGTGGCCATCAGGGCATTATACAGGATCTGCTTGCCGCCGGTGCCGACGCTGACCTGCGCGGGCTTGTAGTCGAGATTGTTGTCGCGCTTGAACTTGGCGCAGATCGCCTGCTTCAGCTCGGGGATGCCGTCGGGCGCGGTATAGCGCGTCTTGCCCTCGTCGATGGCGCGCTTTCCTGCCTCGCGGATATTCTCGGGCGTGTCGAAATCAGGTTCCCCGGCGCCCAGGCCGATCACGTCACGCCCGGCCTCTTTCAACTCGCGCGCCATGGTGCTGACGGCAATGGTGGGCGAGGGTTTGACGCGTGACAATGTCTTCGACAGCGTTGTCATGGCAGGCTCCGGTTTGAAATTTGGACTAAGGTGTTCTAGGTTGCGCGCAAGCGTGGATCAAGCACGTTCAAGCAAAGGACAGTTATTATGAGCGCCGATACACCTGCCGAATGGTTCGATCCCGACGCGACCACCTTCGGAGATCGCCTGGCTGGAGCCCGCGAATTGGCTGGAATGACACAGGCGGAACTGGCCAAGCGTCTCGGCGTCAAGAAAAAGACGATGGAAGACTGGGAAAACGACGTGCGTGATCCGCGCGCCATGCGCCTGTCGATGCTTGCGGGGCTGCTGAACGTGTCGCTGCTGTGGCTGCTTACGGGCGAGGGCGACGGACCGGGCGATCCCGGTATTCCCAACAGCTATGTTCGCGGCGGACAGCAGTTGCTGGATGAAATCCGCGAGATTTCCGAGCAAATGAAACTAGGCGCCGCGCGTCTTGCCCGCGTCGAGCAGGAACTGCAAGAATTGCTGAGGGATGACGATGCCGGAGCTGCGTGACACCCGCCTGCGCCGCCTGACCATGCGGTCGATGCGGCGCGGTATCCGCGAGATGGATATCCTGATGTCGCGCTACGCGGCGGCGCGGCTGGAAGGGCTGAGCGATACCGATCTGGATATCTATGACGCATTGCTGGAGGAGAACGATCAGGATCTCTATCAATGGGTCAGCGGGCAGGTCGCCGCCCCCGACCACTACCGCGCCATGATCGACGATATCGCGAAAGCGCCTGATACGCCCTGATATCGCAAACTAGATCGCATTTTAGCAGTCAAAGCGTTTTTTTGGCTGGGTTTAACCGATTATTCGGTAATTTGGGTCAGTTTCTCTCCGAGCAGGTTTTGTACGGAGATGGAAATGAGTATGCACAATCCTATGGCGCCGCCCGCCACCGATCTGGGGTTCATGGCCGGGTACCTTGATGCCCTGGCGCTGGTCGAACGGTTACACCGGTTGCTTCTGGACGTGATCAAGGATGAATTTGAACGTGTCGGCGTTCTGGACATCAACGCCGTTCAGGCGCTGCTGCTCTTCAACATCGGCGATAACGAGGTGACGGCCGGCGAGCTTAAATCGCGCGGTTATTACCAGGGCAGCAATGTCAGCTACAACCTCAAGAAGCTGGTCGAGATGGGCTATATGCACCACCAGCGCTGCGAGATCGACCGTCGCTCGGTGCGCGTGCGCCTCACGCCGCGCGGGCGCGCGATCCGCGATGTGGTGACAGACCTTTTTGGGCGCCACGCCGAGGGGCTTCAGGCGCATGGCGTTCTTGGGCTCGATGGGATCGACCAGATCGCCAATTCGCTACGCCGGGTCGAGCGGTACTGGAGCGATCAGATCCGGTATATCTACTGACCGGCACCCCCGCGCGAAATCGCCGGGGGGGTGGTGAGTTGATTCGCGGTCCTGCCCGATCTGCGCAGCGGCGTCCGCGAATTACCAGCTCCCGGTGTTTTCCATGCTTGCCCATGGCTCGGCAGGCTCCAGCGGCTCCCCGGCCTGAAGCAATTCGATCGAAATGTTATCGGGACTGCGCACAAAGGCCATGCGCCCGTCGCGCGGCGGTCGGTTGATGGTGACGCCGTTCTTTTGCAGATGCGCGCACATCTCGTAGATGTTGTCGACACTATAGGCCAGATGCCCGAAATGGCGGCTGTCATCGGGCAGTTTGTCATCGCCGTCCCAATTGTAGGTCAACTCGATCGGGCAGTCTTCCTGCCCTTCTGGAGCCATGAAAACAAGGGTGAAGCGCCCGGCGTCATTCTCCATCCGCCGGATTTCGCGCAGACCCAGCAGCGCATAGAAGGCCATGGATTTCTCCAGGTCCTTCACGCGGACCATGGTGTGCAGGTAACGTATCGTCATGCGGCGCCTCCGTTAGTATCTGAATTTCCTATTACCTTAGGCGGAAATGCCGATGGGTCCAGTCCTGCGCCGGGCCCGCTGGTCTTTTCGGCTCATGTGCGGCTAGATATGACGATACCGACTCATGCCCATTTTCGCCGCGCGAAGGACCAGCCATGCCCCTTACCCCCCAGCAGATCGCCGAAATCGACGCACAACGTGCGCAGCCGCAGACCACGCTGCGCGCGACCGCCCATGGAATGGAGGCGCATCTTTATACCGCCTACCCGGTTCTGGATCACGGGTTCGTCCGCGTGGTCGACTACATGGGCGATGATGCCGCCATTTGCCAGGCGGCGCGGGTCAGCTATGGCAAGGGCACGAAATCGGTGCAGAATGACGAGGGGCTGATCCGCTACCTCATGCGCCACTGGCATTCGACCCCGTTCGAGATGTGCGAGATCAAGCTGCACGTCAAACTGCCCGTTTTCGTCGCGCGCCAGTGGATTCGCCACCGGACGGCCAACGTCAATGAATACTCGGCTCGGTATTCGATTCTGGACCGCGAATTCTACATCCCCGCACCGGATGCTTTGAACGCACAAAGCCAGGTGAACAATCAAGGGCGCGGCGATCTGCTGGAAGGCGAAGAGGCGCAGCGCGTGCTGAAATACCTGCAGGACGACGCGATGCGCTGCTACGATCACTACGAGGAGATGATCTCGGACGAGGGCCAGCAGGGCCTTGCCCGCGAACTGGCCCGCATGAACCTGCCCGCCAACGTCTACACGCAGTGGTACTGGAAGGTCGATCTGCACAACCTGCTGCACTTCCTGCGCCTGCGCGCCGACGCCCACGCCCAATACGAGATCCGCGTCTATGCCGAGGAAATCTGCAAGCTGGTCGCCGATTGGGTGCCGTTTGCCTACCGCGCCTTCGACGACTACCGCATGGGTGGCGCGCAACTGTCGGCCACCGCGCTGGACTGCGTGCGCCGGATGCTGAAGGGCGAGGAGGTGACGCAGGAAAATTCCGGGATGAGCAAGGGGGAATGGCGGGAGTTTGAGGGGGTTTTGAGGTGACGGAGAATTTTGATATTTGATTTAAAAAGTTTTCGAATTTTTCAATAATCAGCTATGTGTGATGGTATCAATGTCTAACATAAAACCGTTTGCATTTGTGCTTATGCCGTTTGACGATGAATTTAACGATTTGTATAAGTTTGGTATAAAAAAGACCGCTGACGAACTTGGCGTTGTTGCGGAGCGCGTTGATGAGCAGCAGTTTAGTGAGACAATTTTGGAAAGGATATACAGGCAAATTGAAAACTGTGACTTTATTATTGCGGATATGACAGGCAAGAACCCCAACGTCTTTTATGAGGTAGGATATGCACACGCCAAGGGAAAGTTGTGCGCTTTGATCACACAGAGCGCGTCGGATATCCCTTTCGATCTTAAGCATCACACCCATATAATTTACGATGGAACTATCGGAAATTTAGTAGATCAGCTGAAGCCTAAGTTGTCATGGTTAATGGGTGAGTGCGAAAAAAATAATCAACAGCAGATAGTCTTAAGTTACAGTGCTGAAAGTGGATATCTTGAAAAAACGGAATATTTCCATACAGGGTCGTTTGCGCTTGAGATTACTTTTAGAAATAAATCTGAACGGTGTAGTCCCGAAATTGAAGCATATTATGTAATTACAACACAGATTTGGACTATTAGTATAGAAGGGGTGGCGTGCGCTTACGACGATTACAAGGATGACGATGGAAAAAAGATGAGGAAGCATCTGATAAACCCAAGCATACGTCGGTTGGCGCCATCTGCATTTGCGCAAATAAAGCCGCGGTTTGAACGAAAATTCTGGGATATGTGGAGCGGCGAAGAAATGAAAGATGAATATGTTTCCAAAGGAAGAATTGCTCTGGAAATTGTTACATCCGAAGGAGTTTTCGAGCATGATCTATCTCTAGAAACGACCTTTTCTGAATTTCCATTTTAGGTCGATAGCTGTTTGCGGACATCTAACTCTCCAACCACCCTTTCACCACATCCACAAACGCCCGCGGCTCTTCGGCGTGCAGCCAATGCCCAGCACCTTTGAGCGAAGTGAACCGCGCCTTGGGAAAGAGCGGCTTGATCACCTCGCGGTGTTCGGGCTGCACGTAGTCCGATGCCTCGCCGGTCAGGAAAAGGGCCGGGCGCTCGAACGGGCCGCGCAGGTCGGGGAAGCCCATGATCTGCGGCATCTCGCGCGCCAGCACGTCGAGGTTCAGGCGCCAGCGGCGCTCCCCCACGTCCAGCGATTGCAGGAAGAACGGCACCAAGCCTGGGTCGTCCACCAGCGGCTCCAGCAGGGCGGCGGCGTCGGAGCGTTTCTCGATGCCCGACAGATCGACCTGCCGCATGGCGTCGAGGTATTTCAACTGGCTGTGGGCGTAAGCGACCGGCGCGATGTCGGCGACGATCAGGCGGTTGACCAGATCGGGCTGCGTCAATGCCAGCGTCATCGCCGCCTTGCCGCCCATCGAATGGCCCAGCACGTCGACCGGGCCGTCCAGCGTGGCACGCACCTCGGCCAGATCGGCGGCCAGGTCGGGGTAGCTGTGGGTGTCCGTCCAGTCGCTCAGCCCGTGATTGCGCAGGTCCACGGCCACGACGCGGCGGGTATCTGCCAGTCGCCGCGCGATCACGCCCCAGTTTCGCGCCGAGCCATAAAGGCCGTGCGCGATCAGAAGGGTAGGGGCGTCCGTGCGCACCCCGTGGTCGATCATGTTCAACATGGGCCAAGTGATACCGCGCCGCTACGCGCGCATCCAGCCCCCATTGAGCCTGCCGCGCTGCGCGGCTAATGTCCGGCGCGAAACGAGGGGCGCAAGATGATTGATCCGGTGACATTCCAGCAGGAGATCGACGCGGCGCGGGCCAAGCTGCGCCGCCGTCTGGGCGCGCGTGGCAAGACACTGGCGCAGGCCCTGCGCCGGGCCAAGCGCAGCCTGCCAAGACCCGCGCGGCAGGCCGGCGAGCAGCTGGTGCAGATGCAGGCGATGGCCGCCCATCCCCGCCTGCGCCGTCTGGTCGGGCGCGCAGAGGTCGATGCCGCGTTAAGCGCGCTGAACGCCCCATTGGCAACGATCAACGTCAAGGAACGGCGCAAGGATCGGCTGTTGTCGATTGCCCGCAGCGCGGTGGTCAACATGCTGATCTTCGGCGCGCTGCTTATCGCGCTCATGCGGTGGCGCGGGCTGCTGTGAAATGCAAAACGGCGCCGCTGTTTCCAGCGGCGCCGCATTTGTGCAAGTTATCGGCTTAAAGGTTGGGATAAAGCGGGAAGCGTTCGCACAATTGCGCAACTTCCTTGCGGACCTTCGCCTCGACATCGCTGTTGCCCTCGGCGCCATTGGCGGCCAGACCATCGACCAACTCGACAATCCAGTCACCGATCTGGCGGAACTCGGCCTCTTTGAAGCCGCGCGTCGTGCCCGCTGGGCTGCCCAGACGCAGGCCGCTGGTGACGGTCGGCTTTTCGGGGTCGAACGGCACGCCGTTCTTGTTGCAGGTGATATGCGCGCGGCCCAAGGATGCGTCGGCAATGTCGCCCGTCACCTTCTTGGGGCGCAGATCGACCAGCATCAGGTGGGTGTCGGTGCCGTCGGTGACGATGTCGAGCCCGCCCTGTTTCAGCTGATCGGCCAGCGCCTGCGCGTTCTTGATGACCTGGCTGATGTAGTCCTTGAATTCGGGGCGCAGTGCCTCGCCAAAGGCGACGGCCTTGGCCGCGATCACGTGCATCAGAGGGCCGCCCTGAATACCGGGGAAGATGGCCGAATTGAACTTTTTGGCCAGTTTCTCGTCATTGGTCAGGATCATGCCGCCGCGCGGGCCGCGCAGCGTCTTGTGCGTGGTGGTGGTGGCGACATGCGCGTGCGGGAAGGGCGAGGGGTATTGACCCGCCGCGATCAGACCCGCGAAATGGGCGACGTCGGCCAGAACATAGGCGCCGACCATATCGGCGATCTCGCGGATGCGCTTGAAATCCAGCTGGCGCGGGATGGCGCTGCCGCCGGCAATGATCATCTTGGGCTTATGCTCTTTGGCCAGCGCTTCCATCTGGTCGTAATCGACGTCCAGCGTGTCACGGCGCACGCCGTACTGGATGGCGTTGAACCATTTACCCGACTGGTTGGGGGCCGCGCCATGGGTCAGGTGGCCGCCGGCATCCAGGCTCATCCCCAGGATGGTGTCGCCGGGCTGCAACAATGCCTGCATGACGCCCTGATTGGCCTGTGATCCCGAATTCGGCTGCACGTTGGCGAAACCGCAGCCGAACAGCTTGCACGCCCGCTCGATCGCCAGATTTTCGGCGACGTCGACGAACTGGCAGCCGCCATAGTAGCGGCGGCCCGGATAGCCCTCGGCGTATTTGTTGGTCATGACAGACCCTTGGGCCTCCATGACGGCGGCCGAAACGATGTTTTCGGACGCAATCAGCTCGATCTCGCTGCGCTGGCGGCCCAGTTCGCTGGTGATCGAGTTGTAAAGCTCGGGGTCGCGGCTGGACAGGGATTCAGTGAAAAAACCAGAGTCGGACATGGGGTTGCTCCCTAATTGCAATGTCGTTGCAGGATGTGGTAGCGGAAACATTCTTACAATGTAAGCTGGTAATGCGACAATTTCGTGCGGCGATGCGGCAGCGCTGGTGGAGCCGCCGGAAACATGATGTCATTGCAAGGCTTACAAGGCAGCACAGCGGGGCGACCGAAAAGATGCGCGGAAACATAGCTTTCCTGGCCAGCGGGGCGCCGAGTGCGCTTGCCGCGCAGACTGCATTGGTGCGCAGATATGGCACCGTTCCCGAAGAGCGCGCCAGCGCCATCGTGGCGCTGGGCGGCGATGGTTTCATGCTGCAGACGTTGCACCGGACACAGGAACTGGACGTCCCGGTTTATGGAATGAATCGCGGCACCGTCGGTTTTCTGATGAATGAATATAGTGAAACCGATCTGATGGAGCGGCTGGAGGCGGCCGTCGAAGAGGTGATCAACCCTCTGTCGATGCGCGCCGAGTCTGCCGATGGCGGCACGCACCGTGCGCTTGCAATCAACGAGGTGTCGCTGTTGCGCGCCGGACCGCAGGCGGCGCAGTTGAAGATCACCGTCGATGGCCATGTGCGGCTGGAGGAGCTGTCCTGCGACGGCGCGCTTCTATGCACCCCCGCCGGATCGACTGCGTATAACTACAGCGCACACGGCCCGATCCTGCCGATCGGGTCGGACGTTCTGGCCCTGACCGCAGTCGCCGCCTATCGCCCCCGCCGCTGGCGCGGCGCGCTGTTGCCCAAATCGGCAACGGTGCGATTCGACATCTGCGAGCCGGAGAAACGCCCGGTGATGGCCGTGGCCGACAGCACCGCGGTCACCGATGCGCTGTGGGTCGAAATCCGGTCAGAGCCCAGTATCGCCCATCGCATCCTGTTCGATCCTGGCCATGGGCTGGAAGAGCGGCTGCTGCGCGAGCAGTTTGTCTGATCCGTGTGCATGGATGAGGGAACCTTACGGCGCCTGAGGAAGTTGGAACTGCGAAGGGGGCAACACACTCCCCTTGCTAGCAACCAACTCGGAACAGGAGCGAGAAAATGAACTGGGATACCATCAAAGGCAATTGGAAGCAGCTGACCGGCGAAGCGAAATCGCAGTGGGGCAAGCTGACCGATGACGACATTCAGCAGGCCGAAGGCGAGCGCGAAAAGCTGGTCGGAAAAGTGCAGGAACGGTACGGCCTTGCCAAGGACGAGGCCGAGCGTCAGGTTGACGAATTCGCGGCCCGCGTCGATAAATAAAGCCCTTACGGGTAGTGCACACACCCTCAGAGTGCAGTCATGATCAGGGCGGTTCCTTCGGGGCCGCCTTTTTTCGTATCCGGCGATATGCCGTCATTTGACAGAACCGGGTAGTGCAGTCCGGCACGCTTACGGCGGTTACTTGCCGTACAATTGGCAGCCGGCACAATTGGCAGCCGGCGCGATGGACCACCGCGGATAATCATCTGGTAATTCGCCAGTTTTCATACCAACACTGAAAAAAGCAAGCCGGCTGCCGTAGCGCGATGCGGATCACGGCTGCGCAGTGCAGGATCCAGCGCCGGACGTGCGCACTGTTCAATGTTCAGGTAAGTCGCGCAGATTGAGCTACCGTGGCCCGGGGGATGGACTATGTTCAATTGGTTTCGAGCGGATGCAACAGGCGGCGCTGCGGATACCGTCGCGGGCCGGGGCGTGGGCGAGACCGGATTGCTTGGCGCGGTGCGCGTGGCCACTACCACAGGATGGCGCTCCGTGCGCAGGATCGTGCCGGGTGACAGGGTTCTGACCTTCGATTGCGGAATGCAGACGGTCGCAGCCATTCAATCTGAGCCGCTTTGGGAGGGTGAGGCACCGTGCCCTGACAGCCTCTGGCCGGTCGAGGTGCCGGCGGGGGCGCTGGGCAACCGGAATTTGATGTATCTGGCAGCGGATCAGGCCGTTCTGGTCGAAAGCGATGCGGCCGAAGCGTTGACCGGTGACCCTTTCGCGCTGATCCCGGCGCGCAGCCTCATTGGTGTGCGAGGCATGTGCCGCGTGCCGCCGCCACCCGATGCCGAGGTGACGATCCTGCAATTCGAGGTCGAGCAGATTGTTTTTGCCAACAGCGGTGCGATGCTTCACTGCCCGCCGGTTTCGACCGATCTGCTGGGCGCCGCTGCTACGCCGCATCACTATCAGCTGCTTGACCGCGAAACCGCCGACATCATCGCAAATGCGCTGGATACCGATTGCAGCATCAGCCCTTGGCGGCCTGACCCTTCGGGCGCGGCGGATCGCCTCAGGCGGTGATCCCTCGCGGCTTGGGCAGGCCCGCCGAACAGCGCCGTGCTAGCGTTTGCGGGCCTCAAGTTCGGAGTTAAAGATTCGCAGCCGGTGGCTGAACGTGTCCTCGTCGATCACGCTGTCGAAATTCTCAAACAGAAACGACAGCGCTTCCCCTTCGTCCAGACCGGCCTCCTGTGCCAGACGGCGCAAACGGCGATAGCCATCTTCGGTCATGGCCGCATTGAACCGGCGTGTCAGGCGGAAACGTTTGGGCATGGGCCATTCCTGTATCTGAAGGGACGAAAGATATCTCCACCCACCAGACTATACCGCAAAGATCGCGAAGGTCACGGGCGCCGTTTGGGAAACCTGCGCTAAAACGTCACTCTGCGGCTGTGCGAGACGACTTGCTTTCGTCCAGAAGCCGCGCCGCACATTCCATATGGCTGCGCAGATCCTTGATCGCGGTGTCAAGCTCCTCTCGCTCACGGATCATTTCCGCCAGACGCTCGCTGGCCAACTCGCGCGCGCGGTGCAACTGGGTATTCTGCGGATCGCCCGATTCATAAAGGTTCAGCAACTGCCGAATGTCTTCCAGCGCAAAGCCAAACCGCTTGCCCCGCAAGATCAGCTTGAGCCGGGCGCGATCCCGCTTGGTGAACAAACGTTTCTGGCCCTGCCGCAGGGGGGCCAGCAACTCTTTCGCCTCGTAAAAGCGCAAAGTGCGAGGGGTGACGTCGAAAGCATCACACATCTCGCGGATTGTCATTGTCTCGTCGGTCATATCCAACCCGAATTCTTGTTTGCCTGTTTCCCTCCAAGTAAGGTGCCCGCGCGCTTATACAACATGAGCCGGGGCATTTGAGGCAGCGCTGTTGTCTCAATTTTGCGTGAATGCCCGGATGTGGTTCCCGGTTGCACCCGCGCATGGCTGCGTCGATAGAATGTGGGACCTGAATTCCGAGGATGGAGCCCGAGATGGCCGATGCCAATGACGCCCGCGCCGATCGTGATCCCGCCAAGGGCTTCTTTGCCGCGCTTCCGCATGCCGTGGCGCTGGGCCTGATTTTCGAAAAGATGGAGGATGGCGCGGCGATCATGTCGATGCCCTGGGCCGAAAGGCTGGTGGGCGATCCGGCCACCGGTGTGGTGCATGGCGGTGCGGTCAGCGCGTTGATGGACACCTGCTGCGGCGCCGCCGCGATGAGCCATCCGCAGGCGGACGGCGCGACTGCCACGCTGGGCTTGCGGATCGACTACATGCGCCCCGCCACCCCCGGCCAGACCATCCGCGCAGAGGCGACGTGCCACCATGTCACGCGCACGGTGGCCTTTGTGCGGGCGGTGGCAGTCGATGACGATACAGACCGTCCCGTGGCGACAGCCACCGGCACCTTCACTGTGAGCGCGCCGTGATGCCGCCGCGCCCCACCCCCGAGCCCGTGCAGGTGGTCAAACAGCGCCGGGACGAGACGCTGGCGGCGCTGGTTTCCGGCGTGCCTTACATCGGGTTCCTTGGCGCAAGGTTCGAGCGGCGCGGGGATGAACTGACCGCCATCCTGCCCTATGCCGATGCCCTGATCGGCAACCCGCATCTGCCCGCGCTGCATGGCGGCGCCACGGCGGCTTTCCTTGAGATGACGGCGATCATCAGCCTTGGCTGGGCGATGCTGTGGCCCCGGATGGAAGGCGGCGCATCGGTGCCCGAGCTGCCCGCTCTGCCCAAGACGATAGATTTCACCATTGATTTCCTGCGCACCGGCCTGCCGCGCGATGCCTATGCCCGCGCGCGTATCACGCGGGTCGGGCGCCGCTATGCGTCGGTGCAGGCCGAGGCATGGCAGGACAACCGCGACCGCCCCATCGCGCAGGCGGCGGGCCATTTCCTGATGCCGCCCCGCGATGAGTGAGGCCATGGCCGAAAGCGCGCCCTCCCATATCCGCCTGACGCACCGACGGGCCTTGCGCATCGCGTGGCCGATCGTGCTGTCGAATGCCACCGTGCCGCTGCTGGGCATCGTCGATACCGGCGTGATCGGCCAGCTGGGGCAGGCGGCGCCCATCGGCGCCGTGGGCGTGGGCGCGGTCATCCTGACGGCGATCTACTGGATCTTCGGTTTTCTGCGGATGGGCACCAGCGGGCTGACCGCGCAGGCGCGCGGCGCGGGCGACGTGCCCGAGGTCGCGGCGATGCTGACGCGCAGCCTGATGATCGGCGCGCTGGGCGGCGTCCTGGTCGTGCTGTTGCACGTGCCGCTTTTTGCCGGTGCCTTCGCGCTGTCCCCCGCCAGCGCCGAGGTCGAGCGCCTTGCACAAGATTACATGAACGTCCGCGTCTGGAGCGCGCCTGCCATGATCGCCCTCTTCGGCATGACCGGCTGGCTGATCGCGATGGAGCGCACGGGCGCAGTGCTGGTGATCCAGCTGGTGATGAACGGGCTGAACATCGCGTTGAACCTGTGGTTCGTGCTGGGTCTGGACTGGGGGGTGACGGGCGTGGCCTGGGCCACCTTTGTCGCCGAATGGGCTGGGCTGATCTGTGCCTTCATCCTCTGTCGCGACGCGTTTCGCGTGCCCGCCTGGCGCAACTGGGCGCTGATTTTCGACCGGGTCCGCCTGTGGCAGATCGCCTCGGTGAACACCGACATCCTGATCCGCTCGGCGCTGCTGGAGGTGGTTATGCTGTCCTTCATCTTTCTCGGGGCCGATCTGGGCGATGTCACGCTGGCCGCCAATCAGGTGCTGGTGCAGTTCCTGCATGTCAGCTCCTACATGATGGACGGTTTCGCCTTCGCCGCCGAGGCGCTGGTGGGTCAGGCTGTCGGCGCGCGGGCGGCGGGCGCAGTGCGGCGCGCATCTATCCTGACCAGCCAATGGGGTGTGGGGGCGGGGATCGTGCTGGCGCTGTGCTTTGCGCTGTTCGGCGGCGCGGCAATCGACGCGCTGGCTGCATCCGAGGACGTGCGCGCGGCGGGCCGCGAGTTTCTGCCGTGGATGGTGGCGGCGCCGATCTTTGGCGCGGCGGCGTGGATGCTGGACGGCATCTTCATCGGGGCGACGCGCACCCGCGACATGCGCAACATGATGATCGTGTCGCTGGCAGTCTACGGCGCGGCGCTGGTGCCGCTGGTGCCGCTGTTCGGCAATCACGGCCTCTGGGCGGCGCTGCTGATCGCCTTTGCCGTGCGCGGCATCACGCTGGGCCTGCGCTATCCGGCGCTGGAGCGGGCGGCGGCCTAGTCACTGGTGCGCAGGCGCGAATTTTGAACGATGGCAATCGTTGCCAGCGGCAGAGCCACCGTCAGCACGCCCACGACGATCAACAGGATGCCCAACTGGCTGTAATCGGCAGGGACCAGCACCGCGCCGGTCGCGCGATCCGTCACCTCACGCGTAATGATGAAAAATTCGTTCAGGTATTTCGTCGCCAAAGCGGAGGCCGACAATGCAAGGTTGGTGAACGATGCCATCACGGCAAAGAACGTCGCCTTCAGGTTGCTGGGGGCGTTGCGCGCGATCCATGCCAGCATGGGGATAAGGGCAATCTGGCTCAGCGGACTTTCGGCGGCGGTGTCCAGCACGGCGATGAATCGCGCATCGACGATGCCCCATGTCAGCGGCGCCGTGATGTTCTGGATCCCGTAATACAGCCCGATATTCGGCAGCGCCAGAACGCCCGCGATCAGCGTCAGCGTCAGGTAGACCCGCGTCAGCCTGTGCTGCGCCATGTAGGGCCGCAGCACCAGCATCGCCGCCAGCGTCAGCGTTGAGGCGATCAGCCCCAGCACCGACAGGAACTGCGCATCGAACTTCAGCCCGTCGATCACGAACCACGTCGCACCGGGGCCGGGCAGGGGCACCGCTCGAAAGACAAAGACAATCAATGCGGTGCCGACCAGCATCCGCGCCTGCGCGGGGCTGATTGCGCGGATCAACTGGCGCATCAGCAGCACGATGATGGTCATCGACCCGGCAAAGACGATCTCCTGCGCGAACGGCACATCCAGCAGGCCCACCGTCAGCGACAGCGCGACAAAAGCGCCGCCGCCGATGAAATACCACGGATTGGGTTTGGTCGCCTCGCCGGGGCGGGCCTCGAACGGGGCGGTGTCCTGCCCCAGCGCGCGCGCCCGGCGAATGGCACGGCGGCGCTGCCACGCGGCCAGCGCCACGCCGGAGACGGAGATGAACGGCACCATCATCGCGATGGCGTAGATGCGCGCGTAAACGGCGGCCTTCTCGGCCTGCGGCAGTGCCTCGGCCCCGTCGAAGGCGACGATGTTGACGGCCGCGACGATCAGCGTGCCGCCGATCAGCGCGATCCGGCCCAGCGTCTGCATCGTGGTGTGCAGCGCGCGCGACGTGGCCTCGTCCAGCGGCGCGCCGCTCGCATCGACCACCGGCACAGCCTCGACCGACATCGCGTCGGCCACCGCATCTTGCAGGACCAGACCGCAGGGCATCAGCAGCACGGCGGCGACATACCACGCCTCGACCGGGAGGAAGGCAGCCATCGCGGCGGGCGCCGTGACCAGCAGATACATGATGCCGACCGAGCCCAAAACCAGCGCCGCCCCCAGCCAGACCAGCGCGCCCTTCCAGCGCCAGATGATATCCACCAGGTGCCCCAGAGGCATTTTCAGCGCCCAGGGCAGCCCGGCCCAGAAGCCCAGCCCTGCAAGGAACGCCGCCGAGAGCCCCAGGTATTCCTTGACGAAAAACGTGCCGACGATGCCGGTGATGGTCGAGATGCCGTAGGCGAGGTAAACCATCAGCGGCGGCAGGTAGGACCAGCGCATCTGCCGCGCAAGATCAAAGAGCGTCGCGTCGATCCATCCGTGGATGCGGGCGATGCTCATGGCCGGTCAGTCGTCCAGAAGGGTCAGAACCGCCTCGGGCGGGCGGCCGAGGGCGGCGCGCGTGGCGGTCAGGGCGAGGGGCCGCTCGATCAGCTTCGGCTCTGCGGCCATGGCGGCGAAGAGCGTGTCCTCGTGCGCTTGCCTGCTCAGCCCCATGTCGCGAAACGCAGCCTCGCCGGGGCGCATCATCGCGATTACCGGGCCGCCCAGCAGGGCGTGCGCCGCGCGCAATTCAGCCTCGGTCGGGGCGTCGTCCAGATAGCGGCGCACCGTGAGGTCTGCGCCGCGATCCGTTAGCAGCGCCAGCGCTGCACGTGATTTCGAGCAGCGCGGATTGTGCCAGAGCGTGATCACAGCCACGCCTCGCGCCGCGTGCCGACTGCGCTTGCGACATTGGCGTGACCGTCCGCCTCCAGCAACCGCTCCAGCCCGTGTGCGATGCGCGGCACCAGCGGCAGGCCCTCGTAGACCAGCGCCGAATAAAGCTGCACCGCGCTGGCGCCAGCGCGGATCTTGGCATAGGCATCCTCGGGCGAGGCGATGCCGCCGACGCCGATCAGGGGCATTTTGCCGTCCGTCAGTTGCGAGAGCCGTGCCAGAACCCGCGTGGATTTGTCGAACAGCGGTGCGCCTGACAGGCCTCCGGCCTCGCCCTTGGCGGCGCTGGTCAGACCGCCGCGATCCAGCGTCGTATTGGTCGCAATGATCCCGGCCAGTCCGGCCGATTGCGCAACTTCCGCGATCTCGGCCAAGGCGGCTTCATCCAGATCGGGCGCTATCTTCAGAAACACCGGAATGGGCCGCTCCAGCCAGTCGCGCGCCTCCATCACACCGGTCAAAAGTGCACGAAGCGCCTCGCCGCCCTGGAGATCACGCAGCTTTTCAGTGTTGGGGCTGGAGACGTTGACGGTGGCAAAATCCAGATAACGGCCGCAATGGGCCAGCACGCGGGCGAAATCCTCGGCCCGGTCGTCGCTGTCCTTGTTGGCACCCAGATTGAGGCCGATCACCGCATCCTTGGGCCGCTGCGCCAGCCGCGTCGCCGCCGCTTCCATCCCGAGGTTGTTGAACCCGAAACGGTTGATCACGCCGCGATCTTCGGGCAGGCGGAACAGGCGCGGGCGCGGGTTGCCCGGCTGTGCGCGCGGTGTCACGGCGCCGACCTCGATCATGCCGAAACCCGCGCGCGCCAGCGGCGCCAACGCCTCGGCGTTCTTGTCGAAACCAGCGGCCAGCCCGATGGGGTTATCCAGCCGCAGCCCTGCCACCTCGCAGGCCAGACGCGGCGATGTGATGCGGCCCGGAAGCGGGACCAGCCCGGCGCGCAAGGCGCGCAAGGCCAGCCCATGCGCCCGCTCCGGGTCCATCCGGTGCAGCAGGCCAAGGCCGATGCGGTTCAGCGCGCTCACTCTGCGCCCTGCGGGAACTGATGCGCGCCGTCCAGCAGCGGCAGGGGCTGCGCCCAAGCTATATCGGCCAACCTTAACTCACGGTAAAGATGCGGGAATAGCGCGCCGCCGCGCGACGGCTCCCACTTCAGGTCTTCGCCAAGCAACTCAGGCTCGATCCCCAGCAGCATAAGGCCTTCTTCGCCTGCGAAATGCTTGGCTGCCGTCTCGGGCGCCTGCTCGGGCGTCGATAAATGGATGTACCCATCGGCCACGTCAACCGGCGCGCCGGCGGTGGTGCCGGTGGCGCGCAGGGCGTCCCATTCGGGCTGGCGCAATATCTTGTAGATCATCATGGCCCCCTGATGCCGCGCGGCGCGGCGCCGGTCAAGCGGGATGAGGCCGCATCACTCCGGCGTGTAACGCACCGCTGCGCCCGCCGCCTCCATCGGGCCCACTGCGCGGTCAAACCGCAGATACGCGATGCCAAGACCGCCGGATTGGGTATATAGCGTGCCCGCCGTCTTGCCCCCCGCAGTAATGTCGCTGCCTATCGGCGCCGCGCCCTCTACCTCGACGATGGCGAGGCCCTTGCGCAGCTCGGTCTTGTGCTTCATCCGCGCGGTGACTTCCTGGCCGACATAGCAGCCCTTGCGAAAATCGACGCCATTCAGTCGCTCGAATCCGGCCTCAAGGATGAAGGTGTCGGGCGTCAGCTCGATCCCCGTTTCGGGGATGCAATGGGCGACGCGCAGCGCGTCCCAGTCGGTGCCGTCATCGCCGCCCTCCGCACCATAGAGCCGCCAGCCCATTGCAGGATGGCGCGGATCGGCCAGCGCGCCCATCGGCGGCGTTCCGGTGCCGCGCTGCACGGCCAGATCCGTCGCGGAAATCTGCACATCGGCGCGCAGGCGATACATGTTCAGCCGCTGGATCAGGCCCGGCGCAATCTGCTCTGCCACGTCGATATGGATCACGCCATCACGCCGGAATACAAAGAAATCGGCCAGATACTTGCCCTGCGGCGTCAGCATGGCAGTATAGACAAGACCCTGATCCAGCTTGGTCAGATCGTTTGTGATCAGCCCCTGAAGGAAGCCATGGGCATCGCTGCCGGTGATCTGGTGAATGGACCTCATCGCTGCTACCTCTCACTGTGCCGCCCCTGTCATATAGGATCGCAGGGCGCGGGCAACAGGGGGGGATGATGCGTGCAAGGCTGTCCGTGATCGTGCCGGTGCTGAACAGCGCGGCGGAGCTCCCCGCGTTGCTGTGCGGCCTGATGGCTGGGCTTGAGGCCGGGCTGATCCGCGAGCTGATCCTGTCCGATGGCGGATCGCGCGACGAGGCAGAGCGCATTGCGGATGATGCGGGTGCGATCTGGGTCACGGGCGCGGCGTCCCGAGGGGCGCAACTGCGCCGGGGGGTGGCGGCGGCACGCGGCGATTGGCTGCTGTTCCTGCATGCTGATACGAGTTTGCCGGATGGCTGGGTGCAGGCGGTAAAGGCGCAGATGGAGGATGGCAGACCCGGATATTTCCGCCTGTCCTTTGATGCGCAGGGCGCGGCGCCGCGTATCGTTGCGGGCTGGGCCAATCTGCGTGCACGGCTGTTTCACTTGCCATACGGCGATCAGGGCCTGCTGATTTCGCGGGCCGACTATGACGCGGCGGGCGGATATCCGGACATTCCCCTGATGGAGGATGTGGCGCTGGCTCGCCGTCTGGGACGCCGGCTGCGGATGATGCCACTGGCCGTGCGCACCAGTGCGGCCAGATACCGGCGGGACGGTTGGGCGCGGCGCGGTGCGCGAAACCTGTGGCTGCTGGCGCGCTATCTGGCCGGCGCCGATCCGGAAACCCTGCGCCGCCGCTACTGACGGGCGCGCGGCGAAAATGCACAGAATGTGCCGCCCCCGCTTGCCTAGCTGCGCGGTGCTTGGTAACAGGAGTTTGCCCGAGCGGGCGTTGTGTAATGGTAAGACCTCAGCCTTCCAAGCTGATGATACGGGTTCGATTCCCGTCGCCCGCTCCATTGATCGTCCTGACAGCTACACCATCCTTTTCCGCCGGGGCGTGCACTTCGCGGTAATGGCCCGTCGCATCAGGAAATCCTCCCCTAGGCTGACCGGACAGCCGCGCAGGCACGAGCCATGTGTGGCGCGCATATCAGCTTTGATTTGAAGTTCGCGTGTTTTGATCACATCTGACACTGGCGGCGATGATGCCGTTCAGATGAAAGTAAAGACAATGAATCCGCCTGTTATCGCCAAGAGATCCAGCCAAGTCGATGTCGACATGTATATCGCGCGGGCCCGCCATCTGCGTGGTGAATATCTCGCGCAGGCGTACCGGTCCGGCCTGACCTACCTGCGCAAGATGTTCGCGCACAAGCGCGGGTCAAAACCCGCCGCTGCCTAAGACCCTACTGCCACAGTCGCAGTCGGCGGCGTGGAAATCGGCAGAGCATGGTGGCGCAGGAATCGCAGACTGCGGCCTGCGTCACCGCACCCCGGCAACAGGTGCTGGCAAGGCTCCGTGGCCCGGTGAGCCTTTCAGAATTCAGCACAGTTTTGCAACCAGCGGCATGGCGGGCGCACCGCCCCTGCGCTGCTTGATAGCGCGCCCGGTCGGGAATGACTGCAATAGGCCCTTCGCGTACCACATGTCTTCGATAAAAGCGGCGAATAATACCGCCGGCACCGTATGGGCGGTGCCCACAGACAAGGCCACTATTGCGGCGGCGGCGGGACGAAGCAAGTAATGCTTGTCTTATTTATTATGGCCACAGACTCTGAAACGAGAAAGCCGCGCAGACATCTGCGCGGCTTCTTGATGTTTGGGCGCTGCGCCGACCTGGCGTTTACTGCGCCTCGTTGTCTTCGTCCGGGCGCGCGTCCCGTGTCGCGTCCGCCAAATCGTCGTCTTCCGATGCGGCAGACCCGATATCGTCGAACAGCTCGGCGATTTCGAAATCAGCAGCGGCCTCTTCTTCGGCGGCCAGTTCCTGGATCGACTTGCCGGATGCCTGCAGCTCGGCCTCTTCGGGCGAGCGGGCGACGTTCAGCGTCACGGTCGCGTCGACCTCGGGGTGCAGCGAGATGAAGACATCGTGCAGACCCAGCTCTTTGATCGGGCTGCCCAGGCTGACCTGCTTGCGGTCCACCTCAAAGCCGTTCTCGGTGGCTGCGTCGGCCGCGTCGCGTGTTGTGACCGAACCGTAAAGAGCGCCCGAATCGGCCGCCTGACGGATGATCACGAACTGCTGACCGTTCAGCTTTTCGGCCATCTGCTCGGCTTCTTTGCGGGTTTCCAGGTTGTGAGCTTCGAGATGTGCCTTGCGGGTCTCGAAATCAGCGATGTTTTTCTGCGAAGCCGACAGCGCCTTGCGCTGGGGCAGCAGGTAGTTGCGTGCGAAACCGGCCTTGACGTCGACGACGTCGCCCATCTGGCCCAGCTTTGCGACGCGCTCAAGAAGGATGACTTGCATTATATTGCTCCTTACTTAACGGCGTATGGCAGCAGGGCGAGGAAGCGGGCGCGCTTGATCGCGCGGGCCAGCTCACGCTGCTTTTTGGCCGAAACGGCGGTGATGCGGCTGGGGACGATCTTGCCACGTTCGCTGATGTAGCGCTGCAGCAGGCGTGTGTCCTTGTAGTCGATGGCAGGTGCGTTATCGCCCGAGAAGGGGCAGACCTTGCGGCGACGGAAAAATGGTTTTGTAGCCATGGTTTATGTCCTTTTCTTCAGGCGTTGATCAACGGCGCTCGCGGCGCTCGGCACGCTCGTCGCGCTTTTGCATCTGGACGCTGGGCAGTTCTTTGTGCTCATCGACCTTGATGGTCAGCGTGCGCATGACGTCGTCATGCAGGCGCATCAGACGCTCCATTTCCTGCACGGCCTCGGACGGCGCGTCCGAGCGCAGGTAGGCGTAGTGGCCCTTGCGGTTCTTGTTGATCTTGTAGGCCATCGTCTTGACGCCCCAATACTCGTGATCCACGAGTTTGCCGCCGTTATCGGCCAGCACGGTGCCAAAATGTTCGATGAGGCCCTCGGCCTGCGCGCTGGACAAGTCCTGGCGCGAGATGAAGACATGCTCGTAAAGGGGCATGTGTATATCCACTTCTGTCAAGGCGCATTTCATAGGCGGGGCGATGCTGTCCTGCGGCCCCACCACGAGAGACTGCGCGGTTTTCCATATCTGCAGAACAGGCGCGAGCCTTACCCCCATCCGTGCGTCTGTGCAAGGGCAGGGCCGCCCATCGTCCTGCCCGCCGCGAATTCTTCGCGCGCCCGCCGTATTCATGCCGGATTTGCACAGCATCCATTAACCATGGTCAATTTTGAGGAAACAGACAGATGACGTCGCTCCCCGATACGTTCATGCCTGATGGACCGCTGCGCAGGCAGCGCGATGTTCCGGCGCATTTTACTGAAACGCCGCCCGAAAACACGCTGCGCCGGGGCGCGCTGCGCTGTGCTGCGGTCGGATCGTTGATGGCGGCGGCGGGGCTTTGGCTGTTGCCGGTCGTGCCGGGCGATGCGCTGATGCAATTGTTCAAGCTGGCGCTTTCCGCGCTGCTGGCGATGGGCGGGATCGCAATTCTGGTCCGCACGCGCCGCCCCGACGGCCCCGAGGTGCACGTCGACACGCAGGCCCGCCGCCTGATGATTGTCGAGCGTGACGCAAAAGGGACCGTGCGATCAGAGCGGTGCCACCCCATCGACGAGTTGCAGGAAATCGTGCTGCGCGACGATATGCTGACCGCGCGCGACGCGCAGGGCGGGGCGCTGCTTGCGCTGCCGGTGACGGACCCGGCGATTCAGGCCGCGTTGATGGGTATGCTGTCGCGGGAACGCGCCTAGGCGGGGTCCTGCCGCTCCATACGCGATGGTGATGGCGTCGCAATTGCCCTTTGCTGCATTTGCGATAGGTTGGGGCCATCAACCGAAGCAAATGGAGAATATCTATGAAAACGGCCCTTTTCGCCGCCGCGATTGCGCTGACTGCAACTGGCGTCGCTGCCGCCCCGGAGAAATACACGCTCGATCCCAGCCACAGCCAGACGATGTTCACCTATAACCACCTTGGTTATTCGACCACGTACAACGTGTTCACCGGCTGGGAAGGCGAAATCATCTTCGACGCCGAAGATCCCGCCGCATCGTCGGTCGATGTCTCGGTTCCGCTCAGCTCATTCTATACCGGCTGGCAAGAGCGGCTTGAGCATTTCATGGGCGAGGAATTCTTTGGCGCCGAAGAGGGCGACATGCTCACGTTCAAATCGACGGCGATCGAAGTCACCGGCGACGATGAGGCGATTATCACAGGCGATCTGACGATCAATGGCATCACCAAATCCGTGCAGCTGGAGGCCGAGCTGAACCAGTCGGGCATGCACCCGATGGCGGGCAAGGAATGGCTGGGCTTCGACGCCGAGACCACGATCAAGCGGTCCGATTTCGGGCTGGACAAATTCGTGCCCAACATCGGCGATGAGCTGGATGTCGAGATTTCGATCGAGGCTGGCAAGGCTGAATAAGCTGGCGGCTGCCCGCGCTTGCAGGCTCCGGCCCGCGTCCCATCCGGGGTGCGGGCCTTTTTCATTCCGATGTCATTCAGCCGCCGCGCGCGTCGCGGTCAACTGCCAGTTGATGGCGACGTCAAAGGCCAGCGTTCCTTCGTCCTTCATGCCCAGGCCGACGGCGTAGTCGCGCCGGTCGATGGTCAGCGACCCGGCGGCCTCGGCGGTGTCATCGGCAATGTCGAGCGTGACCGGCATCTGCACCGGCACTTCCTGATCGCGGATGCGCAGCGTGCCGTCCGCGATCAGCCCGTTTTCGGCCTGCACCAGATCCGCCGTGAACGTGGCGGTCGGCCATTGCTCGGCTGCGAAATAATCGGGCCCCATGGCCTGATCTGCGACGCTGCCCAAGCTCAACGATGGAATTGCGACGGTAACGGTGACGTCGCCGTGCTGCCCCTCCGCATCCGGTGTCTCGCTGTAGGCGATGCTTGCGGTCCAGTCGGCAAAGCTGCCCGTGACTTCGCTGCCGCCCTGCACGATCGTGACATTCAGCGCGCCGTCCTGGACGGTCCAGTCGCTTTGCACCGCGCTCAGGGCCTCGCCGCGTGCGGCGGCCTCGGGCGTCAGCCAGCCGGCCCAGGCGCCAGCACCCAGTGCGGCCGCCCAGATCACCAATGCGGCGAAGATCGGCAGGGCATGGCCGGGCTGCTGGTCCGTCGGCACCGCCTCCATCCGGCCGGGCAGCATCCGGCGCAAGGTGGCGTCGCGGTCGATGAAATGATGTTTCAACGCGCCCACGATATGTAGCGTGACCGCCCCCGCCAGCACCCATTGCAGGATGAAATGCAGCGCCGCGCTGATTTCCGCCAGTTGCGCATCTTTCGGCACAAACGGCAGGTCTTGCCCCAGCGGCCACCAGATCGGCGCATAGCCCGTCGTCGCCGCGTGATACACCCACCCGCTGAGCGGCACCGCGATGAGCGAGCCATAAAGCAGCCAGTGCACCGTTTCCGCCAGAGTTGCCTCGGGGCCGTTGTCACCGTTCAGCAGGCCGGGTTTTGGCTGGGATATCGCCCACAGGATGCGCAGGATCGCGAGAAGGAAGATCGCGACGCCCATTGTCTTGTGGATTGAAAAAAGCAGCTTGGTCCATGCGATAGTGTCATCCGTAACGCTTATCTCCGGCGCTTCGATCCAGCCTGCCAGCGTGCTGGCGGTCCATCCCAGCGCGAACATTGTCAGGATCATCAGGGCTATGGCCCAGTGAAATGTCTTGGTGATCCATCCGTAACTTATGGGGGTATTTCCGGCCTGCATTGTCTGTCCTTCGCTCTGGGCTGGGTCAAACCTAGCGCTTAGGCGCAGCTGCGCAATCCTGCAAGCACCAGCCCGGCATTGCCTCGCGCCCCGCGGCGCGGTATTCGGAGTAAAACCAAGACGAGGGAGAGCGGGCATGAGCCGAGCATTCATTTTTCCGGGGCAGGGCGCCCAGACCATCGGCATGGGCAAGGCTCTGGCCGAGGCTTATCCGGCAGCGCGCGACGTTTTCGATGAGGTCGATGATGCGCTGGGCGAACGGCTGTCGGCGCTGATCTGGGACGGCGTGCAGGAACAGCTGACGCTGACGCAGAACGCGCAGCCTGCGCTGATGGCGACGTCGCTGGCGGCCTTGCGCGCGCTGGAGGCCGAGGGCGTGACGCTCGATGCCGCCGCCTTTGTGGCGGGCCATTCGCTGGGCGAATATTCTGCGCTGGCCGCCGCAGGGGCGCTTAGCGTGGCCGACACCGCGCGCCTTTTGCGCATCCGGGGCCGCGCCATGCAGGAGGCCGTACCGGTCGGGCAGGGCGCCATGGCGGCGCTGCTGGGGCTGGATTTCGCCGCCGTGCAGGAGATCGCTGCCGAGGCTGCCGAAGGCGAGGTCTGCCAGGCGGCCAACGATAACGATCCCGGGCAAGTGGTGGTCTCGGGTCACAAGGCCGCGGTCGAACGCGCCGTTGACTTGGCCAAGGCGCGCGGCGCCAAGCGGGCGATGCTGCTGCCGGTGAGCGCCCCGTTCCACTGCGCCCTGATGCAGCCCGCTGCCGAGGTGATGCAGGCCGCGCTGGAGGAGGTGCCGATGGACGCCCCCGCCGTGCCGCTGATCGCCAACGTGCGCGCCGAGGCGGTCACCGACCCCGAGGAGATTCGCGCGCTGCTGGTCGCACAGGTCACCGGATCGGTCCGCTGGCGCGAAAGCGTGGAGTACATGGCGGCGCAGGGCGTCACCGAAACATGGGAGATCGGCGCAGGCAAGGCGCTGTCGGGCATGGTCCGCCGGATCGCGCGCGACACGGTCGTGCGCAATATCGGAACGCCCGAAGACGTCGCAGCGGCGGCAGAGGCATTCAGGAACGGCTGAAGCCGGGCGGCTTTGCAGGAAAATTGCGCGCGGAAAGCTAACGAAGAAAAAGGAATTCGAGATGTTTGATCTGACAGGCAAGATGGCGCTGATAACCGGCGCATCGGGCGGTATCGGCGGCGCCATCGCGCGCGCTCTGCATGGCGCAGGCGCGACCGTGGGCCTCAGCGGCACCCGCACCGAACCGCTGGAGGCGCTGGCCAAGGAGCTGGGCGTGAACGCGCATGTGCTGCCCTGCAACCTGTCGGACAAGGACTCGGTCGAGGCGCTGCCGAAACAGGCGATCGAGGCGATGGGCAGTCTCGATATCCTCGTCAACAATGCCGGGATCACCCGCGATCAGATCTTCATGCGCATGTCCGACGACGAATGGCAGAGCGTTCTGGATGTGAACCTGACCTCCACCATGCGGCTCTGCCGCGGCGTCATGCGCCCGATGATGAAGGCGCGCTGGGGCCGGATCATCAATATCAGCTCTATCGTCGGAGCCACAGGCAACCCGGGTCAGGCAAACTATGCCGCGTCCAAGGCCGGTGTGATCGGCCTGACCAAATCCATCGCCTACGAGGTCGCCAGCCGCGGGATCACCGCCAATGCCGTCGCGCCCGGTTTCATCGCCACGCCGATGACCGAGAACCTGACGGATGAGCAAAAGGCCAAGATCAACGCGCAGATCCCCGCCGCCCGCATGGGTGAGCCGGATGAGATTGCCGCCGCCGTGCTATACCTCGCCAGCAAGGAGGCCGGGTATGTCACCGGCGCGACGTTACATGTGAATGGCGGTATGGCGATGCTTTAGCGTTGGGCTGCGATCGCCCGGGTAGCACAGGTTTCGCTTGCGCCGCTGCGGAACGCCGCTCGGTCGCCAGGCCGGGAAAACATTTGCGTCGCCAGCGCCATATGCTATAGGCGGCGCAGATTTGCCGGGGCGCATTGCATATGCGCCCCGGCGGCCGCGCATTGCGGGGCCTTGACACCACGCCCCGCCGGGGCATCATTCACGCCGCTACCCGCCTGCCGGGCGGGGGCACAATCGGGCCGACGTGCCCACCGAGACATGAGGATTATGACATGAGCGATATCGCAGACCGCGTGAAGAAGATCGTTGTTGAGCATCTGGGCGTTGAAGAGGACAAGGTTGTCGAGAACGCCTCGTTCATCGACGATCTGGGCGCGGACAGCCTCGACACGGTCGAGCTGGTCATGGCCTTCGAAGAAGAGTTCGGCATCGAGATTCCCGATGACGCAGCCGAAAACATCCAGACTTTCGGTGACGCGGTAAAGTTCATCAAAGAAGCTTCCTGAGCTTTTCCCCCGGTCGTTCGCGGCCAGCGGGTGATATCAAAGGCTCTCGCCCATGTGGCGAGGGCCTTTTTCGCGTTCCGGGGCCATGCCATCAGGCGCGCCGGCGACCGGGATTTGACGTGCGGAAGATAGCTTTTGACGGCGCGGCGGACGTTCCAGGACGCCGGCAGGGCGCGAACGGCACTGCAATTGCCGATTTGAGAATACCCGGCCGGGCGTCATCCGTGCGAAGGTAGGCGCGCCGTGGCACCCTGCCGGGGCGCGAAAACCGGGAGCAGCCGCTATGATTATCTATCCCACACTCGAACTTCTGGACGGTAAATGCGTGTCGCTCACGCGGGGCCGGCTGGAAGAGCCGGTCCTCTGGCACGTCGATCCTGTCAAGACCGCCTGCGGCTTTGCGGATGCCGGCGCGCAGTGGATGCACCTGACCGATCTGAACGGTTTGCGCGGCGACGGCGACAACAACGCTCTGGTGGAAGAGATCATTCGCACCGCACGCATCCCTGTGCAGCTGGGCGGCGGCTTTCGCACCCGGGCCCAGGTGGAGAAGTGGATCGACCGGGGCGCGGGGCGGATCGTTATCGGCACGATGGCCGCGCGCGATCCTGCGTTCCTGCGCGCGCTGGCCAAGTTCCATCCCGATCAGATCGTGCTGGCAGTCGACGTCCATCAGGGCGCGGTGATGACGGATGGCTGGCGCACGCAGTCCAGCTTTACCCCGGAGGATTTCATAGCCGCGTTCGAGGCCGATCCGCTGGCTGGCATCATCGTGACGGATGTGGATGCGGATATCGGGCAGGGCGATGCCAGCCTTGGGACGATCACCGCGCTCGCCGCCGCGACCCGCCATCCGGTCATTGCACGCGGCACGGTCGCATCCATCGATGATATCGCGCGTCTGAAATATGTGCCCAACGTCGCGGGAACGCTGATCGGCCGCGCACTTATGGCCCATGACGTCGATCTGGCCGAGGCACTGGCCATCGCCGCCGCCCCGCCCGAGCCCGTCGCCGAGTTCAAGTAATCCCCCCGCCGATGCGCGACTCGCAGCGCGGTCTTGCCCCCCGGCCCCAAGCCGGGGTAAGACCAGCGTCAAACCAAAGGGGAAAGGGTCAGCTATATGCGCCGTGTTGTAGTAACGGGCTTGGGATTGGTCACACCGCTGGCCTCCGGCGTCGAAGAGAGCTGGAGCCGCCTTCTGGACGGCCAGTCGGGCGCAGGCCCCATCACGCGGTTCGATCCCGCCAATGTGCTGACCAAATACGCGTGCGAAGTGCCCGATGGCGACGGCACGAACGGCACCTTCAACGCTGATCACTACATGGAGCCGAAAGAGCGCCGCAAGGTCGATGATTTCATCCTCTATGGTGTCGCCGCCGCCCAGCAGGCGGTCGAGGACAGCGGCTGGATGCCGCAGGACGAAGAGGCGCGCGAGCGGACCGGCGTGATGATCGGCTCGGGCATCGGTGGCCTGCGATCCATTGAGGAAACCACCCTGATCATCCGCGACAAGGGCGTGCGCCGCGTGTCGCCGTTCTTTATCCCCGGCGCGCTGATCAACCTGATCAGCGGTCAGGTTGGCATCCGCTATGGCTTCAGGGGGCCGAATCACTCGGTCGTGACGGCCTGTTCCACCGGCGCGCATGCCATCGGCGATGCGGCGCGGCTGATCATGTTCGGCGACGCGGACGTCATGGTTGCCGGCGGCGCCGAGGCTGCGATTTGCGAGATCGGCATCGCCGGCTTTAACGCCTGCAAGGCGCTCAGCACCAAACGCGCGGATGATCCGCAGGCCGCCAGCCGCCCTTATGACATTGACCGCGACGGGTTTGTCATGGGCGAAGGCGCCGGTATCGTCGTGCTGGAGGAATACGAGCATGCAAAGGCGCGCGGCGCCAAGATCTATGCCGAAGTGCTGGGCTATGGCCTGTCGGGCGACGCCTATCACATCACCGCCCCTTCCGAGGATGGCAACGGTGGCTACCGCGCGATGAAAATGGCGCTGAAACATGCGGGCGTGGCACCGGGCGAGGTTGATTACATCAACGCGCATGGCACATCGACCATGGCCGACACGATCGAGTTGCGCGCGGTCGAGCGGCTCTTGGGCGACGCGGCCAGCACCGCGACGATGAGTTCGACCAAATCCGCGACAGGGCATCTTCTGGGGGCTGCGGGGGCGATCGAAGGGATTTTTGCCATTCTGGCGATCCGCGATCAGGTGGTGCCGCCGACGATCAATCTGGATAATCCCGCAGTGGAAAGCCCCATTGATCTGGCGCCGAATAAAAAGGTCGAGCGTCCGGTCAAGATTGCAATGTCCAACAGCTTCGGCTTTGGCGGCACCAACTCCAGCCTCTGTTTCGGCGCGGTGCGGTGATGTGGCGTAACATTGCCTCCAGCGCGATCAGTTTTCTGGTCGTTGTCGTTTTCCTCCTTGGGGGGATCATTCTCTGGGGGCAAAACACCTACAAGGCCGAAGGTCCGTCGGCAGAGCCGATCTGCTTGCGGGTCGAGCGCGGCGCATCGATGCGCGCTGTCTCGGACCAACTGGCCGAGGAGGGCGCGATCACCAGCCCCATGGTTTTCCGCATGGGGGCGGATTACGCCGGAAAATCCGGTGATCTCAAGGCCGGCAGCTGGCTGATTCCCGAACGGGCCACCATGAGCGAGATCACAAACCTGATCACGCGCGGCGGCGCCAGCACCTGCGGCACCGAAGTGGTCTATCGCATCGGTGTGACCGGCAGCGAAGTGCAAGTCCGCGAGCTGGATCTGGGCGCTGGGCGCTATGTGGAAAAGGCCGCATTCAACCCGGTGGATGAGACCGTGCCGGACGTCTTTGCCGAAGTGCGCGCGCAGGCCGACACGCGCTACCGCGTGGCCGTCGCCGAGGGCACCACCAGCTGGCAGATCGTCGATGCGCTGAAGTCCATCGACGTGCTGGAAGGCGATGTGGAAGAGCTGCCCGCCGAAGGCACGCTGGCGCCCGACAGCTATGAGGTGCGCAAGGGCGACACGCGCGCCAGCGTGATCGAGCGGATGCAGCAGGCGCAGGAGGTTCTGGTCGCTGCCGCATGGGCCAGCCGCGCCGATGGATTGCCGCTGAAGGACGCGCAGGAAATGCTGATCCTTGCGTCCATCATCGAAAAGGAAACCGGCCTGCCGGATGAGCGGAGGCAAGTGGCCTCGGTGTTCATCAACCGTTTGAACACAGGTATGCGGCTTCAGACCGATCCGACGGTGATCTACGGCGTGACCGAGGGCAAGGGCGTGCTGGGCCGCGGGCTGCGCGCGAGTGAGCTGCGCAAGGCAACGCCTTGGAATACCTACGTGATCGAAGGGCTGCCGCCCACGCCTATCGCCAATCCGGGCAAAGCCAGCATCGAGGCGGCGGTTGATCCCGCGCAGACCGATTTCGTCTTTTTCGTTGCAGACGGATCGGGCGGCCATGCCTTTGCCGAGACGCTGGAGCAGCATAACGCCAATGTCGCCCAATGGCGCCAGATCGAGGCGGAGCGCGCACAGGAACCGGCCCCGGCGGACTGATCGGGGCCGTCCCGCGGCGAATGGGCGCTTGACCCTTCGGGCCCGCAGGGCCAGAACGCGGGGAATTCCATAGCGAAGCGGCTCGGATTTTGCCCGGGCTGCTTTGATGACAGGAGGTCGCCATGGCCCGCAATGCAGCCACAACCGCAGAAATGCGGGATCGTGATCCATCCAAACGCATCGGCGCGCTGGCCGCGTTGCTGCCGTTTCTCATGCCCTACAAGGGGCTGATGGCCGCCGCTGCCGCCGCGCTGTTCCTGACCGCCGCGGTCTCGCTGACCCTGCCGCTGGCCGTGCGCCGCGTCATCGACAATTTCGGCACCGAGGATGGTGCGATCCTGGACCGCTACTTCATGGCGGCGCTGCTCATTACCGCGCTCCTGGCCGTCGGCACCGGCCTGCGCTATGCGCTGGTCACCAAACTGGGAGAGCGGGTGGTCGCCGACATCCGCCGCGCCGTGTTCGACCGCGTGATCGGCATGTCGCCGGTATTTTTCGAGCGGATCATGACCGGCGAGGTGCTGAGCCGCATCACCACCGACACGACGCTGATCCTGAGCGTGATCGGATCGTCCATTTCCATCGCGCTGCGCAACCTGCTGATCTTTGCAGGCGGTCTGGTTCTGATGCTGGCGACCTCGCCCAAGCTGACGGGGCTGGTGCTGCTGATCGTGCCGCTGATCATCGTGCCGATCCTGACGTTGGGGCGCAAGTTGCGCCGCCTCAGCCGCGACAATCAGGATTGGATCGCTCAGAGTTCCGGCAAGGCGTCCGAGGCGCTGCTGAGCGTTCAGGCGGTGCAGGCCTTCACCCATGAGATGGCGACGCGCGCCGATTTCGGCGCCTCGACCGAGCGCAGCTACGAATCCGCGCGCCAGCGTATCCGCGTGCGGGCGGCGATGACAGTGATCGTGATCTTCCTCGTCTTTACCGGCGTGGTCTGCGTGCTGTGGATCGGCGCGCGCGATGTGCGCGGCGGCGGCATGAGCGCGGGCGCGCTGGTGCAGTTTGTGATCTACTCGGTCATGGTCGCGGGCGCGGTCGGTGCCTTGTCGGAAATCTGGGGCGAATTGCAGCGCGCCGCCGGCGCGACCGAGCGTCTGGTCGAGCTGCTGGGCGCCAGCGACCCGGTCGAAGACCCGGCCGATCCGCTGCCGCTGCCCAGCGCTGTGACTGGCGATATCCGGTTCGAGAATGTCGATTTCGTCTATCCCGCGCGGCCCGATGTACCGGCGCTGCATGGCTTTGATCTGCATATTCGCGCGGGCGAGACGATCGCGCTGGTCGGCCCCTCGGGCGCTGGCAAGACCACCGTGATCCAGCTCCTGCAACGCTTCTATGATCCGATCGCGGGCCGCATCCTTCTGGACGGCACGGCACTGTCGGACATGCGCCGCGACAATTTTCGCCGCGTGATGGCGCTGGTGCCGCAGGATCCGGTGATCTTTGCCACATCGGCGCGCGAAAACATCCGCTTTGGACGGCTGGACGCCACCGACGCCGAGGTCGAGGCGGCGGCGCGCACGGCGGCGGCGCATGACTTCATAATCGCGCTGCCCGAGGGTTATGACAGCGAAGTAGGCGAGCGCGGTGTCATGCTGTCGGGCGGACAAAAGCAACGCATCGCCATCGCCCGCGCCATCCTGCGCGATGCGCCGGTCCTTCTGCTGGACGAGGCGACCAGCGCCTTGGACGCCGAAAGCGAGCGCGCGGTGCAACTGGCCGTCGACAAGCTGGCCGAGGGGCGCACGACGATCATCGTTGCGCACCGGCTGGCAACGGTAAAGAAGGCGGACCGCATCATCGTAATGGAGGCGGGGCGCATCGTCGCGACCGGCACGCATGATTCTCTGGTCGCGGAAGGCGGGCTATATGCACGGCTGGCCAAGCTGCAATTTACCGCTGACGCGGCCTGAAGCCGAAGCCCCTCCGGGGGGAGTATTTGCGGAACATTGAAAGCGCAGGCCGGAGGGCTAGACGGCGGCGCGCGCGCTGATATGGTGGCGCGCATGAAGATAGCAACCGCCGCCTACCCGCTGGATCCGCTGCCCGACTGGGCGGCCTACAAGGCCAAACTGACCGACTGGGTGCAAGGCGCCGCCGGGCAGGGGGCGGACCTGCTGGTGTTTCCCGAATACGCGGCGCTGGAGCTGTCAATGCTGGCCGGGCCTGAGGCGGCAGGCGATCTGGAGCGGTGCCTGCACGTGGTGTCGGACCTGATTGGCGATGTCGACGATCTGCACAGTGACCTGGCGGCGCGGCATGGTGTGCATATCCTCGCCGCCTCGGCGCCTGTGTTTGATGAGGCCATAGGCCCGCGCCCTGTCAACCGCGCGCGCCTGTTCGCGCCGGGCGGCGGGCGCGGCGCGCAGGACAAGCAGATCATGACGCGGTTCGAGCGCACGCCATGGGACGTGGTGCCGGGCGGCAAATTGCAGGTCTTTGATACCAGTCTGGGCAAGATCGCGATCCTGATCTGTTACGACAGCGAATTTCCTCTTTTGGCCCGGGCGGTCAGCAATGCCGATCTGCTGCTGGTCCCTTCCTGCACCGAAGCGCTGGCAGGCTACAGCCGGGTGCGAATCGGTTCCATGGCCCGCGCGCTTGAGGCGCAGTGTGTCAGCGTCATGTCCTCCATCGTCGGGCCTGCACCGTGGTCGCCTGCCGTCGATGAGAACGTCGGCGCGGGCGGTATTTTCGGCCCTCCCGATACCGGCTTCCCTTCTACCGGGGTGATTGCCGAAGGCGTGCTGAACCAGCCCGGCTGGACCATTGGCGATGTCGATCTGGGCCGCGTTGCCCATGTTCGGGCCGATGGCGGCGTGCTGAACCGCTCCCATTGGGACGATCAGGCGGGCCGCGATGCTGCGGCGACCGTGACATCCCTGCGCTAGATGTTGCTGCGCTGCGGCATCAATCGCTTTAGCCCTTGAAAAATGCAGTAAATAGGCCCATCTAAGGCGCTGTTCCGCGATGGCGCGGAAATTGTTTCTACAGGAGACCCCATGGCCAAGGAAGATACGCTCGAATTTCCCGGTGTCGTCAAGGAACTCCTGCCGAATGCGACATTCAGGGTCGAGCTGGAAAACGGCCATGAGATCATCGCGCATACGGCAGGCAAGATGCGCAAGAACCGCATCCGTGTTCTGGCTGGCGACAAGGTGCAGGTCGAAATGACCCCCTATGATCTGACCAAGGGTCGGATCAACTATCGTTTCAAATAACGGCGAAGCAACACTTCGCCGCGTGCGGGAAAGCGTTTCGCGACAGGCGAAATGCGGTCGCGCCCCGTATGACAACTGGGTGCCTTCATGACGCTTTCCCCTGATCTCCGTTCCAAACTTGTTCTCGGCTCGGGCAGTCCGCGACGGCGCGAGTTGCTGGCGCAGATCGGTGTCGTGCCGGATGACATCCGCCCGCCGGACATTGACGAGACCCCGCTGAAGGCCGAGTTGCCGCGCCCCTATTGCATTCGCATGGCGCGGGAAAAAGCATTGGCCGTTCAGGCGGACGCAGGCGACATCGTTCTGGCGGCAGATACCACCGTCGCGCTGGGCCGCCGCATTCTGGGCAAGCCCGAGGATGAGGCCGAGGCGGAGGCGTTCCTGCGCGCCATGTCGGGCCGCCGTCACAGCGTGATCACGGCCGTGGCGCTGCGCCGGGGTGACAGGCTCTGGCAGCGCGATGTATTGACCAAGGTGAAAATGAAGCGCTTATCCGATGCTGAAATCGCGGCCTATCTTGCCACCGGCGACTGGCGGGGCAAGGCGGGCGGATATGGTATCCAGGGACCGGCAGGGGCGCTGATCCCGTGGATATCGGGATCGTTCACCGCGGTCGTCGGTCTGCCGCTGACCGAGACGGCAACGCTATTGACCGCCGCAGGCTGGAGGGCGCAGGCATGAGCCGCGAAACCATTGTTTTGGATCATCTCAACGGTCAGGAGGCCGCCGCGCGCTTGGTCGCGGGCAGGCTTGAGGATGTGCTGATTGACGGCGGCGGGCCGCGCGCGGGCACGATTTACCGCGCCATCGCCGACCGTCCGGTCAAGGGGCAGGGGGGCATGTTCCTGCGCACGCCCGATGGTCCGGCCTTCCTGCGGCAGGTGCGCGGACTGGCGCCCGGGCAGGTGCTGTTGGTGCAGGTGACCGGCCTGGCCGAGCCGGGCAAGGCGCTGCCGGTGACACAAAAGCTGCTGTTCAAGTCGCGCTACGCCATCGTGACGCCGGGCGCGCCGGGGCTGAATATCAGCCGTGCCATCCGCGACGATGCGCGGCGTGATACCCTGATGCAGATCGCCCATGCCGAGATGGACGAGGTGGACCAAAGCGCGCTGGGCCTGATCCTGCGGTCGTCCTGCGAGGAGGCGGATGACACCGCCATCGCCGAGGATATCCGCGCCATGACCGATCTGGCCGCTGCCGTGCTGGAGGATGGCGATGGCGACGCCGAAGTCTTGACGGAGGGCGACAGCCCGCACCAACTGGCATGGCGGGAATGGACTGCGCCTGCGGATGTCGTTACCGATCCCGGCGGGTTCGAGGCCGAGGGCGTGCTGGACCAGATCGCACTGTTGGAGAATGCCCATGTGCCGCTGCCCGGCGGCGCCTCAATGTATGTCGAGCCGACCCGCGCGCTGATCGCCATCGACGTGAATACGGGCGCCGATACCAGCCCCGCCGCAGGCCACAAGGCCAACATCGCGGCGGCGCGCGAGCTGCCGCGCCAGCTGCGCCTGCGAGGCTTGGGAGGGCAGATTGTGCTGGACCTCGCCCCGATGGCCAAGAAGGATCGCCGGCAGTTCGAAGACGTGCTGCGCGCCGCATTCCGCACTGACACGACCGAAACCGCGCTGGTCGGCTGGACGCCGCTGGGCCATTACGAGCTGCAGCGCAAGCGCGACCGCGCCCCGTTGGAGATGTCGAAATGAGCTGCCCGATCTGTTCAAGGAAAACCGACCCTGCGCATCGTCCCTTCTGTTCCAAGCGCTGCGCCGACGTCGATCTGGCACGCTGGCTGGGCGGCGGTTACGCCATCCCATCGACTGATCCCGATGATATCGAGGAAGCTATTGAGGCCGCCGAAGCAGAACGCGCAAAACCGCACTGAAAATATTCGCAAAGCCTCTGGACAGCACTGATGCCCTCGCCTAGAACGCCCTCACCCGAACGCTAACGCGTTCCCGGTGCCCGGGTAGCTCAGGGGTAGAGCAGTGGATTGAAAATCCTCGTGTCGGTGGTTCGATTCCGCCCCCGGGCACCACTCTCAAGTATGTGTAATATAAAGAAAATATCTCTTGATACGCTACATTGCTTTTGAGCTTTGGTTGGCTCGGGACGACAGCGGGACGACAGACTTCCCTCCTTCGCTTGGTTGGTTAAGATGATCTTTTCCTATATCCGCATTTCCGGCTAAACACCATCGACATCATTTTCTCCCTAGTTCAGCAAAAGGAGAAGAATGATGAACCACGAAGATACCCCCCATGACGTTCTGCTACCCATCGAAGCAGTTTGTAAAATTGTCGCTCGCTCCAAGTCGAGCATCTACCGCGACATTGAGCGTAAGACATTTCCACCAGCGCAAAAGCAGGGTCGATCAAGCCGTTGGCGCCGCTCTTTGATCATGAAAGTGGTTGAAGGGACCTACTCAGCATAATGATAGACCGAGATCAGTGGTCGAGCCGATGTTAACCAAGTTCTCGCAATCGCGTTTTGCAAGCGCAAGCAGCTCCGCGATCGCATGCGACCCGTGACCGGTAGAGTTCGAAATGACCATGGCCGGTCCGCTATTTGCGCCACGGCCATGGTCGCCATCCTGCTATAACCTATCCACCGAAGCGCCTGTTGATGAGTTGTTCGGCAGCGAGGCGATGCTCCAGAATCTTAAGCATATTTCTGAGCACCCGCAGATCCTCTAGGCTTTGGCCGATCTGGTTGCCGCGCTGGGTCAGAGTCCGTTCGTGAACGATGGTTCCGATCGCTCCTTCTTCGGGATCGTTCCGGCCGTAAAATCTTGGCACAATTTCTTGGGTTTCGCGATCGAGTTCGTCGTCGAGGATCGAGATGACGCGATCAAGTGCCTCGCAGATATCATGACGGAGTAACCTGTCTTTGGAAAGGTTGCTCATGGAGCGCCGGATCGCATGCTGGTTGCACGCGGTCCCCGCGACCTCCGCCGATGTTACCGCCTCGGTAACATGTCCGATCTTTTCGAGGGTCCGCGCGCAGAGCTCCTCCAGCGGCAGCGTGTGAAATATGTCGTTCATAACCAACTCCTGGTATTGCCATCCGAAAATGCGATGGCTTCAAGACGCCGGCCGAGTGGCCGGCGGAGTTGTTACGCTGCAGAGAGATCGAACACTTCTTTCTGCACTATATCGCAGGTCGGATCCTCATCGGCTATTGCGACGAGCAGCTCGTAGAGCTGGTCCGCCTGGAGGCAAATTTCCTCGACGCGAGGATCCAGGATGTCCAGCACTGCGAAGCGCGCGGTTTCTTCGCGCTCCGGATCGCCAACGAATTCGAGCATGATCAATCGATGGAGCCAGACCAGTTCATGCTTGAGTGCCTTCGACAGCACCACGCTCTCAGCAACACTTACAAGGAGCCGCAGGCAGCGGCGATGCGCTGTCGGCCCACCGAGCATTGCTGCGGCATTTAGCATCGCCACATCGTGTTCGTGGAAGAAATCTCTGGTTATCTCGAGTGCGTGGTCACCGGCCGCAGTGCGGAATAGGGGTGTTTGAATGGACATTGGATATCTCCTGTTGGTGCCGTCATTCAGGACGGTCAAGGCCCCGGATGAGGCTCCTTTTCGATTTCCGGGGGGATGGTGTCGCCAGCGTTTCGGTAGCAGCGGAGGGTTTTACGGCCAGCGAGTTTTTAGATTTTTTGAGGCACCGCATTTTGTCTGCTGCGCTCTCGCAAGAAGGGGCGCGGCAGGCAGGAATGCTGCCGGCTCTTACTCTTCATTCACTATGTCGAAGGTTGACGCTCCTTATATTCAATTGAGTCATGCTTTGGAGGCTGTGGCGCGCTTTATGGTTGACCAGGGCAACCTCCGCTACCGAAGGGTCGAGTAAACACGCTAATAAAATGCAGCTGGGTTGGTCTTCTGAAGATTCTCTGTCTCCTCAGGCAATAGTATTATCCACGCTCGGCGTCGCAATTTAGTGGGCTGGCCGGTCAGGATGCTTCGATTCTTGCTGCAAAGATTTGCCCAGTGCGCAGTGTGAAAAATGCGGGCGCGTGCATTGCTTGAACCGAATGCATGGATATAAAACCGCAGAGTCCAACGGGCCTTGCATCAAGGCACCAAGCCTGGAAACGGCGCGCTCCACGACCGGAAGCCAGCCAACGGGCGGTCGCAAGAGCGACTCCTCATCAAGGATCCCGGCCGTCCTTGCCTGCTGCAACATCGCGTTGACACGCCGCACATACTCGGTGCCGGATTGGAGTGTTTCACCCCAGGGCGCCGGGAAAAGAGGCCTTGTCCGAAACGATGTCGGCCGCCATTTTCCGGGCCAGGCGTCAGAAGCCTGCGTTACCAGATTGAAGACGGCGGGCTCAGCTTCAAAGCTGGTGGACGGTTCAGTGAGCATAGTTTTACCGTTATCTTGGGTACCCATCCTGATTTCCCGGACGAGTATAAATTGAGCTGTCGGATTTCTGGTTTCCATGATCGTCTTCCCAGTTGCCGCCGAGCAGGTTGCCCGGCTCTCGCTCCGAGGAGTCGGCAACCGGCTCGGCGGTATCGGCAGTCGAACGTGATGGCTTTTCTCGAAATTAAACCAGGGCGCCTTAATTGACGGCGACTGAAGGAAATTGAACCGAGGGGCGGAAAATGTTGAGAAAGGGGTTATTCCATCCCGTGCGGATGTTGTTGCCCCCTTCTCAACAGGCGAAGGAAATAAGGGCAAACAAGGCAACGGACGGAAGTGGGTGGAACGCCGTCAGAGGATCAGCTCCGCCGTGACCGTGCGCCGGGTCTCGATAAAGTCTTCGAATTCGCTGGCGGCCTTAAGTCCCTCGGAATGGTCATAATGCCGCCGCGTGATGCTTTGGTCCACGTGCCGAAGAAGCGTTTTCGCGGCATAAGCGCCGCCGATAAGATTTTCGGACGCCTCAGTGGCCACGTTATCGCGCAGTCGATGGATCGAGATGCGCACGCCGAATTCCCGTTCCGTAAGATCGCCAGTCAACCGACCCAGCTGTTTCGGCGTGATCGCCCCCGGCTTGCCATGGACTGAGGGAAAGAGATGAAGACCGTCATCAAAAAGAGGCCGATAGTGCGCGCGATAGGTGTGCAGTGCCTCCGCGAGACCAGGGTTTTCGAAGATCACGTCGTAGCCTTCTTGCGCCTTGCGCGCTTCGGGGTATTTCAGGGCTTTCCCTGGCAGCTCGACATGGATGTGTGTCCGGTCGATCAATCTAAGGGTCCTATCGAATTCGAGCCAAGTCAGCGCGCGGGCGCGTTCCGGGAGAGCGGACCCGACAGCGAAGATGAGCCCATTCCGAAAGATCGTCGCGGCCTCGACACCGCGCATGGGGCGCGCGTGGGCTTCGGCCATCAAGCGAAATCCAAAGGCGTAGAGGGCGCTTGCGCCGACAAGCTGGCTGCCAGTCTTCGTCGAGGCCCCTTCCGACCTTCCTCGTTCCCGCCAATCCGCAATGACGAAGTCGCAAGCACCCGATCGAAATAGCCCGCCCGTCGCGATCGTAAGGCCAGCCATGATCCGCTGGAGGTAATTTGCCGCGGTGCCAGATGTCGTCGGTTGTACATCGGCATTGGGCTGCACGAGCTCAATGGCGTAGCCATGGAGTGAGGCGGCCGTCGGGAAAATGCTCTGTCCCTGGGACGTGCAGAAGGTGTTCCAGCGCCCGAGCGCGGCCAGGACGGCCGTCGTGTAATCGACGCTCCAGATCGTCCTGCCGAGAACCGGGCGCCCCTTTCGCGAGATGGCAATCTGTTCCAGAAACGATGGTCGCCAATCGGCCGGTAGCGAAGGTATTGCTTTCCTCCAGAGAAAGGCCGCCGCAGATGTCTGAGCGCAGCGACCTCGACATTCTCGCCGAGTTGGGTGTGGAGCCCAAGGAAAAAAAGAAGACCCCCTCATCGCCGCGCGATGCGCGAATCGTTGCGGGTTTCGAGGACATCCAGAGGTTTCGCGAAGAACATGGCCGGCCGCCCGAACACGGTGCGGATCGAGACATCTTCGAGCGCCTTTATGCTGCGCGCCTGGACCGGCTGCGTGCGCAATCGGATTGCGTCACGCTTCTTGTCCCGCTCGACCACCAAGGCCTCTTAACCATCGACGGTGCAGAGATGCCTGGAGATGGTGCCCACATGGATGACAAGGCGCTCTTGGCGGCCCTTGGCGTCGACCAGACGTCCGCAGCGGGTATCACAGACCTACGGCACGTGCGCCCTTCAAATGAGCGCAAGGCGGCCGAAGAGATCGCCGCCAGGACACCTTGCTCCGACTTCTCGGATTTCGCACCGATTTTTGATGCCGTCCGTGCGGACATTGAAAAGGGAAGGCGGCAAACGAGACCATTCGAGCGGAAATCCGAGATCGAAAAGGGTCGTTTCTTCATTGTCGACGGACTCATCGCCTATATTGCTGAAGCCGGTGAAGAATTCCGCAACGACTCTGGAAACATCGATCGTCGGCTTCGGGTGATCTACGACAATGAGACTGAGAATAACCTGTTAGCGCGGTCTCTCCAAAAAGCGCTGACCCAAGATCCTTCCGGGCGGCGCATCACCGATCCGGAAGCTGGTCCGCTATTCGAGCAAGCCGAGCCGGTCGAAGGTAGCGAAAGTGGAACAATCTATATCCTCCAAAGCCTCTCTGATCATCCGATCATAGCGGAGAACCGGAACCTCATTCACAAAATCGGCGTCACGGGTGGAGACGTCAAACGACGGATCGCAAACGCAGAAAAAGAGGCAACCTTCCTCATGGCGCCGGTCAAGGTCGTGGCGACTTTTTCCTTGTATGACATTAACCGTGGGGCACTCGAGAACCTTCTCCACCGGTTCTTTTCTGAAGCGCGTCTCGATACACGGATTCCCGATCGCCTCGGCAATGAGATGAAGCCTCGAGAATGGTTTTTCGTTCCGCTCCACGCGATCCTTGAAGCCGTTGAGCGCATTCAAGACGGAAGCCTGCACAGATTTCAGTATCGACCTGAACAGGCGCGCATGATCGAGAAATAATCTACTTGGTTGAAGCAGGTGCCGGTCTCACAGGCCGAGGCGTCGTTGGTGGAAGGCGACGCCAGCTAAGTGTTGTCTGTAGCGGCCCTTCATAAGTGCAAACGGCGGAGAGCTGCCCTTCGCTGCGGTCCGTTCGAGCGGCAGCTCAGCGGACCTTACGCTATTCATGCGCTTTTAGGCTTCGTGCGAAGTTCTCTGCCCTCATTAAATCCCCGAGGTGGTTATGAAGCGGTTCGTAGCTATCATAGTGGAAACGCTTAATCGTGGCCTCCTTTATCGTGCGGTTCATCCGCTCGCCTTGACCATTGGTCCATGGGTGGTTGAGCTTGGTTAATCGTTGTGTTCAATCTTGCAATACTCGATCACTCTCACGGTTGAGGGGTTGACGACGCAATATGAAAACTCGCCGACTCGCCCTTCGTGCTGGTTGGGATAACGCAGAGTGCTGATCCCAAGATGCTCAATGCTCCCGAGAACCATGCGGAGTGCCTCTTCCGGCCGGTCTTGCTGGATATCGTTGATGGGTTGCAGAATTTGGCTTAAGTCCCTTTGCCCGACCTCCAAAATGCCGGCTTTCGAAAGCGCCAGAATTATGCCAGACGGGACAGCGGCATGCCAATCGGCGAGATCAACTACCTTTGACCCTATGTCGACTGAGCATTTGTAAAGAAAATTTTTTTCAGGCACCCAAGGCACATGATCCTCATAATTTACCTTGATGCGATCAAGTGCAGCTTTTTTAGTTCCAAAATGACTCAAAGGCCAAAAGGTTTGATGATCAGGCAATCGTCCACCATGATAAAGTTCCAAGACCAGCCAGCCCCTCTCATACTTTGTTCTTCAACCGGAGTTACCAGTCGGTGCCAGACCTACTAAAAGGTCAGGTATTCATCCAGAGGTATAAATTATGGTTAAAATATTGTGGCATTCGGCTGGAAGGATGCTCTGACTTCAGCCATTCGCCGCGCGTGTCCCGAATTTCGGCTGAGGGCCGAAAGCGGCGTCCTTCACAAGGGGCTGATTGCCGACTTTCGCCGCGCGACGGTCGAATGACCGTGTTGCGGAGAAAGCTTACGAAGCGGCAGCAAGATTAATCTTCTTTTTTCTCAGTTTTTTCGCAGGTGTTGTCAAACATATCTGCTGTCGAAGGGACGCCAAGTGTCATTGCCTTGACCCGATGATCCGCTTTCCCAAGCTGCCGAACGATCATGCCGTGGTAGTCCGCGACCTGTTTCGCAACGTAGTCGTCGAGGTGCTCGAAAGGTTGACGTTGATTACAGAAGGCGAAGGATTTCTGCCATCCATAGATGCGTTTACTTAAAGCATCCAAAGTGGTGCTCTGTGTATGCTTGGAATTGAGGGAGTTGCCCTTCGCGAGCGCTTCTTTAATCGCAGCTTTCGAAGATGCAAGCGTCTCTTGGACGCCGTTCTTCATGTTTTCGATGGATTTCTTGCTGGGGACACATCTCTTCGGCTGAAGTGTGCAGCCAAGGAAGTTGATGGACTTGCTGCACTCCCCTTGGGCAGCTTTGTCAGCGCCGTCTTCAGGCGTGTATAGGCCGAAGCCAAAGTCGGTCAGTGTTTTTTCCGCATATGCTTTGGCAACGTCAATGGAGGCCAAGTCTGCACTGACCATGAGAATATCGTCGATGTATCTCACAGCCGTCACGCCCATAGTGTTCAGCTTCTGATCCATGTCGTAAAGCAACACATTTCCCGCGAATGCCGAAAGCGAAGATCCTTGGGCGACGCCAATTCCGCCCTTTGGGAACAGGTGCGTATAGCCAACAAGCTCGTCCTCATTTCCCAAGTGAACCTCAAGAGCCTTGGCGAACAGTCCAACGAATGCTTCGTCCCTGGTTTCACTTCGAACGAAGTCGACCACCGTTTCTGTCGGAATCTTGGTGAAGAAGGCTCGGATGTCGGACTGGAAGTAGAATCTCGCGCCATCGTCCATTGCGGTCATGATTTTCGCGATAGCGGGGCGTACGGTCGGTTTGAGATTCTGGACATATTGGCTGGTCAATCGGTGTTTGCGGCTCTTTTGGCGGGTAGTACCTACCTCTGCTTTGGTTTGATCGAGTGACATGTAAGCCTCCTGAGTTTGCAATCAGGAGGGAAGTCGGCTTCTTTCATCTGCCCCGGAAATGTCGGCGTCCAGAAAATCGTTAAGGCGGGGTCGGGACGACGCCGGGACGACAAACTGATGGCGCTGCAATGATACGAGGTGAGGCCGCGTGAGACGGAGAGAGACGGATTTTGAGATGCTGAGAAACATTCCTATATGTTTAACATCAAGCACTTAGTCTTCTCGGGCTCGCTCAAATTGTATCAAGCCGTCTCAAAGCGTCGCAAGCTCAGGCGACCATAGCAGTAGATTGAAAATCCTCGTGTCGGTGGTTCGATTCCGCCCCCGGGCACCACTATAAATTATTGAAATTATTGATTAATCAATGGCTGCCGTTTCCGGCCAGTTTAGGCTGATATCCTCCGGGGACGCACTCGGGGCGTGGTTCGCTGCGCATTCTCTTTATTTTGAAAGTTTCCCGGATTTTTTTGGTTCATGTCCGGTTGATGGTGCCGGTTTTGAAGTCACGCGTGAAATTCGCAAATCATCCGAGATGCCGATCATCGTTCTGACCGCGCGGGACGAGTTGTTTGACCGTGTCATTGGTCTGGAACTGGGGGCCGATGATTACGTGACCAAGCTCTTCGAGCCGCGCGAACTGCTGGCCCGTATCAAATCCGTTTGCGCCGCAGCCGCGTGCCCGAGCAATCGGCGATATCGCCCGAGAACGAGAGGTTCCGCAACTTTTCCGGTTATCGGATGGACCTGATTTCGCGGACCCTTTGCCGCAGTTCTGACAATACACCGATCGGCGTCACCTCGACCGAATATGCCCTGTTGCTGGCGCTGACCGACCGTCCCGGCAACGTTCTTACTCGGCCCGAGATTCTCGATGCGCTTTACGGAAATTCGACGGCAGTGACCGATCGCGCGATAGATGCGCATATTGCCCGCCTCCGCCATAAGCTCGCCGAAGGCAATGGCGATATGTCATTGATCCGTACAGTCCACGGCGTCGGCTATAAGATCGCGGTCAATACCGTAACGGCACATTAGCCACGCCTCACGGCCACGTTCAGAAACGGCGCCTCGATGTGGCGTATCCGAGCGGCGCTGCCGAGATCTACACCGCCTCGCGGGTCTGTTTACCGGCCAAAGGAGCCGGCCTGCCTCCAGGCGTTTGATTTACAGCAACAAGCCTTTGCAAGTGACAATGAGACAGCGATCTGAGTAAGTGACATCGCGACTGCAATCTGAAACTATGAGCCTTCAGAAAACAGCTAAAACATCCGGAGGGTTTCAATGTTACTCAGCATGCATGAGCAGGAGCGGCTTATGGTCTATACCGCTGGCAAGCTTGCGCTGGAACGCATGGAACGTGGGCTGAAGCTCAACTTTCCGGAAGCGACCGCGCTGCTGACCTCGTTCCTTCTTGAGGGTGCGCGCGATGGCGAGACTGTGACCGACCTGATGGAGGCTGGGCGCAATGTTCTGAGCCGCGACGATGTCATGGAAGGCGTCCCCGAAATGATAGCTCAAATTCAGGTCGAGGCGACGTTTCCCGACGGGACCAAGCTTGTGACAGTGATGGAGCCTATCCGATGACCGTCAAACTCAACCCGTTCGCTCAGCTTGCCTCTGACAACAAGGATGCCTCGAAAGCCAAGCACGAGTCTGATGATCCGGGTCGCGAATACGACCAGACCAGCTCCGACGCGCCGGAACAGACCAAATCATCAGGCGTCAGCGCACCCAGCGCACCGCGCCGTCCCGGTGGCGGCACACGGCAAGCGCCGCGGCGCCAATCCGAGGTCGCCCTGGACGAGGCGCGCGATCCGCTGGTGCCCGGTGAAATTCTCTTTGGCGAAGGTGATATTGTCATCAACGAGGGGCTGGAAGTCACCACGCTGCGCGTGGCCAACACGTCCGACAGACCAATCCAGATCGGGTCGCATTTCCATTTCGCCGAAGTGAACGCGGCGCTGGATTTTGATCGCGACGCGGCCTGGGGCAAGCGCCTTGCCGTTTTATCCGGCGGTGCCGAACGGTTTGAACCCGGTGCCGTTGCAGAAGTGAATCTGGTGCCGATTCAAGGGAAACGCATCGTGCTGGGACTACGTGGACTTTGTGGCGGGGAGCTGGACAATGCAAAAGGTTGATCGTCGTGAATACGTGGCGTCATACGGCCCGACCACGGGTGATCGCATCCGGCTGGCCGATACGTGCCTGACAATCGAGGTAGAAGAAGACCGTTCAGGCGGCGGCGACGAATCCGTCTTTGGCGGCGGCAAGTCGATCCGCGAGTCGATGGGCCAATCCTCGCACACCCGCGCGCAGGGAACGCCGGATCTGGTCATTACCGGCGCCGTGATCCTTGACCATTGGGGGATAATAAAGGCCGACATCGGCATCCGCGACGGGCGCATCGTGGGGATCGGCAAGTCCGGCAACCCCGACACGATGGACGGGATTGACCCTGCCCTTGTGATCGGCCCCTCTACCGAGATTATGGCGGGCAACGGGCTGATCGCCACAGCGGGAGCGGTTGATACGCACGTCCATTTTGTCGGCCCGCAGATGCTGCAACTGGCATTGGCATCGGGCGTAACCACCGTCACTGGCGGCGGCACCGGCCCGACCGAGGGGTCCCAGGCCACGCTCGCGACGCCCGGCGCGTGGTGGATGGAGCGTATGCTGGAGGGGTTCGATCCCTGGCCGGTCAACGTGCTGTTTCTGGGGCGCGGCAATACAATGTCGAAAGAGGCGATGTGGGAACAGCTGCGCGGCGGCGTCGGCGGGTTCAAGGTGCATGAGGACTGGGGCGCGACACCCGCAGTGATCGACGCCTGCCTCTCCGTGGCCGAGGAATCCGGCGTGCAGGTGGCGATCCATTCGGACACGCTGAACGAGGCTGGTTTTGTCGAAGATCTGCTCAAGGCCGTTGCCGGCCGCACCTTCCACGCCTTCCATACCGAGGGCGCGGGCGGCGGACATGCCCCCGACATCATCCGGATTGCAGGCGAGCGGAACGTGCTGCCCGCCTCGACCAATCCGACGCGGCCCTTTACCCGCAACACGGTGGCCGAGCATCTGGACATGGTAATGGTGGCGCACCATCTGAACCCGCAGGTGCCCAACGATCTGGCCTTTGCGGAAAGCCGCGTGCGCGCGGGGACCATCGCCGCCGAAGACATCCTTCAGGACCTGGGGGCGATTTCCATCATGTCGTCGGATGCGCAGGCAATGGGCCGTATCGGCGAGACGGTGATGCGCACATGGCAAACCGCGCATCAGATGAAAAAGCTGCGCGGCTCGGCTCCCGGCGACGATCGCGCCGACAACCACCGTGCCCGGCGGTATGTGGCCAAATACACGATCTGCCCGGCAGTGGCGCACGGGATGGAGCGCGAAATCGGCTCGATCGAGGTCGGCAAGAAGGCCGATATCGTGATGTGGCAACCGGCGCTGTTCGGCGTCCGGCCCCACACGGTATTTACCGGCGGCATGGTGGCGACCGCGGCACTTGGCGATCCCAACGCCTCGATCCCGACGCCGCAGCCGGTGATGGAGCGGATCGGATTCAACGTCCATTCTCCGGCCGCGGGGGCGACCAGCCTCGCCTTTGTGTCGCAGGCGGCGATTGACGACGGGTTAGCAGACCGGATCAACACCAATCGCAAGTTCGTCGCGATTGAAAGCACGCGCGGACGCGGCAAGGAGGACATGCCCGAGAACACGGCCTTGCCGGACATCGAAGTTGACCCGGATACGTATTCGGTGAAGATCAACGGCGAAATTGCCGACCATGAGCCCGCAAACGAAGTGCCGATGGCGCAGCGATACTTCCTGTTCTGAATGGAAGCTTTTGGGATCGGAAGACAGGCGGCGCTCTTGCTGCTCGCGGACGGACGCCTGCCTGCGGGCGGCTATGCCCATTCGGGCGGGCTGGAACCGGCGGTGACGGCGGGGCGCGTCACGGACATGGCCGGCCTCGAGGGGTTTCTCATCGGGCGTGCCGAGACTGCCGGGCTGATCGCCGCCGCATTCGCAGCAGCGGCTTGCGTGCGGGCTCGGCGCGGCGATCTGTCTGATATTGCCCTGCTGGAGGTCGAGTTGGACGCGCGGATTCCATCGCCGGAACTGCGCAAGGTATCGCGTAATCTGGGGCGGCAGTTGCGCCGCGCGATGAGCAGCATCCATCCGCATCCGCATTTTGCCAATCTCGGGGCAGCGCCGCATCAGCCGATTGTCATGGGTGTCGCGGCGGCGGCCCTTGGCCTTGGCCCGCGGGATGCCGCACTTGCCATCCTGCATGAGAATAATGCCGGCGCTGCGGCTGCGGCTGCCAAGGTCATGCGGGTCGATCCGTTTGATGTCCACGCCATTCTGGCCCGCGCGACGGAACGGCTGGACCGGCTGGCGCATCGGGCGGCAGGTTTTGCAGACGGTGCACCCGCTGATCTGCCAGCGCCCGGATCGCCGCTTGCCGATATCGCGGCAGAGCATCACAGGAGATCCGATGTCCGGCTCTTCGCTTCTTAAAATGCCGACCAAGTCGACAGGCGCAATGTCAGCACGCGCAACATTGGCAAGCGAGCTTTCCGCGAACGGCCGCGACAGCAAGGTGAAAACCCTGCGTTCGGACGGCCCGCTTGTGCTCCGCCAGTGCAATCCGAAAGGGCCGGAGCCGCTGACCCACCGGCAGCACGGCGTTGCGCGTGTCGCGCTGGCGGCGGGGACCGCCGGGCCGCTTGGCGGCGACAGCTATGCGCTGGATGTGCACGTCGGGGCGGGCAGCACGCTTGTCCTGATGGAGGTCTCGGCAATGCTGGTTCTGCCCGGCGCGGGGGGCGGCCAATCGCACCTGTCGATAACTGTCCACGTGGAAGAGGGCGCAACGTTCGTCTGGTGGGCCGAGCCGATCATCGCGGCGCGGCGCTGTAACCACCGCCATGATGTGCGGATCGCGCTGGCCGCTGATGCGCGGATGATCCTGCGCGAGGAGATGCTTCTGGGCCGCCATGGCGAGGCTCCCGGGGATTTCACCAGCCGCCTGCGCATCACCCGCGGCGGTGCGGCGCTTTACGATCAAGAGGTAAGCTTCGGCCCGGCGGCGGATGGCTGGAACGGTGCCGCAGTGCTGGGCGGGGGGCGCGCGGTTGGATCAATCATCGCGGTGGACCCCGGCTGGACGACCACGCCCCTGCAAGCTATGCCTTTTCATGGAAACGCGGCGTTGACGCCGTTGGCCGGACCCGGCGTTGCCATTGGGGCGGTGGCCGCTGACAGCTTCGAGTTGCGCCGTTTGCTCGTGCAGGGATTAAGCGAACTTGGCCCGCCATGGGCAATCTGATTTGAAGGAGATCGAAAGATGACCGACGAGAAACAAACAAAGCAGACCCGCTCCCTGCGGCTCGGAGTTGCCGGCCCGGTGGGCACTGGCAAAAGCTCGGTGATCGCGGCGATCTGCCGACGCCTGCGCGACGAATTCGCGATCGGTGTCATCACCAACGATATCTACACGGACGAAGATGCGCGGTTCCTGAAATCCGAAGGCGTGCTGCCCGAAGAACGCATTCGCGCGGTCGAAACCGGTGCCTGCCCGCATACGGCGATCCGCGACGATGTGACGATGAACCTGATGGCGGTCGAGGACATGGAGCGCGACTTTGCCCCGCTTGATATCGTGCTGGTGGAAAGCGGCGGCGACAACCTGACCGCGACCTTCTCTCCGGCGCTGGTGGATGCGCAGCTTTTCGTGCTGGACGTGGCCGGAGGCGGCGATGTGGCGCGCAAGGGCGGGCCGGGGATCAGCGGTGCCGATCTGCTGGTCATCAACAAGATCGACTTGGGCGAGCATGTGGACGTGGACGTGGATCAAATGGTCGCCGACGCGGAAAAAGCCCGCAAGGGCGGGCCGGTCCTGCCGCTTTCGCGCAAACGCCCCGAGACGGTGGAAAAGCTGTGTGACTGGGTGCGCCAGATGCACAAGACCTATGCCAGCGGCGAGCACATTCCTGTCGATCCCGGTCCGATGGCCCCGCATCACCACGCGCCCGGCGACGGTGGCCATGACCATGACCATGACCATGGGCATTAGATCACTGGCGAATCCGGTTTAAGCGGATCTAAGTGATATTGCTCCAAAAAATGACTTTGACGCACTGATCCGGATCAACATCATATCTGGATTGTCGGCTATTGTAGATTTCAAACGGGGCTCACCGCACGGGTGCATGCCCCGGAAACGGTCAAGCTGTGAGCGCTTGGAAATACAATAGGAGCAAAATCATGAAAGCTGCGCGCTGGTACGCTGCAAAGGACATTCGCGTCGAGGATATCGACGAGCCACGGGTCACGCCGGGTGACATCAAGATCAAGGTCGCCTGGACCGGCATCTGCGGCAGCGATCTGCACGAGTATCTGGCAGGTCCAATTTTTATCCCAGTGGGTGAAAACCACCCCCTCAGCCATGACAAGGCCCCCATTACCATGGGCCACGAATACTGTGGCGAAATCGTTGAACTGGGTGACGGTGTAGAGGGTTTTTCAATCGGCGACCGGGTCGCGATTGAGCCGATCTACAGTTGCGGGAAATGCGATGCGTGCCGCGAAGGCCTGTATAATCTGTGCCGAGATTTGGGCTTTGTCGGTCTGTCCGGCGGCGCGGGCGGTTTCGCGGCCTATTCTGTCGTGCCGGCCAGGATGGCGCACAAGATGCCTGACGAGTTGTCGATGGAGCAAGGCGCGCTGGTCGAGCCTGCCGCTGTCGCCCTGCACGCGGTGCGCGTCAGCACCATCAAGGCAGGCGACACCGCTGCCGTTTTCGGCACCGGTCCCATCGGGCTGCTGGTGGTCGAGGCCCTGCGCGCGGCCGGGGCCGCGCAGATCTATGTGGTCGAGCCGTCCGAAGAGCGCCGCGCCAAGGCGATGGAACTGGGCGCGACCCGCGCCATGGACCCCAGCGATCTCGACGTGGTCGCCGAAATTCGCGCCGCGACCGGCAATGGCGTTGACGTTGCCTTTGAGGTGACTGGCGTGCCGCAGGTCTTTGCGCAGGTGATCGACTCTACCCGCTATGAGGGGCAGGCATTGATCGTGTCGATCTGGGAGGGTGACGCATCTTTCCAGCCCAATACAATCGTGCTGAGCGAACGTCAGATCAAGGGCACAATTGGCTATCGCAACGTTTATCCTGCGGTGATGGAGCTGATGACCCGTGGGTACTTTCAGGCAGAAAATCTGGTCACCAAGCGGATCGAGCTGGATGACATCGTTGCCGAAGGTTTCGATGTGCTGTCGTCGGAAAAATCCCAGGTCAAAATTCTTGTGAGGGCGCCCTCCTAGGGGCGTCATGCGAGATAGGACCAATTCGCCGCGGGATTTCAACCTCGCTCAGCGCCGGCCTCGGCGATGGGCGGTTTGATTCAACCCTTGGGACAAAGGGGGCGAAATCGGCGTACTTGCCAATATGTTATCCGGATCATGCAGTCTGCGGGGCGGTATCACTCACTCGGGCTGAACCGGAACAAAGTGACCCTCTTCGAGGGAAATCGCTACGCCCTCAATCCGGTCAGGTCCGAAGCCGGATTTCCGCAGACGAGCGGCAGTGTGTCCGACGCCATGAACGGTGAGCCAGAGCGGACGAAAAGGGCTCATGGGCGGGAAGGGGCAGGCCATACGACACGCCACGGAACGGACGTGCGCCAGGATGCTCTGGAAACAGAGACCATTTCTCCGTGCCGTGGACACGTCGGTTTTGGAGCATGATTCACGAACACGCGGCGTGCCCCTCTTCTGAAAAGCCACCCTGTTCTTCGCGCGCCGAAAGCCCCTCTCGCGCATGAGGTTCAGGTTCGTCGAAGAACAGCGTGGCGCTTTTCCGACCGACCGATTGTGCCAGGCGGCGACAGATAGGAACCACACGTTCAACATCGCGCCAAACTTTCTGGATCGTGACTTTGCCGCGGATCGACGTAGCCAGAAATAAGCAGGCGACATCAGCTACATCTGGACGCGCGAAGGCTGGCTGTATCTGGCTGTGATCCTCGATCTGCACTCCCGGTGGGTGATAGGTTGGGCGGTCGGCAATCGAATGAACCGTGATCTGGTAATCAGGGCTTTGAAGATGGCCATAGCCTTCTGAGCACCGCCAAAGGGTTGTATCCATCATAGTGATCGCGGCGGGCAAGGCGGATTCAACCGGTCGTCGCAACACCCCATTTTAGGAGGCGTAGATGACAATCGGCAGACATAAACGGCGGAATCAAAAAATGACTTTCGATCAGGAATCGACGTATCGTCGCTGCTTTCAGGTCAAAAATCCGGCTGGATTTCTGCATTCTCCTTCACTTCGCAGATGCGATGAAATCCGGAATTGGAAATGCAGTCTTTTGGGAAATGCGCCCCAAACCCACTCGTTGCGAAGGTTTGCTTCAGGCCGTGGACAAAACCTGATCTGGTCGGTTTAGCTGAGATGACGCAGATTAATTACGGTTGCAGCGGTCCTCGTATGTGGGCATCATCTAACCCAAGTAGGGCAACGAACCTTTCGGATCGCCTTGGACAAGGAATCAAAAATGAAACGCGTTCTCGCGGTTGCCGCTCTCGCCCTCGGTGCTACACCTGCATTTGCTCACTTGAGCCCCGATCAACACGGATCATTCGCGGCGGGATTTTCCCACCCCGTTTTCGGTCTTGATCACATACTCGTAATGATTGCGGTGGGTCTTTGGGCAGTTATCCTTGGAGGACGTGCGATCTGGGCGCTGCCGGTTTCCTTTGTGGGGATCATGGCGGTAGGGTTCGTTTTTGCGGTCATGGGATATGCTCTTCCGTTTGTAGAGCCCATCATTCTCCTCTCGGTTTTCGCACTCGGGCTCGCCGTTGCGCTCTCATTGCGGCTTCCGGTTTCTGCCGCGGCCGGCATGGTTGGTCTGTTTGCCCTATTTCACGGTCATGCACACGGTGGCGAGTTGGGGTCAGCTGCGGCGCTTACCTTCGGCGCTGGCTTTGCGCTCTCTACCGCCGTTCTCCACGGCATCGGAATTGCGATGGCGGTGGCGGCGGGGCGCGCGCTGACAGGGTCGAAGATCATTCAGGGTCTCGGCTGGGCGACGGCGGCGGGTGGCCTTTGGGCTGTCGCGGGCGGCTAAGCAGAAACTGACCACTCTGGCCTTTTCTCTTCCGGGATGAGGCCAAGCGTCCCGATACGATCGCGGTGGCAGCTCCGTGATCCTACCGTCCCGATTTCACGAGCGACTTGCGTTCGACCTCTGACTTTCTTCGCTCTGTTCAAACAGGAAGTCGTAACAGAAAAAATGAGGAAGAGGCCAAAATGTCTGACAAAATTGTAAAAATTTCAGGAAATACCGAAAATGCCCCGACAAGTCCGGTGTCTTCGCAAACAGTCGCTTTCTCACATTACAATCATATTTCTGCGCAGCTTCCGATAGATCCGAAAACGGATAATCTCATCGCAGGTGGAATAAAGGAGCAGACAGAGCAGTGTTTCGCCAACATCAGGGCGATCATAGAAAGCACTGATCACGTGCTGGACGATGTAATCAAGATCACTATTTTCCTTAAGGACATCGCAGATCTTGAGGCTGTAGACGCTGTTCATGCAACCATGTTTCACGGCTACCTTCCGACACGGACGACCTATGCCGTTGCATCCTTGCCGATGGAGGGCGCATTGGTGCAGATTGACGCGGTTATTTCAAACGGCGAAGGAACGCCGCCGCAGGAGCCTTGCGACCTTTTCAAGGTTGCGGAAAACACTCGGAACGCGCCGATACGGTCGACGTCCACGCAATCGGTCGCTTTTTCCCATTACAACACGCTTTCTGCTCAGCTTCCTGTCGATCCGGAATCGGGTGAAATTGTAGCGGGCGATGTCGCGGAACAGACCGGGCAGTGCCTGAAAAATATCAAAGCAGTTTTGGAAAGTATCGATGTGCCGTTCGACGATATCGTAAAAATCAATATCTACCTCAGGGATCTTTCGGATATCGACGCTGTCGACAATATCTACAAAACATTTTTCCCGGACTCCGCGATTGCCCGAGCCGTAGCCTATGTTCCGGCGCGGACGATCATAGCTGCGTCAGACCTGCCGTTGGGCGCATCAGTGCAAATCGACGCCGTCGTCTCTCATGGAGATGGCACACCCCCCCAAGAGATCGAGGACAGGCACGGCATCGTAATAAGGGCGCGCAATACGGAAAATGCGCCGATAAAGTCCCTATCCATGCAAACCGTCGCGTTTTCTCATTACAACAATATTTCAGCGCAATTGCCCATTGACCCCAGATCTGGTGAAATAATTTCCGGCGATGTGCAAGAGCAGGCCCGGCGGTGCATGGAAAATATCAAGAACATTTTGCAAAGTGTCGGCCATGTCATGGACGACATCGTCAAAGTGAATGTCTACCTCACAGACATGGCTGATATCGATGCGGTGAATGACGCCTACACGCCCTTCTTTAACGGCGACCTTCCTGCAAGGACAGCCGTCGGCGTTTCGTCCATCCTGATGGACGCGATGGTGCAGATTGATGCCGTCGTGTCCAATTCCGAAGGAACGCCACCAGTTTGAACGCTGATCGTTTTTTCGACAAACAATATTGCCTCCAGGCAAAGCGATCGCTGAACTCGGTTGCCATTGGTGTGACCGTCCATGCGGGGCTGCAGGATGCAGGGATCAGGCTGCCCTTTTGTGCCGTGTCTGATCGCAGGCATTGTCATTTCAAATGTGATGCCCAAGATATTCCGACGGCCGTGACCCAGCGTTATGGTGTGGCAGCTCTGGCGTTCATCGTGCTGCCTCTGGTCACAGCTTTCTTCGTCTATCTGATCAACGCGTTTCTGATCCAGTTTTCGCTGAGGCTGTAGGCTTGGAGCAGCAAAGAAGGGGTAAAGGTCGACGACAGTTACGCTGCCCGCAGCAGGGTCATTCCGTCGGAGGAACGCCTGACTTACCCATTTGGCACAAGCCGCACTCAGAGAGCATCAGCACAGGTGCTTCGCGTATTGGATCATTCGGCGACGTCGATCTCAATATTCACAGAGGCATACCAATCGGCAGCGGCACGGATTTCGTCATCCGGCAAGTCGGCGGCGATGGCCGACATCACTTCGTGCGTGCGTCTGCCACCTCGGAACGCCTTTAGCTGGGTTTCAATGTAGATGTTGGTCTCGCCCGCCAGGTTGGGCACGTCTTCGGCCAGGCCGATCCCATTCTCGCCGTGACAGGCGACGCAGGCCGCCGGCGCGCCGGAAGGATCCGCAGACAGGGTCGCCGTCACTGTGTGGCTGGCGTACCAGGCGGACAGATCTGCAATCTGCTGGTCCGTCAGGGATTTTGCGACGACGCTCATCATCTCGTGCGTGCGGGTCCCTTCACGAAAGGCGGCCAACTGCGAAGAGATATAGCCCGCAGGCTCCCCGCCGATATGCGGAGCTATAGGGATCGTGGCAAATCCGTCGATCCCGTGGCAGGTGCGGCACTGCCCGGCAAGTTTACGCCCCTCAACCGGATCACCGCTGCTCTGGGCGACCACAGCCCCGGCGAGAAGGATCCCGCCGAGGCCCACAAATATGATACGAATCATTTGCTGTAACTGATCCTGTAGAGCGCGCCTGTCAGATCATCGGAGACAAGCAGCGACCCATCGCGCAGGTTGGCGACATCGACGGGGCGGCCGAGATATTCGCCGTTCTCGTCAATCCAGCCTTCAGCAAAGGGTTCCGTGGTGGCATTGCCCTCGTCGTCGATGGTGGTCACCATGATCCGGGCGCCGACCGGCGTGGTCCGGTTCCACGAGCCGTGCTGAGCCGAGAAGATCGCGCCCGTGTATTTGTCCGGGAACATCTTACCGGTGTAGAACACCATACCCAGATCAGCGGCATGGGCCACGGTTGTGGAGACCGGCATGGTCACCTCGACCGGCACCTCCTCATCCTTGTATTCGGTCGTGCGGGTATCGCCGCCGCCGAACCACGGATGGCCAAAGTGCTGGCCCACCTCGGTCAGGTGGTTGATCTCGCCCGGGGGAATGTCATCGCCCATACCGTCGACCTGATTGTCGGTAAACCAGAGGTCTCCGGTCGCGGGGTCAAAGTCCTGACCGACCGAATTGCGCACGCCACGCGCGATGACCTCGCGGTCTGTGCCGTCAGTGTTCATCCGGATGATACCGCCGATGCCGACGTCCATGTATTTCTGGATCTTGTCCGGGGGCGTCACGTTGTGCGGCTGGCCAAGCGAGATGTAGAGCTTGCCGTCCGGACCGATGTCGCAGACCCGCGCGGTGTGGTTGTAGCTTTCTTCCTCTGCCGGGATCAACTCGCCCTGAGGGACGACCTGCCCGACGGCGACGTCGGGCGATTCATAAAAGAACTCGGCGGCCGGGAAGACGAGAACGCGGTTCTGCTCGACGATATAGAGGAAACCATCCGGGCTGAAGCAGACGCCGTTGGGGATGGTAAAGGTCAGCGAAGGCGCGAAGTCCTTCACTTCGTCCGCGATGCGGTCCTTGTTCCGGTCGGTGACGGCCCAGACCTTGTCCTTGCGTGTGCCGACAAAGGTGGCCACGCCCTGCGGGCCGACCGCGATGTGGCGCGCATCCGGGACGATAGCGTAGAGTTCGATCTCGAAACCATCGGGCATCCTGATCCGCTCAAGCGTCTTCTTGATACCATCGGCATACGGCCCGGTCTGCTCGACGACCGTAAAACCCTTGACGCCAGTGGATTGCATGCTCTGCAGTCGTTCGATGTTGGGCGGCAAATCGGCGCTTTGCGCGGCGACGTAGCCTGTGGTCAGCGCCAGCACGGCGATGGATGACAAAAGTTTCTTCATGGTGTTCTCCTCCCTTGGCCATTTCCAGGGGAGGCAGCGAACGCCCTTCCCCTGCTGCATGTTCGCAAAGGTCTGCAGGATTTCCCTGCTTTATTTTCCCCGCGATGTGATCAGCCTGACGGATCACAAAGACGATAGTACTCATTGTCGGATGATTCGCGTTTGACGCAAAGAAACTTTTCGACACCAGTTGATTGGCGCACATTGCTGATGCTGTGGAGGAATTTGGGGACCATTGCACTGGCCCTTCTGGCGCATATCAATGAGCGTTCTAAACTGGCTCTGACTCAGTTTTGGTGCAGAACGATCCAGCCCCGGACCGGTTCTAGCAGGCTGAATATTTTCGCAACTACTCTGTTCAGACCGGGCTTGCCGAGGAAATAGGCTTTATCATCGACGTCGGAGATGGCGTGAGCGTGGTGATTTCGGGCATGCGCGAACGCAAGGCGTTTTCGGCCCGCGAATTTCGCGACCTGCAAGCAATCGTTCCATTTGTCGAGGTCTGTGCGCGCCGCCATTGGGGCGGGTTGACCCCGCGGGAAGCGGGGATCGTCCCTCGACGAGGTCTGAAGACGCTTCCGAGCATGCCGAGCAGGGAACATGGCCGCACGCGGTGCGTTGGGCGCTATAACGCGGCTCGGAAAGGCGAACGACATACCATGGACAGCCAGCCCCCAAAGGAGCGAATGAATAATGCCGTGCGCATCTGCGTCTTGTTGAACGCGGGGTCGGGCAAACGCAATGTTTCGGTGACGAACACTATCCGCGATGCGATGGCCTCCGACGGGCTCAACGCTGAAATACAAATCATGAAAAAAGGGTCTGACATCGTGCCGGGCGCCTCGCGTGCGATGGAGGACGGATTTGACATTATAGTCGCGGCAGGCGGGGACGGGACCATTTCGGCAGTGGCCAGCGCATTGCAAGGCAGCAACGCGGCGATGGGAATACTGCCCTTGGGTACGTTCAACTACTTTGCCCGATCGTTGGATATTCCAACTGAAATTCCGGCTGCGGTGCGTCTTTTATCTGAAGGTGTGAGCCGACCGGTGCGGATCGCCACGATCAACGACCGGGTTTTCCTGAATAACGCCAGCCTTGGCGCGTATCCTGCAATCCTTAAAACGAGGGAAGATACCTATCAAAGATGGGGCCGCAGTCGTGTCGCCGCATACTGGTCGGTGCTGGCGACTCTCATTTGGCTGCGGCGTCCACTGCACCTGAAAATTACAGCGGGCGATAAAGTGATGGCGAGGCGCACGCCGTTGGTGTTTGCGGTGAATAACGTCTTTCAGCTCAACCAGATTGATCTGGAGGGGGCGGCGAAGATAGCGGCCGGGCAGCTTGCGCTCTTTGTTGCGCCCGATAACGGGCGTTGGGGGATGTTGCGCAGCGCGCTGTCGCTGGCGTTGGGCAAGGCGCAGCGAAACGTTGATTTTGACATGATCGCAGGGCAGCATATCCGGATTGAGGCCAGCAATCACGCGCGTGATATCGCCTGTGATGGTGAACGCGCGCGCATGCGCCCGCCTTATGATCTGCGCGTTATCGAGGATGCGCTGAACGTGATCGTCCCCCAAACCCGGCAGGACGATACACGATGAGGCGGTTGGTGCATCTGTCCGATTTGCATTTCGGGCGCGCGCGGCCCGAACTACTGACGCCGTTGGTGGACAAGATCAACGCGCTGGCCCCCGACTTGGTCGCGATCTCGGGGGATCTGACCCAGCGCGCGCGCCGTTCGCAATTCCGCGAGGCGCGCGCGTTTTTGGATCAGATCCAAGCGCCTGTGCTGGTCGTTCCGGGCAATCACGATGTGCCGCTGGGGAATCTGCTGGGTCGGCTGATCTGGCCATGGCGGCACTACAAACGCTGGATTTCCAAGAATTTGAATCCGCAGTTTGCCGACGATGAACTGCTGGTTCAGGGGGTGAATACCGTCAATGTACTGGTCCATCAAAGCGGCCGGTTCAGCGCCCGGGCCCTTGCCCGGGTGGAGTTGGCATTTGCCGACACCAAAGGGCGCCGCACGCGAATAGTTGTGGCGCATCATCCGCTGGAGCATGGACCGGACGAGCGCAAAAAGCCGATGCGCGGCGCAGAGCGGGCGCTGAACGAACTTGCCCTGCTAAAGACCGATGTGGTTCTGTCTGGCCATCTACATAGCTGGCGGGCAGCGCCCTTCGCCAAGAAACAAGGCCGTGCTGGTGTGCTTCAGGTTCACGCGGGAACGGGTTTGTCGACGCGTCAACGCGGCTCGACGAATGATTTCAACCTTCTGCAGATTGAGCGGGGTGTGATTGATGTCACGCGCTACGCCGTGCCGGGGGGCGGCTCTGCCTTCGCCGCCGATGAAACGCTGCGCTTTGTCATCCGCGGCGATAGCTGGGTGGCGGATCAGGATGCGGGAGGGCCATCAGAGTGAACTGAGGTCAAGACTGGCGCTATTAGAAAATCACCGTCGGCAGCCACGTGGCCAGGACCGGAAAGAACCATATCAACATCACGCCAATGGCTTGCAATCCGATAAAGGGCACAACGCCTGCGTAGATGTGCGCTGTCGTGATTTCCTTCGGCGCGGCGCCGCGAAGATAGAACAGGGAAAAGCCAAAAGGGGGCGTCAAGAAACTGGTTTGCAGGTTGATCGCGATCAAAATGCCCAACCAGATTGGATCGTGACCCATAATGATCAGCGGTGGCACCACAAGCGGCAACAGGATCACCGAGATCTCGACGAAATCCAGAAAGAATCCCAGAACAAAGATAAAGAGCATGCTGAAGACAAGCGCGCCGGTGGCCCCGCCCGGCATGTTCGTCAGCAGGCCCGCCACCCTGTCTTCTCCTCCGAGGCCGATGAAAACCAGCGAGAAAATGCCCGCCGCCAAAATCGTGGCAAAGATCATAGAGGTCATCGTGAGTGTCGAGTTCACTGCCTCCTGAATGACGTGATTGCGAAGCGTGGACCGCAGAGCCAAAGTGATCGCCACAGCACCAGTCACGGCCAGAAAGACATAGAACCCACCCGTGATATACGAGGCCAATCCAAGGTCGCTCCGCTGCAATCGCACCGGAAAGGCCCCGGCAAAGATGCCCAAAACCACCAGTGCGCAGGTTCCCAGAAGAATAAGCCGGCGGCTCACCCCGAGGCGCAACCCGGCCATCAGCAACGCGCCGATTGCGCCGACCGACGCGGCCTCTGTCGGGGTGGCGATACCGCCCAGAATGGCCCCCAGCACCGCAAAAATCAGCAAGATCGGAGGAATAATCGCGCCGATCACCTCGGACCTGTCAGGTTTGGGCATGTCCAACGCGGCAGGCGGCATATCACCAGGCCGCAGGGCGCCGCGCGCCAGGACATAGATGAGATACAAGCAAACCAGCAGCATCCCCGGAGCGATCGCCGCGGCAAAGAACTGCCCCACGGACAGGGCTTCGACAGCGAATTTCCCTTGTTCATACTGCGCCTGTTGAAAGGCGTTGGACATGACGTCGGCCAGGATGATCAGCAGCGTGGAGGGCGGAATGATCTGGCCCAGGGTGCCCGCCGTGCAGACGATGCCGCTGGCCACGCGCGGATCGTACCCCCCCCGCAGCATGGTCGGCAAAGCGATCATGCCCATCGCCACCACCGTCGCCCCCACGATGCCGGTCGATGCCGCCAGAAGCGCCCCGACCAACACGACGGAAATCCCCAGGCCGCCGCGCAGTTGTCCAAATAGCCGGCCCATCGTATCCAGCAATTCTTCTGCGATCCGGCTTTTCTCCAACAGGGCGCCCATCAACACGAACAACGGGATGGCGATCAACACCTGATTGCTGATCAGGCCAAACACCCGCTGGCCCATCGCGCCTAGCAATGAGATGTCCATGACCCCCAAAACCCAGCCAAGATACGCAAACACGATCCCGACGCCTGCGATGCTGAAAGAGACCGGAAACCCGGACAGGATGGCAACCATCAGCGCCGCAAACATGATCAGGTCGAGATATTGTGTCATTGCGGCGCTTTCGCGGAAAATAGACGGATCAAAAGCGAAATCGACTGAAGCATGACAAGGATGCAAAAGAGCGGGATCAGGGTTTTCAACAAGAACACCGCCTCGATCCCGCCAACAGAGATTGGGCCTTCAAGGATCTTCCACGAGTTGCGCACCGAGGGCCACGACCAGTACAAAAGCGCCGCCATCGACGGCAGCAGAAGAAATACATGGCCGAAAATGTCGATCCGCCGCCGCGTTGCCGTGCTGAATTTTGCGAAAAACACATCGACCCGAACGTGTTTATCAACCAGCAGGGTGTAGCCCGCGCCCAGCATGAAAAGCGTCGCATGCAGGTAAAGGATGCTCTCCTGTGCGGCGATGGAGTTGACGCCAAAGACGTAGCGCCCCAAGACGACGACAAACTGGATCAGCACCATGAACAGCGCAAGCCAGCGCACAACGTGTGCGGTCGCGGTGTTTATGCTGTCGATCGCTGTGGCAATGCGCTCCATCGGGCCCCTGTTCGTATCAAGCAAGACGGTGCGCGGACTATCCCGCGCACCGCAGTGGGATCAATATCCGAACAGGCCTGCGCGGGCGTTCATCTGACCGTTGTCGGCATAGGTCATATAGCCGCCAACGCTGTCGCGATAGGTGACAAAGCTTTCCGTGATGCGCCTGACCAGCTCGTCGTCATTCTGGCGCAGATCGTCGATCACCTCGGTCGCGCCTTTGCCCATGGCGGCAATGACATCCTCGGGGAACATCTTGACGATGACGCCCTGCTCCTCGACCATGGATTTCAGCGACAGCGCGTGTTTGGTCGTGTATTCGGTCAGGACCGGATTGTAGAGGCTTTCGCAGGCAAAGCTGACCGCCTGCTTCAGATCGTCGGGCAGTTCGGCGTAGACATCGCCGTTGACGCCGCATTCTTCGGCCGATGACGGCTCGCCCACGCCGGGCCAATAGTAGTTCTTGGCGACTTGATAGAATCCCAGCGCCGAGTCCGTCCACGGCCCGATGAATTCCCCCGCATCCAATGCGCCGGTCTGCAACGCCTGAAACATCGCCGGGCCGCTCATCGCCTCGGCGGCAACCCCCAGTTTGGTCATCATTTCCGAGGCAAGGCCCGTCGTGCGGAACTTCATCCCTTTGAGATCCTCGACCGAATTGATCTCGTTGCGGAACCAGCCGCCCCACTGCGGGCCCGAATTGCCGCACAGGAACGGCTTGATCCCGAAGCGGCCGTACATCTCGTCATAGAGCGCCTGACCACCACCATGCGCGAGCCAGCCGAACTGTTCGTCCGCGCGCAATCCGAAAGGCTGCGAGCCGAACAGCAGGATGCCCTTCGATTTGGACCCCCAGTACGCGGGCACGGCGTGATAGAGCTCCGCCGTGCCTTCACTGACGGCGTCGAACACGCCCGGTCCGGGCACCAATTCCCCCGATGCGTACAGCTTGACCTCGATCCGGCCCCCCGACAGAGTCGTGATCCGGTCCGCGAGGTTCTGTGCCGCGACACCCGGCCCGGGCAGGTTTTTCGGCCAGGCAGTGACCATTTTCCACTGGCGTTTGTCCTGCGCGATCGCCGGGCTTGCCAGCGCCGTGGCGGCGGCGCCGACGGCACCTGCCTTGATGAACATGCGTCTTTGCATTGGGGTTCTCCTTGTTATTGAGCACGTCGTCAGCTTGCACCACGTTAGCGCGCATTTCTCCTGATAATCCAGCAGTTCGGTGGGGGAGGGCGTGTCTCAGGCCAGCAGACCCCGCGCGATGATCGTGCGCTGGATTTCGGACGACCCTTCGTAGATGCGGAAAATCCTCAGATCGCGCAGGTAGCGTTCCAGCGGGAAATCACGGGTGTAGCCATATCCGCCGTGAATTTGCAGCGCCCGGTCCGCGATGCGCCAGGCGGCCTCGGACGCATAGAGTTTGGCGAAGGCGGATTCGGACGAATACCGCTGGCCTGAGCCACGCTTGACCGCGGCCTGCATTGCCAATGCGCGGGCGGCGGCCAGTTCGGTCGCATTGTCTGCAAGCATCCATTGCAGCCCCTGAAAGTCGGCAATCGGCGCACCGCCAACCTTACGCTCTTTGGCGTAGGAAATCGCGGCAGTCTGGGCGGCGGCGGCAATGCCTGTCGCCTGGGCCGCCACTTCGATGCGGCCATTGTCCAGCACCTTCATCGCGGTCTTGAAACCGCTGCCTTCGGCGCCCAGCAGATTTTCCGCAGGGACATGGCAATCAAGGCTGATGCCAAAGACGTGCCCGCCTCTGAGGCCCATCGTTCGCTCGTTCGGCGCGATGTCCACGCCGGCGGTCTTTTTCGGCTCGACGATAAAGGCGCTGACGCCCCGCGCACCTGCGTCCCGGTCAGTCTTGGCATAGACCACCATGAAATCAGCGGCGCCCGCGTTTGAAATAAAGCACTTGGATCCTTTGATCCGGTAGCCGTCCCCGTCGCGCGCCGCGAAAGTGGACATGTCTGCCGGGTTGGAGCCCGCCTGCGGTTCAGTCAGCGCAAAGGCCCCCAAAGCCTTGCCCGCTGCGGCGTCTGGCAAAAACCGCGCTTTCATCGCGTCGTCTGCGCCCAGAAGCAAAGAATCCGTTGCCAGAAAATGTGCGGTCAGCATCGACGCGGTGGATCCGCAGGCCCCGGCAATCGCCTCGACCGCCGCATAAAGCGCCGGACCGGACAGGCCGATACCGCCGAACTCTTCGGGCAGGTTCATACCCATCAGCCCCATCTCGGCCATTGCCGGAAGATGCACGGTGGCAAACAGCGATTCCTCGTCAAGCCTTGCGGCTTGCGGGGCCAGCACCTCGGTGGCAAATCGTTCGATTTGTTCGATCACGGCGCGTTCTTCGTCGGACATGGGATAGCTCATGCAGTGTCTCCTTCGGAAATCAGCGCCAGAATATCGGCAGCGTCGGCGTTCAATGCCGGCGCCGCCTTGCGATCACCGCGCGGCGCGCCGCTGAAATGAACCGGCTGTTCCGGGACACGCAGGCGGCCCAGAACCGGGTGCTCCACATCAGAGGCAAGAGCACGCTCGATCGCCTGCTGCGATCCCCACGCTTCCGCAACCGACTGGATTTCCGCCGCAGGAATGCCCGCGTCCGACAAGCGGCCCACGATATCCGAAACCGAGTGGGTATCGGCCCAGCTTTCTATATGCTCTGCCAGCGCGGGCTCGTTCTTTTGGCGCAATGTGTCGCTCGCAAAGCGGTCATCGGCGGCCAGGCCCGGCTGCTCGATCACATTGCAGAATGCCGCGAACAGCCGATCGTTCAGGACCGCCACGGCAAAATGCCCGTCCTTCGCGCGGTAGGTGCCGAAGGGCGCCGAGAGAGGGTGGCGGTTACCCGTGCGCGACGGCGCTTCGCGATTCATCAGCGTGCGGCATGCCAGCGTCGGCATCATGGATGTCAGCGCATCGAACAGTCCGACGTCCACGTGCCGCCCCTTGCCCGTGCGGCTGCGGTCAAACAGCGCGACCATCGTGCCCCAGGCGGCGAAAAGCCCGCCCGCCACGTCCGCGACAGCCTCGCCGACCATGGTGGGCTGGCCTCCGGGCTCGCCGGTCGCATCCATCAATCCACTCATCGCCTGAACGATGATATCATAGGCCGGCTTTGTCGCATTGGGTCCGGTCTGGCCGAAACCCGATACCGATACATAGATCAATTCCGGGAATTCGGCCATCAATCCGCTCGCGCCCAGACCGAGTTTGTCCATCACACCAGGGCGAAAATTCTCGATCAGGACATCCGTTTCCCGCAGCAGCGCCTTGGCCGTGGACACGCCTTCTGCGCTTTTCAGGTCCAGAACGATGGACCGCTTGCCGCGATTGACGGACTGAAAGAGCAGGCTCTCGCCCTGCTCGAACGGTCCGACGTGGCGGTAGTCATCACCATGAAAGGATTCGACCTTGATCACGTCTGCACCAAGGTCCGCCATCATCGCGGTGCAATAAGGGCCTGCCAAAACACGGGTGAAATCGAGGATGCGCACACCGCTGAGCGGCTTGGGCGCAAGATCGGCGGCATCGTTTTGCATTGCAGGTCTCCCATTGGACTGCCCGGACGATACAGTAGTGATTGCTATAGCCTGTAATATATTTTAACCATAGGCATATTAATGAAACCTATACCCATCACAATGCGCCAGATCGATTACGTGATCGCCACGGCAGAAACGGGCAGTACCGCTGCCGCTGCGCGCAGTTTGAGTGTTTCGCAGCCGTCTGTCTCCCTGGCTATCGCAAAGGTCGAAGCGCATCTGGCCCGCCCTCTTTTTGCGCGTGCCGCTGGTCAGGGCGTTACGCCGACCGCCTTTGGGCGGCTCAAGCTGGGTGAATTCAGAAAACTGCATTCGCAGGCGCAGCAGGTTTTCCTTGCGGGCGACGCCAAGCATGAAGTTCTGGATCTGGGCGTATTCTCGACGCTTGGCCCCAGGTACGCACCGTCACTGGTCCGCGAGTTTGAGCAATCGCACGATGGGACGCAGATCCGCCTGCATGAAGGCAATCTGGACGCGTTGACCAACTGGCTGGAGAGCGGGCAGATCGACGTGGCGCTGACCTATGATTTCGGCCTTCCATCGGCGTGGCAGGTCACCCCGCTGGCGAATGTGCGCCCCTATGGGCTGCTGCCGGGCAACCATCGCCTTGCGGATCGCACGGCCGTCACCATGGCGGAATTGCTTGCGGACCCGCTGATCCTGATGAACCTGCCGCATAGTCGCGGTTATTTTCTGACGCTGGCGCAGATGCACGGCGTCACGCCCCAGATCGCGTTCGAGACCGGATCGGTTGAAATGCTGCGGTCCATGGTGGCAAACGAAATGGGCGTCGGCCTGCTGGCGACCGATATCCCGCATGACACCGCCTATGATGGCCGCGCCGTTGTCCGGATGCCCCTGCTGGGTGATCTTGCGGCGCACCGCATCGCCCTTGTCAGATCAAAACGGTTGCAGACAGGTGCGCTGACGGATGAATTCTGCCGCTACGCAGTCAACTTCTTTGCAGCCTGAGGGGGTTATGATCAGCTGAACCGGCTGCCTGAATCCGGCTATCCATAACCGCTTGGTGATATTAAAACTGGACATCATTATGCATCCTCGCGAATGTGCAGCGTCGTCGGGGAAGAAAATCTGACGCAAAATCAAGCCTGCGTGTTGGGTGGCGATCAGAGCCCGCAAAGCCGCAGCCAGTCAAAAAAGGGTAGTTTCATGGGTCTTTCACGTCGAATTTTCTTGGGTAGCGTTGCTGCGGCATCGTTGCTGCAGATGACCGCCCTGCCGGGCTTTGCCCAGGATCGCGTTTTCTTTGGTATCGCTACCGGCGGGACAGGCGGCACGTATTATCCCCTCGGCGGGATGCTGGCGCAGCTGATCTCGAACACCGCGGAAATTCCCGACACAAAGCTGTCCGCTACCGCCGAAACCGGGAACGCATCGGTCGCCAACGCACAGCTTCTGGGACGCGGCGAGATTGAATCGGCTTTTGTCGCTGCGGACATTCTGGATGCTGCCTACAAGGGGATTAACCAGTTCGACGGCGAGCCCGCCGAGAATATCCGCGCTATTGGCGCGCTCTATCCCGAAACCGTTCAACTCGTCGTTCGTGCCGATTCCGGCATCGAGACGTTCGAAGACCTCAAGGGCAAGTCGATTTCCTCGGGCTCTCCGGGGTCCGGCCAGTGGCAGTTGCTGGGTGACCTGATGGTCGCCCACGGGATGACACGCGAAGACGTTTCCGAGGATTTCTCCTCGTTCTCGCAATCGGTGGACAAGATCAAGGACGGCAACCTCGACGCATCACTGATCACAGCGGGATCGCCAACGTCGTCGGTGACCGATCTGGCCAATGGCCATGATATTCGCATCGTGCCATTGAGCGGGCCTGCAATCGCGAAGCTGCAGGAAACCCAGCCCTATTATGCAAACGCGGTCCTCGCCGGTGGCACCTATAATGGCCAGGACAGTGACGTCGAAACGCTGGCTGTGCGGGCAATCTGGGCCACTCATGCGGATGTGCCGGACGAGATTGTCTATGCGGTGACGAAGGCGCTGTACGAGAACACTGAAACGCTGGGCAACGTGCATCCGAAGGGCAAGGAAATCTCGCTCGACAAGGCGCTGGAAAGCGTGTCGGTGCCGCTGCATCCGGGTGCCGAAAAATATTACGCGAAAAAAGGCATCAAGTAATGCCGCCGCGCGGCATCTTTGGTGTCCTTGGGGTGGCCGTCCTGGCCATCCCGTCCTTGCCTGCCGCCGCCCTTGCCGCCGATCTGCTGTGCGTGAACAGTCATCCGGCAAACGAGCCGCTGACCATCCATTCACTTGATCGCGGCGAGACCTTCGCGCTTGAGTTCATTCATTCCGTATCCCGCACGCCCGTTATCGACACCTACCGCATCGACGGGGGGCAAATTATCCAGACGTCAGAGATATTCCTCGCTCACGGCGCGGGCTTGCCTTCGATGGCGGGCGAAGTGGACGCGACCGGGTGGCGACACGAGGACGGCAAATTCATTCTGGATCTGGACCGCCAGATCGGCGCCATGATCGTGCGCATCCAGCCTGAGTACAAAAATACCCTTCATACCGCAGATCGGTCCATCGCGCTTGCATCCTTGGGACATTCTGCCTTACGGATCGCGGCCTGCGATTCACTGGAGTAATCATGACGAACAACACGCACACCGCCGCCCCGGACGACCGAGAGTTGACGCCGGACGAAGTCGAGGCGCTGGTGCGTGAATATGACTCTGAATCCAACTTTCGTGATCTCAAGGGATTTGTCGCCCGGCTTGTCACCGTTGCCTGTGTCGCCTTGTCGATTTTCCATGTCTATACCGCCGGTTTCGGCCTGCTGAACGAGGTTACGCACCGCACGATCCACCTGACGTTCGTCATGGGTCTGGTGTTTCTGGTGTTCCCCCGCCGCCGCGCCGCACCGACGCGTCGGCTTTGGATAGACAGCGCCATTTTCGGGACATTTTACCTTTATATCATCTGGGATCTGGTTGCGGCGCTGCCGCCCACCGCCCTGACCTATGTCTTTGCGGCGGCGATGCTGTTGCTGACGGTGCTGACCCTGCCGATCAAGGGGCGCGGTGTGCCGGGCAGCAAGGTGGCATTGCGCGACTGGGTGTTCGCCATTCTGGGCGCCGGTTTCTCGCTGTATCTGGTGGTGTTCTTCCGCGATGTGTTCATCACCAACGTAGGCTCTCCGCGCCCGCAGGAATACATGATGGGTCTGATCGCGATCGTCATGACGCTGGAGGCGACGCGTCGCACCATGGGGCCGACCCTCGCGTTCATCGGCGTGTTCTGCATCATCTACGCGATGCTGGGCCCGTATATGCCCGGCATCATGGGCCATCGCGGCTATAACATACTGCGCATCATCAACCATCTTTATGTCGGGACCGAAGGCATTTACGGCGTCGCTGTCGGTGTCGTGGCCACCTATGTCTTCCACTTTGTGCTGTTCGGAATCCTTGCCCAGATGAGCGGGCTGGGCCAGCTCTTTATCGACCTTGCCACCATCGTGGCGGGCCGCGCCTCAGGCGGCAGTGCCAAGGTGTCCGTTGTCTCGTCCGGCTTCTTCGGCATGATTTCGGGCTCGCCCATCGCCAACACGGTGACGACCGGGGCATTCACCATCCCGTTGATGAAGAAATCCGGCTTCACCCCCCGCTTTGCCGGCGCGGTCGAGGCGTCGGCGTCCTGCGGAGGGCAGGTGACGCCGCCGATCATGGGCGCATCGGCCTTCGTGATGACCGAGATGCTGGGCGTGCCCTATAACGAGATTATTCTCATCGCGATCATCCCTGCGGCGTTTCACTATCTTGCGATCATGCTGATGGTCCATCTGGAGGCCAAGCGGCTGGGCCTGTCGGGCCTGTCCGCCGACAAGATCCCCCAGTTCAAGGCGGTCCTGCGCAAATCCTGGCACCTGTTCGTGCCACTGACCGTCATGGTGGCGCTGCTCCTGATGCAATACACGCCGTTTCTGGCCGCTTTCTGGGGCATCATCCTGACGATCGTGTTCTCCTACGTGCCGCTGCTGATGCGGGGGCTTGGGGATCGCTCGATGGATATGGATACCGTGCTGACGCCGCCGCGTCTGGTGCGCGGGTTTGAAGATGGCGCGAAATTCGCGCTTGCGATCGGGGCAGCCTGTGCCTGCGTGGGCTTCCTGCTCGGGATCACGACGCTGACCGGACTGGGGTTCAAATTCTCCGGGGCGGTGGTCACCTTGGCCTATGATTTGGCCAGCTTCATCGCCGCCATAGATATCACGGGCCTGCTGAATGAAAAAAGCGTGGCGCTGTTCTTCGGTCTGGTGTTCGTGGCAATTGCCTGCATCATCATGGGCGCAGGCATCCCGACGACACCGACATACATCATCCTTGCATCCATCGCCGCGCCGGCGCTGGTGGAGTTCGACGTGCCGCTGATCGCCACGCATTTCTTTGTGTTCTACTTCGGCGTTCTGGCAGATGTGACGCCACCCGTCGCACTGGCCGCCTATGCCGCCGCCGGCCTTGCGCGGTCCGATCCGATGAGGACCGGCACGACCGCGTTCCGCCTGTCGATGGGCAAGGCGCTGGTGCCGTTCATGTTCATCTACGCACCCAGCCTGCTGTTCGTCGAATTTACGTGGGTGGAGTTCATCGCCGCGCTGGTCAGCGGTATCGTTTGCATCATTGCCCTGTCGGCCGCCTATATCGGCCATTTCAAAGGGCCGATGACCGGCTGGGACAAACTCGCGCTGACCGTAGGAGGGCTGCTGTTGATCTCGACCTCTTGGGCAGCAATGGCCATCGGTGGCGCGTTGGTGGCATTGATCCTTCTGCGCAACAGCCGCGCCGCCGTTGCAGCACCCGGATAATCGGCGCGCTGTCAGGCTTTGCGCAGCGCGGTATTTGCGGCTGTCAGGCCCGTCTGTCAGGGACCGCGTCCAGGAAGGCATCATTCTCGGCGGCACTTGCCATGGTGACGCGGGCCCAATTCTCGAACGGCGCTTCTTGCCAGCCTTTGATCAGAATGCCCTTGCCGCGCAGGGCATTCGCCAATTCCGTGGCCTGTCCGAAGGTGTCGAAAAACACGAAATTTGTTTGCGTGGGCGCGCAGAGGTAGCCCTTGGCGGTCAGCGCGGCTGAGACCCTTTGCCGTTCGGAGATCGCCAGATCGACGGTGCGCGCCAGATGGCCGGCATCCTCCAACGCCTCGATCGCGCCGCAGGCGGCCATCGCGTTGACGCCGAAAGGATTGCGGGTTTTCATCAGGGCCTTGATCAGCAGCGGATCGCTGGCGATGCCGTAGCCCACCCGCGCGCCGGCCAGGCCATAGGCCTTGGAGAATGTCCTGAGGACGATATAGGGCAGGCCGGACGCGGCGAGCAGGCCAAGCGCATCAAAGCGATTGGACGCCTCAATGAACTCGACATAGGCTTCGTCAAAGCAGATCAGCGTCTCGGGATCGGCATCGGCCAGAACCGTGCGGAATTCCTCTTGGGTGATGGCCGGTCCTGCGGGGTTGCTGGGCGAGGAAAATATCAGAACGCGTGGCCTGCTGCGCAGGGCCTCGCACAGATCGTCGACCGGAAAGGACCAATCGGCATTGAACGGAACCTTGGTGACGGTTGCGCCGAAGGTCAGCGCCCCGAATTCATGCAGGCCAAAGCTGGGGCAGGTGGTAAGCACATTATCCTGCGGGCGGATGATCGCCCGAAACAGCGCACCGATCAGATCTTCGGAGCCGTTGCCGATGATGACATTGTCCGAGGCGGTGCCAAGCGTGCGGGCGATCAACGTTCTCAGGGCAGTATTCGCGGCATCGGGATAGCGGGCCACGCCGGTTGCGGCCTCTTGCATCGCCTTGATCGCGCGGGGGGAGGGGCCAAGGGGGCTTTCATTGCTGTCCAGCTTGGCAATGCAATCAATGCCATAGGTTGCCGTGAACCGGTCGAGGGCAATGCCCGCGTTGTAGTCCGGCAGGTCGCGGACTTCCTTGCGGATCAGGTCATGGGGAAAGGATGCAGGCATGGGGTGTCCTTGACGCTAGAGATCGAAAATCTTGCCGGGGTTCATGATGTTGCCGGGATCGAGCGCGCGTTTGATGCGGCGCATCACATCCAGAGCCGGGCCGTGTTCGGCAGGCAGATAGGCCTTCTTGCCCAGACCGACGCCGTGTTCGCCGGTGCAGGTGCCGCCCATCGCGATGGCCATGTCGACAAGGCTTTTGTTGATATGCTGCGCCTCGGCCTGCTCGCCCGCGTCGGCGGGATCATACAGCAACACGAGGTGAAAGTTGCCATCTCCGACATGCCCGACCAGAGGCGCCTGAATCGAGGTTTCGGTGATCACCTCCAGAATGGCGCTGATGCAGGCGGGCAGCCGCGAGACGGGCACGCAGACATCCGTGGAGATGCCCTTGATGCCGGGCCGCAAGGCGCGCGATGCATAAAGCGCATCATGGCGGATACGCCACAGCCGGGACGCGGCCTCGGCATCGTCCGCGATCTCAAAGCGGCGGGCGCTCTCGGCCAGATCCTTCAGGGTTGCCATGTCATGCTCAACCGCAGCGCTTGAGCCTGTCAACTCGATCCAGAGCGTCGGGAATTCAGGCAGGTCCGACTTGGAATAGCGGTTTATGGCGTGCATCTGAAGGCTGTCGGCCAGCTCGATCCGGTTGAGGCAGAGGCCGCTTTGCAGGGCCATGACAACGGTCTGTGTCGCCTCATCAATCGAATCGAAGCTGCACATCGCGGTCTGCGACGCCTCGGGGATGCCAAAGAGGCGCAACGTCAGCTCGGTAATGATACCCAGCGTGCCTTCGGAGCCGATCATCAGCCGGGTCAGATCGTAGCCCGCCGACGATTTGCGCGCGCGGCCGCCGGTTTTGATGATGTCGCCATCGGGCATCACGACGGTCAGCCCCAGCACCAGATCGCGCATGGAGCCGTAGCGCACGGTGGTCGTGCCTGAGGCGCGCGTTGCCGCCATCCCGCCCAACGTCGCATGCGCGCCAAGGTCCACCGGGAAAAACAGACCCGTCGCGCGCAGATGTTCGTTAAGCGCCTGCCGCGTCACGCCGCATTGAACGGTGCAATCCATGTCCTCGGTATGCACCGCCAGAATTGCATCCATCCCCGACAAATCGATGCTGATGCCACCATGCGGCGCGTGGATCTGTCCCTCGATGGACGATCCGGCCCCAAAGGGAATGATCGGCACCCCGTGCGCGCTACAGGCGCGCAGAACGTCCGATACCTCCTCAGTCGAGCGCACCATAACAACGGCGTCCGGCCATCTGGACGCAAGGTGGCTTTCGCCGCTGCCATGCTGTTCGCGCGCGGCATCCGACGTCAAAAGCCGGTCCGCAAATTGGATCCGCAAAGCGTCAAGAAGCGCGTTCAGGTTGCCTGTCATGTCGGGTGGTTTTCCAGAATTCTGACACAGGAACAGGCCGCCGTGACCAGCGGCCTGCACAGTTTCATATGCCTTGGATCAGGCGTTGAACCACCAGCGTTCGCCGCAGCGGTTGCCGTCCAGATCCCAATCGCCCGAGATTTCTTCGGGCACCCCGACCTTGGAGGATTTCGCGTCCAGGAAATCCGCCCAGACCGGCGCGATCATGCCGCCTTCTTCTGACAGGATGGACTGGCATTCATAATACAGCTCGCGCCGCTTCGCGTCGTCCTTTTCCGAGCGTGCCGCGATCAGGGCGACGTTGAATGCCTCGTTGTCCCAGTTCGTGGCGTTATAGCCGCCAAGGGACTCGCGGGAATAGGCGAGGCTCAGCATCAGATCCTCGTTGGCCCGTCCTGACCAGCGCGAGGCAAAGAACGGCTTTTTGCCCCAGATGTTGGACCAGTAGCCATCTTCCGGCTCGCGCGCCACGTTGATGGTCACGCCCGCGGCAGCGGCGTGTTCGCTAAAGAGCTGCGCGGCGTCGACCGCCCCTGTAAAGGGCGTGTTCGAGGCGTGAAGCGTGGTTGTCAGCCCCTCGGCGCCGGCTTCCTTCAGCAGCGCCTTGGCCTGCTCGGGGTCATAGCTGTGCTGTTCGATATCGGGGTTATGGTACTGATATGCTGCGGAAATCGGCTGATCGTTGGCGATGGAGCCGTAGCCGTTCAGGATCTTGTCGACCATGTCCTGACGGTTGATCGCCAGCTTCATCGCCTTGCGCACGCGCACATCCGAAAACAGCGGATCGGTCGTGAACATGCTGAAGCAATAATGCACCTTGCCCTGCGTCTGGACCAGATCGATCCCCGGCATGACCGCCATCAGATTGGCGGTGGTTGGATCGACCGAATTCATCACGTCGATTTCAGCGGTTTGTAGGGCGGTCGTGCGGGCATTGACGTCCCGGATTGCCAGCATCTCGATCGAGTCGAAATGCGCGCGGCCTTCCTTCCAGTAGTTGGGGTTCTTGCGGACGATTGACTTGATGCCCGGCTCGTAGGTTTCCAGAATGTAGCCGCCGGTGCCGATGCCTGCGTCAAAGTTCATGTCGTCTGCGGGCACGATCACCATGGTCGTCAGCGCCAGAACGGGCGGGAAGCCCGCATTCGGCCCGTTCAGGGTAATCGTGACCTCGTCAGGTGCGGTGGCCTTTACGTCCTTGATCACGGCGACGAGCGATTTGGTCTGCGAAATGCTCTGCTCGCCCCGGTGCAGGTTGATCGAGAACACCACGTCGTCCGCATCCATCGTCTTGCCGTTGTGGAATTCCACGCCCTGGCGCAATTTGAATGTCCAGACGGTCAGATCTTCGTTCGGCTCCCAGCTGGTTGCCAGTTCGGGCACCAGAACGCCGCCGGCGCCGATCTCGATCAGGTTGTTGCGGACCTGCCATTGCAGGTTCTGCATGAACTTGGTCTCGTTCACCTGCGGATCCATCGTTTCGCCGGAATCAAAGCTCCCGATGCCCAGGCGAAGTGTCCCGCCCTGAGACGGCGTTGCCGCGCGCAATGGCTGGCCGGTGAGGCCAAGCAGGGCCGCACCGCCGAACGCGCTTGCGCCCAGCAAAAGACTGCGCCTGTTCGTCGAAAATGACATAAATGTTCTCCCTGTGATCTGCGGTCGGTCCTGAGTGCCGCTTTGACAGCGCTGTGTGCGCTTGCCATTATGTCTAATGTTATTATGATAAGTTACGGTATTAACGCGTGACAAATCAGAATTGCAGTAACACTCTTTAGCGTTGCTAAATCAAGCCATCCTGTACCGAACATATAGGCAAGCTATGCAATTGACCCTGCCACCCCTTCGCGCCCTGCAGGCATTCGAGAGCTTCGGACGCCTTGGGTCCGTGACGGCGGCCGCCAAGGAATTGGGCGTCACGCCCGGAGCTGTCAGCCAGCAGATCAAGATCCTCGAAAATCAGCTGAAGATGCCTTTGATCATGAAGGACGGGCGCCGTGCGTCGCTTGCTCCTGCGGCGCGATCCTACCATGAACTGCTGTCTGCGGGGTTCGGAAAGCTGCATCAAGCACAGCATCTTTTGTCGCAACATATGGAAGATCTGGACGTGCAGATATCCGGGCTGCCAACCCTGCTGCTGAAATGGCTGAACCCACGGCTGCACCGGTTCGAGGCCTCGCAAGGCGCCGCTTCGATCCGCCTCGAGGCCACCCACGTCGAGCCGGACCCGCAATTTCTGAACCACATGTTCCGGCTGACCTACGGCGCTGCTTCCGAAGCTTTCCCGCACGTGCGCGCCCTGTTCCATGACATCTGCTTTCCAGTCTGTTCGCCGGAGTTCCTTGCCAGGAACCCTGCGGCGTCGGACCCGGCCCACATGGGATCCTTGCCGTGGATCGACATCGACTGGGGGCCTGCCTATGCCAGCGTTCCAAGGCTGGGGGATTGGATGGCGTCTCAGGACTTGCCGCCGCTCGCCACGAAACCGGTGTCGGTTCACTCGCTGTCCGGCTCGGCATTGGAGGCAGTGGCCGCGGGGCAGGGGATTGCGCTGGCCCAGTCTTCATTTGCGTCGATGGATCTGAAATTGGGGCGGCTGGTTCGGCTGTCGGATCACTCCATTAAGATGCCGGAACCGTATTTCATCTGCTGGGCTCCCTTGTTGCTGGAAAACGAGGTGTCGCGGAATTTTCTGAACTGGATCTTGTCGGAAACGCGCGATCGTTAGGCCAGCGCATCTAAACAATCGACAAGTAAAAGAACGTTTTTTCTCTATCGAAATCGCGTATAACACGCTGAACCTCAGCGATCAGAAATATCAGTAAGGAAGCCGGATGTTCTTGAAAAATGCATGGTATGTCGCCGCCTGGAGCGACGAGATCGTGGGCGAATTGCAACAGGTCAAAGTGCTGGGCGAAAAGATCTGCATGTTCCGCAATCAGCAGGACGAAGTCATCGCGATGGAGGATGCCTGCCCCCATCGCAAGCTGCCCCTGTCCAAGGGGCGGATCAAGGGTGACACGGTGGAATGCGGCTATCACGGCCTGACCTTCGACTGCGCCGGGCAGTGCGTCTGGGCGCCGGGCGGCGGGCGTATTCCGTCGGCAGCGCGCGTGCGGCCCTATCCGGTGCATGAAAAATACGGACTGGTCTGGATCTGGATGGGCAATGCCGCCATCGCGGACCCCGAGGATATCATCGACATTCCCAATTTCGACAACCCTGAATGGGGCATCAATCGCGGCGCCGCGATGGAGCTGAACTGCAACTACCTGCTGATGTGCGACAATCTGCTGGACCCGACCCATGTCGCATGGGTCCACGAAACCTCATTCGCCTCGGCCCAGACAAAGGATGCGCCCCTGCGCGTGACCAAGACGGACAATGGCGTGATCGTGCACCGCTGGATGATGGATCACGAGCCGGCGCCGTTCTACAAGAAGGTCATCGAATTCGAGGGCAATTGTGACCGCCTTCAGCACTACGAAGTGCGCTATCCCAGCCACGCGCTGATCCGCGCCGTGTTCACCCCTGCGGGAACGGGCGGTGTGGACGGCACGCTGCATGAAAACACGTTCGTCATGGACAGCTACAACTTCATGACGCCCACGACCGAGACCGAAACACGGTATTACTGGTTCCAACTGCGCAACATCCGCCCGGGCGACGAAGAGCTGTCCAAGATGATGAGCGAGGACGTGCGGAACGCTTTTGAGGAGGATCGCGCGGTTCTGAACGAGGTGCAGATCGGCATGACCGAGAAGACCTCGCCGCATATAGACCTGCATATCGACGCGGGCCAATTGCGGTTCCGCCGTCAACTGGAGGCAATGATCGCAGAAGAAGCGATGGTTGATGCGAAGATGAGCCAGTAAGATGGGTACGGGCTTTCGCAAGTTTCGCGTCGCAGACAAGGTGTGCGAAAGCGAGATCATCACATCGTTCTATTTACAGCCGGTCGATGGCGCGCCGGTCTGGGACGTGAAGCCGGGCCAATATCTGACCTTGCGCGTGCCGGGCGGGAATGAGGCGGCTCTCAAAACCTATTCGGTTTCCTGTGATGCAGCAGAGACGCGCCATCACCGGATCACCGTGAAACGGGAAGCGGGGGTCAATGGCAGGCCCGATGGCGCCGGGTCGTCATGGCTGCACGACCGGGTCGGGACGGGCGACGTGATCGATGTCGCCGCGCCGCGCGGGACGTTCGTTCTGGACGAGGACAGCAATCGCCCGGTGCTGCTGCTGTCAGGCGGCGTCGGGCTGACGCCGCTGGTGTCGATGCTGCATCGCCTCAGGGACAGTGGCCGCGCTGTGTACTTTCTGCACGCCTGCGAGAACGGGCAGGTCCATGCGCTGCGCGATGAGGTTCTGTCATGCGCCAATGACCGGACAAAACCACTGTTCGTCTATCGCACGCCGACTGAAGCGGATCGCGAGGCGGGGCATTTCCATGCAGAAGGGATGATCGACAAGAGCTTCCTGCAAAAGCATCTGCCGATCGACGATTACGACGCCTACATCTGCGGCCCGACGCCGTTCATGGCGGCGATGTATCAGTTGCTGTTGGAGCTGGGCGTGCGCAAAGGCCAGATCGCCTACGAGTTCTTTGGCAAGGCAACGTCGCTGGATGCGGTGGCTCCAGAGCCTGCCGCACCTGTTCGGCCAAATGCGGCCTCGCGCGCGGCGCCAACCCTTCAGGCGCTGACATTCCTGACGGACCCCGACGCCTGGGCATCGGGCGACACTGCCGTCGAGGCTCTGCCGGAAACCGCGCAGACGCCAGCGGGCGCAGAGGAGGGCAGCGTGACCTTCCGCAAAACGGGACGCTCGGCCGCGTGGGATGGCTCGGCCATATCGCTGCTGGAATTCGCGGAGGACGCAGGGCTGAACCCGGATTTCAGCTGCCGCGCCGGGATCTGCAATACCTGCAAATGTGGGTTGATCTCTGGTGAGGTCGAGTATTTCGAAGATCCGCTGAACCCGCCCGAAAAGGGCCAGGTGCTGATTTGCTGCGCGCGGCCCAAGGGCGCCGTGGTGCTGGATATCTAGGGCTGGCCCGTCCGGTGCAAAAGCGCATCCAGTGCCACGCCGGAAAGTTCGGGGCAGATGACGCATAAATGATCGCCGGGCGCGACAATCGCCCCGGCGCGCAGAATGGCGAGGATACCTGCCTTGCCCGCGCGCAGCTCTTGTGGGGCAGCGGTCAGGTCATGAAGATCGCGCAGCCTTGCAACAGGCTGACCTGCCTGAACCTGCTCTCCGATCCGGGCCAAAGGCTCGGCCAATCCGTGGCTCTGGGCTGTGACGGTATCGGCCTGCCCGCCAAGATCCAGAAACCGCGTCTGCGGCGCTGGGGTCACGTCCAGCCGCTCAGCAGCCTCGGCGCGCAATACGCCAGTGTGAGCCAGGATGCGCAGGACGCCTTGCCACCCGGCCTCCAGCGCGCGCAGCGACACCTTTCCTTCGCCGCCGAGTTCGCAGGACAGCATGGCGCAGCCTGCGGCATGGGCGGATTCGTCGAAATCGCCGGGCGTATCGCTGGGCGGCACGACCATCGTGTTGGCCAATCCCATCGCCAAGGCCAGATGTCGGGTCTGCGCGTTGCGCGCGGGATCGGGCGACAGGCACAGATAGGCCGAATCCAGATAATCCGTGCCTGTGCCGCCCGAATGGAGATCAACAGCAACATCCGCCAGCGGCATCAGCTGCGTTGCGACAAAGCCCGCAATCTCAAGGGTCGGGCCGCCATACGCTTTGCCGGGGAAGGACCGGTTCAGGTTGCCGCCATCCAGCGGCGACGTCCGGCTGATCCCCTGGACTGCGGGCATGTTCAGCGCAGGCGCAAGGATCAGGCGGCCTGCCAGATCGCCCGGCTCCAGCAGCTCGAACAGGCGCCGGACGATGATCTGCCCCTCATATTCGTCCCCGTGGTTTCCGGCACATACCAACGCTGTTGGCCCAGCGCCGCCCCTGATCACGGCCAAAGGCGATTGAATGCTCGAGAACGCAAACCGATTGTCGGAATGCGCCAGTCCAAAGCTGCCCCCGCGTTTACCGGAGGCTTCAAGATCAAGGTCCGAGGTCACAGTTCCGAAATTCAGGCTCATGGTTCATCCTTTGGCGACAAGATATCGCTGCGCTCTTGCAGCAGGTTGGTCAGCCAATCGGGGTCCATCTCGGGGACCGATGACAGCAGCAATTCGGTATAGGGCTTGTGTGGCGGCGAGAAGATTTCGTCCTTGGTCCCCTGCTCCACTATAGCGCCATTTTGCATCACGACGACCGTATCCGCGATGGACCGTACCGTCGCCAGATCGTGGGTAATGAACATGTAGGTCAGGTTCATTTCCCGCTGCAATCGGTCCAGCAGGCGCAGGATGCCCTCGGCGACCAACTGATCCAGCGCCGATGTGACCTCATCGCAGATAATGAACTCGGGCTCGGCGGCCAAGGCGCGCGCGATGCAGATCCGTTGCTTTTGCCCGCCAGACAACTCGGACGGCAGGCGGTCGATGAATTCGTCGGGGTCAAGCTCGATCAGGGTCAGAAGCTCGCGAATGCGGGCCTCTTTCGCCTTGCCTTTCAGCCCAAGAAAGAACTCTAGCGGTCGCCCAAGCGTTTCGCGAATCCGGTGCTTGGGGTTCAGGGCCGTGTCTGCCATCTGGTGGATCATCTGCACATGACGCTGCAGATCGGGTGTGCGCTGCCTGCTGGATTTCGGCAACGGCGTGCCGTCGAATTTGATCTGTCCCTTGGACGGGGGCAGCAATCCCATGATCACCCGCGCGAGGGTGGATTTGCCCGAACCGCTTTCCCCCACGATGGCGACGGTGCTGCCGCGCGGGATGGTCAGGTCGATCTTGTGAAGAACTCTGACGGGGCCGTACGCCGCTGTGATATCAGCGATCTCAACTAGCGGGCCGGTGCCTTCCGCCTGCGGCAGCGGCGCCTCCCGGCGAAACTCCCGAACCGCCCAGAGGGATTTGGTGTAGTCTTCCTGCGGCGCAGACAGCATCTGGCGGGCGGGGGCCTCTTCCACTTCGTCGCCGCGCAGCAGAACCTTGATACGGTCTGCCATCTGCGCGACGACGGCCAGATCGTGGGTGATGTAGATCGCTGCTGTATTGTATTCGCGGACGATGTCGCGGATGGCCGCCAGAACCTCGATCTGGGTGGTGACGTCCAGCGCTGTCGTCGGCTCGTCAAAGATGATCAGGTCCGGGCGGCAGGACATTGCCATCGCCGTCATCGCGCGCTGCAACTGACCCCCCGACACCTGATGCGGATAGCGAAAGCCGATCTCATCGGGGTTGGGCAGGCGGATCTTGCGATAAAGATCGACCGCATCCGATTGCGCCTCGGCGCGGCTCATGACGCCGTGTTTGATCGGGCCTTCGCAATACTGGTCGATCAGTTTGTAGGCTGGATTGAACGCGGCCGCCGCCGATTGGGCGACATAGGCAATGCGCGCGCCGCGCAGCTTGCGCAGGGTGTTGTGGGGCGCGCCGACCATCTCCTGACCGTCGAACCTGATCGACCCTCTGCTGATCCGGCAGCCGCCCTTGGTATAGCCCATTGCGGCGAGGCCGAGCGTTGATTTGCCCGCGCCCGACTCGCCGATCAGGCCCAGGATTTCGCCGCGATGTAGCTTGAGGTCCACGCCGTTGATGATGGGCTTCCAGCGCCGCTCGGAGCGACCTTCGATCCAGATATCGGTCATGTCCAGCAGGAGATCGGTCATGCGTTACTCCTTGAGCCCCGAGGACATGTGCAGCACCCAATCGACCACAAGATTCACGCCAATGGTCAGCAGGGCGATCGCCCCCGCAGGCAAAAGCGGAGCCAGGCCGAAGGTGGCCGTCTGCCATGTTGCGAAATTAGCGAAACCAATCAGCTTGGCGCTTTCGCGCACCATGCCGCCCCAATCGGCGGTGGGCGGCTGGATGCCAAGGCCGAGGAACGACAGAGCCGATATGAAGAGGAACACAAAACAGAAGCGCAGCCCGAATTCAGCAATCATCGGCGCTGCAGCATTCGGAAGCACCTCCTTGCGGATCAGCCAGAACAGGCCTTCGCCGCGCATCCGCGCAACCTCAATGTAATCCATCGTCAGGATGCCCTGGGCGACGGCACGGGACAGGCGGAACACCCGCGTGCTGTCCAGCACCGCGATCACGAGGATCAGCGACAGAACCGACGTGCCGGTGATCGTGAGGATCAGCAGCGCAAAGATCAGCGGTGGTATCGCCATCAGCACATCCACGACCCGGGCTGCGATCGCGTCGAACCAGCCGCCCAGTGTCGCCGCCAGCAGGCCGAATGTCGCCCCGAGGAAGAACGCCAGCGCCGTCGTGGCAAGCGCGATGCCGACAGTATTGCGCGCGCCATAGATCAGCCGCGATAGCACGTCGCGGCCCAGCGCATCGGTCCCCAGATAGTGCGGCGCGGTCCACGGATGGTATTGGACGCCAACGGATGCCCGTTCGGCGAAGGGCGCAAAAAGCGGGGCGCCGATGGCCAGAATGGCGTAGGCAAGCACGATGGCAATTCCGACCCATGCAGAAACTGGCGCGTCGCGCAGGTTGTTGAGCAGGTTGTGCATGGCTCTACCTCGGATGCAGGAGGCGGGGGTTGGCGATGATCGACAGGATATCCGCCAGCAGATTGAGCAGGATATAGGTGGCCGCAAATATCAGGCAGGCGGCTTGCACCACGGTCACATCCCGGTTCGACACTGCATCCACAAGGATCTGCCCAAGGCCCGGATAGACAAAGACAACCTCGACCAGAACCACCCCGACGATCAGGTAAGCCAAGTTGAGGGCGATCACGTTGATGATTGGCGCCAGAGCGTTGGGCAGGGCATGCACCGCGATGACCCGCCAACGCTTCATTCCCTTCAGATGCGCCATCTCGATATAGGGCAGCGCCAGCAGGTTCAGGATCGCTGCGCGCGTCATCCGCATCATGTACGCCAGAACGATCAGCGTCAGCGTCATTGCAGGCAGGAAGGTCCGGTAGAGACGCTCGCCCAACCCGTCGCCCACATCCACATTGGCAAGGCTGGGAAACCAGCCCAATGCGACCGAGAATATCAGGATCAGGATGTAGGCGATGAAAAACTCAGGAAACGAAATGGCGGCCAGAGTTGAGCTGGACAGCATGCGGTCAAAGACCGACCCATTATAGAGAGCCGCTAGCATACCCGAGACGACTGCAATCGGAACGGCAATCGCGGCGGCATATCCGGCCAGAAAAAACGTGTTGGCGGCTCTCTGGCCGATCAGCTCCGAGATGGGTCGCTGGTTTGCCAGCGAAATGCCAAAGTCGCCCGTCACCGCCCCGCCCAGCCACGCCAGATAGCGCACATGAAGCGGCCGGTTCAGATCATATTTTTCACGAAAGGCGTTGAGGCTTTCTTCGGTGGCCGCCTGGCCCAATACCTCTGTGGCAATGTCGCCGGGCAGCATTTCTATCGCGCCGAAGATGATGATTGTCACCACGAACAGGGTCAGGAGGCCAACCATCAGTCGTTTCAGGATAATGGAAAGAATTGCGTTCATTTATACCACTATTGTCCGCATATGGCGCGTTATGTCTAGACTTATAGCCCGCAAAACTAGTCAAGTATATGTTTGCAAGGGTAGGAAAGCTAGATGACGATTTAGATTTGCTTAGGAAAGGGGAGTGTTTGGTGGTCTTGGTTTGTTATTAAATATAGATTATAAATCTATAAACACAGTCTTAATAAAGGTGTGACCATGAAAGCCACCTACAAAGATGTAAAATCCGACATCATGTCCAAGATCACCAAAGGGGATTGGGCACCGGGCAGCCTGGTCCCCAACGAGATCGAGCTGGCCGGGATATACGGCTGCGCCCGTGCCACGGTGAACCGCGCGATGCGCGAGCTTGCCGATGATGGCATCATTGAGCGGCGCCGCAAGGCCGGCACCCGCGTGCGGTCCAGCCCGATCCGGCAGGCGCGTTTCGACATCCCGCTGGTGCGCAGGGAAATCGAGGATAAGGGCGCTGAATATCGGTATTCCCTGGCCGAACGCACGGTCGAGCCAGCCCCCGATTGGCTGCGCGCACGCCTGAAGCTGGGGGTGGGCAGCAAGGTGCTGCATCTGATCTGCATGCACTACGCGGATGGCGATCCGTATCAGCACGAAGACAGGTGGATCAATCTGGGAACGCTTCCTCAGGCCGAAGATGCAGATTTCACGCAGGTCGGGCCGAACGAATGGCTGGTCGCGACCGTGCCTTTCTCGGATGCCGAGATCAGCTTTTCGGCGGGCTTGGCAGGTCCGAAGCTGGCCGATTATCTTGCCAGCAAGGACGGCGATCCGGTGTTCACTATCGAGCGATCCACATGGTGGGAAGGGCAGGCGATCACTTATGTGAAGCTCAGCTTCAGGCCCGGCCACCGGATGACGACGCGTTACTGACCGGTCGCAGCCTGCCGCGTGCCGGAGGGCAGGACGGCGCCCCTGCGCGGGGCGCCGCAAGTTTTACAGAATTCCCGGCAGGTTCAGCCCGTTTTCGCGGGCGCAATCCTTGGCGATGTCATAGCCTGCGTCCGCGTGGCGCATGACGCCGGTCGCGGGATCGTTCCACAAGACACGCGCGATCCGGCGGTCCGCATCCTCGCTGCCGTCACAGCAGATCACCATGCCGGAATGCTGCGAAAAGCCCATGCCGACGCCCCCGCCATGATGCAGCGACACCCAAGTTGCCCCCGACGCGGTGTTGAGCAGCGCGTTGAGCAGCGGCCAGTCCGATACGGCATCCGATCCGTCCATCATCGCCTCCGTCTCGCGGTTGGGCGACGCGACCGAGCCTGAATCCAGATGGTCGCGGCCGATGACGATGGGCGCGCTCAGCTCGCCATTGCGGACCATTTCGTTGAAGGCCAGCCCCAGCTTGTCCCTCACACCCAGACCGACCCAGCAGATGCGGGCGGGCAGGCCCTGAAAGGCAATCCGTTCGCGCGCCATGTCCAGCCAGTTGTGCAGATGGGTATCCTCGGACAGTATTTCCTTCACCTTGGCGTCGGTCTTGTAGATGTCCTCGGGGTCGCCTGACAGGGCCGCCCAGCGGAACGGGCCGATGCCGCGGCAGAACAGCGGGCGGATATAGGCGGGGACAAAGCCGGGGAAGGCAAAGGCATTCTCCAACCCTTCCTCCAGCGCGACCTGCCGGATGTTGTTGCCGTAATCCAGCGTCGGCACGCCCGCGTTCCAGAAATCGACCATCGCCGCAACTTGCACTTTCATGCTCGCGCGGGCCGCTTTTTCCACAGATTTTGGATCACTTTCGCGCTTTTCACGCCATTGGGCCATCGTCCAGCCCTGCGGCAGGTAGCCGTTGATCGGGTCATGTGCGCTGGTCTGGTCCGTGACGATATCGGGGCGCACGCCGCGGCGCACCAGCTCGGGAAACACATCGGCGGCATTACCCAGAAGGCCGACGGATTTCGCCTCGCCCGCCTTGGTCCAGCGGTCGATCATCTCCAGCGCCTCGTCCAGTGTTTCGGCGCGCTCATCGACATATTTGGTGCGCAGGCGGAAATCGATGCTGTCGGGATTGCACTCAACCGCGAGGCAGCAGGCGCCGGCCATCACGGCCGCGAGGGGCTGCGCGCCGCCCATACCGCCAAGGCCGCCGGTCAGGATCCATTTGCCGGTCAGATCGCCGCCGTAATGCTGGCGGCCCGCCTCGACAAATGTCTCATAGGTGCCCTGCACGATGCCCTGAGAGCCGATGTAGATCCACGACCCGGCGGTCATCTGGCCGTACATCGCCAGACCCTTCTTATCCAGCTCGTTGAAGTGGTCCCACGTCGCCCAATGCGGCACCAGATTGCTGTTGGCGATCAGAACGCGCGGCGCGTCCTTGTGCGTCTGGAACACGCCGACAGGCTTGCCCGATTGCACCAGAAGGGTCTGATCCTCTTCCAGATCCTTGAGGCAGGCGACGATCGTGTCAAAATCTTTCCATGTGCGGGCGGCGCGGCCGATGCCGCCATAGACGACCAGCTCATGCGGGTTTTCGGCCACATCGGGATGCAGGTTGTTCATCAACATCCGCATCGGAGCCTCGGTCATCCAGCTCTTGGCGGTGATTTCACTGCCGGTCGCGGGATAGATGTCACGGGTGTTCTTGCGTGGATCGCTCATGGTTTGTCTCCAGGGGCCGGAGTTGCGGTAAGGGCCAGATCGGCCAGTTTGGTCAGAATGGCGGTCAGATGCGGTCTCAGGCGCGCGGCCTTGGCGTCGTCATAAGGCCACGGCGCCGCCTCCTTGCGCAGGTAAGTGGACTGGGCCAGTTCCATCTGGATGGCGTGGATGCCGCTGCCGGGTTGGCCATAGTGGCGCGTCGTCCATCCGCCTTTGAAACGCCCGTTAAGGATGCTCGTATACCCTTCGGCAGCGGCGCAAATTTCATGCGTGGCCGCCTCGATTGCCGGATCGCAGGTGCTGCCCATGTTCGTGCCGGTGTTGAAGTCGGGCAGGGTGCCATCAAAGAGAAACGGAATGTTCGAGCGGATCGAGTGGCAGTCATACAAGATGGCGATGCCGTGAATGCCCTTGACCCGCTCCAGTTCGGCCTTGAGGGCGGCGTGATAGGGGGCGTGGAATTCGGCCCGGCGTGCCTCGATGGCATCCGCATCCGGCGCATCGTCCCAGATATCGTTGCCGTCGAAATCGGTCAGCGGCACGAGGCCCGTGGTATTCTGCCCCGGATAGAGCGAGGCGCCGGACGGGTCGCGGTTGGCATCAATGACATAGCGGTGGAACGTCGCCCGGACGGTCGTGGCCCCCGGCAGGACACCATCATACAGATCATGGATATGCCAATCGGTATCGTCCAGACCGCGCCCGCGCGCATTCAGATCGGCAAGGATATCCGTCGGCACGTAGGTGCCGGTATGGGGCAGGCCCAGAACGATGGGGCTGTCGCCGCGATGCACTTCGACCGGGGGCATCATGCGCGAAGCTCCGGCATCGATACACCTGCGGCGTCCGCGATGGTGCCGCTTTCGATCAGCGTGGCGGCCAGTTCAAGATCAGGGGCCATGTAACGATCCTCTCCCAGTGTTTCTACATCCTCACGCACACGCGCCACGACACGTTGCAGCGCCTCGCTTGTCGCCAGAGGCGCGCGGAAATCGATACCCTGCGCACCGCAGAGCAGCTCAATCCCCAGAATACGGTTCAGGTTCTCCAGCATCGGGTCAAGCCGACGGGCGCCATGGGCGGCCATGCTGACGTGATCCTCCTGATTGGCCGATGTGGGCGTGCTGTCGGTGACGCAGGGGTTCGCCAGATGCTTGTTCTCGCTCATCAGGGCGGCAGTGGTGACCTCGGCGATCATGTAGCCGGAATTGAGGCCGGGATTCGGCGTGAGGAACGGCGGCAGGTTGAAGCTGAGCACCGGATCGACGATCAGAGCGACACGGCGCTGGGCTATGGCGCCGATTTCGGCGATGGCCAGCGCGATCATGTCGGCGGCAAAGCCGACCGGCTCGGCATGGAAATTCCCGCCCGAGACGATCATGTCAGCGCCGACCAGAACCAGCGGATTGTCCGTGGCCGCATTGGCCTCGATCTCCAGCGTCCGGGCGGCCATGCGCAGCACATCCATCGCCGCGCCCGTCACCTGCGGCTGGCAGCGGATGCAATAAGGGTCCTGCACGCGCGCATCCCCGTCAACGTGGCTTTCGCGAATCTCGGACCCGGCCAGAAGCGCGCGCATGGTCTCGCCCGCTTCGATCTGACCGCGATGACCGCGCAGGGCGTGAATTTCGGGCTGAAGCGGGGCGGTCGAGCCCATGATCGCGTCGGTGGAAAGGGCCGACGTCACCAGCGCCGAATGTGCGGCCCGCCACGCGCCGAACAGACCAGCCAGCGCAAAGGCGGTTGAAAACTGCGTGCCGTTGATCAGTGCCAAGCCCTCTTTCGGGCCAAGCTCGACCGGCGTCAGCCCGGCGGCGGCCAGCGCTTTGCCTGCGGCCATGACCTCGCCGCCAAATTCGGCCTCGCCGTGACCCATCATCGCGGCGGCCATATGAGCCAGCGGGGCCAGATCGCCGGACGCGCCGACGGACCCCTGGGCCGGGATGACGGGCGTCACGCCCCTGTCCAGCATCGCCTCGATCAGATCGACCACCTCAAGGCGCACGCCAGACGCGCCGCGCCCGAGGCTGAGCAGTTTCAGTGCCATCAGCAGCCGCACATGGCGGCGCGGGATCGCAGGGCCGACGCCGCAGCAATGCGACAGGATCAGATTGCGCTGGAGCGTCGCGGTATCCTCCGCTGCAATCTTGACGCTGGCCAGTTTGCCGAAACCGGTGTTCACGCCGTAGACGGCATCGGTCCCTGCCACGGCCCGCGCAATGCAGGCATGTGCGCGCTCGATATCGGGACGGCAGGCCGGGTCGAGGTTCACGGACGCCTCGTCCCAATAGACCGTGGCGAGGTGATCCAGCGTGACAGCGCCGGGCGTCAGGGTGAGTGTGGTCACGAAATGCCTCCGAAAATGCGGCTGTGAAGGGGGTTGAAGCCGATACGATAGGCCAGTTCGGCCGGGTGCTTGATGTCCCAGACCGCCAGATCGGCGCGCATCCCTGCAGCGATCTGGCCGCAATCGGTCAGGCCCAAGGCAGCCGCACCATGGCGCGTGATCCCGGTCAACGCCTCTTCGGGCGTCATGCGGAACAAGGTGCAGGCCATGTTCATCGTCAGCAAAAGCGACGTCATCGGCGACGAGCCGGGGTTGCAGTCGCTGGCCAGTGCCATCGGCACACCGTGTTTGCGCAGCGCATCGATGGGCGGCGCCTGCGTTTCGCGCAGCGTGTAAAAGGCGCCGGGCAGAACGACGGCGACGGTTCCGGCGTCCGCCATGGCCTTCACGCCGTCCTCGTCCAGATATTCGATATGATCGGCGGACAGCGCGCCGTAAGACGCGGCCAGTTTGGCGCCGCCAAGGTTCGACAATTGCTCGGCATGCAGTTTCAGCGGCAGGCCCAGTTCCCTGGCCACGTCAAAGACGCGGGCAATCTGATCGGGCAGAAACGCGATTCCCTCGCAGAAACCATCGACGGCATCGACCAACCCTTCGGCATGGGCCGCGCGCAGGGTGGGGATGCACATGTCATCAATATAGGCGTCCGGGTTGCCCTTGTATTCAACCGGCACGGCGTGCGCGCCGAGAAAGGTGGTCACGACCCGCACGGGCCGGCGCTGCTCCAGCGCGCGGGCGGCGCGCAGCATGCGCAGCTCTGTCTCGCGGTCCAGACCGTAGCCCGATTTGACCTCCAGAACCGTGACGCCTTCGGCCAGCAACGCATCGACGCGGGGCAGGGCGCTGGCGATCAGCGCATCAATGTCTGCGTCGCGGGTGGCTGTGACGGTGGAGACGATGCCGCCCCCGGCGCGCGCGACTTCTTCGTAACTCGCCCCGTTCAGGCGCATCTCGAACTCGACGGCGCGGTCGCCGCCATGCACGATATGGGTGTGGCAGTCGATCAGCCCCGGAGTGACCAGCCGCCCGCCAAGGCTTTGGCGGGGCAGTCCCGCATGATCGCCGGGCAGATCGCCAAGCGGGCCAATCCATTCGATCCGATCGCCCTTGGTGACGATCGCCGCATCCTCTATCAGCCCATAGGGTGCCTCGGAGGGGGTCATCGTCGCGGCGGTCAAATCAACGTAGAGCTTGCTTTCGTCTGTCATATTCGGCCCCCGATGGCTTAGGTTTCACTTTTATAGAGCGTATGAATGCGTTATATGTCTATACATAAAAATACGAAAGGGCGTCAAATGATTTTCGCAAAGCAGGCCATGCTGGGGGCCGAATGGGCGCAGAATGTCCGTCTGGCAGTGGATTCGGGGGCAGTTACAGCTATTGAGGCGGATCAAACGCCACAGCCTGGCGACGCCTGCGTCGATACATTATTGCCCGCCCTCGCCAATCTGCACAGCCACAGCTTTCAGCGGGCGATGGCGGGGATGACCGAATACCGCATGGCCGGCAAGGACAGCTTCTGGACGTGGCGCGACCTGATGTACCGTTTTACCGCGCATCTGACGCCCGAGCATATAGAGGCCATCGCCGCCTTCGTATTCCTTGAAATGCAGGAGGCTGGCTATGCCAGTGTGGGCGAATTTCACTATATCCACCACCAGCCCGGCGGCACGCCCTATGATGATTTGGGCGAGCTCTCGTCGAGGATCGCGGCCGCTGCCGCGACCACCGGTATCGGGCTGACGCATCTGCCCGTGCTCTATACATACGGCGGCGCGGGGCAGGCCGCGCTGCAGCCGGGGCAGGCGCGGTTCGGCAATTCGGTGGACCGTTTCAACGATCTGGTCGCGCGAGCGCAGGCAAATGTCGGCGCGCTTCCGGCCGATTGCCGTGTCGGCATCGCACCGCATTCCTTGCGGGCGACATCGCCCGATGATCTGGCGCAGGTGCTGCGCGCGCATTCCGCATGCCCCATCCATATCCACGTCGCCGAACAGCCAAAGGAAGTCGCCGACATTTCGGCATGGCTGGGCGCGCGGCCTGTCGAATGGTTGCTGGAAAACGTGGACGTCACCCCCGATTGGTGCCTGATTCACGCAACGCACATGACGCCGGGCGAGACGCGCAACATGGCCGCGTCAGGTGCAGTTGCGGGGCTTTGCCCGATCACCGAGGCAAATCTGGGCGATGGCCCGTTCAATGGCCCCACCTATCTGGAGGCGAGCGGTGCATTCGGTGTCGGTTCGGATTCCAACGTGCTGATATCACTCACCGAAGAGCTGCGAACGCTGGAATATTCCCAGCGCCTGCGCGATCTGGCCCGCAACGTCATGGTGGTCGGCGAGGGGTCGGTGGGCGCGGCGCTGTATGATGGCGCCGCACGCGGGGGCGCGCAGGCATTGGGGCGCAAGGCGGGCACTATCGCCGTCGGTCAACTGGCCGATCTGGTCGCGATCGACAGCACGGATCCGGCGCTCTGCGCATTGCAGCCTCACCAGCTTCTGGACGGGCTCGTTTTCGCAGCCAAGGACAGGATCGTGACAGATGTCTGGTCGGCAGGCCGCCATTCTGTCGTGGATGGCCGCCATATCCGGCGCGACCAGATCGTAGATGGCTACCGGTCTGCAATGCAAAGCTTGATGGCGTCGCTTTGATCCAGATAACGGATGGTGATTTCCAGAATGGCATCACCATCCGAAAGGGTCATCCCTGTAGATGCATTGAAAAAGACGGTGTCCGCAAGGGCCAAAGCCTGCGTGCCAATCGTCGGGTGACCTGCCAGCACATGAACGGCGGTGAGACCGCGCGAAGGCGGCGTCACTGTCTGTGCCAGAGCGCCCTTGCGCAACGTGACCGTCCCGTCGCACAGGATGGGGTCGAACATCAGGTTCAGATCGGTCAGCGGACCGCTGTCCAGACGCGCGAACACGTCCAGTCCGCCGTCAAAGCGCACTGGCTGCCAGGGCGCGGCATGCAGCGTCCCTTGGGAATGCTCCAGCGCCATGCCACCGCCCGAGACAACGGTCAAAATGCGCTCCAGCCCCGCAAAGTTGGAGAACGCACCGTCTTGGGCCACATCCGCGCGACTTAGCCGCCATGCGGTTTGATCGCCCCGCTGGGCTGCTGCGATATTGCGGGTTATCCCGCCGCCGTTTTTCCAGGGCACATCGACCAGATCGGCGCCGCGCAAGATTTCCATGGTCCCGATCCTTTGTCTTTTCGAGCATGGCCCGCTTGACCCACCCTTATCCGTTCGTCGCCAAATGAAAAGGGAGCTTCGGAGCGGTTCGAGATTTCGCTCCGGTCACTGCACGCGATATGCACGTTCAGATTTCGATGATCAGGTCTCGACCTCATAGCCGTTTGCGTCCCATGCCCCGTAGCTGCCAGGGACAGTTGCCACATCCTTGAAGTTTGAGCAGCGCAGAAGGCTTGCGGCGATGCTGGCGCGAAAACCGGTCTGGCAATACGTCGCGTAGCGCTGGCTCGGGTCCAGTTGGTCCAGCTCGTCGGTCAGCGATCCAAGGAACAGATGTTTCGCGCCGGGGATATGTCCGCCGTCCCATTCGTCCTCTTTGCGGACGTCGAGCGGTTTCACGCCAAGGCCCCGAAGCTCTTGCACGGAAAGCTGGCGAATATGATCCATTTCCCGCCCGCTTTCGCGCCACGCGCCGATACCCCCCGCGACGTAACCTGCAAAGTCGGTGAAGCCGACGCGCCACAGGAACTGCACCGCTCTCGACACGTCTCCGTCATTCTCGGTCACCAGGGCGATGGGTTTATTGGGGTCCAGCAGCCATCCCGCCCAGACCGAGAGTTCCGGCTGAAGCCCGATGTTGATCGAACCGGGGATGAACCCGCCGCCAAACGCCAGCATATCCCGCACATCGACAAGCTGGACGCTATCGGCCCGGACCATATCGGCAAAGGCCGAGGGTGTGCGGCCGGGACAGTTAGGCAAACGATACATGACCCGCGGACCTGCGGCATTGACCTTTTTCAGCCGGGGGTAATGCGTCGGCACCGGCGGCGCGTCTTCCAGCATTGTCGATTTGAATCGGTCGAGGTCGGTAATCTGGACGTATTTATTGTGACGTTTTTCATATCCGATAGTGCTCGACATCCGGTCCCCGATATCCGGCCCGCAGGCCGACCCCGCACCGTGGCACGGGTAAATGATGACACCCTCGGGCAGGGTCATGAAGAAATCCTGCGTCGTGTGGAACAGGCGCTCGGTCAGCTCTTCGGTCTTGTCGTCGCCCAGAAGGTCGGGCCGTCCGACGGAGTCCACAAAGAACGCATCGCCGCTCAGAACGCCCCAAGGATCGTCATTGTCCGTCTCGAAAAGCAGGTAGGAAACATGTTCCGGCGTATGTCCCGGCGTGTGCCGCGCCTTCAGCTTCAGATCGCCAAAGCTGAAGCGATCGCCATCCCGGATTGCCGTGTGGTCAAAATCATAGCTGGCCCCGCCCTCCACGCTCACGCAAAGCTCGGCGGCGCCATCGAGGCGGGCGACCAGTTCTCGCGCGCCAGAGAGGAAATCGGCATGAATATGGGTCTCGAATACATGGGTGATCGCCAGACCAAGCGCCTCTGCGCGGTCGATATAGATGTCGCAATCGGGCCTCGGGTCGATCACTGCCGCAGTGCCGGCGACGGTATCCCCCAATAGATAGGAACACTGTGCGATGCCTTCGGCAAGGTGTTGCTCAAAGCGCATGGTCATTGAATTATCCTCCTGATCCAGAGTGAGATGAGCCCGGGGCGTCAGGTGCCCCCGCGATGTAGAAATAAAATGCAGAGCGAGCGCAGGACGTTCCTTGGGGTGGGAAAAAATGTCCCGGCCCGAGGGCTGGAAAAAACAGTTTGCCTGAGGAATAATGCAGCACGCAGCGACTGGATCAACCGGCCACAGATAGGCTGCTTATCGGCATCGGCCTAGAGGCCGATGGGGGGCTGTCGGTGACTGCCGCAGAACGTTCGGCAGATGGACCTTGCTGGCATCGCGGCCCTTGCCGGACCGTCCCGGAGTGACGGCGCAGCCTTTCATCAAGGCGCTGGGCAATAATGCTGTCCGCATTGGCCGGTGTTAATGACGCCGCGTCCTGTTGATGGTCCGGTCATGGTATTCTCTTGCGGGTGCGCGTTGCGGGCAAGGAAAGACAGGCGGTCGACATCCTCAAATCCCAATCGGGCAAGGATGTTCAAATCCGCGACTTTCGCCTGTGATTTCCCTGTAGGCGCGCGTGCAATCCGCCGAATATGAATGGAAAAGAAAACGATGTCAGAGTCCGATAAGAAAAAGAAAGGGAGGACGAACAAGGCAGGACCCGCGCCGGAGGCCCGTGCAAAAAGCGGCACGCCGTCTGACGCGCAGCGCGCCCTCGTGCCAAGTCAGGACACCACAGCTTCGGACAGCGGCCTGCATTACACCCAGCGCTTCGACGCCCCGGAATGGCAGCAATGGCCCTTCAATCTGATCTACCGGAATTTCCTGATGACGCAGCATTGGTGGCTTAATGCCGCCAAGGATATCGAAGGCATGTCGCGACGCGAGGAACAGGTCATGTTCACGGCCATGCGCCAGGTTTTCGATATGATGGCGCCCTCCAACCTGCCGTGGACAAACCCCGAAGTCATTGCCACGACCACGCAGGAAGGCGGCGCCAACCTGATCCGCGGGGCGCATAATCTGGCCGAGGACTGGAAGCGTGCGCTGTCCGGCAGGCCCCCGGTCGGGGCCGAGGATTTCGTGGCTGGACGCGATGTCGCAGTGACGCCGGGCAAGGTGGTCTTTCGGTCGTATTTGCTTGAGCTGATTCAGTATGCGCCCCAGACCGAAACTGTCGTATCCGAGCCGCTTCTGATCGTGCCCGCGTGGATTATGAAATACTATATCCTTGACCTCTCGCCGCATAACTCGATGGTGAACTATCTGGTGGGGCAGGGCTTTACCGTCTTCATGATATCGTGGCGCAACCCCGATGCTGCGGACCGCGATCTGGGCATGAAGGACTATATTGATGCAGTTGGCATGGCGCTGGATGCGGTTGGCCGGATCGTGCCAGAGACCCGTATTCACGCCATCGGCTATTGCCTGGGCGGAACGCTCTTGTCGGTCAAGGCGGCGCAGATGGCTCGCGATCACGACGACCGGCTGAAAACCATGACGCTGTTTGCCGCCCGAACCGATTTCGATGACCCTGCCGAACTGGAGCTGTTCGTCAGCGAACACAGCGTCTCTGTGTTGGAGAGGTCGATGTCGGACAAGGGCTATCTGGACACCAGACAGACGGTCGACGCGCTGAAGGTCTTGCGATCAAACGATTTTATCTGGCCATTTTATATAAGTGATTACCTGCTGGGCAGTCGTCAGCCACTGTCTGACATATTGGCATGGAGCGCCGATACGACCCGGATGCCCTACCGCATGTACAGCGAATATTTGCGCCGCATCGTTGTGGCCGACGATCTGGCGAAGGGCCGGTATGAGGTCGATGGCAAACCGGTCGCGATCGGGGACATCTCGGTGCCGGTGTTTGTCGTGGGAACGCTCGACGATGACGTCGCGCCGTGGAAATCGGTCTACAAGCTGCATCATCTGGCAAAGACCGACCTCACTTTCCTGCTTACCTCCGGTGGCCATGTCGATGGTATTGTCGTGGGTCCCGATGCCGAGGGGCCGACCTACCAGATCGCGATGACCTCTGTTGCGGTCCCGCGCATAGCGCCCGAAGAGTGGCAGTCGCGTGCGCCGGTCAAGACCGGCTCGTGGTGGCCTGAGCTGGCCACATGGCTGCGCGGCCATTCAGGCGCACCAGCCAGCCCGCCCCGCATGGGCGGTGCCAGCGGTCAGGAAATCACCCTTGAAGATGCGCCCGGCAGCTATGTCCTTCAGCGGTGATCGGGGCGGCTTGGCCTGTGCGGATACGCGTTGAATACGGCTGCGATTGCGCGAAGATGCGGGCGCCCCGACCGCTTGGAGCACCCTGTGATCACCGCCGATCTGCGGCTTGCCGCTGCCCTATGCCAGCTCTGGATCAGCAGTTGCGGACGAGGGCTGCGCTCTGCGCGCCTTCTTCTCGCCCAGCATCAGCATGGCGGGCGTGACGATCAGGGTCAGAACCGTTGCGATGACCAGCCCACCTGCGATGGCGGAGCTAAGCTCGGTCCACCACTGCGTCGAAGGGGCGCCGTAGACAACCTCTCGCGTGAAGAAGTTCAGGTTCACACCGATTACCATGGGCATCAGGCCAAGGGCGGTCGTCACCGAGGTCAGCACCACGGGCCGCAGACGCTGCGCACCGGTCCTCAGGGCGGCCTCCAACGGCGACACCCCGGCTTTTTTCAGGTCGTTGTAGGTGTCGATCAGGACGATATTGTTGTTCACAACGATTCCCGCCAGCGCGATCACGCCGATTCCGCCCATGACGACACCGAATGGGCGGCCCGTGACGATCAGCCCGAACAAGACACCGGCAATCGAGAAGACGATAGCGCTCATCACTATGAAAGCCTGATAGAAGTTGTTGAACTGGATCACGAGGATCACGAACATCAGGACGATGGCCGTAATGAAGGCCCCGATCAGGAAGGTCATCGCGTCGGTCTGATCCTCGGCTTCGCCCGAGAAAGCGGCCTCCACGCCGGGCGGCAGGTCCATCCTGTCGATGGCCGATTGCAATGCGACGACCTGATCGTTCACCAGAACGCCGGGCGCGACGTTCGCTTCGATGGTGATGACGCGGCGTTGGTCGACGCGCGTGATGGTGCCGCTGCGGGGCGACGGCTCGAACGTGACGAAGTTCGAGATCGGCACAAGCCCCGCCGAGGTTGGCACGCGGAGCGTCTGAAGTTTCTCCAATGTGCGCTCGCCCGACGGAAAGCGCACGTTGATATCGACCGACCCGTCGGCGTCGTCCGGGCGATAATCGGCCACGGTGATGCCCCGCGTGAGCAGCTGAACCGCCTGCCCAAGGGTCGAGATGTCGGCGCCAAAGCGCGCGGCCTCGGAGCGGTTCACGGCGATCCGCCATTCAACCCCCGGCAGGGGCCGCGTGTCGGTGACGTCGGTAAAGCCGCCGATATCCTCCATCGCGGCGCGGATATTCTCGACCGCCGTCGTCTGGACCTGCGGATCGCGGGCACGCACGCGCAGGTTGATGGGCTTGCCCGCCGACGGGCCTTGGGATGCCGTCTGCACCTGCACATCGATGCCGGGGATCGTCGCCATATCGGCTCGGATATCCTCTCCAATCAGGGCGGCGGTGCGGCGGGTGTCCCATTCTGTCAGCTCGATCTGGATAGTGCCGATCAGATCGGCCGCGTCCTGATTGCTGCCGCCCGACCGGGCATAGACCGACGCGATCTCGTCATAGGCAAACAGGCGCTCCTCGACCCGGCGCACCAGCGCGTCCTTCTCATAGATCGAAAAGTTGTCGCGGGCGCGGACCTGCACCTGCGCGAATTCCGGTTCGATCGAAGGGAAAAAGCTGATGCCGGTGCCGAACTGGCCGTAGGCACCGAAGCCCGCAAGCAGGAACGAAATCGCCATCAGAAGCGTCGCCCACGGCCGCAGGATCGCGAATTGCAGCACCTTGACATAGCCGCCGGTGAATCCGCCCAGATCGCGCGGATCACCGTTTTCGGCGGCATGCAGCGTCGCCTTGTCCTTGGCCGATTGCGGAGGCTTCTTGCCGATAAGGCCGCCGACGACCGGGATGAAAATCAGCGCCATGAAGAGGGACGCCGTCAGCGTCAGGATGACGGTGATCGGCAGGAATTTCATGAACTCGCCGACAGTGCCGGTCCAGAACAGCAGCGGAAAGAACACGCTGAGCGTCGTCGCGGTGGAGGCGATGATCGGCCACGACATGCGCTTGGCGGCGAAGGCGTAGGCCGCCTTTGGCTCGTCCCCTGCCTGCAAGCGGCGGTCGGCCAGTTCGGTGGTCACGATGGCGCCGTCCACCAGCATCCCGACCACGAGGATCAGCGAGAACAGCACGACCAGATTCATCGTGTAGCCCATGAACCAAAGCGCCGTGACGCCCGCCAGAAAGGCGCCCGGAATGGCGAGGCCCACCAGCAGGGCAGACCGGATGCCAAGCGCCCAGACGATCACGATCATCACGAGGATCACGGCGGCAATGACGTTCGCCTCCAGATCGCTCAGCATGGTTTCGACCTGCTCGCTTTCGTCCTGCATGTAGTCGATGGTCACGCTGGCGGGCCAGTCGGCCTGCGCCTCCTTGATCAGCGCGCGCACTGCGCCGACCGTCTCGATGATGTTCGAGCCGGAGCGTTTCTTGACCTCCAGCGCCAGCGCGGGCTGGCCGTCGATGCGGGCAAATCCGGTCGGATCCTCAAAGGTACGGCGGATTGTGGCGACGTCGCCGAATGTCACGACCGTATCACCGCGCACCTTGATCGGAAGGGCCATGACGTCCTCGATATTCTCGATCAGTCCCGGCACTTTCAGCACGATGCGGCCCGCGCCATTTTCGATGGCACCCGCCGCGATCAGCCGGTTGTTGCGGTTGATCTGGCTGATCAGCTCCTCGAAGCTGATATTGTAGGTCTCGAACACGGTGGGGTCGATCAGCACCTCCAGGAGCGCATCGCGCGCGCCGCCCACATCGACCTCGAGCACGCCTGTCAGACCCTCGATCCGGTCCGACAGATCCTCGGACAGGCTGTTGAGCGTGCGCTCGGGCACCGGGCCGGACAGGATCACGGTGAGAATGGGAAATAGCGCCGTGTTGATCTCGGTCACGACCGGATCGGTGGCGTCTTCGGGCAGTTCGGGCTTGGCGCGGTCCACGCCTTCGCGCACCTTGCGCAGCGCCTCTTCGGCGTCAAAGCCCGGCTCGAACTCCAGTTGCACGCTGGCATAACCTTCGCCGGCATTGCCCGTCATCTGCTTGAGGCCGGTGATCGCGCTCAGCTCAGTTTCCAGCGGCTCGATCAGCAAGCGCTCGGAATCCTCGGGCGAGATGCCGTCAACACCGGTCGAGACGTAAAAGATCGGAATCGGAATTTCGGGCGAGCTTTCCTTGGGGATCGTCATGTAGGCAAAGGCGCCCACAGCGAGGATCACGACCAGCGCCATGACCACCACGCGGGCGCGGCTGAAGGCGGCGTCGATGATGCCGTTCATCGGATCTTCTCCTTCTGGTGCGCCGCATCAGGGCGCTCGGCCGGGATGTCCGACTTGGGCATTGTCGCGATGATCTGCCCGGTGCTATCGCTCGCCGCCTTTGCCTCGGGCGCGCCGGGGAGCGGCTCCTGAACGTCGGCCAGGCTGTCATCGCCATCCGGCTGCGGATCGACCGTCTCACCATCATTGACGAAGCCCTGACCGATGGAGATGATCCGCGCCTCATCCGGCAGCCCCGACACCCAGATGCCGTCTGTCTGCGCGCGCACGATGCTGATCTCGTGAAACTCCACGATGTTGTCGCCGTTGACGGTCTTGATCCCCAGCGTCCCGTCCGTGTCCAGCGACAGGATCGCGGGCGAGACGAAATGCGCGGTCAGCGCTGCCGTGGGGATGCGCAGCTGCGCGCTGATCCCAGCGGGTATGGCGCCGTCCTCGTTCGCCACTTCGATTTCGGCCAGAAAGGTGCGGGTTTCGACGTCGGCGCTGGTGCCGACAAACCGGACGGTGCCGGTGCCTGTCTCGCCGGTGATGAAAGCGACCTCGGCGGTCTGCCCGACCTCGATATCGCGCCGGGATTGCTGCGGGATCTGGATGCGGATCGTCAGTGGCGTGTTGTCGACGATCCGGCCTATATCGGTGCCGGTCGACACGAACTCGCGCGGGTCTATGTCGAGGGTTTCCAGCCGTCCGGCAAAAGGCGCGCGGATTTCGGTATCCTTGATGGCCTCTGCGGCGGATGTCACGCCTGCCTCGGCGGCCGCCAGCGTCGCGCGGGCCTGCGCGACGCGGTCAACGGTGGCCACGCCGCGCTCGACCAGCGCGCTGGCGTTGTCGAATTCGCGTTGCGCGCGGTTCAACTCCTCCTGCGCCTGCGCCAGATCGGACCGCCGCGCGGCGGTGTCCAGACGCGCGATCACCTGACCGGCCTCCAGCAGCGCGCCCTTGTCCACCAGCAGCTCCGCAACCTGACCCGAGGTCTCGGCCCGGATCGCCGTATCGCGATCAGGCAGGGCCTGACCCTCTGCCACGAACACCTGATCGACGGATTCCGCAACCGAGTGGCGCACGGCGACCGTGACGGCCTTCGGGGCTTTGGATGCGGCGACGGGTGCGGGATCGTTGGACGGCAGGATATATCCGCTGCCCATCCAGCCGATGATGGCGACAGTCAGACCGCCCGCGACCCATCTGGAGCGCGTCGATCCCTTGTCGCTTTCAAAGGTAAGTGTCTTGCGCCCGTCGTCTGGCGTATCGGTCATGATCTGATCTCCGTGGGGGCGGCCACCCGCGCGGGTCGCGGGTGTCGTTTTTCTGCGGGCGGGGCCTATTCGCCGCGCGCCCATGTCCACGCCGCCTCATCATCGGCGGCGTCGAACAGGCGCATCTCGAAGGGCATCATCGGTGCCACACCCGAGACTATCGTTTTCATCCAGCCCGGCGCGCCCACGATGGCGTAGCGGCCAAGGTGCGAAATGGCCCCGAACTTTGACCCCATCAACGATCCGTCCATCAAAAGCGCGGGATCGAACCCCCCGTAATTCTTGAACGTGACGAGAAGGTTGACCTTCTTGTCGCCCTTCAGGAAAGGCTCCAGAGGTTTCAGCACCTTGTCCACGTCTTCTGCGGTGATCCTCCCGTCGATCTCATAAGCGATCAGCCCGCCCGAGCCGTCCGACAGCAGGGTGATGCCACCGCCTGTTTCGTCCGCAGTCTTTGCGGGCAGGTCAGACGCGAAGGCTTCGGCAGCCGCCACTTCGGACCGGCCAAAGCTTTTCATGTCGATCATCGGCATGATCGGGTCTATCCACTTCAGCAATGCCGCGAACGCCTGAAGGTCCGTGACCAGCGCCATCTTGGCGACCTTGGACCATTCGGCCAGCATCCCGAATTCGAATTTGGCGTCCTCGGCCAGCGCATCGGCGGTCATGTCCTTCCAGTCTTCGGCACGCACGACCAGACCGATCGGATGATCGCCTTTCAGCGCCGGGGTCAGCTCGCGTTCCATCGTCTGGATGTCGCTCTTCTCCAGCACGCCCTGCATCGTGATCTCATAGACGTTCGGCTTGATTTCCTTGACGCTCAACATGATTATCCCTTTCTGCTTTCGATTGGTGGAACCGGGGCGCATGGCTCGGTCCGGGTCGATTTCAGGCGTTCGTGATCGCACGCAGCATGCGGCGGTACTCGTTCGGGTTTGACAGCTTGACGCTGCCTTGAGGCAGACCCAGAATTCTGTCGATCAACGCGGCTTCGGCCACCATCCGGTCGTTCAAAACGGCAGTTGCCGCATCAATGTTCCCTGCTTCCGCAGCCTTGATCGCGGCGGTCAGGATTGGCCTGCGGCCATCCGACAAGGCAAAGATGGTTTCTGTCGCAAGGTCGATGTCGGGTACGTCGAAGCACCCTTCGGCCACGCCCTCCGCGATCATCGCGTTCAGCACAGGCTTCGCGGCGGCCCCCGACGCGTTCGAGATCCGCTGGAACAAGACGTCGTTTCCGGGACGCGTCATCGCATCCACGAAGAATTTCATCTGAGGGCCGCGCGCGGCCTTCCAGCGACTGGTCTCGGCCAGAAAGGCGTTGAACCGGGTCAGCGCATCCCCGGATGTCGCGGCACGGGCGGCTTCGGCGGCGTCCAGCGCCTCATTGGTAAAGCGCTTGACCACACCGTCGAGCAAATCCTCCTTGGCGGTGAAGTGATGGTAGAACCCGCCCTTTGAAATGCGGGCCTCGGTAAGCACATCTGCGATGGTCACCGAGTCCCAGCCCCGTGTGAAGAACAGCCCTTGGGCGGCATCCAGAATATGTGCCCGCCGCTCATCAGGTGCCATGCGCTGGCGCTTGACCGCATTTGCGGTCTCTGTTTCAGCCCTGTCCTTCATATCGCCCTCACTACAAACCGACAGTCGGTATGTAGGTGTGGGTTTGCAGAACATCAAGGCAAAACAAGAAACATATCGAGGCCGCGCCTCAGGTGGGTGCGACGCTAGCGGGGCTGCCGAAACCGCTGGCAGACCATGACCGGCGAAGGGGCACTCCCCTTATATCCCGGCCTTTTCCTCCTCGACTGTCACCCATTCATAGCCGGTCGTCATCGCCTTGACGTAGGCGGTCGGGGTGTCGCCGGTGGTTGCCATGTAGACATGGATCACCACGAAGATCGCCATCGCATAGGCCGCAACCACATGCAGCCAGGCGACTGTCTGGAGGTCGAAACCGGTCAGGCTGACCGTCAGGTAAAGGATGCCGGTGATCCAGATCGCCGGGTTGATCACCAGTTTGAGGAACAGATAGCTGAGCCGTTGCAAGGGGTTGTGCTTGCGCCGGATCGTCGGCTTGGCCGGGTGCGCCTCGCCGCGGAAAATGCCATATGCGTAGTAGCGGATCACCGGCACCAGATTGCGCAGGGTCGGGATGTAATGCTGCCAAGCGCCGGTGGTGAAGTGCCAGAAGATCGCGAAAATCCACAGAATGATGATCAGAGCTGCGGCGATCAGGTGCAGCTGAAACGCCTGCCCCCAGTGCATCCCGCCGATCAGCCCGTGCAGCCGCGCGCCGGTAAAGAGCAGCGCCAGAACCAGAAGCGCCTGGCTCCAATGCCAGAATCGCTCGAACCGGGTGAAAATCTTGAGATACTGCCGATCCGCCATGGCTCAGCCCTCCTTGTTGTCGCGGCGGTGCGACAGGATTCGCAGCCCCGCATGCAGCACCACACCGGCCAGCGCCAGAGCAAGCAGCCACAGCCCGATCCGGTCGGTTAGCGCGAACCCGTCCCGCCCCGGCAGATAAAAGCCCGCCAGATTGGCCAGCCTGCCGTCCTTCGAATGACATTGGCCGCATTTCAGCGCCTCATTCGCGGGGGCAACCATATGGGTCGTCGGCCACCACATCTCTGTCTCGGCAAAGCCGAATTCGCCGGAATAGGGGATGTCGCTGCCGGCCATCCCGGCCTTCAGCGCCTTCTCCCAGCTGTAGTTGCTCCACAGGGCGGTATCGCCCTCAGGCCCGTAGACATTGTTCTGGATCAGGTATTCGTTGACCGCGTCATAGGCCTGTTTGCCGCGCATACGCTTGAACGGAAAGATCACCGATCCGGGCTGATCCGGGCCGCCGCCGATCCGGTTGACGCCGACGACGCCCGAGGGGTCGATCCTGTCCCCGACCATCGTGTATTCGACGATGCCGTCCCAGAATTCATAAGTCGGCACGACATCCTCGCCCCATTCAAAGTCGCCCTTGATCGACAGGTAGGTATGGCGCCCGTCCTCGTCCTCCTCGATGTAGGGCTTGCCGTCCCGCAGCTTGCCTGCGGTCGACCAGTCCCACCAGGTCTTGGTCGCGACGCCGCCCTTGGCGAATTCGGGGATGTGGCAGGTCTGGCAAGCGACGCGATCGGTGTGGTCGTTCAGCTTGTTGCCCATGACCGACAGCGCTTCATGCGGGGCCGAGGTGTGGCATGAATTGCAGGCCAGGATATTGGTGTTGCGCATCCCGGGCCGCTGGTGCGACGTGTCGCTGATCGTGCCGTGATAGCGCGAGCCGGGCCACTTGTGGCGGTTGCCGACATGGCAATCGACGCAGACCATGCCCGCGCCCTCGGGCGACATATGCACATCGACATGCGGGGTGGCTTCCAGCAGCGCCGACGAAAGATCGCCATGCTTCACGTTGTCGCCGCCGCCGCCGTAGAAATGGCAATTGCCGCAATTGGCGTTCGTGGGGCGCCCGACATTGGCGGCAACCTTGGGCAGATCGGGGGGCAGGTGGGTCAGCGTGCCGTCTGGTTCTTCGGTAATCAGCGCCTTTGCGTAGGGCGACATCCGGCCCGCCTGATTGCGCGGCTCATACAGCGGATGGCCCGCCTCGGTCGGCCATTTGACGTACTCGCCAGTCGTGTCGTGACAGGCCAGACAGTCGATGTTCGTCTGATCGGTGAAATCGAAACTACCGGTCTCGTCCCATCCGTAACCCGCATGGCACGAGGTGCAGCGCGGCTCGTTCGTGGCCAGATTACCGCAAAACGAATTCAGCACGTTCTTCTTGCCAAGGGTCTGCCCGGTCGACGGATTGACCGTCTCATAAGTCCAGTGGATCGATTGCATGACCTGCTTGCCCGCCTCGGTATGGCAGCTGAGACAGGCCTTGGTGACGTCCGATCCGGTCTTGAACGGTCCTTTCAGGCTGTCGAATTTCGCATGATCCGCCGTCAATTCCGGGACGGTCGCGTCAGGCGCGTCGCCCTGCGCATATGCGGCCGTGGCAAATGCCAGAATGAACGCCGCGTGGAACAGGACCCTGAGCATGACAAATCTCCCTACGGAACACGGCGCAATACAGTGCCCGTGACGGGGCGTTGCATTTGGATCATAGGCGCAGGGCGCGCGCCCCACTTTAACTCGCGTTAGCCCCAAAGGACGATTGGGCAATCGGTCACATCAGCCGCGTGAGCCGCGATTTCTGCCAGTCCGCCGGGGGCACCCTTGCGGCAAACACGGCTGGCGCGAAAAACGTGAATCACCTAGGTAAGTGCCGCAAATAAAAGGCGAAACGCTCTAGCCAAACACGACATCTAGAAACATCATCACCACCACCCCGACGACGAGGCCCGTGGTCGCACCCTTATGATGGCCGTGCCGGTGGGTTTCGGGGATGATTTCGTTGCTGATGACATAGATCATGGCACCGGCGGCAAAGGTTAAGCCGACAGGCAGGAAAAACTGCGACGTGCTGACTGCCGCCGCTCCAGCCAGCCCCGCGACAGGCTCGACAAGCCCGGTCGCCGCTGCCACCAGAAAGGCATAGATCTTGCTGTATCCCTCGGACCGCAAGGCCAGCGCAACGGCCAGCCCTTCGGGGGCATTTTGCAACCCGATACCAAACGCCAGTGTCGTCGCCGCCGCTATGTCACCCCCGGCAAAGCCGACGCCAACGGCCAGGCCTTCCGGAGCGTTGTGCAGGGTAATGGCAATCACGAACAGCCAGATCTTCCTGACCGACTCGGCCTTTGGACCCTCATACCCCTTGATGAAATGCCGGTGTGGAACCCTTGCGTCCAGAAACTGAATCGCAAACGCTCCCAAAAGGATCCCACCCGCAGCGATAAGCGCAGGGATTGCCCCACCACCATATTGTTCGGCAGCGATATTCAGACCGGGGATTATCAGAGAAAAGTAAGAGGCTGACAGCATGACCCCAGCTGCAAAGCCCAGCAGGACGTCATTCATCCTTCGCGACACCGTCTGGCCAATCAGGATCGGTAACGCTCCGATCCCGGTCATCAATCCAGCCAATAGGCTGCCGAAGAATCCCAAGGCGACAAGGTTCATCCAGACACCCGCGCGGATCCCGCCGTCTGCATTGTCTTGTGCGCCATTTGCGATGAGCTGGCGCCGAGGCAACGCCGTCTGACGACTGCGCCGCGGATTTTCAATGCGCCCGCGGGGCGTAACGCGGCAGGGAAAAAGCCGCCAGAGATAGCATTGTCCATTTCCCGGCGATTGACCGGGCGTCGGCATTTGGCTGTGCCGTCGGTTGCGGGCAACAAATCAGTTCCTTGCATCTTTGCCCCTCTCAACAACGACCCGGCGGTGGAAGACTATCCTCTTTTGCGTTGGCCATAATGATCATCGTCAATGCAAGAAGGGCAATAGATTGTGCCTCATGGTCCGGCGAATTTTTCCGCGAAAGCAATTTGATGCAAAGACCAGTCGGGCGATTGATAGACATCTTTATCAAGGATAACTGCGGAAACATTAACAACGCGTCCGCATCAGAGGCTGCACTGGGCCGGGCGCGCAGATGTGGCCAGTGCCGCGACGTGATCGGACTGCTCGGCGCCAGGGGCGTATCGAGTTTTGCAAGCGGGTAGTGCGCAGCTAAACTGGATCTTGATGGTGGAGCCGGTCTGTCCACCTTCACGCACACAGCGCTTGAAAATCAAGCATATGGCAACGCATACTCGGGCCAAAGCGGCCAAGTTTCCTCTTGCCTCCGGCGAAAAATTCTTAAACGAAAAGCCACACGGCAAACGACCTGTCGGTGGAGAAAGTGAGCGCTCGATTTCTACTTCATGCCATACAGTATTGACCGTCAGCCAGATGTACGAGGCCGACAGGCTGACTGTTGCTGCGGGGACGCCCGGGGTGGCTCTGATGGAGAACGCTGGCGCGTCGGTCGCACGCGAAATCATGCACCGCTGGTCGCCGCGCCGCACCGTGGTCCTGTGCGGCCCCGGTAACAACGGCGGTGATGGCTTTGTTGTGGCCCGCCATCTGGTTGCGGCGGGCTGGGACGTGCGTCTGGGATTGTTGGGATCGCTCGACAAGCTGACGGGTGACGCGGCGCATCATGCGCAGCTGTGGTCCGGCCCGGTTGATCCGATGAGTGCGGACATTCTGGCGGATGCCGAGCTGGTCGTGGACGCGATTTTCGGCGCTGGGCTGACCCGCGCGCTGGATAATTTTGTGTGCGACGTACTGGCCGCCGCAGCGCGGGCCGCGCCTATCGTCGCCATCGACCTGCCCAGCGGCATCATGGGCGACACCGGCGACGCCGGGGGCGCAGTCGCTGCGGCGCTGACAGTCACGTTCTTTCGCAAGAAGCCCGCTCACCTTCTGCTACCCGGCCGGCTCCTCTGCGGCGAGGTTGTGGTGGCGAATATCGGCACGCCGGTTTCGGTTCTCGGGGCAGTGGCCCCCGATACATTTGAAAATGACCCGTCCCACTGGCGCGGCGCACTTCCGCAACCGCAAGGCGACGGGCACAAATACACGCGCGGCCATGCGCTGATATGGGGCGGATACCCCATGACCGGCGCCGCCCGGATGGCGGGCAGGGCGGCTGCGCGGATTGGCTCGGGCCTGACGACGATCGCCGTGCCTGAGACGGCTCTGGCGGTCTACGCGAGCGCCCTGACGAGCATCATGGTCCGGCCTGTCACAGGGCCCGGAGATATCGAGGATGTTCTTGCCGACACACGCCTTTCTGCGTTTCTGATCGGGCCGGGTGCGGGCGTGGGCGCCGAGACCAGGGCAAGGGCCTTGGCCATGCTCGGCACGGGGCGCGCGACGGTGCTGGATGCGGATGCGCTCACGTCGTTTCAGGACGAGCCTTCGGCGCTGTTCGGCGCAATTACGGGGCCTTGCGTCCTGACGCCCCATGATGGCGAGTTTTCCCGGCTCTTCGAGGCAGAGGGCGACAAGCTGCTGCGTGCCCGCGCTGCCGCCCGGCAAAGCGGCGCGGTCATTGTGCTGAAGGGCGCGGATACTGTGATCGCTGCGCCCGACGGACGGGCCATCATCAATGCGAACGGACCGCCGACGCTGGCAACGGCAGGATCAGGTGATGTCCTGAGCGGTTTCATTCTGGGCCTTCTCGCCCAGGGAATGGAGCCGTTTCTGGCCGCGTCCGCAGCGGTTTGGCTTCACGGCGCAGCCGCCCAAACCTTCGGACCGGGCCTGATCGCCGAGGATCTGCCAGACCTGCTGCCGGGCGTGCTTCGCAACCTCTAGGATCAAAGGCTCGCTGAAAGCGTGCAGTCTGAAATCCGGCGATCCTGCTGATGCCGGCCCCGTCATCTTCGCATTATCGCTCTGGCCTCACGGAAGAAATCGCGAAGGCCATGGAAGACGCCGCGCCCCTTTTGGTTGAACGGATGGCCTGCTAATTTGCCATGACCGGCATCGGGGACGTTCGTGAAACAAAGGTAACCACGGTATGAATGGCTACAGCATTGGTCTTGCGTTGGGAGGGGGCGCTGCGCGTGGTTTGGCGCATATCGGCGTAATCGAAGAGCTCCTTGATGCGGGGATCGAGCCTGTCACTGTCGCAGGCACGTCCATGGGGGCGCTCGTTGGCGGCGCTTTTGCCGCCGGTCGCCTTGAGGCCCTGCACGAGTGGGCGACATCACTGGACCGGCGGGCAATTACGTCATTGCTTGACGTGGGTCTGACGCGCGGCGGTGTCGTTGACGGGCAGCGTATACGCGACTGGCTGGATGAACTGGGAATGGATCAGCCCATCGAATCCTTGCCGATCTCCTATGCCGCCGTGGCAACGGATCTGGCCGATGGATCCGAGGTGTGGCTCAAGAAAGGGTCCTTGTCCGCGGCAATCCGCGCCTCCATTTCAATGCCCGGAATTTTCCGCCCGGTGCTGCTGAACCGCAGGTGGCTTGTCGATGGTGGGTTGGTGAATCAGGTTCCGGTGTCGACTTGCCGGGCGCTTGGTGCCGATTTCGTCATCGCGGTAAGCGTCAACGAGGGCCTTCTTGGCCGGCGGCGGGAAAAATGGTCCGCGGCGCTTACCATGGACGCGGAAGATCAGCGCATGGCGCGCGTGACCCAGATGCTGGAGCAGATGCCGTCTGCCTTGCGCGGCCCGGCGGAACACATTCTGCCCAGTCTGGTAAAGGGCGGGCCGCAAACGCCGGCCTATTTCGACGTTCTGGTGAATTCGCTGAACATCATGCAGGAAAGGATCAAACGCTCCAGATTGGTCGGTGACCCCCCCAACATGCTGATCGAGCCGGCGGTTGCGTCCATTAACCTTCTGGACTTTGATCGCGCCGACGATGCCATTTCCGCTGGCCGCGTCGCAGCGAGGAACGCCGTCGGCACGATCCGAGAGATGATATCCCGATAGGTCCGCACCCTCCCCGCCGTGAGTGCATGAATGTGACTGGCGCAGATCTCCGGCCCGACGTGGTGTGAAATTTCGCCGTGTTCGCCGGGCGGCCACCCGATACGGCGCCGCTCGCGTTGTCGGGATCGTATCAGTTCAAGATAATACCGGTTTGCTTCGGGGTTTGTTGGTTTCTCATCCGCGTTCCCCGGCATTTTCCGGCGAAGCGATTGGCAGCGTGATAATCGCGGCAAGGCCGCCACCGTCGCGGTTTTCAAGGTCGAACCGGCCCCCGTACGCTTCGAGGATATCCTTGGCGATCGCCAGTCCAAGGCCTGACCCTTGCGCGGTGCTGTCAAGCCGAACGCCGCGTTCCGTGATCCGGGCAATTTCCGCCTCGGACACACCGGGGCCATCGTCGTTGATGATGATCGCGGCGGATCCATCCCGCACCGAAGCGTCAAGTACGATTTGGCGGGTGGCAAATCTGCTGGCGGCTCGGGATTGGCGGGATCCCGCTCTAAGCAAGGGCTTATCTGCGCGTTTTAAGCTGTCTGGCAATGGCAGCACCGGGCCGGAAAGTTCAGCTTGAGGACCAGCGGCAACACGCGGTGCCGCAATATTCAAACTGAATCGAGGAAACAAATGCGTAAACTTGCCATGATTACACTTCTCGCCTTTGCGACACCCGCACTTGCAGAAGACCTCAGCACGGACACGATGCTTGGCACGACGATGCAGGAGGTGCAAACCAAGCTGACCGAGATGGGCTATGAGGTCCGCAAGGCCGAAATGGAAGACGGCAAGATCGAGGTCTATTTCGTCAAGGACGGCAAGATGGGCGAGGTCTATGTGAACCCCGAAACCGGCCAGATCACCAAACTCGACGTCAAGAGCTGATCATGGCGATTGCTTCAATTCACACAAGCGGGCGCGAGAGCGCCCGCGACGTGGCCGTCTGGGACCCGCTGGTCCGGCTGATCCACTGGTCTCTTGCCTTGACGATCCTGCTCAACGGCGCATTCACCGATGACGAAAGCAAGCTGCACGAATGGGTCGGGTACATCGCGCTGGGCCTGGTCGGAATTCGTCTTGTCTGGGCGATCATCGGCACACGGCCCGCCCGGTTTTCAGCCTTTCCGCCACATCCGGCGCAGGCGATCCGCCATGTCCGCGCCGTTCTGGGAGGAGACAAAGCCGTTCATCTGTCACATAATCCGATCGGCGCGCTGATGGCCTACAACCTGTGGCTGACGGTGATCGCTCTTGGTGTGACGGGCTACATGATGACCACGCTGCGGTTTTTCGGCATCGACTGGGTCGAACAGGCGCACGAGCTGGCCTTCAACTGGCTGCTGCTGTCGGTTGCGCTACATATCGCCGGCGTGGCGTTCGATACATGGCGATCCGGTGTCAATCTGGTCCGCGCCATGGTAAACGGACGCAAGCGCATACCAGCCGGAACCAAGGTAAGATGAAACGGCCAAAGAGGTCTGTACGAGCAAGGGGTCGGCGGGCGACAGGGCTCGCCTGCCTCATTGTCTTGCAGTCGCTCTGCGCGCTGTTCTTCATCGGGGACGTGATCACGGATGTGCTGGCAGGCGTGAAGCCTTACGATGTGCACCTGACGATCGAAACGCTCGCCTCTGTCACGCTCATCGGCGGCGTCGCATTCATGATGGTCGAGCTGCGCCGGTTGCTGGCCCGGATGGATGATATGGACACCGGGCTGAAGGTCGCGCGCGGACAGATGGCCGAGGTTATGGACGAGTTCTTCGACGACTGGAACCTGACCGCGGCAGAGCGCGATGTTGCCCTGATGATCCTCAAGGGACTGGACAACGATGCCATCGCCCGGGTCAGAAACACGGCGTCCGGCACCGTCCGGGCCCAGGCCACCAGTATCTATTCAAAGTCCGGCACACACGGCCGCGCCCAGTTCACCAGCCTTTTCATGGAAGAGCTGATGTCAGGCGATTTCAGCCCCCGTCACGGCTCAGACGGCTTTCGGTCAGCGGTGGCCAAGGCGCCGGATGACAGCCTCAGGGCGGAATAATAGCGCTTTGTGAAGAGCCTGAAGCATGAGGTTACGGCTGTGCATAAAGTTCACGTCATAAAGCGCTGATTTATATATAAAAAAATCGAACGACGGCTGACCGTTCTCCGATTGATTGCGCAAGTCTCTGTCGCGATAGAACCTCAGGTCGATAGAAAGCTGCGAAATTTTTCCGCACTTGTTGCAATACGGTATCTTTACGTTAGTAATTAATCACTATCTTTTGAGAGCGGCCAGCTTGAACGCAGGCTTTCGGCGCAACGGCCTCCGGGTCGTGTCGGAAATAGGCAGGGCCGGGCCGTTTCAGCGGCTTGGCTGACTGGAACAAGGAGGCAGGAAGTGAAGATTGCCCGCGGACTTGGAGTACTCCTGCCTGTCGCGCTTGGTATCGCCATTGCAGCCTGGCTGATTTCAACGTCCGAGCCACCTGCGCGGGTGGATGAACGCGAGCGTAACGCGGTTGCGCGCACTCTCACGGCCAAAGCCGTGCCCGTTCGGACGGTCGTGCGCGGGTATGGCAATGTTCAGGCCGCGCGCAGTTGGGAGGCGATTTCCGAAATTGCCGGCGCGATCATCTGGCGTCACCCCGAACTGGACACCGGCAATGTGCTGCGCGAAGGCGCCAAGGTCCTGAAAATCGACCCGACGTCCTATGAGCTTCAGGTCGCACAGGCCGAGGCGGATCTGGCGGCGCTGGAAGCTGATATCGCGCAGTTGGATATTGACGAGGCCAACACAGAGCGACTGCTGTCGCTGGAGCAGGATCGGCTGGATCTGGCCGAAACCGAGCTGGCGCGCGTGCGCGACCTTGTTGCGCGCGGTGTCGCGGCCCAGTCAGCGCTGGACGGACAGGAGCGCGCGACATTGCAGGTGCGCCGGGTCGTTGCAGAGTTGCAGAATGCGCTGAGCCTGATTCCGACCCGTCACAAACGGCTCGAAGCCCAAATGGCGCGCACGAATGCGGTTCTGGCCCGCGCGAGGCGCGATCTCGACAAAACCGATATCGTGGTTCCGTTTGATTTGCGGGTCGGCGCCGTACATGTCGAGCGGCATCAGTTTGTCGCAGCGGGTCAGTCTTTGGTGACGGCGGACGATATCGCCCGCGCCGAGATCACGGCGCAGATCCCCGTGACATCGTTCCGGCGCCTGATGGGCGGGGCAAGTGATGGCGCAGACATGACGCTTTCCGACCTGTCCGCGCGGTTTGACGGAATATCCGTCGATGTGCGGCTGGTGTCGGATGCGTCCCAGACATGGCCCGGGCGGCTGGAGCGCGTACAAAGCGCGCTGGACCCGCAGGCCCGTTCAGTGCCCGCCGTTGTCATCGTGGACGACCCCTATGCGAACACGAACCCGCCCCTGCGCCTGCCGCTGGTTCCGAACATGTATACAGAGGTTGTCCTGACCGGCCCGGTCGTATCCACCAGCGTGCAGATTCCGGACAGCGCGATTCACGATGGCAACCTTGTCTATCTGCGCGATGCGGACGGGCGGCTTGAGCTGCGCGAGGTCACGGTCGCGTGGCGGCAGGCCGGGCAGGCGGTGCTTTCGGGGGGTGTCGAGCCCGGCGAGGAAATCATTCTGGACGATCTGGTGCCCGCCATACCCGGCATGATCGTGACTCCGGCGGGGACATCTGAATGATCCGATGGTTCGCCGGGCATCCGACCGCTGCCAACCTCTTGCTGGTCCTGCTGCTCGCTGCCGGTGTGATGGCGGCGCCCACGCTCAAGCGCGAGACCTTTCCCGATTTCAGGCCGGTGGAGGCGGAAATCAGCGTCGAGTACCGCGGCGCCACGGCCGAGGAGGTCGAGGATGCGATATGCCGGCGGGTCTGGGATGCGGTCGAAAGTGTCGAGGGACTGGATGAATTGAGTTGCACCGCGCAGGGCAGTATCGCCCGCGCCGTCGCGACGATGGACGCCAGTGGCGACAGCGCCCGTTTCATCAACGATTTGCGGACCGAGGTCACTGCGGTCGACGACTTCCCGGATGCGGCCGAGCCTGCCGTCGTGCGCGAATTGCACCGCACCGATCCCGTCACCTCGGTCGCGGTGGCGGGCGATCTGCCGCCCACGCAACTGGAACGCTATGCCGCAGAGTTGCAGGACAGGCTGTCGGCCCTGCCCGGAGTGGCCAAGGTCACGATGGCCGGCTTTGGCAAGCGGCAGTTCCGCATCACGGTGCCCCGCGCGGTGATGGAACAGCACGGGCTGACGGTGTCGGGCCTTGCCGCCCAGATAGACGCGCAAAGCGTGGACCGCCCGCTTGGCAGTCTGGAAACCGACACGCGCGATATCAGCCTGCGCTTCACGGACGAGCGGCGCAGCGTTGCCGGTCTGGCCGAGCTGGTGGTGTTGTCAAAGCCCAACGGCGCCGAGCTCTCGCTAGGGCAGATCGCCACCATCACCGAAGACTATGCGCCGGAGGAGGAGCGCGCGTACCTTGACGGTCAGCGCGCCGTGTTCCTGCAGGTGGACAAGGCGCTGGACGCCGATGCGCTGGAAGTCTTCGATGACGTCGAGGAGATGGTTCGCGGCGAACGCGCGATACTGCCGCAGGCGCTGCGTCTGGAAATCGTCAGGGACATGACCAGCATCGTGCGCGACCGGCTGGTCATGCTAGTGCAGAACGGCGCGCTGGGGCTGGTTCTGGTCATTGTGGTGATGAGCCTCTTCTTTCGCCCCGGCTTTGCGATCTGGGCGGCGATGGGCCTGCCGGTGGCCTTTCTGGGGGCGTTCGCGGCGATGGCCTTGCTGGGGCTGTCGCTGAACATGATGACGCTTGTCGCGCTGCTGATGGCGATCGGGATCGTGATGGACGATTCCATCGTCATCACCGATTCTATTGCCGAAGCGTCGGCGCGCGGCGCATCGCGCCTTGATGCGGCCGTGGAGGGCACGCTGGCGGTGATGCCGGGGGTGCTTGCCTCCTTCGCCACGACCATCGCGGTCTTTGGCCCGCTGGCCTATCTGGCGGGCGAGTTGGGCGCGGTTCTGGAGGTCGTGCCGCTGGTCCTGATCGCGGCCCTCGCCGCTAGCCTGGCCGAGGCGTTCTGGGTCCTGCCGCACCACCTGAGCCACGGCCTGAAAGGCGCCGGCAAGCCGCCGTCGCGGTTTCGCGCCGGGTTCGACCGCCGGTTCGAGCGTTTCCGCGAAAGGCGGGTCGGCGGCATGGCCGATCTGGCGATCCGCCGCCGCTATCTGGTCAGCGGCGCGACCCTTGCAACATTGATCGTGACCGTGGGGCTGATGGGCGGCGGGTATCTGAAACGCGAGGCGATCCCGGCAATTGACGGCGATGTTCTGGAGGCGCGCATCCTGATGCCCCAAGGCACGCCGCTGAGGCGCACCGACGCGGTCGCGAACCGGGTGATTGACGCGCTCACCCGCGTCAACGCCGCCTTTGCGCCGGACCAGCCGGACGGCGCGGCGCTGGTGAAAACCGTGCAGCTTCGCTTTAACCAGAATGCCACCGCGGGCGAATCCGGCCCGCATGTCGCCACCATCACCGCCGATCTGCTGGGCGCGGAAATCCGCAGCGTGACGCTGGACGAGGTGGTGACACGCTGGCGCAAGGAGATTGGCGACGTGCCCGGCGCGCTGGCGATCCTGCTGACCGAGCCCAGTATCGGCCCGCAGGGCATCGCCGTAGAAATCCGCCTGTCCGCCCCTGATCTGAAGGTTTTGGCCCGCGCGGCCGACGCGCTGCAATCCGAGGCCGAAACCTATGCCGGCGTGTTCAATGCGATCCACGACCTGCGCCCCGGAAAGCCTGAGCTGCGCCTGCACCTTGCCCCCCACGCCACCGCGTTGGGGGTGACCGCGCAGGGCGTGGCCGACCAGATCGGCGCGGCTTTTCTGGGGCGCATCGTGTCGACCGTGCAAAGCGGCGACATAAGCCACGAGATCGAGTTGCAGCAATCCTCGGACGATCGCGATTCCCGCGACGACCTGCGCGACTTCACCATCACCCTGCCGGACGGCATGCCCGTGCCGCTGTCGACCGTGGCACGCGTCGAGGAGGCGCGCGGCTGGGCGGCCATCACCCATGTCGACGGGCGGCGCACGGCGACCGTGCAGGCCGATGTCGATACCCGTATCGGCAATGCCGACGCGATTGTTGCCGAGCTGCAAAACGGGTTCCTGCCACGGCTCGCCGCCGAGATACCGGGCCTGAGCTACGAGATCGGCGGCCAAAGCGCGAATTCCGCCGAAACGGTCGCCTCGATCCTGCGCGGGTTCCTGATCGGGCTGGTGGGCATTTATGTCGTGCTGTCGTTCCAGTTCCGCAGCTATGTGGAGCCGGTGATCGTGATGCTGGCGATTCCGCTGGCCTTTATCGGAGTGATTCTGGGTCATCTGATCATGGGCTACAACATCTCGATGCCCTCGCTGATCGGCGCCGCGTCGCTTGCCGGGATTGTGGTAAACAACGCTATCCTGCTGGTGCAGGTCATCAAGCGCCACGCTGCCGATGGCATGGATCTGGCCCGCGCCGCAGGGCAGGCGAGCCGCGAGCGGTTTCGCCCGATCCTGATGTCAGTATCCACCACCATGATGGGCCTTGTCCCGCTGCTGCTGGAAACCAGCACTCAGGCCCAGACGCTGAAGCCGCTGGTGATCTCGGTCGTGTTCGGCCTGCTGTCCTCGACCGTGCTGATCCTGGTAGTTTTGCCAGCTTTCTACGCCATCCTTGGCGATCTGGGATTGGCGCGGGCGAAGGCAGCCACGAACAAAGGAGTACCTTGAAAAATGTCCGATGAATACAGAGGGGCGCCCCGCCTGCGGCGACAGACGTTAGTCATGGCGCTGGCCGCCGCGATCCTGATGCCGCTTTGCGCAGCAGCCGGCGCAGAGCAAGCGTTGAGCGCGGATGAGATATCGCGCGAAATCGTAGGGCACGAATTTCAGGGCAGGAAAGGGATCATGTCGGTTAACTTGCGGTATGCCAGGGACGGGACGATGACCCTGAAAACGCCGATCGGCCAAGGGGCCGGCAGTTGGATGATTTCGGGCAATCAGCTATGTGTGACGCTGACCTCCGGCCCGCGCAAGGGGCAGGAATGCCTGACCTTCACCCGCCAGCCGAACGGGCGCTATCTTGGCTCCAACGGAATTCGGCTGACCCCGGTCCGATGACCTAACCGATGACGGTCGCGGGGACACGCATCAGTCGCGCCCGGCGTCACCGGGGCCTTCGAAAAGCTCGGCTTTCAGATATTCGGCCACGCGCTCGGCCCGGATCATGAGGTAGCGCGCCGCTTCGACCGTCGGCGCGGTTTCGTCGAGCGAGGCCCGAAACAACACCAGCCAGCGGTCGAAATCCTCTGGCGTGAGACCCGGAAGTTTACGATGCACCGCGACCAGATCACCGACGTAATCGTCCGTTCCCAACCCGGTGGACAGCCAGAACGAGGTCATTTGAGTGACCTGCCGGGTTCTGTGCTCTTCATCCTCAACCGTGTAGAACCGTCCAAGCGTTTTATCCGCGCGCACACGCGCCACGAAGAAATGGACCAGTCTTAACAAATATGCGTCGTCAATACCGATGACTGCCGCCGCCTCGCGCCGCTGCGCGCGCAGACGTTCGGAGCAGACCTTGTCGGTTTTGAGCGGATCAGACATATCGCGTCTCCCCTCGCGATCGTACGGGGGGCGCGGCGTGGCTTTTCCCCCCTCTTAGGGAACAACGCCGCGCGGTGCGCGTTGTTCCCAGGTTCCGCACGAGTCCGTCATCATTTATTCGGCGAGTTCGATAAACCGGTCGGTCGCATAGAGCGCATGACAGGCGGTGCAGGTTTCGATCATCTGGCCGAATTTCTCATGTTGCGCAGATCGGTCGCCATCGCGCGCGGCCTGCGCGAGATCGGCCGAAAGCGCGTGAAAGGCACGGTCCCGCGTCACGAAATCCTCCGGCACAGCCGCCATCAGATCCTGTTTGTCCTCGGGTGTCATTGATTGTTGCAGGATAAAGCTGTCATGGATCTGCTGCGCCACTTCGGCGACGTTTGCATCCTCTCCGGCAATCAGGTGCGACAGGATCTGTTTGCTCCCATCCTCGATCGACAGCATTTCCTTGCGCAGCAATTCGCGCAGTTTTGGTGTGAGATCCGGTGAAACCGGCTGTACCTGCTGTGCGGTGGCCGCATATCCGCCGACCAGCACGCATCCCGCCGCAAGCGAGAACAGGGCCCGCCGTATTCTGCCCATCTTGAGGGTGCAATTGATCATTTGCTTTCTCCTTTACCATCTTTGCGGGAAAACGCACGGGCACCGCTTCGGGCGGTGATTGGTTCAAAACGCCTCGGTTCGCGAATTGCCTCGCCGACAATCGCGCCCCATAGCACGGTACGCAGGCTCATGGCTGCGACCGTGCGCATCTCGTAGGGGCCGCCGATCAACAGGTGAACGCCGAAGGCAATCATGACCAGGATTGTGGCGGCAAGGATGGCGATCGACAAGCGTACAGCCCAGGATCGCCGGAAAAACAGGCCGATGCCCGCGACGACATAGGCAAAGCCGGCAAAGAAGTTGAACCACAGAACGAAAGGCACGGCATCGCCCACGGCAGCGCGCGCCTCGGCGCCGCCGAAAAGCGCGCGCCCGCCGGCGGCTATGGTCAGCAGGCCAAACAGGACGGCAATGACCGCCACAATCATGAGACTCCATCGTTTGTCATTCATACGCAGTTATCTTTCTTACGGCCCGTGCTTTGGGCTTGGGCGGGTGCATCCGCACGGCTTATTTCTGAAATACATACGTTCCGGGCGCATCGCCGAGGGCTGGCTGCCCCTTACGGCCCATTCGTGGCGGCGCGACCATCTCGCCTGCCTGCGCGTCCAGCCATTTGGCCCAGGGCATCCACCATGACCCCTGTATTTCCTGCGTTTCCTCAATCCAGGTGTCGGGACCGATGTGAACATCGGCCTCCTTCCGGTGACGGATCCGATAGGTCCTTCGTGGATGGTCCGGCGGGGTCACGATGCCGGCATTATGCCCGCCACTGGTCAGCGCAAAGGTCACGTCCGTGTCGCTCAGCATGTTTATCTTGAATGCCGATTTCCAAGGCGCGACGTGATCGCGGATCGTGCCCACGGCAAATATCGGCACCTTGATATCCGAGACGTGAACCGGGCGGCCATCGACGTCGAACCGCCCCTCGGCCAGTTCGTTGTTCAGGTAGAGCTTGTGCAGGTATTCCGAATGCATCCGGTAGGGCATGCGGGTGGCGTCCGCGTTCCATGCCATCAGATCGAACATCGGCTGGCGTTCGCCCCTCAGATATTCGCGCACCATCCGCGACCAGATCATGTCGTTCGAGCGCAGCATCTGGAACGCGCCTGCCATCTGGGTCGTATCCAGATAGCCCTGCTTCCACATCACGCTGTCCAGAAAGGCAAGCTGGCTTTCGTTGATGAACAGGCCCAATTCGCCTGGCTCGGTGAAGTCGACCTGACTGGCCAGCAGCGACAGCGAGGCCAGACGCGCATCGCCATCCCGCGCCATCGCCGCAGCCGCAATGGACAGCAGCGTGCCGCCCAGACAATAGCCGACGGCCTGGATCTCGCGCTTGGGCAGGATGTCACCAATCACATCCAACGCGTCCATGATGCCAAGGCGGCGGTAGTCGTCCATCGTCAGATCGCGGTCGCCCGCATCGGGGTTCTTCCACGAGATCATAAAGACCGTGTGACCCTGTTCGACCAGATACCGCACCATCGAGTTATGCGGCGAAAGGTCGAGGATGTAGTACTTCATGATCCATGCCGGGACGATCAGGATCGGCGCTGCGCGCACCTTGTCCGTCTGGGGAGCATATTGGATCAGTTCGATCAGCCGGTTGCGATAGACCACCTTGCCCTCGGTTACCGCGACGTCCCGGCCCGGCTGAAAATCCTCTGTATCCAGCGGAACTTGTCCGGTCAGTACCCGCTGCGCATCCTCCGCAAGGTGTTGCAGGCCCCGCACAAGGTTCATCCCGGCCTCATCGCGTGTCTTTGCGATGAGCTCGGGATTGGTTGCCAGAAAATTCGAGGGCGACGCCATGTCGAGTATCTGGCGGGTGAGAAATTGCAACTCGCGCTCGTGGTCCGCCGTAGCGCCGGGAACGCCGGTGACCGCATTGTGCCACCATTGCTGCTGAAGCAGAAAGGCCTGATGAATCAGGTTGAAGGGCCTTTTGTGCCATGCATCGTCGCGGAACCGGTCGTCATTCGGCAGCGGCGCGACGCAGGGCTCGGCATTCTCGGCCTTGCTCGCGCATCTGAGGGCGTAGGTGACGAAACGATGCGCTCCATCATTGGCTTTTTCGACCATTTGCAACCGCTTGCCCGGTGCCGCCGTCACATGTGTCGCCCAGTCGAACCATGCCCCCATCAGCGCCGCCGGTGACAATCCATGCGTGAACCGCGACAGCCAGACCTGCATGCTGTGGTCGAGCGCCTCTTGCAGCGTCGAGAGGGTATCGCCATCAGCCTGTGCCACCGCATTGGCTTCGGTCGCGCCGGTCATCGGATCGCGCGCACCCTTCGGTGGCTCGATCTTGGCGATATCGGCCTTGGGCGTGGTTTCTTTGGCGGTCGGCGCGCGGGCGGTGTCGCTGCGCGCGGCCCGCAGGTCTATCACGGTTTGATCCTTTTTCTGTTCCATCATCCCCCCCTTTGCTGTGCGATGCGGGTCGACCTTTTTCCGTGTGTTTGGGATTGTCAGACGTGTTCGATTTAAGATAGTAATTGATTACTATTAAAAATCAAGCCATGATCCAGCGAGATAAGAACGGGCAGTTCGGATCATCACGAAGAGAGCGACGGTCACGGTGTGGCGTGGCGTTGCGCTCGGGCAAGGAGAGGCACCTCAATGACCGCATCCCGACAGAAAAACCTCCCCGCCGAGGAGCGGCGCAACGTCACCGTCGAGGCGGTGATCGACCTCGCCGGCAGGACAAATCCCGAATCCATCACGACAGCCGCGATCGCCAAGCACATGAACCTGACGCAGGGCGCGCTTTTCCGGCATTTCCCCAACAAGGAGGCGATCTGGCAGGCGGTCATGGCGTGGGTTTCCGAACGCCTGATGGCGCGCATCGAAAAAGCGTCCAAGGGGATCACGTCGCCGATCGACACGATGCAGGCGATGTTTCTGGCGCATGTGGCTTTCATTTCCGAACATCCCGGCGCGCCGCGCATGATGTTCGGCGAGTTGCAGGGCTCCAAGGCCACGCCGGCCAAGCGGCTGGCGCGCGCCATGCTGAAACAATATGCGGAGCGGTTGCAGGGTCTCATCGCCGCCGGAAAGACGCGCGGCGAGTTGCGCGCCGATCTGGACGGGGAGGCGGCGGCGACGCTGTTCATCGGCACGATTCAGGGCCTTGCCATGCAATCGCTGATCGCGGGCGACATGAGCCATATGGTCAAGGATGCCCCCCGGGTTTTTGAAATCTACCGGCGCGGCATCGCAATCGGCCCGGCTGGCGATGCAGGAGAATCGTAATGTCACGTCGGGTATCAATCATGCTGGTTCTGGCGGTGTTCGCCGCGTTTCTGGGCTTTGCGCTGTGGAAGATATTCCTTGCCCCCAGCGGCCTGCCGCCAGAAGGCTTTGCACGCGGCAACGGACGGGTGGAGGCTGATCTGGTTGATGTGTCACCGCGCCTTTCGGGCCGCGTCGCGCAGATCGCGGTGCAAGAGGGCGATCTGGTCGCGCAGGGCGATATACTGGCCGTCATGGACACGACCGAGCTTGAGGCGCAGAAGATGCGCGCAGAGGCTGCCGTGGCCAGCGCCGAGGCTGCGGCGGCAGTGGCCAAGGCCGGCGTGACAAGGGCCAAAGCGAACCTTGCTCTGGCCAAAAGCGAGCTGGCCCGCGCCGAAACCCTCAGCGAACGCGACGTCATCTCGCGCGAGAACCTCGATATCCGCCGCACCGAGGCGCAGGTGGCCGAAGCCGGGCTTACCGCCGCAGAGGCCGATGTCCGCGCCAGGGAGCGTGCGGTCGATGCCGAAATCGCCAACCTGCGCGAGATCGAGGCGCGCATCGCCGACAGCACGCTCTACGCGTCTCAGGCGGGCCGGGTGCTGTATCGTCTGGCCCAGCCCGGCGAGGTGCTGGGCAGCGGCGGCAAGGTGCTGACGCTGGTCAGTCTGGGCAATGTCTATATGGAGTTTTTCCTGCCCGCCGGCGCCGCGCCGCGTGTGCAGATCGGCGATGAGGCGCGTATCGTCGTCGATGTGATGCCCGATGTGGCCGTGCCCGCCATCGTCAGTTTCGTCGCCCCGCAGGCGCAATTCACTCCGAAACAGGTCGAAACCGTCGAAGAGCGTGAAAGCCTGATGTTTCGCGTCCGCGTGCGCATCCCGCAACAGTTGGTCGAGGCGCGTCTGGCCCAGGTCAAGACCGGCGTGCGCGGCGTCGCCTGGGTGCGGCTTGTCGCGGCGGACGGGAGCTTGCCGGAATGGCCCGAAGGTCTGACGCCGCCGGTGCTCGAAACCCTGCCTGCGCCCCTCAGCGGCGAGGGCGGCGCCGGCGGCGAGCCAGACCAATGAGCGGCGCAGGCGGGGCGCGCGACCCTGTCGCGAGAATGACGGCGGTCACTCATCGCTATGGCAAACTCACGGCCCTTGATGACGTCACGCTTGCCATCCCCGCCGGGCGCATGGTCGGATTGATCGGACCGGACGGCGTGGGCAAATCGACATTGATGGGGCTGATTTCCGGCGCCAAGAAGCTGCAGACCGGCGGTATCGAGACGCTGGACGGCGACATGTCCCGCGCCCGCCACCGCGACGATATCGGTCGCCGCATCGCCTTCATGCCGCAGGGGCTGGGCAAGAACCTCTATCACGATCTGAGCATCCGCGAGAATCTGGAGTTCTTCGGCAAGCTGTTCGGTCAGGGCCGCGCCGAACGCGCCGCGCGGATCGAACGGCTGACCCGCGCCACCGGCCTTGCGCCGTTTCTGGAACGCCCCGCAGGCAAGCTTTCGGGCGGAATGAAGCAGAAGCTGGGGCTGTGCGCGGCGCTGATCCACGATCCGGATTTCCTGCTTCTGGATGAGCCGACGACCGGCGTCGATCCGCTGTCGCGGCGCCAGTTCTGGGACCTGATCGACACGATCCGCAAGGACCGCCCGGAAATGAGCGTGCTGGTCTCCACCGCCTATATGGAAGAGGCTGAGCGGTTCGAGCATCTCATCGCCATGAACGAAGGGCACGTGCTGGCCGAGGCCAGCCCCGAGGGTCTGATGGCGCAAACCGGCACTGACAGCGTCGGTGCGGCATATGTGGCGCTGCTGGGCGGTGAAATCGCTGCTCCCAAGGCCGCGCCGCCTGCTGCGAAGCAATCAGGTGCCGCCGACGGACCGCCGGCGATCAAGGCGGAAGACCTCACCAAACGTTTCGGCGATTTCACCGCTGTGGACGCGGTCAGTTTCGAAATCGCGCGCGGCGAAATATTCGGCTTTCTTGGCTCCAACGGCTGCGGCAAGACCACGACCATGAAGATGCTGACGGGGCTGACCCCCGCGACAGAGGGCGAGGCGTGGATTTTCGGCCAGCCGGTCGATGCGCAGAACCTCGATGCGCGCCGCCGGGTCGGCTTCATGTCGCAATCCTTCTCGCTTTACGGCGAATTGTCGGTGCGGGAGAACCTGCTGCTGCACGCGCGCCTCTTTCATCTGGGTGCGGATCTGACCGCCAAACGGATGGCTGATCTGGTGCCGCGTTTCGGACTGGACAGCTATCTGGATCAGGGCGCCGCATCGCTGCCGCTGGGCGTGCGCCAGCGCCTGTCGCTGGCCGTCGCGGTGATCCATGCGCCCGATATCCTGATCCTGGACGAGCCGACCTCGGGCGTCGATCCGCAGGCGCGCGATGCGTTCTGGGACATGCTGACGGATCTGGCCCGGCGCGAGCGCGTGACGATCTTCATCTCGACCCATTTCATGGACGAGGGCATGCGCTGTGACCGCATTTCGCTGATGCATGCGGGCAAGGTTCTGGTGACCGGCGCCCCGCAGGACATCATCGAGGCGCGGGGCATGGCGACGCTTGAGGATGCCTTCATCGCCCATATGATGGACGCGATGCCGCCCGAGGCCCCGGTGGGCGATACGACACTAACCGCCAGCGAGTCAGCCGAACCCTCTACCAATGCGCCACGTTTCAGCATCAGGCGGCTGTTGGCCTACACCACGCGCGAGGCGATGCAGGTGCGGCGCGATCCGGTCAGGCTGGCGTTTTCCTTCATCGGCAGTGCGGTCCTGCTGCTGATCATGTCGTTCGGCATCTCGCAGGAGGTGCGCCAGATCCCCTTTGCCGCCTTCGACCTTGACCGTGGCCCCGAAAGCCGCGCCTACCTGTCGGGGTTCGAGGAGTCCGACTGGTTCCTCAAGCGCCCCGATATCGGCGGTGTCGATGAGCTTGAGCGGCGCATGGCCAGCGGTGAGCTGGCGCTGGCGCTGCAGATCCCGCCCGATTTCGGCGTCTCTGTGCGGCGCGGCGACGTGGCCGAGATTGCCGCGCTGATCGACGGCACCGATACCAGCCGCGCCGGCACTGTCGAAAGCTATGTCGCGGGCGCGCATAATCATATGCTGACCCAGGGCGCGCAATCGACGCTGGCCCTGACCGATCTGCTCACCGCGCGCACCCCCGATCAGGCGCCGCCCGTGCGGCTGGAGCCGCGGTTCCACTACAATCCGGCGATGGAAAGCCTGCCCGCCATCGGCCCCTCGATCCCGCCGCTACTGCTGCTGCTCTTCCCGGCGATCCTGATGGCGGTCAGCGTGGCGCGCGAAAAGGAAATCGGCACGATCACCAATTTCTACGTCACCCCCACCGGTCGGGCTGAATTCCTGATCGGCAAGCAGCTGGTCTATATCGCCATCACGCTGCTCAATTTCATCATCCTGACGGTGCTGGTTGTCACGGTGCTGGACGTGCCGCTGAAGGGCAGTCCGGCGGCGCTGGTTCTGGGCGCGCTGCTCTATGCGGTGGCGGCGACGGGCTATGGCCTGCTGGTGTCGATGATGGCAAGGACGCAGGTCACGGCGGTCTTTGCCGCGGCGATCCTGTCGGTGATGCCGACGCTGCAATTCTCGGGCATGATCACGCCGGTATCCTCGCTGGAGGGGCCTGCGCGGATCGTCGGCACGCTCTGGCCCACGACCTGGTATATGGGGCTGAGCGTCGGCACCTTCACCAAGGGGCTGGGCCTGCCCGAACTGTCGGGCCACCTGCTGCGTCTTGCCATCTTTGGTCCGGTTCTGACCGCGCTGGCCGTGCTTGCCCTGCGCAAGCAGGAGCGTTAGCGATGCGGCGGCTCATCAACATCTTCTGGCTGGCGGGAAAGGAGCTGAAGAGCGTCCTTGGCGATCCGGTGATGGTGATCCTGATCTTGTGGTCCTTCATCATCGCGGTGATCCTTGAGGCCAGCGGCGCGGGCGACACGGTCTATAACGCCGCCATCGCCATCCTGGACGAGGACCGCTCGACGCTGACCCGGCAGATCGCGGATGCGCTGGGGCCGCCATGGTTCCAGCCGCCGGTGATGATCGGGGCCGATCAGGTGGCGCCTGAAATGGACGCGGGCCACATCATGTTCGTCCTCGCCTTTCCGCCCGGTTTCGAGGCCGACGTGATCGCCGGCCTGATGCCCGCCGCGCAGCTTGAGGTCGATGCGACGGCGGTGTCGCAGGCGCAGCTTGGCACCGATTACATCGGCAATATCCTGGTCTCGGAAACCCGCGCCTTTCTGGTGGGCAACCCGGAGGCGCCCGATCCGGCGCTGCGGCTGGAGCTGCGCCGCGCCTTCAACCCCAACGGCGATCCGGTCTGGTTCAAATCGGTGTCATCGCTTCTGAATCAGCTGTCGCTCCTGACGATCGCGCTGACCGGGGCGGCGATGCTGCGCGAACGCGAGCAGGGCACGATCGAGCATCTGATGGTGATGCCGCTGACGCCGCTGGAAATCGCGCTGTCCAAGGTGCTGGCCAATGTTGTCGTGGTGCTGGCGGCGTTTACCCTGTCGCTGCTCTTTGTCGTGCAGGGGGTGCTGAACGTGCCGATGGCCGGATCGGTGCCGCTGCTGTTGACCGGCACGGCGGTCTACCTCGCCGCTGCCGCCGCCATCGGCATGTTTCTGGGCACGATGGCGCGCAGCATGGCGCAATTCGCGCTGCTGGTGATCATGGTCATCATCCCGATCATCATGCTGTCGGGCGGCATGGGCGCCATCGAAAGCCAGCCCGACATCGTCCAGCGCCTGACCACGGCGCTGCCGTCGCGCCATTTTCTGGCCTTCGCCAAGGCAGTGGTTTTCCGCGGCGCCGGTCTGGGGACGGTCTGGGTCCAGCTGGCGCTGATGGGCGGTTTGGGGCTGGTGTTCTTCGTCGCCAGCCTGGCCCTGTTCCGCCGCTCGATGAACTTGTCGGGATGACAGTCGGGACAGCGGAGTTCATTTAAAGCTTCAAAAGCATCACGTAAGTTATCAGCATAAAACAATAACCGTGACTGGTCGTCGCGGAAAAACGCAGAGTGGGATCCACCTCAAACCTATTCATGCGCCCCCCGCCAGCGCTTCTCTCTTTTTCAGATAGCGGACCGGGGCCGCGCGATCGGATACTGGCCTTTTTCCTTCGCCGGCTTAGCTCGAAGATGAGTATTGAGAATTGTCAATCCGGTGTTGCCCGAAAATGGGTAGCCTTGCGGGGTACAGTCCTAGAGGTGTGCAGTGTTTTCCAAATCGTTCAAAATCATGTCGCTGCTGGGGTTTGATATAAAGATCGACCCAAGCTGGTTCTTGATTGCCGCCCTGATAACCTGGAGCCTTGCAACGGGGTATTTCCCGATCGTCTTTCCGGATGGGTCAGTCGTCGGCTACACCGTCATGGCCCTCACGGCGATGATCCTGTTCTTTGGCTCGTTGATCCTGCACGAACTGGCGCATGCGCTTGTGGCGCAAAGGTTTGGCATGAAGATCAAGGGAATCACCCTGTTCCTGTTCGGCGGCGTCGCGGAACTGGCCGCCGAACCCGATACCGCAAGTGCCGAACTTTGGACCGCGCTAGCGGGCCCGGCGATGAGCATCGCGCTGGCGGTGGTGTTCTGGTTCGCGGGCGTTGCGGCAATGGTCCTGAGACTGCCTGAAGCGGTGGCCGTGATACTTGCCTATCTTGCGCTGATCAATCTGGTGCTGGCCCTGTTCAACCTGCTGCCCGCCTTTCCGCTGGATGGCGGGCGCGTCTTGCGGGCGTTGCTGTGGAAGCGCAACGGCAACCTGCTTGAGGCGACGCGTATCGCCGCCTTGTCCGGTACGATCCTTGCCTGGTTGCTGATCGGGCTGGGCTTTTTCTCACTGTTTGGCGGTGCCCGGATCAGCGGGTTGTGGCAGGTCGTGATCGGGCTGTTCGTTCTGGGGGCGGCCAGAAACGCCTATCAGCAACAGTTGATGACCAGCACGATGGCAGGACAGACGGTGGGGTTCCTGATGAGCGCCCCAGCCGTGACGACGGCGCCGGAGCAGACCCTCGCGGATTTCATCAACGACAACGTTCTGGCGCAGCGGGTCAGTTTCAGCCCGGTTGTCGAGGGGGATCGCCTGCTGGGCTATGTGGATCTGGATACGATCCTCCGGATAGACCGGGAAAACTGGCCCATGACCCGGATTGATGACGTGTTCGTTGCAAGAGATGACAGCAATACCGTCAGCCCGGATATGACCGCCGAAGATCTGCTCAAGATCATGAACCAGTCAAAGCGGCGCAAGTATCTGGTCGCCGACGGCACGCGGTTGCGGGGCGTGATATCGCTTTCGGACCTGATCGGGTTTCTTGCCCTGTCGGTGCAGGTTGGCGCGGTGCCGGACGGGCAGGGCTTGGGGCGGTTCCGGATTACGTCCGGACTTGACCCGAACGCTCGACCTCGCAGCTAAGCGTGTAGCCAACCCCGCGCACGGTTGTGATCAGTTTCGGGTGTGCCGGATCACGCTCGATCTTCTTGCGCAGGCGCGCGACCTGATTGTCGATGGCGCGGTCCTGCGGGGTCCAGTCCGGGCCGCCGATCAGGTCCATCAACTGTTCGCGCGACAGGACACGCTTGGGCCGCAAAAGAAACTCGCTCAGCAGTTTGAAATCCGCGCTGGTCAGATCGCAAGGCTTGCCGTTGCGGTCCAGCAGTTCAAAGCGGTCGGGAATGGCCGTCAGCCCGTCGAAACGAAACGTTTCGCTGTCAGGGGCGATATTCTGGTCCTCGCCCGATGATGCGGCGGGCTGCACCGAAGGATCGGCATCCCGGATCCTGGCCCTGCGCAATACGGATTTTACCCGCGCGACCAACTCGCGCAGATGAAACGGCTTGGTGATATAGTCGTCCGCGCCCAGTTCAAGGCCGACAACCCGGTCGATCACGTCATCCTTGCCGGTGATCATGATGATCGGAACATCCGAAAAGCCGCGCACCTTGCGGGCAACTTCGAATCCATCGCCGCGGCCAAGATTGATATCCAGCGTGATCAGGTCGATCTGGGCGCATTTTGCCAGATCCAGTGCCTGCGGCTCGTCCTCAGCCTCCAGCACGGTAAATCCCTCGCCCGTCAGGCACCGCGACAGCAGATTGCGCACCTTTGGGTCGTCGTCGACAATCAGGATATGTTCATCTGCCATATGTTCACCACAACCCAGAGACGTTTTCCGATACCGCAGAGTTACCTAGCGGGCTTTCTTCAAGGAATACAATGCTGTCTTGCGCGGATTTCCGCCGGTCTGGCCGATTCACGTCCGCGGATACAATTTGATACAAACCTGCGAAATTATGGCGACACAGCCTGCCCATGGTCTTCTGGAAATTGAAGGGAGATCGCTATGTATATGACGAGTCCTGCCAGGCTCAAGGCGCATCCGGTCACGACCGTCCCGCAGAGCACGCCGCGAGCGCGGTTGCCATTCTGCCTGAGCGCAGACGCAAACCTGTTTCGCGAGGGGGACGCGTGCTCCGGTCTTTTCGAAGTTGTGAGCGGTGTTTTCCGGCTTAGCCGCCTGACGCGGGGCGGGCGCCGCTATGTTGTCGGCTTCGGCTTTCCCGGCGATATTCTGGGATATGGCTCGGACCATTACCATATTTCGGATTGCGAGGCCGTCAGTGATGCTCAGGTCATTCGCCATCTCCCCAAGCATCTATCAGATAACAGTACGCATCAGGCCCTGCTGAAACGGGTTCTGCGGCAGGTCGAAGCCATGCAGGAACACTGCATGATCCTGGGCCGCAACAGCGCCCGTGACCGCGTTGCCGCGTTTGTTTCAATGCTTGGCGACCGTCTGGGCGTGCGGCAGGGGAAATATGTCGAGTTTGGGCTGCCGATGCCGCGCACTGATATTGCAGACTATCTGGGGCTGACCACGGAAACTGTCAGCCGCAGCCTGACCGAATTGCGCAACGCAAAGCTGATTGCCATCGAAAACGTGCATCATGTCATCCTGCTCCAGCCGCAGCATCTGAACGCGATGGCCGAGGGCGAGGCCTGACGCGCACTGCCTGACACGCAAGATGTGACGCGCGCCCTAGGGTTCTGGCCACAGGGCGCGGATGTCTTCCGGCAGATTGGCGCGGATGTCGTTGATTTCGCCCGCCGAAATCCGGGCATTCAGCAACTTGAACACCGTGACGATGTCCTGTTGCCCTCGATACTCCATGACGTCACCCACGTGGTGTCCGATCGCAGCTATCAGATCGCTGGCACGGCGCTGCGGCAGCGGCACCAGATGCGGCTGCCAGCCCTCAAAGAACATGCCCCGGATCAGGACAGGAAGCTGTGCGGAAAACTGTGCCGCCTCGTTGACATGCACCCGGTCGCGGATCTGATGCAGCGTGACGCGCAGCAGGCGCAGCGCGTCGCGGTCGCTGCTCCAATCAAGCCGGTCCTTGCATTCGTTGATCCATTCGTAGGTTTTCTGGACCGTACTGTCGATGACTTCCAATCCTCTGGCGGACATGGGTTTGCTCTCCTTCTTGAAAATACTTCAGGGCACCTGATCGTCCATCGGCTTCATATCGACATCCAGCGTGACGCCCGGATTCCCAATGATCCGGTTGAAGACAGCCTCTGTCATGGCGCCGATGCCCAGCAGGACAAGCGTGTAATTCGCGATCCAGCCAAGAAACGGAATGAAATTCAGAACGGCAACGCCGATCAGGACCATCGCAAAGGCGACCAGCCGGATCAGATAGGACGGCCGCTCGTCCGTGTCGCCGAACGCCAGCAACAGGCGCTGCGCGACAGCGTATGCGCCCAATGCGTATCCCAACGTCCAGACAGCCACGATTGCCAGCACGACAATCGGCACCAGCGGCAGCCCGAACACCGTCAGCGCGATGATCGGGACCATGCCGAACAGCATCGACAGGCCGATCACGCCCGACAGAAACACCTGTCCGGGCCGGGCCACTATCGAGGTCTGCATCCGGTGCAGCGGTTTCGGCAGGAAGGACTGAAAGATCGCGGCAAGGGCAATGAAAAAGGCGAGGGACACCAGGAACGCCGCAAACAGGGACATGAAGGCAGGCAAAACCGGATATTCGACATTCTTCCACCCCTCGCGTATCTGCGAGGCGATGTGCCGTGGCTGAGCTTTCTCAAAGCGGATGCGATCTTGGGAAATGACACGCTCGGGCACCGATATGGGCTGTTCAGCGGAGTAGACCAGCTGGCCCGCGATCACCGCATCGGGGCCAAAGCTGATGTTCTCGCCCATGAGCCACGCGTCACCCTCAATCTGGGCATTCAGAACCACGTTGCGCCCGAACCCCGTCAGCGCCCCCGTCACAGGGCCGTCAATCGTTACCGTGTTGCCAATCATAATGGCGTTGCCGCCGATCGGTGCATTCGGGGTGTTGCGCACGCTGAAGCCCGTCGCCGCCGCATCGCCCGCGATGGCGGCTGCCAGAGTGACGCTCATGCCGGCCGCCCACAGATCGCCGCCAACCGTGGCCTCCTGATCGACGTCGAACCCCACAAGGTGCATGTCGCCTTTTGCCGCGCCCTTTGCGGCGATCACGTTGCCGACGGCAAATACATCGCGGTTGGCCGAAAATGTCTGGCCGACTGTCGGCGCCGAAACAAAGGTATCGCCGCCGTGCACCCGCTCGGACGTCTGCGCCGCGACGGGAGGGACGCCGAGCAACCCCAAGGCCAGCACAGCAGTCAGAAATGGGCGGAACATGACGGCACCTCGCAACGTCGGTTTCGACCCAAGCATAGGGGCGGTTCGCGCCGGAGTTTTGACGAAAATCAATCGCTGCGCGCTACAGTCTGAACTGGCCGGACATTGCAACGGAGCCTGTCGGAAAAACTCTCGGATAATGCTGATTTATTATGCAAAAGTTGATCCAGGTTCATGCGCGCTGTGTCTGCGGCTGGTACACAATTCGAAAATCACCATTGCCAAGGAGTTGCATGATGAAGTTGAAAACTGACACTTGGGTCGTTGTGGCCAATGGCAACAAATTCCTGATCCTCGAAAACAAAGGCTGGCCCGATCATCTGGATTTGCGTGTGCTGAAACATGACGTGATTGACGTTCCGCAGACACAGGAGCTCGCCCGCGACCGCGCAGGGCGCCAGCAGCAACGTTTCAGTCCGGGTAACGCCGGATTCAAGCAAGCCGACCAGCATGAGGCCCGCGAAACGGCGTTCGCAAAGGATCTGATTACCAAGCTGAATGAACGCGCCACACAGAAACGGTTTGATGATATCGTGATCATCGCCGATCCCGAAACCCTCGGCGAGATGCGCCCGGCATATGGGGCGCACCTCAAAGACCGTCTGGTCGGCGAAATCGCAAAGGACCTGACGAATCTCACGATCCCTGATATCGAGGCTGTCGTGAACGCTACCTGATGAGCTGAGCCACCAAACCCGGTCTTGTCGGTAGCAAGAGGTCGATAAGACCGGCAGGGGCAAGTGTGACCAGAAAAAAAACGCCAGCATCAAAACCCAAGACGGTTAAAAAGGGCGGCAAAACCGCCGGCGCCGCGCCGGAGGCGAAACAGTTTCCGGTTGTCGCGCTGGGCGCGTCGGCGGGCGGGCTTGAGGCATTCACGGCCTTTCTGAACGCTCTGCCGCCGGATACCGGCATGGCCTACGTTCTGGTGCATCACGTGGACCCCCAGCACAAAAGCCTGATGGCGGACCTCTTGGCGCGGCATACCAAGATGCCGGTCGTTCTGGCCGAGGATGACATGCCGGTGGTCCCCGATCACGTCTATGTTATCCCGCCGAACAGGTATATCGAGATCGAAAAAGGCGTTTTGCACCTGTCCGAGCCCGAAGGGGGCCCCGGCACAAGGCTGCCGATCAACAGGTTCCTGATGTCGCTGGCGGCGGATCAGGGGCGCAACGCTGTGGCCGTGATCCTCAGCGGCACCGGGACCGACGGATCGGCCGCGATTGCCGAAATCAAGGCGCAGGGCGGTATCGTTCTGGTGCAGGACCCGGCAGAGGCCCAGCAGGACGGCATGCCGCGCAGCGCGATTGCGACGGGCGCCGCCGATCGCGTCGTGCCGATTGCACAGATGGCGGGGATCATTGCCGACTTTGCCAAACATGCCTTTGTGGTATCGAACGCCAAGAAGGTTCCGTTCGGCGAAAACGCGCGCCAGTCGCTGGCAGGTATCATTTCCACGCTCAGGGCGCATTCCCCGATCAATCTGGAACTCTACAAGGAGGGCACGCTGCTGCGCCGGATCGAACGGCGCATGGTGCTGCGCCATATGCAGGATCCGTTGGATTACCAGGCGCTGCTGATGGATTCGCCCGAAGAGGCCGAAAACCTCAGCCGCGATCTGTTGATCAGCGTCACGGGGTTCTTTCGCGATCCCGATGCCTATGCCTGGCTGGAAGACTCGGTTCTGTCCGATCTGGTGGGCGCGCGTCAGGCAGGGCAGGCGGTGCGCGTCTGGGTGCCGGGCTGCGCCACCGGCGAAGAAGCCTATTCGCTGGCGATGTTGCTGATCGAACGGGTGTCCACCCTGCGACAGGACATCAGGATCCAGATTTTTGCATCCGACGTGGACGAAGACGCCTTGGCGACGGCCCGTGCCGGTCTTTATCCGGATTCGATCGTGGCCGATGTCTCGCAAAAGCGGCTGGACCGGTTTTTTGTCAAAGAGGACCACAGCTATCGCGTCACGCGGGAATTGCGCGATGCGGTCGTGTTTGCACGTCACGACGTGCTGGCCGATCCGCCCTTTTCCAAACTGGACATGATTTCATGCCGCAACCTGCTGATCTATCTGAAAACAGAGGCGCAGAACCGTCTGATGGAGGTATTCCATTTCGCGCTCAGCGATAGCGGCGTTCTGTTTCTGGGCATGTCGGAAACCGTCGGCGACGGTGAGACGCTGTTTCAGCCGCTGTCCAGAAAATACCACATTTTCAAGCGCTGCAACACGTCCCGCGCGCGCCACATGCCGCTGCCGGTCGGCCCCGGCCACCAGCAGCGAATGAGCGCATCGCCGCATATCATGTCATCTCTGCCGGGCGGATCGCGACTGGCCGAGTTCAGCCAGCGCGCGCTGGTCGAACATTATGCGCCGGCCGCCGTTCTGGTGGATGCCAATGCCGAAACCCTGTATCTCCAAGGCCGGATGGACCCCTATATCAGGGTGGCAACCGGCGAGGTCAGCCGCGATCTGCTGGCCATGGCGCGTGACGGTTTGCGCACCGGGCTGGCCAGCGCCCTGCGCAACGCGCGCGAAACCGACGCCGAGGCAAAGAGCACGGCACGCATGATGCGGCACGGATCCAGTGTGACGGTCGACATCCAAGTGCACCCGCTGGTTCTGGATGGCGCCAGATTGTTCCTTGTCACCTTCCAGGATCAGGCGGAGCTGTCGCCGGAAATGGCAGGCCCGCCGCAGGAGGGCGCGGCGACCCATCTGCTGGAGCAGGAGCTGGAAAAGACCCGCGGCGATCTGATCAATACCATTCGCGAATACGAACGCACGACCGAGGAGTTGAAGGCCAGCAACGAAGAAGCCATGTCGATGAACGAAGAGTTCCAGTCGACAAACGAGGAGCTGGAAACCTCAAAGGAAGAGCTGCAGTCGCTGAACGAGGAGCTGACCACCCTGAACACCCAGCTACAGCAGAAGATCGAGGTCGAGCGCCAGCTCTCGGACGATCTGAACAACTTTCTGGCCAGTTCGGGGATTGCCACGCTCTTTCTGAACCGTGACGGGGAAATCATGCGCTTTACGCCGACCACCCGCGAGCTGTTCAACCTGATCAGCAAGGATGTCGGCCGCCCGATCACTGATTTCACCAGCAAGCTCGACGATCCCACCCTGTTCGATGACATTGCAAAAGTGCAGGCTACGCTTTTGTCGCTCAATGTCGAAGTGCAGGCGCAGGACGGAAAATGGTACAACCGCCGGATTCTGCCCTACCGCACGCAGGACGAAAAGATCGACGGCGTGGTGATCACCTTTTCGGAAATTTCCGAACTCAAGGAACTGGAACGCAAGACACATTCGGCGCAGCGTTTCGCGGAAAACATCGTGAATACGGTCCGCGACCCCTTGCTGGCGCTTGATCGCGACCTGAATCTGGTATGGGCCAACCGGTCCTTTCACCGGTTGTTCGATACGGCGAACGGCACCACCGTCGGAAAGGGTTTCTTCACACTGGCGGGCGGCCAATGGGACACACCCGAATTGCGCCGCCATCTTGGCCGTATCCTGCCGGATAACATACCGCTCGACGCGTTCAGCCTGACGACCGAGGTCCCCGTCAAAGGCAAAAGGGATCTGGTTCTGAATGCCCGCAAGCTGGCAAATGACAATGCCGGTACAGATCTTATCCTTGTGGCGCTGGAGGACATGACCGACCAGATGCAGGCGCAACGATCGCTGCGCAACCGGGAGGCGCGGCTGCACGCCATTCTGAATGCCGTGCCCGAGGGTGTCATCACGATCGACGTCAACGGTATGATCACCAGCTACAGCCCGCCCTCGATGGACGTCCTGGGCTATACTCAATCCGAGGTCATGGGACGCAATGTGAATATGCTGATGCCGGAACCGCATCGGCACCGGCACGACGGCTATATTTCAGCCTATCTTTCGACCGGAGAGGCCAGGATCATCGGCACCGGCCGCGATCTTGAGGCGCGCCACAAAACCGGAAAGGCGGTTCCCATCCATCTCAAGTTGTCCGAAGTGACGATCGGGGACGAAAAACAGTTTCTGGGCGTGATCCGGGATCTGACAGAAGAAAGGGAAAGCCGCAAACAGCTGGAACAGGCCCAGAAAATGGAGGCAATCGGCCAGTTGGCGGGCGGCATTGCGCATGATTTCAACAACCTGCTGACAGTCCTCATCGGCAATATCGAACTGTTGGAAATGCGTCCCGACGACCCCAACCGCGACGATATTCTGAGCGAGGCCCTTGAGGCCGCGAATCTGGGTGCGGCGCTGGTTGCCAAACTGCTGCTGCTGTCCAAAAGGCGGCGGCTTGCGCCCGAGCGGCTGGAACTGCCGCGGGTTATCGAGGAGCTCAAACCAATTCTGCGGCGCACTTTGGGCGGGCAGATCGTCATTGCTGAAAACGTGGATGAAGATGTCGATCTGGTGCTGGCCGATCCCGGGCAGATCGAAAGCGCGGTTCTGAATTTGGCAATCAACGCCCGCGATGCGATGCCGCAGGGCGGAACCCTCACAATCCGGGCGCAAAACACCAGAGTGGAGGCAGGTCAGCGCACCGACGACCACGCGGATCTGGCACCGGGGGATTATGTCGTGCTGTCGGTCAGGGATACAGGATCCGGCATGACGCCCGAAGTGATGAGCCGCGCATTCGAGCCGTTCTTTACCACCAAGGCGAACGGCGACGGGACAGGTCTGGGCCTGCCGATGATGTATGGCTGGGCCAGGCAAAGCGGCGGGGCCGTAACCCTGCGCAGCAAACCGGGCGAGGGCACCGAAGTGCGCCTGTACCTGCCCGCTGTCGAGGCGGGGCATGATGCGCCCCAAAATGGCGCGATGGCGGCGGACGGGACCGTTGAGAAATCCAAAGGCGAAACCGTCCTTCTGGTCGAGGACGATCCGAGGGTTCGGAACCTGACCCGGCAGCGCCTTGAATACCTGGGCTACCAGGTTGTCGAGGCCGAGGACGGCCCTGCGGCGCTGGCACAGCTGGAAACCGGGCGCGACATCAGGCTGATGCTGTCGGATATTGTCATGCCGGGGGGCATCGACGGCTTTGAGCTGGCCAGCAAGGCAAGCGCGCTTTGTCCGGATTTGCAGATCGTTCTGACGACGGGCTTTGCCCCCAAATCAGGTGACACGACGTGGCCAATGCTGCGCAAACCCTACGGCATGGACACGCTTGCGAAGGCCCTGCGCAAATTGCTGGACGATCGCGGCTGATCGCGCCCGGCGTTGTTGCACGCCCCGCTTTGAGAAATATCAATTCCGGTTTCGGATGTTGCCTCACTCTGGAACGGTTAGCGGGCCAAAGTGGCCTGCCCCGTCAAAGGAGAGGCATATGCACCGTGCGTTCACCAGATCCCGGCACTTCCGGCAACCTGCGGCCCCGATGAACGGAAGGCCGGCACTGGCGCTGGACATCACGGATATGGGGGCCGATGACGGCATTGATGTGATGATCCACGACGAAAACACGGGCCGGATCCTGTTTGAATCCGTGCTCGTCGATCCCGAGTCCAGAGTGCTGCTGACCCATGGAAGCCCCGAGACTGAGGCGTTCTGGCAATGTCTGCACGCCCGGGGGCGGGTTGATCGGGACCGGCACCTGTTCCTGACCGCGCGTTGCCGTTTCAGCCTTTTGACCGCCGCGATCTTTACAAAGCGCATGGGCCGCGCGGAGGTTCGCAATGTGCGGTTTCTCCGGTTGGTCGAGGAAATGCTGGACGAGCTCCAGACCAGGGAACCGTGGATGTCGGTCGAGGTGGCCGTGACCCATCGCAATCCCGCCATTGCCAATTGCATCACCTACTGATCAACAGCGTGCAGGGCGCCAAACCCCGACCGCCCGGATCCGAGCGGTCCGGCCGCTGCCCGCCGCGTTGATACGGCCTGCGCCCTGAACCCGGATCACCCTATCCCGCCGGCTGACCGCAATGCCGCGATCCGATCCTCCAGCGGCGGGTGGCTGGCGAACAGCGCCTGAACGCGGCCCGCACTGATTGCAAAGGCGCGCATTTCCTCGGGCAAGGGCGGTGCATTCTGCGCCAGTTTCAGCCGCTCCAGCGCCGCGATCATGTTGTGCCGTCCGGCCAGCGCGGCGCCGCCCTTGTCGGCGCGGAACTCCCGCCAGCGCGAGAACCACATGACAAGGGCCATCGCCAGCACGCCAAGGACCATTTCAGACACCAGCGACACGATCCAGAACCCCGGCCCATATCCCCGCTCGATCCGCAGGATCAGACGATCCACCAGGAACCCGGCAAGCCGTGACAGGAAGACGACGAAGGTGTTCACGACACCCTGAATCAGCGCCAGCGTGACCATGTCGCCATTCGCGGCATGGCTGACCTCATGGCCCAGAACCGCCTCGACCTCGCTGCGGCGCATGGTGTTCAAAAGGCCAGTGCTGACCGCGATCAACGCATCGTTGCGGTTCCATCCGGTCGCGAAGGCGTTGGGCGAGGGGTGATCGAACACGCCGACTTCGGGCCGCCCGATCCCGGCGCGGTCTGCCTGCGCATGGACGGTTTCGACCAGCCACCGCTCGGTCGTGGTGCGCGGCGCGGTGATGACCTGAACACGCATTGCCGCCTTCGCCATCGCCTTGGACAGGACCAGCGAGATCAGCGACCCCGCAAACCCGATCACCGCCGCGAAGATTAACAGCGCCGACAGGTTCAGATCGACGCCATTCGCCTGCAACAGCCCCTCGATGCCCAGCAGCCGGAACGACACCGACAGGACGGCAAGAATTGCGATGTTTGCACCCAGAAAAAGGCCATGACGCAGCACGGCTCAATCCTCCGCAGGTTTGCTCGGCGCGACGCTCACGGTGACGTGGGCGGGCCGGATCAGGCGCTGGCCGATGGCAAAGCCGGGACGATGCAGGACTATGACCTGCCCCGGCTTGGTCTTGTCCGTTTCCTGCATCTGCATTGCTTCGTGCAGGGCCGGATCAAACGGCGTACCGTCGGGGGCGATGGTTCTGACGCCAAGCGCTTTCAGCCCGGTCTCGAAGGTCGTCCGGATGTTGCGTAGACCCTCAAGATGCGAAACGATCCTGGGATCCTCCGCATCCGGGCTTGTTCGCGCGGCCTCGATCCCGAGCGACAAGGCGTCAAGGGCAGGCGCGAGGGCCTCGACCGCCACCGCGATGCCGTGTTCGCGCCCGTCCGCGCGGGCCGCGTCCGCCCTTTTGCGCGCATTTTCGGCGTCCGCCAGCGCGCGCTTCCACTTGTCGGTCAGGAACGCGATCTCTTCGTCCGGCGTCAGCACCGTCTTGTCTGCCTCGGTGGTCTCTTCCGCCGGTGCCTCTACCCTCTCTTCTGCGTCGCTGTCCGTTGTTGCGACAGGTCTGCGGTCTTTCTTGTCGGTATCCTCCATCTCTTGCCCTCCTTTCACCAAATGATCGCTTTCGCAGATGACTACCGCCCACCGCGCCCCTGCCGTCCGTCCAGCCGTTCAAGGGGGCGGAATATCGGCTCTGGTGCGGTGCGGGATTTGCGCCGCCCCCCATCGCGGACGATGTAGGGCCAGTCGTTCCGCTCGGCGTATTCGATGGCACTTTCGCAATCGGGAAAGCTCAGCCGGATCGGACGATAGGGATCGCGGGTCGCGGTCCAGCGCATCAGCGGCTCGACGTCCGGCGCTGCCGCGGCGTCGAATTCCAGTATCCAGTGGCGCGGCCGCGGCCCCGACTGCATCGCATTGCGCGACGGGCGATAGATGATCGCGGTGGGCACGGCGCCCGACCGCAGATCGGTGCCGGGGAGTTTCGGCCGGAAGGGTGGCCGGTTGTGTCCTCGTGTATCAAACATGATAACCTCCTTTCCAAACAGGTTGCGTCCAGACGTCTCAGGCCGTCTCGGCCCGCGCACCTCCATCGGTGCCGCCATCCGAATTGCGCAGCTTCAGCCCCAGCAGGATCATCGTCACGCCGAAGATCGCGGCGTAGATCGCCAGCAGCCAGCCGAGCGCCAGCAGGCTTTCCGCAGGGCTTGTCAGCAGGAACCAGATGACGAAGACGCCCAGCACGACAGACACGATACCGCTTAGCCCAAGCCAGACCTCGCCCTCGATTTCCGCGCGCAGACGGACCGCTGTGATGATCTCGAACACGCCCGAGAAGATTGCCCAGAAGGCGATGCTGGCCCAAAGGAATACGGCCAGCACGAAGGTGGCTACAAAGGGCGACACCAGCACGACCAGCCCCGTCAGGATTCCCAGCGCACCGCTGAAGGCCAGCCAGCCCCAACGCTCGCCCTTGCGGACCTGCCGCACGGCGGCGACCAGCCCGAACACACCATCGGCAAAGACGAAGGCGCCGAAGACGAGCGTCAGCGCCAGAATGGCCTCGGCGGGCATGAACCAGGCCAGCACGGCGATGATCAGGGCCAGCACGCCGCGCAGGACAAAGGCCCACCAGTTTTTCGAAAGCGAGCAGAAGCCCGCCATATTTTTCGTGATGTCGGTCATCGTTCAATCCTCCTTGATCCCGCTCCGCGTTACTTCGCCGGAGCCTCTTCCGGGGCATCCGCCTTTGCACTGTCATCGCCGGTGCCCGCGCCGCCCGATTGTGTCCCGGGCGCACCTGCCTTCGCAGCCTCTTTGGTGTCCTGTGCCTCCTTACGATCTTTCGTTTACAGTCCTTTTTAAGTGTCGCTTTTTGAAATACCGCGTTTCGACGGATTGAACCTTGCTCGGGGTCAAAGCTGGGTCCGCGTGACACGGCTCACTGGATTACCAGGAACAGACGTGCCGGACCGCGCTGCACGGTCAGGGCAAAAGGCCCGTCAATGCCGGCCAGTTTCTGCCGCAGCTCCGCCAGATTTGTCACATCCTCCCGGTTTACCGCGACGATGACATCACCCGGTTCCAGACCGGACCGGCCCGCAGGGCTGCCGGGGGCGATACTGGCGACCAGCACGCCTTCGGTTTCGGCAAAGAACCGGTCGTTCGGTGTCAAATCGCGCAACTCAGCGCCCTCCAGACGCTTTGCAACGTCCACGCTGGGGGCCCGGGCTGTCTGTCCTTCCTCAAGTTCGGCGGTAAGGGTGCGGCGTTCGCCGTCTCTCAGGAACGCGATCTCGACTTCGGAGCCGGACCGCTTGAGACCGATGAGATTGCGCAGATCGCCGGATCCCTCCACCGGGGTTCCATCGACCGCAACGATCAGATCGCCCGCCTGCAGACCGGCATCTTCGGCCGGTGAGTTCGGCTCGACCTTGGTCACGATCGCGCCGCGCTCGGCGTCCGTTCCCAGGGCATCGGCCAGGTCGGGGGTGAAGTCCTGTATGATCACGCCCAAACGGCCGCGCCGGACCTCGCCGTATTCGATCAGCTGGTCCATGACCGCGCGGGTCATGTCGATGGGCACTGCGAAACCGATGCCGACATTGCCGCCCGCGGGCGAGATGATCGCGGTGTTGATGCCCACCAGCCGCCCGTCGAGCGTGATGAGCGCACCGCCCGAGTTGCCGGGGTTGATCGACGCGTCGGTCTGGATGAAATCCTCGTACCCATCGACATTCAGGCCGCTGCGACCCAATGCGCTGACAATGCCGGACGTGACGGTCTGGCCAAGGCCGAACGGATTGCCGATGGCGACGACGTAATCGCCAACCCTCAGCGCTTCGGATGATCCCAATTCGATCTCGGTAAGGCTGTCCGGCTCGATCCTGAGCAGGGCGATATCGGTGCCGGGATCGCTGCCGACCAGTTCGGCATCGAAACGGCGGCGATCCTTGAGCGTGACGACGATCTGCTCGCCGTTCTCGACGACGTGGTGATTGGTCAGAACATACCCCTCATCCGCATCGACGATCACGCCCGACCCGGCGCTGAGGCTGGGCTGCGCCGGAGGCATGTCCGGCAAATCGAAAAAGCGCCGGAAGAAAGGATCGTTGTAAAGCGGGTTCGTCGCAACCGATGACCGTGTTGCGACCGAAATATTGACGACCGCGGGCGTCACCTCTTCAAGGATCGGCGCCAGCGTGGGCAGTCCGTTCTCGGCAATCGGCAGAGCATTCTGCTGAGCGGCCGCAGGCCCGAAGGCAAGCGGCACGGACACAAGGAGCATGAGAAAAAAGCGGCGAATGACGGGCATGGTGGCTCTTTCCTTTCCAAGCTGGATGGTGCGGGCCTTGCGGCCCGCCCCCCCCGATCAGGCGGATTTGACGTCGATACGCTTGACCCGCGCCTTGGCCTCTTCGGTCTTGGGCAGGGTCACGGTCAGCACGCCGCGCTTGAACTCGGCCTCGGCCTTTTCGGGGTCCACGCCCGGCGGCACCGGAATCATCCGGTGGAAGCTGCGCCGCGACTGCGAGGTAAAGCCGCCCGTGTCGGTCTTTTCCTCATGCTCGCCGCGGATCGTCAGCATGTCGTCGGTGACGTTCACCTCGATATCCTTGTCATCGAGGCCGGGCAGATCGACCGAGACCAGCATCGCCTCGTCCGTCTCCGAGATGTCGGTGCGCGGCCCGCCCGCTGTCAGGCTGCCGCCGAACGGGTTGTCGAAACGCCCCCAGAAATCCTCGAACACGCTGTTCAAATCGCGCTGCAGAGACATCAAGGGGTTGTCGTCGTCACCGCGCCGTTCCGCGACGCGGCTGCGGTCCCGACCCCAGGGAATCAGATCACTGAATGCCATTGTTCTTTCCTCCTTTTCACTGGTGGCCATGGCTGCTTACGCGGCCTTGACCTCGATTTGTTTCGGTTTTGCAGCTTCGCTCTTCTTGAGCGTCAACGTCAGCACGCCGTCGCGGTGCGCGGCGTCGATCGCATTTGCGTCGATCGTTTCGGGCAGGCTGAAGGCCCGCTCGAACGTGCCGGACGCGTATTCCGTATAGATGCGCCGATAGCCCTCGGGCACGGGCGCATCAATCGTGCCGCGCACCGTCAGCGAGCGGTTCTCGACCGAGACATCGACGCTGTCGGGCGTCACCCCCGGCATGTCGATGACCACCGTCACCACGTCGCCCTTTTCGAAAATATCCGTTGCGGGGCGGAAGGTCGGGCCGGTTTCGCGGGTCTCCCCGCCATCGGTCGGGGCCAGGTCGCCGCCGGTTTTCTTCAGCTCATTTGCCATGATCTTTCCTCCTCTCGTTGCTCTGGGTCAGCGTGCCTTGACCTTGATCTTGCGCGGCCGTTCGGCATCTGGCCTGCTCATCTCGATCTCAAGGATCCCGTTTTTCGCCCGCGCCTCGACCTTGTCGGGATCGACACGCAGCGGCAGGCGGATGCTGCGCGAGAATTCGCCCGAGGGGCGCTCGCGGCGATGCCATGCGGCATCCTCGTCTTCGGCTGCAGGATTGCGCTTGCCTGCGATGATCAGGGTGTTTTCGCGCACTGTCAGGTCGATATCGTCCTGCGCGACGCCCGGCATTTCTGCGGTGACGACCACGCTGTCGTCGCCGAGCCACATGTTGACGGGGGGCCAACTGCCCTCGCGATTGCGGGCCGAGCCGGTATCGAACATGCGGTTCATCTGCGATTGCAGTTGCCGCAGATCGGCGAAGGGGTCCCAGTGTGCCGGGGCCGGTCCATAATTCAGCATCGTTTCCTCCTCTTCGTGGTTACAACATCCGGTGTCCGCATCGGGCGCGGACCGGTTGACGTTGCGGGACTGTCGCTAAGGAAGGGGGATCGGAAACGATCCGGTACGAAGACGCATGGCGACCACGTATTTCGAGACGCAAGGCCATACACTGCACCTCGCGGTCGATGACGGGATCGACACGTTGCATTGTGCACACGCATCGAAGCTCACCAACATCTCCGGGACCCTTGAAGCGGCATCCCGCATTCAAAATCTGGGAACGGTCAAAATTCTTGTCAAGGGGTGGGCGACTTATCCCATCGCGAAATGGCGTTACGCGAATAGGCGTGCCAGCGCTGCCAGCTTCTGGCCGATCGCCCCCGTGCCCTACATCACGACCGAACAGATCGCGCGCACACGCCCCCGCCAAACTGCGCGGGCCATGCGGCACGGCCCATTGGACCGTGCTGCAGGTCATTCTGACAAGAGGAAGCTGATCTTGGCAGTGACGCGGTATTGCGTGATTTTGCCGTTCTCGACTTTGGCGTTCATGTGCTTGATGTAGATTTCCTTGATGTCACGAACCGTTTTCGCGGCCTCGGTGACAGCCGCCGCTGCCGCCGCGTCAAAGCTTTTGTCGGACTCGGCGCTTACTTCGATGATCTTTACCATGGACATGGATTTTCCTTTCCTGATTCCCTGACACAGTGGCCTGTGCGGTGGTCTGATCCTGCCGCGACCGGACCTGTGGCGCATTGATGCCTGTTAACGAGGGGCAAGGTCAGGACCGGGTGGCGACCAATGCGATAGGGGCGGGTGCGACCGAGGGCAGGGCGCAGACGCGCCCGGTCACGGTCTGGGCGGGGCCTTGAACGGAATCACGACGGTGCAGAATGGTGGCGCTGGTCCCCGCCGTGGCTCGATCTGTGTCTGTGATGCGGCGCATCGCTGACAAAGCCTGACCCAGTCCAGGGTGTCGACCAGAGTGGCGGGAAAGGCTGCCTGTCCTTTGCCGCGCCGGTCATTTTCTGGCAACCCCGAGATAGATCGGGCCGTGCCGAAAGGTATCGTGTTGAATGTCTGCATGGTCACTTCCCCTCCCGGTCGTGTCTTTCGCGAATTCAATCTGTCACGCGCGATGCGCCGATGACTTTAACATCCGGCAAGACAGCGCGGTTGGATCCCCGCGATCATGCGATAACACGCCCGGCGGCACACATGCAGGGCACCGATTGCGTTTGATCAATTCGAAACATCGCTGTGCTGAAACACTGGTCCCCGAATCGGAGGCCGCCGTTCGTGTCTGCCAATCAGGCCTGCCGATCCTTGTCGAACGCGTAAATGGGGGGGCCACTCGCATGTCACAGATTGTCGGTCAGATTTCGGAAAAGCAGGACAGGCTCGGCGCGTTGCTCTCCTCCCATGTGCCGGATCCGCTGGAATGGATGCTTAAGACAAGCATCCAGACCGCCGGCCCCGGTCAATACCTGCTTATGGAGACGGACGAGACCAACTCTGTCATCGTTGTGTTGCACGGCTGGCTGTCGCTGTCGAAGTCGCTGCCGAATGGCGAAGTCCAGATCGTCGACTTTGCCCTGCCGGGCGAAATCATCGAAGCTGGCGTGGCGGAAGGGTCCGTTTCGTCGGTGAGTGTCGAGGCCCTGACCGATGTCAGCGTCGCGGTCGTCCCGGCACTTGCCTGGGACGGGATGAAACGGCACCGGCCCGATCTGACCCGCATCTCCAGAGATATTCGCGCCGCGGCACGCGCCCGGACGGCAGAGCGGATGTTGCGGCTGGGCCGGGGCAACGCGACGATGCGCATGTCCTACGCCCTGCTGGAACTATACATCCGGTTGGAGGCAATCGGCCAGGCGCGCGCCGGCAAGTTCCAGTTGCCCATGAACCAGCGCATGCTGGGTGATTTCGTCGGCCTGTCATCCGTGCATGTCTGCCGCACGCTGGGCCAGATGGTGGACAGCGGAACCGTCAGGGTGGGCGGGCATATGAACGTCGAAATCCTGGAACTGGACCGTCTGACGGATATGGCGGGCGTCGATCTGAATATCCTGCGCAGCGGTATCCTTGCCGACGTGGACCACATGTCACCGATGTCGACTTGTCCGGCCCGTGCCTGAAATTGGACGGTCGCGCTGTCCAGCATGGCCCGTTGTCTGCATCGCCCGCATTGTTGTGGGTGGTCAGGCATGGGGCCTGGCGCGACAGATGACCATGCGGGTCAGGCCGCCTAGCCGTTTCGCGGCGGTGCTGTTCATCGCGATGATGACCGACAGACCGTCCAGCGCCAGCTGAATCCGCTGCAGAACCGCGCGATCATCGTCCGTCATCTCGCGTCCGCGGGCCGCGGCGGCCATGCGGATATTGTATTCCCAGCGCAGCAGGATCGTAAGCTTGTCATCCTCCGCCACGTCGGTATCGCCCAGAACATCCTGGGGCGAATTGTACACCGTTTCTGGCGCGATCATGACGCTTGCCTTGTACATCCAATCAGCCATCGCCGGTGGCCGACAGGATGGTCAGCACCTGCGACACGGGGCCCGCCAAAGACCGCTCTCCGGTTCCGGCGATATCGTTCGCTCCATCGGCGATGGCCTTGGCCTCGCGAATGTCCCGCAGGCTGGCCCCTGAATGCTGAATTGCGCGAAGCTGTTTCAATTTGAGCGGTCCAAGAACATGGTAGATATTTTGCAACGTCGGCGCCGGCATTGTCCTGCTCCTCTCCCCCTGATTCTCTGACATTGAGATCCGTCGAAACGATTCGCATTGCCCGCTGTTAAGCGATGGCGTTCGCTGTATTCGTCCAGCCCCTTAACGGTTGTTAATGCGGGCAGATCTTCAGGCTCGTACTCTGAAATTGTCAGTTCACACGCCCGGCGCGCAACGCGCGGGGGCAAGACATTGGAGAATGGCAATGACTATCAACATGGGAACAGCGGACCGCGTGATCCGCGCGATCGTCGGGCTGGTGCTGATCCTGGCCCCCTTCATGACGTCCTGGGCGGTGTTTTCCACTCAGTGGGTGATGTATCTGAGCATCGTGATCGGCATCATTCTGGCCGGAACCGCGATTTTCGGGATGTGCCCCCTGTATCGGATCATCGGCGTCAACACCTGCAGGACCTGACCGCGTGATCCTGCTTGGGAGTGGCTCGTGACCCTGCCGTGCGGGCGACCTGCCAGCGGGCAGGATTGCCCGCCGGGCGCAAAATCTTGATTGTGGTTAATGCGGCCAGCCGCCGGATGGTTGACGGATCGCATGACCCGCACAAGAAAAAACGAAAGCTCCCATGAAGGATGTGAACCAGATCGCCGCGTTTGCCAAGCAGGCCGAGTTTGTGGCGCAAGAGCTGGCGGTCGATCCAGAACACGGGCTGGATGATAGCGAAATCGCCGAGCGGCGAAACCGCTATGGCGCGAACCAGCTGCGCGCCCACACCAGGCAAAGCGTCCTTGTCATCCTCGCCCATCAGTTCAAAGGCGTGATCGTCTGGCTTCTGGGGTTCGCGGCGGCGCTGTCCTTTTACTTTCATGACATTGCCGAAGGCGTCGCGATCGTCGTCGTTCTGGCGATCAATGCCGTGATCGGCTTTGTCACCGAACTGCGCGCCGCCCGTTCGATGGAGGCGCTGATGAACATCGCCACGGTCACCGCCCGCGTCCGGCGGGGCGGGAAGGCGGTGCGGATCGATGCGCATGATCTGGTGCCGGGCGATATCGTCCTGCTGGACGCCGGGGATATGGTCACCGCCGATATGCGGCTTGCCGCGGCATCGAACCTGCAATCCGACGAATCCGTGCTGACCGGAGAATCCGTGGCCGTGGCCAAGCAGACGGACCCGGTTTCGCCGGATGCGGCAATCGGGGATCGTGACTGCATGGCCTTCAAGGGCACGGCGATCACCCAGGGGTCCGGGATCGGCATCGTGACCGCGACCGGAATGAAGACCGAGCTGGGCCACATCAGCCATCTGGTTCAGACCGCCGAATCCGCCGCTTCGCCGCTGGAAAGGCGTCTTGACCGCTTGGGGCACCGGTTGGTCTGGCTGACGCTGGCGCTTGCCGCACTGGTCATCGGTGCGGGCATTCTGCGCGGTCACGAGATGGCTGTGATGGTGCAGACCGGGGTGGCATTGGCCGTTGCGGCGGTGCCCGAAGGCTTGCCGGTGGTCGCCACGCTCAGCCTTGCGCGCGGCATGTGGCGCATGGCGGCGCGCAACGCGATCATATCGAAACTGTCATCGGTGGAAACGCTGGGCGCGACCACGGTGATCCTGACCGACAAGACCGGCACATTGACCGAAAACCGGATGACGGTTGCAGGCTGTATTGTCTCGGACGCGAGGCTGGACCTGAACCGACAGGGCGAAACCGTGCAATTCGAGCGCGGCGGTCGCATGGTGGCGCCCAAAGAGGATACGCGCCTTGCTGCATTGCTGCGGATCGGGGCGCTGTGCAACGGTGCGTCGCCGGGGCAGGGCGACGAGCCACCCTCGGGCGATCCGATGGAGCTGGCGCTGCTGCGCGTCGCCGGGCAGGCCGGACAGGGGCGCGAAGCGCTCTTGGCCGAATACGAAACGGTCGGCGAGCACGCCTTTGACCAAGACACCAAGATGATGGCGAGCGTGCATCGCGACACGGGCGGGTTTCTCTATGCGGTCAAAGGTGCCCCCGAGGCGGTGATCGACGTCTGCACGCATGTTCTGGGCCCGGACGGCCCGCAGAAACTGGACGCCGCCGCGCGCGCCGATTGGCTGGACCGCAGCAGGACCGCCGGCAGTGAGGGGTTGCGCTTGCTGGCCATGGCGATGAAGCACGACGACCGCGACGATGCGGAACCATACGCGGGGCTGACGCTTGCGGGGCTGGTCTGCCTGCGCGATCCCTTGCGCGAGGATGTCGCGGACGCCATCGCCGCCGCCCGCGCTGCGGGGGTGCGCGTCGTGATGATGACCGGCGATCACGCCGACACCGCCGCCGCCATCGCGAAGCAGGCGGGACTGGGCGCGGACGGCCACGCCCTGACCGTGATCGAGGGGGACGATCTGGCCGATTTCGATCCCGAAACGGTCGATGCGGCGCTGCGTGAGCGTATCCTTGCCGCTGACGTTTTTGCCCGCGTCGCCCCCGCAACCAAGTTGCATCTTGCCACGCTGTATCAAAGCAGCGGCCACATCGTGGCAATGACCGGCGACGGCGTGAACGACGCCCCGGCGCTGAAGAAAGCCGATATCGGTATTGCCATGGGCCAGCGCGGCACCGAGGTTGCCCGCGAGGCCGCGCACATGGTCCTGCGCGACGATTCCTTTGGCACCATCATCGCGGCAATGCGGCAGGGACGGGTGATTTTCGACAACATCCGTAAATTCGTCATCTATCTGATGTCGTGCAACGTCAGCGAGGTGCTGATCGTCGGGCTGGCCGTAGGCGCGGGGCTTCCGATGCCCTTGCTGCCGCTTCAGATTCTGTTTTTGAACCTCGTGACGGACGTATTTCCCGCCTTTGCGCTGGGCCTTGGCGCGGGCGACGACACAGTCATGCACCAACCGCCGCGCGATCCGGCCGAGCCGATCGTCGATCGCAGCCGCTGGATTACCATCGGCGTTCTGGGGGGCGCGATCACGCTGGCCACGCTTGCCTCATTCTGGCTGGCGCTGCATTGGTTGATGCTGGATGTCGCGCCGTCAGTCACGGTGGCTTTCCTGACGCTGGCGCTGGCGCAGTTGTGGAATGTGTTCAACGTGCGGGTGCCGGGCGGGCGCATTTTCGCCAACGAGGTGACACGCAATCCGTGGGTCTGGGGGGCCATCGCCCTCTGTCTTGGCCTGATCGCGGCGGCGCTGTGGGTGCCGGTGCTGTCCGATATCCTGAAACTGCCCGATCCGGGCCGCGCAGGCCTGCTGTTGGCGGCTGTGGCAAGCTTGGCTCCCTTGGTGCTTGGTCAGATCTTTGTCATGCTGCGCCCCGCGCAGCGGCAGGTCTTGAGGGCGGAAACCCCCGCCAGAGCATGACAAAAAAAGGGCCACCTATCCGGTAGCCCTGTCACTCGTTAACTATTAAAACCTTTGGCGCCTGATCAGGAAAACCGCTTCCACGCGCGTTTCATGGCGTCGGCCATCTCGTCCCACGCGGCTTCGACTCCGGTCTTCATGTCTTTCCACGCCTCTCCTTGGGAGTGCTGCAGTTCCTTCAACCGCGCCTCGGCCTTTTTCTGATGGGCGCGCAAATCATCGACCTCTTCCATGTATTTGCGCCGGGCATCGGCCTGCGCCTTTTCGGCCTTGGCGCGCAGCTTGGCGATCTCGGCTTTCCATTCGTCAAGCTGGGCCTGCAGCTTGGCCTGATAGTCTTCCTTGCGGTCCATTATCTTGTCTCCTATCACTTGCTATCTGACGGGCCGCGGCCTGGCATCTGGAACAGATCCTTCGCCTGCCGCGCGCGACCGGCCCGAACAGCTATGATTTCGAGGGCCCCGCGCCGGCGCAATCTCGGCACAGAACAGCATAGGGAACCACATCGAGACGTTCTGTCGCGATTTCTTCGCCGCACTTCTTGCAAATTCCGTATGTTCCATTCGAGATGCGCACCAGAGCCCGGCCCAATAGCTGGATTTCCCGCTCCCCGGCGCGCCCCAAGCTTTCCAGGACCTCGTCATCCTGCAACTCGATCGCCTGATCTTCCAGATCCGGATCAGCAGTTACATCCAGCGCCTCGTCCACGCTTTTCAGACGATGGTTCAGCTCGTCCAGACGGGCCTCGATCTGTTGTTTGTGTCGCTCGGTATCCAGCATGTCATTCTCCAAAGTTGAAAGTCGGGGCTGCGGATCAAAGCCCGAAAGGATAGGTTTCGTCTTCGCCTTCGGCGGCCACAGCCGCCAACGACGTTACCGCATTTGTTCTGCCAAACCAGACAAAAGCGTCATACTGATCCGACAGGTTCGCATGGCTGTAATGGCTCGCCCGTTCGCTTTCCGGCCGGTAGATGACGCCGATGTAGCGCTCCAGCCGCGCCTGCGCCAATATGCGGCGCATCGCCTCGTTGCCTGCCTTGCGGAAGTCGAACAGAAAACGGTCTTCTTCGACGTCATGGCACAAGGCCTCGATGCTGCCGGGCCGGGGCGGGCGCACTGTCATTATCTCCATCGGGGCATCCCATTCCGAGGCTGCCGCAACCGTGCCGGATGCGGTGCCAAACCCGATCAGGGCGGCCTTGTCGCCGAATGCCTCACGGCACAGCTGACCAAGGTTCAACTCCTCGCGCGTGCGGCCCATATCGGTAAAACGCGCATCCCCGATATGCGAATTATGCGCCCAAACCACTGCTTTTGCCTCTGGGCCCGCGTGCTCCAGGATCGACTTCAACGTTCCGAACATGTGCCGGTCACGCAAATTCCAGGACACGTGCGATCCATGATACATCGCGCGATAGTACCGCTCCGCATTTACCACCAGCCGCGCGTTCTGGGTCGCGTCAAAGAACTGGCCGCCATTGCACTGTATGTATTCCAGCTCCTGCTTGAACATATCCATCAAGACGCTGGTGACAGGCTCCTCGCATATCGAAAACCCGTGGGTCAGGGCCGCCCGGCCATAAGCGGCGGGCGCGCGTGACCAAGGCGCGAGGCAGGTATAGCGTTCGCGTGCGACCCTTGCCGCGGCCGTATCCACGCGGTCAAGGTAGGCCAGAACCGCGGCGATCGAGGCGTTCATGTTGTACAGATCCAGACCGTAGAACCGGGCCTGATCCTTGCCCGCAACCTGCCGGTTGTGATTGCGCAGGAAATTCGTAAAAGCGCGGAATTCGGCATTTCGCCACATCCACGTCGGAAACCGCGCAAAGGGCGGAGTTTTCAGCGGCGGGCGCGTATCGTCCCGGATGTGGGCATCTATGGCTGCGGCATCGGGCCAGTCCGCCTCGACCGCGACAATGGTAAACCCATGCTTTTCGATTAGCCTGCGGGTGATGGCGGCCCGTGCGCGGTAGAATTCCGAGGTTCCATGCGACGCCTCGCCCAGAAGGACAACGCGGTGCGATCCGTACCGGTCGAATGCGGCGGCAAATCCCGGATCGTCGATCTCCGGAAGGGGCTCTGCCGCGGCGCGCAGGACCGCGATATCGGGGGGTGGGGCAGGTGGCTGGATCGGGCGCGGTGCGTGCGGTGCCAGATGTTTTTCGAACCAGTCCGCTGCATGAGCGATTGCGGCGTCCAACGTGCCCGGCTCTTCGAACAGATGGCCCGCGCCCGGCACGATCTTCAATTCCTTTTTGCAGGTCAGGGCGGCCAGGGCCTGTTTGTTCAGGGCGATCACGTCATGATCCAGACTGCCGACAATGAGCAGCGTCGGGGCGGATACGTCCGGCAGATCCTCGGCGGCCAGATCGGGGCGACCGCCGCGCGACACCACAGCCGCGACGCGCCCGGTAAGTTCGGCTGCCGCCACCAGTGCCGCCCCCGCGCCCGTGCTGGCGCCAAAGAGGCCCAGTGGCAGGTCCGCGATGTCTGGCTCGGAGGCGACCCACATCGACGCCTCGACCACGCGTTCCGCCAGCAGGGGGATGTCAAAGACGTTGCGGCGGTCCTGTCCTTCGCCGGGTGTCAGAAGGTCGAACAAAAGGGTCGCAAACCCCTTGGCGTTCAGTTCGGAGGCCACGAAGGTATTGCGCGGGCTCTGGCGGCTGGATCCGCTGCCATGCGCAAAGAGGACAATGCCGCGCGGATCCTTTGGCACGGCCAGATCGCCGACCAGACCGAGCGGCGGGATCTCGACCCGTCTGGTAAGCGGCGCGCCGGTCTGCCGGGGCGACGTGCCCGGCTGCTGCGCTGTCCACCGCTCTTGCAGCAGTGCGATCGTCTCTTCGTCCGACAGCTGATGGAAGTCGCGGTAAAAGCCGCCCACCCCGCGAAAGTGGGTGGCCGGATGAAGGCAGACGATATCATCTGCCCGCGCCGCGAGGTCCGGCAACGCGTGCTGTGGCGCGACGGGCAGCGCGACCACGACCCGGGCTGCGCCGCTACGTTTCAGGGCGGCAAGCGCCGCTTTCAGGGTCGCGCCCGTCGCAAGCCCGTCATCCACAACGACAACTGTTCTGCCCGCCGCATCCAACCGGGGCCTGTCGCCCAGATATTGCGTCCTGCGGCGGTCCAGCTCGGCCATCTGCCGGGCACGGGCGCGCTCGATATAGGCGTCATCGGCGCCGGACTGGCGTTTGACATCCTCGTTGATGATCATCTGCGCGTTGGGGCCCTCGACAATTGCGCCAAGCGCCACTTCCGGGTTGCCCGGCGCGCCGATCTTGCGCACCAGTATCAGATCGAGCGGGGCGTTCAGCCTGCGCGCCACCTGCGCGGCGACCGGCACCCCCCCTCGCGGCAGGGCGTAGATGATGGGCCGATCCAGGCCCATCTCCAAAAGCCTGTCGGCCAGCTCCGCGCCCGCCTCGGCCCTGTCTGAAAATCTGAAAGCAAAATCATCCATGGCTTGATCCTAGCTTCGAGAGTTCGCGGCGAATTGATAAAACTCAAACGGTTTCAGTATTATTGCGGGCCTGAATGATCCGTTCCGCCGGGGACCAGAACCGCCGCGCCCTGAAGGCGGCCGTGGCGCAAATCCTCCAGAGCGATGTTGGCATCCTCCAGCGCATATGCCGTCGTCTGCGTCCGCACGCCCGCCTGTTCAGCCAGCGGGAAAAACGCGTCGCCATCCTGCCGGGTCAGATTGGCCACGGACAGGATCTGGCGCTCTTCCCAAAGATCGGCATAGGGAAATGCCGGGATGTCGCTCATGTGAATACCGCCGCAGACAACCCGCCCGCCCTTGCGCACGGCTTTGAGGGCCAGCGGCACAAGCGCGCCCACGGGTGCGAAAATGATTGCGGCATCCAGCAAGACGGGTGGCGCCTTGTCCGAGCTGCCCGCCCAGACCGCGCCGCTCGCCCGCGCAAAATCCTGTGCCGCACTGTCGCCGGGGCGGGTGAAAGCATAGACTTCTCGGCCTTGAAAGACAGCGATCTGCGCGAGGATATGGGCGGCTGCGCCGAAACCATAGAGGCCCAGCCGCCGCGCGTCCCCGGCCATGCGCAGACTGCGATACCCGATCAGCCCGGCACACAGAAGCGGCGCCAGCGCAACCGGGTCCGCATCGTCCGGCAGGGCAAAGACATAGCGCGCGTCGGCCACGCATTGCTCGGCGAAGCCGCCATTCAGCGTATATCCGGTAAAACGCGGCGTATCGCAGAGGTTCTCCCGTCCCGAACGGCAATAATCGCAATACCCGCAGGTCCAGCCAAGCCACGGCACCCCGACCCGCTGGCCCGGTTGAAACCCTTCGGCACCGGGGCCGGCTTCGATAATCCTGCCCACGATTTCATGACCGGGAATCAGCGGCAGCGCGGGGTGGGGCAGTTCCCTGTCCACCACGTGAAGATCCGTGCGGCAGACGCCGCAAGCCTCGATACCGATGCGGACCTGACCGGCATCCACGCGCGGATTTTCCAGCGTCTCCAATTGAAGCTTGGCTTTTTCGCGGTGCAGAACCATTGCGCGCATGACCATTCCCCCATTTCGCTGCTGCGATTCTACGCCGCCCCCTGCGGCCTTTGCATGACGAAAATCAATCCGGCACCCGATGCGATGCGCACTGCGATCTTGGCGGAATCCAGCCGAATGGGATGGCAGATAACCTGCCTTTGATTTTGATCAATCGGGTGCCCGGATTATCGTGGACCGTGGGACTCTGGATGACTTACATGCCGCATCCGGGCAGGGAGATGGACCATGACAGCAAGAAACCCGCCGCATATCGACAGGGTGACATCAGACCTTGCCTTCCCGGGGGCACGGAAGATGTCACAGCGTGCAGGGCTGCCGCCACAACTTCGCCAGCGCATTCGCGCGCTTGGTCCGACCCCAAAGACCAGCGTGGAAGTCCTTGTCGATCTGGGGTTGTCAGATGTGGAAATCGCGCAATATTTCGGCGTGCAGCAAACCTGCATCGTCTCGCTTCGCAAGATCTGGGATATCCGCCGCCCGAGCTGATGCTCTTTTGGCAAACGGGCTGGCCCGCTGCGCGTGCGTCGGGTGCGGATCCGCCTACTTGACCGTAACCACGGTCTGATCGGCGTTGTGCAGGACTTTCTGCGATACGCTTCCCAGAACCGTCTCCCTGATTTTTCCCAACCCGCGCGAGCCGACGACGATCATGTCGGCCTTCTGCTGCTTGGCGGCCTCGAGGATCTCATCGGCATAGTCCCCGATCTGGACCGACGTCTTGACGCCGCGCGCGCCCAGTTCCTCGCTTCGGTTCTTGGCGTAGGAGACCAGCTGATCGCCGATCGCGGATATGACCCATATCGTCTGGTCATTGGTGCCGCCACCGCCCAGCAGATCATATGTTCTGCCGGACACGTAATCGACACCGGGCGTTGTCTTCACATGCGCCCGTTCGACCAGATGTTCGACCTCTGCCATCCGGACCAGCTCGTCCGCGGGGCGGCCATGCATCAGGACATGCACGATAAAAAGATCCGCCCCGAGCTTCTTCGAGAGTTCCGACGCCACATCCAAAGCGCGGCGCGCATTGTCCGATCCGTCATAAGCGACAAGAATTTTGCTGAACATGGTGTTGCTCCTTGGTTTGTGGGTTTCCAGGCTGGCACTCAGGCACTGTGCCGTCTCATTCGGCAGCACGACTGAGCGGTTCGCGGGTCGGCGGCTGGTAGAGATAGTCCCGCGTCAAAGGCACCGCATCGATCTTGCGCGACAACTGGAACTGCAAGACCGCCTGCGGCCCATGCCGGAAGGTCTGTTCGCTGGCCGCGAGGTAAAACCGCCACATCCGGACGAAACGGTCGTCATACATCTCGCGCACTTCGTGCTCGTGGTCCGTAAACCGGTCAAACCAATGCCGCAGGGTGTATGCATAATGCAGGCGCCAGCATTCAATATCGGCTGTCCACAGCCGCGAATTCTCGACCGCAACCGCTGTTTCCGACAGGGAGGGAACGTAGCCGCCGGGAAATATATACTTCTGGATCCAGGGATTTGTGGCATTGGGCCGACCCATCCAGCCGATTGTATGAACAAGCGCAATGCCATCGGGCGCAAGCCTGTCCCGGATCGTGTCGAAAAACGTCTTGTGGTGAGGTATGCCGACATGCTCGAACATGCCGACGGACACGATCTTGTCGAATGTACCCGTCACATCGCGGTAATCGCACAGGCGGAATTCGACCTGATCGGACAGGCCTTCGCGCGCGGCGCGCGCGGTGGCGCGGGCGTGCTGTTCTTTTGACAGCGTGATCCCCAGGACATGTGCGCCGTGATCCCGCGCAAGCGTCAGCGCCATCCCGCCCCAGCCGCAGCCGATGTCCAGAACACGCATTCCCGGCTCGATCATCAGTTTGCGGGCAATATGGTCCTTCTTCTGCGCCTGCGCCTGTTCCAGCGTGTCGGACGGGTCGCGGAAATAGGCGCAGGAATATTGCTGATCCGCATCCAGAAACAGATCGTACAGCCGCCCCGACAGATCGTAATGATGCGCGACGTTGCGCCGGGCGCGGGGCGCAACATTGTTCTGCGCGAAGCTGCGCAATGCGCGGCGCGCCGTGAGAAACGGCTTGTGCCACCAGACTCGCGGCGTGCTGTGCATGTTTCGGACGATCACGCCCAGAAGCCCCTGCACATCGTCGTCGTCGATCGTGAGGGTTCCGTTCATATAGGCTTCGCCAAGGGCAAGCTCGGGATTGAGCACCAGATGGCGAACCGTGGCGGTGTCACGCAGGCGCACGGTCACCGGCGGGCCGCTGTCATCGCCATAGCGGCAATGCGTGCCATCCGGCATCACTATGCCGAGTGCGCCTTGCCGCATCATGGATTTCAACATCCGGTCCAGAGCTCTTTGCCACATCACATTCTCCTTTCCCCATGGTGTTTTGAAGTCCGACCGCCGAGCCGCGCTGGTGGCTTTGCACCGGGGCGCGATGCCGCCGCCGGGGGGGCTAGCGTATTTTGTCTCGCCCTTATTTTCGACCGATTTCGACGGTTTGGGAAGTCCGTTCCCTGCCGCAGCCGGGCGAGGCGGGTCCGATGCTGCCGGCGCCTGCTGAACCGGCTGTTCGGCAAGTTTCTGCGATAGTCCATTGATATTGCATTATTAGTGTCATTCCATTCAGCCGAACTTATCAAGCTCTGTCAGGGATGAATTGAGCAATATCAAATTGGCCGCCGCTTTCGCGCATAGACTGGGCGCGACCGGAAAGGGCCATCTGTGACTGACGCTGCGCCAATCAGAACCTCGGAAAACCGCCTTGTCGCCGAAAAGCTGGACGAGGTTGCGGACCTGCTGGAGCACCAAGAGGCAAACCCCTTTCGGATCGCCGCCTACAGGGACGCCGCCGCATATGTTGCACGCCTGCCGGGGCCGATCAGGGATGTGCTGGCTGCGGGCGGATCAAAGGCGCTGGAGGCGCTGCCGACGATCGGGCGCTCCATTGCCGCAGCGATCATCGAAATACTGCAGACAGGGCACCTGGGCCTGATCGACACGTTGCGCGGTGATCTCGACCCCGAAAAACTGCTGCAGACGGTGCCGCAGATCGGGCCGACCCTGGCGGCAACCGCTCACGACCAGCTGGGCATAGAGACCTTGGAGGCGCTGGAAGTTGCCGCCCATGACGGCAGGCTTGCCGCCCTGCCGGGTTTCGGGCCGCGCAGGGTGCGCGGCATCCAGCTTGCGCTTGCTGAACTGCTGGGGCGTCGCCGGCCAACCGGCCCGATGCGCGGGCAATCCTCGCCGCCGATTGCGGAAACGCTGGACGTGGACCGTGAGTACCGCCGCCGCGCGCAGGCGCGATCCCTACCGGTGACCACGCCAAGGCGGTTCAATCCGCGCAACAAGGCGTGGCTGCCGATCCTGCACACCGAGCGGGGAGGCTGGCATTTCACAGCCATGTTTTCGAACACCCCGCGCGCGCATCGACTGCGCCGCACCGATGATTGGGTCGTCATCCGGTTCGACAAGGACCCGGGGGGTGCGGGCCAGTGCACGGTTGTCACGGAGCACAGCGGCACCTTGGCTGGTAAGCGGGTCATCCGCGGCCATGAAGCGGCTTGCGCACGCCACTATGCCAATCAAGAGAACCGCTCGGAATGATCTAAACCGGCATGTTGGTTTGCGTATTCGGCTCGCGCCGGGCCAACGCCGCCTGAACATGCGACGGGGTTTCTTCAGGAAAACCGGACGCTGGCCGCCATCGCAGGACAGCGGCCCCATGCGGCAATCGTCACGGCACCAACAGCGCCGGGAGCCTAGGCGAGGAAAGCGCGGCTTCGGTCAGGCTGCCATAGATCAGGCTATGCGCCCGGCTGTGAATCGCCGTGCCCAGCACGAGCAGGTCCGAGCCCTGATCAACCGCCGCGCCCAGTATCGTCTGCGCGGCCTTCCGTTTCTCCGAGTGCAACTGATTTACCTGCGCGTCGACGCCATGAAGCTGAAGATATGCGACCAGCGCATCGCCGCGAAAATCGGTCTGGTCGTTGTCTTCGCGGCAGATAATGATCGTCGTTTTCGTCCCTGTCCGCGCAAGCAGCGGCAGTGCCGTTGCCAATGCCCGAGCGGACTCGACAGAATTGTTCCACGCAAGGGTGATGTTGGTTGCGGCCGTTGTCAGTGGCTCTTTGGGAGACACCAGAACCGGACGCCCCGTCCGGCGCAGACTGGCGTCCATGATCGGTCGAAACGGCATGTCCCAGCGCGTCTTGGAGCTGGCAAGAACGATCATATCGGAAAGCCGCCCCGCGTCGCCGACCGTATCACCGATATCCCCGGCACTTTCGACAAATTCGCACGGCACAGCACCGACGTCCTGACCTACGATCTGGTCAAAGGTTTTGCGGGCATGATCCCGGCGCACATTGCCGAGCCGTTCGAATTCCTTGAACAGTTCTGCGACGCCGTAGTTGGGTATCCACGCGGTCCAGGGGGCCGGCGCCTGGGCGACGGTTTCTGTCACGCACAACACTTCGATCTGCGCCGCGAATGATTTGGCGTATATCAACGCGGCCTGCAGCGCCGGCCCATCAAGGTTCTCGGGATCCAGAGTGTCATATCGCCCGCTCATCGGGACGCAGATCTTGCGGATATTCATCGTTTTATTCCTTATCGGCGGGTGAGTGGCGCCAGTATTGCCTGAAAGGGGAATCAGTTTCTATCCAGTCCCGGTGCTGCACCCGCATATATCGACCTGCTGCGTAGAAAATGTCGAGGATCACGGCAGCGTCTTTACCGGGCTCCATGGTGATCCGCGCGTATCCAGAACGAGCTGCGGATTCCGATGGCTCTGCCGGGGTCAAGGCCCAGAAAGGCCGTCAGTCGCCGCCAGTCACTGTCAGGCCGAGCAGGCGCCAGACCTGCATGCCGCCGCGATAATAGCTGATGCGGTCCGCGGGGTATCCGACCTTGATCATGTTACGGATCGCGGTGGGCGACTGGCCGCACCAGATACCGTTGCAAAACAGCGCCACGGGTTTTGCCTCCGTGCAGTCCCAGCCGTCGAAGTCCGGCTCGCACCCCAGACGGCCCAATTCGTCCACGATATAGGTGTAGGGGATGTTGATCGATCCGGGGATTGTGCCGCCTTCAAACCAGTCGCGGGTTCGGCTGTCCACGACCACCGCCTCGGCATCCTGAAGCATCGCCAGCAGTTCGAGCTCGCCAATTGTGGTCACCCCGTCCGCGGGGCTGCTTGGCTGGATGCAAAATTCGGGGCAGGGGCGGGAGGTAAGCGCCCATTCGCCGCTGATCTCATGCGCTGTATCCTGAATTCTGGTGATCTCGACCGGACCGTTCCCGGTCTGCACGGTGACCGAGGGCATATCTTTGGTGATGCCCACCTTGGTTTCGGCCACTGCGGCGCTGGCGGCCAATGTCACAGCGACTGTCGGTGCAAATCTATTCATGGCTATACCCTCCGGCTTTTTTCGACGATCTGTGATTTGAAGCGTTTCGTCTTTAACCTGAGGTAACTGACAGTGGCGAAACGCGCGCAACATCCGTATATCGCGGGCGTTTCGCGTTCAAATTGTCATTCAATGGCTCTGCGATAAAGGTGCCAGGTCGCATGCCCGAGGATCGGGAACGCTACGATCAATCCGACAAAGAGCGGGATCATCCCGGCAATCAGCAGCGCCGCGACGACAAATCCCCACGCTGCCACCGTTACCGGGTTCTTTCTGGTCAGTTCCAGTGAGGTCGCTATCGCGACACGCACGCCGACATGGCGGTGCAACAGCAGCGGAATCGAGGCGACCGTCATCGCAAGTGTTGCGGCGGCAAACACGAAACCCACGGCGCAGCCGATAATCAGCATCGCCCAACCGGCGCCTGTGGTAAAGACGTCCCGCAGGAATGACGCGACTGAGGTTGGCGTCTCGGGGCCCAGTGTCAGCGTGAAGATCAGATAGGCTGTAAGCATCCACGCGACAAAGATCAGGACCAAGCCCAGACCGATTGTCAGGACCGCCCCGATGGCCGGCGATCCCATGACGCCCAATGCCTCGCGAAAGCCTGCCGGCTCGCCTTTCTCGCGGCGGCGGCTCATTTCGTACAGACCGACGGCTGCGATAGGCCCCAGCAGGACAAACCCCGACATGAGTGGGAACAGCAGGGGTAAAAACTCGCGCTGGAAGGCGATTGCCGAAAGACACAGGCCGATGATTGGATAGATGATGGCGATGAACAGCACTTCGGTGCGAAGCGCGGCAAAGTCGTCCACGCCTTTTCGGAGCGCGATCCCGATATCTTCGAACACGATCTGCTTGACGACCGGGGGCGCGAGCGCATCGCCGCCAATCGCATGGGCCGCGTCTTCGGCATAATGTGACGCATCGCCAAATCTCTGCATCAGCCAGGATCCGGGATTTCCGATTGTCTTGATCGGCTTTACCATTGGAAAACCTCCGTGTGCGAACGGGTGAAGTGCCGACCGATAGAACCGCACTCCGGTCGAACACCGAATGGCTTTAGTCTATCACGCGGCAGCACATCCGCACACACAAAATGCGGTGAGGGGCAATGGGGCGCGGGATTACCCCAGATTATCAATGTCATGACGGTGCGGCGATTCTGCGGGAGCAGGGCGCCCCGCGTTCCGCCGGGCATCGTCGGCGGACCTAGATCCGATCAACAATGAAGTCCGGCATGATCGCCGAACGCCGGATTGCGGCGGCGATGTCCAGACCTGCGAGCGCACCATGGGCGGTGACAAGCGCGGTCGCGAAGCCGGCGTGATTTCCGCCCAGAATGTCGGTGTGCAGGGTGTCGCCAACCATCAGCACACGTTCGGCGGCTGGAGGAGAAGCGAGGCGCGCCAGAGCCAGCTCGAATATGTCCGGAAAAGGTTTTCCCAGAAAAACCGGCACAACTCCGGCTGCATCGGCAAGCTGGTGAGCGAACCACCCCGGTTCCATTGACAGGCCGGTTTCGCGCGGTGCGACCAGATCGGGATTGCCGACAAAAACCGGGCGCGGCTGGCGGCGCAGAGCCGCCTCAAGAAGCGTTTGACGGGTTGCGGTCCAGCCGTCGGACCCGATCAGCAAGAACCCTTCAACCCGGTCGTAGTCTGCCGGATCGTCGGTCAGGATGACGCAGTCGAGCGCCGCAATCTCGCCGGGGTCGGAGGCGGGGTTGAGCATGACGCCCCAAAGGCGCGGCGGCTCGCCTTCGAGACGATGCAACAGCGCCTCGCGGCTGGTCACGACTTCGTTGGGCGCAAAATCAAAGCCAAGTGTGGCGTATCGGGCCATCATCCGGTCCTTGGGGTAGCCCGCGGAATTGGAGACGACGGCGACCGACTTGCCCAAGGATCGTAGCGCGGCAATGGTTTGCGCCGCGCCGGGAATGGCGGTTTCGCCGACATTGAGCACGCCGTAGGCGTCGAAAAGGATCAGATCAAAGGGGGCCACGATGTCGAGGAAATCGGCCTTGGTCGCGCGCCCGTTGCCGGTGGTGGCGGGCAGGCGGTGGTGCAGCTTCAGATACGCCTCGAACGCCTCGGCGGGATCGACGCCTTGGAATGCGGTCACAGGATGCGGCGCCTCAGAAAGGCCGAGATGACTTCGCCCAAAATCACCAGCGCGATGATGGCGATAAGGATGGTGGCGACCTCGGGCCAGTTGAACGTGTCGATGGCGCCTTGCAGGATGATGCCGATACCGCCTGCGCCAACAAGGCCCAGCACGGTGGATTCGCGCAGGTTGATGTCCCAGCGCAGGATCGCGACCGCCCAGAAGGTCGGCATCACCTGCGGTATGATGGCATAGACGATCACCTTGAAGCGCGATGCACCGGTGGCCTCCAAGGCCTCGACCGGGCGTTTGTCGATTTCCTCGATGGCCTCGCCCAGCAGCTTGCCGATGAACCCGATCGAGCGGAACATGATCGCGATGATGCCCGCGACGATGCCGGGGCCGAAGATGGCGACGAACAGCAGCGCCCAGATGATCGTGTTCACCGACCGCGACGTCACAAGGATCAGCCGCCCCAGCCACAGCGTCGCACGGTTGGGCGTGGTGTTCTGCGCCGCGATATAGGCCACGGGCAGCGACAGCAGCACGGCAAAGGCGGTGGCGAAGGTTGCGATGTTCACCGTGTCCCACAGCACCTTGAGGATGGTGGCCAGATTCGTGGGGTCCGGCGGATACATCCGCCCGAAAAGATCGCCGATCTGCTCGGGCGCGCCCCAGACCCAGGCCCAGATCACCTGGATCGATGACAGGGCCCAGACAATCGCCAGCGCGCAACCCGCGAGGGTGCCCCAGCGCGTCAGCTTTTGCTTCGGGGTGAACCGGGTCCAGTCGTCGCGGCCAAACTGATCGGAAATGGACGTCATTGAATACGGGTCCGGATATAGCCGCTGACCGCCTCGGAGAGCAGGATCACGGCAACGATCACGATGGTGATGGCAAGGGCGAAATCGTAGTCATAACGCCCGAACGCGTTGGCGAGGGTGGCGCCGATCCCGCCCGCGCCGACGATGCCGACAACGGCAGAGGCGCGCAGGTTCGAATCCAGCTGATAGATGGTCAGCCCGATCTGGCGCGGCATGATCTGCGGGAAGATCGCGTAGAACAGCGTCAAAAGATAAGGCGCACCAGCGGCGCGCACCGCCTCGACCTGTCCGAAGTCGATCTCTTCGATCTTCTCGGCCAGCATCTTGGCGACGAAACCGATGGAGTAGATGATGAGCGTCAACACCCCGGCGAAGGGGCCAAAGCCGACCGCCTTGACGAACAGGATCGCGACGATCACCGGATGAAAGCTGCGCGCGATGATGATGATCGCGCGCCCCAGGTAGAAGACGGGCATGGGGGCGACGTTGCGGGCGGCCATGAAGGCGATGGGGACCGACAGCAGCACCCCGCCCGCAGTGGCGAGGATAGCTATCCTGAGGCTTTCAAGGAAACCGTCAATCAGCAGCCCGCTGCGCTCGAAGCTCGGCGGGAACGCCCCGCCGAATATGCGCCCGGCACGGCCAATGCCCTCGGCGACGCGGTTCCAGTCGATGGGCATGGTCAGACCGACCCATCCGAAATAAGCGATCACGCCAAGGTAGACGGCCCATCGCAGCGCACGGTTGGCGATGAAGGGCGGCTTGACCCAAGTGTCGCGCGGCGCGCTCATATTGCCTCGGCCATGGCGGCGCCCCGGTCAGCATGGGGGCTGCCGGCATAGATCTTGTCCATCTCGGCTTCGTCCAGTTTCTCGGGCTTGTCGTCAAAGATGATGCGGCCATAGCGCATCCCGACAATGCGGTCGGTATATTCCTTGGCCTCGGTCACGTTGTGGATGTTGATCAGCACGGGCAGCTTCAATTCGCCTGCCAGATCGCGCAAAAGGCCCATGATCTGTTCGGATGTCTTGGGGTCGAGCGATGCCGTCGGTTCGTCCGCCAGCAGGATTTCGGGCTGTTGCATCAGGGCGCGCACGACGCCGACGCGCTGGCGCTCGCCACCCGAAAGCTGGTCGGCGCGGGTATTGGCGTATTGCGCAATCCCGACCCGCTCCATCAGTTCGAAGGCGCGGCGGATGTCTTCCTTGGGATAGCGCCGGGTGATCGCGGCCCAGGTCGAGATATAGCCCAGCCGCCCGGATTGGACATTCTCCATCACGGTCAGGCGGTCGACAAGGTTGAAGCCCTGAAACACCATCCCGATCTTGCGCCGGGCCGCGCGCAGGTTCTTGCCGCGCAGTGTGGTCAGTTCGACGCCGTTCAGCACGATCGAGCCGGATGTCGGCTCGACCAGACGGTTGATGCAGCGCAAGAGCGTGCTTTTGCCGGCGCCGGACGAGCCGATGATCGACACGACGCTTTCGCCTTCGATGGTCAGATCGAGGTTCTTGAGAACAGGCTCGCCCGTGCCGTAGCGTTTGACGAGGTCGGTGATCTTCAGCATGAAAACGCCTTCCTTGCGGGGCCGCCCATGATGGCCGGCCCCGGCGGTGTGAGGTCACTCGGCGGCAAGGCCCTGCGGCGTGTATTCGACGCCATTGGCCATCTGGATCTGGCGGATGACGGCCCATTGATCCTTGTAGGTGATCGGGATGAACTTGCTGACGCCGGTGAATTCCTCACCCAGCGCGGTGCCCCCGAAATCAAAGCTGAAGAAGGCTTCCTTGATCTTCTCCTTCAACTCCGGCGCAAGGTCATGCGCCAGGCCGTAGGATGTTGTCGGAAACGGATCGCTTTCCCAGACGATGCGCACGTCGGCGGGGTCATAGAGCCCCCGCTCGGCCATGCGGTCCACCACTTCGGACGCTACCGGGGCGGCGTCATAATCGCCTGCGACCACGCCCAGCATCGACTGATCGTGGCTGCCCGAATAGCTGACGTCGTAATCCTCATCCGGGACGACGCCCAGATCCGGGAACAGCGCGCGCGGCGCCAGATTGCCCGAATTGGACGTGGGCGAGGTATGCGCGACGCGCTTTCCTGCGAGGTCGGGCATTTCCCGAATGTCGCTGTCCGCCTGCGTGTAGACCTGCAACTTGTAGCCGAACTGGCCATCGTCGCTGCCCATGATCGCAAACGGCTCGACCCCGGCAAGGTTCACCGCGTAAGGTGTTGGCCCGGTTGAGAAACCCGCGATATGCAACCGGCCCGAGCGCATCGCCTCGACCTCGGCCGAGTTGGACTGCACGGCAAAGAACTGCACGTCCTTGCCGGTCACCTCAGCAAGATGCTCGATGAAAGGGTTCCAGATGTCTGCGTATATCGCCGGATCCTCGACCGGCGTATAGGCAAAGACCAGCGTCTCCGGGTCCTTCAGCTTGGCCGGGTCCGTCGGCGCATCGGCCACCAGATCGCCATCCGCGTCGCAATACATCGGATCCAATGCGCCGCGATTCGGGCAGTCATCCTGCGCGAATGCGCTACTGGCCGTGAGGGCCAAGGCCGCCAAAAGGCCCGCTCCGAAAATCGTATCCCTGGACATGTTTTTCTCCTCCCTGGTGTATCCGCCCGTCAAATTGCGGGGGTGTTACCAAGGATACCATCACTAAAGCCCTCGACTTGCAACATTTCCGCACCGTACCGGCTGCTGTGCAGGTGGCGGCCACCTGCGGGCAGGTGGCAAATGGCCGGATCGCCCGCGCTCAATTATCTTGAAATTGGCCCGCGATTCTGCGATCCAGAACGAGATGGTGACGGATCGGCCTCGGCCTGTTCGTCATAATAGGGAACACGGTGCGGGCGCTTGCCCAATTCCGTGACTGCCCCCGCAACTGTAAGCGGCGAGCGATCCTGAGTGACACCACTGGGCCCAAAACCCGGGAAGGTTCAGGACAGCTTTGACCCGCGAGTCAGGAGACCTGCCATCTCCGGTGCCTTCGGTGCCGTAGCCACCTTAACCCGGGCGGGGTGCCTCGGAGAAAGAGCAGAGCGAGATGGACCAAAGCGGCCCGCATTCGACCCTGTCCTGTCTGCATACCCCCGCCTTTGCGCGGAGGGCGCGATGCAGATTGAAAGAATACTTACACAGCTTCAGGTGAAAGCCTCGTCGTCGCAGCGGGCGCGCGAGCTGGGCCAGCTGGGCTATATGCAATGGCTGGGCGGGCTGCCCGGACATGCCGACTACAACGCCGAGGCTGCGCGGGCCTGCCGCATGGCGGCGAATCTTGCCGGAACTGATCCGGCGATTGCCGTCTTTTGCGAATTGCTGCGCGCGTCGGTGCGGCGGCCCTTGCAGCCGCTGGATCTGGCGTTGCCGAAGCCTGCGCGCCGGGGCGGGGCGCGCGCGCGGCGCTGCTGTTTTTGATCGCGGCATTCGCTATGCCGGAAACACCATCTGCACTGTCTGGCCCGTCCCATCGGGCGGCGGCAAATCCAGTTGCCCGACCAGCCGGTCCACCGCGCTGGCCACGATGGCAAGGCCCAGACCGCTGCCGCCCGGCTGCGCGCCGGGCGGGCGATAGAAACGCTCGGTGATGCGGCCCCGCTGCTTGGGCGCGATGCCCGGTCCCTGGTCGTGGATGCCGATGGCAACCCGATCGGCGGACCGTTCCACGCGTAGGTCCACCGTGCCGCCCTCGGGCGATGCGGCGATGGCGTTCTCCAGCACGTTGCGGAGGGCCACATGCAGCAAATACCGAACAGTGCGGATCGTCACTGCGGCGTCGCCACAGATGTTGATCCGCACGTTCCGCCGCTTGGCAAATCCGCCAAGGTCGTGCGTGACATCCGCGATCAACGCTTGCAGATCGACGTCCGCTTTTTGATCCACATGCCGCTCGACAGCCGCCAGATCCAGCAGTTGGCGCACCAGACGCTCGGTGCGGTCGACCGATTGCTCGATGGTCTGCAGCGCGTGGCGGCGGGTATCCTCATCCTCGGCGATCCGCGCGATCTGCGCCTGCATGCGCAGGCCGGCCATCGGCGTCTTCAGCTCATGCGCGGCGAAGGCGACGAAGTCACGCTCGGTCGCGCGCACCGTCTCGACCTCCGCAAAGAGGCGGTTCAGCGCGCGGCGGACGGGCCGGATCTCGCGCGGGGCAGGGCCGGCGGGTAGCGGGCTGAGATCCTGGGGCCGCCGCGCGCGCAGCCCCTCTGCCAGCCGGTCCAGAGGTTTCAGCCCGCGCCCGACGCTCAGCCAGATCAGCGCGGCAAGCAGTGGCAGGATGACCGCCGCCGGAATGGCAAACCCCGTCATGACATCGCGCACCAGCCGGTCGCGCACCGCGACCGCGTCACCGACCATGACGCGCACGCCCAGATCGGGATTGACGGTGGCATAGACGCGCCAGAGCTCGCCATCGACCATCTCTTCGGAAAAACCCGTTTCCGTGGCCGAGGTCAGGCGCGCGGCAGGGGCCCCCTCGGACTGGCCCAGCAGCCCGCCCTCCAATGACCAGATCTGGCAGGATAGTTGCCGCGAATAGCGTGCATCGTCCGGCGCGGGCAGGGACAACTGACCGGGCGCGCCGGATGTCACATCAATGCGCCGGTCCGCGATCAGCGATGACACCATCGTCGCCGCCTCGCGCAGGCGGGCGTCCAGCACCTTCTCAACCTCGCCGCGCGTTGACTGGTCGATCCACAGGACCGCCGACAGCCAGACCAGCCCGGTCGCCGTCGACAGCAGTAAAAACAGACGCATCTTCAGGGACATGCGCGCGGTTCCTCCTCGGGCGCCAGACGGTAGCCAAGGCCGCGCACCGTTTCGATATAGCCGCGCCCCAGCTTGGCCCGCAGATGGTGGATGTGCACCTCGACCGCGTTGCTTTCGACGTCTTCCTGCCAGCCGTACAGCCGGTCCTCGATCTGGGATTTCGACAGGATGTGGCTGGGCCGCTCGATCAGCGCGTGCAGCACCGCAAATTCGCGGCGCGAAAACCGCAGGGCAGTGCCGTGAAATTCGCCGGTTTGCGCCGCAGGGTCCAGCAGCAGACCGTTCCAGCGGATGACCGGCGCCGCGCGCCCCTCGCGCCGCCGCAGGATCGCGCGCAGCCGCGCCGAAAGCTCGTCCAGATCGAAGGGTTTGCCAAGGTAATCGTCCGCCCCAGCATCCAGCCCGTCCACCCTGTCACGGGTCTGGTCGCGCGCTGTCAGCAGCAGGACGGGCGTCCGCACCCCCTTGGCACGCAGGGCTGCCAGCAGATCCAGCCCCGATCCGTCGGGCAGCATGAGGTCCAGCACGACAGCCGCGAAATCCGACGTCTCCAGCGCGGCGCGTGCATCGGCCAGCGTGCCGACCGGTTCGGGCGTGAATCCATTCAGGCGCAGCCCCACGACCAGCCCATCCGCCAGCACCGCGTCGTCTTCGACTATCAAGATGCGCATGTTCGCTCCATAAGGTGCAGGTGGGGCGCCTGACTTAAGGTTTGCTTAAGGCCGCCAATCTAACCGGGCGGCATGACCGTGTACAAATCCATATCCCTTGACCCGCCAATAGCCAAGCGGGCGCTGCGATGAACGGCGTCGCCCTTGGGCCACTGGTGATGGACGCCTCGCGCCTCGCCTTCATCGCGGCGGTTGTCGCGTTTCTGTTCGTTGCTGATTTCCGCGGCTTCGGCGCTGCGGCCCGCACGAAGCGGCAGCGGAGTTCAAATTGGGCGTTCGCCGTCCTTGTCGCGTGGATCATCGGCGCGCGCGCCGGGTTCGTGGTGGCAAATTCAGCCAGCTTCGCAGCCCAGCCATGGGACGCGTTCAGGCTGTGGCAGGGTGGTTTTGCGCCTTGGGCTGGCGCAGGTGCTGCCGCCGTGATGATCGCCCTTGCAGCGCTGCGCCGCGGCGCGGCGGTTGCGCCGCTGGCGCTGGGGGCGGTCGCGGCGGCGGCAGTGTTCTTTGCTATGAACAGCGCATTTACCGGCCCCGCGCCCGACCTGCCCGGCGGCACATTCGACGCGCTGAGAGGCCCCGATGTCACGCTTGACGATATCGACGGCCCTGTCGTCCTGAACCTCTGGGCGACGTGGTGCCCGCCCTGCCGGCGCGAGATGCCGATGATGCTGGATGTTGCGGCGCAGGGGGATGCGGCGACATTCGTCTTTGCCAATCAGGGCGAGGGCGCGGCGCAGATCGGCAGGTTCCTTGCCGCAGAAGGGCTGGCGGCGGATCATATCGTGCTGGACCGGCAGAGGGACCTGATGACCACGCTCGGCGCCAAGGGCCTGCCTGCCACGCTGATTTTCGATCATGACGGGGCGCTGGTGCAATCCCATACCGGCGAGATATCGCGCGCCGCTCTGGAGCGGGCACTGCGGGAGATCGCGACTCCGTAGCGACAGCGGCGCCTATTGGCGCCGCTCCCCTGCAATCTTGCGGTGCTGACCGGCCTAGAACTTGTCGACCGGCAGCTTGAGATAGGAATGGCCATCCCCCTCTGCTTCGGGAAGCCGCCCGCTGCGCAGGTTTATCTGCAGCGCCGCCAGCATTCGGTCGGGCAGGGCGAGCGTGGCATCGCGGTCTTGGCGTGTCTTGATATAGTCCGCCTTGTCCGTGCCCGATTTCACATGCTTGTTCTGTGCCTTGTGCTGGGCGACGGTGGCTTCCCATGCCGGCTCTTCGCGGCTTTCGGTGCCGTAGTCATGGCCGACATAAAGACGCGTCTCATCCGGTAGATTTAGAATGTCCTGTATCGACTGCCACAGCTCATCCGCCGATCCGCCGGGGAAATCGGCGCGGCTGGTGCCGGCGTCGGGCATCATCAGCGTGTCATGGACAAAGGCGGCATCCCCGCACACATAGGTGATCGACCCCAGCGTATGCCCCGGTGACAGCATGACGCGCACGTCCAGATCGCCGATCTTGAAACTGTCGCCATCTTCGAACAGGTGGTCGAAATCGCGGTCCGGATCAAAGGCATCTGGCGTGTTGTAGATATCGCGCCAAAGGTTCGCAATCTCGCGCACCTTGGCGCCGATGGCGTTTGGCACGCCTAGCCGCTTTTTCAGCTGGGCCGAGGCCATGAGGTGATCCGCATGGGGGTGCGTGTCGAGGATCAGGGAGATGTCCAGCCCGTTCTGCCCGGTCAGTTTGACCACCTGATCCATGCTGCGGCTATCGGTGGCAAAGCTTCTGGGGTCGAAATTCCAGACCACGTCGATCAGCGCCGCCTTTTTCGTATTCGGGCAAGCGCAGATATATTGGATCGATCCGGTGTCAGGCTCGTAAATGCCCCAGACATCGGGGCTGCCTGCCCCGGTCGAGGGGGAATGGCGGGTGATTGCATCCTTGGTCATGGCTCATGCGCTCCTTGTTGCAAATGGGCTGGATCTAAGGCGGCGGCCGATGAAAATGCCGATCAGCATCATCGGCACAAAGATCAACGTGCCGGGCGCCGCGATGGTCAGCGCGGTCCACGCCGGGCCGGGGCAGAAGCCGCCGATGCCCCAACCGATACCGAAAACGGCCGCGCCTGTCAGCAGCTTGCCGTCGATGTCGCTGGCCGTGGGAATGTCGAACGTCGGCAACAGCGCCGGGCGTTCCTGACGCCAGGCCAGCCGATAGCCGACAAAGGCGGTCAGCGATGCGCCGCCCATCACAAACGCCAGGCTGGGATCCCACGCGCCAAAGACGTCAAGGAAGTTCAGTACCTTGGCCGGATTGGCCATGCCCGAGATGACAAGGCCGATGCCAAAGACGAGACCCGACAGAAAGCCGAAAAATATCCGCATCATACTGCTCCCCCGATGACGTGACGCAGGACGAACACCGTGCCTGCGGCGAAAACCATGAATGTGATCACAGCGACAAGCGAACGGGCTGACAGTCGCGCAAGCCCGCAAATCCCGTGCCCGGACGTGCAGCCCGATCCCAGTGCCGTGCCCAGGCCGACCATGAGGCCCGCAATGGCCATACCGGGCAGGTTGTCACTGACCGCCTGCTGCGGCATCGCGCCGGTGGCGACGAGCCACAAGAGCGGCGCGGCGATCAGCCCGGCGATAAACGCGATGCGCCAGCCGCGATCATCCGCGTTTGCGGCGCCTGCGGTGATGCCGATGATCCCGGTGACGCGGCCAAAGAGCGCCATGACCATGACGGTCGAGAGGCCGATCAGGATACCGCCCCCCAGCGAGGCCCAGGGGGTGAAATCGGTTTGAGTGATTGGCAGCATGTTTTGTGCCTCCTTTTATACTGATGTTTGCGGCGCGGGCGCATTGCTCAACGCGCCCACCGCCCCATGTTGCGACAAGAATACCTGCCCGGTCAGCGCATCCAGAAGATGCGCGCGCTTCAGGCGGTCCATGACCGGCCCCTTGACCTCCGAGAGGTGCAGCCGGACGCCCATCTCGCCCAGCCGCTGGTTGATTACCTCCAGCGATTCCAGCGCGCTGAGGTCGATCTCGTTCACCGCCGAACATTGCAGGATGACGTGTTTTACCGCCTTGTCGCGGGTTACGCGGTCCAGAATGTGATCCTCCAGAAACCGCGCGTTGGCGAAATAAAGGCTCTCGTCGACGCGCAGGGTGACGATGGCCGGATCGGTCAGCACATCATGCCGGTGGATGTTGCGGAAATGCTCGGTTCCCGCGATCCGCCCGACCTCGGCGATATGCGGGCGCGATGTCTTGAACAGATAGAGCAGCACGGAAATCGCGACGCCGGAGCTGACCCCCAGCTCGACCCCGAAGGCCAGCGTAACGGCGATGGTGGTGGCAACGGCGATGAAATCGGCCTTGGAATAGGTCCAGCTGCGTCGCAGGATGCCGAAATCGACAAGGCCCAGCACGGCGACGATGATTGTCGCGGCCAGCGTCGCCTTGGGCAGGTAATAGATCAGCGGCGTCAGCGCCAGCGCGGCGATGGCCAGTCCTGCGGCGGTAAAGGCGCCGGCGGCAGGCGTGCGCGCGCCTGCGTCGAAATTCACGACCGAGCGGGAAAAGCCGCCGGTCACCGGAAATCCTCCGGTAAAGGCCGCGCCCATGTTGGCGGCGCCCAGTCCGATCAGTTCCTGATTGGGGCTGACGCGTTCCCGCTTTTTCGCGGCCAGCGTCTGCGCGACCGAGATGGATTCGACGAACCCAATGACCGAGATCAGCAGCGCGGGCAACAATAGCTGGCCGATCAGATCGGGTGACAGGTCCGGCATCGTTAACGGCGGCAGGGCCTGCGGAACGGTGCCGACAATCGCGACGCCCTCTGCGCCCAGATCCAGCCCCCAGACCGCCAGCGTCGTCGCGACGACGGCGGCGACGGGCCCGGCCTTGGTGATGACATCGGCCATACGCGGGCCCAGGCCGATCCGGCGCAAGAGCGGCTTCAGGCCCCGGCGCACCCAAAAGAGGAACGCGGTGGCAGATGCGCCGAGGATCAGCGTCGGGATATTGATCTGGCCGATGTTGAGCGCCAGACTTTGCACCAGTTCGATCAGCGTATCACCGCCGCCGGAGATGCCCAGGATATGGCGCAACTGGCCGATGGCGATGATGATGCCCGATGCGGTGATGAACCCGGCAATGACGGGATGCGACAGGAATGTTGCCAGAAACCCCAGCCGGAAAAACCCCATCGCCAGCAGGATCGCGCCCGAGAGCGCCGCCAGTGTCAGCGCGGCAGCGGCATAGCCCATGCTGCCTTGGCTCGCGACCTCGCCGAGTGCGGCGGCGGTCATTAGCGACACGACCGCCACCGGCCCCACCGCCAGCGCGCGGCTGGTTCCGAACACGGCATACAGCAGGATCGGCGCGATCGACGCATAGAGCCCGGCCTCGGGCGGCATCCCGGCCAGCAGCGCATAGGCCAGCGACTGGGGCACCAGCATGATCGTCACGATCACGGCGGCGATCAGATCGTCCGACAGCGCGGCGCGGTCGTAGGTTCGCCCCCAGGTCAGGATCGGGAAGTAGCGGGTGATGGCGTGCATGTGTCAGTCTTTGGCAAAAAGGGCGCCGGGGGCGGTGGCCCTCGGCGCGGTGTCAGTCAGGGGCATATGCTTTCAGCTCTGGCCGGGAGGCTCGGGCTGTGCCAGCCATTCGCGGCCGCGCAGCATCGCCTTCCAATAGATCGGGGGCAGCATCTTTTCCTTCAGAAACCAAGCGGCGCGGGACGGTTTGGTTCCGTCGATCAACGCCGTGGGCATGCTGGGCAACAGCTTGCCCCCATAGCCGAATTCGGCCAGCACGATCTTGCCCCGCTCCACGGTCAGCGGGCAGGAGCCATAGCCGTTATAGTGCGCCACCGCGGATTTTCCGCCGATGTCCGCGATCACGTTCTCGGCCACGGTAGGGGCCTGCACGCGTGCGGCGGCGGCGGTTTTGGCATTGGGCGCGTTCATCACATCGCCCAGAGACCAGATATTGTCATAGCTCTTGTGCCGCAGCGTGGACTGATCGACGTCGATCCAGCCCGCCGCATCAGCCAGGGGCGCGACGCGGATAAAATCGGGCGGGCTTTGAGGGGGGCAGACATGCATCATGTCAAACGCCATCTCGACCTGGCGGGCATCGGCGTCCGGTTCCTTCACGTCGAAAACGGCCTTTTTCGCAGCGCCGTCGACGGATATCAGGTTGTGATGGAAATTGAGGTTCGCGCCGTATTTTTCGACATACTCCATCAGGGCCGGAACGTACTCCTTGATACCGAACAGCACGGCGCCTGCGTTGTTGAAATGCACGTCGATATCCTTCATTACGCCGCGCCGCAGCCATGCGTCGCAGGAAAGATACATCGCCTTTTGCGGCGCGCCGGCGCATTTGATCGGCATCGGCGGCTGGGTGAAAATCGCGCGGCCGGACTTCATGCTTTGCACCAGCTTCCATGTGTAAGACGCCAGATCGTAACGGTAATTCGAGGTAACGCCATTCTTGCCCAGCGTGGCGATCAGCCCGTCAATCTTGCCCCAGTCCAGCTTGAGCCCCGGACAGACGATCAGTCGGGTGTATTTCACCACCCGGCAACCATCGAGGATGACGGCGTCCTGCGCCGGCTCGAAGGCGGCGACGGCGGATTTTATCCAGGTGACGTCGCGCGGGATCAGGCTGGCCATCGTCTTGGCCGTTTGCTGCGGCTCGAAAATGCCGCCGCCGACCATGGTCCAGCCGGGTTGGTAGTAATGCACGTCTGCCGGGTCGATGATCGCGATATCGAGGCTCGCATCGCGTGATTTCAGGCTGGCGGCCACGGCGATGCCCGCAGCGCCTGCACCGACGATGACGATGTCATGGCTGGCGTCAGGCGCGTCGGTGGGCGTCTTGCCGCCATTGGCGATGCGGCGGACCACGCCGCTCATGTCGTAGCCTGCGCGCTGAGTCGCGGCCAGAATGTCCGGCACCGTCAGCGTATCCGCCTGCGCCAGCGCCCACAGCGTGGCCGACCGCGTGCCGGAGCGGCAATAGGCCAGCACCGGGCCGGGCAACTCGGCCAGCGCCGCGCCGAACGCTGCGGCATCCTCTTCGCTGACCAGCCCGTGGGTGATAGGGATATACCGCGCCTCCAGCCCGGCGGATTTCGCCGCTTGCTCGACCTCGCCAAAGCGGGCTGATCGGCGCCCTCGCCGTCAGGCCGGTTGCAGATGATCGAGCGGAAGCCTTGGCTTTTCAAGGCCGCCACGTCTGCCGCGGTGATCTGGGGCGCGACCGACAGCCGCGCCGAAATGGTTTTGGTCTCGGTCGTCATATGTATCAAATTTCCCCATTCAGCCGTTCAGAGCGTGTTGATCGGCACCTTGAGCATCGGGTTGCCGTCCTTGTCAGCGGGCACATTGCCTGCGCGCATATTGACCTGTAGCGAAGGGATGATCAGGCGCGGCATGGCCAGCGTCGCGTCGCGTTCACTGCGAAAACGCACAAAATCTTCGCGTGTCTTGCCGCCGCCGACGTGGATGTTGCGCGCCTTTTGCTCGGCCACTGTCGTCTCCCACGCGATGTCGCGGCCACCGGGCGCGTAATCGTGGCACATGAACAGGCGCATGTCGTCCGGCAGCGCCAGCACCTTCTGGATGCTGTCATAGAGCGTGCCCGCATCGCCGCCCGGAAAATCGGCGCGGGCCGATCCGCCATCGGGCATGAACAGCGTATCGCCGACAAAGGCCGCATTGCCCATCACATGCACCATGCAGGCGGGGGTGTGGCCGGGCGTGTAGATGGCGAAACAGTCCATTTCACCGACCTTGTAGGTGTCGCCATCCTCGAACAGAGCGTCGAACTGGCTGCCGTCGCGCTGAAATTCGGTGCCCTCGTTAAAGACCTTGCCGAAGGTGTCCTGCACGACCAGAATTTTGTCGCCCACGCCGATCTTGCCGCCCAGACGCTGCTGGATGTAGGGCGCGGCGCTGAGATGGTCGGCATGGACGTGGGTTTCGATGATCCAATCCAGCGTCAGACCGCGCGCCTCGACCTCTGCGATCAGGGCGTCGGCGTGATCGTAGGTGATGCGCCCGGCGGCATAGTCGATGTCCATCACGCTGTCGATGATGGCGCAATGGTCGCTGGCGGGATCCTTGACGATGTAGCTGATCGTATTCGTCGCCTCGTCGAAATGGGCCGAAACATCCGGTTTGATCGACATGTCGATGGGATAGCTCATGAAACTCCTCCGGGGATACGGGATAATCAGCGGCTGCAGGTGCGGATGCCAAACAGTGTATACAGCCCGCAAAACCGCATGGCCGCCGTGGCCAACAGCACGATGCCAAGGATCACGGAGAGGGCTGTTGCCCAAGTCGCCTCAAAGACTGCGATGCCGCTGACAAAGGGCAGCGCGATCAGCAGGAGGCCGAAAACGATGCGAAACATGCGATCGGTGGTTCCGATATTCTTGGTCATGGCGTGATCCTCACAAATGATTTGATCACGTCATACCGGTGCGGACCGACGGCGGTCAGTGACTTTGTCACCGACGCGCCCAGAGTTGTGCAGAGGTTGTGTCAACTGCGGTGCTGCGCCAGCTTGGCCAGCTTGGCCAGCGCGTCCGGGTCCGTCAGGGTGATGGTGCCGCGCGTCTGGGTGATCCAGCCCCGGCGCTGGAATTCCTGCAACTGGCGCGAGATAACCTCGCGCGCGCTGCCCAGCTCGGCGGCAAGTTGTTGATGCGTGGTCTGCACTTCGGGCATGCCTTGGGCCAGTTCCTGCAATTTCTGCGCCAGCCGTACGTCGATGCGCTGAAACGCGACCTGGTCGATCATCAGGAACAGATCGGTAATGCGCTTGGAGAAGGCGAAAAACACGAATTTGCGGAACTCGGCAGAAGTCGCAACCAGATCGTCAAACACCGGGCGCGGGATGGCGGCGGCGGATATGTCCGTCTCGGCGATGCCTTCGGCGGCGTAATCGTCATAGGCCAGCAGGCAGGCGGTGGTCAGAACGCAGCTTTCGCCCGCATGGATGCGATAGAGAACAATCTCGCGCCCGCCCTCCGAGGTTTGCTGCACGCGCACAGATCCCTCCAGCAGGAACAGCATGTTTTCCGGCGATTTGCCCGGCCCGAACAGGACGGTGCCGCGCGGCGCCCCGATGATGGTGCTGCGCGCCAGAAGCGTCTGCTTGATCCGGTCCTCCAGCCGCGACAGCCCGGCAAACCGGTCGACCCAGATATCCTGCGTCATCGGGCACTCTCGGACACAGTGCGGGCGGGTCTGGGGTGACGGATCATGGCGGGCCGGTTCCTGGAATGAAGACGCATCCGGGCGACCTTATCCAGTGCCCGGCATCTTTGCAAAGCGCCGTGCGACAATTGATGCACCGCGCAGGATTTGCCGACGCGGTGCATCTGCATTACCTCCCCGCCACGCAAGAGCGAGGAACATCATGCTCGGATCATTCGACGCGGTGCTGCTGGCGCGCATCCAGTTCGCCTTTACGGTATCGTTTCACTTCCTGTTTCCGGCCTTCACCATCGGGCTGGCCAGCTATCTGGCTGTCCTGAACGGGCTGTGGCTGTGGACGGGCAAACGCAGATTTCTGGAGCTGTTCCGCTACTGGGTCAAGATCTTTGCGCTGGCCTTTGCCATGGGGGTCGTGTCGGGCATCGTCATGTCCTACCAGTTCGGTACCAACTGGTCTGTCTTCTCGGACAAGGCCGGGCCGGTGATCGGGGCGCCTATGGCCTACGAGGTGCTGTCGGCCTTCTTCCTTGAGGCCGGATTTCTGGGCATCATGCTATTTGGCCGCGACCGGGTAGGCGCGGGGCTGCACATGGCTGCCTGTGCCGCCGTCGCCTTTGGCACGTTCTTCTCGGCGTTCTGGATCATCAGCGTCAACAGTTGGATGCACACGCCGGTGGGGTTCGAGATCGACGCCGCAACCGGGCAGTTCCTGCCGCTGGATTTCTGGCAGATCGTGTTCAACCCGTCCTTTCCCTATCGCTTGATGCACACCGTGACTGCGGCCTATCTGACGACGGCGTTCATCGTCGGCGGGGTTGCGGCATACCATTTGCTGAAACGGCGCCGCGAAGGGCAGGACGCGACACCGGCAACGCGCACGATGTTCTCGATGGCGATGTGGATGGCGGCGATCGTGGCGCCGGTGCAGATCTTCCTCGGCGATCTGCACGGTATCAACACGCTGGAGCATCAGCCGGCCAAGGTCATGGCGATGGAGGGCCACTATGAGAGCCACGAGGGCGGCGCGCCGCTCTATCTGTTCGGCATCCCCAATGACGAGACGCAAACGCTGGACTATGCGGTGGGCATTCCCAAGCTGTCGTCGCTGATCCTGAAACACGATCTGAACGCGCCGCTTGCGGGCCTCGATACCGTGCCCGACGCGGATCAGCCGCCGGTGGGTATCGTGTTCTGGGCCTTCCGCATCATGGTGGCGCTGGGCTTTGCGATGCTGGGGGTTGGCCTCTGGTCGCTCTGGGCGCGGTGGCGCGGGCGGCTGTATGAGGCGCCGTGGCTGCACCGTGCGGCGCTGGCAATGGCGCCCTCGGGGCTGATCGCGGTGCTGGCCGGCTGGATCACGACCGATGTGGGTCGCCAGCCCTTTACCGTCTATGGCCTGTTGCGCACGGCGGACAGCGTCGCCCCGCTGGATGCGCCCGCGGTGGGCGCGACGCTGATCGCGTTCATCGTCATCTACTTTGTCGTCTTTGGCGCGGGCACCTACTATATCCTGCGCCTGATGGCGCATGCACCCGGCGCGGGCGAGCCGCGCCTCAAGGATGTCAGCGAGGGCCCGGTCCGTTCGGCGGCAAGACCGCAGCGCATGCCGACGCGCCGCAGCGCTCGGGCGTCACAAGGGCGGAGGGATGAGCCATGCCACTGGTTGAAGGTTTCTCATTCGATCTGACCGTCATCTGGGCGTTCCTGATTGCCCTTGCCGTGCTGATATACGTCATCCTCGACGGGTTCGATCTGGGCCTCGGGATGCTGTTCGCGCTGGAGCGCAGGCGCGGCGACCGCGATGTGATGATGAACACGGTCGCGCCGGTCTGGGACGGCAACGAGACGTGGCTGGTGCTGGGCGGGGGCGGACTGATGGCGGCGTTTCCGCTGGCCTATGCGCTGATCCTGCCCGCGCTTTACATGCCGATCATGCTGATGCTTCTGGCGCTGATCTTTCGCGGCGTGGCGTTCGAATTCCGCTGGCGGGCGGGCGGCGGCGTGACCCGCGCCGCGTGGGATGCGGCGTTCATCGGCGGATCGGGCATCGCGTCGCTCTGCCAGGGCATCGCGCTGGGCGCGCTGCTGCAAGGGATCGAAATCGACAAGGCCGCGCGCAGCTATGCGGGCGGCTGGTGGGACTGGCTGACGCCGTTTTCGCTGACCGTGGGTGTGGCCGTCACGGTCGGCTACATGCTGTTGGGCGCGACTTGGCTGGTGATGAAAACCGGCGGCGAATTGCAGGAGCGGATGCGGACACGCGCCTGGCCGCTGGGGCTGGCGACGGTGCTGCTGATCGGCGTCGTCAGCCTTTGGACGCCGTTTCTGCAAGAGGGGTATTACGCCCGCTGGTTCGCTGGCTGGCATATCGGGCTGGCCGTCGCGGTGGGACTGGCCGTTCTGGCCATCGCAGCGCTGATGTTCCGCTCGCTGACCATCCACCGGCACGAATACCGCCCCTTCCTGCTGGCGCTGGCGCTGTTCACTTTGTGCTTTGTCGGCCTTGGCGTGTCGATGTTCCCCTATATCGTGCCGACCGAAGTCACCATCTGGGAGGCCGCGGCACCGAAGCTGAGCCAGCAGTTCATGCTGATCGGCGCGGTGATCCTGCTGCCGGTGATCCTGACCTATACCGCCTATGCCTACTGGGTGTTTCGCGGCAAGGTCGATCCGGATAGCGGATATCACTGATGCAGAGGGACACGCCGCCGCCAGACCCGCTCTGGCAGCGGATCTTGTGGTTCATCGGAATCTGGCTGCTGTCTGTCGCCGCCTTGGGCGTGGTGGCCTATGGCATCCGGCTGTTTCTGGTCTGAGACGCTAGAACGCGAAGCTGCCGAACGGCAGGTAGCGCACCGGATCGCCCAGCCTAATCGTGGCGGCGGCGTCGGGCAATTCCACCAGCCCTTCGGCCCAGCTGAGCCCGCTGATCCGGCCCGACCCTTCGGAGGCGAAGACCTCCGCGCGGCCCTCCCGGATGCGGGCGCGCAGATATTCGCGGCGGCCCGGTTTTTTGGACTTCTCAAACGCGGCAGGCATGTCGTAGCCCTGCGGTTCCTGCCAGCCAGCGCCAGCGAGCAGGCCCAATGCGGGGCGCGCGAAGATCAGCGTGCAGACCAGCGCCGCCACAGGATTGCCGGGCAAGCCGAAGACTGGCGCGCCCTGCCATAGCCCCAGGGCCAGCGGACGCCCCGGTTTCAGCGCGATGCGCCATTGCTGCATCGCGCCCGCCTCGCTCAGCAGGGCCGAGACGTGGTCTTCATCCCCCGCCGATGCGCCGCCCGAGGTCAGGATGACATCGGCGCGGCTGGCGGCATCATCCAGCGCGGCGCGCAGGGCGGCGCGGTCGTCGGGGATGCGGCCCATGTCGACCGCCTCCATCCCCCATGCGCGGATCTGGGCCAGCAGCATCGGCCGGTTGGCGTCGAATATCTGGCCGGGGTCAGCCGCGCCCCCCGCCTCGACCAACTCGTCCCCGGTCGAGATGACGGCGACACGCAAACGCTCGAACACGTCCACCTCGCCGATTCCGGTGGCGGCCATCAGCGCCAGATCGGCAGGCGTCAGCACGCGGCCCTTGGGCAGGATTTCGGCGCCCTCGGTCACATCCTCGCCCGCCTTGCGGGTGTTGGCGCCGCGTTTTATCCTGGCGCGGAAAGCGATCTGTCCGCCGCCCTCGCGCGTGTCCTCTTCCAGTATCACGGTATCGACGCCGGCAGGCACCGCCGCGCCGGTCAGGATGCGTATGGCATGGCCGGGCGGCACGGTGCCGTCATAGGGCACCCCGGCAGCGGCGCGGCCCGCGACCAGCGGCAGAACCGGATCGCCCGGCGGCAGGCTGTCATGGGCAAAGCCGTATCCATCGACCGCCGAATTCGGGGTTGGCGGATTGGCGCGCCTTGCGATTGCGGGCGCGGCCAAAATGCGGCCGCAGGCAGCCGGCACGGGGCATCGTGCGGGGCGCACCACCGGGTGAAGCCCGGCGCGCAATGCTGCGAGGGCCTCATCGACCGGCGTCCAGTCCACACCGGCGGGCATGGCAAAACAGTCGTCGCGCAGCGGCAGCGGGGCAGGCGCATCCGCCGGTGCGGTCAGCTCTGACTCATGTCCTAGTCCCAAAATCCATCCCTCCTCCGGGTCACCTTCGCGCAGCATCGCGTCAAGTCGGCCTCTCGCTGCATGGAGCGTCTCGGCAAGCACGCGCACCTGCGCGCGGTCCTTGATCTCGCCCGGCTCCTGCCGCGCGGCGATGAACTCGGCCAGCAGCGAGGGGTAGACCTCTGACAGCACAATGGGCGTCTCGGGCGCCTCGAACGGCGCGACGGACAGCGCCGCGCCGAACTGCTGGCGCAGTTTCTCGAGATGCGCAATACCCATCAGCGCCTGCGAGCCGACGGAGCCCGCGGTGTAGAGCTTCCAACAGCTTTGGGCGCGGATCAGCCTCGCCTCACAGGCGCGCCACTCTGGCATGCCATGCCCCTCGCGCCGGGTGCCTTGCGCGGGCAGGATGGCATCTGTTTGGTTTTCCGGACCGCCCCAGAAAGGGCCGATACCGGGCAAATCGGCATTGATCGCGCGTGCCACGTCAAAGCGATTGTTGGCGTTATCAGCCCCATCCTCGATCCGCGCCGCCAGTTCGGCCCAGAGCGTCAGAGGATCGTCCGTCCCGGTCAGCGCGCGGGCGAAGCCGTGCGGATAGCCGAAGGGAAAATCGAACCCCACCAGCACGCGCCGCCCCGCCTCCAGTTCGGTGCCCAGAAGGGTGTGGATGGTGCGCATCACCCCGGCCCGCGTGCGGTGATAATTGCACTCGGCCGCGCCGCCGCGCGCCACGGCAACCCAGATCGCGTCGGCGCTGGGCCGTTCGGGCGATGGGGTGGAGCGGGCCGACCAGTCGACAACTAGGACGGTGTCGAAGCAGCTCACAGCCCAACCTCGCGCAGGATGAAATCGGCGATGCCGGAAGTGTCGTTCAGGTCCAGCACCGGGCGATCCACCTTCGGCGCGACATCCGCCGGATTGTCGGCGGCAATGGCGCGGATGGTCGGATCACCCGGCGCGATCAGCGGATTGCCGGCGCTGGTGCGCCATGCCTCGATCTTGGGGTGGCGGTCGCGTTTGTAGCCTTCGATCAGGACCAGATCGACGGGGCTGAGCCGGGTCAGCAGATCGGCCAGCGGCGGCTCGGGGGCGCCGCGCAACTCCTGCATCAGGGCGACGCGGCTGCTGGAGACCAACAGCACCTCGCCCGCGCCCGCCGCGCGGTGGCGATAGCTGTCGCGCCCCGGCTGGTCCACGTCAAAATTGTGATGCGCATGTTTGACCGTCGAGACGGTCAGGCCGCGCCCGGTGATCTCGGCCACCAGCCGCTCCACCAGACCGGTCTTGCCAGCGTTTTTCCAGCCGGTGACGCCGTATATTTTCATTGCAGCGCCTCCTGCATGGCCTGCGCGCGGGCCAGATCTTCGGGGGTGTTGACGTTGAAAAAGGGATCGCCCGCGCCGTCGAACATGGCCGTAGCCGCGCTGTGCGCGTCGGTCCATTGCACCACCTTGCGCAGTCCGCCCTCCAGCGCCGCACGCAGATCCTCGCGCAGGGCGACCGGCCAGAGCCCGAAGGTCGGGTGGCGCCCGTCAGGCGTGGCGGCCAGCGCCAACGGCGCCTCCATCCCCTCGGCGGCCAACACAAGGCGCGCGGCCAGATCGCAGGGAAAAAACGGCGTGTCGGCGGCGACGGAAACCACGGTTTCCGCACCCTCCTCTGCCGCCCAGTCGAGGCCCGCCAGCACGCCCGCCAAGGGGCCGACGAAGCCGTCCAGCGGGTCTGCCAGCACCGGCAGCCCGAACCGCGCAAACCGCGCCGGATCGCCATTGGCGTTGATCGCAGCGGCGGCGACCTGCGGCTCTATCCGCGCCAGCACGTGGTCCAGAAGGGTGGAGTCGCCCAGCGGCAAAAGCCCCTTGTCGCCGCCGCCCATACGCGTGGCGCGCCCCCCGGCAAGGATGATGGCATAGGGCTGTTTCATATCTATATCCTCGCGCGGTCGGTCGGTGGCGGTGTCAGTGGTTGGCATTGCGGGAATGTCTTAGTCGGGCAGGGGGCCACCCGCAAGGATCCGGCCCTGCGGGGCCAGCGCCGTCATGGTCCCGCTCCCTTGCGCCGATGCTTGCTTTCTTCCTCGGCTACTGTGGCGGGATCGGCGTCGCGGATCAGCCGTTCCTCTCCGGCAAGGCAGACAAAGCGCCGCCCGCGCAGGCGCCCGATCAGCGTCAGGCCGACCTGCTGCGCGATCTCGACCCCCCAGGCGGTGAAGCCGGAGCGCGAGGCGAGGATGGGAATGCCCATCAGCGCGGTCTTGATCACCATTTCGGAGGTCAGCCGACCGGTGGTATAGAGCATCTTGCCCTCCGGCCCGACACCCTCCGACAGCATCCAGCCGGCGATCTTGTCGACGGCGTTGTGGCGCCCGACATCCTCCATATAGACCAGCGGGCGCGCGCCTTCGCACAGGACCGTGCCGTGGATCGCCCCCGCCGTCAGATAGAGCGACGGGGTCGTGTTGATGATATGCGCCAGCGCGTAAAGGTCCGAGGTGCGCAGGCTGGCCTCGGGCAGGGTGACGCCCTCCAGCCCCTCCATCATGTCGCCAAAGACCGTGCCGACAGCGCAGCCGCTGGTGCGGGTCTTTTTCTTCAGTTTGTCCTCATAGGTGGTCTGCCCGTCGGTGCGCACGACCACCGTCTCAAGCTCGTCGTCGTAATCGACGCGCAGCACGTTTTCGCCATCCTTCAGCATGCCCTGATTGCGCAGGAACCCCAGCGCCAGGTATTCAGGGTAGTCCCCGATCGTCATGGCGGTGACGATCTCTTGCGCGTTCAGAAATATCGTCAGCGGCCGCTCTTCGACCACGTTGACGGTTTGGGGCGTGCCGGTCTGGTCGGTGCCGGTGACGGCGCGCGTCAGACCGGACCCATCCGGCGCGGGGGCGATGATGTAGGGGCTATCGCTATTCGTGCGGGGCAATTGCATCTCCTGACGGGGGCCGGTACGCAACGGGTCATTCCCATTCTTGCCGGCGTGTATCCGAATGACCCCAGAGACCACCAAATCGACCTACTGGCAAGGCGTGCGCGCGGGCGCGCCGTTCATTCTGGTGCTGGTGCCTTTTTCGATGCTGTTCGGCGTGGTGGCGACCGAAGCGGGGCTGAACCTGCTGGAGGCGTTCGCCTTTTCCTTATTGGTCGTCGCTGGAGCGGCGCAGTTCACGGCCATTCAATTGCTGTCGGAACATGCGCCGACGATCATCGTCTGCGTGACCGCGCTGGCGGTCAATCTGCGCATGGCGATGTATTCGGCGTCTTTGACACCGCATCTGGGGCGCGCGCCTTTGGGCAAGCGGGCGCTAGTCGCGTATATGATGGTCGATCAGGCCTATGCCAGCGCGATTCTGGCCTATGAAAAGAACCCTGGCTGGAGCATTCCGCAAAAGCTGGCCTTCTATTTTGGCGCGATCACGCCGCTCATCCCGTTATGGCTGATCTTCACGATCGTCGGCGCGGTGGTGGGCAGTGCGATCCCGCCGGAGTTCGCGCTTGATTTCGCGGTGCCGATCACCTTTCTGGCGATGATCGCGCCGATGCTGCGCAGCGCTGCGCATGTGGTGGCGGCGCTGGTAGCGATCGCCGTGTCGCTGTCTCTGGCCTTCATTCCGTACAGCCTGGGGCTGCTCGTGGCCGGTGCGGCAGGCATGATCGCGGGCGCGCAGGTTGAGCTGATGATGGCGCGCCGGGCGGAGGCGGGCGTGTGAGGGATATTGCAACGCTCGACATCTGGATCGTGATTGTCTGCCTCGGGCTGGGCAGCTTTGGCCTGCGCTTCGTTTTTCTGGGGTTGATCGGCGATCGCCCGATGCCTGCATGGGTGCTGCGGCATCTGCGCTATACCGCCGTTGCCGTTCTGCCTGCGCTGGTGGCGCCAATGGTGGCCTGGCCCCCCGCCACCGGCGGCACGCTTGATGGCGCCCGCCTGATGGCGGCCTGCGTCACGGTCATCGCCGGTCTGATCACGCGCAACGTGCTGGCCGCGATCATCGCGGGCGGGGCAACGCTGTACCTGATGCTCTATCTGCTGGGCTAGGCGACCAGATGCGGCTGCCGTGCCGCCCTCCATAAAGGTACATATGCACACAAAAAAAGGCGCGCCACCCGGCGCGCCTTTCCTGTCGATCCGGCGCTGTCATCATCCGATGGCCGCGGCCTTCACGTCCTCGTCGATATAGGGCAGATATTGCTCGAAATTCTTGGCGAACATCTTGACCAGTTTTGCCGCCTGACGGTCATAGCTGTCGGGTTTGTCCCATGTCCGGCGCGGGTCCAGCAGGACGGTGGCGACGCCGGGCGCGTCGACCGGCACCTCAAAGCCGAAGTTGGCGTCGGTGCGGAACTTCACGTCGTTCAGCGAGCCGTCGAGCGCAGAGGTCAGCAAGGCGCGCGTCGCCTTGATCGGCATGCGCGACCCGGTGCCATGGGCGCCGCCCGTCCAGCCGGTATTGACCAGCCAGCAGGTCGCGCCGTGCTCGGCGATCTTGGCGCGCAGCAGGTTGCCGTAAACCTCGGGCCGGCGCGGCATGAACGGCGCTCCGAAGCAGGTCGAGAAGGTCGGCTCCGGCTCGGTCACGCCGCGCTCGGTTCCGGCCACCTTGGAGGTGAAGCCCGACAGGAAGTGATACATCGCCTGCGCCGGGGTCAGCCGCGCAATCGGCGGCAGCACGCCGAAGGCGTCGCATGTCAGCATGATGATGTTCTTGGGGTGCCCGCCGATGGCCGTGTCGCTGGCGTTCGAAATGTAGTCCAGCGGATAGGCGCAGCGCATGTTCGCGGTCAGGCTGTCGTCGTCGAAATCCAGCTCGCGGGTGTTTTCGTCGTAGACCATGTTTTCGATGACGGTGCCGAATTTGCTGGTGGTCGCGTAGATCTCGGGCTCCGCCTCGGGATTGAGGTTGATCGTCTTGGCATAGCAGCCGCCCTCGAAGTTGAAGGTGCCGCGGTCCGACCACCCATGCTCGTCATCGCCCAGCAGCGTTCGGTTCGGGTCTGCCGATAGCGTCGTCTTGCCGGTGCCGGAAAGGCCAAAGAAGACGGCTGTATCGACCGGGTTGCCGCGTGCGTGGTTGGCCGAGCAGTGCATCGGCATGACGCCTTTTTCCGGCAGCAGGTAGTTGAGCAGCGAGAAGACGGATTTCTTGTTCTCGCCCGCATATTCGGTGCCGCCGATCAGGATGATCTTGCGGTCGAAGTTCATTGCGATGACCGTCTCGGACCGGCAGTCGTGCTTTTTCGGGTCCGCCTTAAAGCGGGGGCAGTTGATCACGGTGAAATCTGCGATGAAATGGTCCAGAGCGTCGGGTTCCGGGCGGCGCAGAAGGTGGCGGATAAAGAGGCCATGCCACGCCAGTTCGGTCACCATGCGCATCTTGATCGCGTGGGCCGGATCGGCGCCTGCGATCAGATCCTGCACATAATAGGTTCCGCCAGCCATATGGGCGATCATGTCGTCATACAGCGCGTCGAACCCTTCGGGCGACATTTCGGCGCTGTTTTCCCACCAGATGTTGTCTTCGATGCTGGGGGTTCTGACCACATGCTTGTCTTTCGGCGAACGACCGGTGAACTTGCCGGTCGACACCAGAAATGAACCGCCGCGCCCCAGCGCGCCTTCGCCGTTCTTCAATGCAGCCTCGATGAGGACAGGCTCGATCAGGTTGTAGTGCACGTCACCAAGCCCTGTGATCCCTTGATCCTCAAGGCGGAATTTCGGATTTACCCGTCCCAATGTCATGACAATCGCTCTCCAATACTGGTCATTGCCGGCCCGGCGGTCTGTATGGGCGCGTGCCGTGGAATGGCGGTCTGCACGGCGGTCCGGCCCCGGCACGCGCGGGTCATAGCATGCCGATTTGCGGAATGAAAAGATCGCTTTGGCCCGGTTAGCGCAACCAATCCGGAGTTAGCGCAATCATCGGCGGCAGGTTCGCGAGGACCGGCCAAAGACCGCCTGAAGTGGAGCGGCGACGCCGAGAAGTGGGGCATATTAGCCATTGGTTATGGAAATCGGCCCCAAATAGGGGTTCCCCCACGCGTGATTCGCAAATGAGGATTGATCGGAAAGCTGAAACAAGAGCATATTGAGGGAAAAATTAGGCAACTTGAGCAGTACAAGGAATGAAAACATGTCCAAGATCGCCCTGGTGGACGATGACAGGAATATTCTGACATCCGTATCCATGACCCTGGAAGCTGAAGGGTTCGAGGTGGAAACCTATAATGACGGCCAGCAGGCCCTCGATGCCTTCTCCATCAAATTGCCGGATCTGGCAGTGCTGGACATCAAGATGCCGCGCATGGATGGCATGGATTTGCTACAGCGGCTGCGGCAGAAGTCGCAGTTGCCGGTGATTTTTCTGACCTCCAAGGACGACGAGATCGACGAGGTTCTGGGCCTGCGGATGGGGGCGGATGATTATGTCAGGAAACCGTTTTCCCAGCGCCTGCTGGTCGAGCGGATCCGCAGCCTGTTGCGCCGGCAGGACGCGCTGGAAGGCATCGTCACGCCCGCCGACGCCGAAGAGGGCAAGGTGATCGAGCGTGGTGAGTTGCGGATGGACCCGCTGCGCCATGCCGTGGCCTGGAAGGGCAGGGACGTGTCGCTGACCGTCACAGAGTTCCTGTTGCTTCAGGCGCTGGCACAGCGCCCCGGTTTCGTCAAAAGCCGGGATCAGTTGATGGATGTCGCGTATGATGACCAAGTCTACGTCGACGACCGGACCATCGACAGCCACATCAAGCGGTTGCGCAAGAAATTGCGCCAGGTCGACGCCGAGTTCTCGGCGATTGAGACGCTATACGGCATCGGCTACAGATATAACGAAGAATAGACATGGCACTGGCCGAGAGGATTGATGTGCGCGACAGTGCACCGCGACGTGACGGCGATATTGTTCTTGGCGACGATTTTGTCGCGCCCGACAACGTGGTCGAAGATGAAGTGCGCGCCCGCCGGGCCCGTCGGGGCCTGTTTTCGCTGCGCGAGTCGCCGCTGACGCGGAAGATCATCATTTTCAATCTGATCGCCCTGAATATCCTCGTCGCCGGCATCCTCTATCTCAATTCCTCACGCGATGGGCTGGCACTGCAACGCGCCAGCGGACTGGTCGGTGAGGCAGAGCTGGTGGCGAACGTGTTCGAGGCCCAGCTGCCCGGTCGGTCGCCGGTCAATCTTATCACCGGTGACGGCATTGATGTGGCTGCTGCGCTGGCTCGGATCGACGTGCAGAAGGGGGCCGAAGTTCTCGTCTTCGATACGGCCGGAAACGTGGCAGGTCATGTTACAGGCGAGGCCGAAAGATCCGTCGGCACGGTGCGGGATCAGCCGACCGTCATTACCGATGCGCTGTCCCGGCTGTGGGTCTGGCTGGCGACGCCCTTCAAGGTATCCGATGCGCCGGACCCCACGGTCGAGGAATTGGCCCGCAGTCAGGTGTCCGCAGTGCTGGGTAGCCTGGACACCCAGGTCACGTCGGGCGATGTGGAGGGTGGCGCGGTCTTTGCCGTGGCGACGCCGATCATGCAGGGCGACCGGCCCGTAGGCGTGATTGCGATGATCAGCGCGATAGGTGAGATCGACAATCTGGTGATGACCGAGCGCGAGCGCGTGCTGCAGATGTTCATCATTGCAACGCTGGTTTCCATCGGCCTCAGCCTGATTCTGGCATCGACTATCGCGCATCCTCTGGCCGATCTTGCTGCCGCAGCCGAAGTGGGCGGTGCGCGAAACCGCGGTAAACCGGGCGCAGGACGTATCCGTATCCCCGATCTTACCGCGCGGCCCGATGAGATCGGACGCCTTTCCGGCGCGCTGCGCGGCATGGTGGCCGCGCTGTATAACCGGATCGACGGGAACGAACAGTTCGCCGCCGACGTCGCCCATGAGATCAAGAACCCCTTGGCCAGCCTGCGCAGCGCCGTCGGCACCATGCGGGTCGCCAAGCGCGAGGACCAGCGCCAGAAGCTGCTGGACATCATCGACCACGACGTGCGCCGTCTGGACCGGCTGGTCAGCGACATCTCCAATGCCTCGCGGCTCGACAGCGAACTGGTCAAGGAAGAAGAAGAGCCGTTCGACCTGCTGACGATGCTGCGCAATCTGGGCCAACATCTGGGCGAGCAGGCGGCAGCCAAGGGTATCGAATTCATCACCGATTTTCCCGAGCAACCAATTCTCATCAACGGGCTGGAGGGGCGTCTGGCGCAGGTTTTCGTCAACCTGATCGCAAATGCCACCAGTTTCTGCGAGGAGGGCGATGCGATCCGGATCTGGGCAAGGCGGCGCGACAATCGCGTTCTGGTGGTGGTCGAGGATACCGGCCCCGGTATTCCCGATGCGGCATTAACCAAGATTTTCCAGCGCTTCTATTCCGAGCGCGCGTCGAGTGACTTTGGCAACAACTCCGGTCTGGGCCTCGCTATCTCCAAGCAGATTGTCGAGGCGCATGGCGGGGTCATCTGGGCCGAGAATATCCGCCCCACGGACGCCGACATCACGTCCGATCCGCTGGGCGCGCGGTTCGTGGTCGGCCTTCCGGTCTGAGATCATGGAGCATACCGAAGACATCCTGACACTGCATGCAACCGCGGTGGCGGTCGCCGGGCGTGCCGCGCTGATCCGGGGGGCAGCCGGTGCCGGGAAGTCTGGATTGGCGCTGCAACTCATTGCGATGGGCGGAACGCTGGTCGCGGATGACAGCACCCTGATTTGGCGCGACAGCGACCGCTTGCTCGTCGATGCGCCCGAGGCGATCCGTGGCCGGATCGAAGCGCGCGGAGTGGGCATTCTGAATGCCCCTGTGGCGGGTCCGCAGCCCGTGGCGCTGTTGATCGAAATGGATGCATCCGAGTCACCGCGTTTACCCGAAATCGAAACAGGGGCGTATCTGGGCGTCTCTGTTCCGCTGGTGCGCGGTAGTGCCGCAGCACACTTTCCGGCCGCGATCTATCTCTACCTGATGTATGGACGATTTGCATGAAGGGATCGGACCATGGCTGAACTCTCTGGGCCGTCATCCGGGCCTCCGCCCATGATGCTGATCACCGGCCCGTCCGGCGCCGGGCGCAGCACCGCGATCCGGGCGCTTGAGGATATGGGCTATGAGGCGATCGACAATTTGCCGCTTGGCCTTCTGCCGCGGCTGTTGAGCGCGCCGCCCGGCCAGCCCCAAACGCTTGAGCGGCCTCTGGCGCTGGGTGTCGATACGCGCAACCGGGATTTTTCGCCACAGGCGCTGATTGACGCGGTCGGAACGCTCGATGCGTTCAAGGCCGGTCAGGTCCAGCTTCTTTATGTCGATTGCCGCCCCGGTGTGCTGTTGCGGCGTTTTTCCGAAACACGGCGCCGGCACCCTCTGGCCCCGACCGAAAGCGCGCAGATCGGAATTGCGCGCGAGCTGGATCTGCTTCGCCCGGTCCGCGCGCGGGCCGATATCCTGATCGACACGTCCGAGATGAGCCCGCATGACCTGCGCGCCGAGATCGAGCGCCTGATCCGGCCGGATGACAGAGGCGGCCTGTCCGTGTCCGTCCATTCGTTTTCCTACAAACGCGGTTTGCCGCGCGGGGCGGATATCGTGCTGGACTGCCGGTTCCTGCGCAATCCTTATTGGGAAGAGGCGCTGCGCCCGCTGGACGGACGCGCGCCGGAGGTGGCGGCGTTCGTCGCCGGCGACGCGCGCTTTGACAGGTTTCATGCGCAACTCACGGAGATGGTGGCATTTTTGTTGCCCGGTTTCGAGGACGAGGGGAAATCTTACGTGTCCATCGCGCTGGGATGCACTGGCGGACAGCACAGATCTGTCGCAGTGGCGGAATCTTTGGCGCGCACCCTTGCAGACGGTGGCTGGCAGGTGTCAATAAGGCATCGTGAACTTGAGCGGCGCGCGGCCATCGCGGAGGCGCAATGATGTGCACCGCCGACAAAAGGATGCAAGGGCGTTGATCGGGATCGTCATCGTTGCCCATGGGGGCCTTGCGCGGGAATATCTCGCTGCGGTCGAGCATGTCGTCGGCCCGCAAAATGGCATGCGCGCAATTTCGGTCGATGCCAACGATGATCGCGCAGCCAAGGCCGACGAAATTACACAGGCCGCGCGCGACGTGGATCGCGGTGCCGGGGTTGCTATCGTGACCGACATGTTCGGCGGCTCGCCCGCCAACCTGTCACTGCCCGCGTGCCGAAGTGGCGACCGGCGGATGCTGTATGGCGCAAACTTGCCGATGCTGATCAAGCTGGCCAAGAGCCGCGACAAGCCATTGCCCGAAGCGGTGCGCGACGCGCTGCATGCCGCGCGAAAATATACCGACAGCCAAAATATTTCAGTGGAAGATTGATCTTATGTCCGCACCAGTGACCCGTAAACTGCAGATCGTGAACGCCAAGGGACTGCACGCGCGCGCCTCGGCGAAACTCGTGGAGGTGGTCGAGGGGTTCGATGCGACGGCCGAAGTATCCCATGACGGTCAATCGGCCAGTGGCGACAGCATCATGGGTCTTTTGATGTTGGCAGCCGCGATGGGAACCACTATTGACATCGAGACCCGAGGCCCCGACGCCGAGGCGCTGGCCGATGCCGTGGCGGCCCTTGTGGCGGCCCGGTTCGGAGAGGACATGTAGCGCGGCGCGCCGCGTTCAGGACGCAACGGGACGGTCCCACTTGATGAACGAGCAACGCGAAAAGGGCGATCAGATATCCGCCGGGGCTGGCACAGATGCGACGGGCACGGACAGCCGCACGATGACCTTTCCGAAGTATGACCGCCGCAGCCTGACCTATTCGAATTCGTTTGATGCACCGCTGACCGCGGCGATCATCCGCGGGATCGAGTGGATGACCGGCAAGGTGTCGATCATTCGCATGATCCGCGAATTCGAGCGGCGCGGTGCACCGACGGGCCAGCCTTTTTGGCGGGCCTCGCTCGATACCATGGGGATCGACCTGCTGACGCCAGAGGCCGAGCTGGACAATATTCCGCTGGACGGGCCGGTCGTGGCCGTGGCCAACCATCCACACGGGTTGGTCGACGGGATGATCCTGGCCGATCTGATCGGACGGCGCCGCACCGATTACAAGATCCTGACGCGCGCTCTGCTGACCGGGATCGACGAGGTCGCGGCCAGCTACATGATCCCGGTGCCCTTCCCGCATGAGCCCGATGCGCAACGCAAATCCGTGGAAATGCGCGCCAATGCGATGGCGCATCTGAAAAAGGGCGGGCTGATCAGCGTCTTTCCTTCGGGTGTGGTCGCGTCCTCGGACACGATGTTCGGCCCTGCAATCGAGCGGGAGTGGAACGTCTTTACCGCCCAGATGATCCGCCGCTCTGGCGCCAAGGTCGTGCCGATCTTTTTCCCCGGCGCCAACAGCCGCTGGTACCAAATCGCCAATCGCGTGTCGTCAACGCTGCGTCAGGGGCTGCTTCTGCACGAGGTGGTGCATAGCTGCAACCGCCCGCAAAAGCCGGTGGTTGGCGCGCCGATTTCGGACGCACGGATGGAGATGCTGGCCAGCGATCCGCGCGGTTTCATGACGTGGCTGCGCGCGCACACGCTATCGCTTGGGGGCGACCGGACAACGTGACGCGGCGGTGATGGACGCTTGCCGCCGGTTGCGCTATCAGACGGGGCAAACATCCCAATACGAAGGCGCCCCCATGTCTGGTCACGGTACACCCATCCCCATGAGCTCGGCCAAATGCGGCCCGTTGACCGGCACGGCGGAGGTGCCCGGCGACAAGTCGATCTCGCACCGCGCGCTGATCCTGGGCGCGATGGCGGTGGGCGAGACGCGGATTACCGGCCTGCTGGAGGGGGAGGATGTGCTGGACACCGCCCGCGCGATGCGCGCCTTCGGCGCCGAGGTGACCGATCTGGGCGGCGGCGCGTGGTCAGTGCACGGGGTGGGCGTCGGCGGCTTTGCCGAGCCGGATAGCGTTATCGACTGCGGCAATTCCGGTACAGGCGTGCGCCTGATCATGGGCGCGATGGCGACGTCGCCCATCGCCGTCACCTTCACCGGGGATGCGTCGCTGAACAAGCGCCCGATGGCACGGGTCACGGACCCGCTTGCGCTGTTCGGGGCGCAGGCCGTGGGCCGCGCAGGCGGGCGCCTGCCGATGACGATTGTCGGCGCGGCTGATCCGGTGCCGGTGCGTTATACGGTGCCCATGCCCTCGGCTCAGGTGAAATCGGCGGTTCTTCTGGCTGGGCTAAATGCCCCCGGCCAGACTGTCGTGATCGAGCGCGAGGCGACGCGCGATCATACCGAGCGGATGCTGGCAGGGTTCGGTGCCAAAATCACGACCGAGGATACCGATGAGGGCCGCGTTATCACTCTGACCGGCCAGCCGGAACTGACGCCCCAGACGATTGCCGTGCCGCGCGATCCCAGTTCGGCCGCCTTTCCGGTCTGTGCCGCGCTGATCGTGCCCGGCTCGGACGTGCTGGTTCCCAATATCGGCCTGAACCCGACGCGCGCCGGTCTGTTCACCACCCTGCGCGAAATGGGCGCCGACCTGACCTATGAGAACGAGCGCAGTGAGGGCGGGGAGCCTGTGGCTGACCTGCGCGCCCGCTTTTCGCCCGGATTGAAAGGGATAGAGGTGGACCCGGCCCGCGCCGCGTCGATGATTGACGAATACCCGGTCCTTTCGGTCGTCGCCGCCTTTGCGCAGGGGCCGACAATCATGCGCGGCGTTGCCGAGCTGCGGGTGAAGGAATCCGATCGGATCGAGGCGATGGCCGCCGGCCTGCGCGCGAATGGGATCAAGGTGGAGGATGGGAATGATTGGTGGATCGTCCATGGACGCGGTCATGGGGCCGTTCCGGGCGGTGCCGCCTGCGCCAGCCACCTGGACCACCGGATTGCCATGTCTTTCCTCATCCTCGGCATGGCGGCAAATGCGCCGGTGAGCGTGGACGATGGCGGACCCATCGCGACGTCGTTCCCGATATTCGAGCCGCTGATGGCCCGCCTTGGCGCGCAGATCACACGCACCGCTTGAGGCGCGCCAGAGTTTGAGTATTTGAAGGAAGATGAAAGAGGGGCGCGCCGTTGATTGGCGCGCCCCCTATCCTGAACCATTGAGGATCAGTTCAGCGCCTTGTCCGACACTGCATGTGTCCAGGCATCGTCGCCGGGATGCTGGGTGATGACCGGGTCCGATCCACCGGACAGCAGCGATTCAATCGTGCGCTCGAAATCGGCCGGGTCCAGCGCGCCATCGCTTCCGGCGGTCAGCTTGGCGACTTCGGTCATCATGAAGACCTGATGCGCTTCAGTCTGTGCGCCGCTGGCGTCATTGTCCAGAACGATCAGCGCGGCCTCTTCGGGGTTCTCTTCGGCCCATTTCCAGCCCTTCATCGACGCGCGCACAAAGCGGGCCATCTTGTCGACGAACTCGGGGTCTTCGAGGTTCTCGCCCAGAACATACAGGCCGTCTTCCAGTGTGGCGACGCCCTGATCCTCGTATTTGAATACCACCAGTTCCTCGGGCGTCAGTCCGGCATCCAGCACCTGGCCGTATTCATTATAGGTCATTGTCGAAATGCAGGCAGCCTGGCCCTGAAGCAGCGGGTCGACGTTGAAGCCCTGTTTCAGCACAGTGACGCCGCCGTCAGATCCGTCGGTGGCAAGGCCCAGCTTGTTCATCCAGCTCAGGAACGGATATTCATTGCCGCTGAACCAGACACCCAGCGTCTTGCCGGGGAAATCCTCGGGGCTGTTCACGCCGGTATCCTTGCGGCAGGTCAGCATCATGCCCGACGATTTGAATGGCTGCGCGATGTTCACCAGATCCAAGCCCTTTTCCCGGCTGGCCATGGCAGAGGGCATCCAGTCGACCACCACATCGGCGCCGCCGCCGGCGATGACCTGCGCGGGGGCGATGTCCGGCCCGCCCGGCTTGATCGTGACGTTCAGATCCTCCTCTCCGTAGAAGCCCTGCTCCTGCGCCACGTAATAGCCGGCGAACTGCGCCTGCGTGACCCATTTCAGCTGCAGCGTCACGTCGTCAGCCGCGTTTGCAGCGCCTGCCGCCGCAAGGCCGAATGCGCCGAGACCCAATGCTGCAAGGCTTGGTATTGTTTGCTTTTTCATTGCCGTTACTCCCTGATGTTATAATTGCCGTCTATTTTTGCTCACGCGCGGCTCCGCTGGGAAGGGTGCCAGAATGTCAGCGCCTTTTCCAGCAGAGCGATGGCCCCGTAGAAGGCCGATCCGGCGATGGCCGCCACGACGATCTCGGCCCAGACCAGATCCATTGCCAACTGCCCGACCGAGATCGAAATGCGAAACCCCATGCCCTTGGTCGGCGAGCCAAAGAATTCGGCAACGATGGCCCCGATCAGCGCCAGCGTCGTCGCAATCTTCAGACCGTTGAAGATGAAGGGCATCGCCGCGGGCAGGCGCAGTTTCAACAGGGTCTTCCAATACCCTGCCGCATAGGTGCGCATCAGGTCGCGCTGCATCGCGCCAGTATCCTGAAGCCCCTCGACAGTGTTGACCAGCATGGGAAAGAACACCATGACCACGACGACGGCGGCTTTTGACTGCCAGTCAAACCCGAACCACATCACCAGGATCGGGGCCAGTCCGATGATCGGCAGGGCCGCCATGAAGCTGCCCACCGGCAGCAGGCCCCGTTGCAGGAACGGGAACCGGTCGATTGCCACGGCCAGCAGGAAGGCCGCGCCGCAGCCCAGAACATAACCGGTCAGCGCCCCCTTGATCACAGTCTGCACGAAATCACGCCAGAGGACCGGCAGCGACCCGGCAAACGTCACCGCGATCTGGCTGGGCGGCGGCAAAAGGATGGGCGAGATGTCGAGCCCATGCACGAGACATTCCCATATCACGATGATGGTCAGGCCAAAGACGGCAGGCCCCGCAAGGCCCGTTGCCCGGCTGGCCGGACGCCGCGCCAGCCGCGCATTTATCTGCCATCCGATGACCCAAGCGGCGATAGCTGCGACAAGCCAGACCATCATGCCATCCCCATCCGCTTGAGTGTGATGCGCTGTATCAGGCCGATCACACCCACCATCAGCGCGGCCAGCGCGGCAGCGGTCAACAGCGCGCTCCAGATCTGGACGGTCTGGCCATAGTAACTGCCTGCCAGCAGCCGTGCACCAAGGCCCGCGACCGCGCCGGTCGGCAATTCGCCCACGATGGCGCCGACAAGGCTGGCCGCGATGCCCACTTTGAGGGACGTAAAGAGATACGGCATCGACGAGGGCAGACGCAGCCGCCAGAAAGTTTGGGCAGGACTGGCGTTCCAAGTGCGCATCTGATCCAGCTGCATCGCATCAGGGCTGCGCAGCCCCTTGACCATGCCGACGACCACCGGAAAGAACGAAAGATACATCGAGATCATCGCCTTGGGCAGCAATCCGGAAATCCCGACGGCGTTCAGCACGACAATGATCATTGGCGCGATGGCGATGATCGGCACGGTTTGGCTGGCGATGACCCAAGGCATGACGCTGAGGTCCATCGTGCGATTGTAGACGATCCCAACTGCGAGTGCGATGCCCAGAGCGGTCCCAAGGGCAAAGCCCAGGATTGTAGCGCTGAAGGTCACCCAACTGTGGTAGATCAGCGACCGTTTGGAAAACCCGCGTCCCTTCAACACCATGGCGCCCGTCGTCTCCCAAATCTCGGCAGCGACCTGATGGGGCACAGGCAGCTTGGGCTTTTGCTGGCTCCAGGTGTCGGCAATGAGATCGATCTGGCCAAGTTCAATGCCCGCGCGTTTGGCCTTGTCGTGGGCCCACGGCGCGTTCAACATGATCGCGGCGGCATACCAGATTGCTATAATCGTCAGCACAACCGTGATTATTGGCAGGACGTTGCGCATCAGAGGCTCCCGGCTTTCATCTTCCAAGAAATACTCAGATTACGGCGCTTGGAGCTTACGTTTTTCTTGAGTATTTTAAGGAAGATGAAAGAAATTAGTGATTTTCTCGTCTCACGGTATAGGCTGGAGAGCCGATGGCCGTGGAAGGTGAAAGTCCTGTGGCCACTACGACCGGCCAAGGCGGGCTGCGGGGCGCCGCGATCAATCATCGCCGTGCCCCGCACGCAGCCCGTCGCGCACGCGATGAGCGATTTTGATGAATTCGGGGCTGTCACGGATGTCGAGCGGGCGGTGCCGCGGCAGGGGGCTTTCGATGATGTCGGCGATGCGGCCGGGACGCGGGGACATGACAACGATGCGGGTGCTGAGATAGACGGCCTCCGGTATCGAGTGGGTGACAAAGCAGATTGTCTTGCCGGTCCGGTCCCATAGTTGCAGAAGCTGTTCGTTCAGGTGGTCGCGCACGATTTCGTCCAGTGCGCCGAACGGCTCGTCCATCAGGAGCAGATCCGCGTCAAAGGCCAAGGCGCGCGCAATCGAGGCGCGTTGCTGCATCCCGCCGGAGAGTTGCCAGGGATATTTTTTCTCGAAGCCGGCCAATTCCACCAATTCCAGCACTTTGGCCGTGCGCTGTTCCTGTTCGTCTCGGGAATAGCCCATGATCTCGAGCGGCAGGCGGATGTTGCCCCCGATGGTGCGCCAAGGATAGAGGCCTGCCGCCTGAAAGACGTAGCCATAGGCGCGATTTCGACGGGCCTGCTCTGGACTGACGCCGTTGACGGTAATCGTGCCGGACGTCTGCCGCTCAAGGTCCGCCATGACGCGCAGGAGGGTCGTCTTGCCGCAACCGGAGGGACCAATGAAACTGACGAAATCACCGCGCTCCACGTCAAGGTTCACATCTTTGAGGGCGTGGACCGGGCCGTCATTGGTCTGGAAGGTCAGGCCAAGGTCTTTGGCCGAAATCACGGTGTCGCTCACGTATCAAAATCCCATAATCTGGCTTCGGCGAACTCCACTGAGTTTTGTGCCGGATCGCGCACGTAGATCGACCGCACGCCGTTCGGCCATTCAAAATCGGCCTCGATTTTCACATTCATAGCAGCCAGATGGGCCGCCCAGGCATCCATTTCGCCCGGCGCGGCGCGAAAACAAATATGGCCTTCGCCTGTTGCGCCGTGGGGGGGCACGGGAAGTTTGCCGCCGCCTTCGCGGGTGGCATCGGGGTTGAACAGCATGACCATCGACGTCTTGCAGCGCATGAAAACATGGCGGCCCGGCACGCGTTGATGCTCTTTCAGGCCGATGACATCGCGGTAGAACGCTGCCGCAGCATCGAGGTCAGCCGCATAGAGAGCTGTCTCCAAAACGGCCTCGGGAGCATGGGGGGCTGCCATGCCTGCTCAGATCCCTGCCGGAATGTTCAGCGGGTCGCGTTGGATCATTTTGGGCGCATTCAGCGCCTTCCATTTGCTCAGTGCGGTGTGTGCTGACGGAAAGGCGGGGCGCGGCACGAACCGGCCACGGCCCGGTTGCGGCTGCGAGTTCTGGCCCCAGGCCCAGATCACCTCGCCGCGCGACAGGGTGAAACGGCTGTTGGCGCTGACTTCGAATCCTTCGAAGACGTTGTAATCAAGGATTGAGTGGTGATTGGTCGGGCTGATCGTCTTGGTGATCTTGGGGTCCCAGACGACGATATCGGCGTCGGCGCCTTCGACGATGGCACCCTTTTTCGGGTAGATGTTCAGGATCTTGGCGACATTGGTTGACGTAACGGCCACGAATTCGTTCGGTGTCAGGCGGCCGGTTTCGACACCTGTCGTCCATAGCACCGGCAGCCGCTCTTCCAGCCCGTTCGAGCCGTTGGGGATGATACGGAAATCGTCCCTGCCGGCGCGTTTCTGTTCGGTGGAGAAGGCGGCGTGATCCGTTGCGACCACCTGAAGCGATCCCGATTGCAGGCCCGCCCAGAGCGAATTCTGGTGCTCCTTGTTACGAAAGGGCGGCGACATCACGCGGCGGGCGGCATGGTCCCAATCCTTGTTGAAATACTCGGACTCGTCGAGCGTCAGGAACTGCACCAGCGGCTCGCCATAGACGCGCATACCCTTCTGGCGCGCGCGGCGGATCGCCTCGTGCGCCTGCTCGCAGCTGACATGCACGATATAGAGCGGCACGCCCGCCGCGTCGGCGATGCAGATGGCGCGGTTGGCGGCCTCGCCCTCGAATTCGGGGGGGCGGGAATAGGCGTGGCCCTCGGGGCCGGTGATACCCTGATCGAAGTATTTCTGCTGCATTTCCGCGACCAGATCGCCGTTCTCGGCATGGACCATCGGCAACGCGCCCAGCTCGGCGCAGCGCTTGAACGAGGCGAACATCTCGTCATCCTCGATCATCAGCGCGCCCTTGTAGGCCATGAAATGCTTGAAGGAATTGACGCCCATGTCCACGGCGTCCTTCATCTCGTTAAAGACATTCTCATCCCAGCCGGTGATCGCCATGTGATAGCCGATGTCGCTGCAGATCTGCGGCGCGGACTTGCGGTGCCATTCGCCTATCGCGTTCTTGATGGAGCCATCGGCGCCGGGCAGGCAGAAATCGACCAGCATCGTGGTGCCGCCGCAAGCCGCGGCCCATGTGCCGGTCTCGAATGTTTCCGCCGCCGTGGTGCCCATGAAGGGCATTTCCAGATGCGTATGCGGATCGATCCCGCCGGGGATGACATAGGCGCCTTCGGCGTCGATATATTCATCGCCCTTGAGATCCTCGCCGATCTGCCTGATCGTTTCGTTCTCGATCAGGACGTCCGCTTTCCAAGTGCGGTCGGCGGTGCAGACGGTGCCGCCTTTGATAACTTTGGTGGTCATTTTGTACCTCCGGCTTTATCTTGAGAGAACGTGGGTAAGTTCACTACTAGTTCCAACGCCACCCCCGCAAGAAATTCATCCGGTTTTTCATAGCAAACCGCCAGTATTCTGGGATGAATCGCATCGCTTGAGAAACTTGGATGTCCCAAATCGTATTGAAATGATTGATAGGAACTAAACCCGAGATTGAAACCTGTTGCAAAGCCCTCTGTCCAGTCTGTGATCGCGCGAACTGCGTATTCATTTTCTTTAAACTGGATTATTTTGCTGCACTTCATCGCCGGAAGCCCTGCTTCTGCACGCTCTTGAGCAAAAACGGCGATGGCAACAGGCGACATAACCGCAGCCAGAACGATATTAGCCGCGAAATGCCTGTATCTCACCCCTCAACCCCCGCCGTCTCCACCACCGCGTGCAGCAGCACATCCGCCCCGGCGCGCGCCCATTCCAGCGTGATTTCCTCGGCCTCATTGTGCGACAGGCCATCGACGCAGGGGCACATCACCATTGCGGTGGGGGCGACCTGATTGATCCAGCAAGCGTCGTGGCCCGCGCCGGAGATCAGGTCGCGGTGCGAATAGCCCAAACGCTCGGCGGCGTTGCGGATGGCGTTGACGCAGCCTTCGTCGAATGTGACGGGATCAAAGCCGCCGACCTTTTCGAACTCGACCTGCAGGTCCATATCGTCGCAGATCTTCTGCGCGGCGACCTTCATCTGGCTCACCATTTCGGTCAACGTGCCCTTATCGGGCGAGCGGAAATCGACGGTGAAGACCGCCTTGCCGGGGATCACGTTGCGCGAGTTGGGAAAGACCTCGATATGGCCGACCGCGCCGACGGCGTTGGGCGCATGGGCCAGCGCGATCTCGTTCACCTTCTCCAGCACGCGCGCCATGCCAAGACCCGCATTTCGGCGCATCGGCATCGGGGTCGAGCCGGTATGTGCGTCCTTGCCGGTGATGGTCAGCTGCGTCCAGTCGAGGCCCTGACCGTGGGTGACAACGCCGATATCCTTGCCCTCGGCCTCCAGAATGGGGCCCTGTTCGATATGCAGCTCAAAGAATGCGTGCATCTTGCGGTCGCCCACCGGCTCGTCCCCCTTCCAGCCGATGCGCGTCAGCTCGTCACCGAAGGTTTTGCCCTCGGCATCAGTGCGCTGGTTTGCCCACTCCTCGTCATGCAGGCCGGCAAAGACGCCGGAGGCCAGCATGGCGGGGGCGAACCGCGTGCCTTCCTCGTTGGTCCAGTTTGTAACGACGATGGGGTGCTTCGTCTTGATGTCCAGATCGTTCAGGGTGCGGACCAGCTCCAGCCCCGCCAGAACGCCGAGGACGCCATCATATTTGCCGCCCGTTGGCTGCGTATCAAGGTGACTGCCCACATAGACCGGCAGCGCATCCGGGTCGGTGCCCTCGCGGCGAAAGAACATGTTGCCCATCGTGTCGAGGCCCATGGTCATGCCTGCGCCCTCGCACCAGGATTGGAACAGCGCGCGCCCTTCGGCATCGGCATCGGTCAGCGTCTGGCGGTTGTTGCCGCCCGCCACGCCGGGTCCGATTTTGGCCATCTCCATCAGGCTGTCCCACAGCCGCTGGCCGTTGATCTTGAGGTTTTGTCCGGGTGCAGCCATGTTCATGCCTTCCTTGCGAAGTCGCCGGGTGGTCTTTTACCAAATGGTCAACTTAACGATTGCGCACGGCCCCGCGCCTGTCAAGAATAGTGTTGGGCCAGTTTTACGCTGACCGGTAGAATGCATGCGCATGGGCAGCAGGGAAAAGGGGTGTGATGGGCGAAAGTGATGCAACCCAGCATACGGCAGAGGGCGCAGGCCCCAGCCGGATCCAGCGGCGCAACCGCGCCCGCATCATCGAGGCGGCGCTGGATGTCTTTTCGCAGCACGGCTTTCGCGGCGCCACGCTGGACCAGATCGCCGAGCGGGCAGGGCTGAGCAAGCCGAACATCCTGTATTATTTCACCGGCAAGGAAGAGATCCACGTTACCTTGCTGAATCAGTTGATGGACCGCTGGCTGGCGCCCTTGCGGCGGCTGGACCCCGACGGCGAGCCGCTGGAGGAAATCCTGACCTATGTGCGGCGCAAGCTTAAGATGAGCCAGAAATACCCGCGTGAAAGCCGCCTTTTTGCCAATGAGATCCTGCAAGGAGCGCCGCGAATCGCGCCGCATCTGGAGGACGATCTGAAGCCATTGGTCGATGCTGCGGCCGCAACCATACAAGGCTGGATCGACGCCGGGCGCATCGCGCCGACGGATCCACGGCACCTGATCTTTTCGATCTGGGCGACCACGCAGCACTACGCGGATTTCGAGGCGCAGGTTGGCGTGTTGATGGAAGGGCGCGCCGCCACGGACGGCGCGGAGAGGTTTCTGACAACGCTCTACACCCGGATGCTGCGGTCCGATCAAGGTTGAGGCGCCGTTAATCGTGATGGCAGATCGCGTTTGGCAGGGCAGGGTGCTGCGCCTAGAGTGAACGCGGGTGGAGGACTCCGTGGGAGGAGCGAAATGTCGGGGTTTTATCGTCAGGGTTTCATATTTGACGCGGCGGTTGAGGGTGCGGATACAGCCATGGCACGGCTGCGGACGGACCAGATGTTGCGCGCTGTGCGCGCTGCCGCTGCGCTGGGCGGCGGCCCTGCGCCGCGCCGCGTCGGGATATCCGGCCAGATACTGGAAGCGGACGATCCCGGCGGTGACGGCGCGCGCGTTATTGAAGGCGGCGGCTCTGATGAGGGCCGCCGCTAAAGCGTCATTCGTTAGAGCAGAGACCTTCACAAAGTGCTTTGATAGCCAGCGCAGGCTAGCAATGCCGGCGTGCGCTAAGATTGTCCGGTCCGAGATGATGGCTCGGGCAAACTCGCGGCTCTTCGGCGCTGCGATATTTCGCGACTGATCATTCCGCCGCACAGGCCCCCGGATTGTTCGGGTGGGTCGTCCAGTTCGCGTATTCCGCCTCGACCACCTTGCCGGTGCGGGGGTCTGTCGTGCCGGGGGCCATCGCCTCCATCGTTATGCAGTTTTCGACCGGGCAGACATTGACGCACAGGTTGCAGGCGACACATTCGGCGTCGATCACCTCGAACACGCGATCTTCGGACATGGAAATTGCCTGATGCGATGTATCCTCGCAGGCGGCATAGCAGCGCCCGCATTTGATGCAATCGTCCTGATTGATCACGGCCTTGGCGACATAGTTCAGGTTCAGGTCCTTCCAGTTGACGGTATTGGGCACCGCCCGTCCGACGATTTCCGCCGTGGAGGCCATGCCCTTTTCGTCCATCCACTGGCTGAGGCCCGAGATCATTTCCTCCACGATCTTGAAGCCGTAGGTCATGGCTGCCGTGCACACCTGCACGTTCCCCGCCCCCAGTGTCATGAATTCGGCGGCGTCGCGCCATGTGGTGATGCCGCCGATGCCACTGATCGGCAGGCCGCGCGTGGCCGGATCGCGGGCGATTTCGGCCACCATGTTCAGCGCGATGGGCTTGACGGCAGGGCCGCAATAGCCGCCATGCGCGCCTTGGCCGTCGATGGTGGGCTGCGGCGCAAAAAGGTCCAGGTCGACGGAGGTGATTGAATTGATCGTATTGATCAGGCTGACCGCGTCCGCGCCGCCCTCCATTGCCGCCTGCGCCGGTTTGCGCACGTCGGTGATGTTCGGCGTCAGCTTGACGATCACCGGCAGATCGCTGTGTTTCTTGCACCAATGCGCGACCTGGCCGACATATTCGGGCACCTGGCCCACGGCGCTGCCCATGCCGCGCTCGCTCATCCCGTGGGGACAGCCGAAGTTCAGCTCGACCCCGTCACAGCCGGTATCCTCGACCCGTCGCAGGATCTCGCGCCATGCATCCTCGTTGACCGGCACCATGAGCGAGGCGATCAGGGCGCGGTCCGGGTAGTCGCGCTTGACCCGCTTCATTTCCTCAAGGTTCACCTCAAGGGGTCGGTCGGTAATCAACTCGATATTGTTGAGGCCCAGCAGTCGCCGGTCAGCGCCGTAGATCGCGCCGTAGCGCGGGCCGTTGACGTTGACGACAGGCGGGCCGGCCTCGCCCAGTGTTTTCCACACCACGCCGCCCCAGCCTGCGTCAAAGGCGCGGCGCACGTTGTATTCCTTGTCCGTTGGCGGCGCGGAGGCCAGCCAGAACGGGTTGGGCGATTTGATCCCGATGAAGTCGCTTGTGAGGTCAGCCATCTTCTTGTCTCCCTGTCTTGCGTGTCGGGCCTTAGCCCGCGTTCGTCAGACTTGCGTGAATATCCATCGCGGCATCGCGCCCCTCGGCCACGGCCGTCACCGTCAGATCGTCGCCGCCAGCGGCGCAATCGCCCCCGGCCCAGACGCCGGGCATCGACGTGCGGCCCGCGCCTGTGACGGCAATCTTGCGTCCCTCCAGTTCGGGCAGCCCCTCGCCATGCAGCGTCTGGCCGATCGCCTTGAACACCTGATCGGCGGCGAGGCGGAAGGTCTGTCCGGTAGGGGCGAGGTCATCATCGGTATATTCAAACTCGATCTCGCGCACGGCGCCGTTGCCGATGATCCCGCGCGGCGTGGCATTGGTGATGATCCGCACGCCCGATGAAGCAGCCAGATCCTGCTCGAATTCGCTGGCGTTCATCCGGTCGCGACCGCGCCGGTAGACCAGCGTGACATTCAGCGCGCCCAGCAGTTTCGCCTGCACGGCGGCGTCCACGGCGGTCATGCCGCCGCCGATCACCACCACGTCGCGGCCCACTGGCACGGCGGCCACATCGCTGGCCTGCCGCAGATCGGCGATGAAATCGACGGCGTCGCGCAGCCCGTCCTTGTCCTCGCCCTCAAGATCCAGCGCGTTCACGCCGCCGAGGCCGATGCCAAGGAAAACAGCGTCATAATCCGATGCCAGCTGCGCCAGATCCAGCCCCGCGCCAAGGCGCTGGCCGGTCTGAATGTCGATGCCGCCGATCTTCAGCAGCCAATCGACCTCGCGCGCGGCGAAATCGTTCGGAGTCTTGTAGCTGGCGATGCCGTATTCGTTCAGCCCGCCGGGCTTTTCACGTGCATCGAACACCGTCACGTCATGGCCATGCATCGCCAGACGGTGCGCGCAGGACAGGCCCGCAGGCCCGGCGCCGACGACCGCGATCCGCTTGCCCGTGGGCGCGGCGCGGGTGAAGGGGTGCACGCCAGCCTCCATCAGCGTGTCGGTGGCGTAGCGTTGCAACTGGCCGATCAGCACCGGTTTGCCCTCGGCCACCTCGCGCACGCAGGCCTCTTCGCACAGGGTTTCGGTGGGGCAGACGCGGGCGCACATGCCGCCCATGATGTTCTGCGTCAGGATCGTGCGAGCCGCTGCTTCGGGTGTTCCGGTCGCAATCTGGCGGATGAACAGCGGAATGTCGATGTCGGTGGGGCATGCCGTGATGCAGGGTGCGTCGTGGCAGAAATAACAGCGGTCGGCGGCGACCATTGCCTCGTGACGGTCAAGCGGCGGGTGCAGATCCGACAAATTCTCGGCGTAGTCTTCGGGCGGCAGGCGTCCGGCAGTGATGCCGGGGGTCAACGCGGTGTCTTTCATGGCGTCCTCCATCACGCAGGTCGGGTGGGGTGGCTGCAATCAGTATTTCACAGTTTTTTATTTTATCAATTGGTAAAATTTTTGTTGGCGGTATTTTGTTTCGCTCCGCCGGAGTAATTTGAATGATTGCTGCGCCGCAGCGCCGTTAGGGATACGTTAAGCAGTCGGGGGTTAGGGTGGGCCATGAGAGGTCTGATCCGATATATCGTGCCGGTCGCAATGCTGCTCTGCAGCGCCTGCGATACGCCCGGCCCCGGCTTTCGCGGGACCGAGCCGACGCGCATCACCGTGGGCGGCGCTACCTTTGACGTGCGCGTGGTCGGAACCCGTGCAGAGGCGATTCGCCTTAACAGCCAATGGGCGCCGAACCTTGATGCCGTGGCGCCGCAGGGGGTGGCGGCGATCGAGCGTGCCTCGGGCTGCCGGGTGCGCCAGTTGGAGGGTGACGCCGCGCTGATGACCGCGCGTCTGGATTGCGGGCAGCCACTGGCACCTTTGCCGCGCGGCAATACCTATGATTGCGACGTCTATAGGGTGGTGGACGGGCTGGGCGAATTAACCTGCGAGGCGGTGCGATATTGAAACCGCCCGGCATCGCCTGCATGGCGGCCTTTCAGATCGCTCCATGCCCTTGCGGGACGCTTGAATATTGCGGGCGTTTGCGCAATAGCTGGCGCCGGGCAGCTTCGCCCGCGAGGATATCAGCATGAACTATAAGGCACAGGGCGCCCCCAAGATGGGCCGCAACGCACCGCGCCACGCCGAGCATAACGCACCCGGATCGGATCAGGATCCGTTTGGCCAACGCTCGGGTGGCCGGCCCAGCAAGGCAGAACTGCTGGCGCGTATGAAGGCCGCGCAGGATCAGCGTAGCAAGGATGACGGCAAAGAGGGCTAAGATCGGTGCAGGCGTCGCCGGCTTGGAGGGCTAAAGCGTCTTCTCCATATAGACGCTGACGTCGTTCGGTGCGTAATCGCCAAACCGGTCGCAGCGCACGAAACCGTGCCGCTCGTACAGGCGGATCGCACTTTCCAGCGCCTCGCCCGTCTCCAGCCGCAGGATGGGTGATCCCAGACTGCGGGCATGATCCTCGAGCGCGCGCAAAACCGCCGCCGCCACCCCGCGCCCCCTTGCGGCCGTCGCCGTGAACATCGACTTGATCTCGCAATACCCATCCATCTGCACCAGCGCGCCGGTTGCCAGAATCGTTCCGCCATCGCGGGCAGTGATGAAATGCACCTCGGGCGCGCAGAGCGCGTCGAATCCGAGGAAGAAATTTTCCTCCGGTTCGAACAGGTCCTGCATCAGCGCATGGCTTTGTTCCAGCAGCGCGCGGGGGGCAGGGTCCAGGGGGTTTGCGGGCTCGACGATCAACATGGGCTCAGATGTGGCGCGGCCTGTATGCCGGAGTCAAGCGGCGCGCGCAAAAGCCTGCGCGCCGGGTCGATCGGCCGCTCAGGCGGTTTCGCGTTGACAGCCCGGCCCGCCAGTCGCCACATTGCGCGGCAAATTGATGCGAACCTGAACAGAACGGAACACAGACCCATTGCGCTTCTCCAAACTTAGACTGACCGGCTTCAAAAGCTTCGTCGACCCGACCGATCTGATCATCGGGGACGGGCGCACCGGCGTGGTTGGCCCAAACGGGTGCGGCAAGTCCAACCTGCTGGAGGCGCTGCGCTGGGTGATGGGCGAAAACCGGCCGACCGCCATGCGCGGCGGCGGGATGGAGGATGTGATCTTTGCCGGCTCCGGCTCGCGCGGGGCGCGCAACTTTGCCGAGGTGACGATCCATATCGACAATGCTGACCGTCTGGCGCCTGCAGGATTCAACGACGCCGATCATATCGAGATCGTGCGCCGTATCACCCGCGATGTCGGCAGCGCCTATCAGGTCAACGGCAAGGATGTGCGCGCGCGCGATGTGCAGATGCTGTTTGCCGATGCGTCCACCGGCGCCCATTCGCCCGCATTGGTCCGGCAGGGTCAGATTTCCGAGCTTATCAACGCCAAACCAAAATCCCGCCGCCGTATTCTGGAGGAGGCCGCCGGTATTTCCGGCCTCTACCAGCGGCGCCACGAGGCCGAGCTGAAGCTGAGGGGCGCTGAGGCGAACCTGACGCGCGTCGATGACACGGTCGATCAACTTGCCAGCCAATTGGCGACGCTGGCCCGGCAGGCCCGGCAGGCAGCCAGATACCGGACCATCGGGGATGAGTTGCGCGCGGCCGAAGGATTGCTGCTCTACCGTCGCTGGCATGAGGCGGATGAGGCGCGGACTGCCGCCCGGGCCGAACTGCGCGAGCGTATAGCGGAGGCCGCCCGCGCCGAGGCCGCCGCGCGCGAGGCCGCCAAGGCCCGCGCATCCGCCGACGATGCCCTGCCGGCGCTGCGCGAGGAAGAGGCGATCGCCGCCGCCGTTCTGCAACGCCTGACCGTGGAGCATGCCAGCCTTGCCGATCAGGAAACAGCCGCGCGGACCCGGATCGAAACGCTTGAGGGCCGCATCGCGCAGCTGGCCCGGGATATCGAACGCGAAGCCGGCCTGAACCGCGATGCGGGCGACACGATCCAGCGCCTTGAATGGGAGCAGGCTCAGTTGGCCAAGGCTGAGGAGGGCCACGAGGACCGGCTGGAGGCAGCCGCCGAGGCCGCGAGCGAGGCGAGCCATGTTCTGCAGGAGCGCGAAAGCGATCTGGCCACTCTGACCGAGGATGTCGCGCGTCTGTTTGCGCGGCACCAATCTGCACAGCGGCTGTTGTCCGACAGCCGAAAAACGCTGGAACGCAGCGAGGCTGATGCCGCGCGGGCCCGTGCGGCGGTCGAGCAGAGCCGCGCGATGGTGGAGAAGGCCAGCACGGATTTTGATCTGGCCGGACACGCCGAACAGGAGGCGCAAGCAGCCGCCGAGGCCGCCGAGGCTGCGCTGACCGCCGCCGATGAGGCGCGCAGCGACACGCAGGCACGCGAGGCCGACGCGCGCGGCGAACGCAGCGCCGCCGAGGGCGAATTGAGCGCGCTGAGCGCCGAAGTGTCCGCATTGGCACGGCTGCTGGAGCGGGACACGGCAGAGGGCGGGCAGATTCTGGACCGCCTTCAGGTGCAGCAGGGCTATGAGAAGGCGCTGGGCGCGGCGCTGGCGGACGATCTGCGCGCGCCGCAGGTCGAGGCTGATGGCCCGTCGGGCTGGACCGAATTGCCGGGATACGACCAGCCTCAGGCGCTGCCGGACGGGGTGCCACCGCTGACGCAGAATGTGTCGGTCCCCGATGTTCTGACCCGCCGCATGAGCCAGATCGGTCTGGTTGATTCCGACGATGGACCGCGCCTGCAATCGCTGTTGAAGCCCGGCCAGCGCCTCGTGAGTATCGAGGGCGATCTGTGGCGCTGGGATGGCTACCGCGCCTGGGCCGAGGATGCACCATCGGCAGCGGCCCTGCGGCTGCAACAGCTTAACCGACTGGAAGAGTTGAAGCAATTGCTGGAGCATGCCACCGCGCGCGCAGATGGCGCGCGGGCCGCCCATGAAACGCTCAAGCATCAGCTGGCCGAGCGGACCGAAGCCGACAAGGCCGCCCGCGCCGCCCGCCGCGCCGCTGACAGCGCCATGGGCGATGCGTCCCGCGCGCTCAGCCGCGCCGAAGCGGACCGCAACCTTGCCGCGTCCAAGCTGGAATCGCTGGGCCTGGCCGTGACGCGCCACGAGGAAGAGGCGATGGCCTGCCGCACCCAATTGGCCGAGGCCGAAAAAGGGCTGGCGGAGCTGGGCGATCTGGAGGCCGAGCGCGCGCGTGCGGACGACATAAAGGTAACGGTCGAGGCTGCGCGCATCACCATGATGTCGCGCCGCTCTGCCCACGACGAACTGCGCCGCGATGGTGATGCGCGCGTGCGCCGCCGTCAGGAAGTGACCAAGGAAATCAGCGGCTGGCGTCACCGGCTGGAGACGGCGGAAAAGCGGAGCGCGGAGCTGGCGGAGCGCAAAGAAACGTCAGAAGCCGAGCTGAAGGAAGCCGCTGCCGTGCCTGCGCATCTGGCTGAACAGCGCGATGCGCTTGCAGGCAAGATTACTGACGCGGACGCACGTCAGAGCAAATCCCGCGAGGCGTTGGCCGCCGGCGAAGCGACATTGCGCCAGGCCACCGAGGGCGAACGCACGGCCGAGCGCGCCGCAGGCGAAGCGCGCGAGGCGCGTGCGCGTAGCGAGGCGCGCACGGATGCCGCCAGCGAAGCAAGGCGCGCCACCGCTCAGCGTATCGCGGACGAGCTGGAAACCACGCCCGAAGCGCTGCTGGAAACGCTTGCGATTGATCCCGAGAAGATGCCGACGCCCGACGCCATCGACGCTGATGTGAACCGTCTGAAGCGGCAGCGCGACGCGCTGGGCGCCGTGAATTTGCGCGCCGAAGAGGACGCGAAGGAGATTGAGGACGAACACGGCACGCTGGTTTCCGAGAAAACCGATCTGGAGGAGGCGATCAAGGCGTTGCGCAGCGGCATCGGCAGCCTGAACCGCGAGGGGCGCGAGCGGCTTCTGACTGCGTTCGACCAGGTAAATGCCAATTTCTCCATGCTTTTCAAACATCTTTTCGGCGGCGGCGAGGCCAGCCTGGTGCTGGTCGAAAGCGACGATCCCTTGGAGGCAGGGCTTGAAATCATGTGCCAGCCGCCGGGCAAGAAGCTGGCGACGCTCAGCCTGTTGTCCGGGGGCGAGCAGACGCTGACCGCGCTGGCGCTGATCTTTGGCGTATTCTTGGCTAATCCTGCACCGATCTGCGTGCTGGACGAGGTCGACGCGCCGCTCGATGATGCCAATGTCGCCCGCTTTTGCGACCTTCTGGACGAAATGTGCCGCCGTACCGAAACGCGTTTCCTGATCATCACCCACAATGCCGTGACCATGAGCCGGATGGACCGGCTATTTGGTGTGACGATGGCTGAACAAGGCGTGTCGCAACTGGTATCGGTCGACCTCAAGAAAGCCGAGGCGCTGGTGGCCTGATGGCTGCCATAGCGAAATCAGACAGCTTTGCTTATCTCAATTTCCTCCTTCGAAACGGTTTGCAGGGTCAAGGCATCAGCGGTCAGAGCCGCTCCAGCAAATCGCGTGTTGGCCAGGCGTCGGCAGGAAGTCCGAGTTTCTGCTGGGCGTCCTGCACTGCGGCACGCGTTCCCGCGCCCAGAATACCATCGATTTCGCCAACATCATGGCCGCGCGCCGCGAGCTTTTGTTGCAGCTGTTTCATCTCGTTCGATGACAGGCCCGGCGCAGGCGCGCCGAGTGACATCACCGGGGCGCCTTCAAGTCGGGTGGCGAAATAGGCAGCGGTCAAAACATACGTATAGCTTTGATTCCATTCGAAAAGAACGCGAAAATTCGGATAGGCGATAAAGGCCGAGCCGCCGCGCCCTTCGGGCAGGAGGATATTTGCCGGCAGCGCTGCGGCCAATTGCCCGCTGCGGGGCCGGACCCCCAGCGCGGCCCATTCGGCGCCGGTTTTGGTGGTGCGCAGACCGGTTAGGGACCAGTCCATCGACTGCGGCACCGACACCTCCTGCAGCCACGGCTCGCCCGCGCGCCAACCCAGATGTTGCAGCAGCCGGCCACCGGACATCAGCGCATCCGGCGCCGAGATCTTGAGCGAGACACGTCCGTCACCGTCACCATCGACTCCGTTGTCGAGGATGTCCCGCGGCAGCATCTGCACCATGCCGATTTCGCCAGCCCAGGCACCGGTCGTGCGTGCCGGATCAAAATCACCTTGCTCGAACAGCTTCAGCGCGGCAAAGATTTGTGGCCGGAAAAGCGCCGGGCGGCGGCAATCATGCGCTAGCGTGACAAGCGCGTTCAGCGTGTTGAAATCGCCCTGAAAGCCACCGAAATCGGTCTCGAACGCCCAAAATGCAAGCAGGATGCCGCGGCTGACGCCATATTCCGCCTCGATACGGTCGAAAACAGCATCGAAGGTTTTGGCCTTGGCCCGTCCGGTATTCAGGCGGTTGGATGAAATCAGGCGCTGCGCGAATTCGGTAAATGGCTTTTGAAACACGCCTTGCGCTCGGTCGGCCCGCAGCACGGCCGGATCCTGCCGCACTTGTGCGAAGAAGCGGTTCACGTTGCCCGGATCATGGCCTCGGCTCACGGCTTCCTGCCGCAGATCGGCGACGAAATTTGCGAAATTGCCACCGCATGGCGTGGCAAAAGCAGGCGCCGCGCTGAGGGTGATCGCAGCCAATAACGACAAGAAACGCATGTGATTCCTTACTGAGGTCGAATGATCAGAAAACCGGCGAAGTGTCCCGCCCGTCTGAAACGGTAAGTTAACGAACATATGGCCACAATCGGGCAGAGGCGTCATATTTTACGAAAGAAACATGAAAAGGACTGCGATGGCAAAAATGACGGCCCATGCACGCCAGAGCACGGTGACGGCTGCGTCGATATGGGCGGGGCCTGACTGGCGCAAGCCGTCCGGGTTTACGAACGGATGGTCCTGCCACTGCCCGTGATAGGCGCGTGGTCCTGACAGGGCGACACCGATACTGCGGGCCATGGCCGCCTCGGGCCAGCCGGCGTTTGGCGAACGGTGCTGGCGCGCCTCCCTTGCGATATCGGCCCAGCGGGGGCGCGGGTGCGAAAGCAGCATGATCAGCAGCGCGCTGATGCGGGCCGGGATAAGGTTCATCAGATCATCAAGGCGCGCCGCTGCCCAACCGAATTGCGCGTGGCGCGGGGTGCGGTGGCCGATCATGCTGTCGGCCGTGTTGATCATCTTGTACAGCATAAGTCCGGGCAAGCCGCCAACAGTCAGCCAAAAGAGAGGCGCGACCACCCCATCGCTGAAATTTTCCGCCGCCGATTCGATGGCGGCCCGTGTCACTGCCGGCGCATCCATATCGCGGGTATCGCGCCCTACGATCATGGCGACCGCCGCGCGCCCGTCGCCCAAGGACAGCCGCAACGCGGATGATACGGCAGCGACGTGATCGCAAAGGGAGCGCTGTGCGATCAGGATCGCGGACACGATTACGATAACCACCCCGCCAAACTGCGCCAGTATTGCGCCAATGGAAAGCGCCGCGATACCCAGCAGGAGAACGGCGGCAACCCCCTTGGCTCGGCGTGCATCTCCGGTGTTCCACTGTCGATCCAGCGCGTCTATGGCCCGGCCCATCATAACGGCGGGGTGCGGCAGGCGTTGCCACAGCCAGCGCGGCTCGCCCAGGGCCGCATCGAGTGCCATCGCAGTTGCCACAATTGCAGCGATGCCCATGTGTCGCCCCCTTTTTCGCCGGTTTACCGAAAGACTCGCCCTTCCCAAGCGGATACTGGCCGTTTTCACAAGTCACAACGGCATATTCCCGCCGATTTTCGGCCTTATGCATCAGAGAGCGGTTTTGCGGAAAACGATCGGCAATAGTGATCGCTCATCGTTTCGGAACTGCTTTCCCAGAATGCGGCAGCCCGGCAGTGGGTGGTTTTGGCAACAAGGGCGGCGATATGAATGTTCTTATTGTCGAGAGTGATCCCGACCTTGGCCAATTGTGGCAGCGCCACATGGTCCGGCAGGGCCTTGATACGCGGCTTGAAAGCGGACAAACACCGGCGATTTCGGCACTTCAGACGGGGCAGTTCGACGTGATTGTTCTGGATCTGGTTCTGCAGCATGGCAGCGCGCTGGCGGTTGCCGATTACGCCAGCTACCGACATCCCGAGGCGCAGATCGTCTTTGTCAACAGCACGTCCTTCTTTTCCGACGGGTCCATTTTTGCGCTGTGTGCCAACGCGCGCGCATTCGTGCAGACCGATACACCGCCCGAGGATCTGGCCGCGATGGTCGCGCATTACGGGCGCGGCTTGTCGGGTGTGCATGCGGATGCCGGCAAAAGGGCGACGCCCGAAATTTTCTCAAAATCTTAACTTGATTAGAATGACTTTCGCTGCATCCTAGACTCGCGACACTGTTCTTGGGAGGGATCGGTCATGGAGTTGGGATTGCCGAAGGACGTTCAGGCCGGACTGGACGCCGCACGCCGCGCTGCGCATCTGAAAAGCCACCGCTTGCGGGTCGAGGTGGATGGCACACCGTATCGCATCTTGCGTGCCTGGCCGGGAGGTTTTGCCGTCGATGCCGAGCATGCACAGCATCTGCGCGGTTTTGTTGATCTTTACGATGGGGCGCGGCACCTGTCGCAATGTCTGATTGTGGCGGCCTCGGAGGAGGGGGCGGAGTGGCACTTTGATTACAAGCGCATGACGGAGGCGACAGGCCGCCAGCCGATAGATTTCGTGCGCGCGCCGGATGCGCCTGCCGGATTGCTGGAGGATTTCAGCAGCTGATGCGGTGTGGCGGCGGGAAAGCTCCCGCCGCGAACGCCTACTGAAGATCGCCGAAAGTATCTTGCAGGCGCTTTACCGCTTCGGCGACTCTGCTGCGCGGTGTTGCGATGTTGAAACGCAGATAGTTTTCGCCGCCCTTGCCGAATGTCGGACCGTGGTTGACGGCAATGCGCGCACCGGATTCCACGCGGTTCGTAAACTCCTCCCGCGGCATTCCGGTGCCGCTGAAGTCGACCCAGGCCAGATAAGTCGATTCCAGAGCCATCGATCTGACGCCCGGGATCGCGTTCATCCCGTCGTCAAACAGTCTGCGGTTGCCGTCCAGATACTCGACCAGCGCATCGACCCATGCGGCACCTCCCGGTGAATACGCGGCCTCGGTCATGAACAGGCCAAACGAATTGGCCGACAGGCCCATCGCCGCCATGCGGGTGGCAAAGCGGGCGCGCAGTTCTGCATTCGGGATGATGACGTTGCCGGTGTGGGACCCGGCGATATTGAACGTCTTGGTCGTGGCCGTCATTATGATCAGGCGATCCTCGATGCCGTCTATCGTCGCCATCGGGATATGCCGGTGCCCCGGCATCACCAGATCATGGTGGATCTCGTCCGATACGAGAATCAGATCGTGACGCCGCGCGAAATCTGCCATGCCCTGCAATTCATCGCTCGTCCAGACGCGCCCGCCCGGATTGTGCGGCGAGCAGAGGATGAGCATTTTTTCCCGGCCCGTCATCTGCGTGTCCCACGCGTCGAAATCCATCCGATACTTGCCCGCCTCCAGCGCCAGAGGACATTCCACCACCTCGCGCCCCGCAGCCTTGATGACGCGCGCAAAGGCATGATAAACTGGGGTGAACAGGACGACGCCATCGCCCGGCTGGGTGAACGTATCGACGCACATCGCGGTGCCGTTGACCAACCCATGGGTGGTAAAGATCGCGTCCTTGTCCAATGTCCAGCCGTGGCGTTCCTTCATCCACCACTGGATCGACGCGCGATAGGCGCGGTCGTCGCCGTAATAGCCGTAGATTCCATGGTCATGCATTGCCTTGATCGCGTCCGACACGCATTGCGGCGGGCGGAAATCCATATCGGCAACCCACATGGAAATGCCGTCCTTGGGGCTGACACCATAGATCGGCTCCATCATGTCCCATTTGCTGGAATGTGTACCGACGCGGTCGATAATTTCGTCAAAATTCATGCTCGGATCTCCCTTGGGCAGCTCTGCGCGACGCTAAACCACCTGCGCGCGGGTGCAAGGGCCGTTGCACCCGTTGCGCTGGGGCTGTGGGTGCCCTACATGCAAGCGCATGAAAATGCCGATCCTGATCCATCCCGACCCGCGCCTGAAAAAGCTCTGCGATCCTGTCGCGGATGTTACTGGTGAGTTGCACAAACTGGCCGAAGATATGCTGGAGACGATGTATGCCGCGCCCGGCATCGGCCTTGCCGCGCCGCAGGTCGGCGTGCTGAGCCGCCTGATCGTCATGGATTGCGTCAAGGAAGAGGGCGCCGCGCCAAGGCCGCTGGTGATGTTCAACCCCGAGGTGACCGCCGTCTCGGAGGCGCTCAATGTGTACGAGGAAGGGTGCCTGTCGATCCCCGATCAATACGCCGAAGTCACCCGCCCCGCCGAGGTGGAGGTGCGCTGGATCGACATGGACGGGGCCGAGCAGACCGCCGGGTTTGACGGGCTGTGGGCGACCTGCGTGCAGCACGAGATTGACCATCTGAACGGCAAGCTGTTCATTGATCATATCGGCCCGATGAAGCGGCAGCTGATCACCCGCCGGATGCAGAAGCTGAAACGTGAAATGGCAAGGGGCTAGCGTGATGTCTGTGCGCCGCTGCATCCCATGGCCGGACAAGCGGCTGCGCTCATCTGCCGCGCCGGTGGAGGTCATCACAGACGAGATCCGCGCAATTTGGGACGACATGATCGACACGATGGAGGCGATGCCGGGTGTTGGCCTTGCCGCGCCGCAGATCGGCGTGATGCTGCGTCTTGCGGTCGTCGATGCCAGTGACGCGCGCGGGCAGGTGATCCGCATGGCCAACCCCGAGGTGCTCCATGCCAGCGTGCAATTCCGCCCGCATGAGGAGGCCAGCCCGAACCTGCCGGGCCTCTCCGCGCTGGTTGCGCGGCCGCGTGCGGTGACGGTGCGGTTCCTGAACGCGGGTGGCGAGGTGGAAGAGCGCGACTTTGTCGGGCTCTGGGCCACATCGGTGCAGCACCAGATCGACCATTTGAACGGGCGTATGTACTTTGATCGCCTGACCAAGCTGCGCCGCGACATGCTGCTGCGCAAGGCGCGAAAGCTGGCGGGGTAGATTGATGCGTGTGATCTTCATGGGAACACCCGAATTTTCGGTCCCGGTGCTGGAGGCGCTGGCCCGCGCCGGTCATCAGATCGCCGCCGTCTATACCCAGCCGCCGCGCCCGGCGGGACGCGGCAAGAAAGACCGGCCGACACCCGTCCACGCCCGCGCCGCCGAGTTGGGGCTGGAGGTGCGCCATCCGCTGAACTTCAAAGCCGAGGCTGACTGCGCGGAGTTTGCTGCGCTCAATGCCGATGTCGCGGTCGTCGTCGCCTACGGCCTGATCCTGCCGCAAGCGCTACTGGATGCGCCGGCGCGTGGCTGCCTGAATATTCACGCCTCGCTGTTGCCGCGCTGGCGGGGTGCTGCACCGATCCACCGGGCCATCATGGCGGGCGATGCCGCGACCGGCGTGTGCATCATGCAGATGGAGGCGGGGCTGGATACCGGCCCTGTGCTGCTGCGCGAAGAGACGCAGATCGGCGCGGAGGAAACGACCGGGCAGCTTCATGACCGGTTGAGCGTGATGGGCGCGGACCTGATCTGCGACGCGCTGGAGCGGCTGGAGACGCTGGTGCCACAGCCACAACCGGAGACCGGAGTGACCTATGCGGCCAAGATCGACAAGGCCGAGGCGCGTATCGACTGGACGCGCAGCGCCGCCGAGATTGACCGGCAGATCCGGGGCCTTTCGCCGTTTCCGGGGGCATGGACCGAAATCGCCGAACAGCGCGTAAAATTGTTGGCATCGCGGCTTGCCGACGGACATGGCGCGCCGGGCGAGGTGCTGGACCCCGCGCTGACCGTCGCCTGCGGAACCGGGGCGGTGCAGCTTTTGCGCTTGCAGCGGGCCGGGCGGGCGGCGCAGGATGCGCCCGAGTTCCTGCGCGGCATGTCCGTGGCGCCGGGCATGATCCTGGGCGAGGGCTGATGTTTCCAACCATAATGGGCACTGTCGTGATTGCCGGGATCATCGGCTATCTATCGGAGAAATCTGGGTTTACGCGTAACGGGATTTTGCCGTCGATCATCATCTGCGTGGGCGGCGCGTTCCTGTTCTACTTTGTACGGCTGATGTTCGGAGTCGGGTTCGGCTCTTCCGGGCTGAACGCGATCGTGTCGTCGATCGGGGCGCTGGTGATCGTGCCGTTTCATTGGAGGGGTCGGCGCTGAATTTTTTTGCCGGCGCGCATGGGTCGGGCAGCGGGATTTGGGTATTTGGGCCAAGAAAAGCCGGGGCCCGTGTTATTGGCGGGGCGGGCGCGGTTTGTAGACAGGAATCGACCAGCCGAAAGCGAGCGATCCGGCGCGTAGCGCCCATGTGACAGTGCCGCCGGCGCCCAGTACGATAACCGGCTCGAATTCCATCCGGTAGAGAATCGCGGCGGTGAGCGCTCCGGCGAAGGCGGCGCTGACGTAAAGCTCGCCCTTGCGTAGCACCAAAGGCACTTCGCCGATCACGACGTCGCGCATGAGGCCGCCCATGCAGCCTGTCGCCACGCCCATCAGCACCACGATCGGCAGCGGCTGCGCCATTATCAGCGCCGCCGACACGCCCGCCGGAACCGCCACGGCCAGCGCAAAGGAATCGAGCCAGAGCAGCCAGCGATAGCGGCTCTCGACCAGATGCGCGGTGAAGAAGATCAGGACGGCGGCGCTGGTGGCAATCAGAATATAGGTTGGATCGCCCATCCAGAAGATCGGGTAGCGGTCCAGCATTATATCGCGCAGCGTGCCGCCACCCACCGCCGTCAGGTTGGCGATGAAGGCAAAGCCGACGATGTCCAGCTGCGCGCGGCTGGCCACCAGCGCACCTGTCAGCGCGAAGATCAGCACCGACGTGTAATCGAGCAGGACAACAGCGGTCATTTGGCGGACTTGGTTTTGAAGGGGGCCATCCCCTCGCGCGCGAGTTCATCCGCGCGTTCGTTTTCGGGGTGGCCGGCGTGGCCCTTGACCCATTTCCACGTCACGTCATGGCGGGCCTGCGCCACATCGAGGCGCTGCCAGAGCTCGGCGTTCTTCACCGGCTTTTTGGCGGCGGTTTTCCAGCCGTTGCGCTTCCAGCCGTGGATCCAACCGGTGACGCCGTTCTTGACGTACTGGCTGTCGGTGATGATGGTCAGCTTTGAGGGTTTTGCCAATGTTTCCAGCGCGTTGATGGCGGCCAGGAGCTCCATCCGGTTGTTCGTCGTGCAGGGCTCGCCGCCCTTCAGGCAGCGTTCCTTGACAACGGTGGGGCCGTCCATGGCGCGCAGGAGCACACCCCAGCCGCCGGGGCCGGGATTGCCGGAGCAGGCCCCGTCTGTGTAGGCGAAAAGCTCAGGCATGGGCGTGGATAATACTCCAGTCGTCAAGAGTTCCGGCAAGTCCGGTGTCCCGGCCTGTCCAGCTTTTGCCGGGGTTGAGGCCCGCGGCCGTCAGCAGGGCGCGCAGATCCTGCTCGGTGTAATAGGTGTAGAAGCGCCCCAAGGTGTCGCGGCCCTCGCCCTCGCCGGTTTTCATGCCGATGTGGAACAGCCCGCCTGGTTTGAGCGCGCGCCGGATGGCGCTCAGGTGTTCTGGAAACGCCGCGCGCGGGGCATGCAGCAGGCTGAAGTTTGCCCAGATGCCGTCATAGAGCGCCTCGCCTGCGATCTCATCGAATGTGGCTTGCCATGCGGTGACGCCGGGCTGTGCGGCGGCCATGGCGACCATTTCCGGCGCCGCGTCAATGGCGTCGACGCGCAGTCCCGCCGCTGCCATCTGACCTGCCGCCCGGCCCGGACCGCAGCCGATATCCAGCACGCGCGCGCCCGGCGGCAATGCGGCGATAAAGATAGCGAGGTGTTTGTCGCCGGTCAGATCGCCCGTGATGGCCGCGTAATCCTGCGCGCGCGCGCCGTAGACGCCCAAGGTCTTTTTATCCACGCTCATGAAAAGACGCCCACGGCAAGGCAGGCCAGCACGACGGCGGTCAAGAGCACGCGCAGCTGCATCCACCACGCGGGCGCGACGCCGAAGCGCCAGAACAGCCAGTCGAGGCCCAAAAGGCCGATGAAACCCGCCATCAGCGAGATGCCCGCGCTGGTCGGCCCGCCGCCTGTGGTGAAGAACGCCCAGAGCGCCGGGATCACCGACAGCGCATAGCCGGTTGCGGCCTGCGTGCCCTCCAGCTTTGTCGCAAAACCCCAGAGCACGCCGGACATGAAGGCAAGAATGATCGCGCCGTAGAACAGCATGACGTATGGCCCGGCAAAGCGCGGGCCGATCGTGCGGATTGTCCAGTCTGCAAGGTCCGGTTGCAGCACCGTCACAGCGCCCCATAGGAACGGGATCAGCCCGGCAAGGCCGAGCAGCAGGGCAGAGCGCGGCACGCTGGTCATGCGGGCGCCCTCAGCACGCGGGGCACCTTGAACTCGACGTTCTCGACGGCTGTTTCGACCTGATTTATGGTTACGTCAAAGCGGTCCTGGATCGCCGCGATCACCTCGTTCACCAGCACTTCGGGGGCCGATGCGCCCGCTGTCACGCCGATGCTGCGCACGCCCGAAAGGCTGCGCCAGTCGATATCGGTGGCGCGCTGGACCAGCTGGGCATAGCCGCAGCCCGCCCGCGCGCCCACCTCGACCAGACGGCGGGAGTTGGAGGAATTGGGCGCGCCGACGACCAGCATGGCGTCACATTCGGGCGCCATCGCCTTGACCGCCGCCTGCCGGTTGGTGGTGGCGTAGCAGATGTCTTCCTTGTGCGGGCCCTGGATGGCCGGGAACCGCGCGTTTAGCGCGGCGACGATGCCGATCGTGTCGTCGACGCTGAGAGTGGTTTGCGTGACGTAGGCCAGCGCGGCCTCATCGCGGACGTTTAGCCGGGCGACGTCATCTTCGGTTTCGACCAGCAGGACCGCGCCGGGGGGCAGCTGGCCCATGGTGCCGATGGTTTCGGGGTGGCCGTCATGGCCGATCATGATGATCTGAAGGCCCGCCTCGTGATGCCGCTCGGCCTCGATGTGCACCTTGGAGACCAGCGGGCAGGTGGCATCGACATAGACCATGTTGCGGGCGTCCGCCTCGGCCGGGACGGATTTCGGTACGCCATGGGCAGAGAAGATCACCGGGCGGTCTGCGGGACATTCATCCAGTTCCTCGACGAAAATCGCCCCTTTGGCGCGCAGATCGTCGACGACGTATTTGTTGTGCACGATCTCGTGGCGCACATAGACCGGCGCGCCCCATTTGGTCAGCGCCATCTCGACGATCTTGATCGCGCGGTCGACGCCGGCGCAAAATCCGCGCGGGGCGGCCAGATGTAGGGTCAGGGGTGGCTTGCTCATGGTCTGCGCTCCTTGGCCGCAGAGGTAAGCGGTGCGGCCCGGCGCGTCCAGAGGGCAGGGCGGAAAAGCCGGGGCATCCGCACCCTTGCGATCACTCCTGACGTTCAAGCGTGCCTTCGCGGTCACCATAGGGCTCGCGCGGCGGGCGGCCGATAACGTCCTTCAGATCATCCAGTTCGATAAAATTGTCGGCTTGGCGGCGCAAATCGTCCGAAATCATCGGCGGCTGGCTGCGAATCGTCGATACGACGGACACGCGCACACCCTGACGTTGCAGCGATTCCACCAGTGGACGGAAATCGCCATCACCGGAAAACAGCACGATGTGATCGACGCGGGCCGCCAGTTCCATCGCGTCGACGGCCAGTTCGATATCCATGTTACCCTTCACCTTGCGGCGGCCCTGGCTGTCGGTGTATTCCTTGGCCGGTTTCGTGACCATGGAAAAGCCGTTGTAATTCAGCCAGTCGACCAGCGGGCGGATCGGGGAATATTCGTCGCCTTCAAGCAGGGCGGTATAGTAGAACGCGCGGAGCAGTTTGCCGCGGCGCATGAATTCGGACCGCAACAGTTTGTAGTCGATGTCGAATCCCAGCGCTTTTCCTGCGGCATAGAGGTTCGATCCGTCAATAAAGAGCGCCAGACGCTCGTCTTTGTAAAACATATTGATCCTTTCAGCCGGTCACGACGCGAAATTCCTGCGGGATGAAAAAGATGCCCTAAGATATAGCGCTTTTGGTGTGGTTTGGCATACGCATAATTTCATGACCAATGCGGGGCAAGAGCACGGTGCTCTTATTAAGGTGGGTGACGTGACGGTAATTAAAAGTTTTCTGATTGCGCTGGGCGGAAATTTGCCGTCCAGCGCGGGATCGCCCGCCGACACCTTGCGCGCCGCGCTGGAGGCGCTGGCTGCCGGAGGGGCCGAGGTGCACGCCGTCAGCCCGTTCTATGCCACGCCCTGCTTTCCGGCGGGGGCGGGGCCGGACTATGTGAATGCCGCTGCGGAATTGCGCATGGCCGGGGACGCGCGGCAGATGCTGGACCTGCTGCACCGGGTCGAGGGGATTTTCGGCCGCGAGCGGGTGCAGCGCTGGGGGCGGCGCACGCTCGATCTGGATCTGATCGCGCAGGGGCAGACCGTGCTGCCGGACCGCGCGACGCACGCCGCATGGCGCGATCTGCCGCTGGACGACCAGATGACACGCGCGCCGGATGATGTGATCCTGCCGCATCCGCGCGTGCAGGACCGGGCGTTCGTGCTGATCCCGCTGGCCGATATCGCGCCGGATTGGCGGCATCCGGTGCTGGGCCTGACCGTGCGCGAGATGGTCCGGGCCGTGCCGCCAGATACGGTGGCCGAGGTGGTGCGCCTTTCATGAGCCACAACGCACTTGCACCTTGCGCCCTGCGCGCGTAAGGGAGAGGTTTCCACGCCGCCCTATAAATTCCGGAGGTCTCATGGCCCGCGTAACTACCGAAGACTGTGTCGACAAGGTCCCCAACCGGTTTGAACTGGTGATGTTGGCCGCGCACCGCGCCCGCGAAATCGCAGCCGGGGCGCCGCTGACGGTGGACCGCGACAACGACAAGAACCCGGTCGTCGCCCTGCGCGAAATCGCCGAAGAAACCCAGAGCGCCGAAGATCTGCGCGAACGGATGATCGAATCGAACCAGACCGAAATCGAGGTTGATGAACCCGAAGAGGATCAGATGGCCCTGCTGATGGGCGGCGACGCCGACAAGCCCGCAGAGGACGACATGTCCGAAGAGCGGCTGTTGCGCGAACTGATGAAAGCGCAGGGCCAGGGCTGACCCCTCGCTCGATCTGCAAGGGGCCGGCTTGCGGCGCGACGGATATATTCCATGATTATCGCCGATGACCTGATCGCACTGGTCCGCACATATAATCCCCGCTGCGACGAGGCGCTGCTGCGCCGGGCCTACGAGTATGGCCAGCGCATGCACGAGGGGCAGACCCGCTATTCGGGCGAGCCCTATTTTTCGCACCCCATCGCCGTTGCTGCCATCCTGGCGCAACAGCGACTGGGGGACGCCACCATCGTCACCGCGCTGCTGCACGACACGATCGAGGATACGCGCGCCTCCTACGCCACCGTGGCCGAGATGTTCGGCACGGAGATCGCGGATCTGGTCGATGGCGTCACCAAGCTGACGAACCTTCAGCTCAGCTCCAGCGAGACTAAGCAGGCCGAGAATTTCCGCAAGCTGCTGATCGCCATGTCCAAGGACCTGCGCGTCATTCTGGTCAAGCTGGCCGACCGTTTGCACAACATGCGCACGATCAAGGGGATGCGCCCCGACAAACAGGTGCAAAAGGCGCGCGAGACGATGGATATCTTTGCGCCGCTCGCCGGCCGCATGGGTATGCAGTGGATGCGCGAAGAGCTGGAGGATCTGGCCTTTCGCGTCATCAACCCCGAGGCGCGCGCGTCGATCATGCGCCGCTTTATCACGCTGCAGCGCGAATCGGGCGACGTCATCAGCCGGATTACCGCCGACATCCGCAAGGAAATGAAGAAGGTCGGCATCGAGGCCGAGGTGCTGGGCCGCGCCAAGAAACCCTATTCGATCTGGCGCAAGATGCAGGAAAAGGATCTGGCGTTTTCGCGCCTGTCCGACATCTACGGGTTCCGCATCATCTGCGCCGACGAATCCGAGTGTTACGCCATTCTGGGCGCGATCCATCAACGCTGGCGGGCGGTGCCCGGCCGGTTCAAGGATTACATCAGCCAGCCCAAATCGAACGGCTACCGCTCGATCCACACGACTGTATCGGGCCGCGACGGCAAGCGGGTCGAGGTGCAGATCCGCAGCCGCCAGATGCATGACGTCGCCGAATCCGGCGTGGCCGCGCATTGGTCCTATCGCGACGGGGTGCGCAGCGAAAACCCCTTTGCCGTCGATCCGTCCAAGTGGATCAACACGCTGACCGATCAGCTGGACGAAGACGATCACGCCGATTTCCTCGAAGCGGTCAAGCTTGAGATGTATTCCGATCAGGTGTTCTGCTTCACCCCCAAGGGCGAGGTGATCAAGCTGCCGCGCGGCGCGACGCCGATTGATTTTGCCTATGCCATTCACACCCGTGTCGGCAACGCTGTGGTGGGGGCCAAGATCGACGGCATGCGCGTGCCGCTCTGGACCCGGATCAAGAACGGCCAGTCGGTCGATGTCATCACGGCGGACGGGCAGACGCCGCAATCGACATGGCTGGACATCGCGATAACGGGCAAGGCCAAATCCGCCATCCGCCGCGCCCTGCGCGAATTGGACCGCAGCCGCTATATCAAGCTGGGCCGCGAATTGGCCCGCGCCGCATTCGAGCATGTGGGCAAGCGCGCCACCGACAAGGCGCTGACCGCCGCCGCGCGAAACCTGCAGCTCAAGGATGTCGATGCCGTGCTGGCGCGCATGGGCAGCGCCGAATTGACCGGACGCGAGGTTGTCAGCGCCGTCTATCCCGATCTTGTCCCGCAGGGCGGCGAAGAGGTGGGCCGCGACCGCGCGGTGATCGGACTTGAGCCCGATCAGCGGTTCGAGCGGGCGCGCTGCTGCGAGCCGCTGCCGGGCGAGCGGATCGTCGGCATCACCTTTCGCGGCAAGGGCGTCGTCGTTCACTCGATCGATTGCGATACGCTGACCACCTACGAGGACCAGCCCGAGCGCTGGGTCGATCTGGCGTGGCATTCGGGCACCCATGCGGCGGTCTACAGCGTGTCGCTGGAGGTGACGATGAGCAATGATGCCGGCGTGCTCGGGCGGATTTGTACCTTGATCGGCGAGTGCAAGGCCAATATCTCGAACATGACTTTCGTCGACCGCAAGCCGGATTTCTATCGTCTTCTGGTCGAGGTCGAGCTGCGGGACGCCGAGCAATTGCACAATGTCATCAATGTGCTGAATGCCGATACCGACGTCGCGCAGGTCGACCGTCATCGCGATCTGTCCCGTGCCGCCGGCAAGGGCGAAACCTGAAGAAGGGGAGTGTGCCGCGTTGGTCTTCAAACGACGAGACAGAAGATCCGTCTGGAGGACCGTTGCCGCCTTTTTCTGGCCCAAGGGCGGATGGACGCGGGCTGCGCGCTACGTGAAATTTCGCGTAACGCGCCTGCCGGACCCGCCGCACCGCATCGCGCGCGGGATCTTTGTCGGGGTGTTCGTTACGTTTTCGCCATTTTTCGGGATGCATTTCCTGCTGGCGGCGCTTTTCTCCAAGATCATTCGCGGAAACATCGTGGCCTCCCTGCTGGCGACATTCGTCGGCAATCCGCTGACGTTCCCGGCGATTGCCGCAAGCGCGCTTCAGACCGGGCATTTCATTCTGGGAACGGGTGGGCGCCTGCCAGAAGAGGTTCATCTGTCGCTGGCTGAAAAGATCCTTGGCGCGTGGGCGGACCTGCGGCACAATTTCATTGCCATTTTTACCCATGAAGAGGCCCATTGGAGCAAGCTTGCCGTCTTCTACGACGAGGTTTTTTTCCCCTACATGATTGGCGGGATCATCCCCGGCCTGATCTGCGCCACTGCCGCCTATTATTTTTCGCTTCCCGTCATCCTGGTCTACCAGAAGCGCCGCCGGGCGCGGCTCAAGGCCAAGTGGATCGCGCTCAAGCAAAAGGCTGCGGTGGACGATGCCAAAGCGTCACAGTCGCAGGGCGAGGGCTGATCGACGCTTGACGGCGGGCCGGGTTCAGAGGTTTGCTGTGGTCTGGAATTGAGCCCGGTCTATGTTGCGGGACAGCGCTGTTCGGGGGGACACCATGACTGACGCAATCAAGCTGCGCCTTGGCGTGAACATCGACCACGTCGCCACTTTGCGCAATGCGCGCGGCGGCGCCGTGCCATGCCCGGTGCGCGCGGCGCTTTTGGCGCAGGAGGCCGGCGCCGACGGCATTACCGCGCATCTGCGCGAGGATCGCAGGCATATCCTCGACAGCGATATTGAGGCGCTGATGGAACAGCTGACCGTGCCGCTGAATTTCGAGATGGCCGCGACGGATGAAATGGCGCAGATCGCCCTGCGCCTGAGGCCCCACGCCGTCTGCATCGTGCCCGAAAAACGCGAGGAACGCACGACCGAGGGCGGGCTGGACGTGGTCCGCGACGAGGCCAATCTGGCCCGCTACATCGCCCCCCTGCGCGAGGCGGGCTGCCGCGTGTCGATCTTTATCGGCGCGGACGCGGCGCAGATCGGGGCGGCGGCGCGCATCGGCGCCGAGGTGGTCGAACTGCACACCGGCGCCTATTGCGACGCCCATGCCGAGAAACGCTTCATGGCCCGCGATGCCGAGCTGAAGGCGCTGACGGACATGGCCACCTATGCCCACGCGCAGGGGCTTGAGGTCCATGCAGGGCACGGCCTGACCTTCGACACGGTCGCGCCGATTGCCGCCCTGCCGGAGGTGGTCGAATTGAATATCGGCCATTTCCTGATCGGCGAGGCGGTGTTCATGGGGTTGAAGCCGGCCATCACGGAAATGCGCCGCCTGATGGATGCCGCGCGGTGAACTACCTGCGATATACGGCTGTCTTTCTGGGTATGGCGATTGGAGTCGCGCTGATCGTGCTCGCGGTCAATGCGTGGGCCGATAGCGGCCTTGGCTCCTCCGCGCAATTGCTCGCGCCCGCGATGGTCGCCGCCCTGATCGAGGGGCGCGCATTCGTGCGCAGCGAAGGACGCAAGCCGAACCCGGCCGAGGCGTGGAACTTTGCCCTGTTGGCGACGGCGCTGGCGGTGGTTCTGAATGTCGCGCTCAGTTATGCCATGACCGGGCTTGCGCCGGAATTCGCCAAGCTGACGATAGCCGAATTCGGATCCGGACAATTCATGATACTGCTTGCGCTTTACGCGCTGGGCTACCTTCTGTCGAACCGCTTCTTTCTGGGCCTCGGCGCCCGCAACGAGCAGGACGCAGCGGCCCGCCGGAACGATCTGGGCAAACAGTGATGGGTGTCCGATGATCCTTGGCATCGGCAGCGACCTGGCCAATATCGAGCGGATTGCCCGCACGCTGGACCGCTTTGGCGACCGGTTCCGCAACCGCGTTTTCACCGATATCGAGCGCCGCAAGGCCGAAGGCCGTGTCGATACCCCCGGCACCTACGCCAAACGCTGGGCTGCCAAGGAGGCATGCTCCAAGGCGCTGGGCACCGGCCTGCGCATGGGCATCGCGTGGAAGGACATGGGCGTCAGTAACCTGGTCACCGGCCAGCCGGTGATGGAGGTGACGGGTTGGGCGGCAGATCGCCTTGCCCGGATGACCCCGCCGGACCATGACGCGATCATCCACGTCACCCTGACCGACGACCATCCTTGGGCGCAGGCGTTCGTGGTGATCGAGGCGCGTCCCCTCGCGCGGGCGGACAGCGATACGCCGGGTTGACTTGGGCCGCGCCCGCGCCCATGAAGCGGCTCAAATCATAGCTGCAAACGCATATCAGGCGGAGACCGCGCATGGCATCCGAGGCCAAGACAGGCAATCCCATCATCGAGACGATCAAGACGGTGGTCTTCGCCCTTTTGATCGCCGGCGTCTTCCGCACGCTGTTCTTTCAACCGTTCTGGATTCCCTCCGGGTCGATGAAGGACACACTGCTGATCGGTGATTTTCTTTTCGTGAACAAGATGGCCTACGGCTATTCCTACGCCTCCTGCCCGTCGATCCGCTTTGGCCCGATTGACGTCGATGCCAAGGATATCTGCGGCTTTCTGGACGGCGACAACACCCGGATCTGGGGGGGCGAGCCCGAGCGCGGCGACATCATCGTGTTCCGCCATCCGGTCAACCACAGCGATTTCATCAAACGTCTGATCGGCCTGCCCGGTGATACGGTTCAGCTCATAGACGGCGTGGTGCAGATCAACGGCACACCGGTCAAGCTGGAGGACGCCGGCGTTTTCGAGGAGATTTATGAGAGCCAGGGCTCGATGAACAACCGCCCCCGCTGCGCCAACGGCGCGGTGGGCGAAGGCGCGACATGCATCAAGCCGCGCCAGATCGAAACGCTGCCGAATGGGCGCTCCTACAACGTCCTCGATATCGCCGATCAACGCTCGGACGATACCGGCGTGTTCACCGTGCCCGAGGGGCATTACTTCTTCATGGGCGACAACCGCGACAATTCCACCGACAGCCGCTATCCTCAGACGGTGGGCGGCGTGGGGTTCGTGCCCTATGAGAACCTGATCGGGCGCGCCAATCGCGTCATCTTCTCCTCGGCTGGCAAGTCCATGCTTTATTTCTGGACGTGGCGCAGCGACCGCTTCTTCAAGGGTCTCGATTGAAACTATCGGCAGAACTCAAAGCCTTCGCGGCGCGTCTCGGGCATGAATTTTCCCGTCCGGCGCTGCTGATCGAGGCGGTGACGCATCCGTCCATGTCCTCGGTCGGCCGGTCCGATAACCAGCGGCTGGAATTCCTGGGCGACCGGGTGCTGGGCCTTGTGATGGCCGAGGCGCTGCTGGAGCATGATCCGGACGCCGCCGAGGGCTTGCTGGCGCCCCGCTTCAACGCGCTGGTGCGCAAGGAAGCTTGCGCCGCCGTCGCGCGGGAGATTGATCTGGGCGCGGTGCTGAAACTCGGCCGTTCCGAAATGCTGTCAGGCGGCCGCCGCAAGGAGGCGCTGCTGGGCGACGCGATGGAGGCGGTGATCGCCGCCGTCTATCAGGACGCCGGGTTCGAGGCGGCGCGCGATGTGATCATGGCCCATTGGGCCCCCCGCATCGAGGCGGTCGAACAGGATGCGCGCGATGCCAAGACGGCGCTGCAGGAATGGGCGCAGGCCCGCGGCATGCCGCCGCCGCGCTATGTGCAGACGGCGCGCAGCGGGCCGGATCATGCGCCGGTCTTCACCATCGCGGCGCAGCTTGAGAACGGGATCGAAGCTGTGGCAACCGCTGGCTCCAAACGACAGGCCGAACAGATGGCGGCCAAGGCGCTGATGGATCGGCTGGATAGCGGCGCATTGCGCTGAAAACCACGCCTGCTGGGCTGCGCGCTGCCGCACTGCCTGTCACACCCTCTGGGCAAGCGCGCGCCAATCGGGTAGGTCTGCGGCTTGCAACCGATGGAACACAGCCACATGAGCACACGCGCCGGATTCGTAGCCCTGATCGGAGAGCCGAACGCAGGAAAATCGACCCTGCTGAACCGCATGGTCGGTGCCAAGGTCAGTATCGTCACCCACAAGGTGCAGACGACCCGCGCGCGCATTCGCGGCGTCGCCATCGAAGGCGACGCGCAGCTGGTCTTTGTCGACACGCCGGGCCTGTTCAAACCGCGCCGCAGGCTGGACCGCGCCATGGTTGCCGCCGCATGGGGCGGGGCCGCCGATGCCGATGTCGTGGTTCTGCTGATCGAGGCGAACCGAGGCGTCACCGACGGCGTCAAAGCGATCCTCGAAAACCTCGGCGAAGTGACGAAAGGCCGCAAGGTCGCGCTGGCCATCAACAAGATCGACCGCGTGCAATCGCCCGCCTTGCTGGCGCTGACCAAGGACATGAACGAGCGGTTCCCGTTTGTCGAAACCTTCATGATCTCTGCCGAAAAAGGCCACGGCGTTGACACCCTGCGCCAATGGCTGGCGGATCAACTGCCCGAAGGCCCGTGGCTCTACCCCGAGGACCAGATCGCCGATCTGCCGCTGCGCATGATCGCCGCCGAAATCACCCGCGAGAAACTGACCCTGCGTCTGCATCAGGAATTGCCCTATCAGCTGACCGTCGAGACGGAAAACTGGGAAGAGCGCGATGACGGATCCGCCCGCATCGATCAGTTGATCTACGTCATGCGCGACGGCCATAAGGGCATCGTGCTGGGCCACAAGGGCGAGACGATCAAACAGGTCGGCGCTGCCTCGCGCGCCGAGTTGGAGGAATTCCTCGGTCGCCGCGTCCACCTTTTCCTTCAGGTCAAGGTCCGCCCCAACTGGCTGGAAGAGGCCGAGCGCTATTCCGAAATGGGCCTCAACTTCAAGGATGGCAATTGATGCGCCGCCCCGTCTTTCATCTTCCTCAAAATACTCAAATCCTGCGGCCTGCATGACGCGCCTCACGGCAGACTTCTGGGTGCACGCCTATCTCGCACGCCTGCGCGGCGCGAACATTCCCGCCTTTGTCACCGCGCATGGTGACGACAGTTCGGGCGCCGTACTGGTCAAGCTGAACACGCTTGACGGGCAGGCGGCGGCCTATCAGCGCAGCTTCGATCTGATGAGCGGCGCGCGTAAATGGGATGTCCTGATCGAGGGCACCGAGCCTGATGTCGATGCCGCCATCGCGCGGCAACGCGGATTTGACCCCGATCTATGGGTGATCGAGGTCGAAGATCGCGCGGGGCGGCACCTGCTGGACCAGTCCGGCCTTGCAGAATGACGCATCCGTCATAGCTTTGGCTCGCGCGTCCCGTCGCGTGCAGTTAGGGTAGGCGGCCATGGAATGGCGCGATCAGGGTATATTGTTATCGGTGCGCAGGCACGGCGAAAGTGCCGCGATCATTGACGTCCTGACACCGACGCGAGGCCGCCATGCCGGTGTCGTGCGCGGCGGCGCGTCGCGGCGACTGGCGCCGATCCTTCAGCCTGGGGCACAGTTGGATCTGTCCTGGCGCGCCCGTCTGGAGGACCATCTGGGCGCATTCACGGTCGAGCCTGTGCGCTCGCGCGCGGCGCTGGTTATGGACGACCGGCTGGCACTGGCGGGGCTGAATGCGGTGACGTCCCTGCTGTTGTTCGCATTGCCCGAGCGCGAGCCGCACACCGCGCTCTATCACCGGACCGAGACGCTGCTGGATCTGATGGGCGCGCGTGATGTGTGGCCGCTGGCTTATTTACGCTGGGAAATGGCGTTGCTGCAGGAAATGGGCTTTGGCCTCGATCTGTCGGCCTGCGCTGTGCGGGGCGCGCGGGCGAATGACCTCAGCTATGTATCGCCGCGCAGCGGCCGGGCGGTGTCGCGCGCGGGGGCGGGCGACTGGGCCGATCGCCTGCTGCCACTGCCGCCCTGCATGCTGGGCCACGGCACCGCACCCGACGATGAGATCGCCGAGGGGCTGCGCACCACGGGCTATTTCCTGCACAGCCGACTGGCGCCCGAGCTGGGTAACAAGCCGTTGCCGGACGCACGCGCGCGTTTTATCGCGCGGTTCGATGCGCGGACGGCGCGCGGCAGCGATGTCGATTAAGTATTTCTGGGAAGATGAAAGCCGTTTCAGTGCCTTAGCCTTCAAGTGGGATGCGCTGGACAAGGTTGAAGTTGCCGCTGGCATCTTCGCCAACGAGGCTGAGCGCGTCGAGGGAAAAGGGACGCGGCAGGAGGGGTGCGAGAGCCGGTGCGAGTGCTGCGTGCGTTTTGGCAATATCCGCGCGTGAATGCTTTCCGGTCAGGGTCATGTGCCAGCGAAAGCTGTCCATGACATGCGGATAGCCCCAGCGCTGCAGGTTCCGTGATTGAACGGCCCTGAGGTTAGGCCTGTCGTAGCGCGCAATTTCCGCCGCTGTCGGCGGGGCGCGAAAGACATCGAAATCGCGCACCACGTCCGCCGCGAGGCTGTCGATGCTGCCCGCGTCGCCCACTGGCACCAGCGCAAGAAACCGGCCGAGGCGTGCAAGCTCCAACCCCGAAGCGCAAGCGGGGGCGCGAGTGGCGCAGAAGGCAGACAGGGCCGCTGTCAGCGCCGCCCCGGTTTGCGCCGCAGCAAGACGAAAGGGCGGTTTGATCGTAGCGTGAAAGCCGTAGCGGCGCGGGGTCTCGGTCAGCGCATCCATGGTGGCCGGAAGGCCGGGGACGCCGGGCCGCGCGGCAGGGCGGCGCCCCTCCGCGATGTCCCAGCCCAGCCACTCTGCGCCGAACCGCGCCAGCGGGCCGGGCGGCGGGGTGTAGTAGATGGCATAGCGGCGATAGGCGGTTCGGGGCATGGAGCTCTTCTTGGGCGCAGGTGTAGGTTGGCTATCGCATATTCTGGCCAGACGTCCAGCGTATCCCTGCTTGCTCTTTGACAGGTGCGCAGCCGGGCCGCATAACTTACCGATAACGCATCAGTCAGAAAGAGATGCCATGACCGCCAAACCCGTTTTTGATGTTCCGCCCGCGCCCCGCGTGGCGATTTCCGGCTCTGCGCAGGTTTTTCCCGTGCGCCGGGTGTTCTGCGTCGGTCGGAACTATGCTGCGCATGCGGTCGAGATGGGCAACGAGGTGGACCGCACCGCGCCGTTCTACTTCACCAAGTCAGCCCATGCGGTCATCCCCTCGGGCAGCATCATTGCCTATCCGCCCGGCACGCGCGATTGCCAGTACGAGATGGAGCTGGTCGTCGCCATCGGCGCGGATGCGTTCGAGGTGGCCGAGGCCGAGGCTCTGAATGCCGTCTATGGTTACGCCTGCGGCATTGACCTGACGCGGCGGGATCTGCAGGCCGTGGCTAAGGAGGGGCGCAAGCCGTGGGATCTGGGCAAGGATTTCGAGGATTCGGCCATCGTCGGGGCGATCACGCCCGCCGGCGAGTTTGGCCACCTGAGCGATCAGGCGATCACGCTGGATCTGGACGGGCGCCGTATGCAGGACGGCCGGTTGTCGGAGATGGTCTGGGGCGTGTCCGAGATCATCGCGCATCTATCGAGATATTACCATTTGGCGCCGGGAGATCTGATCTTTACCGGCACGCCGGCGGGGGTGGGACCGGTGGCGCCGGGCAGTGTGCTGAGCGGGCACATTGACGGGTTGGAGCCGATTGCGCTGACGCTTAACGCCCAGGCATCCAAGGCCAATGCGTAAGCAAATGTGGTGCTGGGGGTATTTGGACCAAGAAAAAGCCGGGTAGAGGGCCACGCGGCACCGCAGGGTTTCTGCGGTGCCGCGTGGGTCTTCAGCCCAGCAGGCGGCGGGCGATGACCTGCGCCTGAATTTCGGCCGCGCCCTCAAAGATGTTGAGGATGCGCGCGTCGCACAGGATGCGGCTGATCTTGTATTCAAGCGCAAAGCCGTTGCCGCCATGGATCTGCAGGCCATTGTCGGCAGCGGCCCAGGCGACGCGGGCGCCCAGCAGCTTGGCCATGCCGGCCTCGACGTCGCAGCGGCGGCCTTCGTCCTTTTCCCAGGCCGAGAAATAGGTCAGCTGGCGGGCGATCATGATCTCGACCGCCATCATCGCCAGCTTGCCTGAAACGCGCGGGAAGTCGATCAGCGGCTTGCCGAATTGCTTGCGGTCCTGCGCGTATTGCATCGCGACGTCGAGCGCCGATTGCGCCACGCCTATCGCGCGGGCGGCGGTCTGGATGCGGGCGGATTCGAAGGTCTCCATCAGCTGTTTGAAGCCCTTGCCTTCCTCTCCGCCCAAGAGGTTCTCGCCCTTGACGTGGAAATTATCGAAGGCCAGTTCGTATTCCTTCATGCCGCGGTAGCCAAGCACTTCGATTTCGCCGCCGCTCATCCCCTCGGTGGGGAAGGGGGCGTCGTCCGTGCCGGGGGTTTTCTCGGCAAGGAACATCGACAGGCCCTTGTGGTCGGTGGTGGCGGGATCGGTGCGCGCCAGCAACGTCATCACATGGGTGCGGGCGGCATGGGTGATCCAAGTCTTGTTGCCGGTAACGCGATAGTCATCGCCGTCCTTGGTTGCGCGGGTGCGCAGCGCGCCAAGATCGGAGCCGGTGTTTGGTTCGGTAAAGACCGCCGTTGGCAGGATTTCGGCGCTGGCGAGCTTGGGCAGCCAATGCGCCTTCTGCGCGTCTGTTCCGCCGCAGATGATCAGCTCGGCCGCGATTTCGCTGCGGGTGCCGAGGCTGCCGACGCCGATATAGCCACGGCTGAGCTCTTCGGAGACGACGACCATCGACGCTTTGCTGAGACCCAGACCGCCAAATTCCTCGGGGATGGTCAGGCCAAAGACACCCATTTCGGCCAGCTCCTCGATGATCTCCATCGGGATCAGCTCGTCCTTGAGATGCCAGTCATGGGCGTGCGGCTCCACCCGGTCGACGGCGTAGCGACGGAACTGCTCGCGAATCATCTCCAGCTCGTCATCGAGACCGGTGCGGCCTACCGTGATTTCGGCGGCGCGTTCCTGCATCAGTTGGACCAGCCGCGTGCGCGTAGACTGGCTGTTGCCGCCTTGCGTCAGCGTCAGGATCTCGGGCGTCATCAGCCCGCGTATATCGTCCTGCGCCAGACCGATATCTTGCAGACGCAGCATTTCGCCCTGACTTATCGGGATGCCGCCAAGGATCTGGGCAAGGTATTCGCCAAACGCGATCTGGTGAATCAGCGCTTCGACCTCGCCGAATGTGCCGTCGGACTGCAGCCGATCTGCCCAGGCCTGCATCTGGTGCAGGGCCTCGGAATAGGTTGCCAGCCACGCCAGCCCATGCGCCGCGGTCTGATGCTGTTCGATCAGCGTATTCGACACGCGGCCACCCTCGGAGACGAGGGTTTTGACGCTGGATTTTGCGGTCTCCAGCAGGGTGGCGACCGGGGCAAGGCTGGCGCGGGTCAGGTCCGCGAGATTGTCCAGAAGCACAGTGTTCGTTGTCATTTCGATTTGTCCATCATGGGCCATATTTCGATCCTCTCAAACTTGCAGATCGTCCTAGTCACTTTGCAGGTGCAGCGCAACTATTATACCTTTGGGTGGGCGATTTTGGATTTATCTTGCGCGACGTTTTTCCGCAGCCTGCACATCGTCCATTGATATCGCATGGAGAAAGGCCACTTACCGCGCGCGATGCGCAGGCCGCCCGCGTATCCCCGGACATTGGGTCTGCGGGCTACCGATAGCCGGCCCGGCGAGGCGCCCCGACGCGAATCGCTGCCGCCTGCGGGTAGCGCGGCATGGGCCCCGAGACCGGCGGACGGTGATTATGGCCGCAAATTTCCCGCATCGGCGCGGATTATCGCCGGATTTATCGCGCGGGCGCCGTGCTTTGTGTTTTTGTTTCCGCGCTTTGCACCTATACTGATCCAATTGCTGCAATCGCGAAAACCACAGGACCGGGGGGACTTTGCCGATGATCCGATCGGAGTTGATTCAGAAAATTGCCGATGAAAATCCTCATCTGTACCAAAGGGATGTGGAGCGGATCGTGAATACGGTCTTCAATGAAATCACCGATGCCATGGCGTCGGGCAACCGGGTGGAACTTCGCGGCTTTGGTGCTTTTTCGGTCAAGAAACGCGATGCGCGCGTGGGGCGGAACCCGCGCACCGGCGAATCCGTTCCTGTCGAGGAAAAACACGTGCCCTTCTTCAAGACCGGCAAGCTCCTCCGGGACCGGCTGAACGGAAAGTAAACCATGCGCTATATTCGCTACGCCTCCATCGCCGTTTTCGCGGTGGCCTTGATCCTTATCGCGCTCGCAAACCGCGTGACCGTCCCTGTCCGCATGGTTCCGGGCGAGTTGAGCGGGTTCACAGCGCTCAGCCCCGCGGCGGAGGTCCCGCTGTTCGTGGTGATCTTTGGCAGCATCCTGGCCGGGCTTATCCTTGGCTTCATCTGGGAATGGATCCGGGAGGCGGGCGAGCGGGCCGCGGCGGCCAAGCAGGCGCGCGAGATGGCGCGGCTGCGTGCCGAGGTCAAGCGCCTCAAGCGGGACAAGCACGAGGGCAGTGATGAAGTGATCGCGCTGCTGGACGACGGCCGCTGAACGCCGATATGAGCGGCGGTATCCGGATCAAGATGTGCGGCCTGACGCAGCCGGCGGACGTTGCTGCGGCTGCGGCGGCAGGGGCGCATTACGTCGGTTTCGTCTTTTTTCCGCGCTCGCCGCGTCATGTAAGCTACGAGGCCGCTGCCGCGCTGGCAGGTGCCACGCCCGTTGGGATCACCAAGGTGGCGTTGACCGTCGATGCGGATAATGCGCAGCTGGACGCGCTGGTTGCTGCCGTGTCGCCGGATATGCTGCAGCTGCACGGCTCCGAGGCGCCTGCGCGCGTGTCTGAAATCAAGGCGCGCTATGGCTTGCCGGTGATGAAGGCCGTCGGCATCGCCGGGCCGGAGGATCTGGCGCAGATCGACCGCTATGCGCGGGTGGCCGACCAATTGCTGATCGACGCCAAGCCACCCGAGGACGCGCCGCTGCCGGGGGGCAATGCGCTGGCCTTTGACTGGTCGTTGATCGCCGGGCGCGACTGGGTGCTGCCATGGATGCTGGCCGGGGGGCTGACGCCGGGCAATGCCGCCGAGGCGGTGCGCCGCACCGGCGCAAACCAGCTGGACGTCAGCTCGGGCATCGAGCGCTCGCCGGGCGTCAAGGATGCGGCGCTGATGCGCGCCTTCGTGCAGGCCGTCCGAGGGTAGGGCGCCGTCCTTTTCGCTGGAAAAAACCTGCGCCGTCCCATATTCACCGGGACATGCGCATCACGGGAGAGGCCAGCGATATGAACGATCTATTCAACTCATTCATGACCGGGCCCGATGAGAAGGGCCGTTTTGGCGATTTCGGTGGGCGGTTCGTCAGCGAGACGCTGATGCCGCTGATCCTGGAACTGGAAGAGCAGTACGAGCACGCCAAGACCGACGACAGCTTCTGGGCGGAAATGCAGGACCTGTGGACCAATTATGTCGGCCGGCCCAGCCCGCTTTATTATGCCGAGCGGCTGACGCAGCATCTGGGCGGCGCCAAGATCTATCTTAAGCGCGACGAATTGAACCACACCGGCGCGCACAAGATCAACAATGTGCTGGGCCAGATCATTCTGGCCCGCCGCATGGGCAAGACGCGCATCATCGCCGAAACGGGTGCGGGTCAGCACGGCGTGGCAACGGCGACCGTCTGTGCGAAATTCGGCCTGAAATGCGTGGTCTACATGGGCGCGCATGATGTCGAGCGCCAGAAACCCAACGTCTTCCGCATGCGTCTGCTGGGTGCCGAAGTGATCCCTGTCACCTCGGGGCGCGGCACGTTGAAGGACGCGATGAACGACGCGCTGCGCGACTGGGTGACGAATGTGCGCGACACGTTTTACTGCATCGGCACGGTGGCAGGGCCGCACCCCTATCCGGCCATGGTGCGCGATTTTCAGAGCATCATCGGCAAGGAAGCCAAGGAACAGATCCTGGCCGCCGAAGGGCGCCTGCCTGACACGCTGATTGCCGCCATCGGTGGCGGATCGAACGCGATGGGCCTGTTCTACCCCTTCCTCGACGACAAGGATGTGGGCATCATCGGCGTCGAGGCTGGCGGCAAGGGCGTCAACGCCAAGATGGAGCATTGCGCGTCCCTGACCGGCGGGCGTCCCGGCGTTTTGCATGGCAATCGCACCTATCTGCTACAGGATGACGATGGCCAGATTCTGGAGGGCTACTCGATTTCGGCGGGCCTCGACTATCCCGGTATCGGCCCCGAGCATAGTTGGCTGCATGACATCGGGCGCGCGCATTATGTCGCCATCACCGACAAGGAGGCGCTGGAAGCGTTCCAGCTAAGCTGCGCACTGGAGGGGATCATTCCCGCGCTGGAGCCCAGCCATGCGCTGGCGCATGTCATGAAGATTGCGCCGGATCTGCCCAAGGATCACATCATGATCATGAATATGTGCGGCCGTGGCGACAAGGACATCTTTACCGTGGCCAAGCATCTCGGCTTTGGCATGGAAGAGAAAGACTGACAGTCCTGCGAAGTCGGAGACTTCGGGATTTGGGTATTTGGACCAAGAAAAAGCCGGTGGGGCGCTCCCTCCGGCTTTTTCAGTCAGATACAGATGCGCGCCCGCAGAAGGCCCTGCGGCGTCAGCGTGTGGGCACAGGTTCGTCGCCGCGATAATCGTAGAAGCCGCGACCCGATTTGCGGCCAAGCCAGCCGGCCTCGACATATTTGGTCAGAAGCGGGCAGGGGCGGTACTTGGTATCGGCCAGCCCGTCGTGAAGCACGTTCATGATGGCAAGGCAGGTATCCAGCCCGATGAAATCGGCCAGTTCCAGCGGACCCATCGGATGGTTCGCGCCCAGCTTCATCGACTGGTCGATCGAGCGGACATTGCCGACGCCCTCATAGAGGGTATAGACCGCCTCGTTGATCATCGGCATCAGGATGCGGTTGACGATGAAGCCGGGGAAATCCTCGGCAGAGGCGGCGGTCTTGCCAAGGTTTTCGACGACCTTCAGGCAGGAATCGTAGGTTTCCTTATCCGTGGCGATGCCGCGGATCAGCTCGACCAGGCTCATCACCGGGACGGGGTTCATGAAGTGGAAGCCCATGAATTTCTCGGGCCGGTCCGTGCGGCTGGCAAGGCGCGTGATCGAGATCGACGAGGTGTTGGACGTGAGGATCGTGTCGGGCTTCAGGTGCGGCAGCAGATCCTCGAAGATCGCCTGTTTGACCGTCTCGCGCTCTGTCGCGGCTTCGATGACCAGATCCGTCTGGCCCAGATCGGTCAGTTTCAGCGTCGTGGTAATCCGCTCCAGTGCGCCGTCCATGTCGGCCTGGCTGATCTTCTCGCGGCTGACCTGACGGTCGAGGTTGCGGTGCATGATCTGCATCGCGTTGTCGATCGCGTCCTGGCTGACGTCGGTCAACAGCACCTGATAGCCTGCCAGCGCCATCACATGCGCGATGCCGTTGCCCATCTGGCCTGCGCCGACGATGCCAATTGTCTGGATGTCCATGTCACTGCCCCAACTGATGGTTTGCGTGCACAATAGGCCCCAGCGCCGGGGGGCCGCAAGGGGGGCAGGCGCGGGCTGGGTGCCTAAACTTTGCGGTGAATTCACCATTTAGCAATTTCTAAAGGGATTGCGGCGATTCTCGATCCCGGGTGAACTGAATGGTGGGAACTATGGCTTATGAAAAGCAGGGGGCGCAGCCCCTTGATTACGCGCCGTGCCGGTATGGCAGATCGAAACTGTTGTTCCGCGGTCCGAAGCGGAGCATGGATGGGCGCTACGCCGCGTTCCTGGGGGGGACCGAGACATATGGAAAATTCATAGAACGTCCCTTTCCGGCGCTTGTGGAGAAACGGACCGCCATGGCTTGCGTCAATCTGGGCTGGCCGAATGCGGGGCTGGATGTGCTGGCCTGCGACGAAGAGATTGCACGCGCCGCGTCGGGTGCGGCGGTGACGGTGCTTCAGGTGCCGGGGGCGCAGAGCCTGTCGAACCGGTATTATTCGGTGCATCCGCGCCGCAACGACCGGTTTGTCCAGCCCACAGTGCTTTTGCGGGCGATGTTTCAGGATGTGGACTTTACCGAGTTTCACTTCATCCGCCATTTGTTGCGCCATTTGAGCCATGTCTCGCCCGAGCGGTTTGCGCTGTTGCGAGATGAGTTGCAGGCGGCGTGGGTTGCCCGGATGAACCTGCTGTTGCGCAAGATCGACGCGCCCGTCCTGCTGCTTTGGGTTTCTGCGCATAGGCCGCCCGAGCAGGCGGACGACCCGGAAATTCCCGCCGATCCGGCCTTCGTCACGCGTGCAATGCTGGAGGCGGTGCGGGGGCATGTTGCACAGATCGTGGATGCGACATTCAGCCCCGAAGCGCAGTCAGCCGGTTGCGCTGGAATGGTCCACTCGGAATTCGAGGCCAATATTGCCGCCGAACTGCCGGGACCTGCGGCGCATGAGGAGGTGGCACAGCATTTGATTCCGCTGGTGCGCCGCTTTGCATTGGACTGAACAGAAATGTAAAAGGCCCGCCGGTTGAGGGCGGGCCTTGAACGCTGGGTTTGATTAACTAGTCAGCTCAGCTTTTTGGTCAGTTCAGGAACTGCGTCGAACAGGTCCGCGACCAACCCGTAATCGGCCACCTGGAAGATAGGTGCCTCTTCATCCTTGTTGATCGCGACGATGATCTTGCTGTCCTTCATGCCAGCGAGGTGCTGGATCGCGCCGGAGATGCCGACCGCGACATAGAGATCGGGTGCGACCACTTTGCCGGTCTGGCCAACCTGCCAGTCGTTGGGCGCATAGCCCGAATCGACCGCCGCACGCGATGCGCCGACAGCGGCGCCGAGCGCATCGGCCAAAGCCTCGATCATGGCAAAATCGTCCTTGCTGCCGACACCGCGGCCGCCCGATACGACCACGCCCGCTGATGTCAACTCAGGCCGGTCAGAGGCGGCGACCTTGTCTTCGATCCACTCGCTAAGGCCGGGATTGTCGGCGGCCGAAATCGTCTCGACCGTGGCCGAGCCGCCTTCGGGCGCGGCGTCGAAGGTGGATGTGCGGATGCTGACCACCTTCTTGCCATCAGTTGATTTGACCGTCTGGATGGCGTTGCCCGCATAGATCGGACGCTCGAATGTATCGCCATCGACAACGCCGGAGACGTCGGAGATGACCATCACGTCCAGCAATGCAGCAACGCGCGGCAGCACGTTTTTCGCGTCGGTGGTGGCCGGGGCGACGATATGTTCGTAGTCGCCTGCAAGGGACACGATCAGCGCAGCCGTGGGTTCCGCAAGGCGGTGGCCCAGCGACGCATCCTCGGCGACCAGGACCTTGGAAATGCCCTTGATCTTGGATGCCGCTTCGCCAGCAGCGGCGGCAGAGGCGCCACAGCAAAGCGCGGTGATGTCGCCCAGTTTCGCCGCGGCGGTGACGGCCTTGGCGGTCGCGTCAACGTTCAGTTCGCCGTCAGTGACTTCGGCAAGGAGAAGAACAGCCATTACACAGCCCCCGCTTCTTTGAGTTTCGCGACTAGTTCATCGACCGAGCCGACGATTTCGCCCGCCTTGCGCGCCGCGGGCTCGGCTGTGCCGATGACCGTCAGGCGGGGCGTGACATCGACGCCGTAATCGGCGGCGGTTTTTTCGTCCAGCGGCTTTTTCTTGGCCTTCATGATGTTGGGAAGCGACGCATAGCGCGGCTCGTTCAGGCGCAGATCGACGGTGACGATGCTGGGCATCTTGACCTTGATCGTTTGCAGACCTCCGTCGACCTCGCGGGTGACCAGCGCATGATCGCCCTCGATGTCGAGGCTGGAGGCAAACGTGCCCTGCGACCAACCCAGCAGCGCCGACAGCATCTGGCCGGTGGCGTTCATGTCATTGTCGATCGCCTGTTTGCCCGCGAGGACAAGGCCGGGCTGCTCTTCGTCGACGATCGCCTTGAGGATCTTGGCCACGGCCAGCGGCTCGATATCCGTGTTCACGTCCTCGGAGGCGATGACCAGAATCGCGCGGTCGGCGCCCATGGCCAGCGCTGTGCGCAGCGTTTCCTGCGCCTGCTTGACGCCGATGGAGACCGCGACCACCTCGTCGGCCTTGCCGGCCTCTTTCAGGCGGATCGCCTGTTCGACGGCGATTTCGTCGAACGGGTTCATCGACATTTTGACGTTGGCGAGATCGACACCGCTACCGTCCGCTTTGACGCGAACCTTCACGTTGTAGTCGATCACACGCTTGACAGGCACGAGCACCTTCATTGGCATGGTCTCCTCAGATTGACGAAAAGCCGCGCGGCGACTCTTCAAAAACGCTCTCCCGGGCGTTGATATAGAAACGATCAGAGGGAAAACAGGGCAAAATCGTCACGTCATGTCGCGGGTGCGGCACGACGTGCTGCCGGCTTGGCCCGGGGCGCTTTTTTACGGCTTTCAGCGGTTCGCGCCGGGAACCCACAACACGTCATCCTTGCCGCCATTATTGGCCATACGGCCCGCGACGAAAAACCAGTCGCTGAGGCGGTTAAGGTATTTGATCGCGACCGGATTGACCGTCTCGATCTGCGCCAGTTCGGTTGCGCCGCGTTCGGCGCGGCGGCACATGGTGCGGCACAGGTGCAGATGCGCGGCTAGGTCGGTGCCGCCGGGCAGGATGAAGCTGCGCAGCGGCTCCAGCACCTTGGTCATCGCGTCAATTTCGGCCTCCAGCCGGTCCACCTGGCTGGCAGCAACGCGCAGCGGTGGATATTCTGCCTCGGCGTCCTTTTCCATGTCGGGGCGGCACAGATCTGCGCCTACATCAAACAGGTCGTTCTGGATGCGCGCAAGCGCCTCATCGGTTTCGCCGGTGGCGTGCAGGCGCGCCATGCCAACAGCCGAATTCAGCTCATCGACATTGCCGTAGGAGGCGACCCGCGCCGAATGTTTATCGGCGCGGCTGCCATCGCCAAGCGCGGTGGTTCCGGCGTCGCCGGTGCGGGTGTAGATCTTGTTGAGAACGACCATCGTCATTGCCCTCCGAACTGGTTGCGGATCGTCACGAATGCCAGGATCAGCGCGACCGCGATGAACTGCGCAATGATGCGCCAGCGCATGAATTTATTCGCGCGCTTGCCATTTTCGGTGCCTTCCTTGCCGAAGGTGCTGATGCCCATGGCCAGAATGACCGCGACGGCAAGGCAGGCCGCGGCGACAAGCAGGAATAGCGGGTCTTTCAGCATGCGGATCTCCAGATTGGCTCTGGGGGCCGATGTAGACCTGTTGCCGGGGAAAGCGAAAGGAAAAATATTGCGCGGGGCCGAGGCGTGCCGTCAGGCGCGCGACAGGATCCAGTCCAGCGCGCGGCTTGGCAGGATACGGCGCAGGGTGCCCATCGCGTGGGTTGGCAGGGTCACATAATAGCGCGCGCGCGGGCGCCGTGCCTCGATCGCGTGGACCAGTTTTGCGGTGACGGCAGAGGGCGGCAGTTCGAACCGGTCGGGGCCGGACGCGGCATATAGCCGCTTTTGCAGCCCAGCGCGGTAATCGGCCTCGCGGGCGGAATTCTCCCAATCGATCCAACGCTCGAAATGCGGGATCGAGTTGTGGCGGATGCGTGACGTCACTGGCCCCGGCTCGATCAGACAGACCTCAATGCCGGTGCCGCGCAGCTCGATCCGCATCGTGTCGGTCAGGCCCTCGACCGCGAATTTTGTGGCGTTATAGGCGCCGCGCCACGGCAGCGTCACCAGCCCGAGCACCGAGGAGCATTGCACGATCCGCCCATGCCCCTGGGCGCGCATGACCGGAATCACCCGCCGCGTCAGATCGTGCCAGCCAAAAAGGTTCGTCTCGAATATTTCGCGGAGGGCACCTGTCGGAAGATCCTCGACAAGGCCGGGGCAGGCGAACGCGCCATTGTTGAACAGGGCATCCAGCGTGCCGCCGGTCGCATTCAGCACCTCGGCCAGCCCGGCCTCGATGCTGGCCGTATCGGCATAGTCGATCAGCGGGCTTTCCAGCCCCTCGGCGCGCAGGCGGTCGCAATCGGCGGGCTTGCGGCAGGCGGCAAAGACCCGCCAGCCGCGCGCCGCCAGACCGTGCGCTGCGTCATACCCGATACCAGAGGAGCATCCGGTAATCAGGATCGTGCGGCCTGTGCCGCCGGTTTTCTGTGTCAAATCAGGGTGCCTCAGTTTGCGGCCGTAATCAGCCAGTCGGCCATCCATCCGGTCTGGCCGGTCTGCATGTTGCGCAGTTCGACCCACGCGCCGCGCCGGTCCAGCACCTCGACCTGCGTGCCCTGCGACAGCTGGTCCAGCTTGTCAAAGCCGGTGCCGGGCCCGCTGCGCATATTGGCATTGCTGCCTGCGACGCTACGGATATCAGCGGGTTGCTGGCGGGCAACCAGCGCTTGTTCGATAGGCAGGCGATTGACGTCCTGAACAAGGCTTTCGGCATTGAACGTGCCGACCGTCTGAATCGGGCGCTGCCCGATCGCTTCGCCGCCGGCCAGATTATGCGCAGCGGACGCCAGCGTGATTTCGATCCCGCCCGTGCCGCTGTCGCCGATGCCGGACAAACCGGCAAACGTCGTTTGCGTACGATCTGCATCGTCACCTACCGAAACGGACTTGGCCGGCGCTTTGATGCGCGGATTATTTGGTTTTTGGATCGGGGGCAGGGCGGGATCATCGGCCTCGGCCAATTGCTCGCCGCCGTCATTCAGCGTGGGTGCTACTTCGCGTGGGGGTGCAAAGAACGGCTTGTTCTGCATTGCAATCTGAAGCGAATTCGGGGCGGGCTTGTAGTCGGCTCCGCCGCTGAGCTCGTAGAACGCGAAACCCAGAAATCCGAAGCAGATCAAAATGAAACGCCACATGATTGCAATCCCCCATCGCAAACGCCGTCCAAGATTGGCAGATCCCGGTTAAGCAACAATTTTAACACGATTCGCCATTTGGTATAACGACAAACCATAAACTTCACTTCGACAGACGCTTTACGAGCATTGTCGCCACAGCTATGACGCAAGCCATGAGCGACAAGATCAAAACTCCCGGTACGCCTGACGGCGATATTCCCGACGCGGTGTCCGAGACGCTGCGCCGCGCCATTGGCGACCGCTATCTGACCTATGCGCTCAGCACGATCATGCACCGCGCCTTGCCCGATGCGCGCGACGGATTGAAGCCCGTTCATCGACGCATCCTGTATGCAATGCGCGAGCTGCGTCTAAGTTCCACTGGCGGCTTCAGAAAATCGGCCAAGATCAGCGGCGACGTGATGGGTAACTACCATCCGCACGGCGATGCGGCGATCTATGACGCCATGGCCCGCCTCGCGCAGGATTTCGCGGTGCGCTATCCGCTGGTCGACGGGCAGGGTAATTTCGGCAATATCGACGGCGATAACCCCGCCGCTGCGCGCTATACCGAAGCCCGCATGACAGCGGCTGCCGAGGCGCTGTTGCAGGGTCTTGACGAAAACGCCGTTGATTTTCGCGATAATTACGACGGCACCCTGTCCGAACCTGTCGTGCTGCCGGCCAGCTTTCCGAACCTTCTGGCCAACGGGTCCAGCGGCATCGCGGTCGGCATGGCGACCAACATCCCGCCCCACAATATCGCCGAGTTGATCGATGCCTGCCTGCATCTGATCAAGGCGCCCGATGCCAATGACGACACGCTGCTGAAATATGTGCCCGGCCCCGATTTCCCTACAGGCGGCATCATAGTCGAGCCGCCCGAGAATATCGCGCAGGCCTACCGCACCGGGCGCGGCGCGTTCCGCCTGCGCTGCAAATGGGAGATTGAGGATCTGGGCCGCGGCCAGTGGCAGATTGTCGTGACCGAGATCCCCTATCAGGTGCAAAAATCCCGCCTGATCGAAAAGATCGCCGAGATCATCCAGTTGAAGAAGATCCCGATACTGGCCGATGTGCGCGACGAGAGCGCCGAGGATATCCGTCTGGTGCTGGAGCCGCGCAGCAAGAATGTCGCGCCCGAGGTTCTGATGGGCATGACGTATCGAAATTCGGACCTCGAAGTGCGTTTTTCGTTGAATATGAACGTCTTGATCGACGGAGTTACACCAAAAGTGTGCTCCATGAAGGAGGTGCTGCGCGCCTTCCTCGACTTCCGCCGCGAGGTTTTGCAGCGCCGGTCTGTCTACCGGATGGAGAAGATCGACCACCGGCTGGAGATCCTGGAAGGGCTGATTGTCGCCTTCCTGAACCTTGACCGCGTGATCGACATCATCCGCTATGACGACGCGCCCAAAGCCGCGCTTATGCGCGAGAACTGGGGCCAGGATTTTGTTCGCGCGACCGACGAGTCGGACTATGTCTCGCCCGCGAGCGGCAGCGCGGACGGGCTGACCGATCTTCAGGCCGAATCGATCCTGAACATGCGCCTGCGCAGCCTGCGCCGTCTGGAAGAGATCGAGCTGATCAAGGAGCAAACCGCCCTGATGGAAGAACGCGCCCAGCTGGAGGACCTGCTGGAACACCCCGAATTGCAATGGGACGCGGTCGCGGGCCAGTTGCGCGAAGTCAAGAAAACGTTCGGGAAATCCTCCGCCGGTGGCGCGCGCCGCACGCAGTTTGCCGAGGCGGGCGAGGTCGAAGAGGTGCCGCTGGAGGCGATGATCGACCGCGAGCCGATCACCGTGGTGTGCAGCCAGATGGGCTGGATCCGCGCCCTGACCGGCCATATTGACCTGACCCGCGAGCTGAAATTCAAGGATGGTGACGGCCCCCGGTTCCTGTTTCACGCCGAAACCACCGACCGCCTGTTGGTTTTTGCGGGCAATGGTCGGTTCTACACGATCCCGGCGTCCAGCCTGCCCGGCGGGCGCGGTATGGGCGAGCCATTGCGCCTGATGGTCGATCTGCCGAACGAGGCCGAGATCGTCGATATCCTGATTCACAAACCGGGCCGCAAGCTGCTGGTTGCCTCCAGCGCCGGCGACGGTTTTGTGGTGCCCGAAGACGAGGTCATTGCCCAGACACGCGGCGGCAAACAGGTGCTGAACGTGCGCGCACCGGCCCGTGCGATCGTGTGCCGGCCTGTCATCGGCGACCACGTTGCTGTTGTGGGGGAAAACCGCAAAGTGTTGGTTTTCGAGTTGTCCGAGCTGCCCGAAATGGGGCGAGGCAAGGGCGTCAGGTTGCAAAAGTACAAGGATGGCGGGTTGAGCGACGCGACGACCTTTAACATGGAGACCGGTCTGACGTGGCTGGACCCCGCCGGGCGCACACGGACCGAGACCGCTTTGGACGAATGGATCGGCAAACGTGCCGGATCGGGCCGCATGGCACCGCGCGGTTTTCCGCGCGATAACAAGTTCACTGGATGAATTTCGCCGCCTAAGTGCTCTGATCTGAGGGAAAAATGGTTTCCGCCGGATATGTTAGTGCGCGCCGTGCGCCCGACACGCGAAGGGCGGCCTTTCCAAGCCGCCCATCATGCCATTTTCAAATGCGCGTTTACTCCAGCGCGTTGCCCTGCTTGATGATGCCGGTCCCGGCGCTTTCGCCATTCTGGAACCACTCCAGCTGGTCGCCGTCGATCTGCGCTTCATAGCAGCCGAAATCGGTGCCGGGGTAACACACGCCCTCGTTGGTGATCTCATAGGTGCCGCCGCCGGCCGCATCCTCGTATGTGCCGTCCTCCGCGAAATAGCTGGCGTATCCGCCGCCGCCCATGTCACCGGTAAAGGTGTTGCCGACCAGCGCCGCGCGCAACTCGTCCGCGGTGGAGGCGGCCATCGCGCCGGTGGTCAGCGCGCCTAGTGCAAGAGCGGCGGCCAGCGCCGTACGGGTGATGATCTGGATGGTCATGTGGGTGATCTCCGTTGTTGATTGCCTTGTACTAGATAGGCTGTCCGGGCGGCGTTCAATGGCCTCCGGCAGAAGCCCGATCCGGTGCGCGCCTTTCCGCCCTTTGCCGGGCGGCGCGCTACAGCGGTTCGGCTGTCAGCCAGACACCGCCTTCAGGGCGCAGCGTCAGGATCATCACCGGATCCGGATCGCGCCCCTCGACAGGTGCGAAACGAAAGCGGCCCAGCAGCGTGGCAAGGATGATGACCACCTCCTGCATCGCGAAACTGGCGCCGATGCAGATGCGCGGCCCGTCGCCAAAGGGCAGGTAGGCATAGCGCTGCACGTCCTTGCGGTTTTCGAACCGCTCGGGAAGGAACGCGTCGGGATTGTCCCACAACTGGTGATGGCGATGCAGCGCATAGATCGGCACGATCACCGTATCACCCCGCCGGATCTGCCGCCCGCACAGCGTGTCATCGGCCAGCGCGCTGCGCGAGATCATCGCGGCGGGCGGATATAGGCGCAGCGCCTCATCGGCGATCTGGCGGATGTAGGGCAGGTTCGCCACATCGTCGCCGGTCGCCGGGCGGTCGCCGCAAACGGCCCGTATTTCGGCGCGCGCTTTGTCCTGCACTCGCGAATCGAAGGCGCACAGGTAGAGCGACCATGCCAGCGTCAGCGCTGTCGTCTCATGTCCCGCGACGATGAAGGTCAGCAGGTTGTCGCGCAGCTCGGCGGTGTTCATCCGGCGCTTTGTCTCGGGGTCTTCGCCCTCCAGCAGCAGGTCCAGCAGGTCCGGCACGTCCTTGGGGCCGCGCCTGCGCCGCGTCTCGACCGCGTCATCGGCGATGGATTTCATCTGCTTCATCGCCGCGTCTGATATCATCCGTCCGGGGCGCGGCACCCAGTCCGGCAGGCCCAGAATATCGAAGAGCGAGATTTTGCCCGCCTCGGCGATGTAGGCGTCGATGGCGCCATGTACGGCGTCCGAATCGAAACTGCCGTCACCGGAAAACGTGACCTCGCCGATCACGTCAAAGGTGGTGCGCACCATGTCCTCGGCCACGTCGACGGCGCGCGGGCCCGCGGCGGCAATGCGCCCGGCGCTACGCACGGCGGCGGCGGTCATGATCGGCGCTAGGTTCATCACGTTGCGATGCGAGAAGACCGGCGCCGCCGCGCGCCGCTGCCATCGCCAGTGCGCGCCCTCGGCGATGAACATGCTTTCCCCGATGGCGGGGCGCAGCAGGTTCTTTGTGACCAGCGATTTGGGGTAATTGCTCTCGTTCTCCAGCAGCACGCGGCGCAGCGCGCCGGGGTCCATCACCATGTGCCAGCGTTTGCCGGTGCGCCCCGACACCATCGGCTGGCGCGTGGCCAGATCGGGGATGATGCTCAGCACGTTTCGCCGGGCGGCATTCAGGCTGGCAAAAATACCCATCGGCTGCGTGACCAGAGGCACGCGCACGGGCAGGGCGGTTGTGGGGGCTGCGTCAGTCGTCATGAACCATCATATAGGCGCAGAAGTCCGCCCCGGCAAATCACGCCGTTTTGCCATATTGTTGCGCATGTCGCGCGGGTGCGCTATCGCGGCGGGGTCCGACATCCAATCGCAGCCTGCCAAGGATCGCCGCCCATGCATCGCCTTATCGCCCTGTTTGCCCTTCTGGCCACCGTTGCGGCCTGCACAAACCCCAACGATCTGGACAAGGCGCCGGTGCCATTGGGCGATTTCAAGCTGGCCCATAATGTGGTCGTCACGCCCAACATCACCAAAGGCCCTGTTTCGCGCGATGCATCGGATGAAGAGTGGATCGCGGCCATGACCAAGGCGGTGGACGAACGGTTCAGCCGTTATGACGGCGACAAGCTGTATCATATTGGCATCTCGATCGAGGGCTATGTGCTGGCGATGCCGGGCGTGCCGATCATCGCGTCGCCGAAATCGGCGCTGATCTTGAACGTTACCGTCTGGGACGATGCGGCCGGCAAGAAACTGAACGAAAAGCCCGAACAGGTGATTGTCGTCGAATCCTTTTCAGGCGAAACCATTCTGGGATCGGGCCTGACCCAATCCAAAGAAAAACAGATGACAAATCTGACGCGCAATGCTGCCAAGCAGATTCAGAACTGGCTGGTGCGGCAGAAATATCAGGAAGACTGGTTCGGCGGAACGGCAGCAGACCGCAAACCCACCGCCAAACTCGTGCGCATCGCTCCGAAAAAGCCAGCCGCAAAGCCTGCCGTCACTGATCGCTAAGCGCTGCCGATCAAGCGCTGCGGACTGTCCTTGGCTCGTTGCTCTTACTGTCCGAGAAAAGAGGCTCTTGCGAAACTTCGGGCAGCGTCGGCGGCAGGGATAGCCATTACGTTCGACGGCAAGGCTCAGCCCGTCGCGCATAATCGACGGCCCGGCCCGTGCCTTGGATAATGATGATCCTGAATGTTTCGTAATCTTTCGGTTTCATCCATCCCCTTGCGACGCCAAAGGCGGCCCCGGCAGGTTTCACCGTTTTCTGCGCCATTGAAGGCTTGATTCCCGCCAAAAGGTCGCGTAATCGGTCGCACATCGTAGGGGTATAGCTCAGCTGGTAGAGCGACGGTCTCCAAAACCGTAGGTCCCGGGTTCGAGCCCTGGTGCCCCTGCCAAATCCTCAGAAAATTGTGCCAATGGGGCATAAACCTGAGCCGCTATACCCACCGGGTGGCGATCTCGAACGCCCGCCTGGTCAGCGCCGATACCAATACCGTGGCCTTCCGCTGGAAGGATTACCGCATAAAGCGCGGGGATCGCCAGAGGGTGATGCGGCTGGCCACCCCCG
>DATCSR010000036.1:0-298261 GCA_036568405.1 Roseovarius sp.
TTGGCACAGCAAAGCTGATGCCTTGGAGCCGATGAGGGAGAAGCACGCGGAAATCCATCGGGGCTCGCGGCGACAATGTATTGGGCCGCTCATAGAAGCCGGATATACGTCAGCAATCGTGATCCTGAACCAGACCTTCCATGACCGTTGCAATAAGGCGGGGTCCATATACATCCACACAGGACCTCCGGGGCGCCTTTGTTTCACGATGTTATTGTAGCAATCAGCCCTGCATTGACGACACGCCAACCTGCGCGGGGCGCAGGATACGGTCGTGCAGCATGAACCCTTCGGCCGAGACCTGAATGATGTCGCCGGCCTTTGTTCCCGGCAAAGGCGCTTCGAACATCGCCTCATGCTGCTGCGGATCAAAACGGTCGCCGACCTGCGGCGACACGATACGCACGCCATGCTTGGCAAAGATCGAGATCAGCTCGCGCATCGTCAGCTCGATCCCCTCGATCAGGGCCGCAGACGCTTCGCGCTGATCCTCGCCGATCGAATCGACGGCGCGCTTCATGTTGTCATAAACCGGCAGCAGATCGCGGGCCAGTTTGGAGCCACCATAATTTTCGGCCTCGCGGCGATCCCTGTCCGCACGCTTGCGCACATTTTCAGCGTCTGCCAAAGCGCGCAGAAATTTATCCTGGAACATGTCCCGCTCGGCACGGAGCGTATCGAGCTCGATCGCCTCATCAGAAATTTCGGCGCCGGCGTCGTCATACGCTTCGGCCTCGGCCTCTGCGAGGTCATCCAGAAAATTGTTTTCGTTGCGCTCTGCCATGTCTTTGCCCTTCAACTTCTATCAGCGATCAGCTTGCCAACCAACTGCGCCGTATAATCCACGATCGGGACGATGCGCCCGTAGTTCAGCCGTGTTGGTCCAATGACCCCCACAGCGCCGACGATCTTCCGATCAGCGTTCATATAAGGAGAGACGACCAAAGAGGAACCCGAAAGTGAGAAAAGTTTGTTTTCGGACCCGATAAAAATGCGCACACCCTCGCCTTCGTCAGCAAGTTCCAGAAAATTGGCAATATCCCGCTTGCGCTCCAGATCGTCAAACAGCGTTCGGATCCGCTCCAGATCCGCCTCATCGCCGCCCGCGTTCAACAGATGGGACCGGCCGCGCACGATCAGCCGCTCCGGGTCCTCGCCCTCCCCGGCCCAGACGGCAAGGCCGCTTTCGACCATCGCATGCGCCAGTTGATCGATCTCCTGGCGACGATCCTGGATATGCTTGGCGATGACGGTCTGAACCTCGCTCAGCGTCTTGCCCTCGACCAGCGCATTCAGAAAATTCGCCGCCTCGCGCATGGAGCTGGGGGTTTGTCCAGGCGGTGGCGTGAAAATCCGGTTCTCCACATGCCCGTCGGCAAAGACCAGAACCACCAGCGCGCGGTCATGCCCAAGGCCGACGAATTCGATATGCTTGATTGGTGCCTCATGTTTCGGCGCCAGAACCAGCGATGCGCCCTGCGTGACGCCCGACAAGGTCTGCCCGATCCGGTCCAGCACGCCCGCGACATCCTGTGCATTCGACGACATCGTGCTGTCCATCAGCTCGCGGTCGGCGGTCTGCAAATCGCCAACCTCCAGTAGGCCATCGACGAACATCCGCAGCCCGCTTTGCGTGGGGATGCGGCCCGCGCTGACATGGGGGCTGTCCAGCAGGCCCATGAACTCCAGATCCTGCATGACGTTGCGCACGGTCGCGGCACTGACCTTTTCGCTCATGTCGCGGGTCAGGCTGCGCGAGCCGACGGGCGATCCGGTCAGCAGATATCCCTCGACCACCCGGCGAAACACCTCGCGGGATCTCTCGTTCATCTCCTCCAGCAGTTTTCTGCCGTCGCTCATCTTTGCTTCCTTGCGTTGCAATGCAGTTAAGGGCGCCCTGCGTCCGGCGTCAATCGGGGTTGCCATACCAGCCTGCGCCCCTGTATTGGCGCGGTAAACAGCCAAGAGGTATCACCATGCGCCCTTCCGGACGAGAACTAAGCGAAATGCGTGTCGTTTCAATCGAAACCGACGTGACCAAGCACGCCGAAGGATCCTGCATGATCCGCATCGGCGACACCCATGTGCTGTGCACCGCCACCATTGAGGACCGCGTCCCGCCCTTCATCAAGGGGTCGGGTCTGGGCTGGGTCACCGCAGAATACGGCATGTTGCCCCGCTCGACAACATCGCGCATGCGCCGCGAGGCGACCGCCGGCAAGCAAGGCGGCCGCACCGTTGAGATCCAGCGGCTGATCGGGCGCAGCCTGCGCGCCGGCGTTGACCGCGTTGCGTTGGGCGAGCGTCAGATTACCGTCGATTGCGATGTCATTCAGGCCGACGGCGGCACCCGCTGCGCGGCCATCACCGGCGGCTGGGTCGCGCTGAAACTGGCGGTGCAGAAACTGATCAAAACCGGCGCCGTTGTGTCGGACCCATTGGTTGATCCGGTGGCGGCGGTGTCCTGCGGCCTGTACGCGGGTCAGCCCGTGCTGGATCTGGATTACCCCGAGGACAGCGAGGCGGGCGTGGACGGCAATTTCATCATGACCCAATCGGGCAAATTGATCGAAGTGCAGATGTCCGCCGAAGGCGCCACCTTCAATCGCGATCAGATGACCCAACTGATGGACCTTGCCGAACAGGGCGTGGCGGAGTTGGCCGCAGTCCAGCTGGCGGCGGTCAATGCGTAAATTCACCGGCGATACGCTGCTTGTCGCAACGCATAACGCGGGCAAGCTGGCTGAAATCGCCAGCTTGCTACAGCCCTATGGCATCAAGGTCATCGGCGCTGCCGAACGTGATCTGCCGGAGCCGGACGAGACTGAAACCAGCTTTGCCGGAAACGCGCGGATCAAGGCTCATGCCGCGGCCAAGGCTACCGGCCTCCCGGCCCTATCCGACGATTCCGGTATCGAAATCGACGCGCTTGGCGGCGCGCCCGGTGTCTACACCGCCGATTGGGCCGAAACGCCCGAGGGCCGCGACTTCGCCATGGCGATGACCAAGGCGCATGACAAGCTTCTTGCCACCGGTGTGGCTCAGCCATGGTCCGCGCGGTTCTGCTGCACCTTGGCGCTGGCTTGGCCCGACGGCCATGACGAGGTGTTCCCCGGCACGGTCGAGGGGCAGATCACTTGGCCGATGCGCGGACAGCATGGGCACGGATATGACCCGATATTCCAGCCCGCCGGATATGATATTACCTTTGCCGAAATGGACCCGGATCTGAAAAACCGCATCAGCCATCGCGCGGATGCCTTTCGCAAACTGGTGAAGGGCTGCTTTGATTGAGGATTGGCGATATGGGGGCTTTGGCCTCTATCTGCACTGGCCCTTCTGCGCGGCCAAATGCCCCTATTGCGACTTTAACAGCCACGTATCGAACGCCATTGATCACGACGCCTGGCGCGCCGCCTACCTGCGCGAGATCGACAGATATGCCGCTCTGACATCGGGCCGTGTCCTGAATTCGGTATTCTTCGGCGGCGGCACGCCTAGCCTGATGCCCGCCGAAACGGTGCAGGCAATTCTGGACCGCATACGCCATCACTGGACGCTGGCGAACGATCTGGAGATAACGCTGGAGGCAAACCCCGGATCGGTCGAGGCAACGCGCTTCGCCGGATATGCCGCTGCTGGTGTTAATCGTATTTCCATGGGCATTCAGGCCCTGAATGACGTGGATCTGAAGCGGCTTGGACGCATTCACTCTGTCGCCGAGGCGCGCGCGGCGTTTGATGTAGCGCGGTCCCACTTTGACCGGGTCAGTTTCGATCTGATCTATGCGCGGCAGGATCAAACCCTGTCCAACTGGCGCACCGAACTATCCCAAGCCTTGTCGATGGCTGTCGATCACTTGTCGCTCTATCAACTTACGATTGAACCCGGCACGGCCTTCGGCGCGCGGCATAGCGCCGGAGGCTTGCGCGGCTTGCCCACCGACGATCTGGCCGTCGACATGTATGAGGTCACTCAAGAGCTGTGCGATATTGCCGGGATGCCCGCTTACGAGGTGTCCAATCATGCCGCGCCCGGCGCTGAATCGCGGCACAATCTTATCTACTGGCGCCAAGGTGATTACGTCGGGATCGGCCCCGGCGCACATGGGCGGCTCACTTTGGATGGCGTCCGCTGGGCGACTGAGGCATTTTCAAACCCTGCCAAATGGCTGTCCCATAGCCATGATGCGAAAACAGAAAAGCTCTGGGTCGCCGTTCCAGACCGGGACCGGGCCGGCGAATATCTGATGATGGGGTTGCGGCTGTCCACCGGGATCGACATGCGGCGCTATGAGGATTTGGCGCAAGCTCCCCTTGATCCATCCGTGATGAAACGGCTGGAAGACTTGAGGATGGTTCGCAGGGACGGCGCGTCCCTCGCCGCGACGCGGCAAGGCAGAATGGTGCTGAATTCCGTAATTACCGAGTTACTGCCCGACTAAAGCGTCTCACCCTTACGTGATGTGTCAGCGTAAAGGCGAAACGCTTCGGGCGCTACCTGCCGGTCGACATGATCCGGCAAAGTTCGTCAAGTTCATACAGTGTTTTATAGCTGATCGTGACAGTCCCGCTCTCGGCGCCGTCCTTGTGATCGACCGACACCTTCATCCCCAGATTAGCCGCCAGATCTTTTTCCAATGCCGTGGTATCGGCCGATTTGGCAGGCGCTCTATAGCTGGGCTTCGCGGACGCGCCATCGCCCGGCTTGCCGGCCTCCGCAGCCTTCCGAACCAGCTTCTCCGTGTCGCGAACGGACAAATCTCCTGCGATCACTTTCTTCGCCAGCGTGACCGGATCGCTCGATGTGATCAGCGTTCTGGCATGGCCAGCAGACAGCTTACCTTCCGTCACATAGGCCTGCACCGCCTCGGGCAGCTGCATCAGACGCATGGTATTGGCGATATGGCTGCGACTTTTGCCGAGGGCCTCGGCCAGTTTTTCCTGGGTATGCCCAAATTTGTTCATCAACTGAACGTAGCCCGCGGCTTCCTCGACCGGATTAAGATCTGCGCGCTGGATATTCTCTATTATAGCAATTTCAAGGACTTCTGTATCGTCGAACTCCCGGATCACCACCGGTATCTGGTGCAGGTTGGCCTGCTGCGCAGCGCGCCAGCGCCGCTCGCCCGCGACAATCTCGTACCCTTCACCTTTTCGGCGCACGATGAGCGGCTGAATGATCCCCTTTTCCTTTATCGACGCCGCGAGGTCGTTCAAAAGATCAGGATCGAACCGCCTGCGAGGCTGATCCGGGTTTGCCACAACACGTTCAATCGGCACCATCATATCGGGCTGACGCGGCGACGCATCGCCACTTGGCCGCTGGTCGTTCACATCCGCCATCAACGCCGATAGCCCTCGTCCCAACCCGCGTTGCCGTTGAACCTTGTCCGCCATCTTTCGCTCCCTTGATTACGCAGCCACCGGCGCGCGATTTTTTATCAGCTCCGTAGCAAGCGCCCTGTAAGCCTCTGCCCCCCGAGACTGAGAATCGTAGTCCAGAACCGACATTGAGTACGATGGTGCCTCACTCAGGCGCACGTTCCGCGGAATCAACGTCTTGAAAACCAGATCGCCCAAGTTGTCGCGGGCGTCCTTCTCAACCTGTCCTGACAGATTATTTCGCGCATCGAACATGGTAAGAACCACGCCTTCAATACCCAACTTCGGGTTGGCCGATTGCCGAACTTCGCGGATCGTCAACATCAATTGGGACAACCCTTCCAACGCAAAGAATTCGCTTTGAAGCGGCACGAGCACCGAATGCGCGGCCACCATTGCATTGACGGTCAGCAGATTCAGGGATGGCGGGCAATCGATCAGCACATAGTCCAGATCATAACGATCCATAGCCGTCTGGCGCAGGGCATCATGCAATAGAAAGCTTCGTTTTTCGTTTGAAATCAATTCGATATCGGCAGAGCTCAGATCAACAGTCGCCGGGATGATCATCAAGTTTTCCGACCGCGTGGGCTGAATGACCTGCCCCAGATCAATATCTTCGAGCAACAGTTCGTAAGTTGTGAATTCCCGGTTTTCCGCTTCGATTCCCAATCCAGTTGAGGCATTTCCCTGGGGATCAAGATCAACGATCAGGACGCGCAGGCCCTGCTCGGCAAGCGCAGCGCCAAGATTGATCGTCGTGGTCGTCTTGCCGACCCCCCCTTTTTGATTTGCCACTGCAATGATGCGCGGCCCGTTTGGACGTGTTGGATCAAGCACGGGACAGCTCCCTTATACATAAAATTGCGGCGTCGGGGTCAAGATTGCTTGTAACAACCGTATGGTTGAACTTCCACTTAGATTTTGCAGTCGCGAGCTCGATGCGCCATTTGGCGCCTTTGGCGAACACACAGGTCGCTTCGGGAGCGAGATGAGGATACGCAAGGTCCAGCAAGCTGGGCAGATCCGCCAATGCACGGGCAGACACCACATCTGCGCTCTGCGCTTCGACGTTTTCGATGCGATCAATTATGACCCGGGCCCGGGTTTCCGTTTTGCGAAGTGCGGCACGAAGAAATGCTGCTTTTCTCGAATCGCTCTCAACCATTGTCACAGTAGCAGCAGGGTTCGAGGCCTGGGCCATAATTGCAACGACAATGCCCGGAAATCCACCGCCCGAACCGATATCCAACCAATGGCGAAACTGATCTGGCGCCGCATCAAAAATCTGAAGCGAATCCTGTATATGCCGGTCCCATACTACCGCTTGATCCTGCCGGGAGACCAGATTGATCTTTGGCGTCCACTTGAGAACGATATCTTCAAACTCTCGAAGACGGTCAACTGTTTCACGTGAAACATTTTCTAAACTCACGCTCATCCCTTGCGGGTCTCGGACATCCGCCGAATACGTGTCAGCAATAGGGTGAGCGCCGAAGGCGTCATTCCGTCTATCCGCGCAGCGTGAGCCAAGTTTGCGGGCCGCACCTGATTCAGCTTTGATTTCAACTCGTTAGACAAGCCGCCCAAACAGTTATAATCAAAATCCTTGGGAATGACATGCGCTGCGTCCCTTTTCAACACAGCAACATCCCGTTCCTGGCGCGCAAGATAATTCGAATACAGCGCATCTTTCTCCAACTGCTCGCTGGTACCGCGGTCGATGTCCAACAGAGCAGGATCCAGACGACAAAGATGTTCAAAATGCACATCTTGAGACGCCAAGGCTTGAAAGCCGGATCGCCGGGATCCGTCCTGGTTCACAGATAAACCCAATGCTGCCAACTCGCGCGGTGTAACTGAAAGACTTTCCAAACGCTGACGGGCGCGCACTAGCCTGTCCATCTTACTGTCAAACGCTGCCTGCCGCTCCGGCGAAACGCATCCGATTTCGACCCCCCTACCCGTCAACCGCTGGTCGGCATTATCAGCACGCAATGACAGCCGGAATTCTGCGCGGGACGTGAACATCCGGTATGGCTCTGACACGCCGCGCGTAATCAAATCGTCGATCATCACCCCGATGTAACTGCTTGATCGGCTAAATAATTCAGGATCACCGCCCCGCGCGTCTAGGGCCGCGTTCAATCCAGCAACCAAGCCCTGCGCCGCGGCCTCCTCGTATCCGGTCGTCCCATTGATCTGACCTGCCAAGAAAAGACCCGGTACATCCCGCACGGAAAGCGTAGCGTCCAAGGCGCGTGGGTCTATATAATCGTATTCAATCGCGTATCCGGGCTGAAGTATCTCGGCTTTCTCCAAACCCGCAATCGACCTCACATACGCAAGCTGAACGTCAATCGGCAGCGAAGTGGAAATGCCATTTGGATAAATCGCGTAATCCGTCAGGCTTTCAGGCTCCAGAAAAATCTGGTGTGACTTCTTATCAGCGAAGCGAACGACCTTATCCTCGATTGACGGACAATATCTGGGCCCCACGCCATCAATATGTCCCCCATACATCGCTGATTTTTCGAGATTATCGCGTATGATCTCATGCGTGATCTCGTTCGTGTGCGTAATACCGCATGAGATTTGCGGAGATTGAGCACCGCTCGACATGAAGGAAAACAGCGTTGGCTCATCATCCCCTGGCTGCTTTTCAAGAATGCTCCAGTCAATCGTACGCCCGTCGATCCGAGGCGGTGTACCGGTTTTCAACCGACCCATCGCGAGGCCGAAACTATCCATTCGCTCTGCAAGTTTGACGGACGGATCCTCTCCCATTCGTCCACCAGGGCGGGAAACATCACCGATATGGATGACCCCTCTTAGAAAGGTTCCGGTCGTCAACACGACGGATCGGGATGAGATTAAGGATCCATCTTTCAGAACTACGCCCGATACGCGGCCATTTTTCATCAGGAAATCGACCGCTTCGGCTTCGATGATCGACAAGTTGACCTGAGCGGACATTTCAGCGAGCATTTGTCGGCGGTAGATATTCCGGTCGGCCTGCGCGCGGGGCCCTTGGACGGCCGGTCCCTTACGTCTGTTAAGAAGTCTGAACTGGATACCTGCGGCATCCGCAACGCGTCCCATGACACCATCAAGTGCGTCAATTTCGCGTACGAGATGACCTTTGCCCAAACCGCCGATAGCGGGATTACACGACATGACGCCGATACCATCGCGCGTAAGTGTGATTAACCCGATGCGCGCTCCCATTCGTGCCGCCGCATGCGCAGCATCACAGCCGGCATGCCCGCCGCCAATTACCAGAACGTCGAAGTCACAATGTTTCACGTGAAACACTCCTCATTTTCCGAGGCAGAAACTGGCGAAGATTTCATCCAGAATGTTGTCGATATCAACACGACCTACCAGAGAATCAAGCGCGCGAACAGCGCTGCGTAACTCTTCTGCCGCCAAATCGGCTAAATCAGGATCAGAGGACAGATAGATCGCCGCGCGAAGAGACTCGACGCCCCTCAGCATGGCATTTCGGTGCCGCAGACGGATCGCCACTCCCGCGCCGGAGGCCCGCTTATTTAGAATGTCGGCGATGCGGCTAACCAAATCATCAACGCCAACGCCGGTGTGCCCGGAAATTCCTGGATAATCGCCGGTCTCATGAATATCGGCTTTTGCCAACAGCACAATATCATCAGAAAGAGGTTCCAGTGGGGGCTGCTCCCCCGGTTCCACCAAGAATACACGCAAATCGGCAGACAGCGCTCTGGCTTTCGCTCTTTCAACGCCGATTACTTCAACGCTATCCGACGTGTCGCGCAGACCTGCCGTATCCAAGAGAGTGACGGGCAGCCCTCGGAGATCCATCCGCACCTCGATCACGTCGCGCGTTGTCCCTGCCACGTCCGAGGTTATCGCGGCATCGCGGCCAGCCAAGGTGTTAAGCAAGGTGGATTTTCCGACATTCGGCGCACCGATAATCGCGACTTCAAATCCCGCCCGGATACGTTCGGCCACGATAACGCCTGAAATCTCTCGGTCGAGCTCGTTAATGACGCGGGCTATCAGTGCCGTGACCTCGGCCGATACATCAACCGGGACGTCCTCATCCGCAAAGTCGATCGTCGCCTCAATCAAGGCCGCTGCGCGGATCAAATCCCGGCGCCAGCCTTCGGCACGTGTGCCAATATCACCAGCCAGAACGCGTAGTGCCTGAGCACGCTGGACCTCGGTTTCTGCGTCAATGAGATCGGCAAGTCCCTCAATCTGGGCGACGTCCAGGCATCCGTTATCCAGCGCCCGGCGGGTAAACTCACCCGGCTCGGCCATCCTCAGATCCGGCATTTCGGCCAAGGTATTCAGAACCGCGGAAACAACCGCAATGCTTCCATGTACCTGGAATTCCACGCTTTCTTCGCCGGTAAAACTGGCCCCTTTTTCAAAGGTCAGCACCAACGCCTGATCCAGTTGCCCACCACTGGGGTCGGTCAAAACGCGCAAGGATGCGACCCGTGCGGGCGGGACGTCGCCGCACAGGGACCGGCACGCGGTAAAGGCTTGCGGGCCGGAGACACGCAGCACGGATACACCCGCCTTGCCCTGCGCCGAGGACATTGCAAAGATCGTTTCCACGATCATTCCCCCGTTGACAAAAGTGTCAGGTATTCATCGAATCGAAAAACTCGGCATTCGTCTTGGTCTGCCTGAGCTTGGAAATCAGGAACTCCACCGCGTCCGTCGTCCCCATCGGATTCAGAATCCGGCGCAGAACGAAGGTCTTCTGAAGGTCCATCTTGTCGACCAGAAGTTCCTCTTTGCGGGTGCCCGATTTCAGGATGTCGATGGCCGGGAACACACGTTTATCCGCGATCTTCCGATCGAGGACCAGCTCGGAGTTGCCAGTGCCTTTGAATTCTTCGAAGATGACTTCGTCCATGCGGCTACCGGTATCGATCAGCGCGGTCGAGATGATGGTCAGCGATCCGCCCTCTTCGATATTGCGCGCTGCGCCAAAGAACCGCTTGGGCCTTTGCAGCGCATTCGCGTCAACACCGCCTGTCAAAACCTTACCCGAGGACGGTACGACCGTATTGTACGCCCTACCAAGTCTAGTGATCGAATCCAAAAGGATCACAACATCTCGTTTATGTTCAACCAGACGCTTTGCTTTTTCTATCACCATTTCAGCTACGGCAACATGGCGTGTCGCAGGCTCGTCAAAGGTGGAACTGACGACCTCTCCCTTGACCGAGCGTTGCATGTCGGTGACTTCTTCGGGGCGTTCGTCGATCAGAAGGACGATCAGATAGATTTCCGGGTGGTTCCGCTCAATGCTGGCCGCGATATTCTGCAAGATCACGGTTTTGCCGGTGCGCGGCGGTGCGACGATCAGCGACCGCTGGCCTTTGCCGATCGGCGCCACCAGATCGATGATACGCGCGGTTTTATCCTTGATCGTCGGATCGTCGATTTCCAGCGTCAAACGCTCGTCCGGATAAAGCGGCGTCAAGTTATCGAAGGCGATCTTGTGACGCGCCTTTTCAGGGTCCTCAAAATTGATCTGCTCAACGCTGGTCAGGGCAAAGTAGCGCTCGGTATCATCGGGCTGCTTCATCTCGCCTTCGACAGTGTCACCCGTACGCAGCGAATAGCGGCGGATCGTATCGGGCGACACATAGATGTCGTCAGGACCGGGCAGATAGTTCGCCTCGGGCGAGCGCAGAAAGCCAAACCCGTCCTGCAGCACCTCCAGCACGCCATCGCCGAAAACCTTCCAGCCATCCTCGGCCCGCTCTTTCAGGATCGAGAACATCATCTCGCCCTTGCGCATGGTCGAGGCGTTCTCGATCTCCAGCTCTTCGGCCATCGCCAAAAGATCCTTGGCGGTATGCGCCTTGAGATCGCACAGGTTCAAACGGTCATCATCGGACATGGGTCAGCCTCACAGGCGCATCTGCGCAAACGTCAGTTGGATCATCAGGGAAGTGCATAGCCCCGGACGGGGTGCTTGCGCGCTGGATACCCCTGTCGGCGCCGCGAGTCAATCAGCCCTAGAATTTCAATACGACCGAAAACACGATCACAATCAGCAGAAGCGTCGGCACCTCGTTCATCATCCGAAAGGTCCGGCCGCTGACGGTGCAACTACCGCTTGCCAACTCCCTGCGGCGCAGGCCTAACCATTGATGGAACCACGTCATTCCCAACACGCTGGCCGCCTTGGTCCAGGGCCAGACAGACGACCAATCGACGATGCCCGGTGTCAAGACAAGGGCAAGGCCAAACAGCCATGTGGCAATCATGGCCGGGTTCATGATCGCCCGTAGCAACCTGCGCTCCATCACCTGAAATATTTCATCACGGCTGTCACCCGTCTGCGCAGCCTCCGTGTGATAAACATACAATCTGGGCAGATAGAACAGACCTGCCATCCAGGCGATGACGGACACGATATGGAGCGATTTCGTCCATGGATAGATATCCGCGAGAATAGCGATCATGAGATGTCTCCGCCTGTCCGGTCTTCCTAATAAAAGAAAGAGATATAGAAAAAGATGATGATTAGGTAGGGCCGGCAGACTCTGTGGATTATTGGTCTGCCCACGGATCTGTCCACACTCGGCTAAATTGGGGATAAAGCTGTTATATGATGCTAAACAGGATTAGAAGGAATCCTATTATGCGTATATATTTCAAATAGTTGTGCGTAGTCTACTTGTCGTCCCTTATCCACATCCCACGGCGGGGATAACCCGTCTTGCGACCGATTCCTACAGCGACGGATTCCATACAATCCACCGTAGGATGTTATCGTTGGAAAAGCCTGAGAGGCCTAGTCTATCCCCATCCCCTTGGCGGGTTCGCCCGATTGTGGATAAGAAGGGGTAGTTTCTGGTCATTTGCCCCTGGGTTACCCACATGTCTGTCCGCATCATCCTTGCCTCGACCTCCGAAATCCGTCGGACGCTTTTGCAAAATACCGGCGTCGATTTTGATGTCATGGCGGCGCGCGTCGATGAAGAGGGCGTCAAGGCGTCGCTGGTGGCAGAGGACGCGCCGCCGCGCGATATTGCCGATGCGCTGGCCGAGCTGAAAGCCCGAAAGATAAGCGAGCGGCATCCCGGCGCGATGGTCATCGGCTGCGATCAGGTTCTGGAGCTGGACGGTGCGATACTGTCGAAGCCGAGCACCCAAGAAGAGGCGCGCGCCCACCTCGCGCGGATGAATGGCAAGACCCATCGTTTGCTGACCGCTGCGGTGATCTGCGAGGGCGGCGCCCCTGTCTGGCGGCATGTAGGTGTTGTGCAGCTGCGGATGCGTGATGTATCCGATTCCTATCTGGACGATTACGTAGCGCGCAACTGGGACAGCATCCGTCATTCGGTGGGCGCCTACAAACTGGAAGAAGAAGGCGTGCGATTGTTCGGGCAGATCACCGGCGACTATTTCCATGTTCTGGGATTGCCGCTGTTGGAACTGCTCGGCTTTCTGATGACGCGGGGAGTGTTGGACTCATGACAGATCAGAAAATACCTCTGGCGGGCGTGATCGGATCGCCTGTCGCCCACTCGAAATCACCCAGGATCCACCATCATTGGCTGCGGACGATGGGCCTGCCGGGCCATTACATTCCGATGGATGTCAGCGCCGATAACCTGTCCGAGGTGCTGCGCGCCCTGCCCAAGGCCGGGTTTGTCGGCGTCAACATCACGATCCCGCACAAGGAAAAGGTGCTGGATCTTGTCGATCTTGTGACGGACCGCGCGACGTTGATAGGGGCCGCGAATACTCTGATTTTCCGCAAAGATGGCAAGATTCATGCCGACAATACAGACGGTTACGGTTTTATCAAGAATTTGGAAAGCGCGCCATGCGGTTGGGACGCCGCCGCCGGACCTGCGGCCGTGCTGGGCGCAGGCGGCGCATCGCGCGCGGTGATCGCGGGGCTGCTCCATGCCGGCGTGCCCGAAATTATGCTGTCTAACCGCACCCGTGTGCGCGCCGACGCTCTGGCGCAGGAATTCGGCAAGCGGGTGCGTGTGTTTGATTGGGTCCAAGCCGGCAACATGCTGGAGCATTGCGCGACCGTGGTAAATACGACGTCGCTGGGCATGACCGGCCAGCAGCCTCTGCGTGTGCCGCTGGATGGGCTGCAAAAGGGGACGGTGGTCACTGATATCGTCTATTCGCCGCTTCGCACACGGCTGCTGGAAGTCGCGGAAGAAATGGGCTGCCACACTGTCGATGGTCTCGGAATGCTGCTCCATCAGGCGGTTCCGGGGTTCGAGCGGTGGTTTGGCCAGCGGCCCGAGGTCGACAGCGCCGTGCGGGACGCCGCGCTGCGATGACGTATCTGCTGGGGCTGACCGGGTCGATCGGGATGGGCAAATCCACCACCGCGCGTATGTTCGCCGATCTTGGCTGCGCGGTCTGGGATGCGGACGCCGCGGTGCATCGGCTTTATGCCCCGGGCGGCGCGGCCGTCGCGCCGATGCGATCCATATTTCCCGGAGCCATTGAGGATGGCGGCGTCTCGCGCGCCCGGCTCAAGGAAATCATCGCGGCAGATGAGACCGCCCTCGCCCGGATCGAGGCTATCGTTCACCCCCTGGTCGCGGCGGACAGACAGGCTTTTCTGGCTGAAACGGACTCCGATATCGCCGTTCTGGACATTCCCCTGCTTTTCGAGAGCGGGTTTGATACGATGATGGACGCCACCGTCTGCGTCACCGCCCCGCCGGAGGTTCAGCGCGCCCGCGTTCTGGAGCGGGGCACGATGAGCGAGGCGCAGTTTGAGGCCATTCTGGCCAAACAGATGCCCGACGCCGAAAAACGCGCCCGCGCCACATGGGTGATCACAACCGACACGCTTGAACATGCCCGCGCGCAGGTGCAGGCTATCGTCGATGACATCAGGAAGGGTCTGCACCATGCGTGAGATCGTGTTGGACACAGAAACCACCGGATTCGAGCCCGAACAGGGCGACCGGATCGTTGAGATTGGCGGCGTCGAGCTGCTCAATCACATGCCGACGGGGCGGACATATCACCAGTATATCAACCCGCAGCGCGCCATGCCCGAAGATGCCTTCAAGGTGCACGGGCTAGGCGATGATTTTCTGCGGGACAAGCCGCTGTTTGCCGATATCGCGCAGGCATTTCTCAGCTTCATTGGCGATGCGAAACTGGTGATCCACAACGCTGCGTTCGACATGAAATTCCTCAACGCCGAACTGCGCTGGCTGAAGCTGCCGCAATTGCCGTGGGAGCAGGCCATCGACACGCTGGCCATCGCGCGCAAGAAGTTTCCCGGCTCTCCCGCGTCATTGGATGCGCTGTGTCGCCGGTTCAATATCGACAACGGCGCGCGGACCCTGCACGGCGCGCTGCTGGATTCCGAAATTCTGGCCGAGGTGTATCTGGAGCTGATTGGCGGGCGGCAACCCGACCTTGTTCTGGGCGCCGATCAGACCCAAACCAAGGGATCAGAGACGCATATGGCATGGCGCCCTGCCCCGCGGCAACGCCCCCTGCCCGCGCGTCTGACAGACGCCGAGGTCGAGGCGCATCGCGCGTTCGTCAAGACGCTGGGCGATGCACCGCTGTGGGAAAAACTGGGCTAGGGTTTTCAGGCCATCTTCGAACAAAGCTGGCCTGAAACGCTGTGGCGCCCGGTGATCAAGCGTCGGCGCGCTTGCCTTTTTCGGCCTGCAGGCGTGCGATTTCCTGACGGTAGATCGCCACGAAGTCGATATTTTCCAGATTCAGCGGTGGGAACCCCCCGTCCCGCGTCACATCCGACACGATGCGGCGGAAGAAGGGAAACATCATGCGCGGGCATTCGATCATCAGGAACGGGTGCAACTGATCCTCGGGGACGCCCTCGATGTGGAAGACGCCGGCGTATTCCAGCTCCAGCACGAACAGGTCCTCATCGGTGCCCTTGTTCTTGGAGTTGATCTTGAGCTTGGCGATCACCTCATACTGGTTTTCGGCGGTGCGCTTTTTCGGCTCCAGATGGACGTTGACCGTGATATCGGGCTGGACCTCGCCGCCGGTGCCGCGCTGGGCCAGAATATTCTCGAACGACAGATCGCGCACGAACTGCGTGAGAATATTCATCTTTACCTGTTGCTGCTGTTGCTGCTCCTGGGCGCCATCGGCGCCGTTTTCCTGCTCGGCCATCGTCGTCTCCTCATTAGGCGGAATATCAGCATGAATTAGCAGGTTGCCGTGGCTGCCTCAATCCCTCGTCCAGCCAGACGGGCCGCGCGGCTCGTCCGGGGGCGAAACTTCGTGATAATCGCCTTCAATGGTAGTGTTGTCATGCGCGCGCGGTGCGCCCTGCGGCCCGGTGCTGAAGGTCTGGACATTGATCCGCTTGCGCAGATAGGCAAAGGCCGCGCGCCGGAATGGCGGCGTCAATAGCGCGAATCCCAGCGCATCCGTGAAAAACCCCGGCGTCAGCAGCAGGACACCCGCGATCAGGATCATCGCGCCATGCGCCAGCGGTTCAGTCGGGTCGGTCTGCCGCGAGAACGAGCCGCGAAGCTGCCCCATGGCCACAGCCCCCTGCGCCCTGACCAACCATGTGCCGAGGATCGCCGTAAGGACAACGATCAGCAGCGTGGGCCACAGACCGATGATGCCGCCGACCTGAATGAACAGGCCGATTTCGATCAGCGGGACGATTATGAACGCCAGCAATAGCCACATGAGGGGCCGACTCCTTTGTTTTGCGGCGCGCCAAGGTGGACTTGGCACGCTGTCACGCCTACATAAGATCGACAATACACGTTTTTCAACGCTTTGCCTGAATGAGGTATCAATGAACTCGCCCGTTTTACAGCTTCTGGTGCTCGCCGGCATTGCTGTTTTCCTGATCCTGCGGCTCAGAAGCGTTCTGGGAACCCGCGAAGGCCACGAGCCCACGCGCGAGGTGCAAGGGCCGCCCAAACAGCGTACCCACAACCTCGAAGTGATCGAAGGCGGCCCGGATCACGACATCGTTGACCACGTGCCCGAAGGCAGCGAAACTGCCGCAGCCCTCGCCGACATGAAGCGCGTGGAGCCGTCCTTTGGCGTGACCGACTTTCTCGGGGGTGCGCGCGGCGCCTATGAGATGATCCTGATGGCATTCGAGCGGGGCGAAGTGGAAGATATGCGGCCCTTCCTGTCGGAGGATGTATACAATTCCTTCGCCGAAGTGATCGCGATTCGCGAGGAAAAGGGCCTGACCATCGAGGCCGACTTTATCGGGATCCGCGATATGACGCTGTCATCGGCCGCATTTGACAGCGCCACCCGGACAGCGGAAATCACCGTCAAGTTCGTGGGCGAGCTGGTTTCGGTCGTGCGCGGCCCGGATGGCGAGATTATCGAGGGCGAGCCGGGCAAATCGAAGCGTCAGAAAGATGTCTGGACGTTCGAACGCGTCATGGGTGCCGACGACCCCAACTGGCGGCTCGTCGCTACGGGCGAATGATCAGGGCGGCGATTGTCGCGATAACACTGGCGCTGCCATGGGCAGGCAGCGCCGCCGCGTCCGAGCCGAGCTACAATATCCTCAGTTTTACCGATCTTGACGGGTGGGCATCGGACGACCACGACAGCGCGCTGAATGTCTTTGCGCAGACCTGCCCGGACATGAAGGACTTCGACTGGCGACCGCTCTGTGCGCTTGCCCAGCAAAAGCCGGGCGCGCGCGGTTTCTTTGAGCTGTTCTTTCGCCCCGTCCTGATCAGCCAGGGCAAGCCTGCCCTTTTCACCGGCTATTTCGAACCCGAGCTAAATGGCGCGCTGCGCCGTGGAGGGCGCTATCAATATCCGCTTTATCGCCAGCCGCCTGAAGCCAAGGAAGCTTCCCCATGGCTGACGCGGCGCGAGATCGAAACCGGCGATGCGATGAAAGACCGCGGCCTTGAAATCGCTTGGGTTGATGACCCGGTCGAGCTGTTTTTCCTGCAAATTCAGGGATCTGGACGCATCCGCCTGCCCGATGGACGTATGATCCGCGTGGGATATGGCGGCGCGAACGGGCATGAATACCGGTCCATCGGGGCCGAACTGGTCCGGCGCGGCGTCTATGACCTGCATCAGGTATCGGCGCAGGTGATCAAGAACTGGGTGCGCCGCAACCCCGAAGCTGGGGCAGAGTTGCTGCAGCACAATCCTTCCTATGTCTTTTTCCGCAGGATCGACGATCTGGACCCGGCTGACGGCCCGCGCGGGGCGATGAACCGGTCGATCACCACGGGGCGGTCAATTGCGGTCGACCCGGCGTTTGTGCCGCTGGGTGCGCCGGTCTGGATCGAAAAGGCTGGGGCGAAACCCGTGCACCGTTTGATGGTCGCTCAAGACACCGGCTCGGCGATCAAGGGCGCGCAGCGGGCCGATCTGTTCATGGGAACCGGCGACAAGGCCGGTCGCGCCGCCGGTACGCTGCGCGATGAGGGCCGCATGCTGGTGTTGATGCCGATCCAGCGCGCCTATGCGATGGCGCCGGATGCGATGTGATGAGCCGCCGACGCCTGCGCCCTGATGAGCTGGACCTGTGGAACCAGGTAGCACGCACCGCCACACCTCTGGACCCTGTGCAGCCGCGCCCGAAAACGCCATCGCAGACTTTGGAGCGCCCGGCGCAGCCTGTGTCGGAGCCGCCGCAACCGGTCAAACCTTTTGCGCTGGGGCAAAAGGCGGCGCGCAGTGGCCCGGTGCATGACGTTCTGCCCGGGCTGACCGACCGGATGCGCGCCCTGCCCGTCACGATGGACCGCAAGGCCTATGGCAAACTGAAGAAGGGCAAGCTGTCGCCAGAGGCGCGGATTGATCTGCACGGCATGACGGTGGACCGCGCACATGGTGCGCTGGCGGGATTCATCTATCGCGCGCATGGGCAGGGAAAACGCCTCGTTCTGGTGATCACCGGCAAGGGGCGGCGCAGCGATACCGATGGCCCGATGCCGGTGCGCCAAGGGGTGCTGCGCCATAACGTGCCCCATTGGCTAAGTATTCCGCCGCTATCGGGGCTGGTGATGCAGGTGACCAACGCACATAATCGCCATGGTGGTGGTGGGGCTTATTACGTGTATTTGCGGCGCCCCCGTTAGAAGCGGCGCCGCATGATGTCAGGTCGCATTTGGGTATTTTTACCGAAAAAAAGCCCACGAGCCGCATTCATCAAAGGACGTATCGGCTGAGATCAGTGGATTTCGCCAGTTCGCCCAGGTTCTTGTCGACGAAGGCCTGATCGACCGTGACTTCGTCGCCAGTGCGCTCCGGCGCGTTGAAGCTCAGCTCTTCGAACACGCGCTCCATCACCGTATAAAGACGGCGGGCGCCGATATTCTCGACCGATGCGTTCACCTCGGCGGCGATATGCGCAAGGGCTGCGATGCCGTCGTCCGTAAAGGTGACCGTTACTTCCTCGGTCTTCATCAAAGCGGCATATTGCCGGGTCAGCGCGTTGTCGGTTTCGGTCAGGATGCGGACGAAATCCTCTTCGGTCAGGGCGCGCAATTCGACGCGGATCGGCAGGCGGCCTTGTAATTCTGGCAGCAGGTCGGACGGTTTGGCGATGTGAAACGCGCCCGATGCGATGAACAGGATGTGGTCGGTTTTGACCGTACCGTATTTGGTGCTGACGTTCGTGCCCTCGATCAGCGGCAGCAGATCACGTTGCACGCCCTCGCGGCTGACATCGCCGCCGCGCGCATCGCTGCGGGCGCAGACCTTGTCGATCTCGTCCAAGAACACGATGCCGTTCTGCTCGACCGCTTCCAATGCCGCGCGGTTGACGGTTTCGTCATCCAGCAGTTTGTCGGCCTCTTCGCCGATCAGGATGTCATAGCTGTCGGCGACGGTCATCTTGCGTTTCATCGTGCGCCCGCCGAACGCCTTGCCGAAGATGTCGCCAAGGTTCATCATCCCCATCTGGCCGCCGGGCTGGCCGGGAATATCCATCATGCCGAGCGGACTGGACGTATCGGCGACCTCAAGTTCGATCACGGTGTCGTCCAATTCGCCCGATTTCAGTTTCGTGCGAAACAGGCCGCGCGTGCCCTCGCGGGCATCCTCGCCGGCGATGGCCGTGATCACGCGTTCCTCCGCGGCCGTGCGGGCGGCGGCGGCGACGTCCTCGCGCATCTGCTCGCGGATCATGGCGATGGCGGATTCGACCAGATCGCGGATGATCTGTTCCACGTCGCGGCCGACATAGCCGACTTCGGTGAATTTCGTCGCTTCGACCTTGATAAAGGGTGCGCGGGCCAGCTTGGCCAGTCGGCGGCTGATTTCGGTCTTGCCGACGCCGGTGGGGCCGATCATCAGGATATTCTTGGGATAGACTTCGTCGCGCAGATCATCGGCCAGTTGCCTGCGGCGCCAGCGGCTGCGCAGGGCGACGGCGACGGCGCGCTTTGCATCCTTCTGACCGATGATGAAACGGTCCAGTTCGCTGACGATTTCGCGGGGGGTAAGGTCGGTCACAGGGGTCCTTTCACGGGCTTATCTGCTGATCGTCTCGACCGTCAGATTGCCGTTTGTATAGACGCAGATGTCAGCGGCGATCGCCATCGCGTCGCGCGCGATCTGCTCGGCATTGCGATCCGAATCCATCATGCCGCGCGCGGCGGCGAGGGCGTAGTTGCCGCCCGATCCGATGGCGGTCACGTCATGTTCAGGCTCCAGCACATCGCCGGCGCCGGTGATGACATAGAGATCCCGGCCATCGGTCACGATCAGCATCGCCTCCAGCTTTTGCAGGTATTTGTCGGTGCGCCAATCCTTGGCCAGCTCGACGCTGGCGCGTTGCAACTGGCCGGGGGTTGCCTCCAGCTTGCTCTCCAGCCGCTCCAGCAGGGTGAACGCATCGGCGGTGGAGCCGGCAAACCCCGCCACCATGTCAAAGCCACCGGGGCTGAGGCGGCGCACCTTGCGGGCGGTGCCCTTGATCACGGTCTGGCCAAGGCTGACCTGCCCGTCGCCCGCGATCACCACTTCGCCGCCTTTGCGCACGCCGATGATGGTGGTGCCATGCCATCCGGGGAATTGCTCGCTTGCCATGTGATCGCTCCTGATGCCTTTGGGACTATATGGAAGCCGCGCTGCGGAACTGCAAGTTTTGTGCTGTACGCAGTAAAAAAGGGCGCCACATCGGGCGCCCTTTGGTCTCATGCCATCGCGGAGATCAGATGGATTCTTCGATCCAGCTTTGCAGTGCGGCCTTGGGTGCGGCGCCCGAGCGGTTTGATACCACCTCGCCGTTTTTGAAGATGAACAGCGCCGGGATGCCGCGCACGCCCATCGCAACGGCGGAATTCGGGTTGCTGTCGACGTCAACCTTGACGACCTTCACCTTGCCCTGCATCTCGCTGGCCAGTTCTTCCAAGGCGGGACCGATCTGCTTGCAGGGCCCGCACCACTCGGCCCAGAAATCGACAACAACGGGGATGTCGGAATTTTTCACTTCGGCGTCGAAAGTCTCGTCGGTGACGGCTACGGTGGCCATGATGCTCTCCTGCGTTTGGGTTCCCCCGATACCTATGTAGCGAAAGAGCCGAGGTCAAGTTGCGCCGGCACGGCGCAGCGCGGCGGTCACCGCCTCAAGGGGCAGGGGCATCAGCGTCGCGGTGCCTGTCCAGAGGATCGCCGCCTCGATGCGGCGACCGGGATAGATTTCGGCGGCGATGGCGGCATAGGCGCCCATTTGCCGCAATAGACCTTCGGGGCAGGCGTCCGGGCTGCCCGGGACCAGAATGTTGGTCTTGAAGTCAACGATAAGCACCGTATCGCCACGAAGGATCAGCCGGTCCATGACGCCTTGCAAGCGTCCCAACCCGGGAATATTGCCAGTGATGCCGACCTCGGGCAGGGCATCGGGACCCCATAGATGCATGAGCGATTTGTTGTGCAGGACCTGCGCGGCTTCGGCGTGCAGCGCGGCGATTTGATCCGCGTCAGCGGTGTCCGGTCCATGGCCCAGGATGGTCGCCGCTGCGCCGGGCCAGTCGGCCTCGGGCAGGGACGGCAGAACCTCCAAGAGGGCATGGATCTGGCGACCGCGCAATTTGGCGGCCTCTTCGTCCTGCCCCGGATCGCCTGGTAGCGCCTTGGCGCCGCCCAGATCGGATGGGCTGAGGGTGGGGACCTCCTCCGCGGGTGTGGCGGCATGGACTTGGAAATACGGCTCTAATACGGGCCTTTCAGGCCGATCCACGACGGCGGGCGCCATGGTCGCCGCCGTCCAATCGCCCCGCTCCAATCGCAATCCGTCGCCCCCGTCAAAGCGGTGGGGCAAAGCGCCCAGCCGCGTCATCCCGTCGCGGATCTTTTCCAGCCAGCTGTCGCCGCTATCGCCGGGGTCCTTGGCGGCCGCGACGATCAGCCACTTTTCAGCGCGGGTCATCGCGACGTAGAGCAAGCGGTCGCGCTCTGCCTCCTGCGCCGCTTTCATCGCGTCGACAATTTCGGTCTGGGCATCCGGCATCTTGCTGGAGCCCATGCGCCACAGCGGCGCGCCGCCGGTTTTCAGGATCTGGTCGCGGATCGTGATTTGCCGCTTGCCGGCCTCCGGCAGGATGACAACCGGTGCCTCGAGCCCCTTGGAGCCGTGAACGGTCATCACGCGGATGCGGTCGCCGGCGCTGTCCATCTGGCGCTTGATTTCCATATCGTCGGTTTCCAGCCAGACGAGAAAACCGGTCAGGCTGTCCACCGCGCGGCGTTCATACGCCATGGCTTGCGATAGCAGCGCGTCGATGCCGTCCTCCGCTTCGGCGCCCAGCCGGGCCAGCATGCGGCGGCGGCCATCGTGGCGCGTCAGGATGCGTTCGATCAAATCATAAGGGCGCAGATATTCGGCCTGATCGCGCAGGTCGGTCAGGATCAGCATGGTTTCCGGGAATTCCGCGGCACGGTGGCGGAGCGCCTCCCACAGATATTTCTGCCGACGCCCCTGCGCCAAGCCATATAGCTGCGCCTCGTCCCAGCCCAAGAGGGGCGATCGCAGGGCGACAGCCAGCGACAGATCATCCTCTGGCGTGGCAAGAAAGGACAGGATCGCTGCCAAATCCTTGACCGCCAGCTCGCCTGCCACCTTGAGCCGGTCGGCCCCGGCGATGGGCAGATCGCGCGCCTTGCAGGCGCGGATGATTTCATGAAAGAGGGCGGCGCGCCGCTGCACAAGGATCAGAAAATCGCCGGCGCAAACCGGGCGCATGCCATTCCCCTCGGGGATGGGCTGCGCATCGGTGATCATCCGGTCTATGGCATCCGCAATCTGCCCGGCCAGCACGACGTCCGGATCGCTTTCGGCGCGCACATCGACAGGCGCGTGCCACGGCGGGTCGTCCGATGCGTCCGGCGCGGGTTTGATCGGCCACAGATCAACGCGGCCGGGCAGGGCGGGCCAGAAGGAAATGTGGCTCTGTTCCGCGGAAAACCCTGATGCCTCACGCCCGGTAAACGTCGCGTCAACAGCGGTCAGAATAGCGCTGGAGGAGCGGAACGAATGTTCCAGCCTTTGCGTTTGCAGCGGCGTGCCAGCGGCCTCCAGCCGGTCGGCAAAGTCGCGCTGCATCCGGTCGAATTCGCGTGGATCGGCGCCCTGAAAGGAATAGATCGACTGTTTCTTGTCCCCCACGACAAAGATCGTGCGCTGCACACCCTGCCGCGCGCCAAACCCGCTGGTGAACTCCTGCGCCAGCCGGTCGATCACCTGCCATTGCACCGGGCTGGTATCCTGCGCCTCGTCCACCAGAATGTGATCGATGCCGCCATCCAGCCGGAAGAGCACCCATGCTGCCACATCAGATCGGGTCAGAAGGGCACGCGCCTTCAGGATCAGATCGTCGAAATCCAGCCAGCCGCGCAGTTGTTTTGCCTTTGCGTAAGCGGGCAGGAAAACCCGGGCGAAATCATGCAGCGCGATGCTGACGTGCAGCGCTTCCAGCGCGATACGCTGGGACCGGGCCGCCTCGACGCGGTGCATCCAAGCGTCGATCAGGTCCATCGTGTCGCCCAATGCCGTGCGCGTCGCTTTGGTCGGAAAGCGGGTGGAGACGGTGAAGGGCGCCTTGCCTGATTTGGTCAGGAACACGTCTTCAAGCACGGGCAGGGCATCGAAGCCGAGCGCGTGAATGCGCTTCAGCTTGGCCGCAGCCTTGATGTCGGTCGTGCTGCCGACGCTCAAAGCAGACACTAACTTGGTCAAAAGCTGGGTTTCATGGCCGTGAAACACGCCGCTCTCTATGGACTGCCGTGATACGTCGGGCCGCAGGCCCAGCGCCTTGGCCAGCCCTGCGTCGGTCCAGTTTTCATCGAATAGCGGCGCCTTGCCGACAATCTCGGCGGTCAGATCATCCAGCGTCTCGCCTGAATGGTGACGCGCCAGCGCATAGAGCTTGGCCGCGTCAGGACCGGCCGCGATCTGCTCGACAATCTCGGCGCGCAGCAGCTTGGCGGTGCGATCTTCCATTTCGACAAACTGCGGGCTGACCCCTGCCTCCAGCGGGAAGCGGCGCAGCAGGGAGGCGCAGAATGAATGAATTGTCTGGATCTTCAGCCCGCCGGGCGCTTCGATCGCGCGGGCAAAGAGGCGCCGCGCATCGCGCAAGGCAGTATCGCTGAGCGGTCCTGCGACGCCTAGATCGGTCAGCGCGGTGGTCAGCGCGTCCTTCTCCAGCATCGCCCATGCGCCCAGCCGCAGGAACAGACGGTTCTGCATCTCGCTGGCCGCCGCCTTGGTGTAGGTCAGGCACAGGATGTGCTGCGGATCGACTCCGTCCAGCAGCAGGCGCGCCACCCGGTCGGTCAGAACCCGCGTCTTGCCCGACCCCGCATTGGCGCTGAGCCATGTCGACATGTCCGGGCGCGCCGCCGCCATCTGGCGCAGTGTCGCCTCATCGCGCTGCATCATGGCATCTCCTGCGGGGCCGGATCGTCGGTAATGTCCCATTCGCCAAAGCGGGACAGCTGGTCGTAATCGCCCACCTCATCCTTGCGCTGGATCGCGCGGCGGGCGGTGTAGCCTTGTCGCAGATTGCGGTAGGCGGTGATCAGATCGTGCAGGCCCTGCCAGACCTTTTCGGCAGGCTCCTCGTCCAGCGGCGCGGGCACTTCGGCGGGGGTGCTGCCAAGGCCGATATAGACGGCGCGCGCCACATCGCAGGGCGCCAGATCGCCGAAGCCGGCGCGCTGGGCGATCGCGGCCTCCAGCAGAAGCTGCTTGTCAAAGATGGCCTGCTCTTTCTTCGAAGGCGGCTTGCCGGTCTTGTAGTCATAGAGGTGCAGCCGCCCGTCTGCATCGATGTCGATCCGGTCCGCCTCGGCCACGAGCGTGAAGCCGAGATCTGCCATCACCGCCTGCCCGCGCGCCTCGAACGCGGTGGGCGTCGCCAGGTCGCGGCGCGCGATTTCGGTGTCGATGAACCAGTCGGCAACGCGTTCCAGCCGGGCCAGCCAAAGCGCACGCGCCTCGGCCCAGGGCACGTCGCGCGCCAGAACCTGCTGCGCCAGATCCATGAGCGCATCGCGCGTCAGGAGGCTGGGGTCGGCGACGCTGTCCTTGATGAAGCGTTCCAGAACCTCGTGCAGGACGATACCGCGTAACAAGGCATCGGGCGCCTGCATCAGCGGATTCAGCGGGCGCAGACGCAGGACATGCTTGGCGTAGATGGCGTAGGGGTCGCGGATCAGACGCTTGATTTCGGTCACGGACAGGCGGTTTGGCCGGACATCCAAGGGCGGGCAGGGCGCCGGGCGCGGGGCGGGCGGCACGGGCGTGACCGCCTCCAGCAGGGCGGCCTTGTCCAGCCAGATCTGGCCGCGTGCGCGCATGTCGTCCAGCGCAGTCTTGCCCCCTTGGTCCGGCAAGCCAGCCAGCAGGTTTTGCAAACGGTTCAGCCAGCGCGACACCACCGTTTCGCTATCGTCCGACCGCACGCTGCGGGTTATCCAGACCTCACCCGACAGGACCGCCTGCTGGAAATCATGCGCCGCAAGGCCAATGCGCCGCTCGGGCAGCAGCAGCCCCGCTTGATGGCGCAGCGCCCGGTTAAGCCACGGATCGGGCGGCTGGGATTCCGGCCAGCTTCCCTCGTTCAGACCGGCAAGGATCAGCATGTCGGCGCCCTGAACGCGGGCCTCCAGCGTGCCCCAGATCAGGATACCGGAATGGGGATTGGTGGCGCTGCGCACCTCCTCGCCCTGAAGGATGGCGGTAAAGAGGGTCGCATAGTCGGTCGCGATCATGTCGCCGCCGTGGGGCGCTTCGGCGATCAGCATGTTGCAAACCTCGCGCGCCGTCTTGCCGGCGTCCTTCTGCCAAAGCTCGCTGGAACCGCTTGCAGTGCAGCCCAGCGCGATCGCTTCGGCTGCCACGATATGGGCGTTTACGCGCACCTCCAGCGGCAGGGCGCCGGGCGCGTCCTGCGCGGCGATATGATTGGCGATCCAGCCCGCCCACTGCGCTGCCATCGGCTCGCTCAGCGTGGCGGCCCAAGCCGTGATGTCGCGCGGTCCGGGATAGGGCGGCCCATTGCGGCGCAGATGCAGCTCCAACTCATGGGTTAGGCGCAGGTGCGTTCCGCGATCGCCGCCGGTATGGGTCAGCGGATGTTTGAGCAACGTCAGCAACGTCTCGGCGGTCAGTGGCGCTAGCGACAGTTCGGCCACATGGCGCAGAAACCGGCCCGGCGGTGACAGGTGCAGCGGCATCCCGGCGCTATCGTCCGGGATGATGCCCCACCGGTCCAGCGCGGCGGCGACACGGCGCGTCAGGCCGCGGTCGGGCGTGATCAGCGCGGCGGTCTGGCCCTTTTCAGCAGCCTCGCGCAGACGCATGGCAATGCACTGCGCTTCGATCCGTTGGGACGGTGCTTCCAGCAGGGTCACGTCCTGCATGGCGTCAACGATACCCTCCAGCTTCGGACCTTCTTCCAGCCACTGGTCAGTAATCGGCGCAGGGCGCAGCGCCAGCGAGACCAGCTGCGCGCGCGCCGGGCTGGGCGGGCGGGCCTCGGTCCAGCGGTCAATCCGCTCCAGCCCCAGGGCGGCGCGCAGCGCGTGAAAGCGATATTGCGGATGATCCTCGCTGAGCATCGGATCGTCCAGCGCGCCCCAGACGCTGGCCCGCATGTCGAAATCATAGCCGGGCAGAATAACCGCGCCTTGCGGCAGACGCGCAACCGCCTGCATCAGCAGTTGCGTCGTGCCGCGCGATCCGGTGGATCCGGCCAGTAGCACGGGATGCTGCGGCGGTGTCGCCTGCCAGCCGCTGATCGTGCGCTGCACCACCTGCCGCTGGCGCGCCTCGCCGCCCGAGGCGCCGCGCCCTTCGGTAAAGTGGCGCACAATATTCAGAAAGGCGCGAATCCGCTCCCAATGGCCCGATTGGTCACTGATGTCCAAGCTGTCGATGATGTCAGGCGACACCCCTTCGCCCTCCATTTCGTCCATCAGCTTGGCAAGGCTGTCGGCCAGATCATAGAGCGCGGTGCGCGGCGCCAGCCCCGGCTGTTGATCGAGCAGAGACGAAATAAGCTGGATCAACTCCAGCCGCCGGCGGAGCGGCGGCGCTGGCAGGGCGATATCGGCCATCCTCCAGTCGCGGCCCAGATCGGTGACCAGCGAGATACGGGGAAGCAGGCGGGCATCTCCACCGGCAAGGAGCGCCTGAATCCGCCGCGCCATCCGCCTTGTGTTTACGATCAGATGCACCCGGCCCAACGCCTCGGGCGGGGTGCCCCTCAGCCGGTCCAGCACCCCCTCGACCAACGCTGCCGGAAAGTCGACGCCCGGCGGAAGGCCAAAGATACGCGCGCCGTCTGCGGGGTCAAACATCGGGCGTGCTCAGCATGTCTTCGGCCAAAGTTATGCCACCCGGATGGCCCACGTCACACCATTTGCCGGGATAGATACAGCCGTGCAGCCGGCCGGTTGCCAGCAGCCTGTCCCAGACCATGTTCAGCGAAAACGCCCCTTCCGGCATGTCGTCTAGTGCCTCGGCCTTGATGATCTGGACACCGGAATAAATCAGGCCAGCCCCACGCGTCAGGGCGCCATCTTCGGACCGCAGAAAATCGCCTTGGCCGGCATGCCCGATGGCCTGCGCCGGGGGCAGACACAAAAGCAGCGCATCCATGATCTCGGGCTGCCACGCTTTGGCCAGCAGGCGCAGCGGATTTGGCCCGCGCCAGACCGCGTCGGTATTCATGGTGAAGATCGTGGAAGCGTCCAGCAGCGGCATGGCCGCCCGCAGACCGCCGCCGGTGTCGAGGATCTCAGGCGCTTCATATGCGACCTTTACGTCCCGCCCGGTCAGATGCGTGGCGATCTGATCCGCTTTGTAATGCGCGTTAACCACGATGCGGGCCGCGCCCGCCGCCACGGCAATATCCAGCGCGTAGTCGAGCAGCGCCTTGCCCGCGACCTCGATCAACGGTTTCGGGCGGTCCGCCGTCAGCGCGCCCATCCTGGTGCCGAACCCGGCGGCAAACAGCATTACTGCGTCTGGTTGAATGCGCATCGGCTCTTGAGATCCTCTCGGAAAGTTAGTGTCGGCTCGGGCAGGGCGCGCCGTATCAGCGGTGCGGCGGCGGCCATTGCCGGATGATCCAGATCGTGCATCAAATGTGCCCAGACGCGCGGTATCAGATCGACGTAATGCGGCTTGCCGTCCCGCAGGCAAAGCCGCGCAAAAACCCCAAGGATTCGCAGATTACGCTGTGCGCCCAGCACATGATAGGCCGCATCAAACGCCGCGCTGTGCTGCCGGGTCGCCGCAACATAACGGTCGATCATCTGCACGGCCAGGTCCATCGGAACATCGCGCCGCGCGTCCTGAAGTAGAGACACCAGATCGTAGGCCAAATGACCGCGCATCGCGTCCTGAAAGTCGAGCAGACCGACACGGGCAACGCCCGTGCGATCCGGCAGCCACAAGAGGTTTTCGGCGTGATAATCGCGCTGGATCAGCACATCATGGTTTGCGGCGTGGGCGTCAAGCGCGCGCGACATCACGTCAATGAAATCCGCCCTTAGTGCCGGGTCATCGCTAGCGGCGTACCAATCGAGCGCCAGGGCCGCCATTTCCGCCATAAGCCCGGTATCGTATGGCGCGAGGTCAGGCGGGGCGTCTGCCTTGTGCAGTTCGACCAATACGTCAGTGGCGCTGCGGTAAAGCTCGGCCTCGATCTCCGGATGCTTCGGGATGATCCGCGCAAACAGATCGTCGCCCAGGTCCTCCAGCAGCAGAAAGCCTTGGTCGACATCCTGCGCCATAATGCGCGGTGCGCTAAGCCCGAGCGACGAAAGATGCTTCGCGATGGCGATGAAGGGGCGCACATCTTCGCCGCGTTGGGTGGGGGCGTCCATCAAAACGGCTGTCTGATCGCCCTGCCGGATGCGAAGATACCGCCGGTTCGATGCGTCCCCGGCAAGGGGCGCGGTGATTGCTCCTGTCCATTCGGTTTGATTGAGAAAGTCCGTGGCTTGAGAGGTGCGGTCAGTCATTCGTGGAGTCCTCAATACGCGCCGTCCAGGCCGGAGCGCGCCATTCAAAGGTCAGCAATCGCGCGTCTGGATTAGCAATTGCTTCCAGCGTCAGGTTGAGCGCGTCATCCGGCGCCAGATCACCCAGCCGGTCGGGCCACTCAACCAGGCAGATCGCGCTATCAAACGCATCGATAAGACCGAGCTCGAACACCTCGTTTCGATCCGACAACCGATAAAGGTCCGCATGCCAAATTTCCGCGTCACGGCCGGGATAGCTTTGAACAAGCGTGTATGTGGGCGAGGGCACATCTTCGGGCACCTCCAGCAAGGATTGGATCAGGCAACGGGCGAAGTGGGTCTTGCCGGCGCCTATGTCTCCGCTCAGCAGCAGAACATCGCCCGGCACCAGAAGCGGCGCCAGCCATTGCGCGATGGCGCAGGTCTGGTCGGGGCCGTCCGAGGTGAGCGTGCGTGTGTGCGTGCTGTGCATGGGGGGACACTACACATGGCACCGACGCCTGCAACAGCGTTCAGCCTGCGATCGCCGCCACAGCCGTTTTGTGGGGCAGCGGCATCTGCGCCTGAAGCGTCATCATGCAGGCACCGCCCGGCAGCGGCTCTAACCGGCAATGATGATGGCGGCCCTGCTCCGAGAGAATGGTTTTCTGTATTCCGGCAGTCTGGCCACGGCTCTTGAGACTGTCTTCGACATCGCGCCAGACTGCCGGAGCGGGCAGTGCGGCGGCGCAGGCGCCAATCAGGTCAGGCACCGTCATGTCGGCAAAGCAGATGTCGGGGTCAATTCCCAGCAGACGTGTCGCTGCGGAATTGCAGAAGGCAAGAACGTTGTCCGCGCCGATCACCATCACCGCGTCCGGCAGGCAATCCAGCGAAGATTGACGCAAGTCCAGTTGCGTCCGGAACTGCCGGGCGAGTATGACTTCGGCGGTGATATCCTCAAACAGGAAGGCAACTGCGCCGTCAGGATGCGGTCGCCCGGTGACGCGGTAGGTCACATCGTTCGGCAGCGACCATGTTTCCTGATAGAGGCCACCCTTTGCGCTCTCGATCACGTCGCCGATCTGGGTGCGCCAGGACGCATAGCTGCGCGGCTCGGGCATGACGCAGCGGTTGCGAAGGTTGTCGAAGAACGCCATCAAATCAGGCTGCGCGCTGAGAAAATGCGCCGGAAGCGACGTCAGATCGACCAGCGCGGGATTGAACAGGGCCAGCTTTCGATGGCGGTCAAAAACCGCGAGGCCGATGGTCAGATAGGAGAACGTCTTGGTCAGGGTCTGGAGAAAGTCCTTCTGCATTTTCTCCGCAGTCACGATCTTGGTTATGTCGGTGGCATGGTGCAGAACTTCTGACGGATGGGCGGCTGAATGAACCTCGTACCATACCGGGCGGCCGCCATTGGCAGAGGGGACAGAAAAGCGACTGACACTGCTGTCGCCGGACGCCGGGATACTCACCTCTTGCGCGTTGCAATCGAACGCGGCCCGGCAGGCGGGATTTTGCCACAGGACTGCGCCGTCCGGGGACGTTTTCCAGATTGGATAGGGGGCGGCCCGCCACACATCCGTTTCTTGGGCAAGGAGCGCGCGCGCGGCCAGCATTTGATGCCTTTCGCCCGGACAGGAATGGGGCGGATCGGACAGGGTCACGCGGATGCCGTGCTGGGTGCGCAGCAGGCGCAGCTCGGCGGTGTCGCCATCCTCGCATGACCGGATGGAGAGCGCCTGATCCTCTACCAATTCCGTCAGCGTCTGCGGCAGCTCTGCAAAGCGCGGCATAAGCCACGCGCGCAGGTCCTGCCAGGACAGCGTGGAGTCCGGCGCGTCCGGCAGGGCGCCGGAATGGTGGTCAAACATGTGATCATCTTGAAACAGAAAGACAGCGTCATCGCTGCCGGTGGGCGAGATCATCTGTCTGTCACGCGTTCGGGGTGTCCGTTGGCCGATCAGCCACAGAACTGCGAATGAAACGGCCCCCGCCAAAACGGCCAACCCGAGCCATAGCGTCAGCGATATCCCAGCCATGCGTCTGTTCCTTTCGCATTTCCTCTGACGTGAACACTGCGCAATCTGGGTTAACGCCGGGTTAAGCGATTCATGGATCCGTCCGAAATGGAGGAAATACCGCCAAATTCATTGCGTAATCGGAACGTTCTGACCGATTCCGCCGGTGCCGGCCGGTCTGTGATGCGCCAGTTTTGCGAGTGGCCAAACCACTTCGACCACAGCACCGATACGCTCGCGCCGGATCGAATCGCCTCGGAACGAGTCGGACCCGTTGGCGAAACTGAGATCCGCGCCCGAACGTTCCAGCAGCGTTTTGGCAATGAAAAGACCCAGCCCCATCCCTTCGTATCCAAGTCGGGTGGAAAGGATTTCCCGCCCCCGGCGGCGCATCATCGGCTCGCCGATCCGGCCCAGCAGATGGGGCGGGTAGCCCGGTCCGTCATCCATGATGCGCATCGTGATCGTGCTGTCCGACCAGCGGGTTTCGATCCAGACGCGACTGTCTGCGAAATCCACGGCATTCTGGATCAGGTTGCGAAGGCCGTGGATAATCTCGGGGCGGCGCGGGATGACGGGCGGCTCGTCCGGCGCGCCGGCCGCCGGGCCGTGATCGAACAGCAGGGCCTTGCCGCGCTGGGCGTGCGGTCCGGCGGCCTCGTCGATGACGGCGGTCAGGGGGGCGTGCCTCAGGTGCAGGTCATCCTTGCCGGCGCGGCCCATCGACCGCAGGATATCGCGGCACCGGTCCGCCTGATCGCTGATCAGCAGCGCATCGTCGCGTGCATCGCTGCCCTCGGGCAGATCATCGGCCAACTCCGAGCTGGTCAGCTTGATCGTCGCCAGCGGAGTGCCCAGTTCGTGCGCGGCAGCCGCGACGACACCCCCTAGATCGGTCAGCTTTTGCTCGCGCGCGAGGGCCATCTGCGTGGCCTGAAGCGCGCTGGACATGGTGCGCATTTCATTGACGGTCCAGCGGGAATAGACCCCGAGAAACGCGATCCCGATGACGATGGCCACCCAATTGCCAAACAGGAAAATACTCGGCACCTGCATTACAAAACCGTCATCCGTGGTCAGCGGCAGATGGAAACGGGCCAGACCGGACACGATCAGGATTGCGGCAAGCCCCAGAAACAGGGTCGATCGGGACGACAGCGAGGATGCCGACACCACGACAGGGCCTACGATCAGCACCGAGAACGGATTGTTCAGGCCGCCGGTGAGGTAAAGCAATACGCCCAATTGGATGAGGTCAAACAGCACCATTGCGAGGTTTTCGGCCTCGGTCAGGCGCTTGTTAGCCGGAAACACCAGCGAGGCGACCAGATTGCTGACGACCGACGCCCCAATGACCATGTAGCACAAGCCAATTTCGAGGTTCAGATGCAGCGCCCGCTCGGCGACGATCAGAGCGGTTATCTGGCCAACGACCGCCCACCAACGCAGCAGGATCAGAGTGCGCAGCCGGATCCAGCTGCCCCTGCCCATCGGCGCGACGTCTGATTGAGGTGGACTGTCTGTCATCTGCGGTAAATCGCCCCGTTGCGTGCCCGGTATCTTTTGTTAGATGTGACACAATAGGGCGTTCTTGCCCAGAAGCCGGGGTGCGGAACCCCGCCCTGAACCCTGAAGGATCCACCATGTCGCGTCCGTTTATCATAGCCATAGCCGCCGTCATCATCACATTGGCGGCCGGCATCTATGTAATGACGGTCGGCCGCGCCGGTGGGGATTTTGCCGAATGTCGCACGACATCCGTTGCCGGTGGTGGCGATATCGGTGGCGATTTCACACTGGTCGACGAAACCGGCAAGACGGTGACCAGCGCCGAGGTGCTGGATCAGCCGGCGCTGATTTACTTCGGCTATACGTTCTGCCCGGATGTCTGCCCGCTGGATGTGGCGCGCAACGCCGAGGCGGTCGAAATCCTCGAAGAGCGCGGCGTGATGGTCAAGCCGGTCTTTATTTCCATCGACCCGAAGCGCGACACGCCCGAGGCGGTTGCGGATTATACCGATGCGATGCACCCGCGGATGCTGGGCCTGACCGGATCGCCCGAGCAGGTGCACGCCGCCAGCCAAGCCTACCGCACATATTACAAGGCGCACGAAGCGGCGCCGGGCGAGGAAGACTATTACCTGGTCGATCACTCGACTTTTACCTACTTCACGATACCCGGCCATGGATTTGTCGAATTCTTCCGCCGCGATATCACGGGCGAGGAAATGGCAGATAAGGTGCAGTGCTTTATTAATGCAGGGTGATTGACTGGACGACCCGGTTTGACCGGCGCATTATGGCGGGCTAGATCCCGCCCCAGGGATACTCAGGAACTGGATTTGCGCCATGGCCGATACCGAACTGGATCTGGGCGACGATAAATCGTTGCTTTTGGTCGATGACGACGAAGCATTCGTGCGCCGACTGGCCAAGGCGATGGAGAAGCGCGGGTTCGACGTGGACGTCGCCACTTCGGTCGAGGCAGGATGCGCCAGCGCGATAGCGCGGCCGCCTGCCTATGCCGTCTGCGATCTGCGGCTGGAGGACGGCAACGGTCTGGATGTGGTCGAAGTGATCCGCGAGAGGCGCCCGGAGAGCCGGGTGGTCGTCTTGACCGGCTATGGTGCCATTGCCACAGCGGTCGCCGCGGTCAAGATCGGCGCGACGGACTATCTTTCAAAACCGGCCGATGCCAATGATATCGTCAACGCGCTCATGGCCACGGGGGATGAACTGCCGCCACCGCCAGAGAACCCGATGAGCGCGGACCGCGTCCGGTGGGAGCATATCCAGAGGGTATATGAGCTGTGCGACAGGAACGTGTCCGAGACTGCGCGGCGCCTGAACATGCACCGGCGGACGCTGCAGCGGATATTGGCGAAGCGGTCGCCCAGATAAGGGCGGCCTGTGCTTCAACCGACTGTTTTTTGAGTATTTTCGGAACATTGAAAGGGCAGGGTGCGCTGCCCTTTCCGTAGATGATCAGCCTTTAAGGCGGCGATCCCGTGCCGCGAGCAGCTTTAGTCGCAGCGCATTCAGTTGAATGAAGCCTGCGGCATCCTTTTGGTCATAGGCACCTGCATCATCCTCGAACGTCACATGCGCTTCGGAATAAAGCGAGTGGTCCGACCAGCGTCCGACGGTGCGCGCGCTGCCTTTGTAGAGCTTGATCCGGACTGTCCCGGTCACATGCGTCTGGCTGGCGTCGATGGCGGCCTGCAACATGGTCCGCTCGGGTGAGAACCAGAAGCCGTTATAGATCAGCTCGGCGTATTGCGGCATCAGCTGGTCCTTGAGATGCATCGCGCCGCGATCCATCGTGATGCTCTCGATGCCGCGATGTGCTTCAAGCAGGATGGTGCCGCCCGGCGTCTCGTAGATACCGCGCGATTTCATACCGACAAAGCGGCCTTCGACGAGGTCCAGCCGGCCTACGCCATGCTTGCCTCCGAGCTCATTTAGCTTGGTCAGAACGGTGGCGGGGCTGAGCGCTTCGCCATTGATGCTGACGGCGTCGCCACGCTCAAAACCGATTTCAACGTACTCAGGCTCGTCCGGGGCGTCTTCGGGATTGACGGTGCGCTGATAGACGTAGTCGGGCGCCATTTCGGCGGGATCTTCCAGCACCTTGCCCTCGGACGAGGTGTGAAGAAGGTTCGCATCGACCGAAAACGGCGCTTCGCCGCGCTTGTCCTTGGCGATCGGGATCTGGTTCTTCTCGGCGAAATCCAGCAGTTTCGTGCGGCTGGTCAGATCCCACTCGCGCCAGGGGGCGATCACCTTGATGTCGGGGTTCAGCGCATAGGCCGCCAGTTCAAAGCGCACCTGATCGTTGCCCTTGCCGGTCGCACCATGAGCGACGGCATCGGCGCCAACTTCCTCGGCAATTTCGACAAGCCGTTTGGAAATCAAGGGGCGTGCGATGGAGGTGCCCAGTAGATACAGCCCCTCATAGACCGCATTGGCGCGGAACATCGGAAACACGAAATCGCGCACAAATTCCTCGCGCACGTCCTCAATGTAGATGTTTTTAGGGTCGATCCCCAGCATGATGGCTTTTTCGCGGGCCGGCTCCAGCTCTTCGCCCTGGCCGAGATCGGCGGTGAAGGTCACCACTTCGCAGCCATATTCGGTTTGCAGCCATTTCAGGATGATCGAGGTATCGAGGCCGCCGGAATAGGCCAGCACGACTTTCTTGGGCGCGGACATGAATTAAGTTCCTTTGTCAGGGTCGCGCCGGGGCTTAGCGGGTTTTACTTGCGCAGGCAAGGCAGCCAGGTATCGCAGCTGTGGTACGCAAGGCGGTGGCGGCGCTGTGTCGATGTTTCTGTGCCGGTGCAAATCACATCCCCCCGATGGAAAAGCGATGTCGGGCGACCGCCGCATCTTGCACCGGGCGGACGGTTGGGGCAGGCATATCGGCATGAGTGATTTTCAGCATAACGCCCGCGCCGCCGAAGCTGCGATGCGCCCGGTTTTCGAGGCAACGCCGCTTCAGCGGAACGAGCATCTGTCCGAACGCTACGATGCCAATATACTGCTGAAGCGGGAGGATCTGACGCCGGTCAGATCCTACAAGCTGCGCGGCGCATTCAATGCCATGCGCAAGATTCTGGCGCGTGGCGGCGAGATGCCGACATTCGTCTGCGCCAGCGCGGGCAATCATGCGCAGGGCGTTGCCTTCATGTGCCGCCATTTTGGCGTGCAGGGCGTCATCTACATGCCGGTAACGACACCGCAGCAGAAGATTGGCAAAACGCGGATTTTCGGTGGGGACAACATCCGTATCGAACTGACCGGCGATTATTTTGACGTCACGCTCGCTGCAGCGCAGGACTATTGCGCGCGTATCGGCGCGCATTTCCTGTCGCCGTTTGACGATGAGGACGTCATTGAGGGGCAGGCGTCGGTGATGGTCGAAATCGAACGCGACCTCGGCGGAATGCCCGATCATATCGTGATGCCCGTCGGCGGTGGTGGCCTGTCTGCCGGCGTATGCAGCTATGTCGGCGACCGTGCTGAAATCACGCTGGTTGAGCCGGCGGGCGGTGCCAGTTTGCACGCGGCCCTCTTGGCAGGTGAGCCGGTGCGGCTGGACCATGTAGACAACTTTGCCGACGGTGCCGCAGTGGCGCAGATTGGCGCGCTCACGTTTCAGCGGCTGCGCCATCTTGACCCCGGTCAGGCCGTGACTGTGGACGAGGATCGTTTGTGCACGACGATGATCGAGATGCTGAATATCGAAGGTATCGTGCTGGAACCGGCCGGCGCCCTCGCTGTCGATGCGCTCAAGGACATGAGGAATCGTATTCGCGGCAAGACTGTGGTGTGTGTCACGTCAGGCGGAAACTTCGATTTCGAGCGCCTTCCCGAAGTCAAGGAGCGTGCGCAGCGCCATTCGGGGGTCAAGAAGTATTTCATTCTGCGGATGCCTCAGCGCCCCGGTGCATTGAAGGATTTTCTGAACCTGCTCGGTCCCGATGACGATATCGCGAGGTTTGAATATCTCAAGAAATCCGCACGCAACTTTGGTTCGGTCTTGATCGGTATCGAAACAAGCCGCGAGGAGAATTTCGTGCGTCTGCTGAAAGCGTTCAGATCGGCAGGATTTGATTATCGCGATATCACCGACGACAGGGTGCTGGCAGAGTTTCTGATCTGACCGGTGCATGCTGAAAGGGCTTGTTCTTGCGACTGTCCGTTTTGGCCTGTCTTCATGATCTCGCCGGTCGACGAGTTAGCCACCCTGCTGCTTCAGGCCAGCCAGGAGTTCTGTCTTTGACAGATCGTAGATGGCCAATGTCGCCGGCACATCAATTTCGAAGTGCCGGTTCGCGGCAGCCGCTGTCTCCCCGGTTTGGCAATGCTCCGCAAATGTTTGGAAGCCCATGTTCAGCGCGCTGCCTTTGAGCATGTGAAGCCGCGATTCCATCTGTGCCTGATCGCGTCCGGCACGCAGCATGGCAATTTCGGTTTCGACCTCATCGAGAAACAGCTCGATCACTTCATCGAAGTCTTCCAGCCCGATCTCATTCTGCAATTCCCTTATCCTGACCCAATCGATCATCTCGCCTCCGTCGCCATGGCTGAAGGTCGCGCAAATTCTTTAACAAGGCGTTACAATGTGAGGCGGACGACAAAAAACATAAGCATTCACGGCGTGTTAATTTCTCGTGGTCTAGGATTGCTGGATTAGATGCGAAGGGAATGACCGTGTCCCATATTACTCAACTGCCGACAGAGATTGAGCCGGATGAAGCTGTCGCAACACGCGCGATTCAGCGGGTATTGATCGTCGACGACAGCCGATTACAGCGGCGCATCCTCGGCGCATCTCTAAGGAAATGGGGCTTTGTGATAACGGAGGCCGAATCCGGCGAAGAAGCGTTGCAAATCTGCCGAACCGACCCGCCTGATCTGGTGTTGAGCGACTGGATGATGCCCGGCATGTCCGGCCTCGAGTTTTGCGGCGAGTTCCGCCGCATGCCGCGCGAGAACTACGGGTATTTCATCCTGCTGACGTCAAAATCAGACAAGGCAGAGATTGCCAGTGGTCTGGATGCCGGTGCGGACGATTTTCTGACCAAACCTGTCAATACCGGCGAGTTGCGCGCGCGCATTGCGGCGGGCGAAAGAATTCTGCAGATGGAGAGGGAGCTGACCGACAAGAACCGTTTGGTCAACTCCACCCTCGGCAAGCTCCGCGCCCTTTACGAATTGCTCGACAATGATCTGATCGAGGCGAAGAAATTGCAGCAGTCGTTGGTCAGCGATCGCCACAGGGACCATGGCACGGCCGAGGTGTCGATGCTGTTGCGGTCATCGGGCCATGTGGGTGGTGATCTGGTGGGGATGTTTCCGGTAAATGAAACCCGAATCGGCCTTTATGGCATTGACGTTTCGGGCCATGGAATCAGTTCGGCTTTGATTACCGCGCGACTCGCTGGTTACCTCTCCGGCGCGGCGCCCGAGCAGAATGTCGCGCTGCGGCGCCTGCCGGATGGCACCTTTGTTCCGCGTCCACCTGGGCAAACGATTGCCGCGCTTAACGATCTGTTTTTGAACGAACTGGATACAGAGCACTACTTTACCCTGTTGCTGGCCGATGTGGATCTGGCGACGGGCCGGGTGGTGATGGGGCAGGCCGGTCACCCGTATCCGGCCGTACAGCGCGCCGATGGCTCGGTAGAGATGATCGGCTGTGGTGGGCTACCGGTCGGCTTGATTCCCGGGGCCGAATTCGAAGAATTCGAGGTTCAGCTTGCCCCCGGTGATCGGCTCATGATCCACTCTGACGGGGTAACGGAGTGCGCGGCACCTGATGGACGGCTTCTGGATGATGAAGGGCTGGCGCTGATACTGGGGGAATTGCGCAGTACGCGCGCAATGGCGTGTCTGGAATCGCTGGTCTGGAAGCTGGCGCATTTCGCAGGCGATGACAGCTTTGCCGACGATGTCTCGGCTATCTTATTGGAGATAAAGCCATTCCTGCCCAATGGGTGACGAACATGCGATCGCCCTCGTTGCCAAGCCGCTTGGCGGCATCGGCGGCGCTGATCGTCATGGCGCGGTGGCCTGGCTCGGTCGGGGCGCAGACGGCACGCACTGGCGTGGCGACGTAGATGGCGCATAGTTTCTCGGCCCACATGTCATATTCCGGCATATAGACGAAGCGGCGAAATGCACCCATCCGGCGGGGCGCTGCGATGATCCACCCGGTTTCCTCCATGACCTCGCGGTGAAGGGCGCGGAGGGGCGATTCTCCGGGGTCGATTCCGCCGCCGGGCAATTGCAGTTCAGGCTCTGGCGCCTCTTGCAAGGTGACGAGCAAACCGCCATGCCGCGGCAGGATCGCATAGACGCCATGGCGCAAGCGGTATGAGATATCGGGCCGGGGCGGAGTTCCCACGCGTCGGATCATATGGCTCGTTCCTCTTGGACGGCGGGTTGCCCCTGCCTATATCTTCGCGATATGCCAAGGTCCGGCACATAAGGAAACCCCATGACACTCGGTAAAAAACTTGCCTGGGACGACACGGTCCTGCCGTTCCAGCTGGACAATTCGGATATTCGGGGTCGCGTTGCGCGGCTTGACGGGGTGCTTGGCGGCATCCTGCAGCAGCATGACTATCCTCCTGCGGTCGAGGCGCTGGTTGCTGAAATGGCATTGCTGACCGCGCTGATCGGCCAGACAATCAAATTGAGGTGGAAGTTGTCGCTTCAGGTGCAGTCGAAAGGTCCGGTTCGGATGATCGCGACCGATTACTATGGCCCGCAAGAGGATGGGGAGGCGGCGCGCATCCGGGCCTATGCCAGCTATGACGCGGATCGCGTGACGGATGCGGCCCCGTTTGAGCAGGTTGGCGAGGGGTATTTTGCCATCATGATTGATCAGGGCACCGGCACCACCCCATATCAGGGCATCACGCCGCTGGCGGGCGGCAGTCTGCGCGCCTGCGCTGAGGCATATTTTGCCCAGTCCGAGCAGATCCCCACCAGCTTTGCGCTGAGTTTCGGCCTCTCTACCGAACAGACGGGTCCGGAGCATTGGCGTGCCGGCGGCGTCATGCTGCAACATATGCCCAAGGCATCGCCGCTGATGCCCAGCGACGGCGGCAGCGGCGAAGGAGGCTTGCTGCAGCCCGCTGATGTCATTCCGGACGGTGAAGAGGGCGAAAACTGGACCCGGGCGAACGTGCTATTGGACACGGTGGACGATCTGGAGTTGATCGGTCCCAGCCTTGCGCCGACCGATCTGCTGCTGCGCCTGTTTCACGAAGAAGCGCCGCGTGTTTTCGATGCGCAGGCTGTCCGCTTTGGCTGCACCTGCTCGGAAGCGCGGGTCCGCCAGAGCTTGTCGATCTATTCGGCCCAGGACATTCAGACGATGACGACGGAGGATGGCCGCGTCACCGCCGATTGCCAGTTCTGCGGCGCGCATTACGATCTGGACCCCAAAGAACTGGGGTTCGAGGGCACGAAAAGCGGGGCGGACAGCAAGGATGACGGCGGCGCGGCATGAGTACGGCAGATCCTATCGGGGTGGTCGCTACTGCGCTGGGCCGCGCGCGTGGGGCGACGTCCGATTTCGACCTCAACCCCGAGACGGTTCTGGCCGAGGGGCGCCGGCTGCGACCTGCCGGCGTTCTGGTGCCGCTGATGATGCGCCCGGAGGGGGCGCGCGTTGTGCTGACGCAGCGGTCTTCGGTGCTGAAACATCATCCCGGCCAGATTGCCTTTCCGGGGGGCAAGCAGGACGAGGGTGACGCCAACGTGACCGCTGCTGCACTGCGTGAGGCGCGGGAGGAGATCGGCCTTTATCCCGGAAATGTCGAAATTCTTGGATATCTGCCCACGCATGAGACAGTGACAGGGTTCACGGTGACCCCTGTGGTTGCTCGTATCCTTGCCCCCTACACCCCCGTTCCAGAAGAGGCCGAGGTGGCCGAGGTGTTCGATGTGCCGCTGGACCATGTCCTGCAACGCAGCCGCTACCGGATCGAGGCGCGGTATTGGCGCGGGACAATGCGGCGATATTATACCGTGCCGTTCGGACCCTACTATATCTGGGGCGCCACGGCGCGAATGCTGCGGTCGCTGGCCGATGTGGCGGGGCGTCCATGAGGATCGACGCGCCTTGGCTGACCGCCGCGCCGCTTCAGGCGGTGTTCGCGGCGTTCCGCGATGCGGGCCATGGCGCTTGGCTGGTAGGCGGATCGGTGCGCAACGCGGTTCTGGGCGAGCCGGTCGGTGATCTGGACCTTGCGACCGATGCCACCCCCGACCAGATGGCGCGGCTTGCCACGGCGGCGGGGATCAAGGCGGTGCCGACCGGCGCGGATCATGGCACGATGACGCTGGTTGCGGACGGCGTGCCGCACGAAGTCACCACATTTCGCCGCGATGTTGAAACATTCGGGCGCCGCGCGACCGTCCAATTCACCAACGAGATGGTCGAGGATGCACGGCGCCGCGATTTCACGATGAACGCGCTCTATGCGGGTGCTGACGGGGAAATAATTGACCCGCTTGGCGGTTTGCCCGACGCATTGGCGCGGCGCGTGCGCTTTGTGGGTGACGCAGGCCAGCGTATCGCGGAGGATTATCTGCGCATCCTGCGATTCTTCAGGTTTCATGCCCAATACGGTGACGATCGCGGTATCGACGCCGAAGGGCTGGCCGCCGTGGCCGCTAATCTGGACGGTCTGGATCGCCTCGCACGCGAACGTGTCGGCGCCGAAATGCGGCGGCTTCTGGTTGTGCAGGATCCTGCGCCGGCGGTTGCCGCGATGGCACAGGTCGGCGCATTGTCGCGCGTTTTGCCGGGGGCGGACATGCGCGCTTTGGCCCCGCTGGTCCATCTTGAGACGCAGACCGGCACGGCGCCCGATTCCATGCGCCGCCTTGCGGCCCTCGGCGGCGCGGCACCGCGTGACCGTTTGCGCCTGTCAAATGCCGACAGCGCGCGGCTGGATTTGCTGCGCCGCGAGATCGGCGCGCCGACGGGCGCTGCCGTGCTGGGCTATCGGCATGGGCTGCCGGTCGCGCGCGATATCTTGCTATTGCGCGCCGCCCTTCTGGAGGCGCCGCTTGACCCTGCCGCGCTGGAGGCGGCATCGGTTGGTGCCAAGGCGGTGTTTCCGATCAAGGCGCGCGATTTGATGCCCCAGCATCAGGGGCCAGCGTTGGGCGAACGGTTGAAGGCGCTCGAGGAGCGGTGGATCGCCTCGGGTTTTGCCCTGACGCGGCAGGAATTGCTGGAAGGGTCACAATGAGCTATCGCATCGACCGTCTGGGCCATCAGGGGGACGGTATCGCCGCAGGCCCGGTATTCGCGCCCATGACCTTGCCCGGCGAGGTGGTCAGCGGCACCCTGAACGGCCAGCGCCTGACGGATATCCGCATCATAGAGCCCAGCGCGCGCCGCGTGACGCCGCCCTGCCGCCACTTCAAGGCGTGTGGCGGCTGCCAGCTTCAGCACGCCGACGATGCCTTTGTTGCCGCTTGGAAAGAGGACGTTGTGCGCACCGCCCTCGCCGCGCACGGGATCGAGGCGCCGTTTCGCCCCATCGCGACGTCCCCGCCGCAAGCCCGCCGCCGCGCGACCCTGTCGGCGCGGCGCACCAAGAAGGGCGCGATGGCCGGGTTCCACGGGCGCGCCTCGGATGTGATCGTGGAAATTCCCGACTGCCAGCTGCTCCACCCCGATCTGATGCGCGCGATCCCGGTGGCCGAGGCGCTGGCGCAAGAAACGGCGAGCCGCAAGGGGGCGCTGGACGTCGCTGCCTGCCTGTCGGGCGGGGGGCTGGATGTGAATGTCACGGGCGGCAAACCGCTAGACGGTCCGCTGCGCATCACCCTTGCCGCGCTGGCCGAGGCGCATGATCTGGCCCGCCTTGCGTGGGAGGGCGAAGTGATCGCCGCCCGCCATTCGCCTGTGCAGCGCTTTGGCAACACCCATGTCGTCCCGCCGCCCGGCGCCTTCCTGCAAGCCACGGCCGAGGGCGAGGCGGCGCTGCTGGCCGATGTCATGGCGGCGATGACGGGTGCGGCGCGGATCGTTGATCTCTTTGCCGGGTGCGGCACCTTCACGCTCCCGCTGTCGGCCCATGCGCAGGTCCACGCGGTCGAAGGCGAGGCGGCCATGATCGAAGCGCTGGATGCGGGCTGGCGCAAGGCGCCGGGTCTGAAACAACTGACAGTCGAGGCGCGCGATCTCTTCCGGCGCCCATTGCTGCCGGCCGAATTGAAACGCTTTGACGGCGCCGTGATCGACCCGCCCCGCGCCGGTGCCGAAGCGCAAGTGGCGCCGCTGATTGCTGCGGCGATTCCGCGCATCGCCTATGTGTCGTGTAATCCCGTTACCTTTGCGCGGGATGCGGCGGCGCTGACCTCGGGCGGCTATACGCTGACCGGATTGCGCGTGGTGGACCAGTTTCGGTGGTCCAGCCATGTCGAACTGGTCGCAGATTTTGCCCGGATATAGCACGGAGCTGCGAATTTCCTCTATCTCGACAGCCCCGATCTGAGGTATGCTTTAAAAAAAACGGATCGAGTAGGGCAAATGAGAATACTGAGATTTTTTGCGATCGCGCTGGTCGTTGTCGGACTGTCGGCATGCAGTTCCAAGTTCAAGACATATAAGGGACCCGAGGTCACGCATGTCGTGCTGAAAAAGACCGAGCGCAAGATGTATCTGCTGCACCATGACAAGGTGCTGGAGCATTACGATTTCGACCTCGGCTTCATGCCGGTTGGCCACAAGACCGAAGAGGGCGACGGACGCACACCCGAGGGAACATATCTGATTGACCGCCGCAATCCGAACAGCAAGTTCCATCTATCCATCGGGATTTCCTATCCCAATATGATCGACCGCGCGCAGGCTTATGCCGAAGGCAAAAGCCCGGGCGGCGACATCTTCATCCACGGCCAGCCGAATGGGGACAAGGGGCGTCGCAAGGGGCGGGACTGGACCGCAGGCTGCATTGCGGTCAGTAATAAAGAGGTCGAATGGATCTATGCGATGGTAAAAGACGGCACGCCGATAACGATATATCAGTGATGGCCTGACCCGCCGATATGAGAGCTTAGGAAGACGAAAGCGCCGGAACGGATTTGATCCCGTTCCGGCGCTTTTATATTTCAGGCGAGCAGGGCAGTAAGGCGTCAGCCGCCCATCACCATCGTCCACCAGATCTTGCCATTGCGTTCCTGAAGCCAGGAGAACCCCAGATCGCGGGCATTGGGCGACAGCACAACCCTGCGCGTGGCGGGTTCTTCCATCCAGGCGGCGAGGGTTTCCAGCTCGGTCTCGTAGGTTTCCGAGATATTCTCGCCGACAAGATTGCCGGTGTATCCCACGCGGCGGATACGGTCGATCGGCGACGAGCCGTCCGAGCCGAAGTGCCACGGTCTGTTCTGCACCGACATGTCGCGGGCGTGAGTCGCCGCCGCCGCGTTCAACTGGGCGTTCAATGTAACCGGCGCGCGGCCAGCGGCCCCGCGCAGGGCATTGACCGAATCCAGCATCCGATACTGGATCGCGGAGGTATCACCACGCCCGATATTGTAGACTGTCGGCAACGGTTTTCCATCGGGCCCGATCTGTGGCTGTGATGGCGACGTCGGCGCACAGGCGCTGAGGGCGAGGAGTGCAGAGAAAAGAAGAACAAGAATTCGCGACATAGGCTTGGGACCACCCGGCATGATTTGTTTGGGCAAGCTTTACAGTGCCAGGCGTTGCGATTCAAACCCACATGGCCCAAACCTCGCCAATGTGGTATTGTTTGAATTGCGACTGCGTCTTTCGCGCAATATGGTCGCCCGGATCACAAACACCTCGCCGCTCTGGAGACACCTATGAAGCAAAACACCCCCAAGCTGTTGAACCGTCGTAGTTTTCTGGCTGCAACGGCCGCTGTCATAGGCGCCCCGGCAATCTGCCAGACCGTCAATACCACGCAGATGGAGGGCGACGTATCCACCAGCGTGCCACGCAACATCTCCAGCTTTCGGTCGCTGAACTGGCAGCCGTATTTCTCGACTCTCAGGAACGGCGCCGTATTGGTGGATATTGATTCGCGTGCTCTGCATTTCTGGAGCGCCGACGGCAGGACTTACAAACTGTACCCAACCTCTGTGCCGCTGTCTGAGGATCTGACGCGCCGCGGGCGCACCTCGGTCACCCGCAAGGTCGTGGGGCCCAGCTGGAGCCCGACGGCAAATATGCTCAAGCGCAACCCCAGTTGGCCCAGATATGTGCCGCCCGGTCCCGATAATCCGCTGGGCACCCATGCCCTCTATCTGGGGTGGAAATACTACCGGATCCACGGAACGCACGATACCCGCAAGATCGGGCGCAAATCGTCAAACGGCTGTATCGGTTTGTATAACGAGCATATCGCCGAGCTTTTCAGCCTGACCAAGGTTGGCACGCAAGTGTTGCTTATTTGACGACCCCAAGGTCTGTCGCCGCGGACATCGGCGGGGGTGCAATTGCAATCACAAAAAATTTCTGCTTAGAAACTTCGCACGAAGTCAACGTCTTGGGCGCTTGCCGTCGCGATGTGCGGCGCAGGCCAATTTCTGGAGATACCATGAAAAAACTCATTCTCGCCGCCGCTCTGTCCGCCGCTGCTTCGACTGCTTTCGCAGGCAACATGGAGCCGCCCGTCATGGAAGCGCCCGTCATCGTCGAAGACACCAGCGCAAGCTCGTCGTCCGCTGGCGTCTGGGTTCCGCTGGTTCTGCTGGCCGTTGTCGCAGCCGTCATCGCGGCTGACTAAAGCGTTTCGCGATACTTGTCAGGGAAAAGGCGCCGGACCTGCGGGTTCGGCGCCTTTTTCTATGGGCAGGATCAATCCAGCCAGCCCCGCAAATTTTCGCGGATGACACCGGCGAGCGCGTCGATATGCGCCGGGCTGTCGTTGAGGCAGGGAATATAGGTGAATTCCTCGCCGCCCGCCTCTTCAAAGCTTTCGCGGATCTCGTCGTTGATCTCTTCCAGCGTTTCGATGCAATCGGCGGAGAAGGCGGGCGCGACCACGGCGATGCGGCGCTTGCCGTCCTCCTTGGCAAGGCGCGCAACCTCTTCGACGGTGTAGGGTTTCAGCCATTCCTCGGGACCAAAGACCGACTGGAAGGTTGTGGTAATCTGGCTGTCATCCCAGCCCAGCCGCTCCTTCAGCAGGCGCGTCGTTTTCTGGCACTGGCAATGGTAGGGATCGCCCTGCATCAGATAGCGTTTGGGCATGCCATGATAGGAGACCACCAGAATTTCCGGCGTCGCCGCCCCAGCATAGGCCGTCTCGATCGAGGTCGCCAGCGCGTCGATATAGGCGGGCTGGTCGAAATAGGGTTCGATCGTGCGCGCGGCGGGCTGGCGCGTTTCCTTCATCAGCGCGCGAAAGAATTCGTCGTTTGCGGTGCCTGATGTTGCCCCGGCATAATGCGGATAAAGCGGCACGAACAGGATGCGGGTGCAGCCGGCCTCGGTCATCTCGCGCACCTTGGAGCGGGTCGAGGGATTTCCGTAGCGCATGCAGAAATCGACCATCACGTCATCGCCATATTCGGCCGTCAGCTTGCTGCGCATCGCATCGGTCTGGTCGCGGGTGATGGTCATCAAGGGGCTTTCGCCCTGCGCCTCATTCCAGATTGATTGATACGCCTTGCCCGAGGTGAACGGGCGTTTGGTCAGGATCACCAGTTGCAGCAGAGGCTGCCATTTCCACGGGGAATAGTCGATCACGCGGCGGTCCGACAGGAATTCGTTCAGATAGCGGCGCATCGACCAGTAATCATAATTGTCCGGCGTTCCGAGATTGGCCAGGAGGATGCCGGTCTTTTCCTGCGGGATCGCCGGGTGACCTGCGGGCGCATGCACAGGGCAGGTGGCCTGAATAGGTGTCTGTTTCATGGGGTTGTCCTTTATCCTGCACCGGTCTGCAACCGGGACATAAGCGAATGGCGGCGGGGGTCAATCGCCCAGCGGCGTCTCTTTGGTATTCAGCGCGTCGGCCAGCCGGGTCGTGGCCGAGCCGGGGCGCAGCGGCTTCTGCTGCGACGCATGCGGTGCCCAGCCGGTGAGAAAGATCAGATCATAGGTCGCAATGATCCGCCCCTCGCCATCCCCGAACGCCTCGGCATAGATCTGCGCGGCGCGGTCGAACAGGGCGCGGCGGGTGAAATGGCGGGGCCGGGCGTGCATCGCGTTGCCTTCGCCCATCGCGCGCAGATCTTGCATCAGCGCCGTCATATCGGCGTAGCTGGCGGTCAGTGGCACGCTGTCCACCACCGGCAGGGCCAGACCCGCGCGCTGCAGTAGCCCGCCCAGATCGCGCACTTCGCCGGTGGGGGCGATCCGGGGCGACAGCCCGCCCGTGACCTCGGATTCCGCCTGCGCCAGACTTGCGCGCAACTGATGCAGCGTTGTGCCGCCGGGCATGACGCCGAGAAACAGACCGTCAGGCTTCAGCGCGCGGCGCGCCTGGATCAGTTGGCCGACCGGGTCGTCCGACCAATGCAGCGCCATCGCGTGGATGATCAGGTCATGCGTGTCGGGCTCCAGCGCAAGGGTCGGCTCGTCCGGGATGATCGTCGCCTCGGGAAAGGCGGCGTGCCATGGGGCGGGCCAGCCGGTGATGATTGCAGGCGCTGTAAACGCTTTGTTAACCATAGAGATGCGATCCTGCACGTCGCCCGATGCCGCCTCGTGCAGGAACAGCGCCGGACCTGCGGCAGCGGCGCGGGCACGCTGGCGTATCAGGGCGGCGCGATCTGTCAGTTGCGCGGTCATTGGGGGATCATCATTCGCATGGATGGGACATATAGGTGAAGGCCACGCATTTGCAATCGGCACTGCGGCTGGTCTATCCGCCGCGCTGCACGGTCTGCGGCGATCTGGTGGACAGTGATTTTGGCCTCTGCGGGCCGTGCTGGCGCGATACGCCCTTTGTGATGGGGCAGGTGTGCAACCTGTGCGGCATATCGCTGCCTGCGGGGCCGGATGCGCCGGGCGATCTGCTGACCTGTGACGACTGCCTCAGAACACCGCGACCATGGGACGCAGGGCGCGCGGCGGTGATGTATTCGGGAACTGGGCGCAAGCTGGTTCTGGCGCTGAAACATGGTGACCGGCAGGATATGGTGCGCCCCGCCGCCGTGTGGATGGCGCGCGCCGCGCAGCCGCTGCTGCGCTCCGATACGTTGATCGCGCCGGTGCCGCTGCACTGGCTGCGGCTGCTTCGTCGCCGCTACAATCAGGCGGCGCTGCTGGCGCACGCGGTCGCGGCCGAGGTGGGCCGCCCGATGTGCCCCGATCTGCTGATCCGTCCCCGCGCTACGCCATCCTTCGGCGGTCTGGGGCGCGACGCGCGCTTTGCGACGATGGAGGGGACGATCCGCGTGCATCCGCGGCGGCGCATCCGGCTGGCCGGGCGTCACGTCCTGCTGGTGGACGATGTGATGACATCGGGCGCGACCTTCGCGGCGGCGGCGAACGCGTGCCTTGCGGCGGGTGCGGTCGGCGTCGATATTCTGGTACTGGCGCGCGCGGGCAAGGATGCCTAAATTCAAAGGCACGCCCTGAACCAAAAGAAGGCCCGCCATGCAACCCGTCGAAATCTATACCTCGCCGCTTTGCGGTTTTTGCCATGCGGCCAAACGCCTTTTGTCGCAAAAGGGCGTCAACTTCAGCGAGATCGATATCGCCCGCCAGCCCGAGCGCCGGTCCGAGATGACACAGCGTGCCAATGGCGGGCGCACCGTGCCGCAGATATTCATCGGTCAGACGCATGTCGGCGGCTGCGACGAGCTGTTTGCGCTGGAGCGGGCGGGCAAGCTGGACGCGCTGCTGGCGGCATGAAGGCCGCGCTGGTTCAACTGTGCAGCAGTGACGATCCTGCGGCGAATCTGTCGGTGACAACGGCTCTGATCGAGGAGGCTGTCGCAGGCGGCGCCGGTTTCGTCCTGACGCCCGAAGTGACCAATTGCGTATCTGCCAGCCGCACCCGCCAGATGGACGTGTTGCGCACAGAGGGCGAGGATACCACGCTTGCGGCGCTGCGCGATCTGGCGGCGGCGCGGGGGATCTGGCTGCTGATCGGATCGCTGGCGCTGAAGACGGAGGATGCGGCTGGGCGCTTTGCCAATCGGTCGTTCCTGATCGCACCCGATGGATCCATTGCCGCGCGATATGATAAAATTCATATGTTCGACGTTACGATTTCGGACAGTGAAAGCTATCGCGAATCGGCTGGCTACCGTCCCGGCACGCGGGCGGTTCTGGCGGACATGCCCTTCGGCCTTTTGGGGGTGACAATCTGCTACGATGTCCGCTTTCCCCATCTCTACCGCAATCTTGCGCAGGCAGGCGCGCGCGTCCTGACGGTGCCGTCGGCCTTTTCGCCAGTCACCGGCGCGGCGCATTGGGAGACGCTGTTGCGCGCCCGCGCGATCGAGACGGGGGCGTATGTGCTGGCCCCCGCCCAGACCGGCACGCACAGCGCCAGCCAGGGCAAGCCGCGCCAGACCTACGGGCATTCTCTGGCGATTTCGCCATGGGGCGAGGTGCTGGCCGATGGCGGCACTGCGCCGGGGGTGATTTACGTTGATCTGGACATGGCCGAGGTGGCACAAGCGCGACAGCGCATCCCGGCGCTGATGCATGATCCCGGATTTGACGGCCCCTGATGGAAGATACCCCCACAAATGCCCTTGCCGTCGCGCTGTTCAGCGAGATCCTGACGAATGATCAGTTGATCCGCAATCAGCTGACCCGCGTGCTGCCCAAGGGGATGGAGATATCGCATTTTTCGGTGCTGAACCATCTGGCCCGCGCCGGAGCCGAGCGTAGCCCTGCCGAATTGGCCAAGAGCTTTCACGTCACGCGCGGCGCGATGACCAACACCCTGCACAAGCTGGAATGGGCCGGATACGTCCATATCCGCCCCGATTGGGATGACGCGCGGCGCAAGCGGGTGTCGATCAGCCCGGCAGGCCGCACCGCGCGTGAGGCGGCGATTTCGTCGATCACCCCGCTGATTTCCGAGGTCGTCTCGGAGCTGGGCGAGGACAAGGTGCGCGCCGCTCTGCCGGTACTGCGCAGCCTGCGCGCCCGGCTGGAGCCGGAGGGCTAAAGCGTTTCGCCGTTAACCTGAGATATCAGATAAAGGCGAAACGCGCGCACCGCTGGTATGGAGCGCGCGTTCCGCAAAAAGCTGTGATTCAGGTTTTTCGCGAAACGCTTTAGCGCGGTTTGCGGCTGGCGGTGACGTAGTTCACGCTCAGATCGCGGTCGGAAATCGACCATTTCCAGCTGATCGGATTGAACACGAACCCCTTGCGGTCCACCGGCTCCAGCCCGGCCTGCCGCAGCAGGTCATAGAGCTCATCGGGCGTGATGAATTTCGACCAGTCATGCGTGCCCTTGGGCAGCCAGCGCATCACATGCTCGGCGCCGATGATGGCCGCGACATAGCTTTTCGGATTGCGGTTGAGGGTGGAGCAGATGTGCAGGCCACCCGGTTTCAGCAACTGGCGGCAGGCGGTCAGATAAGCGAGGGGGTCGCTGACATGTTCGACCACTTCCATGTTCAGAATGGCATCGAACTGCTCGCCCGCCTCGGCCAGCGCCTCGGCAGTGGTGTGGCGGTAGTCGATGTCCAGCCCCGATTGCTGTGCATGAACCTGCGCGACGGGAATGTTCCGCTCGGCCGCGTCGGCGCCGACGACCTCGGCACCCAGACGCGCCATCGGTTCGGACAAAAGGCCCCCGCCGCAGCCGATATCGAGGATGCGCAGCCCCACGAATGGCGCGGCATCGCTTAGATCACGCTCGAATTCTGCGGCGATCTGCCGGGTGATGTAGTCCAGCCGACAGGGGTTCATCATGTGCAGCGGCTTGAACTTGCCGGTGGGGTCCCACCATTCTTCGGCCATGGCCTGGAATTTGGCGACTTCGCCCTCGTCTATGGTGGATGCCGCCCTTTGCATTTCGCTCTCCGTATGATCCATTGCGCCAGAGGCGCATCACCTTGTGATCCATTGCGTCACAGGCGCACTACTTTTTATCCTGTGTGTGCGCCATAACATAGGACGGGCATGGATAAAATCTCGGGGCATAAAAGCGCAGCTCAGTATTTGCACCCCCCGGTCGAGCCGTTCGACCGGCAGATGCTGGACGTGGGCGATGGCCATCAGGTCTATGTCGAGCAGTCGGGAAACCCCGAGGGGCGCGCCGTCATCGTGTTTCATGGCGGCCCCGGCGGCGGAAGCAGCCCGGCGATGCGGCGCTATTTCGACCCGGAGATCTATCGTGTCATCCTGTTCGATCAGCGCGGTTGCGGGCGTTCGACGCCTCACGCATCGGTCGAGGCGAACACGACATGGCATCTGGTCGATGACATAGAATTGATCCGCAACACGCTGGGCATCGAAAAATGGATCGTTTTCGGCGGCAGCTGGGGCGCCACGCTGGCGCTGGTCTATGGCATCACCCACCCGGATCGCTGCGCGCATCTGGTGCTGCGCGGCGTGTTCACCATGACGCAGGCCGAGCTTGAGTGGTTCTATGGTGGCGGTGCCGGGCGGTTCTGGCCCGAAACTTGGGGCCGTTTTGCGGATATGATCCCCGAGGAGGAACGCGGCGATATGATCGCCGCCTATCACAAGCGGCTGTTTTCAGGCAATCTGCACACCGAAACCCTGCACGCCAAGGCATGGAGCGCGTGGGAAAATGCGCTGGCTACCGTCCATTCCACCGGCGTCGGTGGTGACAGCCCGGCGGAATATGCCCGCGCCTTTGCCCGGCTGGAGAATCACTATTTTACCCATGCTGGGTTTCTGGATCATGACGGCTGGATCCTGTCCAACATGGACAAGCTGGCGCAGGTGCCGGGCACCATCGTGCAGGGCCGCTTTGACATGATCTGCCCGCCCGGCACCGCCTACGAGCTGTCGAACGCATGGCCCGGCTGCCGCATGCACATGATCCCGCTGGCCGGTCACGCCCTGTCCGAGCCGGGGATCAGCGCCGAACTGGTGCGCGTGATGGACGCTCTGGCGCGCGGCTAATCACTGCTGCCGCGCCAATCCCCTTGCATCCTGCCGCCGCCTTCGCTATATGGCTCTCAATAGCGGCGCGGTTCGGGTCCACACCGAAACGCACCACCGGATAATGCAACGGGCCGCGCGCCCGTTTTTTTGTGCTTGCCGACACCTGCTGAGAGAGACTGACCTGATCGCCATGAACAACGACCTTATCGCCAAAGCCGCCATCGACCGCCGTATGGCCGGGATCATCACACCCGTGATCGAGGATCTGGGGTTCGAATTGGTGCGCGTGCGGCTGATGGGCGGCAAATACCACACGCTGCAGATCATGGTCGAGCGGCCCGAGGGCGGCATCGAGGTGGATGAATGCGCGCAGATTTCCACCGCCGTCAGTGCCACGCTGGATGTCGAAGACCCGCTGGCCGAGGCCTATACGCTTGAGGTGTCCAGCCCCGGCATCGACCGGCCGCTGACCCGTCTCAAGGACTTCGCAGCGTTCGAGGGCTACGAGGCCAAGATCGAGACGAACGATCTGATCGACGGGCGCAAACGCTTCAAGGGAATACTGGCCGGCGTTGAGGGCACCGAGGTGCTGATCAATGTCGATGAAGGCACCATCGGCCTTGAATTCGACTGGCTGGCCGACGCCAAGCTGGTCCTGACAGACGATCTGATCAAGGAAATGCTGCGCCAGCGCAAGGCGGCCGGAACGCTCAGCGAAGATGGCACCATAGACGAAACCAAATTTGACGAAATCCAGACTGAAACCGGTTCTGAGGAGGACTGAAACCCATGGCAATCACATCTGCAAATCAGCTTGAGCTGCTGCAAACAGCCGAGGCCGTGGCCCGCGAGAAGATGATCGACCCCGGTCTGGTGGTCGAGGCGATGGAAGAATCCCTCTCGCGTGCCGCGAAATCCCGCTACGGCGCCGAAATGGACATCCGCGTCAGCATCGACCGCAAGACGGGCCGCGCGACATTCACCCGCGTGCGCACCGTGGTTGCCGATGATGCGGTCGAAAACTATCAGGCCGAATTCACCGTCGAGCAGGCCCGGGAATACATGGACGATCCCAAGATCGGTGACGAGTTTGCCGAAGAGGTCCCGCCGGTCGAAATGGGCCGAATCGCCGCGCAATCGGCCAAGCAGGTGATTCTGCAAAAGGTTCGCGAAGCCGAGCGTGACCGCCAGTTCGAGGAATTCAAGGACCGCGCCGGCACCATCATCAACGGTCTGGTCAAGCGCGAGGAATACGGCAACGTCATCGTCGACGTGGGTCGCGGCGAAGCCATCCTGCGCCGGAACGAGAAGATCGGCCGCGAGGCATACCGTCCCGGCGACCGCATCCGCTGCTACATCAAGGACGTGCGTCGCGAACAGCGCGGCCCGCAGATCTTCCTGTCGCGCACCGCGCCGGAATTCATGGCCGAGCTGTTCAAGATGGAAGTGCCCGAAATCTATGACGGCATCATCGAAATCAAGGCCGTTGCCCGCGATCCCGGCAGCCGTGCCAAGATCGCCGTCATCAGCTATGACAGCTCCATCGACCCGGTCGGCGCCTGCGTCGGTATGCGCGGCAGCCGCGTTCAGGCCGTGGTGAACGAGCTTCAGGGCGAAAAGATCGACATCATCCCGTGGAACGACGACCAGCCGACATTCCTGGTCAACGCGCTGCAGCCTGCCGAAGTGACCAAGGTGGTTCTGGACGAGGAGGCCGGCAAGATCGACGTCGTCGTCCCCGAGGAACAGCTGAGCCTCGCCATTGGCCGCCGCGGCCAGAACGTGCGCCTTGCCAGCCAGCTGACCGGTCTGGACATCGACATCATGACCGAGGCCGAGGATAGCGAGCGCCGCCAGAAAGAATTTGAAGAGCGCACTGGCCTCTTCATGGAAAATCTGGATCTGGACGAATTCTTTGCCCAGCTTCTGGTCTCCGAAGGCTTTACCAGCCTCGAAGAGGTCGCCTATGTCGATCTGGACGAATTGCTGGTGATCGACGGCATCGACGACGACACCGCAAAGGAACTGCAGGCCCGTGCCCGCGATATCATCGAGGCCAAGGCCAAAGCCGCGCTGGACAAGGCGCGCGAACTGGGTGTCGAGGACAGCCTGGTTGAATTCGAGGGGCTGACACCCCAGATGGTTCTTGCGCTGGCCGAGGATGGCGTGAAAACGCTGGAAGATTTTGCAACCTGCGCTGATTGGGAGCTGGCCGGCGGCTGGACCGTTCAGGACGGCGAACGCGTCAAGGACGACGGCCTGCTGGAGCCCTTCGACGTGTCGCTTGAGGAAGCGCAGGACATGGTGATGACCGCGCGCGTGATGTTGGGCTGGGTCGACCCTACCGAGTTGGACGCCGACGCTGAAGATGGCGATGCCGAGGAGGAGTCCGAAGCCTGATCGCAGGCTTCGGAGACCCTTATGAGCCGCGGCGGGCAACCCAAAGACCATGAAGATGGTCCCGAGCGCAAGTGCATCGCCACTGGCGAGGTGCAGCCGAAGTTCGGGCTGATCCGGTTTGTCATAGGTCCGGAAGGGCAGATTGCCCCGGATCTGGCCGAGAAACTGCCGGGCCGTGGCATCTGGGTGGCCGCTGACCGTGCCGCGCTGGACAAGGCGGCGACAAAGGGCCTGTTTGCCCGCGCCGCTAGGCAACCGGTTCAGGTGCCCGAGGAGCTGACTGACTGGGTCGAATCCCTGCTGGCGCAGCGGGTGGTCAACCTGATCAGCCTTGCCCGCAAAAGCGGTCGTGCCGTTTCGGGTTACGAGAAGGTCAAGGCCAGTCTGGACAAGGAAGAGGCCGAGGTTCTGATACAGGCCAGCGACGGGTCGGAGCGCGGGAAATCCAAGCTCAGCACGCCGCATTACGGCAGTTTCATCGGTTGGCTGACCGCCGATGAGCTGGGACAGGCCTTCGGGCGACAAACCACAATACACGCGGCACTGTCCGCTGGTGGTTTGATGCAACGTGTTGTAGATGAGGCGGCAAGGCTCAAGGGCCTGCGCGTTTCGGACGATGGCAACGGCCATCGGAAAGGGAAGAAGACCAAATGAGCGACAACGACGGAAAGAAGACATTGGGTGTTCGTGGCGGTCCGCGTGCGGGCAACGTGAAGCAGAGCTTCAGCCATGGCCGGACCAAGAACGTCGTGGTGGAAACCAAGCGGAAGCGCGTCGTCGTGCCCAAACCGGGCGCAGGCAACATGGCTGGCGCTGGTAAACCCGCGCCCATCAGCGATCCCTCCAAGCGCCCCGCCGGTATTTCCGACGCGGAGATGGAGCGCCGGATGAAGGCGCTTCAGGCTGCCAAGGCACGTGAGGGCGAGGATGCCGCACGCCGCGAGGCCGAAGAAAAAGAGCGCGAGGCAGAACGCCAGCGCCGCCGCGACGATGCCGAGGCCAAGGAGCGCGAAGAGCAAGAGCGCATCGAGGCCCTGAAAGCCAAGGAAGAAGAGGACGCGCGCCAGCGCCGCGCCGCCGAGGACGCAGCCAAGCAGGCCGCCGCCCCGACCGAGCCTGATGCCGCCCGCGTCGCCCCGCGCGGCGGGCCTGCGCCCGCATCGACCCCGCGCAAGCAGGATCGCGACACCGAAACAAAACGCCCCGCCAAGGGCAAGGGCATGGGCGAGGACAGCCGCCGCTCGGGCAAGCTGACGCTGAATCAGGCGCTGTCGGGCGGCGAAGGTGGCCGCCAGAAATCCATGGCCGCGATGAAGCGCAAGCAGGAACGTGCGCGCCAAAAGGCTATGGGCGGCACGCAAGAGCGTGAAAAGATCATCCGCGACGTGCAGTTGCCGGAAACCATTTCCGTCGCCGAACTGGCCAACCGTATGGCCGAGCGTGTGGCAGATGTGGTCAAGGCGCTGATGAACAACGACATGATGGTGACGCAGAATCAGGCGATCGACGCCGACACTGCCGAACTGATCATCGAGGAATTCGGCCACCGCGTCGTGCGCGTTTCGGACGCCGACGTGGAGGACGTGATCGCGAAAATCGAGGACAAGCCCGAGGACATGCTGCCGCGTGCGCCCGTCATTACCATCATGGGCCACGTCGACCACGGCAAGACGTCGCTGCTGGACGCCATCCGCGACGCCAAGGTTCAGTCTGGAGAGGCTGGCGGCATCACGCAGCATATCGGGGCCTATCAGGTCAAGACGGCCGGCGGCTCGAACCTGACGTTCCTGGATACTCCGGGCCACGCGGCGTTCACGTCGATGCGCTCGCGCGGTGCTCAGGTGACCGATATCGTCGTGCTGGTGGTTGCTGCCGATGACGCTGTCATGCCGCAGACGATCGAGGCGATTAACCACGCCAAGGCAGCGAACGTGCCGATGATCATCGCGATTAACAAGGTCGACAAGCCAGCCGCGGATCCGCAGAAGGTGCGGACCGACCTGCTCCAGCACGAAATCGTCGTCGAGGCGATGTCGGGCGACGTGCAGGACGTCGAGGTCAGCGCCAAGACCGGCCAGGGTCTGGACAATCTGCTGGAGGCCATTGCGCTTCAGGCCGAGATCCTTGAGCTGAAGGCGAACCCGAACCGCGCTGCCGAAGGTGCCGTGATCGAGGCACAGCTGGATGTGGGCCGGGGCCCCGTCGCGACCGTGCTGGTTCAGAAGGGCACGCTGCGTCAGGGCGACATTTTTGTCGTGGGCGAGCAATACGGCAAGGTCCGCGCGCTGATCAACGACAAGGGCGAGCGCGTCAAGAAGGCCGGCCCATCCGTTCCGGTCGAGGTTCTGGGCATCAACGGCGCCCCTGCGGCAGGCGACGTTCTGAACGTTGTCGATACCGAAGCGCAGGCACGCGAGATTGCAGAATACCGGGCCAATGCCGCCAAGGAAAAGCGCGCCGCAGCCGGTGCCGCCGTCACGCTGGACCAGCTGATGGCGCAGGCCAAGGAAAGCAAGAACGTGGCCGAAATGCCCATTCTTGTTAAGGCTGACGTGCAGGGTTCCGCCGAGGCGATCTCTCAGGCGATGGAGAAGATCGGCAACGACGAGGTGCGCGTGCGCGTGCTTCACTCGGGTGTCGGTGCCATTACCGAAAGCGATATCAGCCTTGCCGAAGCATCCGGCGCGCCCGTGTTTGGCTTCAACGTCCGGGCCAACGCACCTGCACGCCAGAGCGCGAACCAGAAAGGTGTAGAGATCCGCTATTATTCGGTGATCTACGATCTGGTCGATGACGTGAAGGCGGCGGCTTCGGGCCTCCTGAGCAACGAGATCCGCGAAAAATTTATCGGCTATGCCAAGATCAAGGAAGTCTTCAAGGTTACCGGCGTCGGCAATGTTGCCGGCTGCCTTGTCACCGAAGGCATCGCGCGCCGCTCTGCCGGTGTGCGCCTGCTGCGCGACGATGTCGTGGTCCACGAGGGCACGCTGAAAACGCTCAAGCGCTTCAAGGACGAAGTGGCCGAGGTTCAGTCGGGTCAGGAATGCGGCATGGCGTTCGAGAGATACGATGACATTCGCGCAGGTGATGTGATCGAGATTTTCGAGCGCGAGGAAATCGTTCGCACGCTGGATTGATCCAGCGGGTCGAGGAATGTGACAAGGGCGCCTTCGCGGGCGCCCTTTTTCGTTTCTCTCATGCAAAGGCGCCGGCTAGAGCCAGTCGCGCAAGATCGGGATCAGAGGCACATCCGCAGGTGGCATCGGGTAGTTGCGTAGATCCGCCGCGCGCACCCATTTCAGCCCCTGTCCCTCTCGCCCCTGCACGATGCCGTTCCATTTACGGCAGGCGAACAGTGGCATCAGCAGGTGGAAATCCACGTAGGAATGGCTGGCAAAGGTAAGTGGCGCAAGGCAACTTGCCCATGTGTCGATCCCCAGCTCCTCCTGCAGCTCGCGGATCAGCGCGGACTCGGGCGACTCGCCCGGCTCGACCTTGCCGCCGGGAAACTCCCAGAGACCGGCCATCGACTTGCCCTCGGGCCGCTGCGCCAGCAGGACGCGCCCATCCACATCGATGAGCGCGACGGCCGAAACCAGAACGACCTTCACGAGCGGTAGTCGGCGTTGATGTCGATATAGCCATGCGTCAGATCGCAGGTCCAGACGCGCGCCGTTCCGCCGCCCAAGCCCAGATCGACATGAATCGTCAGCTCCTGCCGCTTCATGTAGGCGGCGGCGCGATCTTCGTCATATTCGGGGCTGACCCAGCCGTTTTCGGCCACCTTGATGTCACCGAACCATATCGCCAGAATGTCGCGATCCGCTCGCGCGCCGGATTTGCCGATGGCCATCACGACGCGGCCCCAGTTTGGATCTTCGCCTGCGATGGCCGTCTTGACCAGTGGCGAATTGGCAATCGCCTTGGCGTGCTTGTGCGCATCTGCATCGCTGGCAGCGCCGGTGACCGACACCTCGACCAGCTTGGTCGCGCCTTCGCCGTCGCGGACAACTTGCTGCGCAAGATCCAGCATGACGCGGCGCAGCCCTTCCATGAAGCCTATCGAATGCTCGGTGATCCGCACGCTGGAGGCACCGGTTGCACCCACCAGCAACGTGTCGGAAGTGGATGTGTCGCTATCCACGGTGATGCAGTTGAAGGTCGTGCGGTTCAGCGCGCTGACCATGGATTGCAGCACCGGCTGGTCGACCTGCGCATCGGTAAAGATGTAGACCAGCATCGTCCCCATATCCGGCTCGATCATGCCCGAGCCTTTGGCGATGCCGGCGATGCGCACGATCTGGCCGTCAATCTCGACGTCGGTCGTGGACCCCTTGGGAAAGGTGTCGGTTGTCATGATCGCACGGGCGGCATCTGCTATGCCGTCCTCGCGCAGCATGTCTTTCAACGCATCCAGCTTGGTGAGGATGCGCTCATGCTTCATCGGCTCGCCAATGACCCCGGTGGAGGAGGAGAAGACGCGGTGCGCTGGCAGGCCCAGCAGATCGGCCACGCCGGACGTTACCGCGCGCACGGATTCAACCCCGTGCCGCCCGGTGAAGGCGTTGGAATTGCCCGAGTTCACGATAATCGCCGCGCCCTCATCGCCGCCGCGCCCGATCTTGGCCTGACAGTCCAGTACCGGGGCCGAGCGGGTGGCAGAGCGGGTGAACACCCCCGCCACCGTGCTGCCGGGCGCCAGATGCGCCAGCATCACATCGGTGCGGCCCGAGTAACGCACACCGGCGGCGATGCTGGCAAAACGGACACCCTTGATGACCGGAAGGTCCGGAAAGGCAGCGGGCGCCAGCGGTGAGACGGAGGTGATCTTGGCCACGTTTGCTTACTCTTCCAGAAGGTCGAACTGGTTCAGAACGGCCGGGTCCATCTTGTCACCGGCGGCGCGATCAACGCTGCCCGCCTCTTGCAACTCGTCGATGCGGGCCTCGATGGCCTTCTGGCGCAGGGCATCTTCGATTTCGGCACGTACCTCATCCAAGGTCGGGGCGTCCTTTTCGCGGGTTTCGTCCAGCTTGATCACGTGCCAGCCAAATTGCGTCTGCACCGGATCGCTTACGCTGCCCGGTTCCATCTGCGAGACGGCATCCTGAAAAGGCTGCACCATCATGCCGTCGCTGAACCAGCCCAGATCGCCGCCGCTGGGGCCGGAGGGACCGGTGGAATGCTCCTTGGCCAGGTCGCCGAAATCGGCACCGCCGCGGGCCTCCTCGACCAGCTTTGCGGCTTCTTCCTCGGTTTCGACCAGGATATGCGCGGCCTTGAATTCGGTGACGCCTTCGGCGCTCAGGTAGTTGTCGTCGAAATAGGTCTGGATCGCCTCGTCCGTCACGGCGGTTTCCACGATATCGGCCATCTCTTCGGAGGCGATCAGCGCGCGGCGTTCGTTATCCAGCGCCAGTGCGGCGCGCTTGGACAGATCGCCATCATGCGCGTTCACGAGCAGCGTTTGCTGCACCAGCTGGTCCAGAATCCCCTTGTAGAGTACCTCGGCGGGCACCTGCGCGAATTGTTCGGGCAGACCTGCCCGCAGCATCAGCATGTGGCCCAGCGTGATTTCGGTATCGCCAACGGTGGCGACGACGGTATCGGCGGTCGGGGCGCTGTCGTCGGCCAGGACCGGCGCGGCGCCGAGTGCCCCCGCCAGAAGGACAGAGGTGGCAATCGGTTTGAGACGGTCGAACATGTGACGGTTCCTTCGCAGTTAGGTTGTTGGTGCCGCGCACGGGGGCGCGACGTTGACACTTAGCCAGCAGGCCCTTACATCGCCTGTCAACGCAGGCTTTCCCGCTGATACCTTGCCCGATGTAGGGTGGCAATGGAAACGGGGCAAGGCATCGCCGGGCGCAGAGCGGATTACAAACGGGATTGAGATTGAACATGCTGGGTATTCGAACGGTCGCCCGTAAGGTTTTCGGTACGCCGAACGACCGCAAGGTCAAGGCAACGCGCCCGCTGATCGACAACATCAACGCGCTGGAGCCCGAGATCGAGGCGCTGGACGACGACGGCATCATCGCCAAGACGGCCGAACTCCGCAAGCGCGCGCAGGACGGCGAATCCCTTGATGCGCTGCTGCCCGAAGCCTTTGCCAACTGCCGCGAGGCCGCGCGCCGCGCGCTGGGCCTGCGCGCCTTCGACGTGCAGCTGATGGGCGGCATCTTCATGCATCAGGGCAACATCGCCGAGATGAAGACCGGCGAGGGCAAGACGCTGGTCGCGACCTTTCCTGCCTATCTGAACGCGCTGACCGGCAAGGGCGTGCATATCGTCACCGTCAACGACTATCTGGCCAAGCGGGACGCCGAATGGATGGGCAAGGTCTTTGCCGCGCTGGGCATGACCACCGGCGTCGTCTATCCGCAGCAGCCCGAGGATGAAAAGCAGCGCGCCTATGCCTGCGACGTCACCTATGCCACGAATAATGAGCTGGGTTTCGACTATCTGCGCGACAACATGAAGTCCGAGCTGACCCAGATGAACCAGCGCGGCCACAACTTTGCCATCGTGGACGAGGTCGACAGCATCCTGATCGACGAGGCGCGCACGCCGCTGATCATTTCCGGCCCGGCGCAGGACCGCAGCGATCTGTACCTGACGATCGACAAGCTGATCCCGGAACTGCAAGACGAACATTTCACCATCGACGAAAAGGCGCGCAGCGCCACCTTTACCGACGAGGGCAACGAGTTTCTGGAAACCCTGCTGGTCGAGCGCGGCGTGCTGCCCGAAGATCAGTCGCTCTATGATCCCGAAAGCACGACAATCGTGCATCACGTCAATCAGGGTCTGCGCGCGCACAAGCTGTTCCAGAAGAACAAGGATTACATCGTCCGCGATGGCGAGGTTGTGCTGATCGACGAATTCACCGGCCGTATGATGGCCGGTCGCCGCCTGTCCGACGGTCTGCATCAGGCCATCGAGGCCAAGGAAGGCGCCAATATCCAGCCCGAGAACGTGACGCTGGCGCAGGTGACGTTCCAGAATTATTTCCGTCTCTATGACAAGCTGGCCGGCATGACCGGCACCGCCGCCACCGAGGCCGAAGAGTTCGCCGAGATCTATGGCCTTGGCGTGGTCGAGATTCCGACGAACCAGCCCATCGCGCGGGTGGACAAGGATGATGCGGTGTTCCGCACCGCCGCCGAAAAATACAAGGCCGTGATCGAAGAGATCAAGGAAGCCAACGCCAAGGGCCAGCCGACGCTGGTCGGCACCACGTCGATCGAGAAATCCGAAATGCTCAGCCAGATGCTGACCGAGGCGGGCATCACCCATAACGTCCTCAATGCGCGCCAGCACGAGAAAGAGGCTCAGATCGTCGGCGACGCGGGCAAACTGGGCGCCGTCACCATCGCCACCAACATGGCCGGCCGCGGCACCGACATCAAGCTGGGCGGCAACATCGACATGAAGATCATGGAGGCGATCGCCGCCGATCCCGAAGGCGACCCCGCCGAGATCCGCGCCCGCATCGAAGAAGGCCACAAGGCCGAAGAGCAGGCGGTCAAGGACGCGGGCGGGCTCTTTGTTCTTGCCACCGAACGCCACGAAAGCCGCCGGATCGACAACCAGCTGCGCGGCCGCTCGGGCCGTCAGGGCGATCCGGGGCAATCCTCGTTCTTCCTGTCGCTGGACGATGACCTGATGCGCATCTTCGGCTCGGAGCGTCTGGAGAAGGTGCTGTCGGGTCTTGGCATGAAAGAGGACGAGGCGATCATTCACCCATGGGTGAACAAATCGCTGGAACGCGCGCAGGCCAAGGTCGAGGGGCGCAACTTCGACATCCGCAAGCAGCTGCTGAAATTCGACGATGTGATGAACGAGCAGCGCAAGGTGATCTTCAAACAGCGGCTCGACATCATGCGGGCCGACGACCTGAGCGAGATCATCAAGGACATGCGCGGCGAAGTGATCGACGATCTGGTCGATCAATACATGCCGCCCAAGACCTATGCCGATCAGTGGGACATGGAAGGGCTGCACGAGGCCATCATCGAGGCGCTGAACATGGATCTGCCGGTGCAGGCATGGGCGGAGGAAGAAGGCGTCGATGACGAGCAGATCAGCGAGCGCATCGAAAAGCACGCGAACGAGATGATGGCGAAAAAGGCCGTCGCGTTCGGGCCGGCCAACATGCGGCTGGTGGAAAAACAGCTGCTGTTGCAGACCATCGACGGCAAGTGGCGTGATCACCTGCTGATGCTGGAGCATCTGCGCAGCGTCGTGGGCTTTCGCGGATATGCGCAGCGCGATCCGCTGAACGAATACAAGAACGAGGCGTTCCAGTTGTTCGAGACGATGCTGGACACCCTGCGCCAGGACGTCACCCGCAAGCTGGCGCAGGTGCAGCCGATGCCGCAAGCGGATCAGGAGGCGATGCTGCAAAGGATGATGCAGGAGCGCGCTGCGCTTGAGGCCCAGACCAAGGCGGCAACCCCGCAGGAGGACGGTCGCCAGACTGCCCGGACCACGCAGGAGGCCGCTCTTGAAGGGTTTGACGAGAACGACCAGTCGACATGGGGCAATCCGGGCCGCAACACAGCCTGCCCATGCGGTTCGGGTCTGAAGTTCAAGCATTGCCACGGACGTCTGGCCTGATCGTCACCACCCCTTTGCCGTCATAGGGCCGCCACACAGCGGCCCGAATGACTCCGCACCCGCGCCACATGTCTGCCGCTTTCGGGATTTAGGAATTCTCCAAGACCGAATTCTGAGTTGTGGGGGACCAGAGATGCAGAAGATCAGGATGATCGCGATGGGGTGCGGCACGTTGGCTCTTGCCTTGGGTGCCGGTCATTTCATGCAATCCGCCGACGCGACCGATACCGGAACGGTTGCAAGCATCCCGCAAACTCCTGCGCCAGATGTCGCCGAGAACACCGGTGCCAGCGACGCGCTGGACGTGACGTCGATCCAGACGACGTCTGCCACGCCAGCCGCACCCGAGGATGTGCAGGCCGCCGCCGAATTGCCTGAAGCACCAGTGGGCACGGTGCAGTTGGCCGCGCTGACCGTTACCCCTGAAGTCATGACCGATGCGCTGCCAGCCGAAGTGGTCGCCCCCAGCCTGACCTGCGATTATAAGCTGGCAGCCGATACCGTACCGGGCGCGATGGTCGTCCTGTCGCTGGACGCGCCTTGCGCGCAGGACCAGCGATTCACTCTGCATCACAACGGCCTGATGTTCACCCACGTGACAGATGCCGGCGGCCATGCCTCCATGCTGGTCCCGGCGCTGGCCAAATCGGCGGTTTTCATCGTCGCCTTTCCAAATGGCGATGGCGCCGTTGCCAGCGCCGATGTCGAAAGCCTGGACGATTTTCAGCGGGTCGCGATTCAATGGCAGGGCGACAGCGGCGTGCAGCTGCACGCGTTTGAGTTTGGCGCCGAGATGGGCAGCGATGGACATGTCTGGGCCGCCGCCCGGCGCGACGTTGCGGCTGCCGTAGAGGGCGACCGCGGGTTCATGACCTTGCTTGGTGACGCCGCCCAGCCCGAGGCGCTGATGGCCGAGATCTACACCCTTCCCAGCCGCCCGAACGGACGCGATGGCGCTGTCGCGCTGCAGGTCGAAGCCGAGGTGACGCAGGCCAATTGCGCCAAGGATATCGAGGCGCAGGCCTTGCAAATGCGGCCCGGCGGAACGCTGAATGTGCAGGAACTGACACTGGCAATTCCCGAATGTGACGCGGTGGGTGATTTTCTGGTGTTGAAAAACCTGCTGAATGACATCACCATCGCCCGCAACTGAATTTCGGTGTCCGAGGTCCCCTGATGGCAATTCTGCGTGCGGCGATCTTCGCCGCACTTATCGTGTGCAGCACCGGCTTGACCGCCGCCGCGCAGGACGTCACGCTGACGTCTCGCGACGGCGATGTCGAGATTTCCGGCAACCTCTCGGGCTTTGACGGTGAATTTTACCGGGTCGATACGATCTATGGAGAATTGACGGTCGATGGATCGGGTGTGCTGTGCGAAGGACCGGGATGCCCGAACCTGAACGCCTACGTTGCCGACATCACCCTGTCCGGCGCGCCCACCATTGGCCGCGTCCTGATGCCGGCGCTGATCGAGGCATTTGCCCTGCGCCAAGGACTGGAGCTGTCACGCGAAAACACGTCGGACATCGCCACGACCTATACGCTGAGCGACGCAGGCAGCGGCCAGCCGCGCGGCCGGTTCCACGTGCGCCTGACCAACACCGACGAAGGCTTTGCCGATCTGCTGGCGGGCGAGGCCGAGATGGTCATGTCCCTGCGTGAAGTCACCCGGAACGAGGCGATCCGCGGCCGCGAGGCGGGTCTGGGCGATCTGCGCGATGCGCGGCGCAGCCGTGTTCTGGCGCTGGATGCGCTGGTGCCGCTGGTATCTGCCGGCAATCCGGTGACGACCATCACGACGCCGCAACTGGCCAAGGTGCTGTCGGGGGAAATTACCGACTGGGTTGAACTCGGCGGTGCAGACGCGCCCATCGCGGTCCACCTGCACGATCCGGACACGGGGTTGGGCCAGGCGACGGAGCGGCAGATGCTGACCGGCGGCGCCGAGAGCTTTGTTTCGGACGCCATCCGCCATCCGGATGGCGAGGCGCTGTCGCAGGCCGTCGCGCAGGACCCCTTTGCGCTGGGCATTGGCAGCCGGTCGGAAAAGGGGCTGACGTTCGAGCTGGCGCTGACGGGTGCCTGCGGTTTCGCCATGCAGGCCACGCGCCGCGCTGTCAAAACCGAGGATTATCCGCTGACGGCGCCCATGTTCCTGTATCTGCCCGCCCATCGCCTGCCCAAGCTGGTACGCGAGTTTCTGGTGTTCACCCGCGAGCCTGCGGCGCAGCTGGTCATCCGGCGCGCTGGATTCGTTGATCAGCTGCCCGAAGAAATCGAGATCAATGCGCAGGGCGACCGCTTTGCCAATGCTGTTCTGCGCGCGGGCGAGGAGGTGAAGCTGGCTGATCTGCAACGGATGGTCGAGGTCCTCAGACCGTTGAAGCGTCTGACCACGACGTTCCGGTTCGAGCCGGGGTCAATCCGGCTGGACCCGCAATCACGCTCCAACGTGGACAGCCTCGCGCGTGCGCTGGAAAGTGGGTTCTATGACGGGCGGCAGCTGGTTTTCGTCGGCTTTTCTGATAGCGAAGGTCCGGCGTCGGCCAATCGTACCATCGCGCTGCGCCGCGCGGACGCGGTCCGAAACGCTGTTGTTAATGCTGCAGAGACCGCAGAGCTGAACCGGCTGAAGCTGGATATCGAAACATTTGGCGAAGCCATGCCGATGGCCTGCGATGACAGCGAATGGGGCCGCCGCGCCAATCGACGGGTCGAGGTATGGATGCGTTAGAGCGTCCGGCTGTCCGGTCTTCGCGCAGGGCGGTGAGTGCGGGATTTGGGTATTTGGACCAAGAAAAAACCAAGGCGGTTTTTCTCTTTCCAAGAATACTCCCGCCGGAGGCGGACCGGTCTGTGCGCGGGGGCGGGCGGAGGACTCAGCGTGTATCGCCGCCGTTCCGGTGGCCTGCGGTCATCCGGTCCATGGCTGCAATCCATTCGCGGTCGCGCAGGATGCGGCGGAAAGCGCGGCGCAATTCGTCAACCGCATTTTGGGGATACCAGTGGCCATGCGCCAGGATCAGCCGCTCGGGGTCCCACGCAATCATCGTCTCGACCGATTCCGCCAGAGGCGTTTTGCGAAACGTAATGCGCATATCGAGCGGCATTCTGCCGTCGCTGTCGTCGATCCCGGCCAGCCAGACCAGTGGGCGCATCCAGACGGGCAGTTGCGCCGTCTCGAAATTCTGAATCAGGTCGGCGAGGATGAGGGTTGAGGAGGCGCGGTGAAAGAAGACCGCTTCGCGGTGCCGTTTGCTGCCGCGGACGATCATCTGGTCGATCTGGTTTGCCCAAGCTGGCGGAGCTGTCTGCCCCAGATCATGGTCCACCCGCAGCGCCGCGCCTTTTCGCGCCGCACGGGACGCTAGGCCGGGTGCGGCGTGGGTGGCGGCATCGGGATAGGCCTCCTGCCAGTTGGCGATGCTCACGTAGTGCAGCCCGTTTGGCGCGATCAGATAGCGCACCGGTCCAAGCGCCTTCAATTCGCCGCGTAGCGAGTCTGTCAGCAGGGTGGGCGAATGAACCCACAGATCGCCATCGGCCAACCGCACCACCGAGCAGCGTGTCGGATACGGCATGCCGTAAAACTTCACCGCCGGCCCGTCGATCAGCCAGATGTCGGGTGCCACGGGCTTGAGCGTATTCAGCGGCTCATGGCCCGTGGCGTGTTTGTCGCTGTCCAAGCTCAGTCGACAACCGTGACGGAGGTCATAACGTCAGGCTGGCCGACGACCGCGCCGTTGCCGCCGGTGCCGCGCTTGATCGAATTCAGCACGTCCATGCCGTCCGTCACCTTGCCGACCACGGTGTAGGCACCATTCAGATGTCCTGCCGGGGCAAAATTGATGAAGAACTGGCTGTTGGCGCTGTCGGGGCTGGCGCTGCGCGCCATGCCGACGGTTCCGGCCTCGAACGGGCGGTCCGAGAATTCGGCCTTGAGGTCGGGCAGGTCCGACCCGCCCATCCCGGCGCGGCTCATGTCGCCGTCCTCCAGCTTGCCGAATTCCACATCGCCGGTCTGTGCCATGAAGCCGTCGATCACCCGGTGGAAAACGACGCCGTCATAGGCGCCGTTTTTGGCGAGTGTTGTGATACGCTCCACATGGGCGGGGGCGACATCTTCGAAGAGGTCGATGGTGATGGTGCCGTTCGCTTCGCCAGCGACGTCGATTTTCAACTCGGTCGCCAGCGCGGGCGCGGCGGCGAGGATGATTGTGGCTGCCAGTATGTTACGCATCGGAGGCCACCTTGACGCTGATCATGCGGTCGGGGTTCGCGGGCGGCTCGCCCTTGGCGATGGCATCCACATGCTCCATCCCCTGAATGACGCGGCCATAGACGGTGTATTGGCCGTTCAGGAAATGGTTGTCCTTGAAGCTGATGAAAAACTGGCTGTTCGCGCTGTCGGGGCTGGCGCTGCGCGCGGCGCCCAGAGTGCCGCGATCATGCGGGATCTTGGAAAATTCGGCCTTGAGATTGGGCAGGTCGCTGCCGCCTGTGCCGGCGGCGCGGGGGTTGTAATCCTTTTCCATGTTGGCGTTGGCCACATCGCCGGTCTGCGCCATGAAGCCGTCGATGACCCGGTGGAACGCGACGTTGTCATAGGCGCCGCTGCGGGCCAGTTCCTTCATCCGCTCGCAATGGCCGGGCGCGACGTCGGGCAGCAGCTCGATCGCGACGGTGCCGTCCTTCAGTTCGATCAGGATGGTGTTTTCGGGGTCTTTGATCTCGGCCATGGGGGCCTCCTTTTGATGGGCATTGCGTGAATATCTAGGCGCTCATGGCGCGATTGCCAAGCGCCCCACCTTGACGCATGCGCGCCCAAGCGCCAAGACATGCGCGTTGGACCCGGTGGCAAGGATAGGCGCATGAGCTGGAAAACCCTCGACGACATGGACCTGAACGGCAAGCGCGTGCTGACGCGCGTGGATATCAACGTGCCGGTTGAGGCCGGGCGCGTTACCGACGCCACGCGGATCGAACGGATTGTGCCGACGGTGCAGGACATTCTGGCCAAGGGCGGCAAGCCGATCCTGATTGCACATTTCGGCAGGCCAAAGGGCAAGGTCGTGCTGGATCTGTCGCTGCGGGTCCTGCTGCCGACGCTGGAGCAGGCGCTGGGCCGCAGTGTCCGGCTGATCGAAACGCTGGACGGCGCTGAAAACCTGACCGCCGAGGCGGAGGCGGCTGATGTGCTGTTGCTGGAAAACATCCGGTTTTATCCCGGAGAGGAGGCCAACGATCCCGACTTTGCGGCGCGTTTGGCCGCGCTGGGTGACATCTATTGCAACGATGCCTTCTCAGCCGCGCACCGGGCGCACGCCAGCACGGCAGGCATTGCGCATCTGATGCCGTCCTGCGCCGGACGCCTGATGCAGGCTGAGTTGCAGGCACTGGAGGCCGCGCTGGGCACGCCGAAACGGCCCGTTGTGGCCGTGGTTGGGGGCGCCAAGGTCTCGACGAAACTGGAGTTGCTTAGCAATCTGGTCGAGCAGGTCGACAGTCTGGTGATCGGCGGCGGCATGGCCAATACGTTCCTCGCTGCCCAAGGGTTGCAGGTGGGCAAATCGCTGTGCGAGCATGACATGGCGAAAACCGCGCGCGAGATCATGACCAAGGCCGCCGACAAGAGCTGCGATATCATCCTGCCTGCCGATATCGTCGTGGCGCGCGAATTTGCCGAAAATGCCCCGCACGAGACGCTGGCAGTGCATCTGTGCCCCAAGGACGCGATGATTCTGGACGCGGGCCCGCAAAGCGTCGCACGTGTGGCGCAGGCATTGGATGGTGCCAAAACGCTGATCTGGAACGGCCCGCTGGGTGCGTTCGAGATCGCGCCATTTGATACTGCCACCGTCGCGGCCGCGCGCCATGCGGCGGAGCGCACGAAGGCTGGCAAGCTGATTTCGGTCGCCGGCGGCGGCGATACCGTCGCGGCATTGAACCGCGCCGGCGTTGCCGAGGATTTCACCTACATTTCGACCGCCGGTGGCGCGTTCTTGGAATGGATGGAGGGCAAGGATCTGCCCGGCGTCGCGGCGCTCAAGGGGTCGGGACGTTAGCGCGACCATAATTGCAAGCATCATGGCCCTGCCGTAAAAGCAGGCGCAGGACAGTGAACATCATATGAGCGGAGCCGAAAACATGCCGAACGCAGCCCAAGCAGAGAAAATTCGCGCCGGGAACGGATTTATCGCGGCGCTGGATCAGTCGGGTGGCTCGACCCCCAAGGCGCTGGCGCTTTATGGTGTGCCGGAAAGTGCCTATTCGGGCGAGGCCGAGATGTTCGACATGATCCACGCAATGCGCGCGCGGATCGCGAAAGCTCCGGATTTCAACGGCGACAAGGTCATTGGTGCGATCCTGTTCGAGATGACGATGGACCGCCAGATTGATGGCAAACCGTCGGCTGCCTATCTGTGGCAGGAGCGCGGTGTCGTCCCGTTCCTGAAAGTCGACAAGGGGTTGGAGGATGAGGCGGATGGCGTCCGCCTGATGAAGCCGATGCCGGATCTGGACGCGCTGTGCGAACGCGCGGTCAAGGCCGGTGTCTTTGGCACCAAGATGCGCTCGGTCATTGACGCGGCCTCGCCCAGCGGGATCGAGGCGGTTGTTGCCCAGCAGTTCGAGGTCGCCAGACAGATCCTCGGCCATGGGCTGATCCCGATCATCGAGCCGGAAGTGACAATCTCGATCCCGGACAAGGCCGAGGCGGAGGCGCTGCTGCTGGAGGCGATCGAACGCCACCTTGATGCGTTGCCCGAAGGCACCGAAGTGATGCTGAAGCTGACCCTGCCCGAGACCGCAAATCACTACAAACCGCTGGTCGATCACCCGGCGGTGATGCGCGTTGTCGCCCTGTCTGGCGGCTATTCGCGGGACGAGGCGAACCGGCGCCTTGAGCAGAACACCGGCATCATCGCCAGTTTCAGCCGCGCCTTGACCGAAGGTTTGTCAGCCGACCAGTCAGACGATGAATTCAATGCGACAATCGGTGCCACGATCGACAGTATTCATTCGGCGTCGGTTGCCGGATGATCCGAAGGTGGGGCGGGGGCCAGCCCCCAAACTGAAAATCGAGAGATTTTCATCTTCCCCCCGGGATATTTGAACGCAAGAAGAACGTGGCTTCGGAGTGTATGCCAATAGCGTCCTGGCCGACGGCATGGCCTCTTTTTTGCCCCAGGCTAGCCAAGGCGCGCGAGGATCGCCGCAGTGTCGATCCCTGATATTGCGCCCGGCACGCGGCCCCTGTCGCCGGTGAGGCGCGTGGCGATGTAGGCTTCGGCCACGGCGGCGGGGGCGTTCCGGATCAGAACCGAGGCTGTCAGCAGCGTTGCAAGATTGGCGGCATACCAGCGCGCCTGTGCTTCGTCAGGCAGCCGGGGGAACCGGTCCATATGCGCGCGCAGGGCGGCGTCATAGTGGCGGTACTCGCCCGTTGCCTCGGTCAGCACATCGCTTAGAACGTCGCCCGCCATCGGCACGGTGCGCATGGTGCGCAGGATATCGAGGCAGATGACATTGCCGGACCCTTCCCATATGGAATTCAGCGGCGCCTCGCGGTAGAGAAGGGGCAGGCCGGACTGCTCGATATAGCCCGAGCCGCCGAGGCACTCCATCGCCTCCGCCACGACCGTAGGGCACAGCCGGTTGTTCAGGAACTTTGCGAGGGCCACGCCCAGCCGGGCAAAGGCGCGGTCCCGCTCGCCGGTGCCGTCAAACGCCCGCGCGACGGCCATCCCCAGCGCCAGCCCGCCCTCCCAGTCCAGCGCGAGGTCGGCCAGAACGTTGCGCATCAGGGGCTGGTCGATCAGCTGCGCGTCCGCCACGCTGCGATGGCTGCACCAGTGGTGTGCGGCGCTCAGGGCGGCGCGCATCAGGCCGGCGGGGGCCAGTGCGGTATCCAGCCTTGTGTGGTGAATCATCTCGATCACACGTTTGATGCCGTCGCCCTCATTGCCCAGCGGGTAGGCCAGTGCATCGACATATTCGATCTCGGCCAGCGCGTTCGAGCGGTTGCCCAGCTTGTCCTTGAGCCGCTGGATATGGACGGTATTTCGTGTGCCTGCCGTCCAGCGCGGCACCAGAAAGGCGGTCAGCCCACCGGTTGCCTGCGCAAGCGTTATGAATCCGTCGGACATGGGCGCCGAACAGAACCACTTGTGGCCGCGCAGGCGGTAGGCGTCGCCGTCGCGTATCGCTTTGGTGGAAGTCCGGCTGAGGTCCGAGCCGCCCTGTTTTTCGGTCAGCGCCATGCCCAGCGTCGCCGCGGCCTTGCCGGATAGCGGCGCGACGGAAGGATCATAGCGGCGCGCGGTCAGTTTCGGCGCCCATTCATCGAACAGCGGTTTGGACGCGCGCAGGGCGGGCACGGCGGCGTAGGTCATGGTCATCGGGCAGCAGACGCCCGGCTCGACCTGGGTGGTCAGGTAGACCATCGCGGCATGGGTGGAATGGCCGCCTGTCGCCCCCTCCCATGGCAGGGCGGCATATCCGGCGCCCAATCCGGCCCGCATCAGCATGTGGTAGGCGGGATGGTATATCACCTCGTCCAGCCGCCTGCCGCCGACGTCGAAGATCTGCGCCTCGGGAGGATGGCGGTTTGCCTCCACGCCCGCCTCGCGCATCGCGAGGCTGCCGATCTTGCGCCCGTAGGTGGCCAGATGCGCGGCATCGGCGGCACCGGCGTGATCGCGCAGGGCCGGATCGCCCTCCCACAGGTCCAGATCGCCGCGGACGGGCGGCTGGTTCAGCACCTCGTGAGTTTCCATCTCATGATGCGGTCGCGAATTGGACATCGGAAAATCTCCTTCAGCGTGTAAATCTAGGCGGTGGCGACGCAAGATTGCAACGCCTTCTGGCCGCCTGCCGCGCCGGTGCAAAATACGATTCCAAATCTGCGGCATATGTGGCAGGGTCATCAAAAGGCCCGCCAGAGGCCAAGGCAAAGAGGCAAGTGCAGTGACAAACCGGAAAAAACCCGCGCTGGGCGTGTTCGTGTATTTCGCCATTGCATTCGCGCTGGGGACGTATTTCACCTTTGCCGCCGTTCAGGGCGATTACGGCCTGTTCAGCCGGGCCGAGATCGAGGCCGAGGCGGATGCGCTTCAGGCCCAGCTGGACCAGCTTAACACCGATATCGCGGTGATGGAAAATCTGACCCACCGGCTGTCGGATACCTATCTGGATCTTGATCTGCTGGACGAGCAGGCGCGCTCGGTCATCGGCCTGTTGCGCAGCGACGAGATTGTCATTCGCTGATTTCCCGCATTGCAGCCCCCTATACGCGCTGTTGCAAATCGCCGCGCGATCCCGTCAACTGTTTGTGCCAAGTATAGTTCACCGTTAAACTATCTGGCTAACAGAGGCCAACCAAGGGGGTTCCTGCCAATGGCTGCCCAGAAGAAAGCAAGCAAATCAAATGCTTCGGCAGATGAGCTGAAAGCGTATTATTACGACATGCTGCTGATCCGACGATTCGAGGAGAAGGCGGGGCAACTATACGGCATGGGCCTGATCGGCGGGTTCTGTCACCTTTACATCGGACAGGAGGCCGTTGTTGTAGGCCTTGAGGCCACTGCCGAAGAGGGCGACAAGCGCATCACCACTTACCGCGACCACGGTCATATGCTGGCCTGCGGCATGGACCCGAACGGCGTCATGGCCGAACTGACGGGCCGCGAGGATGGCTATAGCCGCGGCAAGGGCGGTTCGATGCACATGTTCTCGAAGGAAAAGCATTTTTACGGCGGGCACGGCATCGTCGGGGCCAACGTGCCGCTGGGCGCGGGGCTGGCATTCTCCGACAAGTATCGCGGCAATGATCGCGTGACATTCACGTATTTCGGCGATGGCGCGGCCAATCAGGGCCAGGTGTACGAAACGTTCAACATGGCCGCCCTGTGGGAGCTGCCGGTGATTTTCGTTATCGAGAATAACCACTATGCGATGGGTACGGCGCAGAAACGCTCCACCTCGACCCCTGATCTGTACAAGCGGGGCGAGGCGTTCGGCATCCCCGGCGAAGCGGTCGATGGCATGGACGTTCTGGCCGTCAAGGAAGCCGGCGAAAAGGCCGTGGCGCATTGCCGGTCGGGCAAGGGGCCGTATATTCTGGAAATCAAGACATACCGCTATCGCGGCCATTCGATGTCGGATCCCGCAAAGTATCGAACCCGCGAAGAAGTGCAGAAGATGCGCGACGAGAAAGACTGTATCGAGCATGTCCGCGACCTGCTGCTGACCGGCAAACATGCGACGGAGGATGATCTGAAAGCGATCGACAAAGAGATCAAGAAGATCGTCAACGCGTCCGCCGAATTCGCCAAGGACAGTCCCGAGCCGGACGCTGCCGAGCTGTGGACAGATGTCTACGCCGACGCCGTGCCGCAGAAAGCCTGAGGAGCCATACACATGCCGACAGAAATTCTCATGCCCGCCCTCAGCCCTACGATGGAAGAGGGAACGCTGGCCAAATGGCTGGTCAAAGAGGGGGACACCGTAAGCTCGGGCGATATTCTGGCCGAGATTGAAACAGACAAGGCGACGATGGAATTCGAGGCCGTCGATGAAGGCACGATCGGCAAGATCCTGATCGACGCCGGCACCGAAGGCGTCAAGGTGAACACCGCCATCGCTGTGCTGCTGGAAGAGGGCGAAAGCGCCGACGATATTGGCGCCGCCAAGGCCGAGGCGCCGAAGTCTGAACCGGAGGAGGCGCCAAAATCCGACGCGCCCAAATCGGTCCCGGCCAAGGCCGCAGCCCCCCAGCCCGACCGCAGCCCCGACTGGGCCGAGGGCACCGAGACCAAAAAGCAGACGGTGCGCGAGGCGCTGAACGCGGCCATGGCCGAGGAAATGCGCGACAATGACGATGTGTTCATCATGGGCGAAGAGGTGGCCGAATATCAGGGCGCCTACAAGATCACGCAGAACCTGCTGGAAGAATTCGGCGCCAAGCGGGTGATCGACACGCCGATCACCGAGCATGGCTTTGCCGGGATCGGCGTTGGCGCGGCGTTTGGCGGCTTGCGCCCCATCGTCGAATTCATGACGTGGAACTTCGCCATGCAGGCGATTGACCAGATCATCAACTCGGCGGCCAAGACACTTTATATGTCGGGCGGCCAGATGGGCTGTCCCATCGTGTTCCGCGGCCCCAATGGCGCGGCCGCCCGCGTGGGCGCGCAGCACTCACAGGATTATGCGGCATGGTATGCGCATATTCCGGGACTGAAGGTGGTGCAGCCCTATTCGGCATCGGACGCCAAGGGCCTGCTGAAAACGGCCATTCGCGATCCGAACCCGGTGATCTTCCTCGAGAACGAGATGCTTTACGGCAAATCCTTTGACGTGCCGGTGATGGATGATTTCACTGTACCGTTCGGCAAGGCACGCGTCTGGCGCGAGGGCGAGGATGTGACGATCGTCAGCTTTGGCATCGGCATGACCTATGCGCTGGAGGCCGCTGAAAAGCTGGCCGAGGACGGGATTTCCGCCGAGGTGATCGACCTGCGTACCTTGCGCCCCATCGATTATGATACGGTCATCGCGTCGGTGATGAAAACCAACCGCTGCGTGACCGTCGAAGAGGGCTTTCCTGTCGCGTCGATCGGCAACCATCTGTCGGCTGTCATCATGGAGCGCGCGTTCGATTATCTGGACGCGCCGGTGATCAACTGCCTCGGCAAGGATGTTCCGATGCCCTATGCGGCGAACCTCGAAAAGCTGGCGCTGACCTCGACCAAAGAGGTTTTGGACGCGGTTCACAAAGTCACCTACCGGTAAGGAGAAAGAGCGATGCCGACAGAAATTCTGATGCCCGCGCTTTCCCCGACAATGGAGGAAGGCACGCTGGCGAAATGGCTTGTCAAGGAGGGCGACACAGTGTCCTCCGGCGATCTGCTGGCCGAGATCGAGACAGACAAGGCGACGATGGAATTCGAGGCCGTGGACGAGGGCACCATTGGCAAGATCCTGATCGCCGAAGGCACCGAAGGGGTGAAGGTGAACACTGCCATTGCCGTTTTGCTGGAAGAAGGCGAAAGCGTCGATGATATCGGCAGCGAGCCCCAGCCGGCGCCCGCCAAGGATACCAAAAAGGATGCGGCCCCCAGCGCGGATGCGCCGGCAGATGCGCCTGCCGAGGGCGCGACGGAGGCCCCGGCCGCGCCCAAGGGCGAAGATGGCGAGCGTATCTTTGCCTCACCCCTCGCGCGCCGGATCGCGGCGGACAAGGGGCTGGATCTGAGCCAGATCGACGGCTCCGGACCCCACGGTCGCATAATCAAGGCCGATGTCGAAGGCGCCCAGCCAGCGCCCAAATCCGCCAAAGCGGACGCCGTCGCTGCCGCGACCGAACCGGCGAAGGTTGGGCAATCTGCGGACGCCATCGCCAAAATCTATGAGGGACGCGAATACACCGAGGTCAAGCTGGACGGTATGCGCAAGACGATTGCCGCCCGCCTGACTGAGGCCAAGCAGACTGTGCCGCATTTCTATCTGCGCCGCGATATCCGTCTGGATGCGCTCCTGAAATTCCGGGGCGAGTTGAACAAACAGTTGGAAGGGCGCGGCGTCAAACTCAGCGTCAACGACTTCATCATCAAGGCCTGCGCGCTGGCCCTGCAATCCGTTCCGACCGCAAACGCCGTCTGGGCGGGCGACCGGGTGCTGCAACTCAAGCCGTCGGATGTGGCCGTAGCGGTCGCTATCGAGGGCGGGCTGTTCACGCCCGTTCTGAAGGATGCCGACATGAAATCCCTCTCGGCCCTGTCGGCGGAGATGAAGGATCTCGCTGGCCGCGCCCGTGATCGCAAGCTGGCGCCGCATGAGTATCAGGGCGGCAGTTTCGCCATCTCCAACCTCGGCATGTTCGGCATCGACAATTTTGATGCCGTCATCAATCCACCCCATGGCGCGATATTGGCTGTCGGAGCGGGTGTGAAAAAGCCCGTCGTCGGCGCGGATGGCGAGCTGGCAATTGCAACGGTCATGTCCGTCACGCTCAGCGTCGATCACCGGGTGATTGACGGCGCATTGGGGGCTGACCTGCTGAAACACATCGTGGAAAATCTGGAAAATCCGATGGTGATGCTGGCCTGATACGACTGAAACGTGATTGGAAAAACAAAAGCGCGCCATCTGGGCGCGCTTTTTCAGTTGCGACATGGCGCAACGCGCCAGCGGTTCGTGGACGTGATTTCATCACCATCACGCGATTGGTCTGCCAATTGTCACCGGCAGACGCATCCAAACGGAAACAATTGCTTGAGTTTTCGCCCCAAAATATGATTCAGTGCCCTCATAAATAAAAAGAAAAGACTGAGGTGAGCATCATGAAAATCAGATCAGGCAGAGTATTCGCTTGCGCCCTGCTAGCCGCACCCGGTGCCGGGTTGGCGCAGGATTTTGACGGCGCCGCGACCCTAGGATACGGCCATTCTTCCGTTTCCAACGGTCGACCGGACGTAAACACCTATACGATGGATGGCGTGGGCACTTTAGCGTTTCAGAACGGGTTCAGCTTGGACGTGGATGGGTCTTTCCACCATGCTAACCCCGACAGTGGCAGCAATATGGGCGTTTTCGATGCGGGCGGTGTGCTAAACTACCGCCTCGGGGTCGGTCCTGTGGTCGGCGTGTATCTCGAATACGCCAGTCTGGATAGCAACGGCCTGCTGGGCAGAGATATCAACGCGACGTCTTATGGTTTGACCGGTGGTTATGAGGACCAGCTTTTTCAGGCCAAGCTGTTCTATGGCGGTACGGACGCCAGCGCCATCGTCGGCGCAAATTCGGACTGGACGGATTACGGTCTGAATGTCGCCTACACACCTACCCAAAGCACCATGGTGGCGGGGCACTGGATGCGCAGCGACATCGACGCTCCGGCGGTTGAAACTGACGCAACCAGCTTCGGTGTGGGCGTCGACCACAATTTCGGCAATGGTTTCAGCGGATTCGGTGGTATCAGCCGTTTGAATTTCGACGCCCTCAACATTGATGCCACGTCATATGGTCTGGGGGTCGGCTATGACCTGAGCCAGATCGCCAGAGTTCCTGCACAGATTTCGCTGGAACTGGCGCGCACCACGATTGATCCGGTCGGGCGAAATACTGACGTCGATTCCATTCGCCTCGGCGTGACAATCCCGTTCGGTATGCGCAGTGGTGGCGCCCCGTTGAACAGCGCCGCGAACAATGCCATGTCGCCGCGCCACAATGCGGTCTCGACGTTCTATGACAATCTCTACTAACAGCCGTCTGAAATGGATTTGAACGCAAAAGAGCGGATGAAATCATCCGCTCTTTTTGTATCTAGCAGGCTATTTTATGCTTTGCCCCGATGCCACCCTGCGGCAGCGCTTGCCTCAGCGCACGCCCAGCAACTGGTCCATGCGCACGGACGGCTGATCACAGCCTGCCTCGCCAACGATTCGCGCCGGCACGCCGGCCACCGTTTTGCACGGCGGGACTTCCTCCAGCACGACCGACCCTGCCGCGATGCGGCTACAATGGCCGATCTTGATGTTGCCCAGCACCTTGGCGCCTGCGCCAATCAGGACGCCGTCTGCAATCTTCGGGTGTCGGTCCTCTTCTTCCTTGCCGGTGCCGCCCAGCGTCACGGAATGCAGCATCGACACGTTGTCGCCCACAACCGCCGTTTCACCGATGACAATGCTGTGGGCGTGGTCGATCATAATACCCTTGCCGATTCTGGCGGCAGGATGAATGTCGACCCCGAAGACCTCGGACACGCGCATCTGGAAAAAGCGGGCCATGTCACGGCGCCCCTCGCACCACAGCCAATGCGAGATTCGGTAGGCTTGAAGCGCCTGAAAACCCTTGAAGAACAGCAAAGGCAGAATGTAGCGGTCGCAAGCCGGATCACGGTCGTAAACCGCCACGATATCTGCGCGCGAAGCAGTGCCGATCTCGGGATCGCTGCGGTAGGCCCAGTCGCAGATCTCGCGCAGGATCTGTTCGGGCATCTCGTTCGAGGCCAGCTTCATCGACGTTCGATACGCTAATGATGATTCCAAGGATTTGTGGTGCAGGATACTGGAATGGACCAGCCCACCCAACAATGGCTCGTCCCGGACGGCGGCCACCGCTTCGTTGTTGATCTGATCCCAGACCGGATCGCATTCGGTCAGCTTTGCGTGCGTTTTGCCCATGGCCCAGCTCCTGTTCCCTGCCGCTCAATATAGCACGCGCGCGGCAATGGCAAAACGCAATGGTGTGAAGAAATGCACCCGGCTTTTGGATAGCCGCAGTCTGCAATCGGCCCTGTGCCATACTGACGCGCGTTTCAGTGGGCAAATGGTACGGATCAAAGCCAGCGCATTCAGACAGCCTGCGGGCACGTTACCGCTGCCTGATTTGGGATCAGACAGTGGTGTTCCATATCCCGTGCCGTTGCCGTTAATCCCCGATCACGATTTTCGCGAACACTCCCGCCCCGAACTTGGCCGAGACTTGTGCAACATGAACCTCAAAGGGCGCGGCAGCGCCATCGGCGCTCTGCGCTGTGGCCGGATATTGCCATTGCGGTGCCGTCAGCACCGTCTCGCGTAGCACGACACCCTCTTTTATGACACGCAAGAGATAGCTTTCGCTTTCTTCGCCCAGCGGCACTTCGGGCGTATCCCACCTGTCCCCGTCGATGCGCGTTCGCCTGATCCAGCTGACGTCAATCGCACCATCCGGCTTGCGCAGTCCACGCAGATGTGCGGGGCTATAGGGACGCAGTCCGACACCCTCGAAGGCCACGATTTCATGCTGGAACGATGGATCGTCGACAGGCCGCCCCGCCGGGCCGATCCGGTAGTGTCGGGCCCGGCGCCGCATACTATCCGCGAGGTTGATTTGATTTGGGATGCCGTCAAGCATCACGATAAAGGCATTATTGTCCCATCCCTGCGAACCTGCGGCCTCCGTGCCCAGCTGTCCGCGCAACCGGTGGCTCAGAATGTATGTGTTCGGCCCGACCAGGACCGCATCACGAAATTGCACCAACTCCCACCCGTCACTGATACCGTCACCGATCGCGCACAGGTTGGCCCCGTTCAGCAATGCGTCATCGTCGACACTTTCCAATTGCCCCGAAAGCATCCGCACCGTTACACCGTCGCCCCGGTCGATCAGCCCGGCGGGCGCAGGCGCAAGGGTGGTCTCCAGAACGCCCACGGTCGCGCGCGCCTCGATCAGGCTGTCCAGCTGATAATTTGCATCGCTCGACCCGACATGCAGCGCCACGGCGCCCGGCCAAGGCCGCGCTGTTACGGCCAGATGCGGCGCGTGCGGCACTTCGTCCCCGGTCATCAGCGGAAGATCCAGAAATAGCGGAAGCACGGGCACCGGCGGCACAAAAGGTCGCACGGACGGCGCAGTATCGGTGATCTGGATCGGTCGATAGCTTTCGGGTTCGATCCGGACGCCGTCTATGCGCTGCGCGTTGCCCATCTGCTCGACCCGGTCGATGCGGAACAGACCCTTGCCGCCCGCCTCGTCCAGCCCGATGACATCCCCCGCACCCAGTACCAGTTGCGATGGCGGTAGCGTTAGACGCACCGTATCGGTCGATACCCGCGCCTCGGACAGCCAGCGCTCGGTGACGGCACGGCCCTCGGCCCGCGTCATGGCCAGCGGAATTTCCGAGGTGGACACGGAGTGCGTCGCGTTATCCGGCAGCACCGCCTCTTCTGCGATGACCTCAAAATCGCCATCCGCCTCGATGAAACGCAGGCGTACCCGGCCCGCGATTTCAGCCGCGCTGGCGCGGGTTTCCTCCAGCCGTGTGCCGCTTTCTGGATCGCGTACCAAATGATCCATCCCGATCCGCGTATCGGCCAGACCGTCGCGCATCCTGAACATCAGAACGCCGTCCCGCTCGATCGCATCGAACCCGTAACGCAGCATCAGTGGCTGAAGCGCCGAGCGGGCGTCTGCAACCTGATCGACGATGTAGCCGCTGACGTAGCCGTGCAGCTTCGAGGTATCCACATGCCGCAGCCCGGCACGAGCGGCGATCTCCTCAACCACCGACGCCAGCGACCGGGACGATGTGCGCCCGGTGATCCAATGCCCCCGCCCGTGGTTGCGCCCATCTTCCCACTGCGCCTGATTGTTGGGGAAAAATGGAAACGGGCGCGCGTCCCAGGCCCATACATAGGCCCGGTCCATGTCGACCATCTGCACGCCATATTCCTCCGACACCGGGTTATGCGCCGGATCGGTCCAATAATCCCGCATCGCGCGCAGGTATTGCCGCTGGATTAGATCGTCCCGCCGTCCATTCGAGAAATGCGGCAAGGCCGATTCCGATGATTTCGCATCAACGAATTTGTTTGGCTCGTTCGTGGCCTTGTCGATAGCTGCGCAGCCGATCTCGGTAAAGCGGATCGGTTTTGATCCCGGCACCCAAGCGCTTGGCTGCGGAACGCGCGCGCCGGCGATTCGGTCGTGATGCCCGTTCAGCCACCAGTTGCGGATATCCTTGTAGCGCCAGACCCACGGCTCACCATAGGCGTCATCGGTGATCGGCGTGCGGATCTGTGCAGCCCTCGCCTCGGACGAGTGATAGAACCAGTCATAGCCTTCGCCGCCCTCAATGTTGGCCTTGAGATAGTCCAGATCGTAGATCGACCCCCAAGCCGCATCGGCATGATCCACACCATCGCGCCAGTCAGACAGCGGCATGTAATTATCGATTCCGATGAAATCGATGTTCTCATGCGCCCAAAGCGGATCAAGGTGGAAATACCTGTCACCGGTCCCGTCCTGCGGCTGATATCCAAAATATTCGGACCAGTCGGCTGCATACCCGATCTTCACGTCAGGCCCCAGCAGTATGCGCACTTCGGCGGCCAAGTCGATCAGCGCCTCAACAGCAGGAAAGCTGCCACCGGCCCCGCGGATCTGCGTCAGACCGCGCATTTCGGACCCGATGCAAAAGCTTTCGACGCCGCCCGCGGCGGCGCACAGTGCGGCATTATGCAGGATGAACCGTCGATAGCCCCATTCATTCGGCCCGGAATAGCGCACAGGGCTTGTTGCTGCCGTGCTGCCGGATCGCGGCCATTGAAACGGCGGGCGATCCTGGCCCGGAATGAATTGCGCCGGGGGCGCTGCCGGCGCTTGCGCACCTGCCGGGAAATCGCTCGCCGCCGCCGTTCCAAAAAACGCGGCAACCTCGGCTTCGGCGTCCGCGTTTCCGTCGGGACTTCCGTCGTGTCCCGGCGCTTTGGACAGGGTGATGCGCCCGCGCCATGGCAGCGGCGGCTGGCCATCCGCATCGTTATAGGGGTCCGGCAGGGCGTTGCCGGCGACCTGGTCCATCAGGATGAACGGATAGAACATCACATCCTGCCCCGCTGCGTTCAGGGCTTTTATCGCCTCGATGACGGATCTGTCCGTGGGAGTGCCACCATAGATCGTTCTGCCTTCAACCTGCGGCACCTGCTGCGCAATGCCGCGGCTCAGGCCCGCCACATTCCATGGCATATTGCTGGAATCATACCGCTTTTGATCGACCTTGGGACGCAGACTGCACTCACCGCAGCGCAAGTCGTCGCCGAACCAACTGACCACCAGCGAGGTCGCGCCGCATTGCGGCAACTCCCCAGTCATGTTGTCCAGTGCGGTGACGAAATCGGACTTTCTCGACGGTGTGTTCACATTCGCCAGCTGAGAAGATCCCGGACCAAAGTTCATTGTGACCGGCGTTGTGGCAAGCGTATATTCGCCGCTGCCCGGCAATAGTGCGACCGCGCGAATGGATCGCACCGGGTCCAGTCCCGCGGGATCTTGACCCGCCTGCGACGGGCGCGTGACCTCGAACGTGAATTGCGGCACCCGGTTGCCAAAATCGCCCAGCTCCAAATCTTCGATCACCACATAAGCGGTACCGCGATAGGCAGGCACCGTGCCGGCGCCTTCGACAGCCTCGATCCTGGGATCAGGCAGCTGATCGCGCGTGCCGGTGTAAACGCGCATGGTCAGACTGTCGCGCGCGATCTCGGTGCCGTCCGCCCAGACGCGGCCGACATGGCTGATCTCGCCCTCGCAGAGCGCCAGTGCAACGCTCACCGAGTAGCTGAACTGCCGTACCGTCGGCCCCTTGGGCGCGCCCTTGCCGCCGCCACTGGTGCGGCTGACATTCACCTTTTCGCGAAATTCGGTGGCCCAGATGATCTGCCCGGCCACGCGCATCCGCCCGTAGACCTGCGCAATAGCATCGCCTTCGCCCGATCCGGTCAGGCGCAGGCGATTGGCCCGGCCCGTGTCCACCACGTCCGAGCCCTGGCCCATCAGCCGCTGATCAATGGACCGCCCGATGATGCCCCCGGCGAAACGGCCGACAGCGGCCATGGACAGACCTGCAACGGTGCCGCCCACTGATCCGCCAATAGCCGCGCCCGCGGCCGATAATAGAATAGTCGCCATCAGATACGCTCCTCGGGAAATGTGAACCGCGCCACGATGCGGCGCCGCCATGGCAGGCTCAGCGGGCTCTCGACGACCGCATGGCCCGAATAGGCATGGACAAAGCTCGCCTCCGCGCCGATGCGCCCCGCGATACCCAGATGCTTGGCCACCGCGCCATCGCGCATCCGAAACAGCAGCACGTCGCCGGGCGATTCTTCGACCAAGGCCTTGGGCAACAAATGTCGCTGGGCAGCCTGCCACAGCGCTTCAATTCGGGCGGGTTCGGACCAATCCATCGAATAGGCTGGCGCCACCTCAGGCTCAGTGCCCAGCACCTCGCGCCAGACGCCGCGCAGCAGGCCCAGACAATCGGTGCCCGCCCCTTTGCACGAGGCTTGATGCAGATACGGCGTCCCGATCCAGCCGCGCGCAGTGCGGACTATGTGATCCTGCAAGAGTTGGCTCATCTGCGGCTCCCTCCGTTCAGGCTACCGGCCTTGGATGGGTCCGAAACGGACCAGTCGTCGCCCGGAATGTCTGGAAATCCTTGGTAGCTGACAAAATTCTGAAACTTCAGCCGACAGGTCACCGCTCGCTTGTCGCATCCCGCCTCCAATCTCAGGCGATCGCCGACGCGCACATCAGCGCGTAGCGGATGCCACAGCTCGATCACGCGCTGCGCGCCCATGATGCCGTCACGCTTGATGACGCCGCTCAGCCCCTTGGCCGCGCCATCCAACACGATCAGGCGCCCATGTTGGAACCAGTCCGCATCGAACCCGCTGAACGCTTCGAAATGAACAACGCGACGCGCGTCAATCTGGACCGCTGCCAACTCGGCGGCATAGCCCGGTGTCGCCATATCGAATGTACAAGCGTCATCGCCCAAAACAGCCGAGCATGGCTTTTGATAAACGCGCCCCAGCGGACGGTTCAGCGCCTCGGTCAGTCCGCGCAGCTCCGCCTCGAACGCCCCGCCGGACCTCCGCAACTCACCTATCGTCCCGCGAAATTGAAGATGCCGCTGGGATGCATCCTGCCAGTTGACCAGCCACGCGCGGATCTCGGCGCCGTCATAACGGCCCGCCTCGATATCCTCCTCGCGGATCGACGCATCGCTGAGCGCGCCCAGCGCCTCGGTATTGTCCACCGACAGGCCGGTCGTCTGTTGGATCGCCAGCGCGCTCAGGCCCGTGTCGGCGCGAAAGGTGATCCCGTCGAACCGCAAAGGCCCGTCGTGATCGGTGAACCCCAGCACCGTGCCGTCCTTACGCTCTAGCGCCCAGGCGCGGCAGGTCGTGGTGACACCCGTCTGCAAATGCGCGTGCAGGTCCGCGTTCAGCCCGCTCATACCCGGATCTCCACGACCGGCACGTTCGGCGCATCCCCGGCGTGAAAGCTGGCGATACTGACCATGACGCGATCGGTGTCGAACCGCACAGGCACATCGAATTCAAAGCCCGCTGTCACGCGGTCCCCGTCATTTGGCGGATGGTTGAACGTGACAATCCCAGTCGAGGTATCGACCTCGTAATGCACGCCCTCCTTTTGCTCGTCCCCGCCGATGCCGATCCGCACTGTTCCGCGCACCGGCTTCGCAATAGGCCGCACATACTCATGCGCGCCCGACCGGTAGGTCTTGGTCAGTTGAAAGCTGGGCGTCACGTCGTCGCCAAACGCAATCAGCTGGTCGTCATAGGCCGGGTCCAGCAGCGCGCGGCCCGATTTGTAATCGGCCCAATCCTTCCAGCGAAAGCCGTGAATTTGCCCACGCCGCGCCTCGAAAAACGCGATCAGCGTCTCGATATCATCCAATCCGCGCATGGCCACGCCTGCATCATATCGCCTGCGCGAATGTTGCCAGGGCGTGTTGCGCTCCTCAAACCCGTTGGCCAGCGTCACGACATCCGTCAGCCGCTCCGGCCCGCCGACCGAGCCAAAGCTCAGGTTCGCCGGAAATCTCACTTCGTGAAAACCCATCGTTTTTCTCCCTTACCGATTGCGCTGACCGCGCCCGATGGCCCGGCTCATCTGCGCCGCGATCTGGCCCTGACTGCGCCGAAATCCTTCGGCGTCGGGCGTCGAGATGTTCATCACCACGCTCACATTTCCGCCGCCACCGCCTCGCACGCCCAGCTTGCCGTCCGCACCCCGCGCCAGCGGCATGATCGCCTCCGGTCCGGCCTCGCCCATCAGGCCGGTGCCGCCCCGCATCGGAAAGGTCACAGGCCCGCTGACGATGCCGCCACTGGCAAAGGGCTGCACCCGCCCCTGCGAGAAACTTGCCCCATTCGCAAAGGGCATCAGGCCACCCACCAGATTGCCAACCCCGCTGGCCAACAATCCGCCGACATGATCCGTCACCGGTTTGACAGCAGCATTGAACGCCGTGTTGATCATCGAATTCGCCAGCGTGCGCAGGGAGGTCGACAGACTCTCGCCGTCCACCACCGCGCCCTTGATCGCGCGCCGCAATCCCCGGCTCATGCCGCGGTCCAGCGTCGCCACGTCATAGCCCGTCTGCTCGAACGTGCCGCGCACGCGCGCCAGTTCGGCGTTGAATGCCGCCGCCATATCGGTCGCCGCGCCAAGCGAGCCGTCCAGCGCCTCGATCTGCGCGTCCAGCGCGCCCAAGTCTTCACTGTCACTCATCATTCTCTCCTCGCGTGTCGGGATAGGCCTGCATCAAAGCATCCAGGCGGTCTCGCACCAGCGGCGCGCCGCCCTGCGCCTGGCCCAGCATCAGCTTCAGCTCCGCCGGGGTCAGCGCCCAGAATTCGGCGGGCTTCAGCCCAAGGCCGCGCAAGCCCGCGTGCATCAACCCTGGCCAGTCAAACCCGCTCATTGCGCCTCCGGCAGCATGAAGGCCCGCGCCAGCAGCTCTGCCGCCGCGCGGGCCGCCGCCAGCGGCCCGCCTTCGATCTCGGCTGCGATCAGATCGCGCGCGCTGCCCTGCCAGCCACCACCGCGCAACCCGGCGACGATCAGCGCCAGGACATCGCGCGTCGAAAACCCGCCCGCCTCGAACCTTTCGACCAGATCCACCAGCGATCCCGCTGCCAGCCCCGCCTCCAGCTCGGCCAATGCGCCCAAAGTCAGCTTCAGCACGCGCCGCTCGCCGTCGATGACCACCGCCACCTCACCTGCCCAAGGGTTTGCCATCTCAGATCGCCGTGAAAATCATGCGGCCTGCTGACGCCAGCGACAGCTCATAGGTCGCCTCGCCGTCATGCGTGCCGGCATATTCGATCGACGTCACCTGAAACGATCCCTCAATGATGCCGAAATCGGGGATCACAACTTGGAAATCCGGCGTCTCGCCGTCGAAAAATATCTGCCGCGTCCGCTCGTCCGATGCCGCATCGCGGAAAATGCCCGACCCACTGATTGCCGCCGATTTGACGCCCGCGCCCGACAGCAATTCGCGCCAACCGCCCGCGCTCTCCAGGCTGGTGACATCCACGCTCTCGGCGTTGAAGCTGATGCGCGTCGCGCGCAGCCCTGCCACCGATTCAAAGTTACCGTCGCCCGTCAGATCAACCTTGATCAGAAGGTCTTTGCCGTTTTGAACTGCCATGTCTCATGTCTCCGATTAAAGTGGTTAAACCGCGTCTTCGACGCGTGCGCGAAACGTCAGGTCGATCCGCCGGAGCGCGCCCTCGCGCCGCGCCCGCGCCCGATAAAAATTCAGCGCCGCCAGATGCCCGCGGTCCAGGCTCAGCTCCGCATCCGTCAGCGCATCTCCGACCGCTGCTGCCGCCGCCTTCACCGCTGCAAACCCGGCGGCATCGCTGATCACCGACACCGTGAACCGGTGCCATGCCCCGCCCGAAGTCGCGTCCGACCGGTCGCGCACATCCTCTGGGCCAAGCGTCACATAAAGCGAGGGCAACGCCCCCGCCGGTGGCGCGTCATAAATCGCACCCCCCACCAGCGCGGACAGCTCCGCATCGCCGATAAGCTGCCCGTAAACCGCCGCCTGTAGCGCCGCTGATCCGCCATAGCTCATACCGCCACCTCCTCTTGCGCATAGCAGGTCAGGTAGCGGCCCAAAGGGTCGCGATCCGTCACCGCCTCGATCCTGAAAATCCGGTCTCCAGCCCGCAAACGCTGCTCGGGCTTTGGGCGAGAAGGCGCACCATAGGGCGCCGCTCGAACCGTGATCTTGTATCCGGTGCTGGACACCTGAGCCGTCCCGTCCGTCACTTCGCGCCCCGTCCGCGCGACGATCTCAGCCCAAATTTCGCCAATAGGCTGCCAAGTTTCGGTATGGCCGCCCGCGCCATCGGCAATACGTTGGGGCCCTTCCAGCACCAGACGGCGATTAAGATTGACGTCCTTCATCATGCTGCCCCCCCACCCAGCAGGCGCACGGTCCGATACCGCTCGATCAGGCTCGTCACCCCAAAAGGCATGCATCCGCCGCCCAGCGCCGTGTCGGCGCGGTATTCATAATAATGCGCGTAAGCAGCAGCACCGCCTGGCCCAGATCTGCCGGCAAGTCGCCCCATGTGGGGCCAAATCCCGCACGGAACCGCACCACAACGGCGCCCCCCGACGGCACCGGCGGCAGAACAGTGCCCACCGGCATCAGGCGCGGGCGGTGCGTGTCCTTCTCCAGCCGGAAATGCGCCGGGTTCGCGGCCTCCTCGCTGCCCGACGTATGGCGCAGCATCACGTCCTCGATGGCCGTCACCGGCGCCACCGGCAGTGCCTGACCATAACCGGTGCGCCAAGAGGCCAGCTCCCAAAGGAACACCCGCTCAATAAGTACCTTGCCGGTGCGTGCCTCGATCGAGGCAATGGCCGCCCTCAGGAAACTCTCCAGAACCGGGCCTTGCACATCATCGTCGGAAAACCCCGTTCCCAGCCGCAGATGCGCCTTGAACTGCGCTATCGGCAGCGCGGCCTCCGGCACGGCGGTTTCTTCAATCAACATCATGGAATAACTCCGATAGTCCCGGATCCCTCCGGTGGTTCAGGCGCGCGCCACCTAGCGTTGCTCGGACGGAGGGGAGCAGCTGGACAACGCATTGAAATTCGGCGGCGCGCGCCCCGGACGGAGGCAGATCCCCCCGCCCGATCCGCGCCTCGCTTAGGAAGTCGCGAATTTCAGCAGCTTGATTGCCGCATAGTCGCTGACGTCACCGCCAACGCGCTTGGTGGCGTAGAACAGCACATGCGGCTTGGCGCTGAAGGGGTCGCGCAGCACGCGCAGATCGGGACGTTCGGCCACGGTATAGCCCGCGCCGAAATCACCGAATGCCACCGACATCGAACCGCTGGTCATATCCGGCATGTCCTCGGCGATCAGCACGGGGTAACCGAGCAGACGTGCAGGCTCGCCCGCCGCCAGACCGTCCGACCAAAGGAAACGGCCATCGGCGTCCTTCATCTTGCGCAAGGTACCGGCCGTTTTCGAGTTCATGACAAAGCTGGCATTGGCGCGGTATTCTGCACCCAGCGCATAGACCAGATCGATCACCGCATCGGCATCACTGAATGCGCCATCCGCGCCGGTCGGGACATAGCCCAGGTTGCCCCATGTCCAGACGTCATTGTCCACCGTCAGCTTGGTCAGGAAACCGGTCGGCTTGTCCACACCGTTGCCAGCAACGAACGCTGCCGCCTCGGCCCGCGCAAATTTGTCGGCGATACGGCCAGCCAGCCAGCCCTCGATGTCGAACGCCGAATCGTCCAGCAGACGCTGCGACGCTTTCGGCAACGCGCTCAGCTCGTGCAGCGGGATGGTGATGCGGTCGATGCCGGGTGTCGCCGTCTCGGTCACGCCAGCCGTTTCGGTGGCCCAGCCATGGCCGACATCCCCATGGTCGATCAGCACGTCAAAGCTGGTCGCCTCGACCGCAACAACATTGGCAATCGCACGGATCGATGCCGTCGCGCTCAGCGTCGATTTGATGGTGCTGGCCGTCTGCGGATCCACCAGATAGCCGCCATCGCCAGCGATGGTTGTGCCCAGCGCCTTGCCTTCCAGTTCCAGACCGCGCAGGCCATCATCATCGCCCGAGCGCAGATAGGCGTTGAACGCCTTCTGATGCGGGGCAGGGCCGTCATTGCTGCCCGCCAGAACAGGACGTGCAGGCACAAAGGATTTACGTTCAAACATGGTCATTTTCTCTTCTTGTTGTTGCAGTCGCTCTTCGATGTCGGACTGAAAGCCCTTCAACTCCTGGACAAAGCCCGCCACGGCGGACTTCACCTCGGCCACCGGTTGGCGGCCATCGGCCACACCTTTCCCGGCTCCGGAAATCCCGGTCTCATTCATCACCTGCTCCTTGTTTTGGTGCCTTGTTTTCCCGGCGCTATCCGCGCGCCAATTCCTGCCGCGCGGCATTGAACGTCGCCGCCAATTCACGCAGGTCGCCGCCATCGAGGGCATCGCCCTTGGCCGCCACCCGCGCACTGGGAAGCATGGGGAACGTCACCAGCGACACCTCCCACAGCTCCAGTTCCTGCAAAAGCCGTTGGCCCTTGTCATTCTTTGTCGCGCGCACCGTGCGATAGCCGATGCTCAGCCCGTCAATCGCGCCCGCGCCGATCAGCGCCGCCGCCTCGCGGCCGCGTCCAACGGCTTCCAGCAGACGACCCTTGACGTATAGCCCGCGCTTGTCCTCGCGCACCTCGTCCCAGACGCCGATCGGCTGCGCCGGATCGTGCTGCCACAGCATCTTGACCTGGCGGCTCTCGGTGCTCAGCCGCGCCAGCGACTTGGCATAGGCACCCGCCACCACCACGTCGCCGCCCTGATCGGTGTCGCCGAAATAGCTGGCATAGCCTTCGATCCCCACGCCGTCCTTGACGGTCAGATCCGCATCGAACCGTGCAAACTTGCGTTCCAGTCCCGTGTCAAAATCCATAAACTCCATCCTTTCAAAACCTCACGGCAGCGCTGACAAAAGCGGCTGCAACGCCTGCGCCACAATCGCGCCTGCAATCCCGTAAACTGCCAGCCACAGCCGCCGCTCCAGCCGTTCCATCGCTTCTTCCAGCTTTTTCTGCCGCTCCGCGACCGACTGAAACTTCAGCGTGGCAACCCGTTCGTTCGCCTCCAGCCGCAGCGCCGGCGCACAGTCGAACGCTTCAAAGCCGTAGCGCTCTGATCTGCGCTCCTCATCCATCCGCGCACCCGGGTTCGGGCAGGGCGGGTAGCCCCAGCAATGACCGCTTTTCGCCTTCCGTCAGGAAATCGGCCCCGGCGACCCGCGCCCATTGCGCATCCCGCTCAGCGGCCAACGCGGGCACCTGATCCAGATCCGGCTTCAGCTCCAGCAGCGTGCCCTCGAACCCACTCAGCCAGTCCGACAGGCTTGCCGCGACGCGGGCGGCCAGCGGCAAAACCGTCAGCCTGAAAAACGCCCGGTTCGCCTCCTGATAGTTGGCATAGGTCGCATCGCCCGCCACTCCCAGCAGCATCGGCGGCACCCCGAAGGCCAGCGCGATCTCGCGCGCCGCGCTCTCCTTGGTCTTCTGAAACTCCATGTCCGAGGGCGAGAATCCCATCGGTTTCCAGTCCAATCCACCCTCCAGCAGCATCGGCCGACCGGCATTACGCGCGCCCTGATGATGGCTCTCCATCTCGTCCACCAGACGCTGATACTGATCCGTGCTCAGCGTCCCCTGACCCTCGGCGCCCCGATAGATGATTGCTCCAGAAGGACGCGCCGCGTTATCCAGCAGCGCCTTGGACCAACGGGATGCCGAGTTATGCACATCCACCGCCTGTGCCGCCGCCTGCATCGGCGACAGCCCATAATGATCGTCCTGCGGATGAAAGCTCTTGATATGGCAAACCGCCGGATGCCCTTGGCTGACGTCAAAACGATGCTTGCGCCCGGCCACCGCATATTCATACGCCACCGGCCAGCCGTCATTGCCCGGAACCACGCTCATCCGGTCCGAGCGCAGCACATGCAGCTCCACCGGCGCGCCATCCGCATCGCCGACCGCCTCGACATAGGCGTTGCCCGTCAACAGCAGCTGTCCGTAGAGTGCCTCCAGTAGCTCGGCTCGCCCCTGCGCCGGGTTCGGGCTGCGGATCAGCGACAGCATCGGATGCGCCGCATAGCGCTGCTCTGCATCCTGCAAGATCAGAGGCAAGGACGCTGCCGCCTCCGCGATCATCTTGACGCAGCGAAATCCCACCGGATTCGCAGCAAAGCCCTGCCGCGTCAGCGTCCCTGTGTCCCGCGCGCTCCAAGCGACCCGGTTCGCACCATGCCAGGCCATCACCCGGCCTGCCGCGCTGGCCTTGGCTTCGGGCGCCTCGGCGCTTTTGGCATCGGTGCCCTGCCGGAAGAAGTCCATGATCATCTGCCGTTACTCCTTGCTGTTTCGCGCCGGACCTTGGCAAACGCCTGTCGATCCGCTGTTGAAGGCATCAGACACCTAAAGGTTTAAGAAAACTGAACGTGACCGTGCGCTGGCCGATGCGCCGCACTCCATCGCCGCAAAACCCCAGCAAAGACTGGCGCGGCGCCAATCCCGCCGCTAACCTTTCCCAAAAGGAGGCCCGCCCATGCGATCCGAATCCCTGCAAGATTTCCTCGACGCTGCCCGCATTGCCTTTGCCGGACATGTCGAGCACCCGGACGCTATTGCCTCGATTGATCGCATCTTCGCGGCGCTCGAAACGCCGGGCGAGCTGCCCAGCACCTCCGGCACGCGCCTCCCCGCCTGCACTCATCTGGCCGAGGCGGCCGACCTCTCGCGCTTCTCCGATCCGTCCCTGCACCGCCTGGTCGAGGCGTTCCTCCAGCTGGAGCCGGACCTCCACTGGCGCCCCCGCAGCGGCGATTGCACCAATGCCGGGCCGGGCTTTGCCGAAAACCACGCGAACGCCTATATCGTCGGCCCCGGCGGTGCCGAGCGGCGCAGCGACGTCTGGATCGGCATGTCGCTGGTCGCACCGAACATCCGCTATCCTGACCACACCCACCCGCCCGAGGAGACATACCTTGTCCTCAGCCCCGGCCAGTTCATGCAAGGCGCAGACAACTGGCTCGAGCCGGGTATCGGCGGCACGCTATACAACCCGCCGGGTATCCTGCACGCCATGCATTCCGGCGATGCCCCGCTGCTTGCCCTCTGGGCGCTATGGGCAGAACCTCAGGACCGCTGACAGAAAAAAGGGGCGCAACGATGAAACGTTGCGCCCCTTTTTTTCAAACCCTCAAACCGCGCGCACTCTCGGATGTCGCCACTTCGCCGCCGGCTCAATCATCAGCTCATGCAAGGCCCAGACCAGCGCATCGACGCGATCCGGACTGCCCTTGCCCTCAAATCCCTGCACCGTCATCGCGCACATCTGGTCCTCCAGCTCGCCCAAGCCGCGCAAATGATGCACGCGCCCCTGCTCATAGAGCGCCGCCACCGGTTCTGCCCTTGCCACCTTGCCGCGGCTCGCGTGAACGGCTTTGACAGGCACCATAGGGTCGATCTGGCGGATCACTTCGGTCACCATCTCACCACCCTGATTGACCTCGGCGACCAGCCGCTCGGCCCCCCAGTCCTGCATCGCGCGCACCGCCGCCGCTGCCCATTTGGCCGGGCTGGCCGCCCCAATCGACGCATCGGCCAGCACATAGGCGCGCCAGTCCTGCACCGGCCCGCGCGTCACCGCCCCTACCACGACGATCCCGCATTCGTCCGACTTGGCGCCGCCCGTCACCGGCGGATCGACCGCCACCACGATCCGGTCCATCTCAGGCGCCAGATCCACGCGCACCGCCTCCAGCGCGCCGGTCGTCCACAGCGCCCCTTCGGCATCCTCCATCAACACGCCGTCCAGCTCCTGCCGCCCCAGCCGTGTCCCGGCATAGCGCGTGCGCACCTCCTCCAGAAAACTCTCGGCCAGAAACGCCTTGTTCGCCTCCGTCGGCGCGCTCGTCACCACTGTCGAGGGCGATTTCAACAGCTCCTTCAACACCCCCACATTGCGCGGCGTCGTTGTCACACACACCCTCGGCTGCTCTCCCAACCGCAGCGCGAACTGTAGCATGTCCCACGTCTCGCGCGCCTTCTTCCACTTGGCCATCTCATCGACCCAGGCCCCGTCAAACTGCGGCCCCCGCAGCCCCTCCGGCTCATGCGCCGAAAACACCTGCGCGATGGCACCATTCGGCCAGACCAGACGCGCCTTGCTGGCCTGCCATTCAGGCCGCCGGTCGGGTGGCGAGCAGGCCAATATCCCGCTCTCGCCAAACACCATGACGTCTCTAACCTGCGCCACGGTCTCGCCAATCAAAGCCAGCCGCTTACATGACCCGGCGTCCAAAGGCGTCGATCCCTCAACGCAACTTCGCACCCATTCCGCCCCGGCGCGAGTTTTCCCCGCGCCCCGGCCGCCCATGATGACCCACGAACGCCAATCGCCCTCGGGCGGGAGCTGATGCTCCATCGCCCAGAATTCGAAAAGATAGGGCAGCGCCAGCAACTCTCCTTCGTCCAGACTATCTAGGAAAGCGTCCCGGACATCCGGCTCTTCTGAGGCGATCCAGACGGCACCCGATCGAATCCCGTGCTGCGTCCATGTCGAGGGCGTATCCATTGACGATCCCCTGCTCTTTCTTTTTGCGTTGCTCAAGTTGTGTCTCCGCTTCAATTGCCATTTTCAGCCACTGCCGGATGTCGCCCAGTATCCGGCTCTGGTTCTTGATGTCGTCGAACTGCTCGGCCCTGACCTTGTCGGACAGTGCCTCCAGATCCTCGCACATGCCGCGCAGCTGGCGCTCCAGCGTGGTGACGGTTGCGCTCAGACCCGAAGGGCCCTCTTCGGGTGTTATCAAACTCATTCTTGATCACTGCCTCATGCGATTGCGTTGCTTGCCCCACCGCCCGCGCGAAATGAAAAAGCGACCACCGGGGATTACCCCCGGGGCCGCTTGCGCACTTCTTCCAGCATGTCACAACCTATACGCGAAACCGTTCGCTGAGTCAATCCGTTTCAGTAAGCCGCCGGCTTCTAACAGTCCGTAACTGTTACACTTTATTAACTTTCAACCTTCGCATTACGGATCTCGCCACAGCCCGGGCGGGCGCGCGGTCCGATCACGGATTCTCTGCAGCCTGCATCGAAACTCGCTCCCGATAGACTCTAACAGGGAGTGATAGGCCCGGGTGGCGCCTTTCCGGCGAGATGTGCCTCAGGCGTTCACATTCACCACGATGCGGCCCTTCACGCGCCCTTTCAGAATGTCGCGCCCCAGATCAGGCAAATCTGCCAGCACGGCGGGTTGCACCATTGCCTCCAACTTGTCCATTGGCAGATCAGTGGCGATCCGCTTCCACGCTTGACGGCGCCGCGCATAGGGCTGCATCACCGAATCGATGCCCAAGAGGTTCACCCCCCGCAGAATGAACGGCGTTATCAGCGCGCCCTCGATCGCCGCGCCGCCAGCCAGCCCGATGGCCGCAACCGATGCGCCGTATTTCATCTGCTTCAGCACCCGGCCCAGCATCGCGCCAGCCACAGCATCGACGCAGCCCGACCATTGTTCGCCCTCAAGCGGCTTCTTTGTAACTTCCGTCAGGTCCTCGCGCGGCACGATCTGGGTTGCGCCCAGTCCCCTCAGGTAATCAGCGGTCTCAGGTCGTCCGGTCACAGCCGCCACCTTGTAGCCCAGCTGCGCCAGAACGGCGACGGCGATACTGCCCACGCCGCCCGCCGCGCCCGTCACCAGCACCGGATCGGCGCCCGGCGTCAGGCCGTGATCCTCCAGCGCCATGATCGCGAGCATCGCGGTCAGGCCCGCCGTGCCCACCGCCATCGCGCGGCGCGTATCCAGCCCCTCGGGCAGGGGCACCAGCCAATCGGCCTTGACGTTCGCCTTCTGCGCATAGCCGCCCCAATGCGCCTCGCCCACACGCCAGCCGGTCAGAACCACCTTGTCGCCGGGCTTGTAGCGCGCGTCACTGGACGTCTCGACCGTGCCGGCAAAATCGATGCCGGGCACATGCGGATACTTACGCACAAGTCCGCCGCCCGGCCCGATGCACAGGCCGTCCTTGTAGTTTACTGTCGAGTATTCGACGGCCACCGTCACCTCGCCCTCAGGCAGATCGCTTTCAGAAAGCTGCTGCACAGACGCGCTCGTCTTGCCGCTCTCGGCATCCTTTTCCACGACCAAAGCGTTGAAAGTCATCTATCGTCTCCTTCTTCCGGGGCTGAGGGGCAAACGCACGCGAATCCGGTCCGTTCCGCTAAGGTGCCCAATGCATATCACGGTCCAGCGGAAAAATCGGTCTCTGAAGTTTCTCGAACGGGAACAGATCGAAGTTCGAGCTGGTAATCCCCTCGCTCGCACATTCCACCAGCGCGCGCGACAGCGGGCCAAAGACCGGGCGGCAATACATCCGCGATTTCAGGATAAGGAAACGCGCGGCGATGGGGTCGATTCCCGCGCAGATGAACACGCCCAGATCCCATGGCTCGTGCGGCAGTTCCGTCACCAGCACGGTCGCGCCGCCGGTCTCCAACACCGCAGCGCGGCCCATCGTGCAGGTCTGGCCGGTATAGATCGGCCCCGTCACCACATAGCTGCCATCGCTGATCTGCCCCACCGTACCGGTCAGCGTCAGCGGCGCCTTCTGCGGCAGTCCGGGCAGCGGCACTTTGTTGCCCAATTGCACGGTGATCGCGGCGCCCGTCCTCGCGGCGATCATCTGCGCGACCGTTTCGGGATCGCAGATCGGCCCGGCGATGATGCCGCTCATCCCGGCCTCCAGCGCTGCGCGAAGTACATCCATGGTATCGCAGGTGCCGCCCGACATGCAGTTATCGCCGTGATCCAGCAGCAGCACAGGGCCTTCGCCCGGCTCCTCGGCGGCGCGCACCGCTTCGGCCAGCGAGGTTGCCAGCGGCGCCTCGTCATAAACGAACCCCTCGCGCCCGTCCCACGCCATGCGCGCCAGATCGTCCGCCAGATCCTTGGCAATGCCCGCGTTATCCGCCACCGTCACGATGGACACGCCCGCCTCGGCCAGATCGGCGATGGGGAACCCGCCAAAGATCGTCGCGGCATGCACCCCCGCACGCGTTTCGCCCTTCCGCGCGGCGGCGACGAGATCGGTCATCAGGCATGGCTCTTCGGTGTTCATCTTCAGCGTATGGGCCAGAATTGGCGGATGGGTCAGCGCCATCCTGGGCTTCTGTCCCTTGTGCAGCATTGCATCCACGATGTCGGTCACATGCCGCCCCGTCTCGTACATGTCGATATGCGGATAGGTCTTGAACCCGATGATGCAGTCGCAGTTGTCGACCATCCGCTGCGTGATATTGCCATGCAAATCCAGCGCCACGCCCAAGGGGACGCCCGGCGCGGCGGCGCGCACGCGGGCCAGTAGTTCGCCCTCGCAATCGTCGATTCCCTCCGCCACCATCGCGCCGTGCAGATCCAGCAGGATCGCGTCGCAGCCTGCCTTCACGGCGTCGACGATGGGCGCCGCCAGCGCCTCGAATACCTCCGCAGACGCCGGGCCGCTGGGATTGGCCGTGGCCGACAGCGGCGTGATCAGCTCCGCCCCCTGCGCCTCGGCATAGTCGATGAACGCGCCGAAGGCTGTGGCCGACCCCCTGCCGAAATTCAGCGCCTCCTGTCTGTAGAGCGGCGCAAAGGCGATCAGCGGCGTGGCGACTGGCGAGAACGTGTTTGTCTCATGGTTGAACCGTGCGGCAATGATGCGCATGAGGTGCCTCCTTTGGTGCCTGGGGCGCTCTTGTCCCTATACCGATCACGGATGACAGCGGGGTGCAATAAGTCACTTGCGCTTGCCGGTCAGCGTGATGGCAATGGACAGCACGATCAGCCCCAGCGCCAGCATTTTTTGCGAGGATGCAGGCTCGCCCAGCAGCAGGACCGACGACAGGACGCCGACAGTTGGCGCCGTCAGGATCGAAATGGCCGCCACCGTCGCCGGCAGGCGGCGCAGCAGAACCGCCCAGAGCAGATAGCATGTCGCCATCGGTCCGGCGACGTGGAAGGCAAAGACCGCGATGGTCGGCAGCGGCGGCAGTTGCCTTGCGCCGGGCGGCTCCAGCCACAGGGCCAGCGGCCATGCCAGCACCAGCGAGACGATGAAAAACCAGAAGGTCAGCGCCAGCGGCGACAGCGACCATTGCCGCCCCTGCACCAGCACGTTGCCGATGGCCCAGGACAGCGCCGCCATCAGCATCAGGAATGGCCCCAACGGCGCGGCGATCAATGCCGCGACATCCGACGACGCCAGCACGCCAAGACCCAACAGTCCGATGAGAACAGCGGTGATGCGCCGCCCGGTCAGCCGGTCCTTCAGAAAGATTGCAGCGAGAACGGCGGTGATTGCCGGCATGGTGTAGACGATGATCGCGGCGCGCGACGCCTCGGTGAATAACTGGCCCAGCGCGGTCAGCACGTTGAACCCGAATAGCACGAACAGCCCGGCAGCGATGATCGGTCCGACCTCGCTCCGTGCGGGCGTCAGGCGATGCCCCAGCCCCCGCACCATGATCAGCAGCACGATAGCGCCGCCGGTAAATCCCGCTGCGCGCAGCGTCAGGGGCGGCACGTCGATCAGCATGAATTTCACGGCAGGAAAATTCAGCCCCCACAGGATACCGACCAGCACGACCAGCATTAGCGTAAGGGGCGTCAATCTATCCTGCACGGTCTGACCCCGCCCGAATGCCCCGCGGGCGTTACAACGCGATGTCGTCTTGGGATTTCGTCAGATCGTCCAGCGCGCGCAACTGCCCGATCAGGGCCTGCATCTTGTCCACCGGTATCATGTTCGGACCGTCGCTGGGCGCGTTGTCCGGGTCTTCATGCGTTTCGATGAATAGCGCCGAAACCCCCACCGCAACAGCCGCCCGCGCCAGAACCGGCGCGAATTCGCGCTGTCCGCCGCTGGTGGTGCCTTGGCCGCCGGGCTGCTGCACCGAGTGGGTGGCATCAAACACCACCGGATACCCGGTGCGCGCCATCACCGGCAGGCCGCGAAAGTCACTAACCAGCGTATTATAGCCGAACGACGTGCCGCGATCGCACAGCATGATCCGCTCGTTCCCGGTGCTTGCGATCTTGCCTGCGACATTGCCCATGTCCCATGGCGCCAGAAACTGGCCCTTCTTGACGTTGATCGCACAACCCGTCTCACCCGCCGCCAGCAGCAGATCGGTCTGCCTGCACAGGAAGGCGGGGACCTGGATCACGTCCACCACTTCGCCCGCCGGCGCGCATTGATGCGCGTCGTGCACATCCGTCAGAACCGGGCAGCCGAATTCGTCGCGGATCTTGGCAAGGATGCTCAGCCCCTCGTCCATCCCCAGACCGCGCTGGGTGGACAGGGACGACCGGTTCGCCTTGTCATAGCTGGCCTTGAAGATGAACTTCGTGCCCGTCGGCGCACAAGCCTCGGCAATCCGCCCGGCCATCATGCGCGCATGATCGAGGCTCTCCAGCTGGCACGGCCCGGTGATCAGCGCAAAGGGATGCTTTGCCCCGATCTGGATATCGCCAACGGTGATGGTGCGTGTTTCGATCATTGTGCCTCCAATGCCGCCTCGATGCGGGCGACGTCGCCGGGGTTGTTCAGCTCCCAGAACACCCGCCCGCGCGCGTCCACCTCGACGCAGCGCACCGGGATGCCGGCCGCGAGAAAGCGGAGCTGCTCCAGCCCCTCAAGGGTTTCCAGCTCGGACACGGGCGCATCGACATAGGATTTCAGCGCATCGGGCCGGTAGGCATAGACGCCGACATGGTGAAACACCGGGATCGGCTCGGGCAGCTTCCCGGGCGCGATATAGGGCAGCACTTCCTTGGAGAAATAGAGCGCATTCATATGCCGGTCGAACACCGCCGTCGTGCCGCCAACCTGTCCGTTCTTGCGGTCCTCGACGAAATTTTCATACGTCTGGCGGTCACAGCGCAAAACAGGGGTCGCCATCGCCACGGTCGGATCGGCCTTCATCGCCGCAATCAGCTTTTCCACGAACCATGGCGGCGTCAGCGGCGCATCGCCCTGAAAATTCACCACCAGATCGGGTGCCTCTCCTAGCTGCGCCAACGCATCGGCGCAGCGCGCCGTGCCGTTCTCGCAGGCCCCGGACGTCATCACCACCTCAGCGCCAAACCCGCGCGCATGTTCGGCAATGCGCGCATCGTCTGTGGCGACATAAACGGCATCAACCCCGTCAATCGCGCTTGCGGCATCCCAGCTCATGCGGATCAGGCTGCGCATCGTGCCATCCTTCTGGCGCAGTTCGACCAGCGGCTTGCCCGGATAGCGCGTCGAGGCGTATCGCGCCGGAATGAAGATCACCGTTTTCATGCGTCACCTGTGCTGCCCGAACGCCCGCCTTAGACCATATCGCCAACCGCTGGGCAATCGTCCAGCGTCACGCCACCCCGGCGCGCAGGCAGTCGTGGATGTGCAGCACGCCGATGGGCCGCGCATCCTCGTCCACCACCAGGAGGACCGAGATCTTGCGCTCGTTCATCAACGCCAGCGCGCTTGCGGCCAGCGTATCGGGCGTGATCGTCACCGGATCGCGCGTGGCGATGGTGCCGGCCGTGCGATCCATCAGATGCGCCATGTTGCGCCGCAGGTCGCCGTCGGTGACAATGCCCAGCAGCGCGCCATCCTCGCCCGTCACGGCAGCGATGCCGAACCCCTTGGCCGACATCATCAGCAGCGTTTCGGGCATCGCCATATCCGCGCCTACCAGTGGCAGCGAATCGTTGCCATGCATTAGGTCGGACACCCGGCTCATCTGCGCACCCAGCTTGCCGCCGGGATGAAAGTCGCGGTAATGCGCCACCTCAAATCCGCGCGCGCGCATCAGCGCCACGGCCAGCGCATCACCCAGCGCCATCATCATGGTGGTCGACGTGGTCGGCGCCATGCCCATCGGACAGGCCTCCGGCACCGGCGGCAGCGTCAGTCGCAGGCCCGCGGCCTTCATCAGCGTGCTATCTGGCTTGCTGGATATGCCGATCATCGGGATACCGAACCGCGCGCAATAGGCGATTTCATCCGCCAGTTCCGGCGTCTCGCCCGAATTGGACATCAACAGACACACATCGCTTGTGGTGATCATCCCCAGATCGCCATGGCTCGCCTCTCCCGCGTGGACGAAATAACTGGGCGTTCCGGTGCTGGCCAAAGTGGCCGAGATCTTGCGACCCACATGCCCCGACTTGCCAACGCCCGACACGATGACGCGGCCCGTTGTGCCCAGAATCAGATCGACTGCGGCTGCAAAATCATCCGGCAGGGCATCGGCCAACTGGCGCAGGGCGTCCGCCTCCAGCGTCAGCACCTCCCGCGCCGCCTGCGCGCTTGCGCCGCTCATGCCGCGCCTCTTGCCGTGGTGATCGTTGCCAAGGGTGTCATGGCCGCTCCTGCCTTGTGGCTGCTGCCCCGGTTTTGATGCGGATGGGGCAGGGCGTCAATGGCCGCCGCACCTTGCCGCCCTCGACAGTGGCCGCAATATCGGGCAAATCCAAGGCTATCATGAACAGCGATTTCCCCCTCACACGCGACCTTGTGCTGATCGGCGGCGGCCATGCCCATGCGCTGGTCTTGCGCAAATGGGGAATGAACCCGCTGCCCGGCGCCCGCCTGACCCTGATCGATCCAAACCCGAAGGCGCCCTATACCGGCATGCTGCCCGGCCATATCGCCGGCCATTATCCCCGCGCCGCGCTGGATATCGACCTTGGCCGTCTGGCCCGGTTCGCCGGGGCGCGGCTGATCGTCGGGCACGCAACGGGGATCGACCGCGAAGCGCGCCGCGTGCAGGTGCCGGGGCGACCGGGCATCGCCTATGACGTGCTCTCCATCGATATTGGCATCACCTCGGCTCCCGCCGAAACCCCCGGATTCGAGACGCATGGTATCGCGGCCAAGCCGCTTGGCCCCTTCGCGGATCGCTGGGCGACTTTCGTGGCAGATGTGACCGCAAAGGATGCTCCGCCCGACTGTGCCATTCTGGGCGGCGGCGTCGCCGGAGTCGAACTGGCGCTGGCCATGCACCACCGTCTAAGCCAGGTGCATACCTCCCCGCGCGTGCATGTGATCGACACGCGCGAGGCGCTCAGCGGTGTGGCCCCCAGCACCGCGCGCCTACTGCGCAAGCAAATGCGAAAGGCGGGCATTGCCCTGACCGAAGGTGCTGAAATCGCGCAAATCACCCATGATAGTGTCGTATTGACGGACGGCACCGCCATTCCCGCCGCGCTCTGCGTCAGTGCCGCCGGAGCGCGGCCATGGCCTTGGCTGGCGCAGACGGGACTGGACCTGACGGACGGTTTCATCTCGGTCGGCCCAGATCTGCGTAGCACCGGCGATCCCGCGATCTTTGCCGCCGGCGATTGCGCCTATCTGACCCACGCGCCGCGCCCCAAGGCCGGGGTCTACGCCGTCCGCGCCGCGCCGATCCTGCATGACAATCTGCGCGCTGCGTTGATCGAGCGGGGCCGATTCCGCGGCTTCAAACCGCAAAAACGCTATCTCAAACTGATCTCGCTGGGCTGCAAGGACGCCATAGCTGACCGCGGCGCGCTGGGCCTGCACCTGCCGGGCCTCTGGCGCTGGAAGGACCGGATTGACCAGCGCTTCATGCGGAAATTCCGCGATCTGCCAGAGATGCCCACCCGGCCCCTGCCACGCGAGACGACCCAAGGCGTCGCGCAAGAGTTGTCGGACCACCCCATGATCTGCGGCGGATGTGGCGCCAAGGTCGGCCCGGAGGCGCTGAACACCGCCCTCGCAGGCGCGCGCACCGGTCAGCGTGACGACGTTCTGATCCGCCCCGGAGATGATGCCGGCGCGCTGCGGATCGGCGGGCAGGTGCAGGTCATCAGCACCGACCATTTGCGCGCCTTCACCGCCGATCCATGGCAGATGACGCGCATCACGGCGCTGCACGCGCTGGGCGATGTCTGGGCCATGGGCGCCGCGCCGCAGGCGGCACTGGTCAACCTCGTGCTCCCTCGGGTGAGCGGCCCGCTTCAGTCCCGAACGCTGGCCGAAATCATGTCTGCCGCGCAGGACGTCATGGCCGAGGCGGGCGCCGAGATTATCGGCGGCCACACCACTCAAGGCGCCGAGATGACCATAGGCTTCACCGTCACCGGCCTGATGCCCGAAGGCCGCACGCCCATCGGCGTCGGCGGCGCGCACCCTGGTGACCATCTGATCCTGACGGGCGCGCTGGGCACTGGCGTGATCCTGGCCGCCGACATGCGCGGCGACGCCGACGGCGATGTGGTGCGCGGCGCGCTGGACCGTATGGCCAGCAGTCCCCAGGCCTCTGCACAGAGCCTGATGCTCGCCCACGCGATGACCGACGTCACCGGCTTTGGCCTTGCCGGGCATCTGCTGGCGATCTGCCGCGCCAGCGGCTGTGGCGCGGCGCTGGACATGGGGGCACTACCCCTGCTGGACGGCGCACTGGCGCTGCTGGAGGCGGGGTACAGATCGTCGCTGCATGGCGCCAATCGCGCTTGGGCAGAGGCTGATATCGAAGGTCTGGACAACACTGCGCGCAGTGAGATCCTGTTCGATCCGCAGACTGCAGGCGGTTTCTTGGCGGCGATGGCGCCACAGGCTGCGCAGGAAGCCCTTGCCCAAATGCGTGCCCAAGGCGTGCCCGCCATGAAAATCGGTCAGATGCTGGACGCCCCGCCCCGTATTACCCTGCGCTAGAGCCTGCCGCCCGCTCGATAGCGGTGACCAACGCAGGCAGCGCCGCCTTCAGCGTGGCATCGTCCAGCGCGGGCAGATCGACCGTCTGGGCTTCGGCCATGTCGTGACGCGCGCGCGCACGGGCATAGCCGGGATCGTAGTGCTGCACGATCAATTCGGCAGCCAGCGCGTTGAAATCGCGCGCATCGACCATCTGCCGCCAATGCTCGACAGTCTCGTGCCCGCGCAAATGACGCAGCAGATCGAGGCTGTCTTTCAGCAGGCCCGGCTGCTGGGTCATGTCGCCATACGCCTCGGCCAGATAGGCCGCACGCGCCGCCACCGGCGCTGTGACGCGCACAGACGGCGCCGCTTTCATCGCAGACCACAGGCTTGGCGGGACAATGCGCGCGCCGACCTTGTGCGACTCGGCCTCGATCACGACGGGGCGGGCCGGATCCAGCGCCGCGATGCGCTGCGCCAGCCGCCCGTCGAACAGCTTTTGGGAGGGCTGACCGCCCGCCCGTGTCCCAAGCGCCGAGCCGCGGTGATTGGCCAGCCCTTCAAGGTCAATGGCCTGCACGCCCTCAGCCTCCAGCAGCTCCAGCAGCCGCGTCTTGGCAGTGCCGGTGTTGCCGTCCAGAAGTACCGGAGCCAGGGTCAAAGGTGCCTCATAGAGCATCTGCACCACCAGCCGGCGATAGGCCCGATAGCCGCCGTCCAGCAGCGACACCCGCCAGCCGATCTGCTCCAGAATCGACGCGAACGAGCCTGACCGCTGCCCCCCGCGCCAGCAATAGACCAAGGGCCGCCAACTTCCGTCCTTGGTGGACAGCGGCCCTTCCAGATGCGCCGCGACATTGCGCGCAACCAGCGCGGCCCCGATGCGGCGCGCCTTGAACCGGTCCTCCTGCACATAAATCGTGCCAACCTCGGCGCGCTCGGCGTCGCTGAGGCTGGGCAGGTTTATCGCGCCCGGCAGATGATCTTCGGCGTATTCCGCAGGCGAGCGGGCGTCGATCAGCGTATCGACCGGCAATGCGGCCAGTTGGGCGATATCGGTCAGCGCAATTTTCACCGGTGCTCACCCGCATCTTCGATGTCGGTCCTGTCGGCTTTGCCCGGACAAATACCGCTCAGGCGAATGGGGTGGATCATCCTATTCCCTTCATTTTTCCGAAGCTCCCGGCGCAAAATAAGGTTTCAGTCACAGTGTCAGCTTCTGGTCGCACGCTTTCGGGGGTATTTTCAATGTAGCTTGGCGAAACCCGGAGGGTTTTCCAGCGAAATCTTGAAAATGGCGGCTTCCCGGATCGACACACTCCGCGAAGCCATCGGTGCTCGTCGTGACTTATGTAACCTTGATGTGGCTCTAACCCTGAGTGATCAAGTCGAACGCGCGCTCCCCCACCATCACGGCGGGGGCGTTGGTGTTGCCTGTGGGGATGGTCGGAAAAATCGAGGCATCGGCGACGCGCAGGCCGGAAATACCATGCACGCGGAGCTGCGGATCGACAACCGATTGCGCGGGACCCCGCCCCATCCGGCAGGTGCCACATTGGTGGAACACGGTCCAGGCATCGCGCCGGGCGAAATCGAGGATCTCGTCGTCGGTGGCGCAATCGGTGCCGGGGTCGAGTTCAGTCTCTATCACGCTTTGAAGGGCGGGCATCGACGCGATGCGGCGCACCTCGCGGGTGCCCGCGATCATCAGGGCGCGGTCATGTTCCGTTGCCAGATAGCCGCCGCGCATGATGGGCGGCACCATAGGATCGCTGCTGCGCAAGGTAATGCTGCCGGTGCTGGTCGGCTTGCAGGGGTTGAAGCCGATCCGCACCGCCGCAAAGGGATCGGGGCTCATCAGGGGCCGCTTGCCAGCGGGCGCGCTGGAATAGCTGAGCGGCGAGAAATAAAGCTGCGTGTCGGGCGGTCCGTCGCCACCGGCCAAACGGATGAACCCGCCGCCCTGATTCAGGCTCATCGCCAAGGGGCCTTTTCGGGTGAGGACGTATTGCAGTCCGGCCAGCGCCTTGCCCCACCACGGGCGCAGCACCTGGTTCAGGCTGGGCTGCGACGTGCGGAACAGATGATCGCTGCCCAGATGATCCATCAGGTTCCGGCCCACCTGCGGCGCGTCAAGGACCACCCCGATGCCCATCTCGCGCAGATGCGCGGCAGGGCCGATACCCGACAGCATCAGCAGCTGCGGAGAGTTGATCGCGCCGCCGCAAAGGATCACTTCATGCGCATGGGCTGTCTGGCGTTCGCCGCGCTGAAGGTATTCGATTCCGCTCGCACGCCGCCCCTCCATCAGAATGCGCGTCGCCATGGCGCCTGTCTCGATCCGCAGCGCTTTCAACTTGCGCGCCCATTCCAGATAGGCCTGCGCGGTCGAGGCGCGCCGCCCCCCTTTGGTGCTGATCTGGTAATACCCCGCGCCCTCCATGGCCGCGCCGTTATAGTCGGTGTTGGTCGGGATATCCGCCTGCGCCGCCGCCTTGACAAAGCGTTGCGTCAGGGGATGGGCCGCGCCACTCATATCCGTCACTGACAAAGGCCCGTCGCCGCCGCGATGCGCGCAGGCGCCATGGGTCCATGTCTCGATCCGGCGGAACACCGGCGCGACATCCTCCCAGCCCCAGCCGGGCGCGGCGGCGCCCCATTCGGCATAGTCGCGGGGATGCCCGCGCACCCAGACCATCGCATTGATCGCCGATGATCCGCCCAGCACCTTGCCGCGCGGCCAGTAGATGGCGCGGTTGTTCAGTTCCGGCTCGGGCTCGGTGCTGTATTTCCAGTTGAACCGCGCGTCATGGAACACCTTGCCATAGCCCAGAGGGATGTTGACCCACGGGTGCCGCCCGGCGCCGCCCGCCTCCAGCAGCAGGACGGCCTTGCCCGCCCCGGCCAGCCGCGCCGCCAGCGCCGCGCCGGCCGATCCGGCGCCGACAACGATATACTCATAGCGTTCCATCAGGATCAGGACCTACCACGGCCAAACAGCGACGCAAGGATCATCACCAGCGGCGCCTGCCTAAGGAGAGGTTAAAACGAGAATTGAATTTATCAATCCATTACGATGCAAGAGCCATCCCATACGTCTCGATATCCAGCACCTCGGGCGCTTTCGATATTGGCTGCAGGCAGGGATCACCCCGAGCGCGCAGCGCGCCGGCGCCGCATCGTCCCGTCGAAATTTTACCAAAAGTTAAATTTTCAGCGCCGCGACCGCCGTCCTCTGTTGACGCCTCGCCCGAAGTTGGGCCTAGTAACTGTGGCAAAAACCCGCCTGCGCCAAATCAGCGGGGCGGTTGCTGCGCGCTTTGATACCCTCGCTTGATCAACAAACAGGGGGCGCGGGCGATGTTCTATGACTGCCATTAGGGAGAAAGAAATGAAAAACCTTCTGACGATACTGACCGCAGGGGTCGCGGGCACGGCCCTGCTGGCCGGCGCCGCACAGGCCGAAACGCTGCGCCTGCTGACATGGGGCGGTTACGCCCCCGAGAATGTCATCGAGAAGTTCGAGGCCGAGACGGGCCACAAAGTCGAAGTCACGATGTCCAACAACGAGGAAATGATCGCCAAGCTGCGCGCGACAGGCGGCGGCGGGTTTGACCTTGCCCAGCCCAGCCAGGACCGCATTGAAGGCCCGCAGAAGGAATTCGGCATCTACAAGCCGCTCGACATGAGCCAGATCCAGACCGAGTTGTTCGTGCCCTCGATGCTGGACGCAACCAAGACGAACTCGACCGTCGATGGCGAAATCTACGCCGTGCCGCATATCTGGGGCACCAGCGGCCTGATCGTGAACACCGCCGAGGCGGAGGGCGTCAAGGATTACACAGACCTCTGCGATCCCGCGCTGGAGGGCAAGGTGTCCTACCGCCTCAAGCGCCCCACATTGATCGGCTTTGCCTTTGCGATGGGTCTGGACCCCTTCGCCGCCTATGGCGACGAGGCCGCGTATACCGAAATCATGGATCAGGTCGAGGCCAAGCTGGTTGAATGCAAGCCGGTCGTCAAAACCTACTGGAGCGGCGGCGACGAGCTGCTGAACCTCGTACGCTCGGGCGAGGTTGTCGCCGCGATGGCATGGGACACCGGCGGCTGGAAGCTGAACAGCGACAATCCCGACATCAACTTTGTCGCGCCCGCCTCCGGCGCGCTGGGCTGGATCGACACCTTCGCGCTGCCCGCCAAGGGCAAGGCGGATCAGGCGGCCTATGACTACATCAACTTCGTGATGCAGCCCGAAATCGCCGCGATGATCACCGAATCCGCCGGCAACTTCACCGCATCCAAGGGCGCGGACGAGTTCGCCTCCGACACGCTGAAAGCGCAGTATCAGGGCAGCTTCCCCGCCGAGGCCGTGGATAACATCAAGTGGTATCCGCCCGTCCCCGCCGGTCTGGAAGCCATCGAGGGCGGCATCCTCGACCGCGTCAAAGCCGCGCAATAACCTGCAAATGGCGGGCGGCCCTGTCTGGGCCGCCCCCACCCTGTTTAGACGGAAATCCCCATGACCCCCGATCTGGAATGCACCGCCCTGACGCGCCGCTTTGGCGAAACGCTGGCGGTTGACGATGTGTCTTTCTCGGTGCCTGCGGGGTCGTTTTTCTCGATCCTCGGCCCGTCGGGCTGTGGAAAAACGACGATCATGCGGATGATCGCCGGCTTTCTCGAACCCACGTCGGGCGATATCAAGATCAAGGGCCGCTCGGTGCTGGACGTGCCGCCGAACAAGAGGCCGGTGAACATGGTGTTCCAGCATCTGGCGCTGTTCCCGATGATGAATATCGAGGCCAATATCGGCTATGGCCTCCGCCGCGCGGGCATGTCCAAGGGTGAAATCGCCCGCAAGGTCGACGAGGTTCTCGACCGTATCGGCCTGCCCGGCGTCGGCAAGCGCAAGGTGGATGAGCTATCCGGCGGCCAGCGCCAGCGCATCGCCATCGCCCGCTGCATGGTGTTGGAGCCGGATGTTCTGCTGCTGGACGAACCCTTGGGCGCGCTGGATCTGAAACTGCGCGAGCGCATGAAGATCGAGCTGAAATCGCTGCAGGCCGAATTCGACACCACTTTTGTCTATATCACCCATGACCAATCCGAAGCGCTGGTGATGTCCGACCGCATTGCCGTCATGAACAAGGGCCGGTTCGAGCAGGTCGGCACCGGTCAGGACCTCTATTACCGGCCCGAAACACCCTTCGTCGCCAGTTTCGTCGGCGAGAGCAATCGCTGGCGCGGCACGGTTGAACGGACCCTCGGCGATACGGTCGAGCTGCGCACCGACACCGGCCTGACCATGCGCGCCGCCGCCAAGGGGCAGGCGGCCAAGGGCGCGAGCGTCGACATATTCGTGCGCCCCGAGGCGATCCGCCTTGGCCGCGCCGCCGCCGATCTGTCGCAATTCGACAACCTGCTTTCCGGGACCGTCGGCAGCCTGCTGTTCAACGGCGCCGCCAGCCGCATCATCGTGACCAGCGACGAGACCGGCGGCGAGGTCGAGGTGACCTTGCCGCAATCGGGCGAGTTCGCCGATCTCAAGCGCGGCGCCCCTGTCCACATCGGCTGGTCCGCCGCGCAGGCAAACTGCTTTGCCGCAGGTGAGGGTTAGGGCATGGCCGCCAGCGCCCGCCTTGGACTCATCCTGCTCTTGATGCCGCTTCTGCTGTGGCTGACGCTGCTGATCATCATCCCGCATGTCGACATGCTGATGCTGTCCCTGCGCGAACGCGTCGGCGTGGGCGAATACCAGACCAGCATCGCCAATTACAAAACGGTCCTGACCGAGCCGCTCTATATGCGCACCTTCATGCGCACTGCGGTCATGTCGATCATGGCAACGCTGATCACTCTGCTGATCGCCTTTCCGGTGTCCTACTACATCGCCAAGATGGTGCGCGGCCGCGCGCGGTCGGTGCTGTTCCTGCTGTGCCTGATCCCGTTCTGGGTGTCCGAACTCGTGCGCACCTTCGGCTGGATGATCCTCTTGCGCGAGACCGGGGTCATCTCGCAATTCCTGCAATGGTCGGGGCTGGTCTCCGGCCCGGTCGAGATGCTCTATAACGACGCGGCCATCATGACCGGCCTTGTCTATACCTCGATGCTGTTCATGGTTGTCCCGCTGGTCACGACGCTGGACAGCCTTGACGATGCGGTGATCGAGGCGGGCTATGATCTGGGCGGTTCCGGCTGGTCTGTCATGCGTGAAATCGTGATCCCCCACGCCGTTCCCGGCATCGTGTCGGGCTGCATCGTGGTGTTCATGCTGAGCCTTGGCAACTACCTGACGCCGACCATGCTGGGCGGCAAGGACAGCCTGTGGTTCACCGAAATGATCTATTCGCAGTTCATCGTCCGCTTCAATTGGGAGCTGGGCGCGGCCTTCGGCTTCATGCTGCTCTTCGCGTCATCCTTCATCATCTGGGCGATGCTGCGGCTGACGGGCCAGACGCTGGAAAGGACGATGGGCTGATGATACCCACAATCCCCACCCCCCGCGCGCTGACGATCATCTGGACCAGCTATGTCGCGCTGTTCTTCATCTACCTGACACTGCCCTTGGCGGTCGTCGCGGTGTTTGCCTTCAACGACAGCCAGTTCCCGTCCCTGCCGTGGCAGGGCTTCACGCTGGACTGGTTTTTCGGCTCCAAAGCGCCCAAGATCGGCGTCTTTCACGAACGCGCCATCCTCGGCGCCATTGGCACCTCCGCCATCGTCGGGGCGTGCGTCGCGGTCCTGTCGGTCGCGGTCGGCACGTCGAACGCGTTCCTGTTCAACCGCTACAAATTCCGCGGGCGCGGCATTCTTTATGTGCTGATGCTGCTGCCGCTGGTGGTGCCGGGGATCGTGCTGGGCATTTCGATCCTCGTGTTTTCGTCCACCGTGGCCAATCAGCTGTGGGACGCTGCAAAGATCGACGCGACCTTTCTGCGCCCCGGTTTGGGTTTGGTCATCCTGGGACAGTTTTCCTTCATCACCACGATCGCCACACTGGTCATATCTGCCCGGCTGCAGAAATTCGACACCACGCTGGAGGAGGCGGCGCTAAACCTCGGCGCCAGCCGCCTGACGGCGGTGCGCACCATCACCATCCCGTTCCTGATGCCCGCCATCGTCGGCGCGGCTGTGGTGGCCTTCCTGATGAGCTTCGAGAATTTCAACACCACGTTGATGCTGGTCGGCTCGGACGCGCCACTGACGATCGCGATGTTCGACCGTCTGAAGGAAGGCTCGACCCCGCTGCTGAACGCGGTTTCGCTGCTGCTGATGCTGGGATCCAGCCTGTTGGCGCTGATCCTGATCGCGTTCCAGAAACGCAGCTAAGCGGCGGCGCCGATGCGAGGCGCCGCCAGCACAGTCAGATCAAACGCACCTGCGTGCCCACGGGGCAGAGCGCGAACAGCTCTTCGATCTTGGCGTTATAGAGGCCAATGCACCCGTCCGACGACTTGCGCCCGATCTTGCGCGTGTCATGGGTGCCGTGGATCAGATAGGCGGGCCAGCTCAGATACAACGCATGCGTGCCCAGCGGGTTGTCAGGGCCGGGCGGCATGTATTTATACTCCGGGAACCGCTCTACCATCGAGGCAGTCGGCGTCCAGTCGGGGCCGACCTTCTTGCGCACGATCTTGGTATAACCGCGCTTGGTCAGATCCTCGCTGATCGGGACGGACGTGGGGTAGACGCGGTAATCCTTGCCGTCGCCGCTCCAGAAATGCAGGGCGCGCGACTGGGTGTCGGATACGATTGTCGCAACGCCCAGCGTATCGAAATGGTCCTGCCAGTTCTGCACGACGAAGCTGGACGCATTGCGCCTGCTGAATTCCTCGGCCCGCAGGACCGTCGGCATCGCCAACCCTCCGGCCATCGCCAGGCCGGACATCAGTGCGCCGCGGCGCGTCATGCGATTGGTCATGATTCTTCCTTTCTGCTCTGTCTTTGCAGAAAGGGTGGATCGCACCCGCCTTAAGGGCAGCTTAAGGCGTCGCAGCCTTTGCCGGGCCGGGCGCCCTTATCATTGCCCGCGATCAACTGCGACAGCGCCCGGGTCTGGCGCGCGACATTGGCCTTCAGCGTCTGGGGCGTCATCGCGTCATCCTTGACGAAATCCATGAACTTCGCATTCAAATTGTTGAACACAACTTCGCCCAGCGCCTGCACATCCAGCCCGGCCGCCACTTCGCCGCGTTGCTGCAGGCCCGCGATCAACGCCACCACCTGCGCGCTCAACGCGCGGTCCAGTTCCGAATACCGCGCGCCGTTCGGGGTATGCGGCGCGTCAATCGACAAGGCCATGGCGGTACGCCACATTTCCTTGCTCAGGTATTTCAGCGAATGATCGTAATAGACACTAATCAGGGCGATTATCGCCTCCTGCACGCCCCTGGGCGGGTCCGCGACGATGGCGGCGCCGGCGCTCAGCACCTCTTCGACCTCCATCGCGACGGTGGCGATCAGGATGTCACCCTTGGTGCCGTAATAGTTATAGACCGTGCCCGGCGACACCTCGGCCATCTCTGCCAGATCCTCGATCCGCGCGGCGCGGTATCCATCGCGGCGAAACAGCGTGACTGCCGCTTGCAGGATGCGGGCCTGCCGGTCCGCCTTATGTCTGGCGCGCAGTCCGGTCATGTGATGCCTCCGTCGCAGTCCCGGCCTGTTTTTACAGTTGACTTCAAAATTGAAGCAACTCATTTTTTCACCCAAGAGGCGCGCCAGCCGCCCCACCCAACAAGGAGAGACCGACATGACCCAATCCCCCCTGCGTCGCGCCCTGATGGGCAGCATCGCGATACTGGCGCTGCCCGCCGCCGCGATGGCTGCCGAAGACCTCAATGCGCTGGTCTGGTGCGATCACACCGATCCCGCCCTGATCGAGCCGTTCGAGCAGGCGCACGGCGTCCGCGTCAACCTGCGCGAATACGAGGGCACCGCCACCGCGCTGGCCCTGCTGGAGCAGTCCCGCCCCGGCGACTGGGACGTTCTGGTGATCGACGCCATCGACGTGCCCCGCGCCGTAGAGGCCGGGCTGATGGCCGAACTGCCCGCCGATCAGATGGCGACCGCGGACTTCTTCCCCGGCGTCGCGATGGAGGCGCAGACGCAGGTGGACGGCAAGACCTACGCCGTGACCGAGAAATTCGGCTACAACACCATCTCCTTCAATTCGAACAAGGTCGACGCCGCCGACATGCAGGATCTGTCGACCGTCTGGAGCGACAAGTACAAGGACCGCATCGCCGTCTATGACTACTACCTGCCCGTCATGGGCCTCGCCGCTATTGCGAACGGTTTGGAGACGGCGAACCTGACCGCCGATGACCTGCCCGCGCTGAAAGAGACCCTGTTCACCATGAAGGACAACGCTCGATCCGTGGGCGAGGTTGTCGCCAGCCAGACCGCGCTGGCCACCGGCGAGGTCGATATCGTCGTCGGCGGTGGCGAGTGGCTAACCGCCGTGCTGGCCGAGGAACAGCCCGAGCTGACTTGGACGATCCCGGATCAGGGTGCCGTCCGCTGGGCGCAGTCCATCGGCGTACTGGAGGCGAGCGAGAACAAGGATCTGGCCGTCGAATTCGTCAAATACATCACCGGCCCCGAGGGGCAGGCGCGGCTGGCCACGTCGTCGTGCTACTGGGGGATGCCCGCGAACCAGAAGGCGGGCGAGCATCTGAGCGATGCGCAGAAAAAGGTGCTGCGCTGGGACGATCAGCCCGACTACCTGAAGCGTGCGCAGCTCTACCCCTCGCCGGATGCCGAACTGGACGGCCAGATGCAGGATGTCTGGCTGGAAATGCTTCAGCATTGATGGCGCGGCGCTGATGGCACAGCCCGAAACGCTACGCGGCTGGGGCTTCGTCGCCCCGGCCCTGATCTGGACGCTGGCGTTCTTCGTGGTGCCTTTCGGCATCATGGCGGCGATGAGCCTTGCCACGCTCGACGGGCGCGAATTGATCTGGGGGTTTTCACTTGAAAACTACACCCGCCTCTTCGGGCAAAGCTACCTTCTGCGCGCCATCGTGGTGTCGCTGGAAATCACTCTAACGGTAACGATAGTGTCTATTTTCCTCGCCTACCCGCTGGCGTGGATCATCGCCTACCGCGTGCCCGCCCGCTGGCAAAGACTGGCACTGCTGCTGGCGATCCTGCCGTTCTGGACGTCCTATGTCGTGCGCTCCTACGCGTGGCTGCTGGTGCTTTCGCGCGAGGGGGTGATCAATCAGGCGCTGATGGGGCTGGGCGTGATTTCCGAGCCGCTGACGCTGGCCTCCACCCGTTTCGCCACCGTCACCGGCTTCGTGCATTTCTTCGTCATGCTGCTGACACTGACGATCTATGCCAACCTCATCCAGCTGCCCGCCAACTACCGCCGCGCCGCCGTCGATCTGGGCGCCAGCAGCTGGCAGGCGTTCCGCCATGTCGTGCTACCCTTGACGATGCCGGGCATTGCCACCGGTGCCTTCCTGACGTTTGTCCTCTGCATCGGCGATTATATCACGCCGCAGATCCTGGGCGGCAATAACGAGCTGACCGGGCCGCAGATCATCATGGTGCAGCTTGGCCGCGGCGCCAATTTCCCGCTGGCCGCGGCCATGTCCATCGTGCTGATGGGGCTGGTAACGCTGGCCTATCTGGCCGCCTCCCGCTGGCTAAGGCTGGACCGGCTATGAGGCGCGCGCTCCCTTGGGTCTACATGGCGCTGGCCTATGCGTTCATCTTCCTGCCGGTGGTGACGCTGGTGCTGTTCTCGTTCCAGGATGGGCGCCTGCCGGTACCACCCTTCAACGGGCCGACGCTGAAATGGTATGCCGACGTGCTGGGCGACCAGCGCCTGATGTCTGCCCTGCTCAATTCGCTGCTGGTCGGCGCAGGCTCTGCCGCGCTCTCCTGCGCTTTGGGCTTCCTCGCCGCCTATGGCCTTGCGCGGCACGTCCTGCCCGGCTCGCTGTTCCTGCGCGGCCTCTTGATCGCGCCGATGACGGTCAGTTACCTGATCATCGGCCTCGGCCTCTTGATCGTGTTCAACAATTACGGCCCCGGCCCATCGCTCTGGGCGGCGGGCGTCGGCCATGTCGTCATCAACCTGCCGCTGGCCTTCGCGATCATCTACGCCTCGATGGGCGCGCAGCAGGAAAACGCCGAACGCGCCGCGCGCGACCTTGGCGCGTCCGAGGCACGTGTGCTGACGCTGGTGACGGTCCCGATGCTGGCGCCCGCGATCCTCGCCGCGTTTTTCCTCTGCTTCACGCTCAGCTGGGACGAATTCATCATCGCCTTCCTGATGACCCGTTTCGATGTGACCCTCCCGGTCGAGATCTGGAGCCTTCTGCGCTCCGGCCTCTCGCCGCGCACCAACGCCATCGGCAGCCTCGTCTTCCTCGTCTCGACCCTGCTGGTCATCGGGCTGGAACTCTTCATCTTCGGAAGGAAACGCCAGTGACCGCGCCTATTTCCATCGCCAATATCAGTCACGATTTCGGCGATTTCCGCGCGCTGGATGATATCAACCTCGAAATAGGGTCGGGCGAATACATCGTCCTGCTCGGCCCCTCGGGTTGTGGCAAGACGACCCTGCTGTCGGTGCTCGGCGGGTTCATCAAGCCCAGCGAGGGCACCGTTCTGATCGGCGGCCGCGACATGACCGGGGTGCCCCCGGCCAAGCGGCCCACGACCACGATGTTTCAGGATTATGCCCTGTTTCCGCATATGAGCCTGCGCGACAATGTCGGCTTTGGCCCGCGCATGGCCGGGGTGGGCAAGGCGGCGCGCAATGCCAAGGCGGACGAGCTGTTGGACCTCGTCGGGCTGAAGGAGGCCGCGAAAAAGCGCCCCTATGCCCTCTCCGGTGGCCAGCGTCAGCGTGTTGCGCTGGCCCGCAGCCTTGCCGTCGATCCCGACGTTCTGCTGCTGGACGAACCGCTGGGCGCGCTGGATCTCAGCCTGCGCCGCGCCATGCAGGACGAGTTGAAGCAGATCCAGCGCAAGATCGGCACGACCTTCGTCCACGTCACCCACGATCAGGAGGAGGCGATGGCCATCGCCGACCGTATCGTCGTGATGAACGGCGGCAGGATCGAGGATTGCGGCCCGCCCGACCGGGTCTATCGCCAGCCCGGATCGCTGTTCGCGGCAGGGTTCATGGGCGAGATGAACCGCATCCCCGGAACCCGCAAAGGCCCGATGATAGACACTGATATGGGCTCCTTGCCGGCGCCGAACGCAACGCCGACAGGCGCGCTGACCCTCTGCTTGCGCCCCGAGCAGATCGGCATGGGCAAGGGCGGTTGGGACATGGGGCAGGCGCGCATCACTGACGCCGCCTTCTTCGGCACGCATTTCCGCTGCCACCTGGCGCCCGAGGCCGCGTCGGAGCTTGCGCTGATTGCGCATCTGCCGCCTAATGCCCGCCCAGAGGCTGGCAGCATCGTCAGCCTGTCGGCGGATCCTGCCGATCTGTCCATTTTCAAGGCCGAGACATGAAACGCGCCAAGCCCGAAGACTGGTATCGCACCGAAAACCGCGCCGATGATGTGACCTATATCTGCGAGCCGCATATCGAGGAATTCTATCGCTGCAACATGTGGCACGTCCGGGGACGCGACCGCGATATGCTGGTCGATAGCGGCATGGGCGTGGTTTCCCTGCGCGAATGGGTGCCGCTGGTGACCGAGCGCGCGCTGACCGCCGTGGCCAGCCATACGCATTTCGACCACATCGGGTGCCACCACGAATTCGACGACCGCTGCGTGCATGAGGCCGAGGCGCATATCCTCGCAAACCCCACCAACGCCGCGACGCTGGCCGATCCCTACGTCACCGACGAGATTTTTACCCAGCTGCCGCCGCTGCCCTATACCTCCGCAGACTACAGGCTCAAATCCGCCCCCGCGACCCGTATTCTGACCGATGGCGACTTGATCGATCTGGGCGACCGCGCGTTCGAGGTGATCCACACACCCGGCCATTCCCCCGGCGGCATCGCCCTGTGGGAGACGCGGACAGGCATCCTGTTTTCCGGCGATATCGTCTATGATGGTCCGTTGATCGAGGACACCTATCATGCGGACGCCGCCGATTATCACCGCTCGATGGTGCGGCTGTATGATCTGCCGGTGCAGGTTGTGCATGGCGGGCATTTTCCCAGCTACGGTGGGGACCGCCATCGCCAAATTATAAAGGACTGGCTGGACGCGCATGAGCGGTTGTAGCGGTTCCGCCATCCTGTGATTCGACTGCGAAAATGGTCCCCGATGTCATGGGCGCTGTTAGTCAACGCTTGACCAGCCCGAATTTCTTTTGTCGGCTGGCACCATACCGATAGAGACGATTAATGACGCGATAATCCCATTATCTAGAGCAAAACCAGAGCCTCCCCTGTGGATACGTTGCAGCTCCGTTTTGCTCCGCGGCGCCCTGAATCACGCCAGCTTGCGGTTGTCGTTGACACAGGCGACAATACGCCTAGATGAGACAAATGCGCGCAACCCAGGAAAACACGGCACACAATGAACTGGACCGGCTCATCGCCTGTCCGCATTGCGACCTTGTGTATTCCACCCCGCAGGTGGCGCAGAATGAGCGCGCCTATTGCCACAGATGTCACACCACCCTGATCGCGCCCCGCCGCAAGGCTGGCAAGCGGCTGATCGCACTGGCGTTAAGCATCCTGATCCTGATCACCGGTGCGCTCTTTTTTCCGTTTCTGTCGATCGGGGCAGGGGGGCTGAGTCACGGCACGTCCATCGTGCAGACCAGCCTTGCCTTTGAGGGGACGCTGGCGATCCTGACGCCGGCGATTCTGGCGTTTATCGTCATCATCCCGATGGCGCGCCTGATCCTGCTGATTTATGTGCTGGTGCCCGTCATTCAGGACAAGCCGCCAGCGCCACTGGCGCGGGAGGCCTTCCGTCTGGCCGAGGATCTCACGCCATGGTCCATGGCCGAAATCTTTGCCATCGGCTGCGCCGTCGCACTGGTCAAACTCAGCGATCTGGCCGAGGTCAGCCTGGGCCCCGCCGCGTGGATGTTTGCGGTGCTGATGATCATCTTCGTGCTGACCGACAGCCTGATGTGCCGCTATTCGATCTGGAAATCGCTGGAGCCATGAAGACAGCGCGCGAAATGGGCCTGATCGGCTGCCGGCGCTGTACGCGCGTGTCCCCGGCGGGCACTGAAATCTGCCCCCGCTGCGGCGGCAAGGTGCAGTCGCGCGATCCGATGTCGCTGCAAAAGGTGATGGCGTGGTGGGTGCTGGGTGTGGCCTGCTACATCCCCGGCAACCTCTATCCGATGCTGGAGACGAAAACGCTGGTGTCCAGCCAGAGCAATACCATCATCGGCGGCGCTGTCGATCTGGCCCTGCATGGCGCATGGGGGGTTGCGATCATCATCCTGATCGCCAGCGCCGTCATTCCGGTGGCCAAGTTCGTGATCATCCTCGGCCTTGTCATCGGCGTCCGCAACGGGCCGCAAATCTCGGACGGCTTGCGCCAGCGCCTGTATGAAATCGTCGAATATATCGGCCGCTGGTCTATGATCGACGTTTTTGTCGTGGCGGTCCTGTCGGCGCTGGTCCAGCTGCAGACGCTGGTAAATATATCGCCGGGACCGGCGAGTATCTTTTTCGCCTTGTCCGTCATCTTCACCATGATATCCGCTCAAAGCTTCGACAGCCGGCTGATCTGGGATACGGGCAAGACGCCCAAGCCCGACCTTCCGCCCGAACCTATGGCTCATAAGGAACGCTCGGCGTGACACATGACACTCAGACACCGCCCCCTCCGCCGGTCAAACCCGCGGGTTCCAGCCCGTTTCGGCGCCTGTCGGCTGTCTGGATCATCCCGGCAATCGCGCTGATCGCAGTCGTCGGTGTGGCGGTCAGCACGTATCTTGACCGGGGTCCGCTGATCGAAATCGCGTTTGACAATGCCTCGGGCATATCGGCCGGATCGACGGAGTTGCATTACCGGGACGTGACCGTCGGCATGGTCGAAAAGATCGGCTTTACCAACGGGCTGGACCGCGTGCTGGTATCGGTCCGGCTGAACAAGGACGTGGCCGATTTCGTCGACGCGGACGCCAAATTCTTTGTCGTGCGCCCGCAGGTGACTGCCCAAGGCGTCTCGGGGCTGGATACCGTGCTGTCGGGCGTTTTCATAGAAGGGTTGTGGGACAGCGAGCCCGGCGGGCTGCAAACCGAATTCGACGGCCTGACAGATGCCCCGCTGGAGCGGTTGAACCAGAAAGGCCTGCTGCTGACGCTGCGCGCCGCTGGCAAGGCGTCCCTGACCGAGGGCGCGCCGGTCATCTATCAGGGCATCACCGTCGGCCAGATCGGCAAGACGTCGATTTCCGAGGACGGCACCACCTCCGAGGCTCAGGCGATCATATTCGAGCCGCATGACCGGCTGATCGACAGCGCGACCCGGTTCTGGGATACGTCCGGGTTCTCCTTCACGCTGGGGCCGGGCGGCGCGGCGCTGGATTTCTCGTCCATCGCCTCGTTGATTTCGGGCGGCGTGACATTTGCCACGATGGTATCGGGCGGCGTCCCGCTGGAGCAGGGCGCGGTCATGTCGATCTACCCCGATGAGGCGTCTGCGCGTGCGGCGGTCTTCTCGGGCGACGAGGGCAAGACGCTGACCCTCTCGGCTGTGTTCGAGGAAAACATAGCCGGGCTTGCGGTGGATGCACCCGTCGAAATGGCCGGACTGAAAATCGGGCGCGTTTCCGCGCTGAACGGTCTGGTCGATCCCGAAACCTTTGGCGACAACCGCGTGCGTCTGGTCGCGACCCTGTCGATCCGGCCCGCGCTGCTGGGGCTGGAGGGTGAAAAGGATGACGCGGCAGCGATGGAGTTCCTTGCCGCACGGGTGCAGGACGGGCTGCGCGCGCGGCTGGCAACGACGTCGATCCTGACGGGCGGTCTGAAGGTGGAACTGACCGAGGTTCCCGATGCGGCCCCCGCCCGGATCGAGCCGATGGCTGAAGGCGGCGCGCGCATTCCCACCACCGCAAGCGAGATATCGGACGTATCGGCCACCGCCGAAGGCGTGTTCAACCGCATCAACAACCTGCCCGTCGAAGAGATCATGAATCAGGCCATCGATCTTTTGGGCAACGTCAACGCACTGATCACCAGCGAAGGCGTGCGCAACGCGCCCGAAACGCTCAACAGCCTGATGGCCGACGCGCGCGACGTCATCGCATCGGACGATATCAAGGCGCTGCCCGGCCAGCTGAGCGGCGTGATCGACCAGCTTGGCACGCTGATCGACGGCTTCAACAGTCAGGAGCTGGCCAGCCGTCTGGGCAAGGCGCTGGATGACGCGGCCGAGGCTGCAGGCGGCGTCAATGCCGCGGTCGAGGGCGTGCCGGATCTGGTCGCCCGCATCAACGCGGTCGCCGCCAATGTCGAAGAGGTCGCCATCGACAAGATGGCCGATCAGATGACCGAACTTCTGGCCACCGTCGACAGCTACCTGAACCAGTCAAGCACCCGCGAATTGCCCGCCAGCCTGAATACATCGCTGACCGAGCTGAGCGCCGTGCTGACCCAGCTGCGCGAGGCCGGCGTGGTCGAGACGGCAAAGAACACGCTGAATTCGGCCAGCAATGCCGCCGATACAATTGCGGATGCCAGCGCCGATCTGCCCAGGCTGATCGAACAGGCCCGCCAGGTTCTGGCGCGGGCGGGCACGACGATCGAAGGCTATCAGGCCAATAACGGCCTTGGCCGCGACGCCCGCGACACGCTGCGCGAAGTACAGCGGGCCGCGCAGGCGGTGTCGTCGCTGGCCCGCGCGATCGAACGCAATCCAAATTCCCTTCTGACAGGAAAGTGATGCCATGTTGAAAACAGGACCACTGGCCATTCTGGCCGCCACCACGCTGCTGGCGGCCTGCGGCGGTACCCCCGATGCGCGCGTTGCGGTGCCCCGCGCCGATCCGGGCCAAAGCCAGCGCATTTCCTACAGCACGGTGTCCCTGCGCGGTGTGTCGCTGCCCACCTATGCCGCATCCGAAGAGATCTATATCTCCGGCCCCGGCGGCGTCATCACCCCCGGCGAGGGGCTACTCTGGGCCGATGAGCCGGAGCGGGCGATCACGCTGGAGCTGACCCGCTATCTGGCACAGATCACCGGCGCCCGCGTGGCAAGCGAACCGTGGCCGTTTCTGGATCGCCCGCAGGCCGAGCTGGAACTGCGGATCGAGGAAATGCTGGCCTATGGCGATGGCACGTTCCGCCTGTCGGGCCAGTATTTCGTCGCGCCCGAAAATGGCCGGGACCGCGCAAACCTGTTCGCCTTGGTCGTTCCCATCGGCGGTACGTTCAGCGCACAGGATATCGCCGGCGCACGCGGTGCCGCCATGCGTCAACTGGCGCGCGAGATCGCATCGAAAGGTCTGCGCTGATCAAACGCAGGATTTGTAGCGGGAAACCGGGCGGTGTCGCCGCGGGGGGCTCTGCCCCGACGTGGTGCGAATTGGCCCCGAAACGACCCGGCTTTACGCGGCAAAGCGGCTCGGCCCTTGCTACACATGCCATATGGGCTATGATCCCCGCGGTTGACCACGCACGCCCACTTATCTGGACTCTGAAAACATGACCCACATTCTCCCTCTCGCGCGCCGGGCGGCGCTGCTGATCGCGCCGCTCTTCGTGGCAGTCCCGGCGTTGGCGCAGCAGGGTGACATGCCGCCCCCCGCCGTGACGGTGGTCACGGTCAAGGCGCAGGACGTGGATCTGACGACCACCTTGCCGGGCCGTGTTGTCGCCTCGGCCGAGGCGGAGGTGCGCCCGCAGGTGGCGGGCATCATCACCGAGCGCCTGTTTGACGAGGGCGGCCGCGTCGAGGCGGGCGATGTTCTGTACAAGATAGATCCGGCCACATATGACGCCGCCGTCGCGCAGGCCAAGGCCGCCGTCGCGCAGGCAGAGGCGCAGGTCAAGGCCAGCAGCCGCGAGGCCGAGCGGCTGCAGACACTGTCGCAGCGCAATGTCGTCAGCGAACAATCCCTGGATTCGGCCATTGCCGAACGTGACGGCGCCATCGCCAGCCTTCAGGCCGCCGAGGCGCAGCTGCAATCGGCTGTGATCGAACAGGACCGCACCATGATCCGCGCGCGCCTGTCGGGCGAGATTGGCCGCTCGATGGTCAGCCCCGGCGCGCTGGTCACCGCCAGCCAGCAAAGCCCGCTGGCGACGGTCCGCAACATTGATCCGGTCTATGTCGACGTGACGCAATCGGCGGCGGAGATCCTCGACTTCCGCCGTGCCAACCGCGACTCGCGGCCCAAGGACGGCCCGCAGGAGGTCAAGCTGACGCTGGCCGATGGCACAGTGTTCGAGCAAACGGGCCAGTTGACGGCGGCCGAACCCGTGGTCAATCCGCTGACCGGCGTTGTCGTGTTGCGCATCACCTTTGCCAACCCCGACAAACTGCTGCTGCCGGGCATGTATGTGCAGGCCGAAATGCCCAGCGGGCAGGCAAAGGATGCGTTCCTGGTCCCTCAGGAGGGCGTTTCGCGGAACCGGCGGGGCCAGCCGACCGCGCTGGTGGTGGGGCCGGACGGTATGGTCGAGCAGCGCGTGCTGACAGTGCAGCAGGATCTGGACCTTCACTGGGTCGTCACGGATGGTCTGAAAGACGGCGACCGCATCATCGTTGACGGCCTGCAAAAGGCATCTCCGGGCGCCACGGTCACACCCGAAGAGCGCGTCACCGCTGAAAACAATGCAGCGGCGCAGGATGGCGAAGGTGACGCGCCGGCAGCCGAAGACCCAGCAGCCGACCAACCCGCCGAATAACCTTCCGATTTTGCACCAGACCCCCTGATGCACCTTTGACCCCGACCTGACCGGAGCGCCCTAGCATGGCACGTTTTTTCATTGACCGACCGATCTTTGCCTGGGTCATTTCGATCTTCATCATGGGGATCGGCATCCTGTCGATCGTCACCCTGCCGGTCGCGCAATACCCCGAAATCGCGCCGCCGACAGTGTCGATAAACGCGTCCTACCCCGGTGCCAGCGCCGAAACGGTGGCCAATACCGTCACGCAGGTCATCGAACAGCAGATGACGGGGCTGGACGGGATGCGATACATCTCCTCCAGTTCCACCAGCGCGGGCGGCGCCAGCATCAGCCTGACGTTCGAGACGGGAACGGATGCCGATATCGCGCAGGTTCAGGTCCAGAACAAACTGGCGCAGGCGACCCCCCTGCTACCCGAACCGGTGCAGCGGCAGGGCGTGACGGTGCGCAAATCCTCCTCGGGGTTCCTGATGGTGATCGCGCTGATTGCCGAGAATGGCGATTACGACGCGACCGATCTGGGCGACTACCTCAGCACCAACATGGTGAACGAGCTGAGCCGCGTCGACGGCGTCGGCAACGTGCAGGTCTTTGGCGCGCAATATGCGATGCGCATCTGGCTGGACCCCGCCAAACTGGCCGCGTTCGAGCTGACGCCGCAGGATGTAGTGAATGCCGTGCGCGCGCAAAACGCGCAGATCTCGGCGGGCGAATTCGGCTCGCGCCCGGCGGTCGATGGGCAGGTTCTGAACGCGACCATCACTGCTCAGTCCCTGCTGACCACGCCCGAGGATTTCCGCCAGATCGTCATCCGCGCCGAAACAGATGGCGGTCTTGTTCTGGTCAACGACGTCGCGCGGGTCGAAATCGGCGCCGAAAACTACGGCACCATTTCGCGCTATAACCAGCAGGCCGCGTCGGGCCTGGCGATCAGTCTGGCCTCGGGCGCAAACGCGCTGGACACCGCCAGGGCGGTTGAGGCGCGGGTCGAGGAACTGGCCGAGTTCTTCCCCGAAGGCATCGAATATGTGATCCCCTACGACACCACGCCCTTTGTCGAGATTTCCATCGAAGAGGTGATCAAGACGCTGGTCGAGGCGATCTTTCTGGTGTTCCTCGTGATGTATCTGTTCCTGCAGAACCTGCGCGCGACATTGATCCCGACGCTGGCGGTGCCGGTTGTCCTGCTGGGCACGTTCGGCATATTGTCGTTGCTGGGGTATTCGATCAACACATTGACCATGCTGGCGATGGTGCTGGCCATCGGCCTCTTGGTCGATGATGCTATCGTCGTGGTCGAAAACGTCGAACGCATCATGGAGCAGGAGGGCCTCAGCCCCAAGGAAGCAACGCGCAAGTCGATGGACCAGATCACCGGCGCGCTGATCGGAATCGGGGTGGTGCTGTCCGCGGTCTACGTGCCTATGGCCTTCTTTCCCGGATCGACAGGCGTGATCTACCAGCAGTTTTCGGTCACGATCATCTCGGCCATGGGGCTGTCGGTGCTGGTGGCGCTGACGCTGACGCCTGCCTTGTGCGCAACGCTGCTGAAGGCCAAGCATGGCGATGCCACCCGGCGCGGCCCGTTCGGCCTGTTCAACCGCGGGTTCGAGCGGCTGCTGGGCGGCTATGCGGGCACGGTGGGCTGGATTGTCAAGCGGCCCGTGCGGCTGGCCATCGTCTATCTGGCCATTGTCGCCGTGATGGTGGGCCTGTTCCTGCGCACGCCCGAAGGGTTCCTGCCCGAAGAGGATCAGGGCATCATGTTCACCCTGATTCAGGGCCCGACCGGTACCACGGCCGAGCAGACTCTGGAGGTGCTGAAGCAAGTCGAAAATTATTACCTGACGCAGGAATCCGACATGGTCGAATCCGTGTTCGGCGTTGTCGGGTTCAGCTTTGCCGGGCAGGGCCAGAACATGGGGCTCGCGTTCGTGCGGCTCAAGGACTGGAGCAACCGGGAAGAGGCGGCGCTGAGCGTTCAGGCGCTGGCCGGGCGGGCCTTTGGCGCGTTCAGCCAGATCAAGGGCGCGATGGTGTTCCCCATCGTGCCGCCTTCGGTGATCGAGCTGGGCAACGTGTCGGGCTTTGATTTCTACGTTCAGGCGCGGGGCGGCCAAAGCCACGAGCAACTGCTTCAGGCGCGTAACCAGATGCTGGGCATGGCGGCACAGAGCGAGCTGATCGCCAGCGCCCGGCCCAGCGGGCTGGAGGATGCGGCACAGTTCAATCTGGACATAGACTGGCGGCGGGCGGGCGCGATGGGCGTGTCTGCCACGGATGTCGGCGCATTGCTCGGCACCGCGTGGGCGGGCACCTATGTCAACGATTTCGTGGACGAGGGCCGGATCAAGCGGGTCTATGTGCAGGGCGAGGCGGACGCGCGCAGCGCCCCGTCGGACATCGAAAAATGGCGCGTGCGCAATGCCAATGGCGGTCTCGTGCCCTTCTCGAACTTCGTCACCGAGGGCTGGACGCAGGGGGCGCAGGGCGTGGACCGCTACAACGGTGTGCCGTCGATGCAAATTCAGGGGTCCCCGGCCCCGGACGTGTCCACTGGCGAGGCGATTGCCGAAATCTACCGTCTGGCCGAACAGCTTCCGCCCGGTTTCCAGATTTCGCTGACGGGTCTGTCGCTGGAGGAACAGGAATCGGGCAGCCAGGCGCCGCTGCTCTATGCGCTGTCGCTTGCTGCGATCTTCCTTGCGCTGGCCGCGCTCTACGAATCATGGTCGATCCCGTTTGCGGTGATGCTGGCCATGCCGATCGGTGTGCTGGGCGCGCTGGGCGGCGCGTATTTCGGCGGGTTCGAAAACGGCGTCTTCTTTCAGGTCGGCCTGCTGACAGTGATCGGCCTGACGGGCAAGAACGCGATCCTCATCGTGGAATTCGCCCGCGACAAACGCGAGGCGGGCGAGACGATATTCGAGGCGGCAGTCGATGCCGCGCGGCAGCGGTTCCGGCCCATCATCATGACGTCGATGGCGTTCTCGCTAGGCGTCCTGCCACTGGTGCTAAGCTCTGGCGCCGGATCGGGCGGGCGCACTGCGATCGGCTCGGGCGTTCTGTCGGGGACGATTACGGGGACGATTCTGGGCGTGCTCTTCGTGCCGCTGTTCTTCGCGCTGATCGCGCGCCTGACAGGTCGCAAGGAAGGCTGACGCGGGGCGGCGGGGTCGCCCCGCCGCACCCCTTGCTGCACGCGTGCTGATCAATGCGCGTCAGGCGGCCAGCCGTTCATCCCCGGGCGTAAACGTCCTCATAGCGGATGATGTCATCCTCGCCGAGATAGCTGCCGGTCTGCACCTCGATCAGAACCATCGGCAGCTTGCCGGGGTTCTCCATCCGGTGGGTGGCGCCGAGGGGGATGTAGACTGACTGATTCTCGGTCAGCAGGCGAACGTCTTCGCCGACGGTGACGCGGGCCGTGCCTTCGACCACGATCCAGTGTTCGGACCGGTGGTGATGGCTTTGCAGGCTTAGCGCGGCGCCGGGGTTCACCACGATCCGTTTGACCTGAAACCGCCCGCCGATGACAAGGCTCTCGTACCAGCCCCATGGGCGATAGTCGCGCGGCAGTTGCACCGCCTGCGAGGCGCCGCGCGCCTTCAGCGCGGCGACCGCCTCCTTGACGCGCTGCGCCTGGGATTTGTGGGCGACCAGCACCGCATCGTTCATGGCGATGGCGATGATATCGGTCAGCCCAATTCCGACCAGCTCCAGCCCCGGCGTTTCCGACCGCAGCAGCGTATCCTCGCAAGAGATCGCGGTGGCGTGGTCCGAGCAGACATTTCCCTGATCGTCCGGCCCGGATTCCAGCCAGACGGCATCCCAGCCGCCCAAATCAGACCACCCGCCAGCATAAGGCATGACGGCCAGATTGTCCGCCTTTTCCATGATCGCATAGTCGATGGAGATGTCATCCGCCCTGGCCCAGGGTTCGGGGCTGAGCCGGGTGAACCCCAGATCGCAATCCGCGTCCTTCAGCGCTGGCGCAACCGCGTCCAGCATGTCCGGCGCATGTTTGCGGTAGGCGTCAATCACGGCCCCGGCGGTAAAGAGGAAAATCCCCGCGTTCCACAGGAAATTTCCGGCCGCCAGCATCTGCTGCGCCCGCACCTCGTCCGGCTTTTCGACGAAACGGGCCAGGCTTTGGGGCGTGTCCGCCTCCGGCTCGCCGTCCTCTGCCAGCTCCAGATAGCCGTAGCCCGTCTCGGGCCGGTCCGGGGTGATGCCGAACGTCACCAGATCGCCGGCCTGCGCGCGCGGCGTGGCAGCGGCGACGGCGCTGCGAAAGGCGTCCACATCCGGGATGACGTGATCTGACGGCGCGACCAGCATCAGCGCCTCCGCGTCCCGTTCGGCCAACCACAGCGCGGCGGCCAGCACGGCGGGGGCAGTATTGCGCCCCTCCGGCTCGATCAGGATGCCCTGCGGCGCCTGTTCGGTCTGCGCCAGTTGCTCGGTCACGATAAAGCGGAACGGATCGCCGGTCACGATCAGCGGCGCGGCAAACCCGTCGCCGGACAGCCGCCGGGCCGACGCCTGAAACAGGCTTTCGTCGCCCATGAGGCGCGCGAACTGTTTGGGATACGATTTACGCGAGAGGGGCCACAGACGCGTGCCGGAGCCGCCGCATAGCAAAATAGGATGGATCATCGAATACCCTTCATTTTCAAACCGCTCCAACGCAAAATGTAGTTTGGTCAAACACGCGTTTCCGCTCAAGTGTCTTTGACAACTTTGTCTATGTGCTACGGCCAAACTTAACCCACTATTATTTGAATTGGTATCACTCTCAATGGGACGGCTTTTTCGCATCTTCAGATCTTCCTCGGAGGGTTCGATATAGGTCACCCCGGCCTCCTGCGCCTTGGCGATGTAGTATTGATCACGCTCCTGCGCCTGCTCGAACGCCTCGTTCATCACGGTGGTCGCGGCGTCCGCTACAGCCCGCTGCTGATCTTCGGTGAAGCCCTCCCACGACCCTTGGTTCATGGCCATCGCGCCGGTAATGAACTGCATCTTGATTTGGTTATGATAGTCGAGCACGTCGCGGAAATATTCGTAATCCCCAATAGATGAAGTTCGCGCCATCGCCATCGACCACGCCGGTCTGAATGGTGACGGGCCAAAGAACTTGACGCCCAGATCGGCCCGGACATCGGTGAGGATCTCTTTGACCCAGCCGCCGGGCTTGTAGGCCTCGAACGCCTCTTGCCAGCTTGTGACCATGTAGGGGGTGAACAGCAAGCCGACGCGTTCGTCACAGGCGGTGAGGGGCCAGTTGATCATCAGGTCCAGACCGCCGGCGACCGGCAAATCCAGCACTTCGGCCGGCTGCCCAGCTCGTTCTGGTAGAACACATCGACGGTCACCTCGCCGTCTGTGCCCTCTTCGATCGGCGCCTCCCAGCGGTCCTGCGCATCGCCCGAGGGCGAGCCATTGGCGCTCGATTTGGGCGCCAGCTTCAGCGGGGTTTCGGCCACGGCGGGCGCGCTCAGCCCCAGTGCGATGGCTGTGCCCAGCCTCAGAATATGCTTGCAAGTCGTGCGGGGTATCCTCCTGATATGCTGGACGCCCAAAAGGCACCCGACCGCGCATCCCCCAGCGGCAGGCGCACGCCGTCCACATGGCTGGGCGAGGCGGAAACGATGGACCGATCCTCGGCCAGTCGCAGCGTCACGCCATCGTTATGGGCGATGCCGGTTCCGACAGAATCATGTCGCAGCGCGCGCTGCCCGCGTGGGGCGCCCCGATCCAGCTTGCCGCCCGCCTGCATGAGCAGATCCACCGAGGTCGTCAGCCCACCCGACATCAGCAGCGTGTCGGCCTCTAGCGTTGCAGCCGCCAGCCTCACCTGCGCCGCAACTCTACGCCCTCGGTCGCCACCGGCCCCTCCCGGCGCGCATCGGCCAGCGTCCATGGCTGCTTACTGCCGCCAGCGCACCTGCCACCGCAATTGCCCGACCCAGTGCACCAACGTGGCCATGCAGAGCTGGGTGACCGTCACCTGCGCGCGCATCATTGGCGCCGGGGGCCGGATCATGCCGTGCAGCGCAATGCCGGGCGCCAGCCGGGATAGCGGCGCAGCCCTTCGATGCTCAAGGCCAGGGCGCAGCATCGCTTTATTCCGCTTGCACTCCCCGTGCATAGGCGGCCAGCGCGGCGATCTCTTCGGGGCGCGCATTCTGGCCGGTGAAGCCCAGAATATAGCCCTCGATCCGCGTTAGACGCTCCTCCAGCGGCTCATAGAGGTCCAGCGCGTAATAGCCGATCTGCATGAAATAGAGGATCCGCGCCCGCGCGTCGGCCTCATAGGGGGCGTAGCCGAACCGCTCGAACATTTGGGTCAGGGCGATGCGGCGACGGGTATCGCCCAGGTCGATCACATGGCGGACATGCCCGTCGCGCCGCGCCCATTCGCGCACCGCGAAATCCAGCTGATGGTTGAACAGCTCCGGGTCGACGAAGCAGCGAAACAGATTGCAGACGGCGCCGGTGATGGTGTCGCTCGGCATTTGCGCGTGGCGCACAAGCACGCCGGTATTGCCCGCCTCCCATTCGGCCAGCAGCGCGTCCAAGAGATCCGCCCGGCCCTTGAAATACCAGTAGAAACTGGAGCGCGACACGCCCAGCCTCTCGCTGAGCGTCAGCACCTTCACCTCGCCCACCCCGTCCGAGATCAGCGCATCGCGCGCCGCCGCCAGCCAATCGGCGCGCGTGACCTTGACGTTGCCGCCGGGGCGGGCGGGGTCCGCGCCGGGCATCAGCCGCGCACCGCTTTGCCGGCGGGGTCATAGGGCGAGTGGGCAATGACACGCGCGGGCCGCTCGGCGCCGACGATGTGCAGGGTCAGCTCGGTCCCCTCGGCGGCGGCGTCCGGGCGCAGCAACGCCATCGCCAGCGATTTTTTCAGGGTGTGCCCATAGCCACCCGAGGTGACAAAGCCGACTTTCTCACCGTCCTTCCACACAGGCTCGTACCCGCTGGCATCGGCGTCCTCTGCATCGACCTCCAGCGTCACCAGCACCTTTTCGGGGCCGTTGCCGTCGCGTTCGGCCAGTGCGGCGTCGCGGCCGATGAAATCGGGCTTTTGCCAGTCGATCCAGCGGTCCATGCCGGTCATGGCCGCCGTGTAGCCTTGGGTGAATTCCGCCGACCAGATGCCGAAACTCTTCTCCAGCCGCAGCGACAGCAGCGCGTTGAAGCCGACCTCGCGCAGGCCCAGATCCGCGCCCGCCTTCAGCAGCTCGCGGCGCAGGGCGATATGTTCGCTGGAATGGCAGTGGATTTCGTAGCCCAACTCGCCCGTCACCGACAGGCGGCCCACGCGTGCGCGGATCAGGCCAACGTCGATCCGGTCGCAGCCCATGAAGGGCAGCGCGGAAATATCAGCCTCGCACAGCCGTTGCAGGATCTCGCGCGATTTCGGCCCGGCGAGGGCGAAACCGACGGTATCGTCCGAGATATCGCGCACCTCTGCGCCTGCCTGCGCGTGGTCGCCAAACCAGCGCATATGCCACGCACGCAGGTAATACGACCCCATCAGCCAGTACACCGGATCACCGTCGGCACCCGGCCCCCAGTTGAAGACCGTCAGATCGCCCTTCAGCCGCCCGTCATGGCCCAGCATCGGCGCCAGCCGCGCGCGGCCCGGTTTCGGCAGACGGCTGGCCAGTATCCGGTCCAGCCATTCGGTCGCCTGCGGCCCCGTCACCTCGTAGCGGGAAAACGCGGTGATATCGAGCAGTCCCGCCGCCGCGCGCACCGCGCGGCATTCTTCGCCCACGATATCATGCGCGTTCGAACGTTTCAGCGAGCCGCGCTCGGCAAACCCCTCGGGCGCGAAATAAAGCGGGACTTCCAACCCATAGGAGGCACCCCAGCGCGCGCCGGCAGCGCTCATCGCGTCATGCGCCGGCGCCATTTTCAGCGGGCGGCCTGCGGGCAATTGCTCGTTCGGATAGGTCATCACGAACCGGCGGCTATAGAACTGCCCGGTGGTCTCGCGGATGAACCGCTTGTTCTGCGCATAATCGCCATAGCGGGCCACATCCATGCCAAAGACATCCGCCTCAGGCTCGCCATGGATGATCCATTCGGCGAGGCTTTTGCCCACGCCGCCGCCCTGCAGGAACCCGGCCATCACCGCGCAGGCGCACCAATAGCCGCGCTTGCCCGGCACCGGCCCGACCAGCGGATTGCCGTCGGGGGAAAAGGTAAACGCACCGTTCACCCAGGTCTTGACCCCAACCTCCTGCAGGGCAGGATAGCGCTCGAACCCCTTGGTCAGCTCATGCTCGATCCGGTCGGTCTGCTCCTGAAACAGCTCCATCCCGTAATCCCACGGCGCGCCATCCAGCGCCCAGTGTTCGTGATCGATCTCGTAGATCCCCAGCAGCACGCCCTTCTGATCCTGCCGCAGATAGGTGAAGCCCTCCAGATCCACGGTCATCGGCACTTCGAAATCAATCGCCTCCAGCGCGGGGATGGCATCCGAAATCAGGTAGTGGTGTTTCAGCGGCGCGACCGGCAGTTCGATGCCCGCCATGCGGCCCACCTGCTTGGCCCAGAGGCCGGCGGCGTTGACCACATGTTCGGCCATGATCGTGCCCTGCTCGGTCACGACCTCCCAGCCATCGGCGGTCTGGTTCAACTCCAGCACGCGGTTATGCTCAATCACCTCGGCGCCGTTCAGCTTCGCGGCCTTGGCGTAGGCGTGGACGGTCCCCGTGGGGTCCAGATACCCCTCGCGATCCGCCCACATGCCGCCAAGGATGCCGTCCTTTGACAGTAGCGGGTTCAGCTCTACCGCCTCCCCGGGGGTCACAAGGCGGCAATCCTCGATCCCGATGGACTGGAACACGCGGTAGGCCGATTGCAGCCAGTCCCAGCGATCGGGCGTGCCGGCCAGCGTCAGCCCTCCGGTCATGTGCATGCCGACGGATTGGCCGCTTTCGGCCTCGATCTGGGGCAGCAGGTCGATGGTATAGCCTTGCAGCGCGGCGATGTTGGGATCGGCGTTCAGCGCGTGAAACCCGCCCGCCGCATGCCAGGACGATCCGGCGGTCAGGACCCGCCGTTCGATCAGGCACACATCGCGCCAGCCCAACTTGGCCAGATGATACAGTACCGACGCCCCGACCACGCCGCCCCCGATAACGACAACCCTGTAGTGCGATTTCATGGCGCTGCTCCCTGTGTGCGAGTCCCGATCCGCGACAGCGTAAATCGGGGATGGAAACCTGTCTAGACATTCCTGTCCAGTACCGCCGCTGTTGCCATTCAGCCTGCCCATCCCCAGATGAGGGGCTAGCAGATGAAAGGGGCCGCCATGCTCTATTCCGTTCTGGACCTCGCGCCGGTCCCCGAGGGCACAGATACCCGCACCGCCATCGCCAGCAGCGTCGATCTGGCCCGCGTGGCCGAGGCGACCGGCTACACCCGTTATTGGCTGGCCGAGCATCACAACATGCCGGGCATCGCCAGCGCCGCCACGTCGGTGCTGATCGGCCATATTGCGAATGCAACGCAGACCATCCGCGTCGGTGCGGGCGGCATCATGCTGCCCAACCACGCGCCGCTGGCGATTGCGGAGCAGTTCGGCACGCTGGCCACGATCTACCCGAACCGGATCGATCTGGGCCTTGGCCGCGCGCCGGGCGGGGATATGGCGGTGGCGCGTGCGCTGCGGCGCGGCATGGGCGGCGACAGTTTCCCCGATGATGTGGTCGAACTGATCGGCTATCTGGGCGATCCGCGCCCCGGCGCGCCGGTCAGCGCCCATCCCGGCGAGGGCACGCATGTGCCGGTGTGGATCCTCGGCTCCAGCCTATACGGCGCGCAACTGGCCGCGCATCTAGGCCTGCCCTATGCCTTCGCCTCGCATTTCGCCCCCGATGCGCTGGACCGCGCGGTGCAGATCTACCGCGAGCGGTTCGAGCCGTCGCAGCATCTGGATCGCCCCTATTTCATGCTGGCCGCGAATGTTTTCGCCGCCGATACCGATGCCGAGGGCGCGCGGCTTGCCACGTCGATGCAGCAGGCGTTTGCCCGCCTGCGCACCGGCATGCCCGGCAAGCTGCCTGCCCCTGTCGATGATATCGAGGCCGCCATCGGCGCCGATATGACCCGCGCGGTCAACCAATCGCTGCGGGTCTCTGCCGTCGGCTCCAAGGCGACGGTCGCCAAAACACTGGCCGCGCTGAAGGACCGCTACACCCCCGACGAGATGATCCTTGCCAGCCAGATCCACGACCCCGCCGCGCGCCAGCATTCCCTGCGCCTCGCCGCCGAAGTGCTGTCCCGGATGCAGGGGGTCCGCGCCGCCTGACCCCCTTCACTTGCATTGCCCTGATCATTTGCGCCATATGCCCGCACCACCCGCGCGCCGCGCGCCATTGTCTTTGGGAGATGCCAGATGAAGAATTTGATCAAGGCCGCAGCACTCGCTGCCGCCTTCACCGCCCCCCTGACCGCCACCGCCGAGATTGCGCCCGTCACCCTTCGCCTTGCGCATGTGGTCAACGAACAGGACGCCTTTCATACCGCCGCCACCATGTTCCGCGATCTGGTTGCCGAGCGTTCGGACGGCGCGATCACCGTCGAGGTGTTCCCCAACGCCACGCTGGGCGATGAGCGCACCTTGCTGGAGGGGATGCAGATCGGCACCGTCGATATGGGCCTGATCACCAACGGGCCGGTGTCCAACTTTCTCGAAGAAATGGCCGTGTTTGAACTGCCCTTCCTGTTCCCCTCCTCGCAGGCGGCCTATGCCGTGCTGGACGGCGAAATCGGTCAGGAACTGCTGGGCCGTCTGGAAGAGGTCAACCTCAAGGGCCTCGCCTATGCCGAGCGCGGATTTCGCAACCTGACCAATTCCCAGCGCGCGGTGAATTCTCCCGAGGATATGAAGGGCCTGCGCATCCGCGTCATGGAAAACCCGGTCTATATCGACACCTTCCGCGAGCTGGGCGCCGACGCCGTCCCGATGGCCTGGACAGAGGCGCTGACCGCGATGCAGCAGGGCACCATCGACGGGCAGGAAAACCCGGTCAACGTGGTCTATTCGTTCAAGCTGAACGAGACGCAGACAAACATGACGATGACGCGCCACAGCTACGCGCCCGCCATTTTTGTCATGGGCCTGCCCGTCTGGGCCAAGCTGGGCGAAGAGGCGCAGACCATCATCAAGGACGCCGCGCAGGAAGCCGCCGAATACGAGCGCGCGCTGAACGCCACAGAGCAAGGGGCGCAGATGCAGGCGCTGCGCGACGCGGGCATGACGATCAACGACAGCGCCGACCTCGCGGCCTTTGCCGAGGCGGTCAAGCCGGTTTATGAGAAATACGGCGAAAAATTCGGTGACTACCTGCCCCGTATTCAGGAGCAGATCAGCCAGCATACGGCGCAGTAACATGCTGGCGGGCCTCGATAGGATCGACCGCCTGCTGGGCGCAATCCTGAGGCCTGTGGTCTTTGTCGGGATGGCCGCCCTGACGGCGGTCATCACGCTGCAAATCGTCTCGCGCGTCTTCTTCACCTCCGTTTCGTGGACCGAGGAAGTCGCGCGTTTCCTGTTGATCTGGATCACTTTTCTGGGTGCGGCGCTGGCATGGCAGCAGGGCCGGCATCTGGCGGTTTCGCTGCTGCGTGACAGCCTGCCGGATGGCCCAAGGCGGATCATCACCGGCGCCGCGATCCTTGTCAGCCTTGCCTTCATGGTGGCGCTGATGATCATCGGCATCCGCTATATGAATGTGCAGAGCTTTCAGAAATCCCCGTCGCTGCGCCTGTCGATGACCTATGTCTATGCCGTCATGCCCATCGCCGCCGCGCTGATGGCAGCGCTATCGGTCGTTGACCTCATCCGCCTGATCGCGGGCCCCCCGGCCCGGGGCGGCGCCAGCGCCCTGCCGGAGATCGAATGAGATGAGCCTCGTCCTCGCCGGTCTTTTTATTCTGTTCCTGTTGATGGGCATCCCCATTGCCGTTGTCCTTGGTGCGGCGACCATGGGCGCGCTGAACCTGTCGGGCGTGCCGCTGATGGTGGTGCCGCAACAGATGTTTTCCGGTATCAACAGCTTTGCTCTGGTGGCGGTGCCGATGTTCGTGCTGGCGGGCGACGTGATGGCGCAGGGCGAAATCTCGAAACGCCTCGTGGCCTTCGCCGATTCCATGTTCGGCTTTATCAAGGGCGGCCTCAGCATCGTGTCGGTGCTGGCGGGCATGTTCTTTGCCGCAATCTCCGGCTCGGGCGCGGCAACGACGGCGGCGGTCGGCGCCAGTCTGGTCCCCGAACTCAAGCGCAAGGGCTATGACCCCGCCGCCGCCGCATCGCTGATCGCGGCCTCGGGCACAATCGGCGTGGTTATCCCGCCCTCGGTCCCGATGATCATCTATGCGGTCATCGCGCAGGAATCGGTGTCAAAGCTGTTCCTCAACGGCTTCATCCCCGGTGTCGCGATGGGCGTCGGTCTGATCATCGTTGCGCTGATCCAGGGTCACCGCCGCGCCTATCCGCGCGGCACGCCGTTCAATCTGGCCACCATCGGGCGCACATTACTGTCCGCGATGTGGGGCCTGATGGCGCCGCTGATCATCCTCGGCGGCATCTTCTCGGGCATCTTCACCCCGTCCGAAGCGGCTGTCGTCGCGGTCAATTACGCCATCCTCGTGTCGCTGTTCATCTACCGCGATCTGACCCTCAAACAGCTCTACCGTATCGTCACACGCGCAGGGGTGACGACCGCGGTTATCATGTTCGTGATCTCGGCCTCCTCTGTGCTCAGCTGGGCGCTGAGCAGCTGGCAGGTGCCGGGTGCCATTGCAGAATTCGCACTGGCGCTGACCAGCAACCTCTACATGCTTCTGCTGGTCATCATGATGATCGTCCTCATCACGGGCGTGTTCCTCGAGACCGCCTCGGCCCTTGTGATCCTGACGCCGATGCTGCTGCCGCTGGCGCTGCAACTCGGCCTGGGCACCGTGCATTTCGGCATTATCATTGTTGTCGGGCTTGCCATTGGCATGGTAACACCACCTGTCGCGATCAACCTCTTTGTCGCCTCGACAACAGCGGGCCTGCCGATCGAGAAGATCACCCGCGCCGTGCTGCCTTATCTTGGCATCCTGATCGTGGTGTACCTGATTATCGGCTTCGGCCCGCTACTGTTCTGACGCCCCAAAATAGAATGCTGCACCGATGAAACATTATCAAACCCATGACGCCACTGCCCTTGCCGAACTGGTCGCACAGGGCGAAGTATCGCCGCACGAACTGCTGGACACCGCGATCGAGCGGGCCGAGGCGCGCGACGAGGACATCAATGCAGTCTCACAACGCCTCTATGACCATGGCCGCGCGGCCATCGACGCGGGGCTCCCCGATGGCCCGTTTCGCGGCGTGCCCTTTCTGCTGAAGGATGCGTCGGGCGAACTGGCCGGCCATGTCACAGCCAATGGCGCCCGCCTGCTGGCCAAAGGCGCCCCAGCCACGGCCGACTCGACGCTGGTTGCCCGCTACAAGGCCGCCGGTCTGGTGATCTTTGGCCGCACCACGACGCCGGAATTTTCGCTGGCCGCATCGACCGAAACCAGCCTGACCGGCGCCACGCGCAATCCGTGGGACACAACCCGCACCGCTGGCGGGTCGTCCGGCGGCGCCGCGGCTGTGGTGGCGGCCGGCATCGTGCCCGCCGCGCATGGCAGCGATGGCGGCGGGTCGATCCGGATCCCGGCCTCCTGCTGCGGCCTTTTCGGGCTGAAGCCGTCGCGCGCGCGCAACCCCGCCGGCCCGCTGATCGGCGAGGGCTGGGGCAGCCTGTCCTGCGCGCATGTCCTCACCCGCTCGGTGCGCGACAGCGCCGCGATGCTGGACGCGACCCAGGGCATGGCGCCCGGCGATCCCTATTGCGCCCCGCCCCGCATCCGCCCCTACGTGAACGAGGTGCGCGCCGATCCGGGCCGCCTGCGCATCGGCTGGCACATCCACCCGATGAGCGGCGCAGACGTCGCCGCCCCCTGCCGCGAAGCCGCCGAGGACGCGGCCCAACTGCTCGCCTCCCTCGGCCACGAGGTCGAGGAAGCCACTCTGCCCGGCCGCGCCGAGCCGTTGCAGCGGGCAATCTGGGTGTTGGTCGCCAGCAATGTCGCGCGCAGCATCAGCGCCATCGCCGCACAGCGCGATCAGATCGTGACCGAAAATGACGTCGACAACGTCACATGGCGCGCGGTCAGCGATGCCGCCCACATGAGCGCCGAGGATTACGCCGAGGCGCTCTACCAGATCCACGCCCAAAGCCGCAGGATGGCCGATCTGCACAGCCGCTATGACGTGATCCTCAGCCCGACCTTGGCCACCCCGCCGCCCAAACTGGGCGTGCAGCGCACCGATACCGACGATGTTGACGGCTATCACGCCGCGCTGGTCAATTTCACGCCGTTCACGCAGTTGCACAACATGACTGGCGCGCCCAGCGTATCGGTGCCGCTGCACTGGGCGGACGGCCTGCCGATCGGCGTGATGCTCTCGGCGGATTTCGGGCGCGAGGATATCCTGTTCCGCCTGTCCGGGCAGCTTGAGCAGGCGCGCCCGTGGTTTGACCGCCTGCCGCCCATGGCGCTTTAGACGGGACCCGCGCTTTCCAATGCGCGCTCGTAGTCCTGGCCAGGGATCGCGTCCAGCAGGGATTGGGTGTATTCGGTGTCGGGGCTGTGCAGCACCTTGCCTGCCGGTCCGGCCTCGACGATACGGCCCTTTTGCATGACGATGATGCGGTCGCAGATGCGTGCCGCCACCCGCAGATCGTGGGTGATGAACAGCATGGACAGGTCCAGCCGCGTCTTGAGATCGGCCAGAAGGTCCAGCACCTGCGCCTGAATCGACACGTCCAGCGCCGATACAGCCTCGTCTGCGATGATGATTTTCGGATCCAGCGCCAGCGCGCGGGCGATCCCGATGCGCTGGCGCTGACCGCCCGAAAACTCATGCGGAAAACGCATCATCGCCGAGGCGTCCAGACCGACCATTTCCAGCAGCGCACGCGCCTTTTCCTGCGCCTCGCGGCGGGGGGTGCCGTAGGCGATCAGCCCCTCGGTCAGGATGCGTGACACCCGCGCGCGCGGGTTGAGCGACGAATAGGGGTCCTGAAAAATCATCTGCAGCTTGCGGCGCTTGTCGCGCAGCTCGGCGCCCGACATATGGGCGATGTCAGCGCCATCGACCATCACGCGGCCGCCGTCAGGGTCGAGCAGGCGCACGATACAGCGACCGACAGTCGATTTGCCCGAGCCGGATTCCCCCACGATGCCAATGGTTTCGCCTGCATAAAGCTGAAAACTCGCGTCCTGCACCGCCTTGACCACACGGCGCTTGCCGAAAAAACTGCCCGACCCGGTCGAAAACGTCTTGGTCAGGCCCTCGACGGTCAGGATCGGCTCGCGTGTCTGCGCCTCTGCCTCCTTGCGTTGGGTCAGGCGGGGGATCGCGGCGATCAGGGCGCGGGTGTAGGGGTGCTGGGGCTTTAGCAGCACCTCATCGGCGGTGCCGGTCTCGACGATCTCGCCGGTTTGCATGACGATGACGCGGTCGGCGATATCGGCCACCACGCCGAAATCATGGGTGATGAAGATGACGGCCATGCCATGTTTCTTGCGCAGATCCTCGATCAGTTGCAGGATCTGGGCCTGGGTCGTCACGTCCAGCGCGGTCGTCGGCTCGTCCGCGATCAGGATGTCGGGCTCCAGCGCCAATGCCATCGCGATCATCACGCGCTGACGCTGGCCGCCAGACAGCTGGAAAGGGTAGGCGCGGATCGCGGCGGCAGGGTCGGGGATGCCGACCTCGTCCAGCAGTTGCAGGGCGCGGGCGCGACGCTCGGACCCGGTCAGCGCGCCATGGGCCTCGAACACCTCGGCGATCTGCGCGCCGACGCGCATCAGCGGGTTGAGCGCGCTGAGAGGCTCCTGAAAGATCATCGAAATGCGGCTGCCGCGCAGTTTCAGCATCTCTTTTTCAGACAGGCCAAGGATCGGCTGGCCGTCGAAGGTGATGGTGCCGCTTACCGGCTCCACCCCCTGCGGCAAGAGGCCCATCACGGCGTTGGCTGACATGGATTTGCCCGAGCCGGATTCGCCGACGATGCACAGGATCTCGCCCCGGTCCAGATCGAAATTGATGTCCTTGGCCGCATAAAGACGGTCGGCGCCTTCGGGCAGGGCGATGGCAAGATCGCGGATTTGCAGCAGGCTCATTCGGATTTCCTCGTCAAACGGGGGTTGAGCGCGTCGTTCAGGCCCTCACCGATCAGATTCAGCGCCAGCACGGTCAGCAGGATCGCCATGCCGGGCAGGAAGGACAGCCACCATGCGGTGCGAATGACGGTGCGCGCGGCGCCGATCATGTACCCCCATGACATCACGTTGGGATCGCCAAGCCCGAGGAAGGATAGCGAACTTTCCAGCAGGATCGCCTGCGCGATCATCAAGGAGGCCAGCACGATGATCGGGGGCAGGGCGTTCGGCAGGATGTGGCGCAGGATGATCTGCGTATTGCCGAGGCCCGACAGCGTCGCCGCCTCGACGAATTCGCGCGTGCGCAGGCTGAGAACCTCGCCGCGCACGAGGCGCGCGACGGGCGGCCAGGACACGATGGCGATGGCAATGATGACAAACGTCAGGCTGGGCTGGAAGATCGCCAGCAGCACGATGGCCAGCGCAAAGCTGGGGATCGTCTGGAAAAACTCGGTAAAGCGCATCAGCGCATCATCGGTCCGCCCGGCGAAGTAGCCCGCCATGGCGCCCACCGGCACACCGATGGCCAGCGCCACGGTGGTGGACACAAGGCCGACGAGCAGACTGACGTATGCGCCATGCGCAAGGCCAGACATGACGTCACGCCCCAGCGCATCGGTGCCCAGTGGCAGACCCTCCTGGGTGAAGGGCGGCAGGAACGGGCGCTGCACCATTTTCCACGGGCTTTGCGGGAAGAGGAATGGCGCAAGGATAGCAGTCAGCACCACCAGCATCAGGATGACCAGACCAATGACGGCGCCGCGATTATAGCGGAAACGTTTCCAGAAATCCCTCATGTTGTCAGCCTTATCCGCGGGTCGACGATGACATAGACGACATCGGTGATCAGGTTGAACAGCAGCACCATGGCGGCTGAGATGTAAAAGACGCCGAGGATCACGTTATAATCACGCTGGTTGATCGCCTCGAACATCAGGCGGCCGATGCCGGGCCAGGCAAACACCGTTTCCGTCAGGATCGCGCCGCCGAAGATCTGGCCCGCTTGCAGGCCGGCCAGTGTGATGACCGGCAGCAAGGCGTTGCGCAGAATGTGCCGGCGCTGAATCACGCCGCGCTTCAGCCCCTTGGCGCGGGCGGTTTTCACAAAATCGAGGCGCGACACTTCCAGCATCGAAGAGCGGGTCATGCGCATGTAGATCGCCGTGAAGAACAGACCAAGGGTCGAGGCGGGCAGGACCAGATGCTTGGCCACGTCCAGCGCATGGGCAAACCCGGTATAGCCCGCGCCGATGCTGGAATAGCCGAACCCGGGCAGCCAGCCCAGCCAGACGGAAAACACCAGCGACGCCATCAGCGCGACCCAGAAAAGGGGCGTGGCATAAAACAGCAGCGCAAGGGTCGAGATGATCGTATCGCCCCAGCTGCCCTGACGGGCCGAGGCGGCCACGCCTGCGACGACGCCCAGCACCAGCGACAGCACGAACGCAACGCCCGTCAGCAGCAGGGTGGCTGGCAGGCGGTCGCCGATCAATTCGGCCACCGGCATCTGCTGGCGGAAGGAATAGCCAAGATCCAGCTGCACCGCGCCCTTGATATAGATCCACAGCTGCACATAGAGCGGCTGATCAAGGCCGAAGCGGGTGCGCAGATCGGCAAGGAATTTCTCGTCCGCCGCGCCAGCCTCGCCCGCCATGACGGCTGCAGGGTCGCCGGGGGCGGCATGGATCAGCAGGAAGTTGAAGACAAGGATGGCCAGCAGGATAAACACCGCCTTGACCAGTCTGCCCAATATGAACCGTGTCAAGTGATCTGCCCCGAATTATGATTGCGTTTCAAGATGTTCCGGGGCGCCGTAGCGCCCCGGACCGTTGGGTACAGCCCTTACTTCTGGTCGATCCACACATAGCGGAAGCCGTCATTGACGCCAAACGCGGTGTTGACCGGGTTCTTGATGTTGCAGCGATAGATGGTGGGGAAACCCAGCTCCAGCAGCCACAGGTTGGGCACGTCAGACACGATCTGATCCTGGATCTGCTTGTAGGCCACGGCGCGTGCTTCTGGGTCGGCCATCAGCGCGGCCTCGTCCCACAGCTTGTCCAGCTCGGGGTTCTGGTAGTTCGCCACGTTGTTCCAGGGGCTGCCGGGCTCGGCATTGTCGCCCATATAGCTACGCGAGACCCCTAGGGCCGGATCGCCGTACTGGTAGAGATAGGTAAACGCCAGATCAAAGTCGCGATCCGATACCTTCTGGTTCCAGCCCGCCACGTCCGAGGGGACGATGTCGACGTTTATGCCGATTTCGGTCAGGTTCTGCTTGACCGCTTCGGCCCAACGCTGCCACGTCTCGCCGTAGGGCAGGCCCAGAAGGCGGATCGTTTCGCCAGCATAGCTGGATTCGGCCAGCAGGGCCTTGGCTTTCTCCGGGTCATAGCCGATGTCCGGAGTGTCGCCCGCATAGAACTTGGTCGCGGAGGACACCGGGCCGGTTGCAACTTTGCCCAGACCATTCCACAGCGCGTCGCGCGCGAAATCGCGGTCGATGGCGTGCATCATCGCCTGACGGACCTTCACGTCATCCAGCGGCTTGTTGTTCAGGTTGACCCAGATCCAGGAATGGGGGCCGAAATATTCGAATCCCTTTTCGGTGATGCAGGTATTCTCCATATCGCGGATGCGCGGCACGTCGAAATTCTCGATCGCGCCGCCGGGCAGCACATCGACCTTGCCGGTCTCATACGCCACCGCGCGCGAGGCCGCATCGGGGATCACGTGGTAATAGATCTCGTCCACGTAGGGCAGGCCGTCCATGTAGTAGTCTTCGTTCTTGACGAAGTGGATATAGCTGCCCTTGACCCACTCGTCGAACTTGAAGGGGCCGGTGCCGATCGGCGTGTTGTTTGCCGGGTTGTTCGCGAAATCGGTACCCTCGTAGATGTGCTTGGGGATCATCGGGGCCGTGCCGGCCTCGAAAATGCCGATGAAGGGGCCGAAAGGCTGTTTCAGGGTGATGACGACGGTCAGGTCGTCGGGCGTCTCGATGCTCTCGACGTGCTCCATATAGGTACGCATCCGCGAATGCGTCTCGCGCAGGAAGACGTCCATCGAGAATTTCACATCCGCCGAGGTGAAGGGTTCGCCATCGTGGAATGTTACGCCGGGGCGCAGCTTGAACGTATATGTCTTGCCGTCCTCGGAGATTTCCCACGACTCGGCCAGCTGCGGCTCGGGCGAGAGGTCGAAATTGTAGCGCATGAGGCTTTCATAGATGTCGCCCGCGACCATCTGCGTCGGGCCGTTCTGGATCAGGCCCAGCATCAGCCCGGGTGGTTCGGGCTGGATCACGACATTCAGCGTGCCGCCTGCCTGCGGCTCGCCGTCCTGTGCGGCCAGCGGACCGGCCAGTGTGCCGCTCAGCGCCAGCGCCAGCATGGCGGCTGCGATACTTCTTGGTTTCAGCATTGTTGTTTTCCCCCATTGGTTAATTCCATGTTTGTGTGACCGCCAGAGACGGCCTGTCAACCCGCCTTGAACGAGCCGATATAGGCGATGATCCCTTCCCTTGACTCGCCGATGTCCTCGACAATCGCTGCGCGTGCGGCGACCGGATCGTGCGCCTCGCAGGCGGCGACAACGGCATGATGCTGCAGGACCATGTCTACCTCGGCGCGACTGTAATACCCGGCGATCAGCGGGCCCATGCGTAGCCATAAACGGCTGAGCAGCCCCAGTAGAACGGGCATTTCCGCGATGTCGGCCAGCGCAAAGTGAAACTGCTGGTTGAACTCCGCCGCCTGAGTCCAGCGCGCGGCGGCAATCGCCTCCTCGTTGCGTTCAATCAGGCGTTTGAGGCGGGCGATGTCGCGGGGCGATGCCGCCTCGGCGGCGCGCGCGGCGGCCAGCCCTTCCAGCTCGCAGCGGATATTGGCGATTTCCAGATATTGTGTCGCCGAAAGCACCGGCACGCGCACGTCGCGCAGCGACCGTTGCACCAACGCCTCATCCTGAAGCAGCCGCTGCACCGCGTCGCGCACGGGGGTCGAGCTGGTCCCCAGTGCCTCGGCCAGACCGCGGATCGTGATCCGCTGATCGGGGCGCAACTTACCGCTCACCAGATCCTGACTGACCCGGTCGTAAATGGCATCTCCCAGCGATTCGCGGCTGATCTGGTTCATCGTTCCCCGGTCATGCGGCGCGTGAATTCGCGCCTCTCTTTTGATGCATCATGCATCAATGTGATTGAACCGGCAAATCAAAACTGTAATGGTTTGCCCGATCCGACGGATATCACAGGACCCGGAATGAAAGCCTTTTTTGACGAACGCCAGCTGCGCCACGCGCCGACAACCTATTTTCGCCGGGGCGCTGCGATGCCGCATCAGGAACAGCCCCAGCGCGCCGAAATCCTGCGCGACATGCTGGCACGCGAAGGGTTCGAGATTGCCAAACCCCGCGATCATGGGCTGGCCCCGATCAAGGCCGTGCATAACCCCGACTATGTCGATTTCCTGCCGGACGCCCATGCCCGTTTCGTCGAAAGCGCCGGACCGGAGGCGCTGGCCATCCCCACGATGCACCCCGGCCTGCGCCGCGGCAAGGAGCCGCGCGATATCCACGGGCAACTGGGCTGGTGGATGACCGATACGTCAACGCCGCTGACCGCCGGCACATGGGAGGCCGCCTATTGGTCCGCCCAAACCGCGATCGAGACCGCCGAAGAGGTGCTGTCAGGCGCGCGCGCCGCCTATGCGCTGTGCCGCCCGCCCGGCCATCACGCGATGCGCGATTGCGCCAATGGGTTCTGTTTCTTCAACAATGCCTGCATCGTGGCGCAGCATCTGACCTCTAAATTCAAGCGTGTGGCGCTGATTGACGTCGACGTGCACACCGGCAACGGCTCGCTCGATATCTTTTACGAGCGGGGCGATATCTTCTTTTGCTCGCTGCATCCCGATCCGGCGACCTACCCCACATTCTACCTTGGTCACGCCGACGAGACGGGCGAGGGCGAGGGTGAGGGCCAATCGCTGAACATCCTGCTGGAGCAGGGCGCCAGTCAGGACGATGTGCTGGCCGCGCTGGACAAGGGGATCGCCGCGATCAAGGCGTTCGGCGCCGATGCGCTTGTCGTGTCCTTGGGCTTTGACATGGCCGCCGATGATCCGCTGGCCGCTGTCGCCGTCTATCCCGATGGCTTTGCCGAAATGGCCCGCAGGCTGGCGGCGCTGAACCTGCCCACGGCGCTGGTGCAGGAGGGCGGCTATCTGGGCCCGTCGCTGGCCGACAATGCGCGCGCCTTCCTGACCACTTTCCGCGAGGCCACAAAATGAGCAACACCCCCAAGGACATGAACGGCGCCGAAAGCGTCGTGCGCAGCCTGCACGCCGGCGGCGTCGATGTATGTTTCGCCAACCCCGGCACGTCCGAGATGCAGTTCGTCGATGCGCTGGACCGCACCAAGTTGATGCGCTGCGTTCTGGGCCTGTTCGAGGGGGTCGTGACCGGCGCCGCCGACGGCTATGCGCGCATGGCAGGCAAGCCTGCGGTGACGCTGCTGCATCTGGCCCCCGGTTTCGCCAACGCGGCGGCCAACCTGCACAACGCGCGCAAGGCGCGGGTGCCGATGGTCAATCTTGTCGGCGATCACGCCCTGCGCCACCAGAAATATGATGCGCCGCTGTCCGCGGATGTCGCCGCCGCCTGCGTGCCATTCTCCGACTGGGTGAAATCAGGCACTGATGCAGGCAGTTTCGCCCGCGACGCGATGGAGGCGCTGGCGGTCGCCAAGGGCAGGCCGAACCGCGTTGCCACCCTGATCGCGCCCGCCGATATCGGCTGGGACGAGGGCGGGCAGATGGCTGGCGAGGTCCGGTCGGGTGGCCCCGCGCCGCTGGACGAGGACGCGCTGACCGCCGCTGTTGCCGCGCTGGAAAGCGGCGAGCGCTGCGTCATCATCGCCGGAAATTCAGTGCTGGAGGATGTGCAGGCGCTGGCCCTGCTCCAAGGCATCGCCGACAAGACCGGCGCCGATATCATCGCCCCCACCTCCAACCGCCGGACGGAACGGGGGCAGGGGCGCGTGCCCCTCGCCAAGATTCCCTATCCGATCAACCTGGCGCTGGAGGTGCTGGCGCCCTACAGCCGCGCGATTCTGGTCGAAACCGTGCCGCCCGTCGCCTTCTTTGCCTACCCCGACCGGCCCAGCCTGCTGCTGCCCGAGGCATGCGATACCGTCTCGCTCTGCGGTCATGATGGCGACGGCCCCGCCGCGCTGGCCGTCCTCGCGGACCGCATCGGCGCGGCCCTTGCGAAACCGCGCGATACTGCAATGCCCGCCCGGCCACAGCCCGGCGCGATCACGCTGGACAACATCGCCGCCGCGCTGGCCAACGCGCTGCCCGAGGATGCGATCGTCGTCGATGAGGCGGTGTCGTGCGGCGGCGATACCTTCCCGGCTGGGTTTGCAGCACGGCCAAGCTCTTGGCTGGCGCTGACCGGTGGCTCCATCGGAATCGGCATCCCGCTGTCGGCGGGCGCGGCTATTGCTTGCCCGGACCGGCCCGTGATCACGCTGCAAGCCGACGGATCGGCCATGTACACGGTCCAAGGGCTCTGGACGCAGGCGCGTGAGGGGTCGAACGTGACGACGATCATCCTTGCCAACCGCGCCTATGAGATCCTCAAGGGCGAGCTGCACAATGTCGGCGCACAGCCCGGCCCAGACGCGCTGTCGATGCTGAACCTTGACCGCCCGCACTTGGATTTCGTCGCCATGGCACGCGGCATGGGCGTGCCCGGTCGCCGGGTCGAGGACGTGCGCGATCTGATGCAGGCGGTCGAGGACGCCGCAAAAGAACCCGGCCCATTCCTGATCGAAGCGATGCTTTAACCGAGTAAAGGACACGATATGGCACTGGATGCAGATCTGCGTAAAAACATCATTCAGGCCGTCAGCGATGGCTTTGAGGATCAAATCGCCTTCACACAGGATCTGGTGCGCATGCCGTCCCTGCGCGGCCACGAACACCCCGTCCAGGACCTGCTGCATCGCACGCTGCAATCGCGCGGCTATGCGATGGATCGCTTCCAGATGGACCGCGAGGCGATTGCTGCCCATCCCGGCGGCTCGAAAATATCCGAGCATCATTCCGACGCGCCAATCGTCGTCGGCATCCACCGACCCCGTGATGAAAAAGGCCGCTCGCTGATCCTGCAATCGCATCTGGATGTGGTTCCCGAGGGGCTGCATGATATGTGGTCTGACCCGCCTTTCTCGGGGAAAATCGACGGCGACTGGATGTATGGCCGCGGCGCAGGCGACATGAAGGCGGGCGCGGCGGCCAATATTTTCGCCCTCGACGCGCTGCGCCGCATTGGCCTGCAACCTGCCGCAACCGTCTATATCCAATCGGTCGTCGAGGAGGAATCCACCGGTAACGGCGCGCTGCAAACATACCTCCAGGGCTATACCGCCGACGCCGTTTTCATCCCCGAGCCGGAGGAGGAGATGCTGGTGCGCGCCAACGTCGGCGTGCTGTGGTTTCAGGTGCAGCTGCGCGGCGTGCCGAAACATGTGCGCGAAATGGGCGCGGGCGCCAACGCCATCGACGCCGCCACCCGCGTCACCGCCCTCCTGCGCGAGATCGAGGCCGAGTGGAACGCGGACAAGGCAGGCCGCCCCCATTTCAAGGATGAGGCGAACATCACGAACTGCAACATCGGCAAGATCGAAGGCGGCGATTGGGCCTCCTCCGTGCCGTCATGGTGCAACATCGACTGCCGCATTTCGATCTATCCGGGGCGCAGCGCGGATGACGCCGCGGCCGAGATCACAGACCGCATCGCCGCCTTTGCCGCCTCGGACGGGTTCCTGTCCAATAACCCGCCCAAGGTGGTGTTCAACGGGTTCTACGCCGAAGGCTACGTTCTGGAAGAGGGCACCGAAGCCGAGGCCGTGCTGGGCCGCGCGCATGAGGCGGCCACCGGCGCGTCGCTGAAATCCTTCATGTCGCCCAGCTACCTCGATACGCGGGTCTATGCGCTCTACAACAAGATACCGGCGCTCTGCTACGGTCCGATTTCGCGCAACATCCACGGCATCGACGAATGCGTCAGCCTGCCCTCGGTCCAGCGAATCACCGCGTCGCTGGCGCTGTTCATCGCCGAATGGTGCGGCGTCGAGGCAACAGGCGACTGATGCGCAGCGACGATCCCTGCGCGGGCCTGCCGCCTGTCATCGACCGGACGCCGCCGGTCACGCAGCAGGCCGATCTGCTGGCGCAGGACGCGCCTGCCATCACGCTGGACCGCGCGGGCCAGATTGCGCGTGATCTATACGGGATCAAGGGGGACATCCGCCCGCTTTCTGCCGAGAAGGACGCAAATTTCCACATCCGCCTCGCACGCGGGCAGGAGGCGCTGCTAAAGATCACCAACGCCGCCGAGGATCGCGCCGTCACCGACATGCAGACGCAGGTGCTGATCCATCTGGCCATGGCCGATCCGTCCCTGCCGGTGCCGCGCGTCCATGCCACGCTGTCCGGCGACGCCAGCACTCTTGTCACCGAAGCGTCGGGTCAAACCCATGTGGTGCGCCTGCTCAGCTACCTTCCCGGCACCATTCTGGCCGGGGCCAAGGCATCGCCTGAACTGCACGGCCAGTTGGGCGCGTTGCTGGGGCGGCTGACGCTTGCGATGCGCGGGTTTTTCCACCCCGCCGCCGGGCACGTCCTGCAATGGGACATCAAACAGGCCTCCCGCCTGCGCCCCATGCTCGACGCGGTCGCGGATGCCGCCCTGCGCGCCCGTCTGGTTCAGATACTGGACCGCTTTGAGGCCGAAATCGCGCCGCGCCTGCCACATCTGCGCGCCCAAGTGGTGCATAATGACTTCAACCCGCACAACCTGCTGGTCGATGGCCCGCTGGCCACGCACCCCATCGGTATCATTGATTTCGGCGACATGGTGCATACCCCCATCGTCTGCGATCTGGCCGTTGCCTGCTCCTATCAGATCGCCGCCGGGCCGGACACCTTGGCACATATCGCGCAGATGGTCCGCGGATATGCCGGCGTCATGCCACTGGAGGACGAGGAGATCGCCCTGCTGCCCGATCTGATCCGCCTGCGCCATGTCACGACACTCACGCTGGGCGCATGGCGCGCGCGGCGCTACCCGGAAAATGCCGCCTATATCCTGCGTAACACCGCCGCCTCACGGCGAGGGCTGGACGCGCTGGACAGCATGGCACCCGGCGCAGCCATAGACACGTTGCGCGCCTGTGTGAAAGGACCACGCCATGACCATGGTTAACGCCTATGACGGCACCACAAACAGTCTCGATCCTGCCGATCAGGCTCTGATAGCGCGCCGCCAGCAGGCGCTGGGCCCTGCCTACAGATTGTTCTATGACGAGCCGCTGCATCCTGTGCGGGGGCAGGGCGTCTGGCTGTGGGACAAGGCCGGCAAGCGCTACTTGGATGCCTATAACAACGTCGTGTCGGTCGGTCATTGCCACCCAGCAGTGACGCAGGCCATCGCCGCGCAGGCCGGCACGCTGAACACGCACACCCGCTATCTGCACGAAGGGCCGGTGGCTTATGCCGAGCGGCTGCTGGCCACCATGCCGGATGCGCTGGGGCATGTGATGTTCACCTGCACCGGGTCCGAGGCGAACGATCTGGCGCTGCGAATCGTGCGCACCGGCACCGGACGGCAGGGGGTGATCGTCACCCGCCTCGCCTATCACGGCGTGACCGAGGCGGTGTCCGAGCTGTCGCCCTCCCTCGGCGACTACGTTCCCCGGGGCGCGCGCGTGCGGCTGATTGATGCGCCGGACGGCGGCCCGGATCAGGGCGCGCGAATGGCTGCCAATCTGGCGGGCGCAATTGCCGCTATGCGCAAGGACGGGATCGAGCCGGCTGCCTTCATCTGCGACACGGTGTTTTCCAGCGACGGGCTGTTTCCCGACCCGGCAGGCTTTCTGAAACCCGCCGTTGATCTGATCCGCGCCGAAGGTGGCATCTTTATCGCCGACGAGGTGCAGCCGGGTTTCGCGCGCACCGGCGATGCGTTCTGGGGCTTCCAGCGGCACGGCATCGTGCCGGACATGGTGACGATGGGCAAGCCGATGGGCAACGGATTTCCGGTCTCGGGCGTCGCGATGCGGCCTGAACTGGTGGCGGAATTCGGCATAGGCGCGCGGTATTTCAACACGTTCGGCGGAAATCCGGTGGCCTGCGCGGCCGGCATGGCCGTGCTGGATGTGATCGAAAGCGAGGGCTTGCAGGAGAATTCGCGAGCCGTCGGCGCCTATCTCATAGCAGGCCTGCAAGACCTCTCAAGCCGGCATGACAGCCTTAGCGCCGTGCGCGGGGCAGGGCTGTTCGTGGCGGTCGATTGCATGGCAGGCGGCGCGCCCGATGCGGCTCTGGCGCGCCATATCGTCAATCACATGCGCGAAAATGGCGTGCTGATCAGCGCCACGGGGCCGGGCGCCAACATCCTGAAAATCCGCCCGCCGCTGGTGATGGGGCAGGCCGAAGCGCAGATGCTGATCGACGCGGTCGCCGCCGCGCTGGCCACCGGATGAGCGCCGCCCGCGCCGCGGCCGCGTTGATCGTCGGATTTGCCCGCGCGATCACCGCCGTGCGCGGCTTCTGGCAAGGGGTGGCCCCGGTGCCATCGCAGCGGATCTATTTCGCCAACCACGCAAGCCACGGCGATTTCGTGCTGGTCTGGACGGTGCTGCCGCGCGCCCTGCGACGCCGCACAAGGCCCGTGGCAGGGGCCGATTACTGGCAGGCGTCCCGGCTGAAATCCTTCATCGGGCGCGATGTGTTCAACGCCGTGCTGATCGACCGCGACCCGGCCACGCGCGCCGCCGATCCGGTGACGCAGATGAGCAACGCGCTGGCCACCGGCGACAGCCTGATCCTGTTCCCCGAGGGGACGCGCAACATGGGCAATCAGCGGCTTTTGCCGTTCAAATCCGGGCTGTTTCATCTGGCCACGCAGAACCCGGAAATCGACCTGGTGCCGGTCTGGATCGAGAACCTGAACCGCGTGATGCCCAAGGGCGCGCATGTGCCGATCCCGCTGATCTGCACCGTTACTTTTGGCGCAGCGATGCGGCTGAACGCCCAAGACAAGGCCACATTCCTGCGCCGCGCCGAGGCCGCGCTGCTCGCGCTCGCACCCCCTGAAAGGCCCTGATATGGACACGCATTTCATCATTTTACTGGCCTGCGTCCTGGCCATCCTGCTGATCGCCACACTGGCGGCCCAAGTCCTGAAACGCCGCGCGCCGCCCGGCGATCTGACGATCCAGAACCTGACCGCGCGCATCAATGCGTGGTGGGTCATGGTGGCGGTGATCGCGCTGGCCTTTGCCTTTGGCACGGCAGGGGTGGTGATCCTGTTTGCGCTCTGCTCCTTCGCCGCGCTGCGCGAATTCCTGACGCTGACGAATACGCGCGCCGCCGATCACTGGGCCCTGGTGGCGGCCGTCTTCATCGTGCTGCCGCTGCAATACATACTGGTCGGAATCGGCTGGTATGGTCTCTATTCCATAATGATTCCGGTCTATGCGTTCCTGTTCATGCCAATCCTGTCGGCGCTGCGCGGGCAGACCGATAACTTCCTGATCCGCGTGTCCGAGGCGCAATGGGCGCTGATGATCGCGGTCTTTTGCGTCAGCCACGTGCCTGCGCTGCTCAGCCTCGATATCCCCGGATATGAGGGCCGGAACCTGTTTTTGATCTTTTTCCTGATCGTCGTCGTGCAATCCTCGGACGTGCTGCAATATGTCTGGGGCAAGGCGATCGGCCGCCGCAAGATCGCGCCGAACCTGTCGCCCTCGAAAACGCTGGAAGGGCTTGTCGGCGGCGTGCTCAGCGCCAGCCTGCTGGGCGCGGCGCTGTTCTGGATCACGCCGTTCAGCATCGTGCAGGCGTTCGGGCTGTCGCTCGTGATCACGCTGATGGGGTTCTTTGGCGGGCTGGTCATGTCGGCGATCAAACGTGACCGGGGGGTCAAGGATTGGGGCCACCTAATTGCCGGGCATGGCGGGTTCATCGACCGGCTGGATTCGGTGATCTTCTCGGCGCCGATTTTCTTTCATATCGTGCGGTTTTACTGGAATGTGGGCTGATGGCTGATTTACAAAACCGACGGCCCTTGGGCAGCCGGGATACGAAATGGGCCGCGCGCTGCGCCGCGGCGCTGGCCGCGCGGGGCGTGACGCCGAACGCGATATCGCAGGCCAGCATGGTCGCGGCGCTGGTGGCGGGGCTGGCCTTTGGCGCGACCGGCTGGACGCATGGGATTGCGACGGGCGCGCTGCTGATCCTTGGCGCGCTGGCCTGCCAGATCCGGCTGCTCTGCAACCTGTTCGACGGGATGGTCGCGGTCGAGGGCGGGCGCAGCGCGCCGGATGGGCCGCTGTGGAACGAGTTCCCGGACCGGGTGTCGGATTTGCTGATTCTGGCCGGGGCAGGGGTGGGCGCGGGGCATCCGGCCCTGGGGCTGGCGGCGGGGGCGCTGGCGGTGCTGACCGCCTATACCCGCGAGCTGGGCGCGAATATCGGGTTGAAACCTGATTTCAGCGGGCCAATGGCGAAACCGCAGCGGATGGCGGTCATCACGATTGCGGCTCTGATAGCGGTGTCAGAGCCGCTTTTTGCCGCGCAAGGCACGACCCTGACCATCGCGCTGTGGATCATCGCCATTGGCGCGGCGCTGACCAGTATCCGGCGCGCCGCGCGTATCCGCGCGGCGCTGCTGGGGCTTTAGCCGCCGATCAGCGCGGCAACGACCCGCTCGGCGGCCTCTTCGGCGGTCAGATCGACGGTGTTCACGATCAATTCGGCGGTTTCGGGCAGCTCATAGGGGCTGTCGATACCGGTGAAGTTCTTCAGATCGCCCGCGCGGGCCTTCTTGTACAGGCCCTTGACGTCCCGCGCCTCGGCGACTTCCAGCGGCGTGTCGACGAACACCTCGATAAACTCGCCGTCCTCCATCATGTCGCGGACCATGCGCCTTTCGGACCGGAAGGGCGAGATGAAGGCGGTCAGCACGATCAGCCCGGCATCGGTCATCAGGCGCGCGACCTCGCCCACGCGGCGGATGTTTTCCACCCGGTCGGCATCGGTAAAGCCCAGATCGCGGTTCAGCCCGTGGCGCACGTTGTCGCCGTCCAGCAGGAACGTATGCTTGCCCATCGCGTGCAGTTTCTTTTCGACGATATTGGCAATCGTCGACTTGCCCGAGCCCGACAGGCCGGTGAACCACACCACCTTGGCGGTCTGGTTTTTTGCGCTGGCATGCGCCTCGCGGTCGATATCCAGCGCCTGCCAATGGATGTTCTGGCTGCGGCGCAGGGCGAAATGCACCATGCCGGCGGCGACGGTCGCGTTGCTGATCCGGTCGATCAGGATGAAGCCGCCAAGGTCGGGGTTCACGTCATACGCCTCGAACGGAATCGCGCGGTCGGTCGAGATGTTGACCACGCCGATCGCGTTCAGGCTGAGCGTTTTGGACGGCAGATGTTCCAGCGTGTTGACGTTCACCTCGTATTTCGGCTCGGTCACGGTGGCGGTCATCGTCTGGGTGCCGATCTTCAAAAGGTAGGGGCGGCCCGGCAGCATTTCGGCCTCGCCCATCCAGACCAAAGTCGCCTCGAACTGGTCGGCCACCTCGCAGGGGGCATCGGCCTGCACGATCACGTCACCGCGCGAGCAGTCGATTTCATCGGTGAAGGTCAGCGTGATGGATTGCCCGGCCACGGCGCTGTCCTGCTCGCCATCATAGGTGACGATGGATTTCACGCGGCTTGTCTTGCCCGAGGGCAGCACGCGGATGCCGTCGCCGGGGCGCACCGTGCCCGATCCGATCTGCCCGGAAAACCCGCGGAAATCGAGGTTGGGCCGGTTGACCCATTGCACGGGCATGCGGAACGGGGCGTCCTGCATCTGTGCCACGTTCAGCGGCGCGTCCTCCAGATGGGTCAGCAGGGGCGGGCCCTGATACCACGGCATGTTTTCGGACTGCGTCACGATATTGTCGCCCGCCAGCCCGGAAATCGGGATCGGCAGGAAGGTGGTCATGCCGATCTGCTCGGCGAAATGCGAGTATTCCTTGACAATCTCATAAAACCGTTCCTGGCTGTAGTCGACCAGATCCATCTTGTTGACCGCCAGAACGACGTTCCTGATGCCCAATAGGTTGACCAGATAGGAATGCCGCCGCGTCTGGGTCAGCACGCCCTGCCGCGCGTCGATCAGGATCACGGCCAGATCGGCGGTCGAGGCGCCGGTGACCATGTTGCGGGTATATTGCTCATGCCCCGGCGTATCGGCGACGATGAATTTGCGCTTGTCGGTGGAGAAGAAGCGGTAGGCGACATCAATGGTGATGCCCTGCTCGCGCTCCGCCGCAAGGCCATCGACCAGCAGTGCAAAGTCGATGTTTTGTCCTTGGGTGCCGCTGACTTTGCTGTCATTTTCCAGCGAGGCAAGCTGATCCTCGAAGATCATCTTGCTGTCATAAAGCAGGCGGCCGATCAGCGTGGATTTGCCGTCATCGACCGATCCGCAGGTGATGAACCGCAGCATCGTCTTGTGCTGGTGTTTCTCCAGATAGGCGTCGATATCCGAGGCGATCAGATCTTCGGTGACGTAAACGGCATCTTTGGCGGCGGCGCACATCAGAAATACCCCTCTTGCTTTTTCTTCTCCATCGACGCGGCCTGGTCGTGGTCGATGGCGCGGCCCTGCCGCTCGGATGTGGTGGTCAGCAGCATTTCCTGGATGATCTCGGGCAGGGTGGCGGCCGTGCTTTCCACCGCGCCGGTCAGGGGGTAGCAGCCCAGCGTGCGAAAGCGGATCGAGCGCTGCACCGGCACTTCGCCGTTCAGCGGGAAACGGTCATCGTCCACCATCAGGATCATGCCGTCGCGCACCACCGTCGGGCGCGGGGCGGAGTAATATAGCGGCACGATCTCGATCCCCTCAAGGTGGATATATTGCCAGATGTCCAGCTCGGTCCAGTTCGACAGGGGGAAGACCCGGATGCTTTCGCCCTTGGATTTGCGGGTGTTATACAGCTTCCACAGCTCGGGGCGCTGATTTTTCGGGTCCCAGCGGTGATTGGCCGAGCGGAAGGAAAACACCCGCTCCTTGGCGCGGGATTTCTCCTCGTCCCGGCGGGCGCCGCCGAAGGCGACGTCGAAATCATAATGCGTCAGCGCCTGTTTCAGCCCGTCGGTTTTCCACATGTCGGTGTGCAGGCCGCCGTGATCGAAGGGGTTGATGCCCTTTTCCATCGCCTCGGGGTTCCGGTGCACCAGCAGATCCATCCCTGCGTCAGCCGCCGCGCGTTCGCGCAGGGCATACATGTCGCGGAACTTCCACGTCGTATCGACATGCAGCAGCGGAAAGGGCGGCGGCGAGGGGTAGAACGCCTTTTTCGCCAGATGCAGCATGCAGGCGGAATCCTTGCCGACGGAATACAGCATGACGGGGTTTTCGGCATTGGCCATCACTTCGCGCATGATGTGAATGCTCTCGGCCTCAAGGCGCTGCAAATGGGTCAGCGTCTTTTCCCGGGCGGTCGTTTCCTGCACAGTCATTTTTCCGGCCTCTTGGACTTGTTTGCAGCGTATTTGCCAAATTTACCGCCGCTCGGGAAGGGCCGGCGGCAAAATCGGCAAAACTATCCCGTTTTCTGCGCACGTCGCGTCTTTCGTGCCGCGAATTGACGGCGCCGCGCGATGATGTTCCGAAGGCGGGCAGTTGACGGGCGCGGTGCGCGCCGTTTAAACGCGGGACAAAGGCCGCGTGCGGCGCAATCCCGAAGGGGCGATGACATGTTGCGACTGGCCGCAGGGCTTGCTGCCGTGATCTGCTGGATCAACCGGATCGTGGGTCAGGTGTTTTCCTGGCTGTCGCTGGGGGTCGTGCTGGTCTGCTTTACGGTGGTCGTGCAGCGCTATGCGTTCGGCGTCAGCTTCCTGTGGATGCAGGACCTGTATATCTGGCTGAGCGGCGCGATGTTCACCGCCGTGGCCGGATTTGCGTTTTTGCGCGACGATCATGTGCGCGTCGATATCTTCTACCGCCCGGCGCGGGTGCGCACCCGCGCGATCATCGATCTGTTCGGGACGCTGTTTTTCCTGCTGCCGTTCACCGGCGTTGTCGCGATCTATTCGATCCCTTTCGTGCAGCGCTCGTGGTCCTATGCCGAAGGGTCAGCGAATGTCGGCGGCATGCCGGGGCTGTATATTCTCAAAACATTCATTCTGGTCTTTGCCGGTCTGCTGGCGCTGCAAGGTATTGCCGCGATCTGCCGGTCGGTGCTGGTGCTGGCCGGGCGGCGCGATCTGGTGCCGCCGGTGATGCGCTACCCCGAGGCCGGGCATGATGCCGAAGCTGCCGCCGTAGAAGGAAAATTCTGATGGATCCCGTCCTGATCGGCGAAATCCTCGCCGGGCTGATGTTCTTTGGCATCATCGGCTTTCTTCTGCTGGGCTTCCCGGTGGCGTTCACGCTGGCGGGTGTGTCGCTGATGTTCGGCGCGGTCGGCTGGTTCTTTGGCGTGTTCGACCCCAGCAATTTCGGCGCGCTGCCGAACCGCTATATCGGCTTCATGACCAACGAAGTGCTGGTCGCCGTGCCGCTGTTCATCTTCATGGGCGTGATGCTGGAACGCTCGCGCATTGCCGAGCAATTGCTGCTGACCATGGGCAAGCTGTTCGGCAATCTGCGCGGTGGGCTTGGCATTTCGGTCATCCTGGTGGGCGCCATGCTGGCCGCCTCGACCGGAGTCGTCGGCGCCACGGTCGTCACAATGGGCCTGATCTCGCTGCCCGCGATGCTGCGGGCGGGCTATGATCCGAAGCTGTCGACGGGGGTGATTTGCGCGTCCGGGACGCTGGGGCAGATCGTGCCGCCCTCGACGGTGCTGATCTTCATGGGCGACATGCTGTCGGGCATCAATTCACAGGTGCAGATGGCCAAGGGCAATTTCGCGCCGGTGCCGGTATCGGTCGGCGATCTCTTTGCCGGGGCGCTGCTGCCGGGGTTCCTGCTGGTGGGGCTATACCTCGCCTATACGATTTTCAAGGCGATCACCGATCCCGCTTCCTGCCCTGCCACACCGGTGCCCGCGTCGGAAAAAGGCGATCTGCTGCGCGAGGTCTTCTCGGCGCTGATCCCGCCGATGCTGCTGATCCTGGCCGTGTTAGGGTCTATCCTTGGCGGTATCGCCACCCCGACCGAGGCCGCATCGGTGGGCGCTGTCGGCGCCATGGTGCTGGCCGCGCTGCGCTGGCGGCTGTCGTTTACCATCCTGCGCGAGACGGTGGTGGCCACGGCAACAATCACCTCCATGGTGTTCATCGTGCTGCTGGGCGCGTCGGTGTTTTCGGTCGTGTTCCGGCTGATGGGCGGCGACAATCTGGTGCACGAATTCCTCAGCACCCTGCCGGGCGGCACGCTGACCGCCGTGGCGATGGTCATGGCGATCATGTTCCTGCTGGGCTTTATCCTCGACACGTTCGAGATCATCTTTATCGTGATCCCGATCACCGCGCCGGTGCTGCTGATGATGGATGTCGACCCCATCTGGCTGGGCGTGCTGGTGGGGGTGAACCTGCAAACCTCGTTTCTGACGCCGCCCTTTGGATTCGCGCTGTTCTACCTGCGCGGAGTGGCGCCGCCGGACCTGCCGACATCGGCGATCTATCGGGGGATCATCCCGTTCGTGGGGCTGCAAATCCTGGCCATCGCGCTGCTGTTCGCGTTCCCCGGCATCGTGACATGGCTGCCAAGACTGATCGCCGGATAATGAAAAAGGCCCGGCGTTTCCACCGGGCCTCTAACCGCAACCATTTGGTATCGCTTACAGATCCAAATACAGCTCGCGTGCTGCCTGGAACTTGCTGTCGATCCTTTCGGTCCGAACGCGGGTGATCTTTAGCGAGTCGACGAAACTTTCTGCCGTCTTCTTCACCAGCGGATCGTCGCTGCCCAATAGCCCGTCCAGAACCTCCTTCGAGGCCTTGGCGCCCGCCTCCAGAATATCATCGGGGAAGTCGCGGACCTGCACGCCATGCTCCTCGACCAGCGTTTTCAGCGCGCGCGGATCGTTGGCGACGAAATCGGCCGAGACCTGATCGTATTCCGCCTGAGACACATCACGGATGATCGCCTGCAGATCCTCCGGCAGCTCCTGATACTTGGCCTTGTCGACGACCAGTTCGGTCGCAAGCCCTGGCTCCACAAAGCTGGGCATGTAGTAGTTTTTCGCGACCTGATGGAAACCGAGCGCCAGATCATTGTAGGGACCGACGAATTCGGCAGCGTCCAGCGTGCCCGATTGCAGCGCCTGAAAAATCTCGCCCGCCGCCATGTTGGTAACGGTCGCGCCCAGTTTCTCCCACACCTGTCCGCCCAGACCCGGCGTGCGGAAACGCAGACCCTTGACCGACTCAAGGCTGGTCAGCTCATCGCGGAACCAGCCGCCGGTCTGGTTGCCGGTGTTGCCCGACAGGAACGCCTGCACGCCGAACTGGTCATAGATCTCGTCCCAGATTTCCTGACCGCCCATATAGCGCACCCATGCCGTCAGCTCGCCCGTGGTCATGCCGTAGGGAACGCCGGTGAAAAACGACAGCGCCGGCGATTTGTTCTGCCAGTAATAGGCGGCGCCATGGCTCATCTCGGCGGTGCCGTCGATCACGGCATCAAGGCTCTGCAAGGGGGGAACCAGCTCGCCCGCGGAGTAGACCTGCACCGTCAGGCGCCCGCCGGATGCGGCGGTGACGCGGTCGGCCAGACGCTGCGCGCCGACGCCGAGGCCGGGGAAATTCTTGGGCCATGTGGTGACCATGCGCCAGGTGATATTTCCCTGCGCGATGGCCGGTGCGGCCAGTGCGGTGGCGGCAGTGCCAAGCGCCCCGGCGCGGATGAATGAACGACGATCCAAGATGGAAACCTCCGTGTTTGACTGGAATCCGAAGTCGCGCTTGTTGTCCACGCGACACCGGGCCGAACCTAACCGGCCCAGCCGCGAAATGTCCATTGCAAGATGAAGCGCTGCGCTCCGCGAGATGCTTTAGCCGAAATGCAGCGTCTTGACCTCCTGATAGTCTTCCAGCCCGAACAGACCACCCTCGCGGCCATTGCCCGACTGCTTGTAGCCGCCAAAGGGCGAGCCGTAGTTGAAGCCGCCGCCGTTGATATGCACGGCGCCGGCCCGCAGCCGGGCAGCCACACGCTCGGCCCGCTCCGGATCGCCGGTCTGCAGATAGGCGGCGAGGCCGTAGGGCGTGTCGTTGGCGATCTCGATTCCGTTTTCTTCACCGTCGAAGGGGATTATGCACAGGACCGGGCCAAAGATTTCCTCCTGCGCGATGCGCATGTTGTTGCGCACGTCCGAGAAAATCGTCGGGCGGCAGAACCAGCCGGTATTGCGGCCGTCGGGCCTGCCGGGACCGCCGGCCAAGAGCGTCGCGCCCTCGTCGATGCCTACCTCGATCATCGCCTGCACACGCTCGTATTGGATGCGGTCAAAGAGCGGGCCGATGTGATCGCCCTCCTTCGTGGGATCGCCGACCTCGATGCTTTCGGCAGCCTTGCGCGCGATATCGCACACTGTGTCATAACAGGACCGCTCGACGATGAGGCGGGTGGGGGCATCGCAGGATTGCCCGGTATTATACATGCATTCCTCGACCGAAGCGGTCACGCGCGGCTCCAGATCGGCATCGGCAAAAACGAGGTTGGGGGATTTTCCGCCCAGCTCCAGCGTGACGCGCTTGATCGTCTCGGCGGCGTCGCGGGTGATGATGCGCCCGGCGCGGGTAGAGCCGGTGAAGGACATCATGTCGATATCGGGGTGCAGCGACAGCGCGCGCCCGACAGTTTCGCCGTCGCCATGGACAAGGTTGAACACGCCGGCAGGGAAGCCCGCGGCGTCGATGATTTCGGCGTAGATCATGGCCGAAAGCGGCGTATGCTCGGACGGCTTCAGCACGCAGGTGCAGCCTGTGGCCAGCGCCGGAATGACCTTGAGCGCGATCTGGTTCATTGGCCAGTTCCACGGCGTGATCAGCCCGCAAACGCCGATCGGTTCACGCACCAAGATGTCGCCGTTGTCCAGCGTCTCGCGCAATTCCTGCTTTTTCATCGCGTCGATGAAGCCTTGCAGGTGGCCAGTGGCGGCATCGGCCTGCGCCTCGCGCGACATGGTGATGGGCGCGCCCATTTCGGTGCTGATGGCCTGCGCCAGATCCTCGAACCGCTCAGCTGTGATTTCCATCAGGCGTTCCAGCAAGGCCAGACGCTCGGCCGGGGTGGTCTGACTATAGCTGGCAAACGCCTTCTTGGCCGCGGCGACGGCCTTGTCCACGTCGGCCTGATTGCCAAGGGCGATGTCGCCGATCCGCTCTTCGGTGGCGGGGTTCAGGACCGGGAAGGTGCGGTCCGATTCGGGTGCGGTCCACTTTCCGTCAATGTAGTATTTCCCCAGGTTTTCCATGCTGGCCCTCCTCTGGCGCCTGTGTGTATTTGCCGATCCGCGCTGGGCAGATCCGGCAGTGCTATTCTCAGCGTAGCACCAAGATCGGGTCCGGGCCATGGCCGACGGCCGCAGGCATTTGGCCGGCTGGTGGCGCGGCAACCCTGCGAGGCCGCCGTGCAGTGCCGGAGCCTTTGCGGCGTCACCTCATCCAAGGGGGCAGCTGGCGCTGCGTGGTGGCTGATAGGGCTCGATCGCGCGTTCCACGCGAGCAAAGTAGAAAAATCGACCATTTTGCAGGCTAACCCTACAGGCCAAAGCTGGACCGAGGGCGCGCATGTCGCCCCCTGTTTCAAAACCCGGACAATTGCGTGATCGCCTCATCTATGGGGTAATGGTGGTTTCCGACGAAGAGGCCGCGTTTATCGAGGTAGTCGGCATTCGGCAGGTCGCCGTGGATGTCGAAGTTGAAGTGCTTGACGATCTCCTTGCGGGCGAAATTGCCGGCGACGATGGGGCGGCATTCGAAGCCGAGCGCTTCCAGTCCGCGGACCACATCGGCGCGGCTGTCTGCCAATTCGGGGCGCAGCATCAGGCTGAAACCGAACCAGCTGCTTTCGCCAATTTCCCGCTGGATGGTGAATTTCGAATGGTTCTGCATTGCCGCCGTGAAGGCCGCGCCATTGGCGCGCCGCCCGGCGATCAGCCCGTCCAGCTTGGCCAGCTGCGCGATTCCCAGCGCGCCGGACATCTCCAGCGGGCGCAGGTTGTAGCCCGGCAGCACGAAGCGGAAGCTTTCCTCGAAGGCGTCATCGCTTTTCGTGCCGGTGACGTGGTTTTCCTTTGGCAGATTGCGGGTCCAGCCATGGGCGCGCAGGGACAGCATGACGTGGTAAAGCTCCTCGTCATCGGTGACGATGACGCCGCCCTCCATCGTAGAGATATGGTGCGAGAAGAAGGTGGAGAAGCTGCCCATGACGCCGAAGGTGCCGCACTGGCGCCCGCCGAAGCGCGCGCCCATGGATTCGCAATTATCCTCGATCATCACGATGCCGCGCCCCTCGGTGATCTGCACGATGGCATCGAAATCATTGGGGTTGCCCAGCAGGTTGACCACCATCAGCGCGCGGGTGCGGTCCGTCACGGCGTCCTTCAGCGCGTCCAGATCGTAGTTCAGCGTTTCCAGATCGATATCGACGAACTTCAGCTTCAGCCCGTATTGGTGCAGCGGGTAGTAGGTCGTGCTCCACGACACCGCAGGCACGATCACCTCGTCGCCGGGCTTCAATCGCAGATCGGGGTTCGAGGTATAGGCCAATGCCGCGATCATCAGCAGGTTGGCCGAGGACCCCGAATTGACCATGACGGCGAACCGGCTGCCGAAATGCGCGGCAAAGCGGCGCTCGAACTCGGCCACCTCGGCGCCCATGGTGAAGCGGTCGGAGGCGATGACGCGCTGCAGCGCATCCTGTTCGGCCTGATCCCAGGACGAGGTGGCAAGGGGGAAACGGGCGCTCATGCGGACTGCCTTTCGAGGTAGAAGTGATAGGTGGCGGCCATGCCCGCGCGCAGATCGGTCTGCGGCGTCCAGCCCCATGCGGTCTGGCGGGTAGTATCGCACAGCTTTTGCTTCATGCCGGTGGGTTTGGACAGGTCATGGGTGAATGTGCCGACCCAGCCGACGACTTCGGCGGCGGCGCGGTAATAGTCGTTTACCGAATGGTCATGACCCACGCCGACATTCATCAGGTCTGGCAGTGCGTCCATATCAGCGGCGGCGCGCAGGACGGCATCGGCCAGATCGCCCGCATACATGAACTCGCGCCGCGCGGTGCCGTCGCCCCAGATGTCGACCGTGCCCTGCCCTGTCTCGCGCGCTGCGTGTATCTTGGCGATCACCGCTGGCACCATGTGCGAGGTGGCGGTGTCAAAGCTGTCGTGGCGGCCATAGAGGTTGCAGGGGATCAGCGTCTTGTAGCGCAGATCGGGCGTTTCCGCGCGGATATATTGGCAGAGGCGCAGGGCCATGATCTTGGCCAGCGCATAGCCCTCGTTGGTCGGCTCCAGCGGGCCGGTCAGCACCGCCTCCTCGGCCAAGGGGTTCGGCGCGGCGCGCGGGTAGATGCAGGTGGAGGCGAGGTTGATCAGGCGGCGCACGCCTGCGCTGCGCGCTGCCATGATAACATTGCGCCCGATGGTGGCGTTGATGTCCAAAAAGGCCACCGGGTTGGCCATATTGGCCTGAATACCGCCGACCTTGCCCGCCGCATGGACGACGATATCGGGCTGCTCGGCCTGCAGATACGCGGCGGTCGCGGCGGCGTCGGTCAGGTCCAATTCGCGGCTGGAGGGCGCGAGGATGGTCCAGTCTGCCGCATGTGGATGCTCGCGGATATTGCGGCCCACCATGCCGCCTCCGCCGGTCAGCAACATCGTGCCAAGGCGACTCATGCGTCGTGCCCGGGCGCGCTGTCATAGCCATGCGCGTTCAGCAGGGCTTCGCGGCGGGCGGCGCGCAGATCGCTTGCCACCATCTCGGCGCACATCTCGCGCGCGGTGATCTCGGGCTGCCAGCCCAGCCGGGCCTTGGCCTTGGAGGGATCGCCCAAGAGCGTCTCCACCTCGGCGGGGCGGAAATAGCGGGGGTCGATGCGCATCACCACCTGCCCGGGTTTGAGCGCGGGCGCGTCATCGCCGTCGATCGCCGCGACGATGGCGATCTCGTCCAGACCGGTGCCCTCGAACGACAGCGTGACCCCCAGATCCGCCGCCGCCCAGGTGATGAAATCGCGCACCGAATGCTGCACGCCGGTGGCGATCACGAAATCCTCGGGCGTGTCCTGTTGCAGCATCATCCACTGCATGCGCACGTAATCCTTTGCATGGCCCCAGTCGCGCAAACTGTCGATATTGCCCATGTAGAGCATATCCTGTAGCCCCTGCGCGATATTGGCCAGCCCTCGGGTAATCTTGCGCGTCACGAATGTCTCGCCCCGGCGCGGGCTCTCGTGGTTGAAGAGGATCCCGTTGCAGGCATACATGCCATAAGCCTCGCGGTAATTGACCGCGATCCAGTAGGCATAAAGCTTGGCCACGCCGTAGGGGCTGCGCGGGTGGAACGGCGTCGTCTCGCTCTGCGGCGTCTCCTGCACCAGGCCGTAGAGCTCGGAGGTCGAGGCCTGATAGAAGCGGCAGGTCTTCTCCATCCCCAGAAAACGCATCGCCTCAAGCAGGCGCAGCGTGCCGATGCCATCGACATCGGCAGTGTATTCCGGCACCTCGAAACTGACCGCGACATGGCTCTGCGCACCGAGGTTGTAGATTTCGTCCGGCTGGATCTCGGACAAAAGGCGCGTCAGGTTCGATGTGTCGGTCAGATCGCCGTAGTGAAGGCGAAAGCGTGGCTCCTCGTGGATGTCGCGGAACAGGTGATCGACCCGCTGAGTGTTGAACGACGACGCCCGGCGTTTCAGCCCGTGCACTTCATAGCCCTTGTCCAGCAAGAGCTCGACCAGATAAGAGCCGTCCTGCCCCGTGGTGCCAGTCACAAAAGCCTTCTTCATCATCTTCTCCGTTCAATATCGCGCGGGCTTGCAAGCAGACATACCGCAATGGCCACCGCCCGAATAGGACACCGGGCGAAGCCATGCAATGCGGCCTTGCCTGTCAGACCCTATAATATCGCCGACACCAGTCGACAAAGTTCTGCACGCCGACCTGCACATGCGTGCGCGGCAGCGGGCCTTTCAAGCCCTCGATCAGGCAGTTATCCGCCGCGGCCTGCTGCGGCGCGCGCTGCCGGACGGTATCGATAAGGCGGGTGATGCCGGTAACCAGATCGTCGACATAAGTGAAATCCCGGCGCATATTGCCATGAGTGTATAGGTCGATGGGCGTGCCTTCGAGTATGGCTTTGGTGAATTTGAACAGCGCCATGTCGGGGTGCCCGCACGGGCCATGGACGGTGAAAAACCTGACCATGGTCGTCGGCACATCTTAGAGATGCGCATAGGAATGGGCCATCGCATCGCCCGCCTTCTTGGTCGCTGCATAGAACTTGTGCGTCTTGGAACAGGGCATTGAAAAGCACCGCATCCGGCAGCGCGCCGTCCCGGATCACGTCCGTACGGCGCAGGCCGGGAAACCGCCGCCGGACCCGCCAAAGTTTTTGACCCGCCCCCATTAACCCGTGACTCAACCAAGCTTTCGCCATCCCGGATCGGGCGCAAATCGCGGCCCGTGCGCTTTCTCCAACTCTTCCAGCCGCCGCACGATGCCATCAATCCCGCGTGCCCGCGTATAATGCATCGGCCCACCCCGGAACGGCGCCCAGCCGGTGGCGAATATCATTGCGGCGTCGATATCATCCTCTGCCGCGACCACGCCCCGGCGCAGCACCTCGACACAGGCATCCAGCATGGGCAGGATCATCCGGTCGGTCAGATCGCCCGGGCCGTCCTCGTCGCTATGGGGATGGGGCGTGCCGTCTGACCAGTCGTAAAATCCCTTGCCCGCCTTCTTGCCCGTCTCGCCGGCGGCGACCTTGTCGCGCAGTGTCTGGCTGATCGGCGCCATCGGTTTTTCCAGACCCTCGGCAAGGCTTTCGGCCACATGCAGCCCGATATCCAGCCCCACCTGATCGGCCAGCGTCACCGGCCCCATAGGCATGCCGAACTTTAACGCGGCGCTGTCGATCACTTCCTTCGGAACGCCCTCGTCCAGCAGCACCATCGCCTCCATCAGGTAGGGCACCAGCGCGCGGTTGACGAGGAAGCCGGGGTAGTCGCCCACATGCACCGGCAGCTTGCCTATCGCGCCGCAGAACGCGGCAAGGCGGGTGGCGGTGTCTTGCGAGGTATCAGGGCCCTTCACCACCTCGACAAGGTCGATCTTCGACACCGGATTGAAGAAATGCAGCCCGGCAAAGCGTGCGGCATCGGGCGCGTCGGTGGCAAGTTCGTCCACAGACAGGCTGGACGTGTTGCTGGCCAGTATCGCGCCTTCCTTCATGCGAGAACTCAGCCCTTCATAGATCTTGCGCTTGATCTCCATCTTCTCCGGCCCGGCCTCGATGACCAGGTCGGCGGTGCGGGTTCCATAGCCGTCAGGATCGGGCATCAGCCTGTCCAGGGCGTCACGCTTTTCGATACTGCTGAGGTGTTTAGAGACACATATTTCCCCCGCCAGTTTCACCGCGCGCCCCAGCGCCGCGGTCGAGGTATCGCCCAGCGTCACGCGTTTTCCCCGGATTGCGGCCATCGCCGCGATCTCGGCGCCCATGGCGCCGGCGCCGATCACATGGACATGAGCGATATCATCCTCGCCCTTGGCATTGCCGCGCAGCCGCTGCCGCAGGAAGAACGCGCGTTGCAGGTTCTTCGACGTGTCCGTTTGCAGCAGTTGGCCGAAGGATGCGATCTCGGCCTTTTGCATCGCTTCCGGATCGTCGCCATGCTCCTCCCAGAGGTCAATCAGCGCGTGGGGTGCCGGGTAATGCTCCTTCGGGGCCTTCTTTTCGGTCTGGCTGCGCATCTGCCGCGCCGCATAGCTGCGCGCAGTGCCAAGGCTGAAGGCGCGTGCCTTCAGCCCCTGTTCATGCTCCTCCAGATCACCGTTCGCGGCGGCCCGCACGGCGGCGGCGACGTGGCGTTCCTCGACCACGGCATCCAGAAGGCCCAGTGATTTCGCCTTCTTCGTATGCGCCGACTTGCCGGTCAGCATCAGCGTCATCGCCTCGACCGGGTCGATCAGTGCTACCGAGCGGAACGTGCCGCCCAGCCCCGGATGCAGGCCCAGCTGCACCTCGGGGAACGCGAACGACGCGCCGCGCACCCCAATGCGTATATCGCAGGCCAGCGCCAATTCGAACCCGCCGCCAAGGCACGCGCCATGCACGACGCAGATTGTGGGGCAGTTCAGTGCGGCGAGGCGGTCATAGACCGCGTGCCCCTCGCGCAGCAGGGTTTCGGGATCGCTGGCGACGTCCTCGAATTCGGAGATATCGGCGCCGGCGGCAAACCCGGAATCCTTGGCCGAGCGGATCACCAGCGCCTTGGGCAGATCTGCCTCGGCAGCGGCCAGATGCTGATTGAGCTCCTCCAGCACCTTGCGGGAAATGACGTTCGTGCCGCTGCCCTCGCAATCCATAGCCAGCCACAGGATGTCGCCCTCATCCCGGCCGCTGCGCCAGTTGCCCGCCCGGTCCCCCGCGCCGCCCATTTCGCGCAGCTCGGCGCCCAGAAAGTCCATCACGAAACCGGTCATTGCACAGCCTCCAACAGCATGGCGCCGCCCAGACCGCCACCGATACATTCGGTCGCGATGCCGCGCTTTGCGCCGCGTTTCTTCATCGCGTTCGCCAGATGCAGAACGATCCGGTTGCCGCTGGTGCCGACGGGGTGCCCGAGGCTGATCGCGCCGCCATCGACGTTCAGCCGGTCCCGGCCGATCTGGCCAAAAGCGGCGTCGTATCCCAGAATTTCGCTGCAGAACGCCTCGTCATTCCATGCCGCCAGACAGGCCAGAACCTGCGCCGCGAACGCCTCGTTCAGCTCCCAAAGGTCGATATCGTCGATGCCGAACCCGTGGCGCTGGGCGATGGGGGTCGCGGCCATGACGGGGCCAAGGCCCATGACGGCGGGGTCCAGCCCGGCCCACTCGCTGTCGGTAATCTCGGCCAGCGGCTCCAGCCCGTGCAGGTCCACCGCCTTTTGCGAGGCGACGATGACCCAGCTGGCGCCATCGGTGATCTGGCTGGAATTGCCGGCCGTGACCTTGCCATATGGTTTTTCGAACACAGGTTTCGGCTTGGCCAGCCCCTCCAGATCGCTGTCGGGGCGCACGCCGTCGTCATGGTCGTAGACAGTGCCGTCGGGCGCGAAGGCAGGCACGACTTCGCCCTTCAGTGTGCCATCCTCCTGCGCCTGCGCCAGACGGTGGTGGCTCTGCATCGCGTAGGCATCCGCCATCTGCCGGTCGATGCCGAAACGGTGCGCAAGGATCTCGGCGGTCTGGCCCATGCCCAGATCGGTGATCGGGTCGGTCAGGCCGCGCTCCAGCCCGATGACGGGCTTGAAGAAATCGGGCCTGATTCCCGACATCGCGCGCACCTTGTCCACCGGGCTGCGCGCGGCGCTGAAATTGCCCAGCCATTCGGCGGCAGACTGGCGCAGCGTCAGCGGGGCGTGGCTAAGCGATTCGGCACCCCCGGCAAGGATCATGTCATGCGTCCCCGACCGGATGTAGCGATAGGCGGTGTCGATGCTCTGCATGCCAGAGCCGCAGTTGATCTGCACGGTAAAGGCCACCGTCCGCTCACCCAGCCCCAGCCGCAGGGCGGCAACGCGGGCCGGGTTCATTTCATCCGCCAGCACGTTGACGCAGCCAAGTATGACCAGATCGAATGCGTCCCGCTCGAACGGTTGGCGGGCCAAGAGGGGGCGCCCGCATTGTACGGCCAGATCGACGGGGGTGAAGGGACCGGGTGTGCCGCGGGCCTTCAGAAACGGGGTGCGCGCGCCATCGACAAGATAAACACGCTGTCCATGGGGTTGTGTCACTGCGCGGCCTCCTTCGGGGTTGATTCCTGCGCATAGCGGTTCTGCGCATTCTGGCTGTAACTGTTGAAATAGCGGGGCAATTCTTCGGGCGTGAAATCATCGACGGCGATCACGCGCGCGATCAGATCCTGGGTCTCCGCGATCTGCTGCATTTCGGCGGCGCTGACGATGCCAGCCTCCAGCGCCTGTTGCGGGGTCTTGCGCGCATCGCGCAGGCGTTTCATCACCGGCGCCATGCGATTGACCTGCGCGTAGCATTCATTCAGCAGCGACACGCCCGGATGCAGGCAGCCGCCGCCGATGCCCCCGGTGATGCGGTCGCGCGTGGGCGAGGGGACGTAGATCAGATCGCTGCACGCCTCGACCAGCCTGTCGCTTGGCCCCTTTTCGCGGCGACCCGGCCAGGTGAGGGCGCGCAGCACCCAGGCGGCCCAGCGGGCGGGCAGGTTGACGATGACATCGTCCAGCGCGGTCTGGATGCGCTGAAACCCGGACTCGGCGGCGTAGGTCAGCACCGGCAGATCGGCTTCCTGCCGTCCCTCGTCGTCCCAGCGTTTTAGCGTTGCGGAAATAATATACATCTCCGACAGGATATCACCCATGCGGCTTGAGATCATCTCTTTGCGCTTCAACGCACCGCCCAGGGTCAGGAAACAGAAATCGGCGGTCAGCGCATAGGCCGCCGACCAGCGGCCCAGACGGCGGTAGATATGCGTCGCGCCCCCGGCATCCGGCGCAGGCGCGAAGCGGCCCCCGTTCAGCGCCCGCCCCCAGGCCCGGAACAGCGTGCGGGTGGTATGGCCGATATGCGCCCAGACGGATTTATCGAACGCCTCCAGCGACCGCTCGCGGTTTGGCTCCTGCAGGGCCATCATGTTGTCCAGCATGTGGGGATGCGCCCGGATAGACCCCTGTCCAAAGATGATCAGGCTGCGCGTGACAATGTTGGCGCCTTCCACGGTGATGCCGATGGGCACCGCGCGGTAAAGCGGCAAAAGGTAGTTCGACGGCCCGTCGATCACCGCCTTGCCCGAATGGACATCCATCGCGTCATTCAGCGCCTCGCGCATCCGGTAGGTCGCATGCGCCTTCATGATGGCGGAGATCACCGACAGGGATTTGCCCTGATCGAGGCCTGCGCAGGTCAGGTGGCGCGCGGCGTCCATCGCATAGGCATCCGCCGCCAGCTTGGCCATGGACATCTGCACGCCGCCGAATTTGCCGATGGGCAGGCGGAATTGCTCGCGGATGCGGGCGTAGGCACCGGTGGTGTGTGCGCTCAGCGCGATGGCGGCGCAGCCCATAGAGGGCAGGGAAATGCCCCGCCCGGCGGCAAGCGCGCTCATCAGCATCATCCAGCCGCGCCCGGCGTAATCGGGGCCGCCGATGATATACTCCAGCGGAATGAACACGTCCTTGCCGGTGGTCGGCCCATTCATGAACATGGTCGAGGCCGGGATGTGCCGCCGCCCCGTCTCGACCCCTGCCAGATCGGTGGGCACCAGTGCGCAGGTGATGCCGATCTCGCTGGCCCTGCCCAGCAGACCATCGGGATCGCGCAGCTTGAACGCCAGCCCCAGCACCGTGCAGACCGGAGACAGGGTGATATACCGCTTGGCCCAGTTGAGGCGGATGCCCAGCACCTCCTCGCCCTCCCATTCGCCCTTGCAGACGACGCCGTCATCCACCATCGCGCTTGCATCCGATCCGGCCTCGGCGCTGGTCAGACCAAACGCGGGCAGCTCGCGCCCGTCGGCAAGGCGGGGCAGCCAGTAGTCCTGCTGTGCCTTGGTGCCGAACTGGTGCAGCAATTCCCCCGGCCCCAGCGAGTTGGGGACCATCACGGTCACGGCAACGGCGACCGAGCGGGTCGAGATAAAGCGGATCACCTCGCTATGGGCGAAGGCCGAAAACTGAAGCCCGCCGTGCGATTTGGGGATGATCATGCCGAAGAAACCATTGTCGCGCAGGAACTTCCACACCTCTGGCGGCAGGTCAGCGGTTTCCTGATTGATCGTCCAGTCGTCGATCATTTCGCAAAGCTCGTGGCACGGGCCGTCGATAAACGCCTGTTCCTCCTCCGTCAGCTTCGGCGCCTTGACGGCGTGCAGGGTATCCCAGTTCGGGTTGCCGGAAAACAAATCCGCCTCCCACCAGACGTCACCCGCGTTCAGCGCCTCGCGCTCGGTGTCCGACAGGGCCGGCAGGGCCTTTTTGGCCCAGCGGTGGATGGGACGGGTAATGTAATTCGCGCGGAAGGAGGGCATGGCAATCTCCGTTGACCGAATACAACGCGCTGCTGCGGCAATGTGTTCCGGGCCGGGGCAGTAGCGCCTGACCCATCTTCGACGCGACTGCCCTGCAATGTCCAGCCTGACGTTACACATGCACGAATACGTTATGGTCGCCGGAAACCCCACTTTGTCATCGCCGCCCACCACACTTGCGACAGCGCCGGAACGCAAAAGGGGCGCGCCACCGGCACGCCCCAAGGTCCAGCAGCGCCAAGCGCCCTAGAGGAACAGATCCGCGATGAACGCCGATCCGATATAGGTGCCCGTCATCACCAGCACGGCGACGATGAAGATCTTCCATCCCGACGATTTGGCAATGTCGATCTCCTGCTTGGCGATGGCGATGCCGGCATAGGCCAGGCATGGCGTCGCCAGCGTCAGGAAGTTCACGTTCGTTGCCCGCGCCACGATCCATTCGCTGCCCGGTGTCCAAGGAAGTGTCACCAGAATGCCGATCAGTGAAATCCACGCCACCGACGGCAGCTTGATCGGGACCACTTGGGTCAGCACAAGGCCGACTATCGAGATCACGTAAAGCACGATCAGCCCGACAAACCCGTCGGCAATGGGAATGTCCGTCGCCACCGTGTTGCCGACCAGACCGATGGCGCAGATGATGACCAGCACCAGCGCGTGGGCGGACAAGCTCAGCTTGCGCTCTGCGATGAGGTCCAATTCAGTTTCGCTTGCGTTCATGGTCACTCTCCCGCCTTGATGATTGCGTCCTTACGACCCAGGAGGTCGTAGAGCTTTTCGGTGATCGGCAGGGCGACGAAGACGCCCAGATAGATGCCGGTTGCATAGGTCAGCACGTTGGACGCGCCGGCAAGCGCGAGGATCTGCTCCTTCATTTCCGGGACTGCGGTGGCCAGCGCACCTGTGCAGGCCGCCATCATCGAGCCGGACCCGATGCCGCAGGCCATCGCCAGCGCCTCGATCGAAAAGATCCCTGCCGTCGACAGGATCGACGCCAGAATGGCAAAGATGAACGTGCCGAACAGCGTGCCGATCACATAGACACCCATCACGCCGGTGCCCTCCTGGCTTTTCAGGCCGTATTTGTCGGCGATGATCGCGATATTCGGCTCGCGAGCGACGGAAAAACACGCACCGATGGACTCGCGTCCCATCCGCAGCACCAGAACGGCGATGGGAAAGGCGATGACGATGGTGCCGAGGTTGCCAAGCTCCTGCAACAGAAGGGCGGGACCGGCGTCGATGATCTGCTGCATCTGAGGGCCGATAATGGTGCCGAACTTGGCGATGAACGGCATGATCGCGATCACGATCAGGGGCGAGGCGGCCTTGACGTCATTGTCCTTGATCCAGACGCCCGCACGCTTGATCACGTTGGGGTTGATGAGCATCCCCAGAATGAATGCGTACAGCAGCGGCAGCAGCAGGATTGATCCGATGCCGATAGGCACGACGATCACGCCGATCAATTCGCTGATGACGGTGATGATCAGCACGCTGACATGCAGCCGCCAATCCAGCACTATCTCCATGGTTCGTTGCATTTCGTCCCTCCCTCTTTTTTCGTGCCGTTCTGGCACATGGGCCTTCGTGGTTCAGTTGAACCTTTTCAGCGCCGTCTGGCAACCGCGCGGATCAGCCCGGCGCATAGCCAAAGCCGATAACCGGGTTTTCCGCCGTCTCAACCCAGACCGATTTGGTCTGCGTGTAGGCCGCCAATGCCTCGCGTCCCGAAGACCGGCCATAGCCGGACCGCCCGAAGCCGCCGAAGGGCGACATGACGTTGATCGTCTTGTAGCTGTTGACCCAGAACGTTCCGGCGCGGACCTTTGCCGCCATCCGGTGGGCGCGGCCCACATCCTGCGTCCAGACCGCGCCGGCCAACCCGTAGGGTGTGTCGTTGGCCAGCGCGACGGCCTCTTCCTCGGTCTCGAAGGTCAGGACCGACAGGACCGGGCCGAACACCTCCTCGCGGGCAATCTCCATGTCCGGCGTCACTCCGGTCAGCACCGTGGGGGCGTAGAAATAGCCGCCGCTGTCTGCCAGCGCATCAGGCTTGGCCCCGCCCGTGGCAAGATGGGCGCCGTTCGAGGCGGCAGCGCGCACCATCGTGTCGATCTTCTGCCATTGCGCAGCGTTGTTGACCGGGCCGATCTGCGTTTCGGGATCGGTCGGCATCCCGACCGGGATACGCGCGCTGGCTGCGGACAGCTTTTCGACCACCTCGTCATGCACGGACCGATGCACCAGCAGGCGCGAACCGGCCACGCAGCTTTGCCCGCAACTGGCGAATATGGCGGCCTGCGCGCCGGTCACGGCGCGGTCAATGTCTGCATCGGCAAAGACGATATTGGCCGATTTGCCGCCCAGTTCCAGCACGGCCCCCATGGGTTTCAGCGCTGCACGCGCCGCGATCGCGCTGCCCGCCTGTGCCGAGCCGACGAATACGGCCAGCCCCGTCGCAGGGTGGTCGATCATCGCCTGCCCGCTGGTCGGCCCCGCGCCAGCGATGACATTGACCAGCCCGCGCGGCACGCCCGCCTTTTCGCACAGCACGCCTATTACCAGGGAGCTGAGCGGTGTCAGTTCCGACGGTTTCAGCACCACGCCGTTGCCCGCGCAGATTGCCGGGGCGACCTGCCAGCAACAGGTGAACAGCGGCGCGTTCCACGGGGTGATCTGCGCGACGACGCCAATCGGCTCGTGCCGGGTGTAGTTCAGATGCGTGCTGGGCACGGGGATCACATCGCCCGTGATCTTGTCGCACCAGCCCGCGTAATATTCAAACATCTCCGCCATGCGCGCCGGCTCGCCGCCGGTGTCGCGGATGGGGCGACCGGTCGAGAGGCATTCAAGCTCGGACAGGGGCGCGGCATGGGCGCGGATCTGGCGCCCGATCTCGAACATGATGCGCCCCCGCTCGGACGCGGTTTTCGCCCACCATTCGCGCTGGGCGATCTCGGCGGCGTCCGCCGCCTGCGCGACCACATCGGCGCCTGCATCGCGATAGGTGGCAAAGACGCTGCCGGTGGCCGGATCGGTCAGCGCCAAGTCATCGCCAGTGCCGGGCATGAAAGCGCCCGCGACGTAGCTTTGCACATCGGGCGTACCCAGCAACTCTTGCAGTAACTCTGCCACGCGGTTGGAAGTGTCGGTCATTCGTATTCTCCCTCAAAACGATCCGCCTGCGGATCGCCCATCAGCATGAAATCATCGCTGTCACCCAGCCCCGAGCGTTCCTCGCTCCAAAGCTCTGCCACCAGATCGGCCAACGGCAGGACGCAGCCTTTGTCGGCGGCCATCTCAAGCGCAAGCCGGACATCCTTGCGCATCAACCCGGTGGAAAACCCGCTGTCAAAGCTGCGCGGCAGCACCCAGTTCGGATAGTGGATCTCGCTGATCGCAGAGCGCCCGGTGGCGGTATTGACCACGCGCAGCGCATCTTCGGCGCTGACGCCGGATGCCTCGGCCAGCTTCACGGCCTCAAGCGTTGTGATCATATGGCTGGCGACCAGCATGTTGTTGACCAGTTTCGCCACGTTGCCTGCGCCGCTGGGGCCGACATGGATGATCTTCTGCCCCAGCGCCTCCAGCACCGGCATGGCGCGGGCGACATGGGCATCCGCCCCGCCCAGCATCATTGCCAGCGTGCCAGCGGCAGCGCCAGACGGCCCGCCGCTGACCGGCGCATCGACAAAGCCATGGCCGGCGCTGTCCAGCGTGGCAGCCAGTCTGCGGCTGATTTCAGCCTCGGATGTGGATGTGTCAATCACGATCCGGGGCGCCGCACCCGCCGCAAGATAGCCTGCCGCAGTGGCATCTGCGATCACCGCCTCGACATGGTGCGCCGCAGGAAGCGATAGCACGATGATATCGGCAGCGCCGAACACGTCCGCCGCAGAGGGCATCGGCGCGGCGCCTGCATCGGCGGCGCGGGTCAGCGCCGCATCGGACAGATCAAAACCCGCGACGGCAAACCCCTTGGCGGTCAAGGTTTTCGCCATACCGATGCCCATGGCGCCAAGACCGATGATGCCGGTGCGTATCTGCTGTGTACCTGGCATTTCGCCCCCCTGCTGCCGTGATGGCATTTCCGACAGACTATCCAGAACGCGGGCGATCACAAATAGGGCATAAAGCAGGGACAGTGCGTTGCGCTGAGCGCAACACGGGTCAGCTTTGAAACGCCACCATGCGGCTGGCCAGAAACTCTGCCGCCAGTTCCACCGATTTCGGCAGGCGGCGGCGTGCGCGCACCATCAGATGTGCGCTGACCTGTTGCAGCGATGCCTCCTCGACCGGGACGATGGCCAGTTCGCTGCGTTCGGCCTGAATCGAGACGGAAAAGCGCGGCAGGAATGTCACGCCCATCCCGGCGCAGACATAGCGGATCAGCAGCGTAATCGAGCTGGTCTCGATCTGCGGATGCAGTGCCAACCCCTGATCCCCCGCCGCGCGGCCCACCAGCGCACGGATCGCGTGGCGCTGGTCCAGCAGGCCGACGGGGTGCTGCAACACTTCGGCCAACCGCACCGATGCCCGCCCGGCCAACGGCGAGCCGGTGGGCACAATGGCGCAAAGCGGCTGGCGGCCCACGGCGAGCGACCGGATCGCTTCGGACAGGGCCGGGTTGTAGGCGATGCCGATATCCGCCTCGCCCAGCACGACCCGGCCCTGCAGCGCGTCCGTGCCGGCCTGATCTATGCGAAACCGCAGATCCGGATGCGCGGTGGCCAGCGGCGACAGGCCGTTCTGCATCAGATCGGCGGTAAACCCCTCGCCCACCGCGATGCGCACGTTTCGCCCCTCGCCCTTGCCGAAGCGGCCCATCTGGTCCAGCAGAAACGTCTGCTCGTCCTGCTGGTGCAAGGCATGTTCGCGCAGCAGCCGCCCTGCATCGGTAAGGTGCACACCTTGCGCGCTGCGCTCCAGCAGGGGCACCCCCAGTCGCGCCTCGATATCGGCGATCTTGCGGCTGATCGCCGAGGGCGCGACGTTCAGCCGCCCGGATGCGCCACGGATCGACCCCTCCTGCGCGACACAGAGGAATTCGCGCAGAAACCGTGGATCGAGACTGTCCATCAGCCGCGTGTCGCGCGCTGCGCCAGCCGCACCCAGAACTCGGCGCCGATGGGCAGGATGGCGTCATTGAAATCATAGCTGGCCGCGTGCAGGCCGGGATTGGCGCCCTCGCGCGCGGCGCCCAGCCACAGGTAGGCGCCCGGCACCTTTTCCAGCATGAAGGCGAAATCCTCGGACGCCATGCTGGGGTCCGCCGTGCTGGTGTCCAGCCCCATCGCATCGCCTATTTCGCGCGCGATTGCAGCCTCGGGCGCGGTGTTGATGGTGGCGGGATAGCGGCGCTGGTAGTCGATCCGCATCTTGCAGCCAAACGCAGCGGCGATGCCACTCGCCACCTCTGACAGCCGCCGCTCCAGCGTATCGCCCGCATCAGCGTCGAACCAGCGCGCAGTGCCCGCCAGCGTCGCCGTATCGGGGCAGATGTTGTAGGCCGAGCCGGAATGGATCTGCGTGATCGAAAGCACGCCGGGCGTCAGCGGCGACAGGCTGCGCGCCGGGATTTCCTGCGCGGCGGCAGCGATGCGGGCGGCGGCGGCGATGACACCGTCGCTCTGCTCGGGCATGGCGCCGTGGCCGCCCTTGCCGGTGATGGTGATGTCAAAGACCGCGAAGGCGGCCATCATGGCATCATCGCGCGCCACCATCCGGCCCGGCGCCAGCCCCGGCCAGTTGTGGATGCCGTAGATCGCGTCGCAGGGGAATCGCTCGAACAGCCCATCCTCGATCATCACGCGCGCGCCGGCCTCGGATTCTTCGGCCGGCTGAAAGATCAGGTGAACGGTGCCGCCCGTCACGCCCTCGGCGGCGATCTGGCGCGCGGCCAGCAGCAGCATGGCGGTGTGCCCGTCATGGCCGCACGCATGCATCATGCCGGGGATGGTCGAGGCATAGTCCAGCCCCGTCACCTCGGTGATCGGCAGCGCGTCGATATCGGCGCGCAGGCCGATGCGGGGGCCATTGCCGCCGCCCATAGTGGCCACAACGCCGGTGGTGGCCAGACCGCGATGGACCTGCCAGCCCCAGCCGTCCAGCAGCCCGGCGATCATGTCGGATGTGCGTGTCTCGCGATATGCAATCTCGGGGTGGCGGTGCAGATCATGGCGCCATGCGACCGCCTCTGCGATATGGGTGCTGTCGAACATGAGATCGCCTTTCTCTTAGTGTGCGCGGCAAAAGGTCAGGAGAATCCCGCCCAGCCGACCGACGTCTGTCAAGACCAGTGTATCGCCAATCCGGTGATGGGCGAATTGTCCTATCGCAAGGTAGGGTTTCAGCAGCGCCATGTCGCGCGTCTCGATGTCCAGCGACACGACCAACGGCGCGCCATCCGGTGCGAGGTCTTCGGGCACGGGGCCAAAGAGTGCTGCGGCGCCATCGCGGTCAGCGACGCGCCACAGCCCGCGCCCGGTATCCACAGCAAAGCCCCAATCGGTGTCCTGCACCGCATCGAACCCATGCAGCACCGCCAGCCAATCGCGCACCTTGGGCTGATCGCGCTTTGCCGCGAGAATGGTGGCCGAGGCAAACCCCGTCGCCCCGTTCGGGTGGTTCATCCATTCGGGGAATTCGATCAGGTCGCGGCGGTGCTGCTGGCAGGCGAACATCGCCAATCGCTCCAGCCCCGGCCTTGTGAAGATCTGCAACGTCGTCGCCGTGCGGTCCAGCGTGCCATCGCTGCGCACCATGTCGCGCCCAAAGTCGATGCGGCCGTCGCAATGTGCCCCGCGTGCGATCAGTACGGCGGCATCGCGATCTGCGTCCTCGCTGCACAGCGCGGACAAGGGCACGCCTTCGCGCTGGGCCAGATGCGTTTGAATGTGGCGGCCAAAGCGGAAATTTCCGGCCGGATACCCGTCCAGCAGTGACGCATCGCCGATGCTGACCAGTTCCAGCAACTGACGCCGGAAAATCACCAGCGCGGTCGACGTGCCCCATGGATGCATGCCCGGCGGTTTCATCGCGAAACCCAGCGACAGGTACGTGGCGCGCGCCGCATCCAGATCATGCACGCAGACCAGCGGATGATCGAGGCCCAGTGTCATTGCAGCCCTTCCGGCGCCGCGGTGAGCAGCGCGCATACACGTTGCAAATGAGACGAAGCGGTCATGCAGGATATCCTCCTCTCGGGCGGCGGAAGGCGCCGAACGTCATGGTCGGCCAGCCGGAGCCTGCGGGCAAGCAATCCTTTGCCGGGTAGTGCCGTGGCACAGATACCGGCGTCGGCGCGCTAGGATCCAAAGCCGCCGCCGCCGGGGGTTTTCATGACGAAGACGTCACCCGCCGCTACCTGCGTCTCATCGTTGCCCTTCAGGCGCTCGACGGACCCATCGGCACGCTCGACGCTGTTTTCGCCCACGGCGCCGGGGCCGCCGCCCGCCGCACCATGGGGGGGCACGATCCGGTGCGAAGACAGGACGGTAACCGTCATGGCCTCCAGAAACCGCAGCCGCCGGACAATGCCGTTGCCGCCTGTGAACGCGCCTTTGCCGCCCGATCCGCGCCGGATGGAGAATTCCTCGACCCGGACGGGAAACCGTGTCTCCAGCACCTCGGGGTCGGTCATGCGGGTGTTCGTCATATGGCTGTGCACCGCGTCGGTGCCGTCAAATCCATCGCCCGCGCCGGTGCCGCCGCAGATCGTCTCGTAATTCTGGTGCACATCGTTGCCATAGACGAAGTTGTTCATCGTCCCCTGACTGCCCGCGATCACCCCCAGCGCACCATAGAGCGTGTCGGCTATCGCCTGACTGACCTCCGTATTGCCGGAGATCACCGCAGCGGGCGCGCGGGGATTGATCATCGACCCCTCGGGCACCACCAGATCGAGCGGCTTCAGACAGCCCTCGTTCATCGGGATGTCGCTGCCCACAAGCGTGCGAAAGACATAGAGCACCACGGCACGGCAGATCGCCAGGGGCGCGTTGTAGTTTAATTCGCTCTGCGTCGATGTGCCGGTGAAATCAATCTTCGCCCGCCTGTCCGCCTTGTCCACGCTGATGGCGACCTTGATCTGCGCGCCGCTGTCCAGCGGGTAGGTGAATTCGCAATCATGCAGCACGTCCAGAACGCGGCGCACGCTTTCTTCGGCATTGTCCTGAACGTGGGTCATGTAGGCGTGCACGGTGTCCAGCCCGAACTGCCGGGTGATCTTCTGCAATTCGGCCAAGCCCGTCGCATTGGCGGCGATCTGGGCGGCCAGATCGGCCATGTTCTGGTCGATATTCCGGCACGGATAGGGGCCGGAGGCCAGCAGTTCGCGCGCCTCTGCCTCGCGCAGATTGCCCTGAGCCACTAGCAGGAAATTGTCGATCAGCACGCCTTCCTCGGTGATGGTTCGGCTGTCGGGCGGGGACGATCCGGGGGTCTTGCCGCCGATATCGGCATGATGCCCGCGGCTGGCGACGGTATAGATGATGCGACTGCCCGCCTCGTCAAAGACCGGCGTGATGACCGTCACGTCCGGCAGGTGAGTGCCGCCGTTATAGGGGTTGTTCATCATGAACACGTCACCGGGGCGGATTTTCCCGGCATTCTGGCGCAGGATCGTGCGCACGCTTTCGGACATCGACCCAAGGTGGACGGGAACATGCGGCGCGTTTGCCACCAGATCGCCCGCCTCATCAAAGATCGCGCAGGAGAAATCATAGCGCTCCTTGATGTTGACCGAATAGGCGGTGTTGGCCAGCGTCGCGCCCATCTGATCGGCAATGGACATGAAGAGGTTGTTGAACACCTCAAGCATCACCGGGTCCACATGCGTGCCAATCGCCTCCTGCCGGGGCAGGGGGATGGCGCGGCGCAGGATCAGATTGCCGCCGGAGGCACATTCGGCCGCCCAGCCGTCTTCGAGGATATTCGTGCCGGTCGGCTCCGTCAGGATCGCCGGGCCATGAACGATGTCGCCCTTGGCCATTTGGGTGCGGTCGACCACCGGCACGTCCCGCAGGGCGCCGCCCGACCACATCGGCGCCGTCTGGCCGGTGTCTGCGTCGCCGCCCGTATCCGGCATCGTCACGCCTTCGCCGGTTGCGCCGATCGCCTCGGCGGTGATGACGTCGATCAGCAGCGATGCGCCCTCGGGCACAAAGCCGAAGCGTTGCTGATGCGCGGCCTCGAACGCGGCGGTCATGTCGGCGGGCGATCCGAAGGGAACCTCCAGCGTCTGCTGCGCGCCATCCGGGCGGACGTGGGCCATTTTCGCGACGGTGATTTGCGCGTCCGGGATGCCCTGCCCTGCAACCTCGGCCACGGCGTCCTTGATGAGGGCGGCGAGGGCTTCCTCGGCCTCGGCCATGGCGGCAAACCCCTTGCCGAACTGATGCTCGCGCATCGCGCGTACATCGGCCAGCCCCATGCCGAAGGCCGAGAGAACCCCGGCAAAGGGATGAATGAACACGGCTTTCATTCCCAGTGCATCGGCCACAAGGCAGGCATGCTGCCCGCCCGCGCCGCCAAAGCAGTTCATCGTGTATTTGGTCACGTCATAGCCGCGCTGCACGCTGATCTTCTTGATCGCGTTGGCCATGTTTTCCACGGCAATGCGCAGGAAGCCTTCTGCAATCTCCTCGACCGTCCGGTCGCCGCCGATCTCTTGCGCCATGACGTCGAATTTCGCGCGCGCCGCACCCGCATCCAGCGGCTGATCGGCCTCCGGGCCGAAGACTGCCGGAAACAGATCCGGCTGAAGCTTGCCCAGCAGGACGTTGCAATCGGTCACCGTCAGAGGCCCGCCGCGCCGGTAAGCGGCAGGTCCGGGGTTCGCCCCGGCGCTGTCCGGTCCGACCTGCATGCGTCCGTCGCGGTAGGACAGGATTGATCCACCACCCGCCGCGACCGTGTGGATCGACATCATCGGCGCACGCATCCGGACGCCTGCAACCTCGGTCTCAAAGCTGCGCTCGAACTCGCCCGCATAATGGCACACGTCGGTCGAGGTGCCGCCCATGTCAAAGCCGATCAGCCGGTCATAGCCCAGCTCCGCAGCGGTGCGCACCATGCCCACGACGCCCCCCGCCGGCCCTGAAAGGATCGCATCGCGCCCCTCGAACAGCGCGGCATCGGTCAGACCGCCGCTGGAGCGCATAAACATCAGCCGCTCGCATCCGCCGCTGTCTGCGCCCAGCGCATCCGCCACCTGCCCGACATAGCGGCGCAGGATCGGCGAGAGATACGCATCGACCACAGCCGTATCACCGCGCGCCACCAGCTTGATCAGTGGGCTGGCCTCGTGGCTGAGCGAGATTTGGCTAAACCCGACCTCCGCAGCGACTCGGCCCAGGGTCTTTTCGTCCGAAGGAAACCGGTAACTATGCATCAGCGCAATCGCGACCGAGCGATAGCCCTTGGCATGGGCCGCGATCAGCGCCTGCTCTACGGGCCCGGTATCCAGCGGCGTGATGATCTCGCCATCCGCCGCGATGCGCGCGTCCACCTCGATCACGTCCTCATACAGCAGCTCTGGCAGCTGGATATGCAGATCGAACAGGCGCGGCCGGTTCTGATAGCCGATCCGTAGCAGATCGCGCAGACCCTTGGTGATCAGCAGCAAGGTCCGCTCGCCCTTGCGCTCCAGCAGCGCGTTGGTAGCGACAGTCGTGCCCATCTTGACCGCGCCGATCCGGCCCGCCGGGATCGGATCATCCGCCCCCAGCCCCAGCAGCGTCCGGATGCCGTGAACGGCGGCGTCAGCATAGACCTCGGGGTTTTCTGACAGCAGCTTGTGCGTGCGAAGCGCCCCCTCGGGCGTCTTGGCGACGATGTCGGTGAATGTGCCGCCGCGATCTACCCAGAATTGCCACATTGGCTGTCTCTCCTTGTTCTGCGGACACATCAAGCCGTCGTCTTTCGGTTTCAGGACCACGCAGGTGGCGATTGCCCGGACCCCAGCCCCAAGAGCACCGCCGGGTGATCCACATGACCTTCGCTCAAGCTGCCCGATTTGCGCGTGGCTTGCACCATCTAAAGGGCAGGGTTGACGGCCCGCACGGCCCAGACCGCCGGCTAAACGCGGATATCCGGCGGTGGTACTGGATCGGGGCGCGATCGCCAGAGCGCCCGCACTAACTAGCCGTAGAAATCCTAGCGGGCGCTCGTGGCAAATCCTGCCGCTTGAGGCAGCTGCCGTAGCGTATCGCACATTGGTTGAAGTGGTGAGCCGGCCGGGATCCGAACCCGGGACCTACTGATTAAAAGTCAGTTGCTCTACCAACTGAGCTACCGGCCCACTAGGTGGCGTAATTAGAAAGACCTGGGCCGGGGGTCAACCCCAATTCTGCCGGCAATCATACGCAATCTCTGGATTCATTTCTGGCGGGGGTTTATATGCCGCCGCATGGATACGCGCGCGCAGATCGGTCTGCCCTTCATGAAGATGCACGGGTTGGGAAACGACTTTGTCGTTTTCGACGCGCGCGCGCGTGATGTGCCGATGAATGCGGCATTGGCGCAAGCGCTGGGGGATCGGCGGCGGGGGATCGGGTTCGATCAGCTGGCGGTCATCACGAAGGGCGCCGGGGACGCGCATCTGACCTTCTGGAACACCGATGGCAGCATCGCGGGCGCCTGCGGCAACGCCACCCGCTGCATCGCACGCTATCTGATGGACGAGGGCGGCAGGGGCGCATTGCACCTGACCACGGCGCGCGGGGATCTCTATGCACGCGACGTTGGCGGCGGCCTGACGGCGGTCAATATGGGCGCGCCGCAGCTGGAGTGGCAGGATATCCCGCTGGCCGAGGCGATGGATACGCTGGAATTGCCCATCGAAGGCGGGCCTGCCGCCACCGGCATGGGCAACCCGCATTGCACTTTTTTTGTCCCCGATGCCGAGGCGATTCCGCTGGAGCAGTTCGGACCCCGCTACGAGCATCATCCGCTGTTTCCCGAGCGCACGAATGTGCAGGTGGCCAGCCTCATCGGCCCCGATCACATCCGCGTGCGCGTGTGGGAGCGGGGGGCCGGGATGACGCTGGCCTCCGGATCGTCCTCTTGCGCCGTGGCGGTCGCGGCGGCGCGGCGCGGGCTGACCGGGCGCGCGGTGCGGATTGATCTGGACGGCGGCACGCTGATGATCGACTGGCGCGAGGATGGCGTGTGGATGACCGGCCCGACAATGCATGTCGCCAATGGCATCCTGACGCCGGAATTTCTGGAGAGCCTGCAATGAGCGCGCCGATCTTTTCCAACCACGGCTGCCGCCTGAACGCCTATGAGACCGAAGCGATGAAGGAACTGGCCGCCGAGGCCGGGCTGCAAGGCGCCGTGGTGGTCAACACCTGCGCCGTGACATCCGAGGCCGTGCGCAAGGCCCGGCAGGACATTCGCCGCCTGCGCCGCGACAACCCGGATGCGCGAATCATCGTTACCGGCTGCGCCGCGCAGACCGAGCCTGCGACGTTTTCCTCCATGCTCGAGGTCGACGCCGTGATCGGCAATACCGAAAAGATGCAGGCCAGTACATGGGCGGGCCTCGCTGGTGATTTCGGGACCGAGCCGGTGCAGGTCGACGATATCATGTCAGTGACGGAAACCGCCGGCCATCTGATTGACGGGTTCGGCACGCGCAGCCGCGCCTATGTGCAGGTGCAGAACGGCTGCGATCATCGCTGCACGTTCTGCATCATCCCCTACGGTCGGGGCAATTCGCGCTCTGTGCCTGCGGGCGTCGTAGTTGACCAGATCAAGCGGCTGGTGCAGCGCGGCTATAACGAGGTGGTGCTGACCGGCGTCGATCTGACCAGCTGGGGCGCCGATCTGCCAGGCCTGCCGAAGCTGGGCGATCTGGTGATGCGCATCCTGCGGCTGGTGCCGGATCTGCCGCGCCTGCGCATCAGCTCGATCGATTCGATCGAGGTGGATGACAATCTGATGCAGGCCATCGCGACCGAAGCGCGGCTGATGCCACATCTGCATCTGTCGCTGCAACATGGCGACGATCTGATTCTCAAGCGGATGAAACGGCGGCATCTGCGCGATGACGCGATTGCCTTTACCCAGGAGGCGCGCCGCCTGCGCCCGGACATGACCTTTGGCGCCGACATCATCGCAGGCTTCCCGACGGAGACGGAGGCGCATTTTGAAAACTCCCTCGCGCTGGTCACTGAGTGCGATCTGACATGGCTGCATGTGTTTCCCTATTCGCCGCGCCCCGGCACACCTGCGGCGAAGATGCCGCAGGTGAATGGCACCGCGATCAAGGCGCGGGCCGCGCGGCTCCGGGCCGCTGGTGACGCGCAGGTTGCGCGGCATCTGGCGGGGCAGGTGGGGCGCGCTCATGCGGTCTTGATGGAAAGCCCGCATATGGGCCGGACCGAGCAGTTCACCGAGGTCGATTTTGACGCCCCCCGTCCCGAGGGGCAGATCGTGGCGGCGCATATCACCGGCGCGCGCGGCGCCCGTCTGATCGCGGCCTGATGCACCCGAACCCGGTCTATCGGGGCGCCAGCGCTGCGTTTAACCTCGATTTCGCGCGGCATCAGGGCTTTGGCATGCTGGCGGTTGCGGCAGAGGGTGCGCCGCTGGTCAGCCATATTCCGTTCATCCTGAAGGCGGCTGGGGATGCGGTGGATTTTCATCTTGTCCGCTCGAACCCCATCGCTCGTCTGACCATGCCCGTGCCCGCCCGGTTGGCGGTGCAGGGGCCGCATTCCTACGTCTCGCCCGATTGGTATGGCGCAAAGGATCAGGTGCCGACGTGGAACTACGTCGCCGTGCATCTGGTGGGCGAGATCGCTCTGCGGCCCGAGGCCGAGCTGCGCGCTCTGCTGGACCGGCAATCGGCGGTATTTGAGGATCGGCTGGCGCCAAAAACGCCTTGGACCACGGCGAAGATGACACCGGACGTTCTGGACCGGATGATGCGGCAGATCGTGCCCTGCCGTATGCATATTACCGAGGTCCAGGGCACCTGGAAGCTGAACCAGAACAAGCCAGAACCGGTGCGCCAATCGGCCGCAACCCACGTCGATGCCTACGGGTTGGGGCAGGAAGTCCGGCTGCTGGCCGCGCTCATGCGCGGTGCCTGAACGCACTGGACAGCCCCCGGTGCGAGCCTCTACGCTTCTGTGACGCCAGCAAGAGGAGCGCCCGGAGATGAAGCTGTTGATGGGGCCGACATCGCCCTTTGCCCGCAAGGTTGCCGTGGTTCTGCACGAGCTGGACATGACCGGCGCGGTCGAGCAGGAGATCGTGACGACCACCCCGATCCAGAGCGATCCCGCCGTCGTCGCGGCCAATCCGCTGGGCAAGATCCCGGCGCTGATTCGCCCCGATGGTCCGGTGCTTTATGACAGCCGGGTGATCTGCCGATACCTTGATTCGCTGGCGGGCGGCACGCTTTATCCACAATCGCGCCTGTGGGAGACGCTGACGCTGGAGGCGACAGGCGATGCCATCATGGATGCGGGCGTGCTGATGATTTATGAGGCCCGGATGCGCCCCGAGGACAAGCGGTGGGACGGCTGGACCGAGGCGCAATGGGCCAAGATCACAGCCGCCATGGACGCGCTGGAGGCGCGCTGTATGAGCCATCTGGCCGGGCCGCTGGACATCGGGCAGATCTCGGTTGCCTGCGCGCTGAGCTATATCGACTTTCGGCAGGGTCACCGCGACTGGCGCGCCGCACGGCCGCAGCTGGCGGCGTGGCTGGACGTGTTCTCCAAACGCGACAGCATGCAAAAAACCCGGCCTGAATAAGGCCGGGTTTTGATTTGAATCGGCCGCCAGGACAGATCAGAAACTGTAGCTGACGCCGATGTTGACGGCATGCGTCACCAGGTCGGTGCGCAGCTTGCCGTCGGCAAAACCGGGATCGCCATCAATCGTCACGTCATTGTCCGACCATGTGATCTGGTACTCTCCAAACAGCGCCCAATTGTCCGTAAGCTCGTATTTCATGCCTGCAATCCCGCGCAGGGCGAGGCCGGTTAGCTCGTAATCATAGGTGCGGTTCGTCGCGCCGACGGCCAAAATATCGACATGCGGAATGGCCACACCGATACCCGCGCCGCCATAGGGTGTGAAATTGCTGCCCGCGAACGCGCCGGGAAAACGCTTCATCACGTTGGCGGTGACGATGTTGTGGCCATCGGTGAACTCAAGCCGGCTAAAACCCATGGCGGCCTTGTCGGCGGCGCTGGCATAGGCCTTGGTGTGGGTGCCCTCGATACCGAAGCCCAGATTGCTGCTGGTCCACCACATCGCGCGGCCACCGTAGTAGATCGGCGCGTCAAAGGATTTTCCGTCCCAGTCGACGTTACGATTGATCGGGCCGGCGCCGTTCGGCAGAAAGCCGGACGCGTCGCTGTCGCTGGCGGTCTGGGTGCCCAGATAGAGGCTCAGCTCGAACTCGGCGGCGGCGGGGGAGGCCATCAGCAGAATCGCTGCCGTGGCGGTCTGAAGTGTCTTGAGCATGTCTGGCGCTTTCTGCTGGGTCGGGAAATACCATAGTCATATACTGCGCCGGCGGCTGCCTCAAGCGCGACACATGCGCGCCCCTGTCCATTGCACACTGGACGTGCCGGAAAACCCTCGCTAAAACCCGGACCGTAAAGGTCGCGGGCATCCTGCGGCCCGGAAAACCGTATGGGTCTGTTCCTGGGCCCTTGAGAATGGAGTAAACCTCGTGTCCCACGCAGACGATCACGAAGGCACCCGGAGGGACTTCCTCTACTATGCCACCGCCGGCGCTGGCGCCGTCGCTACTGGCGCCGCCGTTTGGCCGCTGGTCAACCAGATGAACCCCTCGGCTGACGTTCAGGCGCTCAGCTCGATCCGGGTCGATGTCGCGGATGTCGATGTCGGCACCCAGATCACGGTCAAGTATCTGGGCAAGCCTGTCTTTGTGCGCCGCCGCACCCAAGCCGAGATTGAAGCGGCGCGCGATGTGGATATCGAGAGCCTTATCGATCCGACGTCTCAAAACCCGAACCTGGACGGCGTTCAGCCCGCGACCGATTCGAACCGCACGATTGCGAAACCGGGCGCCGAAGGTGACGCCGCCGAAGAATGGCTGGTGATGATCGGTGTCTGCACCCATCTGGGCTGCGTGCCCATCGGTGATGGCGCGGGCGAGTTCGGCGGGTGGTTCTGCCCCTGCCACGGATCGCATTACGACACGGCCGGCCGCATCCGCAAAGGACCCGCGCCCGAGAACCTGTGGATTCCGGTCGCCGAATTCGTCGACGATTCAACGATCAAATTGGGATAAGGACACGAAATAGATGGCTGGTATTCCGCACGATCATTACGAACCCGGCACGCGGGGCGAAAAGTGGCTTCACAGCCGTTTGCCCATTGTCGGGCTGCTGTATGACACAATGATGCTCCCGACCCCCAGGAACCTCAACTGGATGTGGATCTGGGGCATTGTCCTGACCTTCTGCCTGGTCCTTCAGATCGCCACCGGCATCGTCCTGGCGATGCATTACACGCCGCATGTCGATTACGCCTTTGCGTCGGTCGAACACATCATGCGCAACGTGAATGGCGGGCATTTCATCCGCTACCTGCACATGAACGGCGCCTCGCTGTTCTTTGTTGCCGTGTATCTGCACATCTTCCGCGGTCTCTACTACGGGTCCTACAAGGCCCCGCGCGAGGTGACGTGGATCATCGGCATGCTGATCTACCTGGCGATGATGGCCACGGCCTTCATGGGTTACGTTCTGCCCTGGGGTCAGATGTCGTTCTGGGGTGCCACGGTCATCACCGGGCTCTTTGGCGCGATTCCCTTTATCGGCGAGCCGATCCAGACATGGCTTCTGGGCGGACCGGCGGTGGATAACGCCACGCTGAACCGCTTCTTCAGCCTGCATTACCTGCTGCCCTTCATCATCGCGGCACTGGTCGCCGTGCATATCTGGGCCTTCCACACCACGGGCAACAACAACCCGACCGGTGTCGAAGTGCGCCGCACGTCCAAGGCCGAAGCCGAAAAGGACACTGTCCCGTTCTGGCCGTACTTCGTGATGAAAGACCTGTTCGCGCTGGCCGTGATCCTGGTCGTATTCTTTGCGATCGTAGGCTTCATGCCGAACTACCTGGGCCACCCCGACAACTACATTGAGGCGAACCCGCTGATCACACCTGCACACATCGTGCCCGAATGGTACTTCCTGCCGTTCTACGCGATCCTGCGGGCCTTTACCGGGGATGTCTGGGTCGTGATCGCGGCCAGCTGGATCACCGGCGGCATTGTCGACGCCAAGTTCTTTGGCGTGCTGGCTATGTTCGGCGCGATCGCGGTCATGGCGCTGGCGCCGTGGCTGGATACATCCAGCGTGCGCTCGGGGCGGTATCGTCCGATGTTCAAGTGGTGGTTTGGTCTGCTGTGCCTGGATTTCATGGTGCTGATGTGGGCAGGCGCAATGCCGGCAGAAGGTATCTATAGCGTCATCTCGCTGATCGCCTCGGCCTATTGGTTCGGCTATTTCCTGATCATCCTGCCGCTTCTGGGTGTGATCGAAAAACCGCTGCCGCAGCCCGCGACGATCGAGGACGACTTCAATGCGCATTACGACGCGCAGACCGGTGGCACCCATACCATCGTCAAACCAGCCGAATGAGAGAGGACATGAAACCAATGTTCAGTAAAATTGGCGCGCCTCTGGCCGTCGCCGTCGCCCTCTCGGTTGCTGCGTTTCCGGGGGATGTGGCCCATGCCGCCGGTGCCGAGGTGCATATGGAGGATGTCGATTTCTCCTTCGAGGGACCGTTCGGCAAGTTCGACACGCTGCAGCTTCAACGCGGCCTGAAGGTCTATACTCAGGTCTGCGCGGCTTGCCACGGCTTGCAGTATGTGCCGATCCGCACCCTGCATGACGAGGGTGGTCCGCAGCTGCCCGAGGATCAGGTGCGCGCCTATGCGGCCGAGTTCGAGCTCTTCGATCCCGAATTGGACGACTACCGCGAGGCGAAGCCGTCGGATCATTTCCCCGGCTCCGGTCTGGAAACGGCGCCCGACCTTTCGTTGATGGCGAAAAAGCGGGCCGGATTCCACGGCCCCTACGGCACCGGGATCAACCAGCTGATCAAGGGCATCGGCGGACCGGAGTATATCTATACCCTGCTCACCGCCTATGAGGATCCGCCCGAATGTGCGCCCGAAGACTTCGACGGCACCTACAACGCGGCTTTTGCAGCCGGCGCCTTTCCGGAGGAATGCAAGGACGAGGCGGGCAACCACACCGTACCCGGCAGCTGGTTCTCCATGGGGCAGCCGCTGTGGGGCGACGACGTCGAGTATGACGACGGCCACGAGGCCACAATCGAAGCGCAAGCCGAAGATGTCGCCGCATTTCTGATGTGGACCGCCGAACCCAAGATGATGGCCCGCAAATATGCTGGCCTGACCGGCGTTCTGTTCCTGACGGTTCTGTCGGTGCTGCTGTACCTGACGAACAAGCGCCTGTGGGCGCCGATCAAGGGCAAAAAGCGGCACTAAGCCCCGGCTTTATGCCACGGTAACGTTAGACCCCGTTCGCTTCTGGCGAGCGGGGTCTTTTCTTTTCTGCCCGGTTTCTGGAACTCTCCCGCGCTGGAAGGGCGTTTTCATCCTATGGAACCAGAGGAGGAAGCAATGCCAAAAACAGCGAAACTCTATCGCATGGCGATGGCCGATCACCTCTGCCCGTTCGGCCTGAAATCCAAGGCTCTGCTCGAACGACAGGGGTATGAGATCGAAGATCACCCGCTGACCAGCCGCGGCGAGACCGAGGCCTTCATGCAGGAGGCGGGCGTCGACACAACGCCGCAAACCTACATCGACGGTGAGCGAATCGGCGGCCATGATGCCCTGCGCCGCCACTTCGGTCAGCATGTGCGCGAGGAAGGGGAGACCAGCTATGCGCCGATCATCGCCATATTCGCCACCACCGCATTGATGGCGCTGGCACTGTCGTGGGCGGCGTTTGGCACAATGTTCACGATCCGCACGCTGGAGTGGTTTATCGCGCTGTCCATGACGGTGCTGGCGATCCAGAAGTTGCAGGATATCGAGAGCTTTTCCACCATGTTCCTGAACTACGACCTGCTGGCGCGCCGCTGGGTGCGCTATGCTTACCTCTACCCATTCGGCGAGGCGCTGGCTGGCGTGCTGATGCTGTCGGGCGCGCTGATCTGGATTGCGTCCCCGGTGGCTATATTTATCGGCGGTATCGGAGCCGTGTCGGTGTTCAAGGCTGTCTATATCGACAAACGCGAATTGAAATGCGCCTGTGCAGGCGGGAACAGCAACGTGCCGCTGGGGTTCATCTCGCTGACCGAGAACCTGATGATGCTGGGAATGGGCTTCTGGATGCTGCTGAGCTGACCGGCGGGTCGATTACGGCCTCCGAAGCGTGTCCCCGTAGTTGATCGTCGGTTCCAGTGCGATATGCACTGGCGACTGATCGGCATCCGGCTGCGCGCGGTCTGCAATGATCTGCGCGGCGCGCCGTCCTATTTCGTGCCGACAGGCATCCATCGTCGCCAATTCGCGGGGCAGCCCCTTGAGCAGATTCAGCCCGTTGAAACCGGCAAGCCCGATCCGGTTCGGGATGTCATAGCCGTGCTCCAGTAGCCAGAGCAATCCACCCGCGCCGATCATGTCATTGGAATAATAGAGAAAATCCAGCTCCGGATCACGCTCCATCATGGCTTGGGTCATTTCGCGCCCTTTGAGCAGTGCCGAGCCGCCAGAGTAAAATTCGCGCTCTGTAATCTCGACACCGGCCTTCGCCAGGACGCTGGTCAGGCCCTCATAGCGTTTGCGCGCACGGTGGTCGCGCGGCATCGTCGTGCCCATGAAGCCGATGCGCCGATACCCGCCCTTCAGGATCGCGCGGCCCATCTGCTCGCCCGCGCGGCGGTGCGAGATACCCACGACCGAATCGACCGCCGTGCCGTCCACATCCATGATCTCGACCACCGGAATACCGGACGCCCGCAACATCGCGCGGGATGCGTCCGAATGCTCAAGCCCCGCGATGATCACACCGGACGGGCGCCATGACAGCATTTCGTACAGGACCTTTTCCTCTTTCTCGCGGGTATAGTCGGTCAGGCCCATCACGGGCTGCAATTCGGTTTGTTCCAGAACCTCGTTGATGCCTGTCATCACCTCGGGAAAAACCATGTTGGACATTGACGGGATGATCACGGCAACCAGATTGACACGGCTCGACGCCAGCGCACCGGCGATCTTGTTGGGGACATACCCCAGCGCCTTGGCGCTGGCCAACACCCGCTCACGTGTCGCAACGGACACGTCTCCACGGTTGCGCAAGACACGGCTCACGGTCATTTCGGACACGCCCGACGCCTCGGAGACGTCACGCAAGGTCAGGGGGCGATCATGGCTGGAAGTCATGTAAATATCCTGCAAATTTTGATGATGTTACCGCGAACATCGCTGCCGGATCAAGCGCGCTGCAAGATGCGCGTCTCCCTGCACATTCTAACATGACAATCTGGACCCACCACGTTATTCAGACGCCCGTGGCCCCGTGGCTCAACTGGATAGAGCAGCCCCCTCCTAAGGGGCAGGTTATTGGTTCGAATCCAATCGGGGTCACCACTCAGGCGCGAATTATAGGTACCCCTCGCTGCGAAAGCTCAGTTCGCAGGATTTACCGATGATCAGATGGTCGTGCAGTGTGATCCCCATGACGGCCGCCGCATCCTTGATCTTTTGCGTCATCACGATGTCGGCCTCTGACGGGGTCGGATCGCCGGATGGATGGTTGTGGACCAGTATCAGGGCCGAGGCGTTCAGTTCCAGCGCGCGTTTGACGACTTCGCGCGGGTAGACCGGGACGTGGTCGACGGTGCCTGTCGCCTGTTCCTCGTCCGCGATCAGAACGTTTTTCGTGTCCAGAAAGAACAGGCGGAATTGTTCGGTGTCGCGGTGCGCCATGGTGGTGTGGCAGTAATCCAGCAACGCGTCCCAGGAGGACATCACCTGCCGCCGAAGAACGCGCGAACGGGCGAGGCGCTGGCTGGCGGCTTCGATGATCTTGAGCTCGACGACGACAGCCTCGCCCACGCCGGATACCGATTGCAGGCTGCTTGCCGAGGCCGAGACGACGCCGTTGAAATCACCGAACTTGTCCATCAGGGCGCGTGCAAGTGGTTTGACGTCGCGGCGGGGGATGGCGCGGAACAGGACCAGCTCAAGCAGTTCGTAATCAGGCATCGGCCCGGCGCCGCCTTGCATGAAGCGGGCGCGCAGGCGGGCGCGGTGGTCGCGGATATAGGACGGCTGCGGCGCGCCCGGCGTGACCGCCGCAACCTGCGCCTCGTCGCCGCTGAAAAGAGGCAGTGCCGCCTCGCTGAAATGGGAATAACCGCTCATGCAGTGCAGGATTGCCGAAACTGTTTAACGGGGAGTTAACATTTGCCTTTTTCGGCGTCATCGCCGGGGTGGCTTGGTAGATTGTTCGTCCCAGATGCCGCCGGGCACGCCGGGCATTGATACTGGTCCGGTTTCACCCCCATATTGGCGGCGCCATAACCCGAGGAGTGACCCCATGGACCTGCGCAGGATTTCGGACACATTCAGCGTATCCCCCCAGATTGATCCGGGCGATGTGCCCGCCATCAAGGCTGCGGGGTTTCGTTCAATCCTGTGCAACCGGCCCGATGGCGAGGAAGCGGGGCAGTGCGACTACTCCCTGATCGAGGCGGCGGCGCGGGAGGCGGGGCTGGAGTTCCGCAATGTGCCGATTACGTCGGCCGGTGTCAGCAGCGCGGATATGGATGATTTCAACGCGGCTTTGGCTGAAATGCCCGGCCCCGTGCTGGCCTATTGCCGCAGCGGGACACGCTGCACGATGCTGTGGAGCATGAGCCAGATCGGCCAGATGCCCGCCGACCAGATCATTACAGCGGCATCAAGTGCCGGCTATGACATGCGCGGTGTCGTGGCGCAATTTTCGGGCCAGACCGGCAGCCAAGGCTGATGGATCAGCCCTGGGGTGTGCTGAGCGAGGAGGGCGGGCGCGTCACGCTGCATGAATGGCAGGGGAATGCGCTGCGGACCCGTGATTTCGCGACGGTCGCAGCCGCAATATCCGAATCGGGGATGGCGCCGGACAGGCTGCTGCGGTTGGAGGCATTGCCGGATGCGGAGGTGCCGGCGCAAGTTCTGCCCACAGTGGCGCGGGCGCTGGGCGCAGTGCGGCAGTCCGTGCCTTTGGGCCTGCTGCCCGCTGCTGCGCGTATTCTGATTGCCGGCGCGCTGGCAGAGCGGCCCGATTGGGACGGGATTGTCTGCCTGCCGGGGGCAGAGCAGACGCTGTGGGTGCATGTCAGCGCAGGTGAAATCGTCAGCTTTCAGGGGGCGGCGACCGCCCGTCTGGCCGCGGCTTTTGGCGCAGATGGCGGGCTGCTGGACGCAGATGCACTGGGCGATACGCTGGCCCGGCCAGAGCGTCTGGCGGTGCAGTTGAATTCAGCCTCTCTGGCGGGGGATGCGGCAGCGGTCATCGGTCATCTGATCGGGGCAGAGCTGGCAGCGATGCGCCCCTATTGGTTGGGACAAGAGGTGTTGATCGTTGGCGGGGCGCTGCCCTACGCGGATGCGCTGGCCCAGCAGGGCGTGCAGGCCGAAGCCGTGGATCAGGCGCTGGCCTGGCGCGCGGGGCTGGAGGCGCTCGGGCGCGCGGTGGGGATGATTGCGTGATCCGGCAAGTGGCGGCGCGACTGGCGGCTGCGGGATTTGGGTATTTTCACCAAGAAAAAGCCAAAGGTGCGACGTGGTTCGACGGCAGCGCAAGGGGCCGCCGGATGTGGCCCCTTGCATTGTCGTTTCAGTGGCCCTTGGCGAAGGGGGCGGCGTCGCCCCAAAGCTGGCGCACGCGGGCGTCGCGGCCGCAGGCGCTGCGGTAGCGTTTGTAGGCTTCGGCCTGATCCTTGATGCCGAAGCGGGTGATCTGAAGGTCGTCGCCCTTGTAGTAGTCCTGATGGTAGTCTTCGGCCTTGTAGAAGGTCTGAAGTGGAAGGACGGGCGTCACGATCTTTTGTCCCAGTTGCTGCTGGGCCTGCGCGATGGCTTGCCTGGCGTCCTCGGCGGCGGGGCCATTGGCAAAGATGGCTGTGCGGTAGCTTTCGCCGCGATCGCAGAACTGGCCGCCCGCGTCGGTGACGTCGATTGACCGCAGGAACATCGCCAGAAGTTGCGGACGCGACACCTGGGCGGGGTCGTACATGATCTGGACCGCCTCGTAATGGCCGGTGCCGCCGCGTGTGACCTGCTTGTAGGTCGGATTTTTGCTGGTGCCGCCGGTGTAGCCCGAGACAACCTCGGACACGCCCTTGACGGCTTCGAAGTCAGCTTCGACGCACCAGAAGCAGCCGCCGGCGACGGTCAGCGTTTCCGTGGCGGCGGCGTTGGCATGGGTGCCCTGGGTGGCAAAGCCGATGACGATCAGCGCGCCCAGCAGGGATGTCTTGAGTTTCGACATGACGTTTGTCACGGGCGGTATCCTCCTGAAGTTCTGCCCGACCATGGCGCAAGGCAGCGCCTCCGCCAAGCCTGCGAAACACGGTCTCACGCAAGGGTGAGATGAGGTTACCGGCGCTATGCGGCAGTTTCAGATGTCGTATCGTTTCAGGATCTTGTCCACGCGCTGGCCAGAAGCAAGGGCAACATCCGCGCGGCGGGCATAGTCGCGAAAGCCGCGGCTTTGGTAGTAGATCAGCCCGCCCTCGTTATCGGCGCGGATGTCGGCGCTGATCCAGACATATCCCAGCGCGCGGGCGGCCTGCGCCGTTGCCGTGAAGAGCGCCGAGCCGATGCCGAGCCCGGTTCGCCCGACCTGCACGAATGTGGCGATATCGCAGGCCTCGGGCGGCAGGGGGGTGGAGGGTTCGATATACTGAAACCCGCGCAGCGCGCCATCCCGGTTCAGCGCGACGTGCCAGGCGGAGCGGTCCGGCGCCGATTGCATCATCTGGGCCATATCGCCGGTCGAGATGGGGCGGGTCCGGGCGGTCGTGCCGCCTGCCGCGACGATTTCGTTCAGCAGTTCGGCCAGCGGCGGGGCATCGAGCGCTGTGGCGCGGCGCACGGTGATCATCCCATCTGCCCCAACAATTCGGCAGTGCGGGCGGTATAGTCGCCGCGCGTCTCCAGCGGGGGGCGCAGGCGGATGACCAGCCCGTCCATCAGCGCCGGGTCGGGGCGGCCAAAGAAGCGGTCAGCCTCGCCTGCTTCGAATCCGGCGATTTGTGTCGCCTCCATCCAGGCGCTGATGCGGTCGGCCTTCTTGATCTGCTTTTTTACCGAGACCGGGATCGCGGCGGGTAGACCGAACCGGATGTGAATGGCCGCCGTCAGCCTCTTGTCCAGCTCGTCATAGCCGGATCCGACGGCGTTTTTCACCGGGGATATCATGTCGCCGATGACATATTCGGGCGCGTCATGCAGCAGCGCGGCCAGTTGCCATTTTGGCGGTGCCTTGGGCGCGATCCGGCCAAAGATCTGTTCGACCAGCAGCGAATGTTCGGCGACCGAATAGGCGTAGTCGCCCAGCGTCTGCCCGTTCCAGCGCGCCACGAACGCAAGGCCATGGGCGATATCGGCAATCTCGATATCCACCGGCGTCGGGTCCAGCAGGTCGAGCCTGCGGCCCGAAAGCATCTTCTGCCAGGCGCGGGGTTTGGGCATGGGAAATCTCCGCCAACGGTTCGCGTATCTCCATAAGCTGCGGGCGCGCAGGTTTCCAGCGCCGCCGCGCATTGCCGCAGGGGCGCCCGAGTGCTATCTGCGCCTCAACCAAATTTTCTCAAGGAACTGATCGCGATGGCACAAGACTATATCGTCAAGGACATCAATCTGGCCGCCTATGGCCGCAAGGAACTGGATATCGCTGAAACGGAAATGCCCGGCCTGATGGCCCTGCGCGAGGAATTCGGCGAGGCGAAGCCGCTGAGCGGCGCGCGTATCGTCGGCAGCCTGCACATGACGATCCAGACGGCGGTTCTGATCGAGACGCTGAATGCGCTGGGCGCCGATGTGCGCTGGGCCTCGTGCAACATCTTTTCGACGCAGGACCACGCGGCGGCGGCGATTGCCGAGGGCGGCACGCCGGTATTCGCGATCAAGGGCCAGAGCCTGACCGAGCATTGGGATTATCTGGACCGGTCGTTCCAGTTCCCAGAGGGGGCGAACATGATCCTGGACGATGGCGGCGATGCGACGCTGTATGTTCTGCTGGGGGCACGCGTTGAGGCGGGCGAGACGGATCTGATCGCAGTGCCCACCTCGGAAGAGGAAGAGGCGATTTTCGCGCAGATCAAGAAGCGCATGGCCCAGTCCCCCGGCTGGTTCACCAAAACCCGCGACGCGATCAAGGGCGTCAGCGAGGAGACGACGACAGGCGTTCACCGCCTCTATGATCTGCACAAGAAGGGGCAACTGCCCTTCCCGGCGATCAACGTGAACGACTCGGTCACCAAGTCGAAATTCGACAACAAGTATGGCTGCAAGGAATCGCTGGTTGACGGCATCCGCCGCGCGACCGACACGATGATGGCTGGCAAGGTTGCCGTCGTGCTGGGCTACGGCGACGTCGGCAAGGGGTCGGCTGCGTCGCTCAGCGGCGCGGGCGCGCGCGTCAAGGTGACCGAGGTCGACCCCATTTGCGCGCTTCAGGCGGCGATGGACGGGTATGAGGTGGTCCTGCTGGAGGACGTGCTGGCGACGGCCGACATCTTTATCACCACCACCGGCAACAAGGACGTGATCCGCATCGAGCATATGCGCGAGATGAAGGACATGGCGATCGTCGGCAATATCGGCCATTTTGACAATGAAATCCAGGTGGCCAGCCTGAAGAACCACAAGTGGACCAACATCAAGGAACAGGTGGACATGATCGAGATGCCCTCGGGCAATCGCCTGATCCTGCTGTCCGAGGGGCGTCTGCTGAACCTTGGCAATGCCACCGGGCATCCCAGCTTTGTCATGTCGGCCAGTTTCACCAATCAGGTGCTGGCGCAGATCGAGCTGTGGAAGAATGGCGGCGAGTACGAAAATCAGGTCTACATTCTGCCCAAGCATCTGGATGAAAAGGTCGCGCGCCTGCATCTGGACCGCATCGGGGTCAAGCTGACACCGCTGAGCGTGGAGCAGGCAGCCTATATCGGCGTGACACCTGACGGCCCCTACAAGCCCGAGCACTACCGCTATTGAGCGGAAAAACTCCTTTTCAGCGCGTCAGATAGGCAGGTTTCCGCGTAGGAGGCCTGCCTGCTTTGTTTTGCGCGGCGGCGGTGGGAACCAAACATGCGCGGGGCGGCTTACTCGTTCGTAACCAGACGTCAAGGAGGATGTTACCATGAAACTCAAGACCTTTATGATGAGCGCCGCTGTCTCTGCCCTGATCGCCGGGGGCGCTGTCGCGCAGACCGATACCACTGCCACTGATGGCACTGTCGCCGGAACGGCAGATGCCGATGCCGCCGCTGTGATGCCGCAATTCACATCAATCAGCGAAATGACCGTCGGCGATCTGGTGGGCCAGAACGTCTATGGGCCCGATGGCGATACGATCGGCGATATTGACTATGTCGTCGGGCGCGATGGCGGCGGGCTTGCCGTGATCGGTATCGGCGGATTCCTGGGGTTGGGCGAATACACCGTAGGTTTGCCGCTGAGCGATTTCGGCTATGATGCCTCGCAGCAGATGGTGACACTGAACACCACCAAGGAGGCGCTGAAGGAGCAGCCGGAATTCGACGAGTCCGAGGTCGAAAGCCTGCCGGACGAGACGCCACTGGCCGATCTTGTGGGCAGTGCAGACGCGGGCGGTAGCGATGCGATGACCGACGGCGCAACGGATGACGCTATGTCTGATGATGCCATGTCCGGTGACAGCGCGATTTCGGACGACGCCGCCGAGCCGGACGCCGGAGCCGACATGACGGACGATGCGGCAACGGACGGGATGACAGAGGACGGAATGGCAGATGAGGCCCCTGCCACCGGAGACGCTGCGACTGACGACGCCCCGGCAGAGGCAGAGTCTGACATGGGGGCCGAAGAAAACCCCGTCGAAGACACCACGACCGACTGATAGGGTGACAAAAGGCGTGCATTCAACGCCAATTACAACCCCCGGCCCCTGTGGCCGGGGGTTTTTGCGTGACTGAATCGGGGGCGAAATCCCGGTCAGGGATTTTTCCTTGGTCATGGTGACGCGAATCAGTAGTGTCGGTGCAGGCCGGAACGCGGCCCGACAGTGTGGACAGCGGGCCAAGCCCGCCGCAGAGGAGATTTGAGATGGGCAAACGGGATGATTTGATCGCGCGCTATGCAGAAGATCTGAAGGACAAGTGCGGCATGACGCCGGACATGGACTTGCTGACCAAAGTCACGATCGGCTGCGGCCCCTCGATCTACAATGCGGACGCGTCCACCGTCGCCGCCGGCCAGCCGGGCGAACTGGAAACGGTGAAAGACAACTTTCTGGTCAAGAAGCTGGGTCTGCCCGATGGCCCGCAACTGATGGAGGCGATCAACAGCGTGCTGGATACCTATGGCCGCTCCGAGCGGAACAAGTATCGCGCGGTCGTCTATTACATGCTGACCAAGCATTTCGGCAAGGAATCGGTCTACGGCTGACGCCTTGTCCCAGCGCTCCGGATTTTGTCGAGCGTTGGAATTCGGGTATTTTTTACCAAGAAAAAGCAGCGGACCCGCGTATGCGGCGGGGCTGCGGCGATTTTGCGGCGTTGCAGCGTGGCAATCCTCGGATCATCGCCCTAAGTATTGGCGTGACAGCCGTTGGGGAAGGGTAATCCGGGCATGACACATCAATCGACGGATATTCGGACGCCGCCTGAGCGTAGCGACGCACAGGAAGCGCTGGCCGTCCTGCGGCGCTGGGCCGCGCAGGCCACCCCCGAGGAGGTGGCCGATCTGGACCCGGCGATCGCCCGCCTGCTGCCGCGCGGCGAGGTGGCGAATTATCCGGCATTGGCGCGGGCCTATCCCGAAGAGTTCGAGGCCGGCGAGGCTTATCGCGCCACGATGCCCGACCTGCAGAACGGTCCGGCGTCCCTTATCCGCGGCTCGGACCAGCAATTGCAGCATGTGGGCATCTCGAATTTTCGCCTGCCGATCGGGTTTCACACCAAGGGCGGCAGCGATCTGATCCTGGAGACCTCGGTGACCGGCACGGTCAGTCTGGGCGCGGGCAAGAAGGGCATCAACATGTCCCGGATCATGCGCAGTTTCTACAAGCACGCCGAGCGCACGTTCAGCTTTGAGGTCATGGCGGACGCGCTGGATGACTACATCAAGGATCTGGGCAGCATTGATGCGCGTATCCAGATGCGGTTTTCCTATCCGGCCAAGGTGCAATCCCTGCGCTCGGGGCTGGAGGGGTATCAGTATTACGACATCGCGCTGGAGCTGGTGGAATCCGGCGGCGTACGGCGCAAATTCATGCATCTGGATTATGTCTACTCCTCCACCTGCCCCTGTTCGCTGGAGCTGAGCGAACATGCACGGCAGTCGCGCGGCCAGCTGGCGACGCCGCATTCGCAGCGCTCGGTCGCGCGGATTTCGGTCGAGGAGCTGGGCGAAGATATTCTGTGGTTCGAGGACCTGATCGAGATTGCCCGCGCCGCCGTGCCCACCGAAACGCAGGTGATGGTCAAGCGCGAGGACGAGCAGGCCTTTGCCGAACTGAACGCGGCGAACCCGATTTTTGTCGAGGATGCCGCGCGGCTGTTCTGCGAGGGGTTGTTGGCCGATCCGCGCATCGGCGATTTTCGCGTGGTCGCCAGCCATCAGGAGAGCCTGCACAGCCACGACGCGGTCAGCGTGCTGACCGAGGGTCAAACCTTTGCCGCGCAAAGCCTGGATCCCAAGCTGTTCTCGACGCTGTTTCACGTCGGCTGATGTAGCGTTCCGTCCGACCGGGGGAGGCGTGGGTGCGGGCAATCCCTGCTGCGCGCACCCGTTGGGGCGTCAGACGGCGTCGAGGGCCTGGCTGATATCCGCGATCAGATCGCCGGTATCCTCGATCCCGAGCGACAGCCGGACCAGCCCCGGTGTGATGCCAAGCGCCGCGCGCTGATCTTCGGGCAGACGTTGGTGGGTGGTGGTTGCCGGGTGTGTGATGATGGATTTTGTGTCGCCCAGATTGTTCGAAATCAGCACGATTTTCAGCGCGTTGAGGAAGCGGAATGCTTCTGGTTGACCGCCGAGGTCCAGCGCTATGACGGTGCCGCCTTTGCCCATCATGCGCGTGACCAGATCATGCTGCGGATGGCTGGCATGGCCGGGATAGATCGCGCGTTTTAGTTTGGGATGACCTTGCAGCGCCTCGATCAACGCCAGTGCGGTGGCGGCCTGTGCACGCACGCGCAGATCGATTGTCTCAAGCCCCTTGAGCATGATCCAAGCGGTAAAGGGCGACATGGAGCCGCCGGTATGTTTCATATAGGGCTCGACCGTGCCGCGGATGAAATCGCGCGTGCCGAGGATGATGCCGCCAAGGGCGCGGCCCTGCCCGTCGATATGCTTGGTGGCAGAATAGATTACCACATCGGCGCCCTGACTGATGGCGCGGGAAAAGACGGGCGTGGCAAAGACGTTGTCGACGACGACCAGCGCGCCGTGCTCGTGGGCAATCTGCGCGACCGCCTCTATATCGACCACCTCCAGCGTGGGGTTGGCAATGGTCTCAAAGAAGACGGCGGCGGTGTCGGGGCGGATGGCCTCGCGCCATTGGTCCAGATCGGTGCCGTCGACGAAGGTCACTTCGACACCGTAGCGCGTCAGGATATCGCTGAGGATATAAAGGCATGACCCGAACAGGGCGCGCGCGGCGACGACGTGATCGCCCGCCTTCAACATCGAGCTGAGCGCGCCCGACACGGCGGCCATGCCGCTGGCGGTGGCAAAGGCATCCTCGGCCCCTTCCAGAAGGGCGATGCGTTTTTCGAACATCGACACGGTCGGGTTGCCGTAGCGGGCGTAGATGAATTCGTCTGGCCCGGCCTCGATAAAGCGGGCCTGCGCGGCCTCGGCCGAGTCGTAGACGAAGCCTTGGGTGAGGAAAATCGCTTCGCTCACCTCGCCCCATTGGCTGCGGGCGGTGCCGCCGTGCACCAGTGCCGTGCGTGTCTTCCAGTCATCTGTCATGTTCGACCTCCGGGCCATCGCCCAATGAAACCCCGTGCCGGTCATGCGAAAAGGGGGGCCTTTCCCGTGACCTTTTAGCGAATTGTTTAACGTGGCCCGCAATCCGGTAACAAATCGCCACGGTTTTGCGCTTACTCTTGCTGCGCGCTTGCGTCAACTGGCGGAGCCTCCGGCGGGGATATTTGCCGCAAGAAGAAAGGCTGGTCACTCCTCGGGCTGGGAGCTGTATTCAGAGAAGAGCTTGGACTGGGTGATGAAGAAGATGAAGATCGCCGCCGTCAGGCCGAAGGTTTTGAAATAGACCCATGTTTCTTCGGACTGGGTGCGCCAGATGATCTCGTTCAGCAGGGCAAGGCCGAAGAAGAACAGCATCAGGCGACGCGTCAGGATCATCCAGCCCTCATGGGTCAGGGGCATGACGGTGTCCATGACCGTTTGCAGATAGGATCTGCCCAGCAGCAGGCCGGTGCCAAGGATGCTGCCGAAAAGAAGGTAGATGATCGTCGGCTTCATCTTGAAGAACTTGGGGTCGTTGAACCAGATGCTGAGTCCGCCGAACAGGGTGATCAGGATCGCCGTCATTGCCTGCATTTTCGACAGGTGGCCGGTCAGTGCCCACAGGATACCGATGGAGAGCAGGAAAATCGGGATGAACCCGGCCGTGACGACGATAAATCCGTCATATTCGGTGCCGCCGATCAGGAATGTGCGGTCCTTCAGCCAGATATAGGCAATGAAGAAAGCGAGAATCGGGCCCAGTTCGAGCGTGGTTTTCAGGCCGCCGTTGATCTTGCGTTCGGTCATATGGTCTCCTTTACCCGCCCATTTCAACTATCACGGCGCCGATGGCAATCAAGGTTATCAGCACGGCGCGGCGCGGTCCGACCGTTTCGCCCAGTATCAACCAGCCGATGAGGGCGGCAAAGACGGTGGATGTCTCGCGCAGGACTGCCGCCTCGCCCACGTTGTCCAGCCGCGTGGCCATCATGATCGACCCGAAAGAGAAGAAGGCGACGATGCCGCCGATTACGCCGCGCACCATTAGCGGGCCGGGGGCAGGGGGCGCGGCCATCTTGCGCCAGCGCCGCAGCGCGATCACCGGCATGGTCAGCCCGTCGATCAGGAAAAACCACGCGAGGAAGGTGAACGGGTCCGCCGTCGCGCGGATGCCGTAGGCGTCATAGGTGGTGTAGGCCGCCACCATGAGGCCGGTCAGGAAGGCCAGGATCAGCGCAGCATTCAGGGTGTGGCGCTCGGCCGTGAGAAACACCAGATTATAAGCCGCCAGCCCGAAGATGCCCGACAGCAGCACCGCGACTCCGGCCCATTGCACCAGGTTGAACTGCTCGCCAAAGATCATATAGGCGCCGATCACAGCGAATAGCGGCCCGGTGCCGCGCACCACGGGATAGACCACCGTATAGGCGCCGCGCGTGTAGGCCATGGCCTGCAGCAGCTTGTAGACGATGTGGATCACCCAGGCGCCTGCAAAGATCGGCCACATATGCGGCTCGGGCCATGGCACGACGAAAAGCGCGAAGGGCGCGGCCATCACCGCATAGCTGGCGTCGATCGCGCCGCGCGTCAGCCAAGGATCGTGCCGCCCCTTCTGCAGCGCGCCGAAGGCCGCGTGCAGGACAGCGGCCAGCAGGGCGAGCGCAAGCGCCAGATGATGCCCCGAGGGCGTGCCCTCGAGCGATATCAGCCAATCGCTCATGCCCGGGCCTGCCGGGAACCGCACATCGCGGCGCTACGTTGGGATTTATCACCGACAGGAGGCCATATGCTCGACATCATCGCCGACGAGATCGACGGCACGTTCACCTCGGTTCCACCGCTGGTCGCGGGCATACGCCTGATGGCTGCGCTGCTTCTGGGCGGCGTCATCGGGTTCGAGCGGGAGTGGCGGCAAAAGCCTGCGGGGCTGCGCACCCATATGCTGGTGTCGATTGCGGCGTGTCTGTTCATCATCGTCAGCCAGCAATTGGCCCGGATGCCCTTTGGCGCCGAGGACGCGCTGCGCGTAGACCCCTTGCGCCTGATCGAGGCGGTGACCGCCGGGGTCGCCTTCCTTGCCGCGGGGATCATCTTTACCTCGGGCGACAAGGTGCGCAACACGACCACGGGCGCGTCGATGTGGCTGGCAGGCGGCATCGGTCTGGCCTGCGGATCTGGGCAGATGCCGCTGGCCGCCATGACGACGGTGATCGTGGTCACGGTGCTGACACTTGTTGGCCTCGTCGGGCGGCAGATCGGACCGAAATGATCTTTACTCCGTGCCAAGGCCGGTCAGGGCGGCAGCGAATTCCTCGGGGTCGAAGGGCGACAGATCGTCGATCTGCTCGCCCACGCCGATGGCATGGATCGGCAGGCCGAACTTGTCCGCCAGCGCCACCAGAACGCCGCCGCGGGCGGTGCCGTCGAGTTTTGTCATCACGAGGCCCGACACATCGGCGAGCTTTTGGAATGTCTCAACCTGGCTCAGCGCGTTCTGGCCGGTGGTGGCGTCCAGCACGAGCACGGTGTTGTGCGGCGCGCTCGGGTCTTTCTTGCGGATGACGCGGACGATCTTGGCCAGCTCCTCCATCAGGTCGGCGCGGTTCTGCAGGCGCCCGGCGGTGTCGATCATCAAAAGGTCGGTGCCGTCCCGTTCGGCCTGCGCCATCGCGTCCCACGCGAGGCTGGCCGGATCGCTGCCCTCGGGCGCGGTCAGCACCGGCACGCCGGCGCGGTCGCCCCAGATCTGAAGCTGTTCGACCGCCGCCGCGCGGAACGTGTCGCCGGCGGCGATCAGCACCGTCTTGCCCGCCGCCTTGAACTGGCTGGCCAACTTGCCGATGGTCGTCGTCTTGCCCGATCCGTTGACACCGACCACCAGCACCACCTGCGGTTTCTTTGCATAAAGCGGCATGGGCTGGGCGACAGGCTCCATGATGCGGGCGATTTCACGGGCCAGCAATTCCTTGATCTCCTGCGCGGACAGGCGTTTGCCCATGCGCCCCTCGGCCATGTTGGCGGTGACGCGCAGGGCGGTGTCGACGCCCATATCGGCGGTGATCAGCAGTTCTTCGAGCTGTTCCAGCATCTCGTCGTCCAGCACGCGGCGCGGTGCCTTGGCGGACTCGCGGCCCAGAAGACGGCCCAGAAGGCCGGCGCGGGGGGCCGTCTCGGACGTCGGCGGCGTTTCGACGGGGATTTCGATGGGCGTGGGCGCCGCTTGTTCCGCCGCGCGGTCCATGGGGATTTCTGCCGGGGGGGGCGTGGGCACTTCGGGCAGCGGGGCGGGAACTTCCTGAGGCGCTGGTTCAGGCGCTGGTTCAGGTTCTGGCTCTGGCACAGGTGCCGGAGCGGGGGCAGGCGTGGGCGTGGACGGCTGGTCCGGCTCGGGCGCGGCGTCCTGCATGATGGCGTCCAGCCCTTCGTCCAGCTTGGACGAGGAGTTGAACAGTCGATCCTTGAGCTTTTTGAAAAACGCCATGACGCCTCCGAAATTGCAGACCTTACATGACCTAATCCGACTGACACGGATATGGAAGGGACGCGATGCGCGATGCCGACCTCGGATTGAGGATGATCTCTCGCTTCTGGGGCGCGTGCAAAGGGCTGCTGCCGATGGCCGCCGAATAAAACAATACTGGTCAGCGCCCCGGCGCGTGTGGCAAGATTATCCGATGCGTGCCCTTCTCATTATCTTTTGCATGATCGCCGCTCCGACCCTTGCCGAGGATCGGCTGACGGCAGAACAGTTTGACGCCTACACGCGTGGACAAACCTTCATCTATGGGAGCATGGGACAGCCCTACGGCGCCGAGGAATACATGGATGGCCGCCGCGTGCGCTGGTCATTTCTGGATGGCCGCTGCATGGAGGGGGAATGGTACGCCGAAGGCGATCTGATCTGTTTCGTCTACGATGAGGAACCGGTGCCGCAATGCTGGAGTTTTCGTCAGGGCAGCCGTGGCTTGATCGCCCTTTTCGCCAATGATCCTGCGCTCGATGAACTCTACGAGGTCGAGCGGAGCACCGAGCCGCTGTCCTGCCCGGGGCCGGATATCGGTGTTTGACACGGCCGCTGCTGCAAAAGAGATTTTGTGCCTTCGGCGAGGATATTTTCTGCAAGAAGAATTGGTTACAGCTGCCGACTTTCATCTTCCCGAAAATACTCGAATTGCCGAAGCAGATTGGTGTCGGCAATGTCATGATGTGCACCGTCCGTCGGTTCAGATCCGCAGGAACGGTTGTGCGATACGCGGGATCAATCCGCGAAACCTGAGCGGCGCATCTGTCGCGGCGAGGCAAATACAATCGGCGCCGATGTCGGCGACGGGGGTATGATCCAGATCCTCATCTGCGATCTCGATGTCGCCCTTGGCAAAACGCGCCGTATCATCCTCGAACGCGCCCTGCAGCACCAGCGTCAGTTCCGTCCCGCGATGTCCGTGATCCGGCACGGCGGCTCCGGCGGGGATATAGAGCAGCCGGGCTGTTGCGCGCCCATCTGTCGGAAGAATGGCCTGACGGACCCCCATGCCGACCGGGCGCCATTTGACGTCGTCCAGATCGCCGCCGATATAATCAATCAGCGGCGCGGGCAGGACGCTGCGCCGTCGGGGCGCGGGGGGTGCCGCGCGATCGGCCTTTGCCGCCGCCAGGCAGGCTTGGAGGCTGCCCGCAGCCATCGGCGCGCTGTCCTGACCTGCCAGCAAGGCACCGCCGACAGCGTCGAATGCGCCCAGCCGCGCGCGGCAGGTGTCGCACATGGTGACATGCGCGGCGATGGTCAGATTGAACGCTTCGGGCAGCGTGCCAGCAGAGTAGGCCATCAGCAGGGCATCGGTCAGGTGGTGTTGAATGGTGTGTGTCATGGCTGTCTTCAATTCATCGCGTGGCGCAAACGGTCCAGCGCCAGTCTGATACGGGATTTGATCGTGCCGAGCGGCAAGCCCGTCTGATCGGCGATTTCGGAGTGGCTGAGGTCGTGGAAATATGCGGCCTCAATCAATGTCTTCTGCTTGTCGGGGAGGGCGGCGATGGCGCGGGTCAGATCCTCGCTGGCCTCTTCCAGCGCGAGGACATCGGCCTGATCGGGCGGTGCTTCGGGCCCCCAGTCGATCTCTTCGGGTTCGGGCCTGCGCGACTTGCGCAGCACGTCGATGCGCCGGTTGCGCGCAATCGTGAAAATCCAGGTGGCGGCGCTGGCGCGCGAAGGGTCGAACTGATGCGCCTTTTGCCACAGCGTCGCCATCACGTCCTGCGCGCATTCCTCGGCCAGCGTCGCGCTTGCGCCGGACTTCATCAAATATCCTTTGACGCGCGGCGCAAAATGTTCAAACAGCTCCGCGAACGCCGCTTCGTCGGCGTCGTCCCGGATGCGCGCGATGCAGGCGATCCAGCGGCTGTTCTCGCTTTGCCTGGTGGCGGGCACTTCGACACTTCCTGACTTAGGCATGGACATCGCGCCGACCCTACGGCATCCGGCTGCGGACGCATTTCCAAACGCGCCGGTGAAAGATGCCAAGTGATCATGGCCAGTGTCAATCGTGCAAGTCATGTAATCTCTACGCCGGACCGGTGAGATTGGATCACAAGAGCCGAATTAAAATATAATATGCATCCGAAACACCGGCCACCGCGTAGACCCCTGAACAAACAAAAAAAAGCGGAAACACCATCTTATGCCATTCGAGCTACAGCCCGCCGCGCGGCGCAAGATCGCAATTATCGGTGCGGGCATTTCGGGGATGGGTGCGGCGCACCGGCTGTCTGAAATCCACGACGTCACCTTGTATGAGGCCGAGCCGCGATTGGGCGGGCACGCGCGCACCATCATGGCCGGCAAGAACGGCGATCAGCCGGTCGATACCGGGTTCATCGTGTTCAACTATGCCAATTATCCGCATCTGGCTGATCTGTTCGCGCAGCTGGATGTGCCGGTGGTGCCCAGCAACATGAGCTTTGCCGCCTCGATCGACGGCGGTCGGCTGGAATATGGGCTGGCCGGGGCGGGGGCGGCCTTTGCCCAGTGGCGCAACGTGGCGCGGCCCAGCTATCTGCGCATGTTGCGCGATATCTTCCGGTTCAATGCCCAGGCGGTGGGGGCGGCCAAGGCGGGCGACATGACCATCGGCGATCTGCTGGTGCATCTGCGGCTGGGGCCGTGGTTCCGCGATTATTACCTGCTACCGCTCTCGGGTGCGATCTGGTCGACACCGACCGAGAAGATCATGGATTTCCCGGCCGAGACGATGATGCGGTTTTTCGAGAACCACGCGTTGCTGGGCTACGCAGGCCAGCATCAGTGGTACACGGTTCAAGGCGGGTCTGTCCAATATGTCCAGCGTCTTGAGGCGCATCTGCGCCGCCTTGGCACGCGGCTGCGCACCGGCTGCCCGGTGCAGGCGGTGCGGCGCTTTCCCGGCGGCGTCGAAATCAAGGCGCAAGGCGATTGGGAGCGGTTCGACGATGTCGTCATGGCCACCCATTCGGACGATTCGCTGCGCCTGCTGGCCGATCCCAGCCCGGAGGAGGCGCGCCTTCTGGGCGCCATCGCCTACCAGCCCAACGATATCGTGCTGCATTCCGACCCGTCGGTGATGCCGCGCCGCCGCGCTGTCTGGTCGTCTTGGAACTATACCGAGGAAAAGGGCAGGGCCGGTGATCGCATCGATCTGACCTACTGGATGAACAAGCTGCAACCGATCCCGATGGATGATCCGCATTTCGTGACGCTGAACACCGCGCGCACCATCCGAGAGGATCTGATTCATGACCGTGTCACGCTACGCCATCCGGTGTATGATCACGCGGCGCTGGCGGCGCAGGGCCAGATTGCCGCGATGAATGGCGCACGGGCGACATGGTTCTGCGGGGCTTGGATGAAGAACGGCTTTCACGAGGATGGGCTGGGCAGTGCCGTCGCCATCGCCGATGCCATTTCCGCGCGCGGAGCGCTCGCCGCCGCATGAGCCGGGTTGATCATATCGCAGGCCACACATGGCACGGACGCAAGGGGGCGGTGCGCAACGCATTCCGCTATTCCATCGACTACGTGCTGCTGGATGCCGAAGATCCCGCGCCCGCCGCGCCGCAGCTGTTTGCGCGCAACGGCGCCGGGCTGGCCAGCTTGCATGACAGCGACCACGGCGGCGCGCCAAAGCAGGGGATCGGCGCGCCATGGGTGCGCCGGGTGCTGCAGGAACACCAGCTACCCCAGCCCGACCGGATCGAGCTGCTGGCGCAGCCGCGCGTGCTGGGGCATGTGTTCAATCCGGTGTCATTCTGGCTGTGCCGCGACGCGGACGGCGGTTTGCGGCAGGTCATTGCCGAGGTCAGCAATACGTTCGGGGATCGCCACAGCTATCTGTGCCACAAGGTCGATGGTTCGGTCATCGAGGCCAGCGATCGCTTGACCTCCGCCAAGATATTTCACGTCTCGCCGTTTCAGCAGGTCGATGGCAGCTACGAGTTCCGCTTTGACATCCGCGATGACCGGATCGGAATCTGGATCGACATGACCGGCGGCGATGGCGGGCTGACCGCCACGCTGGTCGGGCCGCGCCGCGCGCTCAGCAACCGGAGCCTATTGCGGGCGATGCTGCGCCGGCCGTTTGGCTCGCGCCGGGTGCTGGCGCTGATCCACTGGCAGGCGCTGAAACTGTGGTGGAAGGGCGCGAAATACCGTCCCCGTCCCGAACCGCCGGAGCAAGAGGTGTCGCGTTGAGCGCCCCGCCGCGCCTGCCGGCCTATTCGCTTTTTGCGGCATATCTGGCGGCCGCCGGTCTGCCGATCTACATTCACGCGCCGAAATTTTATGTTGATGAATACGGCGTCTCGCTGACGCTGCTGGGCGCGGTGCTGTTCGGCCTGCGCCTGATCGACGTGGTGCAGGATCCGCTTCTGGGCCGTGTGGCCGCACGCACGCGTGGCTACCGCGGCGCGACCGTGCTGATAGCCGGTGCGGCAATGGCGGCGGCGATGCTGGGGCTCTTTGCCGCAACCCCGCCGATTGCGCCGGTGTGGTGGTTCGCGCTGATGCTGACGGTGGTGTTTTCCGCCTTCAGCTATCTGACGATCTGCTTTTACTCTCAAGGGGTTGGCAGTGCCGGGGCAATGGCCGGATCCGGGCATCTACGGCTGGCGCGCTGGCGCGAGACCGGCGCGCTCCTGGGTATCTGCGCGGCCTCTGTCGCGCCGATTTTGCTGGGTGGGTTCACGCCGTTTGCATTGGCCTTTGCCGCGCTGGGCGCTGCCGCGCTGTGGCTGATGCGGGGTCAATGGCGCGGCAACGTGATACCGTCCGAGGGGTTCGGCCCGGTGCTGCGCGACGCGATATCGCGGCGGCTGCTGCTGATCGCGCTGGTCAATGCCGCTCCGGTCGCCGTCAGCTCGACCCTGTTCCTGTTCTTCGTCGAAAGCCGCCTTGGCGCGCCGGAATGGCAGGGGCCGCTGCTGCTGCTGTTTTTCCTGTCGGCGGCGATGGCCGCGCCGCTTTGGGGCCGCGCGGCCGAGCGGTGGGGCGCGCGGCCCGTGCTGCTGTCGGCGATGGTTCTGGCGATTGCCGCCTTTGGCTGGGCGGCGCTGCTGGGGACGGGCGATGTGTGGGCCTTTGCCGCCGTCTGCGCGCTGTCGGGGACGGCGGTGGGCGCGGATATGACGCTGCTTCCGGCCATATTCGCGCGGCGCATGGCGCAGATCTCGCCGGGGGCGTCCGAGGGGTTTGGCCTCTGGTCCTTCGTGTCGAAACTGACGCTGGCGCTGGCGGCGGTGGCGCTGCTGCCAGCACTCGAGGCGGGCGGTTTCGTCGCGGGCGGGGAAAATGACGCGGCGGCGCTGACCCTGCTGACACTGCTCTATTGTGCGCTGCCTTGCGTGCTGAAGCTGCTGGCGATCGCGTTGCTGGCCTGGACGCGTCTGCCCGAGGAGGAGGCGGAACCATCGACCGTGGGGCTGGTTTTGCCAACAAGCGGCCAATGATGAAAAGGATGGGTGACGCATGATCGACTGGACCCGGAAACGCTACTGGATGATCGGCGCGAGCGACGGGCTGGGTGCGGCGCTGGCCCGCAAGCTGAGCGCGGCGGGCGCCGAGGTGATCCTGTCGTCGCGCAGCGAGGACAAGCTGAACGAGGTGGCCGCCAACCTGCCGGGCCGCGCGCATGTGGTGACGGTCGACGTGGCCGATCTGGACAGCGTGCGCCGCGCCGCCGAAGAGGTCGGCCAGATCGACGGCATGGTCTATACCGCCGGTGTTTACTGGCCCATGACGGCGCAGGACTGGGACGCGGAAAAGGCCGAGGCGATGGGCGACATAAATTTTGTCGGGGCGATGCGGTCCGTCGGCGCGGTGGTGCCGCAGATGGTGGCGCGCGACGCGGGGCACATCGTGCTGACGGGGTCTCTGTCGGGGTTTCGCGGCCTGCCGGGTGCCATCGGTTATGCCGCCAGCAAGGCGGGCGTGATGGCGCTGGGCGAAAGCCTGCAATGCGATTTCTACGGCACCGGCGTGCGGGTGCAGATCGCCAATCCCGGTTTCATCAAGACGCGTCTGACCGACAAGAACGATTTCAGCATGCCGTTCCTGATGACGCCGGAAGAGGCCGCTCAGGAGATGTTCGAGATGATGTGCGACAAGGGCGCGACGGTGCGCCATTTTCCGCGGCTGTTCAGCTATCTGTTCCGGTTCAGCCGGATCTGGCCCGATTGGTTGTATAACCGGGTTTTTGGCAGGTAAACTGTGCCTGATCTTGTGGCAGGCGCAGGGATTTGGGTATTTTTGCCAAGAAAAAACCTTGGGCAGCGTTTGGGCCGGCACGCATGATGCGCTGCAAATCGCCGCGATTGATGTAAAGAACTGGACAAGCGGTGCGCGGCTTCGCAGGATCGCGGCGGATCGACCGGGAGGGCATAGCGATGACCAAGGATATGACACGGCGGGGGGCGCTGACCACTTTGGCCGGGGGCGCGGCGGCGCTGCCGCTGTGGGCGCGCTATACCCATGCGCAGACGGCCGAGCCGATCAAGATCGGATTTCAGGTGCACCGCACAGGCATCGGCGCGGCCTATGGGCGCTGGTATGACCGGACAACCGATGCGGCGGTCAAGCTGATCAACGAGGGCGGCGGCATCAATGGCCGCATGGTGGAAATGGTGGCCGAGGATGACGGCACCAACCCCAAGCGCGGCGCCGAGGTGGTCGAGAAATTCGCCAACCAGCACGGCTGCGATGTGGCCTATGGCACGCTGTTTTCTCATGTTGTGATAGGGTCCGCCCCGCGTGCGGGCGAGTTGAAACTGCCGTATTTTGTTGTGTCCGAGGGGCATCACGTCGCCAGCGGGATGCTCAACCGCTACACGCTTCAGCCAGGCATCACGGACGTGAAAAGCCAGGTTCTGGCGATGGCGCCGTTCGTGGCGGAAAACTTGGGCAAGAAGGTGACGATGATCTTTGCCGATTTCGCGTTCGGGCATAACCACCGCGATTTCTTTACCCAGGCGATCGAGGCGCAGGGGGGCGAGGTGCTGGCCCATATCGCGATCCCGCCGAATGAGACGTCGTTTACCCGCTATTTCCCCAAGATCCCGCGCGACACGGAGGTTCTGTATCATGTAATGGTCGGGCCTTCGGTCCTGACCTTCGTCAAGGAGTTGGGCGAATTTTTCGGCCCTTCCGCGCCTGAGTTGTTCGGCTTCATCGATTCGCTGGAGGCGGTGGATATCGCCAGTCCGGGCCTCGAATTTCTGGAAGGATCGCATTTCTGGGAGGGGATGTGCCGCGATGCACAGCCCGACGAGACCGAGGACGAGGCGTTCTATCGCTCCGCCGTCGGGGTGGACGCGCATGGCGCCGCCATCGAGGACCCCAATGACGTGTCGGCTTATGGACATATGTTCGGCTGCTGGGTCACGCTGCACGCGATCAAGGCCGGGATGGAGGCGGCGGGCTATCGCGGCCCGCAGGACCGCGCCGCGCTGATCGAGGCGGTGGAGGCGTTGGGCGAGATGCCGCACAGTCGCGCCTATCCGCAGGGGCCGATGCGGTTCAACGGGCGCACGCATCAGGTGTTCGGTCAGCAATATATCAGCCGCGTCGAAGGCGGCCGGCTGGTGCGGGTGCATACCACCACCATCGACGAATCGCTTTATCCCGATGAGGTGGATTACACGCAGCGACCGCTATAGCGCCGCTGCCCGTCATCCCATGAGGAATTTTCGATATGAAGCTGAGTGATTACAAGGCGTTGAGCTTTGACGTCTATGGAACGCTGATCGACTGGGAAAGCGGGATGATTCAGGGGCTGGCGCCGCTGACCGATCAGCTGGATCTGGACTGCGATGCGATACTGCAGGCGCATGCCTACCACGAGAGCACATGCCAGCGCCTTACTCCGGGGAAGAATTACCGCGATATTCTGGCGACGGTCTATAAGCGACTGGCCGAGGAATGGGGCCTGCGCGCGACATGGGAGGAGGCGCAAGTTTACGGCCGCTCGGTCGAGCATTGGCCGGCCTTTTCCGATAGCGCCGATGCGCTGGCCTATCTCAAGGACCACTTCAAGCTGATCATTCTGTCGAATGTAGACAATGCCAGCTTCGCGTTCAGTGAGGCCAAGCTGGGTGCGCCGTTCGTAGCCAGTTATGTCGCCGAGGATATCGGCAGCTACAAACCCGATTCGCGCAACTTCGATTACATGCTGGTGCAGGCCGCGCGGCTGGGGCTGGCGCCGGGCGACATTCTGCACACCGCCGAAAGCATGTTTCACGACCATGGCCCGGCCAACCGGCACGGGCTCGCCAATTGCTGGATCTACCGGCGCCACGACAAGGGCGGGTTTGGTGCCACGATGGAGCCCGGCGACATGCCCAGCTATGACATGATGTTCCATTCGATGGCCGATCTGGTTGCCGCGCATCGCGACGAACTGGCCGAGGCGGACTGACGCAGGTGGAATTGGGCCCTTATCTGCTGCTGGCGACGCTGGAAGGCGCGGTCATGGCGTCGGTGCTGGCGCTGACGGCGGTGGGGCTGAGTCTGGTGTTCGGCGTGATGCGGGTCGTCAATATTGCGCATGGCGAGTTCTTCATGCTGGGCGCCGTTCTGGCGTGGTACGTCACGCAGGTGGTGGGCGGGCCGCCCGCGCTTGGCTTTGCCGTGGCACTGGTGGCGGCGCCACTGATCGTCGGGGCCATCGCCGTGGCCGCCGACATGACGATTCTCAAGCGGCTGGACTATGACCCCGAACGCACCATCGTCGCCACGATCGGTTTGCTTTACATCATTCAGCAACTGACGCTGATGGGTTACGGCCCCGAGGCGCGGCCCGTCGAGCCGCCGTTCAACACGCGGCTGGCCCTGCCGTGGTTCGAGGTGAAGGACGGCGCGTTGGCGCTCTATTGGCCATGGGGGCTGAGCACGACCAGTTACAAGCTGGCGGTGATCGGCGCCGGGGCTGCCGTGCTGCTGGGCGTCTGGGCGATGATGGCGCGCACACGCGTCGGGCTGGTAATGCGCGCGGTTCAGGCGGATCGTGACATGGCGCTGGCCTTTGGCATCCCGGTCGAGCGGGTCTATGCGATGGTGTTCGGCATCGGCGCGGCGCTGGCGGCGCTGGCGGCGGTGCTGATCGTGCCAATTTCACAGGCGCATTACCTGATGGGGGCCGATCCGCTGCTGCTGGCCTTTACGGTGGTGATCATCGGCGGGCTGGGAAGCCTGCCCGGCACCGTGGTGGCCGCCATCCTGATCGGGCTGAGCGACGGCATCATTTCGGTGTTTTTCTCGCCGACGCTGGCCAAGATACTGGCGACGCTGTTGGTGGCGCTGGTGCTGGTGTTCCGCCCGCAGGGCCTGTTCGGCACGCGCAGCGCATGAGTGAGCGGGCGCGCATCCTGGCGCTGCATGGCGGGCTGCTTGCGCTGCTGCTGGCAGGGCATTTCGTGCTGCCGGTCTATCATCACGGCAATATGGCCCGCATCATGGTGCTGGCGAGCTTTGCCGTCGGCTACAACATCGTCTTTGGCTACACTGGGCTTCTCAGCCTCGGGCACGCGCTGTTCTTTGCCGCCGGGATGTATGGCATGGGGCTGAGCGTGCAGCATCTGGGGTTCGGGCCGGGGGCGGCGCTGGTCATCGGGGTTGTGGCCGGGGCCGCGATCTCGGCACTGCTGGGGCTGCTGGCGCTGCGCACGACCGGCGTGGCCTTCATGATCGTGACGCTGATGTTTGCACAGGCCGGGTATCTGAGTGTGCTGTATTTCGCGGAATGGACGCGGGGCGATGAGGGGTTCGTCATCGCGCGCGCCGCGCGTGTGTTGTGGGGGATAGATCTGGCCGATGCGGGCAACCGATACCTTGCCGCGCTGGCGCTGTTTAGCGCCGCGCTGCTGGTCAGCCTCTGGCTGGTGCGCGTGCCGTTCGGGCGCAGCCTGATCGCCATCCGCGAGAATGAGGCGCGCGCGGTGATGCTGGGCTATGACACGTTCCGGCTGAAACTGGCGGCGCTGACCATTTCCGGCACGATTTCGGGCGCGGCGGGGGCGGCCTATGCGCTGCTGTTCGGGTACGCCGGGGCCAGTTTTGCCGCCGTCGAATACTCGATCCTGCCGCTGCTATGGGTTCTGCTGGGCGGGGCGGGCACTGTGCTGGGGCCGTTTGTCGGCACGCTGTTCATGTTCTACCTGATCGACCTCAGCTCGGGCGTCACGACCGCCTATATGCTGATTGCCGGTGTCACGCTGGTGCTGCTGACACTGTTCGCGCCGCAGGGTCTGATGGGCGAGGTGCGCCGCCGCATCTGGGGGTGGCTGCCATGAGCCTGCTCAGCGTGCGGGGGTTGAGCAAGGATTACGGCGGTGTGCATGCCGTCTGCGATGTCACGCTGGACGTGACCGAGGGCGAGGTGCGCGCGCTGATCGGGCCGAATGGCGCGGGCAAGACGACGCTGGTGGGGCTGATCAGCGGCCGCATCGCACCCAGTGCGGGGCGGGTCGCATTTGCCGGGCGCGACATCACGCGCCTGCCCGCGCACAAACGCACTCTGCTGGGCATGGCCTACACGTTTCAGATCACCTCGGTCTTTGCCCGGCTGCCGGTGGCCGAGAATGTTGCGCTGGCGGCGCGGCGCCACATGCCGCGCCGCGAGGTGCCGGGGGCGGTGCGCGCAGCGCTGGCGCGTGTCGGGTTGGAGGATGAGGCCGCGTCGCGCGCGGGCGATCTGAGCTATGGGCACCAGCGCCTGCTGGAGATTGCCATGGGGCTGGTCCAGGCGCCGCGCCTGTTGATTCTGGACGAGCCGACCCAAGGGCTGTCCGAAGGCGAGATCGCGGATTTTCTGGCGCTGGTGCGCGAATTGGCCGGGCAGACGACCATCCTGCTGATCGAGCATAACATGGACGTTGTCATGGCGCTGGCGGACCGGGTGACGGTGCTGAACGCGGGAGAGGTGCTGATGACCGGCACCCCGGCCGAGGTGCGCGCCGATCCGGATGTGCAGTCTGCCTATCTGGGGATGCCGTGATGCTGAAGCTGGACCGCATCAGCGCCGGCTATGGCGCGGCGCAGGTGCTGCGCGAGGTATCGCTGCATGTCGCGGCGGGCGAGGTTCTGTGCCTGATGGGCCGCAACGGCGCGGGCAAGACGACGCTCATGCGCGCGATCATGGGCCTCTTGCCGCTGATGAGCGGGCGGGTGATGCTGGACGGCGCCGAGGTCAGCGCCTTGCCCGCGCATAAGGTAGCCCGCGCCGGGATCGGCTATGTGCCGCAGGGCCGGCGTCTGTTTGCCGGGTTGTCGGTGGCGCAAAACCTTGAGATCGGGATGCGCACCCGCGCCAGCGCGCCCGAGGTGCTGGAGGAAGTGCTGGAGCTGTTTCCGCGCCTGCGCGAACGCTACCGCCAGCCCGCGCAGACGCTGTCGGGCGGCGAACAGCAGATGCTGGCCACCGCCCGCGCGCTGTGCCTGCGGCCCAAGGCATTGCTGCTGGACGAGCCGACCGAAGGATTGCAGCCGTCGATGGTGGAGGCGATCCGCGAGGTGACGATCGCGATGCGCGCCAAGGGCGTCGCAATCCTGGCGGTCGAGCAGCGTATTGATGCGGTGTTGCAGGTCGCGGACCGGGTCGCGTTCATCGAAAACGGGCGCGGCGGCGAGGTTGTGCCGGTGGATGCGCTGAAAAGCGATCGGAGTTTGGTGGCGCGCTATCTGGGTGTTTGAAAACAGCGAAAAAAACGCCGGGCGATCAGGCCCGGCGTTCTTCACGAGCTATCTTTCAGATCACAAGGCGATGACAAAATGCTTGGTCACATCCTCAAGGATTTTCCAGGTCCCCTTGAAGTCCGCTTCGACAACAAAGGCATCGCCCGGCCCGACTTCGACCGCCTCGCCGCCATCGGGCGTGATGATGATGCGCCCCGAGATCATGTGGACGAATTCGTAGTCCGAATATGTGGCATGGAAGGTGCCGACAGTCGCCTGCCATGTTCCGGACAGTATCTTGCCGTCTTCCGTCGTGTGCTGGACCGTGGTGGTCATGGTCGACTGACCTTCAACCACCACCCATCCGGGCAGGTTGTTGGTATCGCCGCCTGTCACGGATCCGAACTTGCAAATTGTGTCGCGCGCCATGGAAAAACTCCCTGATAGTGGTGTCAGACGATTGTCCTCAATCGTCACCATAGCCGTCGGGGAAAACTAAACAACTCGGATCTTTGGGCGGAAAAACCCTCGAACTCTATTGAGTGACGGCCTCTGACTCCGGGCCGCCGGTTGTCTCGATCCCTTCTGGTTTTCCGGCCACGACAAAGGTCAGCTTGGCCGGATCAAGCAGTTCGCGCGCGACGCGGTTGATCTGCTCCAGCGTCACCGCGTTCACCTGATCGTTGCGGGTGGCAATATAGTCGGTGGGCAGCCCTTCGACCTGCATTTCCACGGCGATATTCGCAATCGGCCCGTTGCCGTCAAAGCGCAGGGGGTAGGCGCCGGTCATGTAGGTCTTGGCGTCCTCCAGTTCCTGCGCGGTCACGCCGGTGTCGCGCATTTTTTGCCACTCGTCCTTTATCACCTCGATCGCCTGCGCCACGCGGTCATTGGCCGAGGCGACCTGACCCATCCACAGCTGCGCGCCGTCCTTGTCGACGAGGTAGGAATAGACGCCGTACGTCAGGCCGCGTTTTTCGCGGACTTCATGCATCAGGCGGCTTTCAAACCCGCCGCCGCCAAGGATCTGGTTCAGCAGGTATGCGGCGAAGAAATCCGGGTGGTCGCGGTCAATGCCGGGCTGGGCGAAGGTGACGACGGATTGCGGCGTTGCATAGTCGATCACGGTAATGCCGCCCGGCAGATCGGGTTTGGCCGGGCCGGGCAGCGCAATATCGGACGATTCCGGCAAGCCATCGGTCAGGTCCGCGACCAGCGCGGTCAGCTGATCGGCCGTGATGTCCCCCACGACAGCGATATAAAGCCGGTCGCGCACCAGCGCGACGCGATGGGCGGCGACGATATCATCGCGCGTCAGGCTGACGACGCTGTCCAGCGTCCCATCCTTGGACGTGGCATAGGGATGATCGCCAAAGGTTTGCGCGTCGAACGTCCGCGCGACGATGGCGCGCGGATCCTTGAGGTCCGATTCGATGTTCGAGTTGACCTGCGCGCGCACCCGGTCGATGGATTTCTGGTTGAACGCCGGGTTCACCAGGCTTTCGCGCAGCAGCGCCACGGCCTGATCGCGGTTTTCGCTGAGAAAGCGGGCAGATATGGCCAGCGTATCGTCGCCGACACTATAGGAGAAACTGGCAGCCAGCGCCTCCACCTGCCGCGCAAATTCGCGGCTGTCCATGTCGCCCGCGCCCTCTTCCAGAAGGCCGGTCATCAGGTTCGTCGCGCCGCGTTTGCCCGGCAGGTCCAGCGAGGCGCCACCGCGAAACCGCATTTCCAGCGCGACGAAGGGGATCGAGTGATCCTCGACCAGCCACAGGTCGATGCCGCCGGGCGCGCCCAGGTCCTGCACGTTGATTTCGGCGCTGGCGGGCGCGGCCAGAAGCGCGGCGGCAAGGGCGGCGGCGGTCAGACGGATCATGCGAAAAAAGGTCATTGGGTCATCTCCGATGTATCCGCTTCGGGTGCCGGCGCGCTGAGGTATCCGGTCACGGCGTGTTCGGCGACGAACAGATCGCGCGCGGCCTGCATCACATCATCCGCCGTGACGCTTTGCAGCACCTGCGGCCATGCCTGCACGTCGGCGACAGTCAGCCCCGAGGTCAGCGCCGCGCCATAGCGATTGGCCAGCCCGTTCACGTCGTCGCGGGCATAGACCTGCGAGGCGCGCAGCTGCATCTTGATCCGGTCCAGTTGGTCCGCATCGACACCTGTTTCCAGAAACTCCGCGATGACGCGGTCCATCGCCTCTTCGGCCTCCGGCAGCGGTGTGCCGGGGACCGGGACCACCAGCAGGGTAAAACTGGTGTCGTCCAGCGAGACGCCATTATACCAGGCGGCCGATTGCACCGCGATCCGGCTGTCGAACTGCAGCTTCTCCGCCATCACGGAGGTGGTGCCACCACCAAGGATCTCGGCCAGCACCGACAGGGCGGCGGCGCGGGTCTGATCGCCGCTGTCGCGCTCGGGGGCAAGGTAGCTGCGTGTCAGGTAGGGCTGCGCAACGCGCGGGTCCTGCATTGCCAAACGGCGCGCGGCCAACTGCCGCGGCTCTTGCGGGCGCACGCGCACCTCCGGCAGGGCCGGATTGGCGGGCAGGGGGCCATAGTATTTCTGGGCCAGCGCAAGCACCTCCTGCGGCACGACGTCACCGGCCACGACGACGATGGCGTTGTTGGGCGAGTAGTAGAGACCGTAGAAATCCTTGGCATCCTCAAGCGTCAGCAGCGGCTGTTCATGCTGCCAGCCGATAACGGGATCGCTGTAGGGGCTGTTCAGATATTGGGCCGCATTATGCTGTTCGCGGAACAGCGCGCCGGGGTTGTTTTCGACGCGCATGTTACGCTCTTCAATGATGACATCGCGCTCGGTCGCGACGTCCTGTTCGTCCAGTTGCAGATTAACCATGCGGTCGGATTCCATCTGCATCATCAGCTCCAGCCGGTCCGCTGCGATGCGCTGGAAATAGGCGGTGTAATCATAGCTGGTAAAGGCGTTGTCGTTGCCGCCCTGCTTTGCCACGGTCGCCGAAAATTCGCCCGGCGCCAGTTTCTCGGTGCCCTTGAACAGCAGGTGTTCAAGGAAATGCGCGACGCCCGATGCGCCCGGCGGCTCGTCCGCGGAACCGGCGCGATACCAGACCATGTGGGTGACGACCGGCGCGCGGTGATCCTCGATCACGACAAGGTCGAGCCCGTTGTCCAGCGTGTAGGTGGTGACGTTATCGGTTATCGGTGCGGCGTCGCTGCCAGCCGCCTCCTGCGCCGTGGCGGTGAGCGGAAACAGGATGGTCAGGGCAATCAGCAGGGCGCGCATAAGAGGCCTCCGGTTGGGGTCGGACATGGCAGATAGATACATTTGCGGGGTGCGTGTTCAACCCGCAATGCCGCATCTGTGATTTCAGCAAAGGGCGCGGCCGGGCAGGCAGCAGTATACTACTCTGCCGGCGGGGCCGAGGGTGTGATGACACCGCTGCGCTGCATGCGCTGCTTTTCGGCCTGCGCGTCCAGCCACTGCTTCTTGTAGGCGTCGGTGTAATCGTCATTGGGGCCGATATTGAAGATGTTCACGCGGCCATGGCGGCGGCGCGTGTCCGCATCCTCGGACGCCAGCTGTTGCCGGATGGCGGGGCTTACGCCGTTGCGCGAGACGTGATTGATCAGCCCTGCGTTGCCTCTGTCGATGCCCGAGGGCACTGTCGCGGCCGGATTGCCACCGAGCGCGGCGATGCCTTCGGCCCTTGGGTTCATGTCGGTCAGATTGGCGGCGCCCGGCGTCGGGGGCGGAAGGGCGCTGTACGAGTCCGGCGTTTGCAACGGCTTGGTAGGCATGACGGTGAATTCGTCGGGTCCGTTGCTGGTGTTCTTGATCCGGGACAATTTCCCGTTCTGCCCGCAGCCAGCGACGGCGAGGGTCAGGATCGTCAGTGCAATGATGCCGCGGCGCATGGTCGTGGCCCTTCTGTCATAGATGTCTGCGGCTGTGTTTACCGCATGTTCGGTCCGGCGTCACGCGGGCTTTTTGCCTGGGGTAAAGATGACCATGCCCAGCGCCCCGGCAAAGATGGCGATGTCGGCGACGTTGAACGCGAAAGGGTTGCTGATACCGCAGCAGGACATGTTCAGGAAATCCGCGACCGCACCATACAGAACCCGGTCGATCACGTTGCCCAGCGCACCGCCCACCAACAGCCCGGCGGCGATTCTCTGCCATTTGCCGCCCGGCTCGCGGTGCGCCCACCATAGCACCGCGCCGGAGATGACCAGAGCCAAGGCGATCAGCACCCAGCGCGTCATGGGCGAATCCCCGGCCATCAGTCCAAAGTTGACGCCGTAATTCCACGCCATCCGCAGCACCAGAAAGGGCGGCGCGACCTCGATCGTGCCCAAGGTCCGCAAGTCCATCCAGTGGACCACCAGATATTTGCTGGCCTGATCCAGCAGGAAGACCCAGAAGGCTGTCCAATAAGCCGTTTTCATCGCGTCCTCCTGCGGGCGCCGCGCGTCAATGGCGGAAATGACGCATTCCAGTCAGCACCATCGCCAGCCCGGCGTCGTCTGCCGCCGCGATCACTTCGTCGTCGCGCATCGAGCCGCCGGGGTGGATGACGGCGGTAGCGCCCGCCTCGGCCGCTGTCAGCAGGCCGTCGGCGAAGGGGAAGAACGCGTCGGACGCCACCACGCTGCCTTGGGTCAGCGGCGCGGGCAGGCCCAGCGCCTCTGCCATGTCCTGCGACTTGCGCGCGGCGATGCGGCAGCTGTCGACGCGGCTCATCTGGCCCGCGCCGACGCCGACGGTTGCGCCGTCCTTGACGTAGACGATGGCGTTGGATTTGACGTGTTTGGCCACCTTCCACGCGAACAGCATGTCGGCCATTTCGGCCTCCGTCGGCTGGCGTTTGGTGACGACCTTCAGGTCGCCCGCGTCCAGATGGCCGTTGTCCTTGTCCTGCATGAGGTAGCCGCCCGATACCTGCCGGATCGTCTGGGCAGCGGCGCGCGGATCGGCCATGCCTTCCGTGATCAACAGGCGCAGGTTCTTCTTGGCCTCGAAGATGCGGCGGGCATCGGCGTCCGCGCCGGGGGCGATGACGACCTCGGTAAAGATCTGCGCGATCTCCTCGGCGGTGGCGCCGTCCAGCGGCTGGTTCAGCGCGATGATGCCGCCAAAGGCCGATGTCCGGTCGCAATCGAAGGCTCGCATGTAGGCATCCTTCAGCGTCGCCGCGCGGGCGACGCCGCAGGGGTTGGCATGCTTGATGATCGCGCAGGCCGGGCCGTCTTGCGGCGCGAATTCGCTGGCCAGTTCGAACGCCGCGTCGGTGTCGTTGATGTTGTTGTAGCTCAGCGCCTTGCCCTGAAGCTGCTGCGCGGTCGCCACACCGGGGCGCGCGCTGCCGTCAAGGTAAAAGGACGCGCCCTGATGCGGGTTCTCGCCATAGCGCAGTTCCTGCGCCAATGTGCCGGCGACCGTGCGGCGACGCGGGGCAGTATCGCCCTGCTGCGCCGCCATCCAGGTGGACACAGCCGAATCATACGCGGCGGTGCGCGAATACGCTGTCATCGCCAGTTTCCGGCGGAAGGCCAGCGTGGTGCCGCCATCGTTCGCCTCCATCTCGTCCAGCAGGGGTGCGTAATCTTCGACATCGACGACGACACTCACAAAGCCGTGGTTCTTGGCGGCGGCGCGAATCATCGCCGGGCCGCCGATGTCGATATTCTCGACGCAGGTGTCATAATCGGCGCCCGCCGCGACGGTGGCTTCGAACGGGTAAAGGTTCACCACCAGCAGGTCGATCGCGCCGATGCCATGCTCCTGCATCGCAGCCGCGTGATCCTCGTTGTCGCGCAGCGCCAGAAGCCCGCCGTGCACGGCGGGATGCAGCGTTTTCACGCGCCCGTCCATCATCTCGGGAAAGCCGGTGACATCAGCGACATCGCGCACCTCAAGCCCCGCCTGCCGCAGCGTTTTCGCGCTGCCGCCGGTGCTGAGCAATTCGACCCCGCGCTGCGAGAGGGCGCGGCCCAGATCAATCAGCCCGGTCTTGTCCGAGACGGACAGAAGGGCGCGGCGGATGGGGGCGATATCGGTCATGTGGGCGATCCTGCGTTGTGGCGTCTTAGTCGTCTTCGGGCGTGAGAAACGGCGCATCCTGCGCCAGATCACGAATGCTGATCGGGGTGTCTTGTGCCTTGGCCAGCGACCATCTGATGCGGCTCGCATACTCCAGCGCGGCGCCGGATAAAACTATCTGTTTGCTCGGACGCGGCTTGAGACGGGTTTTTTCCAGATAAACCGATGGCTCCAGCGTCATTTGGGCGCGCGCGTCGGTGCGGAACACCCAGATCTCGCCGCTGCGCAGGGCCAGCGATATGGCGGCGCCGCCCATGTCCAGCGCGGCGTCCACCTCGGGGTGGAGGTGGAAATGGATATGGTAGGGCACCCCTTGCATGGCGCGCGCATCCAGCGCGCGGTCAAACCGGCGCTTGTCGGTCTCCGACAGCGTCAGCAGCATATCCTCGCCCGCGACGCCGCGCCCGTCGAACGTCATCTCGATGGTGCGCGCATGGGTCAGCCCGAACCGCGGCACATAGCCGTCATGTCCGCCCTCGAACCGCAGACCATCGGAGGCCCGGCTCATCTGGACGGGCACATCGCGGGGGGCGCTGACCAGCCAATCGGCTTGCGCGCCTTCGCCCAGCCGCGCGCTGGATTCGCCGGCGACGACCAGCGTGGAATGTGACGGGGTGGCGCGCCCCGCCCGCCGCCATTCGGCGCCGAAGCTGGCGCCCGATCCGCAATTCACGATCAGCGGGCGGCGCCCCGAGGTCAGCTCGAACGCCATGGTCGAGGCATGCGCCCCGACTGAGGCAGGCCCGGTCGGCGGGGGCGCTGCGTCGATGATGACCGACGTGCGCCCGGCGCTCAGCCGCGCATAGCCCATCGCCAGCCCGCCCTTTTGGCGGCCCTTGACGCCGCTGGCGGCCAGCGCGGTATCCAGCCGCCCCTCCAGCCCTTTGCCGCCGCCGTGAAAGCGCGCCAGCCCGCCATCGGCGTGGCGCAGCGTGCGCAGGGTGGGGGCAATGCGGTCGGTGGCGGTGGTCAGCGATGCGGGGGGTGTCTGGCCTGCATCCTCCAGCGCGGCGACCGCCCATGTGAGCAGGGTAAAGACGTCCAGCAATTCCTCGGGGTTGCGGCTGGGCAGCAGCCCTTCCGCGCCGATGCGCGCGTCACATTCGCGGCCCAGCGCGCTGGCGGCAATGGGTGCGTGTTCGTGCATACCCTCCAGCGCGAGGCCGGCATAGATCAGGCCGGTCAGCGCCTCGATCCGGGGCAGGCCGGGGGTGGTGGCGTGCCAGCGTTTGCTCAGAAACAGCGTCTGCTGCGCGAGCGAGCGGTAGAACGCGTCCGACGCCGCCTTGTCCGACCCGGCCAGCAGAAACAGCGCGTGATTGATCCAACGGATCAGCCGCCGTCCGGTCAGCTCGGGTGTCCAGCCGGGGCCGCGCCCGGCGCCAAAGCGGTCGATCCAGCCGCTGGTCCAGCTTTGGGCGCAGGCGCGCGCGGGCGCATCGCCAACGGCGGCCAGGTCGTCCAGCCAGGTAAAGCCGTGCTGCTCCGCCTCGAACGCGGCATCGGGCGCGGGCAAATCCCATATTGCGGTATCGGGCCGTTCCACCAGGTGACCTGCGAGCATGAAATTGCCCGCCGACAGTTGCCGCCCCCTGGCGAAACTGCCGATCGTGCGCGGCTCGGGCGCGGATACGAAGGCGGTCACAGGTTTGGCCCGCGCCGCGCGGCGCGCGGCGACACGGTTCAACAGATGCGTCCGTTTCGCACGATATGAGCCGGAAATTCCCATGCGCCTCGCCATTGGACGCTCTTTGCGGCGCCGTTCGGGGAAACCATATCGCGCACCGCTGGCCAAGTCACCGTAGGATTGCGAAATTTCCCCTCAGTTCCGCAGCACCGCGATGTAGAACCCGTCCATCCCGCCCATATCGGCCCAGTAGTCGGGGCGCAGACGCAAACCGCCCTCCTCGGTGATCCACGCCCGGTCGATGCCGGGCAGGTTCAGCGCATCGCGGTCGACGGTCAGGCCCGGATGGCGCAGCAGTGCCTCGTCCACCTGGCATTCGCCCTCATCCGGTAGCAGTGAGCAGGTGCAATAGACCAGCCGCCCACCGGGTTTCAGCAGGCCCAGCGCGCGGTCCAGCATCGCCGCCTGAAGCGCGATCAGATCGCCGATTTCGCTCCCGTCGCGCGCGTGCGGCAGGTCCGGGTGCCGCCGGATCGTGCCGGTGGCCGAGCAGGGCGCGTCCAGCAGGATCACGTCATAGCGGCCCTCATGCGTCAGCGCGTCGCCGGTCACCAGTTTGGCCTCCAGCCCCGTGCGGGCAAGGTTTTCGCGCACCCGCGCCATACGCGCATCCGAGATGTCCAGCGCGGTGACATCCGCGCCGGTAGCCGCCAATTGCAGCGTCTTGCCGCCGGGCGCGGCGCACATGTCCAGAACCGTCTCGCCCGGTTGCGCGTTCAGCGCGCGGGCCGGGATCGCGGCGGCGGCGTCCTGCACCCACCAATCGCCAGCGTCATACCCCGGCAGCGCGCTGACCTGCCCCGCGTTCTGGACGCGGACCGAACCTGTGGGCAGGACCGTGCCGCCCACCGCTTCGGCCACTGCGGCGGCGTGGTGCTTGGGCGTCAGATCCAGCGGCGCGCCGGCGAAATGCGCGGCCTCGAACGCGGCGACAGCCTTGGGGCCATAGGCCTCGGACAGGGGCGCGCGCAGCCATTTGGGCAGGTGCGGCACACGCAGGATGGCCCATTCGGCAGGCCCGTCGGCGGCGACCTTGCGCAGCACGGCGTTGACCAGACCCTTGAGCCGGTCAAAGCGTTTGTCGCCCGCCACCAGCCCGACACAGTCGTTGACCACCCCATGCGCATCGCCGCCAAGGCACAGCTCGACCGTGCCCAGCCGCAGGATGTTCATCACCGGCAGGGGCGGCGGTTTGCGCAGATGTTTGGCCAGCACGCGATCGGCCCGCTCCATCCCGCGCAGCGTCTGCGTGGCAAGGCGCTGGGCGCGGGCGCGGTCCGGCGCCTCCAGCCGGTCCAGCGCGCCGGTGGCCAGCAGGTCCGCCATCTGGCGATGCTCGCCCAGGATCTGGTCCAGCAGGCGGGTGGCGGCGGCGCGCGGCGAGGGCGGGGGCATGGCAAATCCTTGCTGAATGGTGACGGCGGCGTATATCAAGGGGCAGCGCCAAAAGGAACCCATGCCATGACCGACCGCCCCGATCTGCCACCCGAAGCCATCCGCGCTCTGGCCGAAGCCGAAGAACGCCGCGCCGCCGCCAAGGCCTGCGATCTGCCCAAGGAGCTCGGCGGCCGCAAGGAGGGGCTGGAGGCTGTGCGCTACGGCGATTGGGAGAAGAAGGGCATCGCCATCGATTTCTGATGGCTTGACGCCGCCGCGCCGTGCGCCCATCTTGGCCCGTGTAACAGGGGCGCCCCGGACCGGGGCTGAGATGCACCCTTAGAACCTGAACCGGATCATGCCGGCGGAGGAAGTTGCAGCGCAGGCAGGGCCGTATAGGGCGCTTGCCGCGATGTATCCCTCTGCTGCCAAGGGGGAATATGATGATTGATGCAGGGCATTATCTGGCGCAGATGCGCGCCCGCGCACCGCTGGTGCAGAATATCACCAATTATGTCGCGATGAACGTCATGGCCAATATCATGCTGGCCATCGGCGCCAGCCCGGCCATGGCCCATGCCCGCGAAGAGGCCGGCGAATTCGCCGGTCTGGCCGATGCGCTGAGCGTCAATATCGGCACGCTCGATCCCGACTGGGTGATCTCGATGGAGGAGGCCGCGCGCGTCATGTCGCAGGCGGGCAAGCCATGGGTGCTGGACCCCGTCGCCGTCGGCGCCACCGCACTGCGCCGCGATGCGGGCGCGCGCCTGCTGGCGCTGAAGCCCACAATCATTCGCGGCAATGCCTCCGAGATCATCGCGCTTGCGGGGGCCGAGGCAGCGGGCAAGGGCGCCGATACCGCCGATGCCGTCAGCGACGCGACAGGTGCGGCGCAGGCTTTGGCGCGCCAGACCGGCGGCGTTGTCGCCGTCACCGGCGAGGTTGATTATGTCACCGACGGCGATACCGCCTACCGGATTGCGGGCGGCCATGCGCTGATGCCGCGCATCACCGTACTGGGCTGTTCGCTGACCGGGGTCGTGGCCGCCTTCGCGGTGGATCAGCCTGCTTTGGACGCGACCGTCGCTGCGCTGGCCACCTACGCGGTCGCTGGGCAAATGGCAGGCGAAGTCGCTACCGGGCCAGCCAGCTTTCAGGTCGCGTTCATCGACGCACTCCATGCGCTGACGCCAGATGAGGTGACAAAGCGTGCGAGGATTACAGCGGCATGAGGCTTGGTCCGGTCTATTTCATTACTGATCCGGGGGCGCCCGCGAGTGTCCCCGATCAGGTTCGTGCCGCCGTCGCCGCTGGTGTCGGTATCGTGCAGTTGCGGGACAAACACGCCAGCGATGCCGACATGATCGCGCAGGCGCGCGCGCTGCAGCAGATCACACGCGCGGCGGGGGCTGCGCTGGTGATCAACGACCGGGTGCAGGTCGCCATCGAGGTCGGCGCGGACGGCCTGCATGTCGGGCAGGGCGATGGCGATATCGCCGCCATCCGCGCCCGGATCGGGCCGGATATGGCTCTCGGCCTGTCGATCGAAACACTGGGGCAATTAGGCTCTATCCCGCCAAATAGTGTCGATTATCTGGGCGTCGGCCCTCTGCGCGCGACGGCGACCAAGCCCGATGCGGCGCAGCCCCTCGGGATGGACGGGCTGTCGCAGATTATTGCGGCAACGCCGCTTCCCTGCGTTGCCATCGGCGGAATAAAGCGCGGCGATCTGGCGGCGATCCGGCAGGCGGGTGCCGTGGGCGTCGCCGTCGTGTCCGCCATATCGCGCGCGCCGGACATGCAAGGCGCGGCGCGCGCGCTGATCGCAGAATGGAGCGTCGAATGATCCCCAATATCCTCTCCATCGCCGGGTCGGACCCTTCCGGCGGCGCCGGCATTCAGGCCGATATCAAGACGATCTCGGCCAATGGCGGTTATGCGATGGCCGCCATCACCGGACTGACCGCGCAGAACACGCGCGGCGTGCAGGCAGTGCAGCTGGTCGACGCCGCCATGGTGACCGCGCAGATCGCCGCGATCCGCGAGGATATCCGCATCGACGCGGTCAAGATCGGGATGCTGGGCAGCGCCGGGATCATCGGCGCGGTCGCGGATGCCCTGGCCGGGCTGGAGGCGCCCATCGTTCTCGACCCCGTCATGGTGGCCAAGGGCGGCGACCGGTTGCTGGAGGCCGCGGCGGTTGCTGCACTGCGCGAACGCCTGTTGCCGCGCGCGGCGCTGATCACCCCCAACTTGCCGGAAGCCGCCGATCTGCTGGGCGTATCCGAGGCGCAGACCGAGGAGGAGATGCAGGACCATACCGCGCAACTCATCGCTCTGGGCGCGCGGGCGGTCTTGCTGAAAGGCGGGCATTTGCTGGGCACAGGCAGCCCCGATCTTCTGATGACGGATCAAGGCGGCACATGGCTGCGCGCAGCGCGCATCGACAGTGCCAATACCCATGGCACGGGATGTACCTTGTCGGCAGCCATCGCCACGCAGCTGGGCCGTGGACGGGACATGGAGCAGTCTGTTGCGGCGTCAAAGATCTATGTAACCGGCGCGATTGCCGCCGCATCGCGCCTGTCGGTCGGGCACGGGCATGGGCCCACGCATCATTTCCACGAGTGGCAGAAGTAGACCCTATCGCAGGGTCAAATCGGCAAACTCACCTGTTCCACGGTCCGAGATGAACCGGATGGTATTGCCGTTGATGCGCACCATCTGGCAATTCGGGCCGAGATTGTCTGACCCCCAATAGAGGTCGCGGCAAAAATAGCTGCCGCTCCATTTCCATGCTCCGCTGACCGGATAACCGAAGGCGCGCCCTGAAATTTGGCCCTCGGGCGACACGTCCACATTGATGCCAAAGCGGGTCAGGTCGCGCCCGGAGATGATCTGCACGAACTGGTCCCGGTTTTTGACAGTGACGAACCCGTCTGCTGCGACGGGCGCGGCGGTCGCACCGGCCGTCAACGCCGCGAAGGCCAGTATCGTTACGTATCGCATGACTTTCATTCCCTGATGTGGTTTGTCGATCATTTGCAGGTATTACGCCGCGCGCCGCCATCTGGATCACTCGGTGCCGCGCTTCTGGAGGCAGGACATGACGCAGCTCCCCGATTTTCGGCTGGAAACCCATTTTGCCAAGTGGGAGTTCAGCGCCCGCCATCATCTGACGGCCTCGGACGCCGAGGCGATGTCGCTGGCGGAGCTGCTGGACATGGCCGAGGGCGAGGATCGCGACGCGTTCCAGAACGTGTGGCTGGGATATACCGAAACCTGGGGCGCGCCTGCGTTGCGGGCGGAAATCGCGCGCACCTATGCAGGGCGCTCGGCCGATGACATCCTGTGCTTTGCCGGGGCGAGCGAGGGGATTTTCGCGGCCAATTCAGTACTGCTGGAGCGCGGCGATCATGCGATCGTGGTGACGCCGAACTACCAGTCGCACGAAACCCTGCCCAGCATGATTTGCGAGGCGACCGGCGTGCCGCTGGACCCCGACGATGGCTGGTCATTGGATATCGAACGGATCAAGGCTGCGATTCGCCCGAACACCAAGCTGGTCACGATCAACTTCCCGCATAATCCCACCGGGGCGATCCTGCCGCTGGATCGCTACCGCGCGCTGATCGACCTGTGCCGCCATCACGGCATCTGGATCCTCCATGACGAGATATTTCATGGGCTGGGTCCATCAGGCGCCGCGCATCTGCCCTTTGTCGCCGACGAATACGAGCGGGGGCTGTCGCTGGGCGTAATGTCGAAATTCTACGGGCTGCCGGGGCTGCGCATCGGGTGGATCGCGTGTCAGGACCGCGATGTGCTATCCCGTATGGAGCGGATGAAACACTACCTGTCGATCTGCAATTCCGGCCCGTCCGAGCACTTGGCCCGGATTGCGCTGAAGGCTCGGGACCGCATATTGGCGCGCAACAATGCCATCGTGGACGAGAACCTGCCGAAATGGGACGCGTTCTTTGCCCGCCACCGGGACCTGTTCGAATGGTTGCGCCCGGATGGGTCCTGCATGGGATATCCGCGCTACTTGGGGCCTGAGGGCGTTCAGGAATTTGCGCGCAGATTGGTCGAGGAGGCCGGCGTGCTGGTTCTGCCCAGCACGATCTACCGATCTGAATTGGGTCCGACGCCGAATGACCGGTTTCGCATCGGTTTCGGGCGCACCGGGCTGGACGAAGGGCTGGCGGCGTTGGAGGGATATTTGGCGGGGGAAAGGGGCAGATATAACACCTGCTGAAGCTCTTAAATCAGCGCCATTCGTTCGGCGCGTTCCGGGTCTGGGAACGGACGATAGAGCGCAATATCAACCTCACCCACCATCTGATGGACGGTGGTATAAAGACGCTCCACCTGTTCGTCGCTGGACCCTGCGAATCGGAACGCCTGATCAAGCTGCGTCAGATTCTGCACTTCGATCTCCAACAGGAAATCACGCGCGCGCGGCACGCCGAAGCCCAGTTTCCTGCGGCAGAGCCGCCAGGATTGGATGACGCCGTTTGCTTGCAGGTGTCCCATCCAGGCCTCGACCGCGGCGGCAAAGGCGAGTGCCTTCGCGTCGTCACGAAGATCTATGGCGCAGTGGTATAGGTTCATGGAAATCCCCTGACAAAATGGCAAGACCATATTTGCAGTTGAAAGCTACCAAAGCTTTAAGGGGAAACAAAAAATATGGCGGAACATTCCGGGCGACGTTCCGCAACCTGGAGTTCATCCGGAGGCAGCTGGAAAAAAGGCGGCTACCCCAGCCCCAGCACATCCAGCATGTCATACGCGCCCGGATCGCGGCCCTGACCCCACAGCGCGGCCTTGAGCGCGCCGCGGGCAAATACCGCGCGGTCGGTGGCGATGTGGCGCAGCACTATCCGCTCGCCCGCGGCGGCAAAGATCACGTCATGTTCGCCCACGATATCGCCGCCGCGAATGGCGGAAAATCCGATATGCCCGCGCGTCCGGGGTCCAGTGATTCCGTCGCGGGCGCGGTCGGCGACGTGGTCCAATGCGACACCGCGCCCGGTGGCCGCCGCCTCGCCCAGCATCAGGGCGGTGCCGGAGGGGGCGTCGACCTTCTGATTGTGATGCGCCTCGACGATCTCGATGTCGAAATCCTCGTCCAGCGCATGCGCCACCTTTTCGGTCAGCATGGTCAGCAGATTGACGCCAAGGCTCATGTTGCCTGCGCGGACCTGCACCGAATGGCGCGCGGCGGGTATCAGCGCCTCCAGTTCGGTGTCGGAAAATCCGGTCGTGCCGATGACATGCACGGCGCGCGCCTGCGCCGCCAGCTTGGCAAAGGCGAGCGTGGCGGCGGGGGCGGTGAAATCAATGATGGCCTGCGCCTTGCTGAACGCCTCCAGCGGGTCGGCGGTGACGGTCACGCCCAAGGGTGCGCCGCCCATGGCGGTGCCGACGTCCTGCCCGACCCATGCGTGGCCTTTCCGTTCGACCGCGCCGACCAGATGGGCGCGGCCGCTGGCCTGAATTGTCTGGATCAGCATCTGGCCCATCCGGCCTGATGCGCCTGTCACTGCAATGCCCGGTACTGCCGTCATGTCTGATCCTCCCGTTTGATGGGCCTTCAATAGCGCGGGCATCATCGCTTGGCAAAGGGCGGTATAGGGACTAAATGCACTGGCATGGCAAATAACAAATCTTCAGAGGGCGCAGGCCCGACGCAAAGGCAGCTCCAGGTGGGCGAGAATGTCCGCCGCACGCTGGCCGAGGTGTTGATGCGCGGTGATATCCACGATGCGGACCTTGCCCGCATGTCAGTGACGGTCGGCGAGGTGCGCATGTCGACGGACCTCAAGATCGCGACGGCCTACGTGATGTCGTTGGGCGGGAAGGGGCAGGACGAACTCGTCGGCCTGCTGGCCCTCAACAAGCACGAGCTGCGCCGCGCTGTGGCGAAGAAGTTGGGGCTGAAGTTCGCTCCCGACCTGCGGTTTCGGCTGGACAGCACGTTCGATCAGATGGACGAAACCCGGCGCCTGTTTGCGCAGGGCGAGGTTCGGCGTGATCTGGAGGATTAGGGCACCGCTCGGGGCCGTTTTGGCCCTGTTGCTGCCGGGTCAGCTTTGGGCGGCAGAGTGCCGGACCGAGACGTTCGAGGACGCGCGTTATTCCGTCTGCGACGTGGACATGACCCAAGGCGACTTGCGCGTGTTCCTGAATGATCCGGAAACCGGGGACACCTTGGGTAGTTTCAGCGCCGTCGATACGATGTTGAACAAGGACCGGCTAGCGCTGGAATTTGGCATGAACGCGGGCATGTATCATTCCAACCGTCGGCCCGTCGGCCTTTATATCGAGAACGGGCAGCAGACCGCAGGCGTCGTCACGCGGGAGGGGCCGGGCAATTTTGGTCTGCTGCCCAACGGCGTGCTGTGCATCCGCGAGGGCCGCGCCGACGTGATCGAGACGCTGCGCTACGTCGATGAGGCGCCGGCCTGCCGCCATGCGACCCAATCGGGGCCGATGCTGGTGGTGGATGGGGCGCTGCACCCGCGGTTTCTGACCGACAGCGACAGCCTCTACATCCGCAATGGCGTCGGCACCGCCGAGGGTGGGACGCGGGCGGTGTTCGTGATCTCGGAAGAGGCGGTGAATTTCCACACCTTCGGGCGGTTTTTCCGCGATCATCTGGGCCTGCCGCAGGCGCTTTATTTCGACGGCAACATCTCGCGCCTTTATGCCCCCGAACTCGGGCGCAGCGATATCGGGTTTCCCATGGGCCCGATCATCGGCAGCGTGACCGCCGCGCCGCCGGGCTGACACGGCGATTTCTGGGATTATTCGGCAATCGCCTTAGATAGGCATTGGCGGCGACCAAGCCGGACGCCGTTGCCTATCGTACTGCCGGAAGGAACACCATCATGGCCGCAGACAAGACGCTGAACGACGGGCCGGTGGGCCGGGCGCTGTGGTCCGTCAGCGCGCCGATGACCATCGGCATCCTCGGGGTGCTGAGCGTGGGCCTTGCCGATGCGTTTTTCCTGGCGCGGGACGGGGCGACGTCACTGGCGGCGATCGGCTTTGCCTTTCCGGTGATGACGGCGCTGACGTCCCTGTCCATCGGTCTTGCGGCGGGCACCAACACCGTAATCAGCCAGGCTATCGGACGCGGCGAGGCCGAGGACCGACGCCGCAGGATGACACTGCATGCGATGACGCTGGCGCTGATGCTGTCCTGCACGCTGGCGGTGATCGTCTGGCTGGTTGCGCCCTATCTTTTTGCCGCCATGGGGGCCGAGGGCGAGGTGCTGATGGCCATCCTTGGCTACATGCGTTTCTGGTGCGTCAGCTTTCCCTTTCTGGTGACCAGCATGGCGCTGAACGCCGTTTTCCGTGCCGGAGGGCGCAGCGGCGTGGCGGCGACGGCGATGTTGCTGCAGGCGCTGCTGAATATCGCGCTGGATCCGGTGCTGATCTTCGGCCTCGGCCCGTTTCCGGTGATGAGCATGGACGGCGCGGGCCTTGCCACGCTGACAGCGTGCGTGGCCTCCGCGACCGGGTTGATCCTGTTCGCGTGGCATGGCGGTGTGCTGCAACTGAACGCGGCGCCGTGGCTGGACGCGAGGGAATCGATGCGGCGGATCGTGCGCGTGGGCGCGCCTGCGGCGATGTCGAACGCGATCAACCCGCTGGGCATGGCTATTGTCACCGGATTTGTCGCGACGATCGGCGATACCGCCGTCGCGGGCTTTGGCGCCGCGACGCGGGTGCAGGGCGTGCTGGTGGTGCCGATGCTGGCGCTGTCGTCGGACATTGGTCCCGTCGTGGGGCAGGCATGGGGCGCCGGCGATACAGATCGCGCGCAAGCGGGCCTGCGCCTGACGCATCTGGCCTGCGCCGTCATCGGCATCGGCGTGGCGGTGTTTCTGGCGCTGTTCGCGGGGCCTGTCGCGGCGCTGATGACCTCGGGCAGCGAGGCGCAGGGCTACACCGTCACCTATCTGCGTATCGCCAGCTGGGGCTATCTGGGCTTTGGCATAGTGATCACCTCCAACGCGGCGATGAACGCGCGGGACCGGGCGCTTTGGTCGATGAGCCTGAGCGGCACGCGCATCTTTGCGCTTTTTGTGCCGCTGACATGGCTGGGCGTGCGGGTTGCGGGGTTTGCGGGGATGGTCATCGGTGCGCTTGCGGCCAATCTGGTCAGCGCGTGGCTGGCACTGATCGCCGTGCGCTCGGTCGGGCTTGGCACGGTGGGCGGGGCCCCTGTTCGCGTTCCGTCGAACTGGCTGGTGCGCGGCGCGCTTGATTGACAGGCCCCAGACCTTGGGCTAGCCCGCTCACTCGGGTTGAAAAGGGATTGGCTATGGCACGCAAGCGCAAGGGTCGCGATATTTCCGGGTGGCTGGTGGTGGACAAACCTGCCGGCATCACCTCGACCTCGGTCGTGAACAAGGTGCGCTGGGCGCTTCAGGCCAAGAAGGCAGGCCATGCCGGCACGCTGGACCCCGAGGCGACCGGCGTTCTGGCCGTCGCGCTGGGCGAGGCGACCAAGACGGTGCCCTACATCACCGACGCGCTGAAGGCGTATAAGTTCGAGGTGCGGTTCGGTGCCTCCACCAATACCGACGATGCCGAGGGCGAGGTGATCGCCACCAGCGACAGCCGTCCGACGGATGCCGAGATCAAGGACGCGCTGAACAGCTTTATCGGTGACATCTGCCAGGTGCCGCCCAAGTTTTCGGCGGTAAAGATCGACGGCCAGCGCGCCTATAAACTGGCCCGCGACGGCGAGGATGTGACGCTGGCCGCGCGCCCCCTGTGGGTGGATGAATTGCTGCTGGTTGATCGCCCGGATCCCGACCGCGCGGTGCTGGAAATGGTCTGCGGCAAGGGTGGCTATGTGCGCGCCATAGCCCGCGATCTGGGCGATATGCTGGGCTGCAAGGGGCACGTCACATGGCTGCGCCGGGAATGGTCCGGACCTTTCGAGGCCGAGGACGGGCTGACGCTGGACAGGATCGACGCGCTGGCCCACGATCCGGCGCTGGATGCGCACATCCTGCCGCTGGAAGTCGGCCTGACCGACCTGCCCGAACTGCGCTGCACCCCCGAAGGCGCGACCAGGCTGCGCAACGGCAATCCCGGCATGGTCTATCCCGGTGACGCCGAATATGGCGACGAAGCCTGGGCCTCGCTGGACGGGCGCGCGGTGGCCGTGGGCATCTACAAGGCAGGCGAATTGCACCCCTCCCGCGTGTTCGTGGACCCGGCGTGATCACCCGCAGCCACCAAAAAGGCGATGCGGCATCGACCGCGATCTACTCGGATTGCGAACGCTATCGCTACGCGCTGACCCGCATCTGGGACGAAACCGGCAAGCGTGCCCATTTCATCATGCTGAACCCCTCGACCGCGACCGAACTGCAGAACGATCCCACGGTTGAGCGGTGCGAGCGCCGGGCGCGGGCGCTGGGTTTTGGTGCGTTTCGGGTGACGAACATCTTTGCCTGGCGCGACACCGATCCGCGGGCGATGCGCGCTGCCGCCGATCCGGTTGGCCCGGCCAATGATGCGGCCATTCTGGAGGGCTGCGACTGGGCCGATACCATCGTCGCCGCCTGGGGCACGCATGGCGCGCATCTGAACCGGGGTGCGAATGTGGCGGCACTCTTGGCCGGAACGGGGCGCGACGTGCATCATCTGGGCCTGACCAAGGACGGCCACCCGCGCCACCCGCTTTATGTTGCCTATGCACTTCAGCCCGGTCTGTGGGATATTTCGCACAGGCGTTAACCACTTGCTCGCAATTCGCTGTTAGGAAGATGCCACGCGGCGCACTATCGCTCCGGGTAGATGGGATTTCTGATATGCTGCTGCTTGCGGGACTTATGGGCATGATGGCGTTGGGTGCGACCGCTTTTGTGGGTATGGGCGCGTATGGCGATGATGACGCTGATGCGCAGGACCGCACCGATCAGGACATGCCCGAAACCGAGGTGGCGGACCCGGACACCGGCCAATCGGGAACCAGTATCATGGATTTCATCGGCAACGATGCGCTGGCCGGCCCTGCCGAAATCGGGACGGCAGAGGGCGCGATCGCGACTGAAAACATAACAAATCAAGGCGCGGCGGGTGGCGTGCTGCCCGCCGGCGGTGCACTGCCCGATATCAACGTGAGCAGCGCCGACGCCCTCGGCCCGGAGCCTGTGGCCGAACCCGGTGCCGCAACGGCAGAGCGTGTCACGGTCGGAACATCCAGCGACGACCGTATGGATGGCTCGCACGCGGTGGATGTGGCCAATGGCCATGACGGCGACGACGCCATGACCGGAGCGGAGGGCGACGACGCGCTTTGGGGCGGGGCGGGCGCTGATTCGCTGACCGGTGATGCAGGGAACGACACGCTGCATGGCGGCGCCGGCAACGACGTCATGCTGGGCGGCGACGGCGATGATTACATGTTCGGCCACGGCGACGATGACACGCTGTCGGGCGGGGCGGGTGACGACAGTCTGGTCGGCAGCGCAGGCGACGATGTGCTGGACGGTGGCGCAGGCGCCGACGCGCTGCACGGCGATCTGGGCAATGACGTGCTGCGCGGCGGGGCAGGTCACGATACCCTGTTTGGTGGCTGGGGCGACGACGCGCTGTCCGGGTTCGAGGACGACCCGGATACCGATGGCTGGAACGATACCGACGTCATGGATTATCTCAACGGCGGCGGCGGCGATGATCTGATAATCGCCGGAGCGGGCGATATCGTAACTGGCGGCGCGGGCGCCGACACGGTGCTGCTGGGCGACTGGATCAGCGCGGACCATCAGGCGCAGATCCTCGATTTCGCACCCGATCAGGATACGCTGATGGTGGTCTACGACGACCTGGCAGGGCCGGAGCCTGACGTCGATCTGGCGCCCGATCCGGAGAACGCGACCATCCAGCGCGTGATCGTGAACGGCGTCGCCGTTGCGACCGTAAACAATGCCGCAGGTCTGAATGCTGGTCACATCACTCTGATCGGGTCCAGCCTGCTGCCCGCCGGTGCGATGCTGTAACACGCACCCCTTTTCAAGCGCCGACATTTCCCCTATACGCCGCCGATGCGCCCTGCCATTGGCATTCGCGCAGATTCTCTATGGACCTTGCTGGACGACATCCCGGCTTGCGCCCGCAACCTTTGATGACAAGGAGACACCGATGTCGATCACAGTCGAAGAAAAGCACCGTCTGATGAAGGAATTCGCAACCAAGGAAGGCGACACCGGCTCGCCCGAAGTTCAGGTTGCCATCCTCACCTCGCGGATCACCACCCTGACCGAGCACTTCAAGACCCACAAGAAGGACAACCACGGCCGCCGTGGCCTTCTGAAAATGGTCGCGCTGCGCCGCAAGCTTCTGGACTATACCAAGTCCAAGGACGAGGCCCGCTATCAGGACCTGATCAAGCGTCTGGGCATCCGCCGCTAAGCCGGCAGAGTCGCAAATTACCGAGAGAGCGGTCCGCAAGGGCCGCTCTTTTTCATTGGGGCATCCGGCAGTTTGCCGCTTGCGTACAAACAGCGGCGATGCCAGCGATCCCTTCCAATTCACCCCATTGTGCTGTATGGCCCGCCCATCTGAGACTGCGTGCCATGTCCCCGGCACCTGGAAAACATGATGATTGGGGTCGGCGGCAATGGGGCCGCCAGTGTAACGGAGGACCGGGCAGGGGCCCGGTGTGCCTCCAAATAGGAAACGATAGATGTTCAACGAAGTGAAAAAATCGATCCAGTGGGGCGAAGAGACGCTGACACTGGAAACGGGCAAGGTTGCCCGTCAGGCCGACGGTTCGGTCATCGCCACTCTGGGCGAAACCAGCGTCATGGCCAACGTGACATTCGCCAAATCACCCAAGCCGGGAATGGATTTCTTCCCGCTGACGGTGCACTACCAAGAGAAATACTATGCGGCCGGCAAAGTGCCCGGCGGCTTTTTCAAGCGCGAGGCGCGCCCATCGGAAAAAGAGACGCTGACCGCGCGTCTGATTGACCGCCCGATCCGCCCGCTGTTTGTCCCCGGTTTCAAGAACGAAACGCTGGTGATGTGCACGGTCCTGTCGCACGATCTGGTCAACGACCCCGACATGGTCGCGATGATCGCCGCATCGGCCGCGCTGACGATTTCGGGCGCGCCGTTCCGCGGCCCGATTGCCGCCTGCCGCGTCGGATATGAGGGTGGCGATTACATCCTGAACCCGACCGTCGACGACATGCACGATCTGAAAAACAACCCCGATCAGCGTCTTGATCTGGTTGTGGCCGGCACCAAAGATGCCGTGATGATGGTCGAATCCGAAGCCTACGAACTGACCGAAGACGAAATGCTGGGCGCGGTAAACTTTGCGCACGAGCAGATCCAGCCGGTGATCGACCTGATCATCGATCTGGCCGAAGAGGCGGCGAAAGAGCCATTCGATTTCCAGCCTGCCGATTATTCGGACCTCTACGCGACCGTCAAAGCTGCGGGCGAGGACAAGATCCGCGCCGCCTATGCGATCACCGACAAGCAGGAGCGCACCGGCGCGGTTTCCGCCGCCAAGGACGCGATCAAGGCATCGCTGTCTGAGGAGCAACTGGAAGATCCGAACCTCGGATCGGCGCTGAAAAAGCTGGAAGCAGCGATTTTGCGCGGCGATGTCGTCAAGACCGGCAAGCGGATCGACGGCCGTGCGCTGGACACCGTGCGCCCGATCGTCAGCCAGACCGGCCTTTTGCCCCGCACGCATGGCTCTGCCCTGTTCACGCGCGGCGAAACGCAGGGTCTGGTTGTGACCACGCTGGGCACCGGCGACGATGAGCAGTTCGTCGATGCGCTCTATGGCAACTTCAAGTCCAACTTCCTGCTGCACTACAACTTCCCTCCCTATTCGGTTGGCGAAGCCGGGCGCGTGGGCCCTCCGGGTCGTCGCGAGATCGGCCATGGCAAGCTGGCATGGCGCGCGCTTCAGGCGGTTCTGCCTGCGGCGACGGATTTCCCCTACACGATACGCGTCGTGTCCGAGATCACTGAATCCAACGGCTCGTCCTCGATGGCGTCGGTCTGCGGCGGGTCGCTGTCGATGATGGATGCGGGCGTTCCGCTCAAGGCACCGGTTGCCGGTGTGGCCATGGGCCTGATCATGGAAGAGGATGGCGACTACGCGATCCTGACGGACATTCTGGGCGACGAGGACCACCTCGGCGACATGGATTTCAAGGTCGCAGGCACTGAAAAGGGCATCACGTCCTTGCAGATGGACATCAAGATTGCAGGCATCACGCCCGAGATCATGAAAAAGGCGCTGGCGCAGGCCAAGGACGGACGGATTCACATCCTGAACGAGATGTCCAAGGCCCTGACCGGCGCGCAGGAATTCTCGATCCACGCCCCGCGTATCGAGACGATGCAGATCCCCACGGATAAAATCCGTGAGGTCATCGGATCGGGCGGCAAGGTCATCCGCGAGATCGTCGAAGTGTCGGGCGCCAAGGTCGATATCAACGACGAAGGCGTGATCAAGATCGCGTCGCCCAATGGCGAGGCCATCAAGAAGGCCTATGACATGATCTGGTCGATCGTGGCCGAGCCCGAAGAAGGTCAGGTTTACGATGGCAAGGTCGTCAAGATCGTCGATTTCGGCGCGTTTGTTAACTTCTTCGGCAAACGTGACGGGCTGGTGCATGTCAGCCAGATCGAGAGCCGCCGCCTGAACCATCCCTCGGACGTGTTGAAGGAAGGCCAGGACGTGAAGGTCAAGCTGCTGGGCTTTGACGATCGCGGCAAGGTGCGCCTGTCGATGAAGGTCGTTAATCAGGAAACCGGCGAAGAAATGTCGCCGGAAGCAAAAGAAAAAGACGACGCCTGATTTTTGCTCTGGACAGTGAAACGAGGGGCCCCGGCGGATGCGCCGGGGCCTTTTGCGTTATACAGGCAGCGCCGTGGTGTTGCAGATCGTGCGCAGGGTAAAGCTGCTCTGCATATTGGCGACGCCGGGCAGACGGGTCAGGTATTGGCGGTGGATTCGGGCAAAATCGTCGGTGTCTTCCGCGACGATTTTCAGGATGTAATCGGCGGTGCCGGCTGTCAGGTGACATTCCAGAACATCGGGTATGCGCGCGACGGCCTTCTCGAACGCGTTCAGCACGTCATCGGCCTGTGCGGACAGCGTAATTTCGACGAAAACGGTTGTCGGCACGCCCATTTTTCGCGCGTTCAGCAATGCGACGTATCCGGCGATATACCCCTCCGCCTCCAGTCTTTGCACGCGGCGATGGCAGGCGCTGGCCGACAGGTTAACCTTCTCGGCCAGATCGGAATTCGATATCCGTCCGCTTTTCTGCAAGACGGTCAAAAGCCGCCGGTCAATCGTATCAAGGGGCATTTCCGCAAATCCTTCACGTGTTTACCCTAATCTATCGAAGATTATTGCGTTGGGAACCCAGTTATAGTGGAAAATTTCATCCCGCTGGGCTGGATTTTGCCTAATATCAATCCGAACATTAGGAGAGTCGCTCATGAAAATCGGATGCCCCACAGAGATCAAACCCCAGGAGTGCCGCGTCGGAATTACGCCCAACGCCGCGATGGAGGCCATCGCACATGGACATGAGGTCATGATCCAATCGGGGGCCGGGGAGGGGTCGGGATTTACCGACGAAAGCTATACTGCCGCCGGCGCGACAATCGTCGGCACCGCCGAAGAAATCTTTGCCAGTGCCGACATGATCGTGAAGGTGAAAGAGCCGCAGGAGAATGAGCGCAAGATGCTGCGCGAGGGGCAAATCCTGTTCGCCTATCTGCATCTGGCGCCCGATCCGGATCAGACGCATGACCTGCTTGCATCGGGCTGCACCGCCATCGCCTATGAGACGGTGACAGACGGCAAGGGCGGCTTGCCCCTGCTCGCCCCGATGTCCGAGGTCGCGGGGCGGCTTGCGCCGCAGACCGGGTCCTGGGCGTTGCAAAAGGCCAATGGCGGCAGCGGCGTGCTTTTGGGCGGCGTTCCGGGTGTGCGCCCTGCCAATGTCGCCATCATCGGCGGCGGTGTCGTGGGCGCGGCGGCTGCGCGCATGGCGGTCGGGATGGGCGCGAATGTGACCGTGCTGGACCGCTCCGTGCCGCGCCTGTCCTATCTGGATGACGTGTTCATGGGGCGCCTGACGACGCAATTTTCCGACAAGGGCGCGATCGAGGAGTTGCTGCCGCGCATGGATCTGGTGGTGGGCGCGGTCCTTATCCCCGGCGCCGCGGCGCCCAAGCTGATCAACCGCGAACAACTGGCCCTGATGAAGCCGGGATCGGTCCTGGTGGATGTGGCCATTGATCAGGGCGGCTGTTTCGAGACGTCAAAGGCGACGACCCATCAGGACCCGATCTATGAAGTGGACGGGATCGTGCATTACTGTGTCGCCAACATGCCCGGCGCGGTCGCGCGCACCTCGACCATCGCGCTGGGGAACGCCACGATGCCCTTCATGCTGGCCATTGCCGACAAGGGGTGGAAACAAGCCTGCGCAGACGATGCGAACCTGTTGAACGGGCTGAACGTTCATGCCGGCCAGCTGACCTATGAGGCGGTCGGCGCGGCGCTGAATATTGACTCCGTCAAGGCTGAAACCCTGATCTGATCCCGTTGGCCGCCCGGCATCCGGGCGGCCGCAGTCCAAAATGGCTTGAGGCACGCCTGCGGGGTCGCTAGACCGGGCGCCAAAGGAGCCGCGTCATGAGCCTCAATACTTTCGGTCATCTCTTCCGCGTCACTACCTGGGGCGAAAGCCACGGCCCCGCTTTGGGCGCGACCGTCGACGGCTGCCCGCCGGGCGTGGCGGTGGACGAGGCGATGCTGCAGCACTGGCTGGACAAGCGCCGCCCCGGTCAGAACAAGAACATGACTCAGCGGAACGAGCCCGACGCAGTGCAGATACTGTCGGGCGTCTTCGAGAAGAAGACGACAGGCACTTCCATCCAGTTGATGATCGAGAATACCGATCAGCGCAGCCGCGATTACGGCGATATCGCCAATACCTTCCGGCCCGGTCACGCCGACATCACCTATCACCAGAAGTACGGGCTGCGCGATTATCGCGGCGGCGGGCGCAGTTCGGCGCGCGAAACGGCGGCGCGGGTTGCGGCGGGGGGCATCGCCCGCGCGGCGCTGGACCAGCTGATACCGGGGGTGCAGATCAAGGGTTACATGGTGCGGATGGGGGCCATGGCGCTGGACCGCGCGGCGTTTGACTGGGATGCAATTGAAAACAATGATTTCTGGTTGCCGGACGCCAAGGCCGCGCCCGAGTGGGAGGCGTATTTGCAAAAGCTGCGCAAGGCTCACAACTCGGTCGGGGCGATTGTCGAGGTTGTTGCGCGCGGCGTGCCTGCGGGCCTTGGCGCGCCGGTCTATGGCAAGCTGGATACCGATCTGGCCGCGGCGATGATGTCGATCAACGCCGTGAAGGGGGTCGAGATTGGCGAAGGGATGGCCGCTGCCGAATTGATGGGCACCGATAACGCCGATGAGATTTACATGGGCGAGAACGGCCCGGAATACAGCAGCAATCACGCGGGCGGTATTCTGGGCGGTATCTCCACCGGGCAGGAGATTGTCGTGCGGTTCGCGGTCAAGCCGACATCGTCCATCCTCAGCCCGCGCGCGTCGATCCGCATGGACGGGACCGCGACCGAGGTGGTGACGAAGGGCCGGCATGATCCTTGCGTCGGCATCCGCGCGGTCCCGGTGGGCGAGGCGATGATGGCCTGTGTTCTGCTGGATCACCTGCTGCTGCATCGCGGCCAGACCGGCAGCATCGGCCCCGTCGGGCGGATCGGCTAGCCGGGAAGGCGCGCGCCCTCCCGGCTTTGCCGTCAGTCCTTCATGTCGGCGGTCATGTAGATCAGCGTCGGACCATCGGCCTTGAAAGCCGCTGTCACCACTTTTTTCAGCTCGTCCAGTGATTTCGGCGCCTCGGCATTCGCGCCATACGCCTTGGCCAGGGCGACGAAATCGGGGTTGTGTGCGATCACCGAATTGGGGGCGATCTGGGCGGCGACCATGCTGTCCTCGATCTCTTTCAGCTTGCCGTTGTCCCATAGCAGGATCGGCAGGGGCTGGCCCAGTTCGACCGCCGTGCCCAGCTCCTGCACGGTGTATTGGAACCCGTAATCGCCCGCGATGACCGCGGTCGGCAGGCCGGGGCGCGCGGCTGCGCCGCCGATGCCGGCGGGCAGGGCATAGCCCAGCGTGCCAAAGCCATAGGGGTGGTGCCAGTGGCCGGGGCGGTGCATGTCCCACACTTCCTTGCCGGTGTAGGCGAACTGGGTCATGTCCGAGAAATACATCGTATCCTCCGGCATCACCTCGATCAGCGCGTCGCAGACACGCACGATACCGGGGCGTTCGGCGTCGGATTCCGCGCGCCAGCGCTTGCGGGCCTTGGCGACCTCATCGGCGGTCCATGAGGTGTCGGCCTTGTGGTTCTCCAGCGCGGCGTTGAGCCCGGCAAAGAAGTCCTGCGCGCTCATCTGAACCGCGATGCTGCCCGGCTGTTGGCCGAGCACCTCGGGGTCGATATCGACGCGGATCATCTGGCCGGTATGACCGAGCGTGTCACGCCAGAGGTCCATTTCGGACAGCTCGCTGCCGACGACGATCACCACGTCGGCGCTGGCGGCGACGGTGGCGCTTTCGGGGCGGCCCAGAAAGCCGCTGAAATGCAGCGGGTCATCCGCCACCGACACCACACCGCGCCCCGCATAGGTGGGAAAGCTGGCGGCGTTCAGGGTGCGCAGCGCGCGCCGCGCCTCGTCCGACGCGCGCACGCTGCCACCGCCAAGGATGAAGAGCGGGCGTTTCGCCTGCGAGATCCGCTTGGCAATGCCCTCCGGCAGGGACTGGGGCGAGCGCGTCACTTCGGGCGCGGCGTCCGGGGCGGGATCGGCCTCGGCCACCAGTGCCTGAATGGGCACCTGAATATGCTTGGTCCGGGGGCGTTTGGTCTGGAATTCGGTCAAGGCGCGGTCGATCAGGCTATAGGCTGCATCCGCCGTATGCGCGGTATAGGACCAGTCGGATACCGTCGCGCCCGCCGCCTGCTGGTCCAGCATCTGGTGCAACTGGCCGCGAGTTGCCGCAGTCTCATCAAGGCAGGAGGACAGGACCAGCACCGGCACGCTGTCGGAATAGGCCTGCCCCATCGGCGTCATCGTGTTGCACAGGCCCGGCCCGGTGATGACATAGGCGACGCCCGGCTTGCCGCTGGCGCGCGCATAGCCATCGGCCATGAACCCCGCGCCCTGTTCGTGGCGGGCCAGAAAATGACGGATGCCGGCCTCTTCGATGCCGCGATACATCTCCTGGTTATGCACGCCGGGGATGCCGAAGATCGTGTCGACCCCGCGTGATTTCAGCATGTGTGAGATTTGGGCGCCAAGCGGGCGCGTGCGGGATGTGTCAGACATCAGTTCCTCCAGAATGAAACGGTAAATAAGGCATAGACGACCAGCACTTCCAAGCGGCCGATCAGCATTGCGGCAGAAAGAATCCACTTCGACGTGTCGCCGAGCATGGCGAAGTTGCCCGCCGGTCCGATCTTGTCCCCCAGACCGGGGCCGATATTGCCCAGCGCGGTGGCGGCGCCCGATACGGCGGTGGTGAAGTCGAGGCCGGTCATCCCCAGCAGCACCGATATCACGCCCAGCGTGACAGTAAAGAAGACGAAGAACGACATGACCGAATTCAGCACATCCGCATCCACATTGCGCCCGCCGTAGCGCGGCGTGAATACGCCATGCGGGCTGCGGATACGGGCCAGTTGCACGCGGATCGAGGCGAACAGCAGCTGATAGCGGAAGATCTTGACCGAACAGGTGGTCGAGCCGGCACAGCCACCGATAAGCCCGGTGAAAAAGAAGATCGACACCGCGAACGGCCCCCACAGCATGTAATCCGCGCTGGAATATCCGGTGCCGGTGAGGATCGACACGATATTGAAAAGCACTTCGCGAAAGGTTTCCTCGGTCAGCTGTTCGCGCTGAAGAAATTGCCACAGCGTCAGCACGCCGACGATGCTGCATATCGTTTTGAAAAAGCCGTGTATCTGCGGATCGCGCAGCAGCGGCTGCGCGGTTCCGGCCATCAGCTGTACGAACCGCACGAAGGGCAGCGCCGACAGGATCATGAAGACGACGGCAATATATTCAGCCGAGGGGTTCAGCGCCCCGAAGGACGCGTCATAATTGGCCATTCCCCCGGTCGATACGGTCGTCATCGCGTGGACAGTGGCGTCAAAGGCGGACATGCCGGTTGCGACATAGGCCAGGATGCAGGCCATCGTCATCCCCAGATAGATCACCGATATGCGGCTGGCGATCGCGGTCGCGCGGGGCAGGATCTTGCCCATCGTGTCGAAGGCCTCGGCGCGGAAGATCTGCATGCCGCCGACGCGCAGTTCGGGCAGGAATACCATGGCGACGACGATGATGCCGACCCCGCCCATCCACTGCATGATTCCGCGCCACAGCAGTATCCCCTTGGGCAGCGTGTCCAGCCCGGTCACCACGGTCGCTCCGGTGGTCGTAAAGCCTGACATCGCCTCGAAAAACGCATCGGTAAAATTGAGGCTGGTCGCGCCCAGCATGAGGGGCAGCGCCCCGAACAGCGGCAGCACCACCCAGACACCCGTGGTCAAAAGGAAGGTCTGGCGGATCGTCAGACCCTCGCCCACCCCGTTGCGGCAGGCCCCGGCGACAAGGCCGCCGATGAGAATGGTCAGGATCGACGATTGCGCGAATACGTCCCAATGGCCGCGAGCCTGCGCGACATCCACGACCAGCGGCAACAGCATGGCGAGACCCAGCGCCATGGCCGTAAGGCCGATCACATATCCTACCGGGCGCAGATCCAACATGGCGCAGAGCGTTGAACCGTGGCCTGCCCGGTGTCAAGTGTCGGGTGCTTTCGTCAGCCCGACAGGTCGCGCAGGATCGGGCAGTCCGGCCTGTCGTCGCCCGCGCAGGCATCGACCAGATGGGCCAGCGTGTCGCGCATCTGGGCCAGGGCGTCGATCTTTTGCTGGATGTCGGCCAAGTGGCGCGCGGCGATGGCGCGCACATCGGCGCTGGCGCGCGACTTGTCGTCGTAGAGGTTCAGCAGATCGCGGCATTCCGCGATGGAAAACCCCAGCGCGCGGGCACGGCCCACGAAGGTCAGCTTGTGGACGTCCTCTTCGCTGAAACTGCGATAGCCATTGGCGGCGCGGGTGGGATGGATCAGCCCGATATCCTCATAGTAGCGGATGGTTTTCGCTGGCAGGCCGGTGCGGCGGGCGACGTCCTTGATGGTCATGCTGTGGCCTCCGGCCTTTTCAGTCGTTTCAGGCGCAGCGCGTTGCCCAGTACGAAAACCGAGGACAGCGCCATCGCCCCCGCCGCCAGCATCGGCGACAGCATGGTGCCGGTCAACGGATAGAGGACGCCCGCCGCCACCGGGATCAGCGCGGCGTTGTAGGCGAATGCCCAGAACAGGTTCTGCCGGATATTGCGCATGGTGCGGCTCGAAACATGGCGCGCGGTGACGACGCCCAACGGGTCGCCCGACATCAGCACGATATCGGCCGATTCCATCGCCACATCGGTGCCTGTGCCCATGGCGATGCCGACATCGGCAGCCGCCAGCGCCGGCGCGTCGTTGATCCCGTCACCGACAAAGGCAATGGCGCCGTGCCGGTCGCGCAGCGCCTCCAGCGCGTCCACCTTGCCATCGGGGCGCACGTCGGCGACCACATGGTCGATGCCGATCTGCGCCGCGATATGGCGCGCCGCTGCGTCGCTGTCGCCCGATATCATGGCGGTGCCCAGCCCCGCGTCATGCAGCGCGTCAATCGCCGCCTTGGTGCCGGATTTGATCGCGTCCGAGATCGCCAGCGCCCCGGCAAGCGTGCCGTCGATGGCAATCATCACAAGGCTATGGCCACTGGCCTGCCACGCCTCGACCTTGGGCGCGAGCGCATCCATGTCGATCCCGGCGTCGTGCAGCAACCGGGCGGAGCCGATGTGCACGCGCTTGCCAGCCACATCCGCCGTCAGCCCATGCCCCGCCACGGCTTGCATGTCTTGGACGGCGGGCAGGGCCAGCCCCTCGGCTGCGGCCTCTATCGCGCGGGCGATGGGGTGTTCGGACTGCGCCTCGGCAGCCGCCGCGATGGCCAGCACATCATCGCGGTCATATCCGTCGGTCAGCGCGATTTCGACAACCTGCGGGCGCCCTTCGGTCAGCGTGCCGGTCTTGTCAAAGGCGATGACGCGCGCGCCCTCAAGCCGTTGCAGCGCGTCGCCCTTGCGGAAGAGCACGCCCAGTTCTGCCGCGCGGCCCGTGCCGACCATGATCGACGTGGGCGTGGCAAGGCCCATGGCGCAGGGGCAGGCGATGATCAGCACCGACACACCCGCGACCAGCGCCATCGGCAGCGTTCCAAAGACCAGCCAGACCAGAACCGTCGCCAGCGCCACCGCGATCACGATGGGGACAAAGACGCGCACGACCTTGTCCGCCGTTGCCTGAATCGGCAATTTCGCGCCCTGAGCCTGCTGAACCATGGCAACGATCCGCGCCAGAACGGTGCCCTCGCCCACCTGCGTCGCACGGTAGATCAGCGCGCCCGCGCCGTTGGTCGTGCCGCCGATCACCGGATCGCCGGGGGCGCGGCGGACCGGCATCGGCTCGCCCGTTATCATGCTTTCGTCAATGTGGCTGGTGCCGGAGATCACCTCGCCATCCACGGCGATCCGCTCGCCGGGGCGTGCGTGGATCAGGGTGCCGACCGTAAGGCTGTCAACGCTGCGCTCGATGATCTGGCCATCCTTCTCGACGCGCACGGTCTCGGGGCGCAGGCCCATCAGCGCCTCGATCGCCGCGCCGGTGCGGCCGCGCGCGCGGGCCTCCATCCAGCGGCCCAGCAGGATAAGGGTGACGATTACCGCCGCCGCCTCGAAATAGACGGCGCGCGCGCCGCCGGGCAGCAGGCCGGGGGCGAAAAGCGCGACGGTGGAATAGCCCCACGCCGCCAGCGTGCCGAGCGCGACAAGGCTGTTCATCTCGGGCGCGCCGCGCAGGAGGGCCGGGATGCCGATGCTATAAAACAGCCGCCCCGGCCAGATCAGCACCAGCGTGGTCAGCACGAACTGGATCAGCCACGCGGTCTGCATACCGATACCGTCGGCGATGGCATGATGCAGGGCCGGGAAAAGGTGCCCGCCCATTTCCATGATAAAGACCGGCAACGTCAGCGCCCCGGCGATCAGGGTCGCGCGCAGGGCGCCGCGTGCCTCGTCCTCATTCTGCGCCGATTGGGTGGTGCTGTCCGCTTGCACTTCGGCGGGGTAGCCCGCCTTGGTCACGGCATCGGCCAGCGCCTGGGGCGTGGTCGCGCCGTCCAGATATCTGACTTGCGCGGCGCGTGTCGCCAGATTGACGGACGCCGCTGTCACGCCGTCCACGGCCAGCAAGGCCGCCTCGGTCCGGGCGATGCAGGACGCGCAATGCATGGTCGGAATGCTCAGCCGCGTCTCGACCTCACGCGCCGGATACCCGGCGTCCTGCGCCGCCTGCGCCACATCGGCAAGTGATGCCTGCCCCAGATCGACCTGCGCGCTGCGCGTGGCCAGGTTGACCGATGCGCCGCCGATGCCCGGGACCGCCGCAATGGCCCGCTCGGCCCGCCCTGTGCAGCCTGCACAGGTCATTCCGTCCAGACGAATCGTGTATGTGCCTGCCATGGCCCGGCCCCTTTTTCATGCTCTCGAACAGCACATAAGGATTCCAGTCACTGGAAGGTCAAGGGGTCTCATCCATCAAAGGGCCGCTACGGTATCGAAAGACGCCCGTCGCGGTGGCGAGTGTTGCGCCGGTGTCGTCGGTCACCTTGGCCTCGGCAAAGTAGGTCCTGCGCCCGCCCCCGATGCGCCGCCCGGTGGCGATCAGGCGCGTGCCCTGCAACTGGCCGACATAATTGACTGTCATCGACAAGGTCAGCGCATTCTGTTGCTGCCCGGCGACACCTGTATAACATCCGGCATAGCCCATCGCCGTATCCAGCAGCAGCGCATGGATGCCGCCATGCAGCAGGCCCTGCCGGTTCTTCAGCGTGTCGGTAAACTCCGCCTCGACCACGGCGAGGCCGTGCGACCATTCGGTCAGGGAATATCCCAGCACCTCCTGCAACTCGTACGGTGCCTCAAGGTCGGCGGGGTTTTGCGGCGTGTCGGTCATGGCGGGCCTTTCTGGCAGTCTCGGGGCCGATTGGTCGCATAAACTCCCCGGTGCCGCAATCACGCGGCCTTGACCTTGGCCCCCGGCAGGCCCCATTTACGGCTTTAGCAGCAACCCCTCGGAGCCAGCCCATGACATTCGACCGCAAGATCAAGATTGCCCCCTCGATCCTATCCGCCGATTTCGCCGATTTCGGCCGCGAGATTCAGGCGATCGAGGCTGAGGGCTGCGACTGGGTGCATGTCGATGTAATGGACGGGCATTTCGTGCCGAACCTCACCTTCGGCCCGCCCCTGCTGAAGGCGATCCGCCCGCATATTCAGACGGTGATGGACGTGCATCTGATGATCGCGCCGGTCGATGCCTATATCGACGCTTATGCGGATTCCGGGGCCGACATCCTGACCGCGCATCTGGAGGCCGGCCCGCACATCCACCGCACGTTGCAGGCCATTCGCGGGGCAGGCTGCAAGGCCGGGCTGGCGCTGAACCCCGGCACCGGGCTGGACGCGGTGACGCATCTGCTGGAGATGATTGATCTGGTCTGCGTGATGACGGTGAACCCCGGTTTTGGCGGGCAGAAGTTCATTCACAGCCAGATCGAAAAGGTGCGCAGCCTGCGTGCCATGATCGGTGACAGGCCCATCCATATCGAGATAGACGGCGGCATGACCCCCGAAACCGCGCCGCTGATGGCCGAAGCAGGGGCCGATGTGTTCGTCGCCGGCTCGGGCGTGTTCAAGGGCGGCAGCGTCAGCAATCCGGCGGTTTATGGCGAGAATATCCGCGCGATCCGGGCGGCGGCCGAAGGCGCGCTCTAATCCAGGCGGACCGTCACCCGCGCGCTGCGCCCCAGAGCGTCGATCACCGCGATCTGGCTGAATCCCGGTCCGAGGCCCTCCAGATCGGCTTGATGCGCCTGCACTCCGGTCAGTAACGGCTGGCCGTTTGCCATGAACGTGTAGGGTGGTTTGCCGCCGCGTATCTTGACCGTCAGGCCGGGATCTGCGGCGGCCATACGTGCCCCATCGGGCGGAAAAATCAGCTCTGGTGCGCCGGGGTCGGCGGCAAAAATGGCGTTCCGCCCGGTGAACCGTTGCAGCGGTTGCGGCAGCTCGGCGGTCGAGACGATCAGCGTCTCGGGCGGCGGCGATGGCAGCGCATCGGGGCGCGATTTCAGCCGCTGAAACGCCTCGAACAGGATCGGCGCGGCCAGATCGCCGCCGAATGCGCCCGGCACCGGCGTGCCGTCGGGCCGCCCGATCCAGACGCCGGCCACGTGCGATCCGTCCCAGCCCAGCGCCCAGGCATCGCGATGGCCGTAGGAGGTGCCGGTCTTGTAGGCCAGCGCGCGGCGCGGCGCGCCGGGCGGCGGGGCCAGGCCAGCAAGGATGTCGCCCACCTGCCACGCGGCGGCGGGGCTGAGGATGCGGGTGGGCGTCGTCGTCTCGGCCTCCTGTCGCCAGCGTAGTGGGATCGCGTCACCGCCTCGCGCGAGGGCCGCATAAAGCTGCACCATGTCGGTAAGCGTCACGCCGACGCCGCCCAGCGCCACGGCAAGGCCAACCTGATCGCCGGGCAGTTCGGGCCGCAAGCCCGCGCGGCGCATCGCGTCCATCAGATGAGCCGGGCCAATCTCGTCTATCAGGCGGATCACGGGGATGTTCAGCGATTGGCGCAGCGCCTCTGTCACCGTCACCTCGCCGCGAAAATGGCCATCGAAATTCTGCGGAGCGTAGGTGCCGAAGCGGATCGGCGCATCATTGATCAGCGTCTGTGGATGGGCGAGGCCGCGGTCAAACGCCATGCCGTAGATCAGCGGCTTCAACGTCGAGCCGGGCGAGCGCAGCGCGTCCGTCATATCGACAAACCCCTGCCGCGCGTCCAGCTGAAAGCCCGCCGATCCGACTGAGGCGAGGATATCGCCGCTGCGGTGATCGGCCAGCACGATGGCCACAGACACCGCGCCGGGTAGCCCTCGCAGGGCGCGGGCGGCCAGCGCCTCCAGCTTGGATTGCAGCGCGGCGTCGATGGTCAGATCGTGGCGCAGCGCGGCGGGATTCTCGGTAATCGCGCGGTCGGCCAGATGCGGCGCGAGGGCTGGAAAGGGGCGACGCGTATGCGGGACCGGGTCGAGTTTTGCCGCCTGCGCCGTCTCGATATCCAGCACCCGCTGCCGCACCATGCGGTCCAGCACGCGGTCGCGCGCGGTGCCTGCCGCATCCCGGTGCCGGTCGGGGCGGCGCGCTTCGGGCGATTGGGGCAGGGCGACCAGCAGCGCCGATTGCGCAGGGGTCAGGCGCGCGGGCTCCTTGCCGAACCATGCGAGGGTTGCGGCGCGGATGCCCTCGATATTGCCGCCATAGGGCGCGCGGGTGAGGTAGAGCTCAAGGATCTGCCGCTTGGTCAGCCGCCGCTCCAGCGCCAGGGCCAGCCGGATCTGGCGCAGCTTGCCCGCCCATTGCCCGGTGCTGCCATCCTCCATCAGCCGCGCGACCTGCATCGTCAGGGTCGATCCGCCCGAGACGACGCCGCCATGCCAGACAGCCTGCACCGCCGCACGGGCCATGGCGCGCAGGTCGACGCCGGGATGGCTGTAGAAACGGCGGTCCTCATACGCAACCAACATGTCCAGAAATCCCGGATCGACCGCCCCCGGTGCCAGCCGCCATCGCCCGTCGGCAACGGTATAGACGCGGAGCGTATCTCCGTTACGGTCCAGCACTTCGACCCCCGTCGCGGTGAGCAGCGGGGGCATGGGCGTGCGATCCACCCAAGCGTCCAACCCATCGCGCGCACCTGCCGCCAATGTCAGCGACAGTGCGAGCGCGAAGATCCAGCGATGCGTGCGCATGGGCCTACTCGGTCACGGTCATCTGGCCGGTATCGGTGTGCGCGCGGTATTCTGGGCGATACATATCCTCGACCGTGGCGGCAGGGTGGTGGTATTGCCCTGGCGAAATGGCGCGCACGATATAGGCGAGGTTGAACGGCTTGTCCTGGCTCCCCTCTACCGCCGCGATGAACCGGTCCGAGCGGAATTCGCTATGCTCGGCATAGGTGGTTTCCAACCAGTCAAGCGAGCGCACATCGCCCGAGGTGATGAGGTTCGGGTTGTCGATCTCCAGCCCCGCGGGAAGCGGATCGTCGATGATCAACCGGGCCTGTGCCTCCTCGAACGGGGTCACGGTCAGCACCGCCACCAGCCGCGTGCCCGAGGGAACGCCATCCAGAGACGTGGGCGTGCCGTCCATGTCGTAATACTGCCGCCTGATTGCGTAGCCATAGCCATCCGCCGGGCCGGGCACCAGCGGCACGCCGAAGGTGGTCAGCGTGATGTCCGTATCGCGCTGCGCGGTATTGGTGATGGTCTGCGGCTGAACCATGCCAGCCTCCACCTTGCGAATGAACGGGCCGGTAACGGGCGCGCCGTTCAGCGTCAGGCCCTGCGCCGAGGTATCGTCGATCAGGGCGCGGGCGGCCAGCAGGCTCCACGCCTCTTCCTGCGTCGACAGGTGCGGGCCATCTGTGGTCAGGCCGCGGGTCAATGCGTCGCGGTCGCCCACGTCGCTGCCTGCCTCGATGAGCAACGCCAGCACACCGGCGCGGTCGCGCAGGGCGGTGCCGTAATCGGCGCGCCATCTGCGGGCCTGATTGGTGCCATCGCTGCTTTGCAATGCGGCGTTGAACATGCGATCGGCGCGGGTCTGATCGCCGTAGGATGCAAGTGCAGCGCCCAGTTGCGCCTGTGCCAGCGGCGTAGCGAAATCGCCCGCCTTGACGTCGGCATAGTAGCGCAGATCGCCCATCGCCGCCGCGCCCTCGCGCGCCAGAACCATGAGCGCATAGGCGATATCTTCGCCGCCACTGTCGAAATCGGGGGCGTAGTTCACGCGGTTGCGCAGGTTGTCCATTGCCATGGCGAAGGCGTGGCCCGGCACTTTGATCCCCTCGGTGCGGGCGCGCGACAGGAAGTCGGCAACATAGGCATCCAGCCAGAAATCACCCGATTGCGCGCGCCAGAGGCCAAAGGCGCCATTGCTGGTCTGCCGGGTCAGCACTTGGGCGACCGCCTCATCGACGCGGGCCTTGATCGCGCCATCATTGCCAAGGCCGAGGGCCGAGGCGACCTGATTGAAGTAAAGCAGCGGCAGCGCGCGGGAGGTCACCTGCTCGGTGCAGCCGTAAGGGTAGCGGTCCAGCGATTGCAAAAGGCCCGGCACGTTCAGCCGCGCCAGCGCCCCGGCGGAAATGACAGCCTCGCCCGTGCCGGGGCGGTAGCCCGCGAATACATCATCCGACAGGGTAAAGGTATCGCCCGCCGCCAGCTGGAACTGGCGGGTTTCCGAGACGGGCGGATCATTGGCGCGCACCGGCAGGGTCAGCGATTTGGTCAGTTGCCTGCCGTCCGGCGTGGTCAGGGCGATGCGGATCTCGTAATCGCCAGCCTCGCCTGCGGTGACGGGCAGGCGGAAGCTCTGCTTCTGCCCCTCGCCCAGATCGAAATCAGAGGGCACGCCGCCCGCCAGCGCCACGCCGGGGGCCGATATGTCGAGGCCGACGCGCCCGGTCGGGCCGGTAGCATGGACGATTTCCAGCAGCATCGAACTACGGTCGCCCGGCGCGAGGAAGCGGGGCACCGACGCGGTCAGAACCACCGGATCGCGCACCAGCACGTCGCGCTCGGCCTGCCCGACGCCATCCGCGCTCCACGCAATCGCCATGAGGCGGACGGTGCCGTTGAAATCGGGGATGTCAAAGGATGCCTCGGCAGTGCCGTCCGCGTCCACCGTCAGCGGGCCAGAGAAATAGGCCACCAACTCCTCGGTCGGCGGGGGCGATTGGCGGGACATGCTGCTTCCGGCATCGCCGCCCGAGCGCACGGTGCCAGCCGCGCCGTTCATGCCGTCGATCAGGCGGCCATAGATATCGCGGATCTCGACCCCCAGCCGCCGCTGGCCGAAGTAATGCGCCGAGGGGTCGGGGCTGTCGAATCCAGTGAGGTTGAGGATGCCCAGATCGACGGCGGCGAGGGTGACGAAGCCGGTCTTGCCCTCCAGCCCGTCCACCTTGACCTTCGCGGTCAGCGCACCGCGCGGATCGGAGGTATCGGGCGCGTCGATGGTGACGTTCAGCTGCTGCGCGCCGGGGTCTATCGTGGCATAGGCGAGGCCCAGAGAGCGGGCGGGGTTCTGGCCTGCCGCGACATCCATCGGCCGGATTACCTGCGCAGTGACATAGGCGCCGGCACCCCAATCGTCGGTCACATCGACGGGGATGATGTTTTCGCCCTCGCTGACTTCGACCGACTTGCGCGAAATGACGCGGTTCGACATCACCGTAATCAGCGCGGTTCCGGCATAGCGCGGCACAATGCGCAGCTCGGCGGTGTCGCCGGGCTCATAGGTTTCAGCGCCCAGCGACAGATCCAGCGTGTCGGGCGCCCTGCTGCTGTCAGCGGGGGCATACCAGCCGGCGTAGAAATCGACCGACGACGCCACATAGGTGCCATCCGTCCGCTCGACCAGCAGCTCGTACTGGCCCCAGTCAACGGGGGCGGCGACGCTCAGCGGAGGGGTGCCCAAGGCGCCCTCGCCGGTGGCAACGCGGGTGCGTGTGGTGATCGGTTCCCACTCCCAATTGCCGTATTGCTGATACCATTGATAGCGCGTGGTCACGCGGTTCAGCGTCCATTTTACCGGCATGTCGGTGCGCGTCAGGTCGGGAGCAACCCCGATGATGTCGAACTGTGCCTCGCCGCCTTCGGGCACCACGCCGTCAAAGGCGGGCTCAATCCCGATCATCGCCTTGGTCGGGGCCAGCGTGCGGGTGATCTTCCGCTCGATAGGGCGGCCCGAGCCTTCGCGCAGGCGCAGGATGGCGGTGGCCTCGTGGGGCTGGTCTGCGTCGATGCCTTCGGGCAGCTCCAGTGGCTGGCTCAGCGTGCCGTCTGCGTCTGTCACCCCGGTGTCAAAGAACTGCACCTTCGGACCGGTTTCGGCGTCATAGCGGCCAAAGAGGTAGCCGGGGAAGTCGCCCAGGCTGCGGGTCGGGCGCAGCACCAGCTGCCCCTCCGATTTGAGGCCCGCGCCGGGCGCGCCGAAGAGATATTTTGCTTCGACCTTGAGTGGTGGCAGCGCGGCTGCATTCAGCGTGTCCTGGGGCAGGGACAGGGTGAAGTCGATCCTCTCGGGCAGGAAATCTTCTACCAGGACCTGCGTGCTGGCCAGCGCCGGGGCGTCAAGATCGGCCTTGATATCGAGCGTCCAGGTGCCGCGCGGTGCTGTTTCGCCCACGGGCAGCGTGAAGACATGGCCGCCTGCCGCGTCCTCTGCCGACAGGTGGCGGGCATATTCAACCCCGTCGGGGCGTGTCAGGATCGCGGTCAGCGGCAGGCCGGTGACGGCCTCGGCGCCATCATCGCGCGCGAGGGCGGTGGCATGGATCACCTCGCCCGCGCGGTAGGCGCCGCGGTCGGTGGCAAGGAACACATCGACGGGCGGCGCGGGCGGGCGCCCCTCGACGCCGCGGTCGGACAGATCGAAGGCCGGGTCGGTCAGGGTCAGGAACGCCGCATCCTCGTCGCCCTTTTTGGCGATCACCAGCGCGGGCGCAGCGCCGCCGGTGCCACGTGTGAGACCTGCATCAAATCGCACGTGCCCCTCCGCATCCGTGACCGCCGTTCCCAGCACCGCGTTGGCGCGCGACAGCAGCGTCACCTCGATCCCCTCCAGCGCGCCCGCGCTGGCAAGGCTGCGGGCAAAGACATTCAGGCCGTCATTGCCCATCAGCGTCGTCAGGCCCAGATCGGTCAGCACGAACCATTGCGTCGCGCCGGAATCGTCATATGCATCGGCGCCTTCGACGGTGGCAGTCAGGGTGTAGATGCCTGGCGGCTGATCGGCCAGAACGTCGCCCAGCGGCAGGCGCGTGGTCATGGTCTGGTTCAGCTGGTTCTGCACCTCGCCGGTGCCGGTCCAGATATCCTGAGCGATATTGTCCGAGAAATTGCCAAGGTCATAGCTGTTCAGCGGACGGCCGAAATAATCGTCCTGAATGGCGCGCAGCAGGTTGCGGTCGCTGACCCGGCGCAAGGATAGCTCGACGCGGTCGAGGTTCACCGTCTCGACCGGCAATGCGGTATCGGCGGCGCGGGGCAGCACGTAGGCCCGGCCCGGAAACCTGACCTGCGGCGCGCGGTCGCGCACATAGGCGTTGATTTCGACATCTTTCAGCAGCGTCTCGCCATTGGCGGCGGGCAGACCACGGCGAAAGGTGATGCGATACCGCTCGCCATGCTGAACGCCGTCGATGCAGATCTGGCGGCCCTCGGGCTGCACCACGAGACCGGGATCGGGCAGACGCACAAAGGGCGCGTAATCCGTGCCCGCCTCGATCAGGTTTTCGGTGAATTCAGCGCAGATGCGGGGTGTCGCACTCTCGTTATCGGTGGTGTTTTCGCTGATGCGAAAGCCGTATTTCGCCGCTGCCGTATCCAGCGCGGCGACAACATCGGCGCGCGGGGCGATATCGTTGGCAAGACGCAGCGCCTGCACCATCTCGCGGCCCTGTTTGTTGCGCTCCAATGCCTCTGCGAGGATCAGCAGCGCGTTGACGCGCGCTCCATCTGACAAACCGCGCAGATATCCGTTGGCAGCGGCGGTAATGGCCTGCTGAGTGTGCTGGGATTCATCCTGCGGGATCATCAGCGACAGCCGGGCATACTCCGTCCAGTGATCGCTGGCATCGGTGACGGATACCGCAGCGCCTGTCCAGCGCATGGCGTTCAGGGTGTCACCTTCGGCCATCCGGTCCCGCGCGGCCTGCAACATGGTCTGCGCGGTATAGGCGCCGCCGGGATGAGTGCGCCCGATACCCTCGGCCTGCACGCGCGCCTGCTGAAGCGTCTGATCGCCCAGAAACCCCAGATCGCCCGAACGCGCGCCGGATTGCGCCAGCACCTGCGGGTTGGTGTCCGCGATGCGCGCGGATATCGCGCCAACGAAAGGGGTTTCCTCGCGGACCGCGCTTTTGGGAAAGCAGGCGTTCGATTTCGTATTGAAGGTGAAGGCGCGGCACTGGGGGTTGGCAAGGCAGGTGGCCACGCACGCCTTGTAGGTGGTGTCGAACAGCGCGGTCAGGTCCGAGCCGTAGAAATCGACATCGCGGGTGATGATCGCACGCCGCTCCGGGACGGCGGTTTCAGCGGCCAATGGCCCGGCGAACACGGCAAGGCAGAGCGACAGGAATATGCGGCGCACGATGGACCCCTCCAGACAGCGGAACCTTCATCGTGCCACGCGTTCCGGCTTTGGGCAATGATCAAGGCACGGATGTTAAACGCTTGTTCACCTTCTTGGGGGATTGTCTGCTGGACCCTTTAGGACGGCATGGCGGAGGAGCGGCATGAGCCTTGCCAACAAACTGGCGGAGGAACGGCGCGGGCGGCTGGCCGCCGAGCGTCTGCTTGAGCAAAAGCAGGCCGAACTGCATGCGGCCAACCGCAAGCTGGGCAAACACGCGCGCGCCCTGTCGGACGAGATCGTCGTCACCCGCGCCAAGGTGCAGACGGCGCTGGACGAGAATCAGCGCGTCAAATCCGATCTGCATGTCGCCAACGAAAAGGTGCAGGTGGCCGAGCGGCGGCTCTGGCACTCGATCGAGACGATTCAGGACGGCTTCGCCTTTTTCGACGACAGCGGTCGCATGATCGCCGCCAATCGGGCTTATATTTCGGTCTTTGACGGGCTGGGCGCGATCGAGCCGGGCATCAGCTATGTCGAGATCCTGCAACTGGCCACCGAAGAGGGGATCGTGAACATCGGCGAACAGACCCCGGCGGCGTGGCGCGAGGATATGCTGGACCGCTGGCAAACCCAAGCGCCCGAGCCGGTCGTCATCCGCCTGTGGAGCGGCGAATACATTAAGCTGATCGACCAGCGCGGCCATGACGGCGACGTGGTGAGCCTCGCGCTGAACATCACCTCGACCATCCGCTATGAGAAGCGCCTGAAAGAGGCGCGCGCCCGCGCCGAGGCGGCGAATCGCGCGAAATCATCCTTCCTTGCCAACATGAGCCATGAGATCCGCACGCCGATGAACGGCGTCGTCGGCATGGCCGATCTGCTGAAGGATACCGACCTGACTGACGAGCAGCTGCTCTATGCCAACACGATCAAGAATTCGGGCGAGGCGCTGCTCGTCATCATCAACGACGTGTTGGATTACTCCAAGATCGAGGCCGAAAAGCTGGTCCTGCACCCCGAGCCGTTCGATCTGGAGCGGTGCATTCACGAATTGATCATGCTGATGCAGCCCAAGGCCCGCGATCAGGGGCTTGAGATCCTGCTGGACTACGATCTGTTCCTGCCGACGCAGTTCATCGGCGATCCGGGCCGCCTGCGCCAGGTGCTGACGAACCTGATGGGCAATGCGATCAAATTCACGCTGAAGGGGCATGTTCTGATCCGCGTGACCGGCATGCAGGACGAACGCGGCACAGCGCAGGTGCATATCACGGTCGAAGATACCGGCATCGGCATTCCCGAGGACAAGATCAAGCATGTCTTTGGCGAATTCAATCAGGTCGATGACGAACACAACCGCCGGTTCGAGGGCACGGGGCTGGGCCTCGCCATCTCGCAGCAGTTGATCCACATGATGGGCGGGGACATATGGGTCGATAGCACGCTTGATGCCGGCTCGACCTTCGGGTTCCGTATTTCGATGCCGCTGGCGGATGGGGCGAATGTGCCGGGGCCGATTGGCGCCTCCGATCTGCGCCGTGTGATGATTGTCGACAGCCACGACGCCAACCGGATCGTGCTGCAAAAGCAGATGGCGGTTCTGGGGATCGAGACGGTCTGCTGCGCGACCGGCGCTGCGGCGCTGGAGAAAATGGACGATGGCATCGACCTGGTTGTGACGGATCACAACATGCCCGCCATGGACGGGTTGGAACTGGCTGAAGCGATGCGTGCGGCGGGTCACACCGCGCCGATTGCCCTTCTGACCAACAATACCGGCACTGCCGAACAGGACCCGGCGCGCCCGCTGCTGCATGCCATCCTGCAAAAGCCGGTGCCTCGGCGGGATCTATTCGCCCTGCTGCAGTCGCTGCCGCCGCGGGGTGGCGCGGTCGCCCCCGCCGTCGTGGATGCTCCGGATCCAACGCCCCGCGCCATGCGCGTGCTCGCCGCCGAGGATAACAAGACGAACCGGCTGGTTTTTGGCAAAATGGTCAAAGCGCTGGATATTGATCTGGTCTTTGCCGAAAACGGCGTCGAGGCGGTCGAATTGTATCAGTCGTTCACGCCCGACATCGTGTTCATGGATATCTCCATGCCGCTGATGGACGGCAAGGAGGCGACAGGCCACATACGCCAGATCGAACAGCGCACAGGGCGCCATGTTCCGGTGGTGGCAATGACCGCGCACGCGATGGAGGGGGACGACACCGGCATCCTCGCCGCCGGTCTTGACCACTATCTGACCAAGCCGCTGCGCAAACCGGAAATCCACGACCGCATCATGGCGGCCTGCCCCGATGGCGCGCGCCCGCCGGCGATGCAGATGCCGGTGACGGCCGCCGGTTAGCCTGCTTCGGTGTCGGCGTTGCGCACGAAAACCGGCTTGTTTTCCTCCGACATGTCCGGGCGGTATGAATAGCCGCCGGTGTCGAATTCGGTCAGGGCGCTTGCGTCGGTCAGACGGTTCTGGACGATGAACCGCGCCATCGCGCCGCGCGCCTTCTTGGCGTAGAAGCTGACGATTTTCGGGGCGCCGCCCTTGTCCTCCATGAAGACGGGCGTGACCACGCGCAGGTTCAGCGCGGCCTCATCGACGGCGCCGAAATACTCCTGACTGGCGCAGTTGACGAGCGCATCGGCCTTCACCTCGGCGGCGTGCCGGTTCAGCGCCTCCGCGATCCGCGTGCCCCAATACTCATAGAGCGATTTGCCCTTGTTTGTCTTCAGCTTGCTGCCCATCTCCAGCCTGTAGGGCTGGATCGCATCGCGCGGGCGCAAAAGGCCATAAAGGCCCGACAGGATGCGCAGGCGGTCCTGCGCCCAGTCCATTTCATCGGCATCGAGGCTGCCCGCCTCAAGCCCCTGATAGGTGTCCCCGGCAAAAGCCAGCGCGGCGGGCTTGCTGTCCATCTCGCCAAAATTCGCGAACCTTTCGGCATTCAGCTTGGCCAGGTCGGCGCTGATGCTCATCAGTTTTTGCAATTCGGCCTGGCTCAGCTTGCCTGCGACCTTCGCCAGGGCATTTGCGTCCTTGGCGAAGCCGGGCACGGTGGCGGTGGTATCGTCGGGCGACATATCCAGTTTCTTGGCGGGCGAGATGACGACGAGCATGGGATATCCTTCCAGATTTCCCTACATCTAGTCCGCCTCTTGCAGAACGTCCAGAAAGGCGGGGCCGAACCGTTCGGCCCGCTTGTCGCCCAGAATTCGCGCCATCTGCGCGGCGTCGCGCGGCCGGGTTTCGGCGATGCGGGTGATCAGCGTTGTCGAGCAACTCAACGGTTTGTCCAGACCCTCGGCGCCGCGTGCCAGCTGCGCCTGCGCCTCAATCAGCCGGTCATAGACACTGCCCGCCGCGCGCCCGGCCAGCTTGCGCCGCGCGGGATGCATCTGGGCCGCGTCGCCGTTGATGACCGATAGGAAGGCGTCGCCGTATTGCTCCAGCTTTTTCGCGCCGACACCGCCGATACGCGCCATCTGGTCCAGCGTGGCGGGGCGCGCCTCGGCCATTTCGATCAGTGTGCGGTCGTTGAAGACGATGTAGGCCGGCACATTCTGCGCCTCGGCAAAGGCGCGGCGTTTTGCCTTGAGCGCGGATAGCAGCGGCGCGTCCTCGTCCGATACCAGCGCCTTGACCGCCGGGCGGCGGTCGGTGCTTTGCACCGTGTCCTTGCGCAGTGTTACCCGTTCCTCGCCCTTGAGGATGGGCACGGCGGGGTCGGTCATGCGCAGCGCGCCGTGGCGTTCGGGATCGGGGCGCACCAGATCGTGCCCCATCATCTGGCGGAAAATGCCCTGCCAGCTTTGCTTGGACATCTCCTTGCCCACGCCGAAGGTGGGCAGCGCGTCATGGCCGCGCTGGCGGATTTTTTCGGTGTCTTTGCCGGTCAGAACATCAATCAGGTGACCCGCGCCGAAATACTCGCCGGTCCGCAGGATCGCCGACAGCGCCTTGCGCACCGCCTCGGTCCCGTCGAACGTGGCGGGGGGCGTGTCGCAGAGGTCGCAATTCTTGCATGGCCCGGTGTCCTCGCCGAAGTAGCCCAGCAGCTTGACCCGGCGGCATTCCAGCGCCTCGGCCAGACCCAGCAGCGCGTTCAGGCGCGCGTGATCGGCCATGCGGCGTTCGGGCGGGGCCAGCCCCTCGTCAATCTGGGAGCGGCGCAGGCGGATATCGTCCGGGCCGTAAAGGGTCAGCGTCTCGGCGGGGGCGCCGTCGCGGCCCGCGCGGCCGATTTCCTGATAGTAGGACTCGATGGATTTGGGCAGATCCGCATGGGCGACCCAGCGGATATCGGGCTTGTCCACGCCCATGCCGAAGGCGACCGTCGCGACCACGATCAGCCCGTCTTCGGTGTTGAAGCGCGTCTCGACCTCGCGGCGCAGACCGGCCTCCATCCCGCCGTTATAGGCCACCGCGTTGTGCCCGGCCTCGCGCAGCGCCTGCGCCAGCGTTTCGGTGCGCGCGCGGGTGCCGCAATAGACAATGCCGGATTGGCCCTTGCGCGCCTTGGCGAAGTCCATGATCTGGCGGCGAGGGCTGTTCTTGGCCTCAAAGGCGAGGTGGATGTTGGGCCGGTCAAAGCCGTGCAGGAACCGTTCGGGCGCGGCGCCATCGAACAGCTTTTCGATAATTTCGTCCTGGGTTTCGGCATCGGCTGTCGCGGTGAACGCGGCCAGCGGCACGCCCAATGCACGGCGCAATTCGCCGATGCGCAGGTAATCGGGGCGGAAATCATGGCCCCACTGGCTGACGCAATGCGCCTCGTCCACGGCGATCAGCGACACGCCGATGCGGCGCAGCATCCCCATTGCCGACCCGGCGGCAAGGCGTTCGGGCGCGATGTAAAGCAGTTTGAGGCGACCCGCCTCAAGCGCCTCCCAGACAGCAGCCGTCTCCTCCTCGGTGTTGCCGGAGGTCAGCGCGCCGGCCTCGACGCCGGCGGCGCGCAGGGCGCGGACCTGATCGCGCATCAGGGCGATGAGGGGGGATATGACGACGGTGACGCCCTCGCGCATCAGCGCAGGTAGCTGGAAGCACAAGGATTTACCGCCGCCCGTCGGCATGATCGCCAGCACGTTGTGCCCCTCTGCGACGGCGGTCACGATGTCCTCCTGCCCGGGGCGGAAGGCGTCGAATCCGAAGATGTCCCTCAGAAGGGTGGCGGCGGGGGGCATGAGGGATATCCTGCAAGTATGGGTCGGGCTGCTCTTACAAGAGTATTTTCACACTAAGATTCGGTGAACAAGCCCCGGATGCGGTCAGGCAAAGCCAAAGATGACCGGCAGCACATAGGCGCGCAGCGAAATCACAATGATCAGCGCGACCAGCGGCGCCAGATCCAGTGGGCGCGTGTCAGGCAGGATGCGGCGGATGGGCTGATAAATCGGCTCCAGCAGGCGGTTCAGCCCCTCCCAGATCTGCGCGACCAGAGGCTGGCGCAGGTTCAGCACCTGAAAATTGATCAGCCAGCTCATGATGATGTGAACGATCATCACGAAATAGATGATGCTGAGGATCAGTTGCAACGGTCCGTAAATTGCCAGCATGTCGAAAATCATCCTTCCCAAAGACGTCTTGGAGGTAAGCCGGAGCGGCAGAAAGCGCAAGGGCAGGAGCCATCGCAGGAAAAACTTGCCGTTGCAGAGGCCGCACTGTCATATCGGCGTAATCGTGCGGATGGCACGTTTCGCGGAGTTGAGGGCGACATGAGAGTTTCGACATTTCGCCGCCGCGTCTGGGGCTGGTTTTTCTTCGACTGGGCCAGCCAGCCCTACAATACCCTTTTGATAACGTTCATCTTTGCCCCCTATATCAAGGAATTGATTGGCGACGGCGCCAAGGCACAGACGATCTGGGCAACGGGCATCGCCGTGGCCGGGGTCATCATCGCCTTGGGCGCGCCGGTACTGGGCGCGCTGGCGGATCATTCGGGCGCAAGAATGCAGTGGATCAAGGTATTTTCGGTCATGTACGTGATCGGCGCCTTCGGCATATGGTGGGCCGCGCCCTATGATCTGAACCTTGTGCTGGTATTGGGGTTCTTCGTCATCGGCATGATCGGGATGGAGTTCGCGACGATCTTCACCAACTCGATGCTGCCGGATCTGGGCGACAGATCCGAGATCGGACGCATTTCCGGCACGGGCTGGGCCTTTGGCTATGTCGGCGGGTTGGCGGCGCTGCTGGTGATGCTGCTGCTGTTCGCGGAAAGCGCCAGCACGGGCAAAACCCTCCTGGGGCTGGATCCGGCGTTCGGATTTGATGCCGCGCGGCGCGAGGGCACGCGGTTTGTCGGGCCGCTGACGGCGCTTTGGTATATCGTGTTCATGGTGCCGTTTTTCATGTGGGTCAAAGAGCCCGCTCGCAAGCGGGGCGCCGCGCTGGCCGTGCGCCGGGCGCTGGGCCGCGTGGCGCGGACCGTCCGGCATCTGCCGAAAACGCCGTCGATGTTCGCCTATCTGGCCTCCTCCATGTTTTACCGTGACGCGCTGAACGGGATGTATTTCTTTGGCGGGATCTATGCCGCCGGAGTGCTGGGCTGGGATGTGGTGCAGACCGGCGTTTTCGGTATTCTGGCGCTGATTTCAGGGGCGGCCTTTGCCTGGCTGGGCGGCCATGCAGACGACCGGTTCGGGCCAAAGCCGGTGATCGTGTCGGCCATACTGGCGCTGCTGGGGGTTGCTGTGTCCATCGTCTTTATCTCGCGGACGCGGGTCTATGGGATCGCGCTCGCGCCCGGCTCGGTGCTGCCGGATGTGCTGTTCTACCTATGCGGTGCGGTGATCGGCGCGGCGGGGGGCGTGATACAGTCGGCCAGCCGGACGATGATGGTGCGGCAGGCGCGGCCCGGGCAGATGGCGGAATCCTTTGGCCTCTACGGGCTGGCGGGCAAGGCGACGGCCTTTATCGCGCCAGCCCTGATCGGGCTGGTGACGGCGGCCACGGGCAGCCAGCAGATTGGCGTCAGTCCGCTGATCGGGCTTTTCCTGATCGGGCTGGTGCTGCTAGTCTGGGTAAAACCTCAGGGAGATCTGGCCGAATGATTGCACATCTCAGGGCGCTTGCCCTTACCGCCGCCGCTGCGTTGATCTGTCCGCTGTCGCTGCCTGCGGCGGCGCAGGGTGTTCCCGCGTCGATGCTGGGCAAGGAGGCCAAGCAGTACTTTGGCGCCGCGCGCACCGGATCGCGGCAAACAGCTGCGCCCTTCGGCAGCTATGCCAAGGGTTGCATTTCAGGCGGTGTGCAACTGCCGCAAACCGGACCGACATGGCAGGCGATGCGCCTGTCGCGCAACCGCAACTGGGGACATCCGCAGCTGGTGAACTTTGTCGCCGAGCTGTCGGCCAAGGCCGCGCGCATGGGATGGAACGGCCTTTATGTGGGGGATATGAGCCAGCCACGCGGCGGCCCGATGCTGAGCGGGCACCGCTCGCACCAGATCGGGCTGGATGCCGATATCTGGCTGATGCCACCGCCGCGCCTGAACCTGAGTATCCGCGATCGCGAGAACCTGTCGGCGGTGTCGATGCGGCGCGCGAACGGCGCCTATGTCAATTCGGGCTGGACGCGCGCCCAGCACGAACTGCTGAAGGCCGCCGCCAGCGACCCGCGCGTCGCGCGTATTTTCATCTTTCCCGGTGCCAAGTTGCAGATGTGCAACGATGAGACCGGCAATCGCGACTGGCTGCGCAAGATCCGGCCATGGTGGGGGCATCACTATCACTTCCACGTGCGCCTTGCCTGCCCGAAGGGCGCGCGCGGCTGCGTCGATCAGGCGCCGCCGCCCGCCGGCGATGGCTGCGCCGATGCGCAGCAATGGGTGAACAACATCCTCAACCCGCCAAAGCCCAAGCCGCGCGATCCGAACGCACCCAAGCCCAAGCCGAAGCGCGAGCTGACGATGAGCGATCTTCCGCAGCAATGCGTCAGCGTTTTGCAGTCACAGTAAGCGGTCGCAAAATTTGTTTTGACATATCGGAAATGTGTGGCAGGCTCCCATTAGTTTCAACAAGTGAAAGGAGGTGCCCCAGTGTCTATAGAGGTATTGGAGCGAGGTGTCGGAACAGTTGGGGAGGTGCGTATCTAAGGCAGCCCTTGGATATTTGAACCACCTGATTGGTGCGCCTAACCGGCCCACCTCCGAAAAACTTCTAGAGGGCCGTCCCGTATCGGGGCGGCCCTTTCGATTTGTGGCAGGGCGGGATAAACTGACCTGATGTTGCGCATCACAGACACCATAACGATCGAGGATTGGGAGCTGACCGAGCAGTTCGTGCGCGCCAGCGGCCCCGGCGGGCAGAACGTCAACAAGGTCGCCAGCGCGGTCGAGCTGCGGTTCGAGGCCGAACGATCGCCCAATCTTCCCGATCCGGTGAAACGGCGCCTGAAGCGCCTGGCCGGACGGCGCTGGACGCTGGACGGCACGCTGATCATCCAATGCGACGAGACGCGCCATCAGGCCCGCAACCGCGACATCGCCCGCGAGCGGCTGGCCGAATTGATCCGCAAGGCCGCCGAAAAGCCGAAGCGCCGCATACCCACCCGCCCCACGCTGGGCTCGAAGAAACGCCGCCTTAAGGCCAAGAAGGTGCGCGGCGACGTCAAGGCCCTGCGCGGCAAGGTCGAGGGCGAAGGCTAGGGCCAGGGCTAGGGCGTTTCCGCTAAGGGTCTCTAAACACCTTTGCGCTAGAGATTGCGACGCGGGAGCCGCTGGTAGCCGCAGATACTGGTGGCTCCCTCTTTAGAACCTATATATCCCGTGCGCAAAGACGTGAAGGGACTGACATGACAAACACACTCTACCAGGGCGATCTGCCCGATGGTCTGGATCTGGGTCCGGTTGTCGCCATTGACTGCGAAACAATGGGGCTGCATCCGCACCGCGACCGGCTGTGCGTGATCCAGATGTCGGGCGGCGACGGCAATGCGCATCTGGTGCAGGTCGCCAAGGGGCAGACCGCGGCGCCGAACCTCTGCGCGATGCTGACCAATCCCGACGTGCTGAAACTGTTTCACTTCGGCCGCTTTGATATCGCGGCGATGCAGAATGCCTTTGGCGTGGTGACCGCGCCGGTCTACTGCACCAAGATCGCGAGCAAGCTGATCCGCACCTATACCGACCGCCACGGCCTGAAATACCTGCTGCAGGAGCTTGTGGGCGTCGATATCAGCAAGCAACAGCAAAGCTCCGATTGGGGCGCGCCGGAGCTGAGCAAGGCACAGCTGGACTATGCCGCGTCGGACGTTCTGTATCTGCACCGGCTGCGCGACGAACTGAACACGCGGCTGGTCCGCGAGGGACGGATGGAATTAGCCCAAGCCTGCTTTGATTTTCTGCCCACACGGGCGGCACTGGATCTGGCTGGCTGGCCCGAAGAGGATATATTTTCACATTGATCCGCCGGGGCGACAATTTTCACACACGCTTGGTCAACTGGGCCAAGGTCATCCTGCCGCTGGTGGCGCTGGGCCTGTTGTCGACGCTGTTCCTGCTGTCGCGCAAGGTTGATCTGACCGATCCGATCCCGGTGGTGGATGTGGATCTGGCGCAACGTGCGCATGATCAGGGGGCGACAAACCCCAGTTTCGCCGGTGTCGCGTCTGGCGGTGAGGAAGTGACCTTTCTCGCCCAATCGGTGCGGCCCGATCCGGCGGACCGCGATATCCTGTTTGCCGAAAAGGCGCAGGCCAAGCTCAGGCTGAACGGCGGCGGCGTGATCGATATCACGTCGCAGCGCGGCACGGCCAATCAGGCCGAAATGACGGCCCTTCTGGAGGGCGACGTGCGTTTTGAGACGACAACGGGTTACGATATTCGCACCGACAGTATCACGACGCGGTTCAGCACGCTTTATGCGGAAACGCCGGGAGAAATAACCGGCACTGGCCCGCCCGGCGATCTGAGCGCGGGGCGCATGCTGCTGACGTCGGACCCCAAAACCGGTGCCGCACATTTGCAGTTCACGGACGGGGTCAAGCTGATATACATGCCCGCAAAGCCGAAGGACTGATCCAATTGCAGCGTTTCATCCAAGCGATCCTCTTTATCTGCGTCGCAGCCACTGCTGCGGGCGCGCAGGCGCAGGGCATGCAGGTTGCCTTTGGCAGCACGGTGCAGGACAGCAGCTTGCCGGTCGAAGTGACGGCGGAAAATCTGGACGTCGATCAAAGCGACGGGACCGCGATCTTTACTGGCAACGTGGTGATCGGGCAGGGGCAGATGCGCCTGTCGGCCCCGCGCGTCCTGGTGGTCTATCTTGAGGACCAGTCGGGCATTGCGCGTCTGTCGGCAACGGGCGGCGTCACCCTGGTCAGCGGTGATGATGCCGCCGAGGCGCGCGAGGCCGATTACGATGTCCAGTCGGGCATGATCGAAATGGCAGGCGACGTGCTGCTGGTGCAGGGCGGCTCGGCACTGACGGCAGACCAGATGGCGGTCGATACGGTTGCCGGCACCGCGCGCATGACCGGACGGGTCAAGACCGTGCTGCAGCCCGAGACAACGCAATGACCAAGCCGGATCTGCATATCGCGGACGACAGCGACACGGATACATCCGGGCTGATCGTCGAAAACCTGCGCAAAAGTTACAAGAAACGGGTCGTGATCCGCGACGTCTCGCTGCGTCTGCGCCAAGGCGAGGTTGCGGCACTGCTGGGTCCGAACGGATCGGGCAAGACGACGACATTCTATGCCATTGCCGGTCTCATCTATCCCGAGGCCGGCCGCGTGTTGATCGACGGGCGCGACGTCACCACCTTTCCGATGTATCGCCGGGCCAAGCTGGGCGTTGGCTATCTGCCGCAGGAAATGTCGATCTTTCGCGGCCTGTCGGTTGAAGACAACATCATGGCGATCCTCGATATCTCGATCAAGGATTCGCACAAGCGCCGCGAGCGTCTGGAAGAACTGCTGTCGGAATTCTCGGTCGAGCATTTGCGCCGCGCCCCCGCCCTGGCCCTGTCGGGGGGCGAGAGGCGCCGCGTCGAAATTGCACGCAGCCTGGCTGCGGACCCGAAATATCTGCTGCTCGATGAACCCTTTGCCGGGGTCGATCCGATCAGCGTCGCCGACATTCGGCACCTTGTTGCCGACCTGAAAAAGCGCGGCATCGGTGTACTGATCACCGATCATAACGTGCGCGAAACGCTGGAAATTGTCGACCGTGCCTATATCCTGCATGATGGCAAGGTTCTTATGTCGGGCACCCCCGCCGAAGTCGTCGAAAATGAAAATGTGCGCCGCGTGTACTTGGGCGAAAACTTTCGCATTTCCTGACAAGTGGTGGCAGATTTCGCCGCTTGCGCCGCGATCGTCATTGACAAAAGCATTGGAAAACGCCTCAATCAGAGTATGGCATCTGGACGTTTCTGACGCGGGATCAGGTTGATCAACGTTGAAAACGTTAACAAAATGTCATTTTGTAGCAGCCCTTCCCGGCAGCCTGAGGGGCGCAAGTGCGTTATAGGGCCGGGATGGGTGCGCCTTTTGAAGGAGACACCATGCGCTATCAAATCTCTGGCAAGCAGATCGATATTGGCGAAGCCCTGCAGACTCATGTGAGGACTGAACTGGGTGAAGCGGTGGCGAAATACGCTGAACGTCCGGTCAATGCGACAGTCGTGTTTTCCAAAAGTGCCAGCGAATATACCTGCGAAGCGATTGTTCACCTGTCTACGGGGCTTTCGGCGCAAGCCACGGGCAAGGCGCATGAAATCTACGCCGCATTCGATGCCGCCCGCGAAAAGATGGAAAAACAGCTGCGCCGTTACAAGCGCCGCCTGAAGGATCATCACAAGGACCGCCCGCAGCCGGTTGAACTTTTTGGCGCATCCTCGTATATCCTCGCCTCAGAAGCCGAAGGAGTGGAATCGGAGCCCGACAGCCTGCAGCCCATCATCGTCGCCGAAATGCAGGCGCAGATCCCGTCCCTTTCCGTTGGAGAGGCCGTGATGCAGATGGAATTGGCGGGGGCCCCTGTTCTGGTGTTTCGAAACGAGGCAAAAAGCGGTGTAAACGTGGTCTACCGCCGTGATGACGGCAATATCGGGTGGATCGATCCGTAAAACAGGCCAGATGATGCGGGGCTTGAACCCAGGCGGATCTGACAGTCGGAGCAGTGAGTGGATATTCCCATGATCCTGAAGCCAGGGGCCGTGCGCGTTCTGGGCGCCGCATCCAGTAAGAAACGTCTGATGCACGAGCTGGGCGATATCGCCCATGCCGTCTATGGCGTAAGTGCGCAGGCCGCAGTCGATGCATTGCAAGAGCGCGAATCGCTGGGTCCTACGGGCGTGGGACACGGCGTCGCCCTTCCGCATGCCCGTCTGGACGATGTTGACCGGGTGGTCGGCGCACTGGTGTTGCTGGAAAAACCGATCAACTTTGACGCGGTCGACCGCCAGCCGGTCGATCTGGTCTTTGCGCTGTTCGCACCGCGCGACGCCGGGGTCGAGCATCTTAAAGCGCTCGCGCTGATTTCCCGAACGCTGCGCGATGCACAGCTATGCGAAAAATTGAGGGCCAATCCCGATCCTGCGACGCTTTACACGATCATGACCGAAGCACAGTCCATGCTGGCGGCCTGATCCCGTTCAGCGCCAGCGATCCCAGCCGAACATGATGTAATCCCGCTGGTAGATGTCGGCGATCTGCGCTTCGATTGCCTCGTCGTAGATATCTGCAAGCGCATAGGGCTGATCGGGGGGCGCTGCCGCGACGGGCGCGGCGCCGGAATACCCCACTTGTTGCGCCAGCGCGCCCAATTGCGGCGTCATCTCGTCCTCGCGGATGATGACGTCCGGTAGACAGACCAGCGCCATCCCTTGCAGGACCGCAGTCTGCGTAGCCCAGCTGGCGTCGATGCGCACACTGGTCTGGCCGCGCAGATTGGCAGCCACAAAGTCCAGAAACGCGGTGAATGCCATGTAATGGGCACGCCTGTCATAGGATTCGTCCGGACCGGGCCCGGGGATGGGCAGTTTGTAGAAATTGCGCAGGATGCGCCGAATTTCGCCCAGGCAGTCCGGTCCGCGATGCAGAATGCGCTGGCAAAACGCGGTATGGGCGCGCGCGGCGGGGTGGCGCAGCACGGTGAAACTGCGGTGCCCCCTGGTCTGCCGCATCCACTGCCGCAGGCTCTTTTGGTTCAGCCGGGTTTGCAAATCTTCGACGCCCACTCCGTCAAGGGCGGCCATCCACGCCTGCACCTCTGCCTCGGGGCCGGATTTGATCGGCATGTAGATCAATGGGGCCTGATGCGCGATGATGTGCGACGGCACGGCGGGGCCGCGCCGCGGCTCGAAATTGGGGGTGCGGGTCAGGTTGAAGCGGTCGATCCCGGCCAGCGCCTGTGCCATCTCGTCGAAATTGGCTACTTTCTCGGCCAGCGGCTGTGGGTTCTGGATCTTGAGTGTGCCATCCAATGCCTCCAGCTGCTCGTCGCTTCCCAGATATCGGGCCAGCCCGTTGATGACGTCCAGATCGTTCAGATCCTCGTACGATATGTAAAACGCCGTCTGGCCAGATTTTTGCAGGCGGCTCAGCACCTCAACCTGAAACGTCTGAAGGTCGGTGATGTGCTGTTCGAACTCTGCGGGATCGAATGTCACTTTGGCGCCTTTGCGCCGCTTGACGTTGGTAAGCTTCCACTGGCCGGTTTCCTGCGCGATTTTCAGGCTGACGTAGCTTTCCGCCGGGTTGCGCGTGAGGATGATCTTGGCGCAACGCGGATCGGTCAGACAGATACTCAGCGCGCGCGCGTCATGGTCGTGAAACAGCCGAAACCCGCCCATCCCGGTCGAGCCGGTTTTGATGGCGTCGATCAGGCGGGCCGGATCGCCCTCGCGCATGGCCTGCGTGACGCCGAGTATCTCCGTCCGGTTTGGATGGCCGATAAAGGCGGGATTGAACGCTTCGCCATGGCACTCGAAGCTCTCGAATGCGTTCAGGTTCGATTCCAGCAGGTTAGAGCCGGTACGCATTTCGGCCAACACCACGAAATAGTCGAATTGGGGCATGAATTACCGCACAAGATAGGGTTTGCGCGCGGGCGTACGGGGTTCCCGCAGGTCGTGCGCGACCGGGAAGTTGCCCATCAGATACGGGTGCATGCCCTGATTTTTAAGGTTCTGAAGAAACTGGCCAAAGCCTGTCAGATCGGCCATCTTCGGCGCCTCGGACACGCCTTTCTGGCTGTGCTGCGGGGCAATTTCGTCAATGATTGCCTGAAGCGGCTCCATCGGCGATTCGATGAATTCGGCCATGGTCCAGATCCGCACGCGCGCTTTGGTCCAGCTGGAGCGCAGGATTTCCAGATGTAGTGCCTCGATCTGTTGCAGGCGCGCGGCCTCGCGGCGCACGTCGGAGAAATTCTGGTTCGATTTGAACAATGGCACGGCCCAGGCACCGGAGATGACCGAAATCTGCGCGTTCGGGTCCTTGGCGATATCCCAATTGATGTCCTGATTGTCGCCCGGGCTGAACTGAAAGCATTGCCGTTCACCCCGGGTGTTCCAGATCAGATTGGCGAGAAAAGCGCGCGGGTTATAGTCGCGCAGGGCGGCGCTATCCGAAAGCGCGCCGTTGATCACAGTCTCGCCGTCGCTAAATTCGGCGCGCTGGGGGGCAAAGATGTGACCATGCACGCGGGCCCCGGTGGCGCGGGTCAACCATGGCTCGAAATTCTCGAACAGGGCGGAAAAACCCTGAAAGACTGAATATTCTGAAGACGTCAGGCCGTTCTCATGCGTTTCGGCTGGAAAACGGCTTTGCATATACAGACCGGGCCGGCCGCGTGTGCGCCGCTCCACCGCCTTGGAGAAGATGCGGTCGATCTTGGCCGGGTTCGGTTCGGTCCGCTTCATCGCGCTGGCCCGATCGGTCAGGAATGCATCGTAGAGGCGGGTCGCCTGCGGCCAGATCTTGCGCGCGACAAAGCAATCGGACCGGCGCAGCAATTGCAGGTGATCGTCGTAGAAGATGTGCGGTTTGCCCTGATAGTCGAATTTCGACAGGGTCAGGGACCGGCTTTCGATCTGGCGCGAATACTGGCGCGCGAGGGTTTGGAAATAGCTTTCGTCCGGGATCCAGACCTTTGAGAAGTATCGGTCATAGGTGCTGCGGTCTGGGTCGGTGAGGATCGCCGACAGCGTTTGCCGTGTCAGGCACCACCACTGGCTGCCCATATGCGGAACGATGCCGTTCGGGATGCGCCGTTTTAGCCCGAAGCGCCGTTGAAGCGCGACGTAGCGATCAAACAGGTAGCGGTGCTTGCGCCATGAGAATGGGAAGCGCAGCGTGAACCGTTCGGCATCAAGGCCGCCAATGGTCCAGGGCACGTCCGCGGTGGTTGCGCTTTCGATGAAATCGGTCAGCGGGCGGGCAGCGAGGTAGTCGATCAACTCCTGCACCGGGCGCAGCGGCAGGCAGGACCCGGAGGCGAGGTAGACATGCTGGACGTCGGGAAAGTCCTTCAGCATCCGCTCGGACGCGCTTTGCGATGCGGCCACGAGGCCCCAGGTGCCCCACTCGCAGCGGTGGCGCCGGGAAAACCGGACGTTCGGCAGATCAGCCATCGCTTTCTGGAACGCCTCGAATAGGTTGGCGGGTACAGATGCATCTACGTGTATGACAAGTGGACAGCCTGCAGCGGACCAGTGCCGCGCCACCTGCCGGGCCCGGCCCAAGGTACTGTGGACCAGCATGACGATACCGACGCTCACCTTGGCCAGGCCCCTTTATTCATGCCCAGTTCCCCTTGGACATAAGGCCCAGAATCTCTAGCTGGCGCCAGTTTATATATTTCTCGGACCAATTGCACCAAAGCTCTGGCGTGATGTCCATATTCTCGATGTAGGCCCTGTATTCCACGGAGTCGCGATAGTGCTGCTTTCGGGCCACCTCCTCCTCCGCCTTGGCGGCGAAGGTGTCGAGGAACTTGGCATGCAAAAGAACCCCGCTCGTCGCCTCCCCGCCCCATTCGTCGTAGACAAGGTTCAGGCCGCGCGGCAGCAGCATATGTGTCGAGCTGATATAGGCATAGCGGCGGTGCCATTTCACCAAAGGTATCTTGTTCAGGGCCGGCGCCTTTTCCGGCGCATCGGCAAAGAACACGCGCGCGCGGGGGCCGCCCTGAATCCACAGGTTGCCGAATTTTCGGTTCTTTTCGATCGTGTAATTGCCGGGATCGAACCAGGCGGTGATTTCCAGCGGGTCCTGGCCGCGCCGGTAGGGCACCCCGTCCAGCCGCCCCTTGGGATACAGGTCCAGAAGCATCGCGCCAAAGCTGCGCACGTTCGAGCAGTCCAGCCAATCGGTCAGCGCCTTGATGGGGCGTGTGTCGCAAAACGGGTAGATGAAAAATTCGTCCGGATCGACAACGAGGATCCAGTGGTCGTGGCCGTATATCGCCTGCAGCCTGTTCAGCCAATCGGTGCCAAAGCGGGACCCCTTGTAGCTGGCCTTGGTATGCCACAGCGACACATCGGGCTGGCCGGCCAGATAATCACCGCCACCGTCGCTGCTGTCATTGTCCACGATCAGGAAATGATCGACGCCCATGCGCCGGTAGTATTCAAGGAAATAGGGCAGGCGGATATCTTCGTTCCGCAGCGTCGAGAAGAGGAGCACATCATCCGGTTCGATCTGGGCCGTGCGGTCCACCACCGGACGCAGCGACAGGCCCTTGCGGGCGGCGCGCGTCTTGGCGTGCCTGCGGCGCAGCCGCATGCGGTATGATTGCACGAACTTCACGTCTGTCGATCCCCGATCCTGGCCTTGAATGCAGCATAGATACCGAGGATTAAGGTTCTGTTGCCTCGTGCCCGGTCGGTGAATTGTTCGCCGCGCGAATGATAAGCCGCTGGCGCGCATCGGTAAACTGTTTTTGCGCTATTCACAGCCATGATCCCCGCGACATAAGGCCCAACGCTTCGAGGTGGCGCCAGCCGCGATAGCGGGTCGAGCGATCGCACCACAGATCCGGGTCGCCGGTGAGGCTGTCGTAATACGCGTCATAAAGAAGCGAATTGGCGAAATGTTCACGGCGCTGTTTTTCCTCGGCGGATTTTTCGGTGATCATGGGCAGAAACTTGGTGTGCAGCAGGACGCCGCTGGTAAGGTCAGCGCCGTCCTTGCGATAAATGCGGTTCAGTCGCCGGGGCAGGATCGTGTGAGCCGAGCTGACATAGGCATAGCGCCGGTCCCATTTGACCAGCGGCACCTTTCCCATCGTTGGCGCGCGGCGCGGCGTATCGCTGAAGAATACGCGCGCGCGGGGACCGCCCTGAATCCAGAGGTTGTCCAGCGTCTCTTGCTTTTTGATCATGTAGTTACCCGCATCGAACCACTGCAGTGTATCGCAGGGGTCGTCGCCTGCCGCGTAACCCTGTGCGCCCAGCCTTCCCTTGGGATACATATCCAGCATCAGCGCCCCGAAGGATGCGATGCCCTGCCCCTCCAGCCAATCGGTCAGGGCGGGCAGGGGGCGCGTGTCGTGAAAAGGGTAGATCAGGATCTCGTCCGCGTCGAGCGTTAGGCACCAATGGCCGTGCCCGTGGCGCATTTGCAGCCAGGTCAGCCAATCGACACCGAAACGCGACAGACGGTAGCTGTGCGGGGTGCGCCACAGCGACACATCGGGCTGCGCCGCGAGGTAGTCCCGCGTGCCGTCGGTGCTGCCATTGTCCACGAACAGGAAATGATCGACGCCCAGCTTGCGGTAATGGGTCAGGAAAAAGGGCAGGCGGACGACCTCGTTGCGGACCGTCGAAAACGCGAGCATTGCGCCGGGCCGGATTGCGCCGGTCCTGTCCGCCACCGGTGTCAGCTCGCGCCGCTTGCGAAAGCTTCGCCACAGCAGGCGCCGCCGCTTCCAGCGCAGGCGGTAGGCCATGGACAGCGCCCGCGTCTGTGCCCTGACGTGCGCGCCAGATCCTGTTTCTACCCCGCTCTCTGCCGGGGTCCCGGTCACGCCGTGCCTGTCGTCATCTTGCCCGCCTCAGATGGAATCCGATGCTGCCTTTTCGGCTGCTACATACTCGTAGATGAAATCGCGCAGATCATCGCGCAGGTCGTCCCGCGCCAATGCAAAGGCGACCGTCGCCCGCAGAAAACCGGCCTTGGAGCCGCAATCGTAGCGACGCCCCTTGAACCGGTAGCCGTAGACCTCTTCGCCGTCGTTGCGGGCGTCGTCGATCGCATCGGTCAGTTGGATTTCACCGCCCGCACCGACATGTTTCCTGTTCAGCTTCTGCAGCACGGTCGGCGTCAGGATATAGCGGCCGATGACAGCCAGATTGGACGGCTGCGTGCCGGGGGCGGGTTTTTCGACCATCCCTTTGGTCAGGACCAGATCGCCCCTGTCTTCCTTGATGTCCAGGATGCCGTAGGACGAGGTCTGGTCGTCCGGCACTTCCATTGAGGCGACGATATTGCCCTGGGTTTCCTCGAACGCTTCGACCATCTGCTGCAGGCAGGGTTTGTCACCGGCGATCACGTCGTCCGGGAGGATGACGGCAAACGGCTCGTTTCCGACCAGACGGCGCGCGCACCACACGGCATGGCCCAGACCCAGCGGTTTGTGCTGGCGCATATACGCGACCTCGCCCGAATCCATGTTGGTGGATTTCAGGATCTCCAGCAGCTCGGTCTTGCCCGATTTGCGCAGGGCCCGCTCCAACTGTGGGGCGTTGTCAAAGTAATCCTCTAGCGCGCCCTTGCCGCGCGAGGTAACGAATATGAATTCCTTGATGCCGGCCGCGCGGGCCTCGTCAACGGCGTATTGCACCAGTGGACGGTCGACCAGTGTCATGATTTCCTTGGGCACCGATTTCGTCGCGGGCAAAAAGCGGGTCCCCATGCCGGCGACCGGAAAGATTGCTTTCGTGACTTTGTTGCGCATTACCTGTTCCCTCAGAGAATTCTTTTTTCAGTTTCGTTCAGTAAAAAATCAAACGTATCGTGGATATGCGCAGGTCGGTGCGGGCTTCTAGCCCGGTTGTGTCAAATGTTGAACAGCCCAAGCGCAGGCCGCGCGGTTTTTCGCCGTTTGTTGCAGGTTCGCAAGGTCCGGCAAGCGCCTGCCAGCCGGGAGTTACGCCTCTTTCAGTGCAACGCCGGGCGCATGAGCGATAAAGAACGGGTTTTCATATCCTTTCTTGCCATATGCCAGCGGGCTGTGGTCATCCCAACGCACCACGCGCCCGCCTGCCCCTGCCAGAACGGCGTGGCCGGCGGCGGTGTCCCATTCCATCGTGCGTCCGACGCGCGGATAGATGTCAGCCTCGCCCGTGGCGACAAGGCAGAATTTCAGCGAAGAGCCGGCGCTGCGGCTATCCTTTACTGCATATTTGGCGATGTAATCTTCGGTTGCCTGATCTCGGTGCGATTTCGATGCGACCACCATCAGGGCATCATTGTCCGGCGCAGATACCTTGATCGGCGTCACCGTGCCAACCGACCGTCTGTCCAGCGGGCCGGTTTCCTCGACCGCGGTTCCGTCCGGCTGCGTGTAGAACATGCGCCCCTTGGCCGGAGCATAGACGACGCCGCGCGTCGGCGTGCCGTTCTCAACATAGGCGATGTTGACGGTGAAGTCGCCGCGGCGGTTGATGAATTCCTTGGTGCCGTCCAGCGGATCGACGATCAGAAAGGTATCGGCGCGCTGCGTGTGGGACGCGGCCTGTTCTTCGGTGATGAGCAGCACGTCGGGAAACGCGGCGCGCAGCCCGGCCGAGATCAGCGCATCCGCCGCCTCGTCGGCGGCGGTGACCGGACTGTCGTCGGATTTCGATTTCACGTCGAAATCGTCCTGCCCGTAGATCTGCATGATCGCGTCTCCGGCCTCCAGCGCGAGGCGGCGCATCACCGAGGTCAGCTGAGTGTAATCCATATCGAATGCTCCGGGCAGTGAGGGCGCAACGCAGTGTTGCGGGAAAGGGCCTTGCCCCTTATGATGCGTCGTTAGCGGAACAACAAGAAATCCGTGTCAACAGTGTGGCGGGAACGGCGCGAAAGCGGGGATATGTTTCAACAGATCAAGCAACGGTCGAAACTGCAGACTGCGGTTTCCATTCTGGAGCTTATTTATCATTCCACCGTGCGAGACGTCCGCAAGACGCATGGCAATGCGCTGGTGGCGCTTGGTCTGAACATCCTTCAGGCGCTCGTGTTCCTTGCGGCGTTCTACGTCATGTTCACTGTGCTGGGTCTGCGCGGCGCTGCGCTGCGCGGTGATTTCCTGCTGTATCTCATGTCCGGGATTTTCCTGTTCCTCACCCACATAAAGACGCTTGGCGCCGTCGTCGGGGCCGAGGGCCCATCGTCGCCGATGATGAAACACGCGCCGATGACGACGGCCATTTCCATCAGTTCAGCCGCGCTTGGCGCGCTATACGTGCAGGTCCTGACCATGGCGTTGATCCTGTTCGCGTATCACGTGGCCGTGCATCCCTTCGAGGTGGAATACCCGTTCGCCGCCATGGGAATGCTGCTGCTTGCATGGTTCACCGGCGCTGCGATCGGGTTGGTTCTGCTGGCGATCAGGCCGTGGTTTCCGACGTTTGTCACGACATTCAGCACCGTTTATCAGCGCGCCAACATGATTGCATCGGGCAAGATGTTCGTTGCCAACATGCTGCCGGCCTACATGGTGAAGATGTTTGACTGGAACCCGCTGTTTCACACCATCGATCAGGCGCGCGGCTTTGTCTTTGTCAACTATGCGCCGTTCAATTCGAACGTCACCTACCCGATCGTCGTTGCGGTCGTGTTGGCGATGATCGGCCTGATGGGCGAATTTTACACGCGCCGCCACGCCTCCTCCAGCTGGGATGCGCGGCGCTGACAGGGCAGTGCCATCTCGGCGGTCATCGGAGAAGTATTGGCAGTGGCCCGAATTCCATCGGTGCCAAAGATCTTGCGCGTCATATTGCGCGCCTCTCGTGAGGGGCTTTGTCGGCGGCGCATCATCTCGTATACGGTCCTGCCGCTGATTTGGCGCGTGCCCTGGCCACCTGCCATTGCAATGTGCGGTGCCAGAGGGCAAAACATGCCGCTTAACCGCCGATAGCCCCGGAGTTCCGATCAATGCACCCGTCGTCAACCCTGAGCCGCGCTGCCCCTTGGGCGTGGAGCGCGACCCTCTTGCTGGCGGCGGTCCTGTGCGTGCTGACCCTCAGCCCCCCGGGGCCGGCGGTTGGTCCGCCGGCTCCAGATAAACTCTACCATTTCATCGGCTTCGGTATATTGGCGCTGCCGCTTTCTCTGGCCTATCCGCACCGCGCGTGGGCGGTGGTCGCAGGGGTCATCGCATTCGGCGCGGCGATCGAGGTGATCCAGCCCTTTGTTGGGCGCGGGGCCGAGTGGGCCGATCTGCTGGCCGATGCGCTGGGCGCGGCGACGGCTGCGGGCGTGGCGTGGGCGCTGCGCCGCTGACCGGCTAGACCAGCGCGGCGCCAGCCTCGCGCATGCCGGTCAGCGCGGCGTCCATGGACCCATGCGCGTCGATCCCCCGACACAGCGCCACCTCGACGTGCACGTCATAGCCCAGCTTGGCCGCATCCACTGCGGAAAAGTTAACGCAGAAATCCAGCGCCAGCCCGACCAGCGTCACCACAGAGATGCCGCGCGTCTGCAGATAGCCGTGCAGGCCGGTGGGCGTCTGATGATCGTTCTCGAAAAACGCCGAATAGCTGTCGATCGCCGGATTATATCCCTTGCGAAGGATCATGTCGGCGCGGTCGGTGTTCAGATCGGCATGAAACTGCGCGCCGTGGCTGCCCTGAACGCAGTGTTCAGGCCACAGGATCTGCGCCCCATAGGGCATTTCGATGGTGTCCATCGGCTTGGCGCCCGCATGGCTGGAGGCAAAGGACGTGTGCCCCGCCGGATGCCAGTCCTGCGTCAGTACGACAGCGCCGAAATCCGCCATCCGCGCGTTAATGCCGGGGATCAGCGTGTCACCCCCGTCCACGCCCAGCGCGCCGCCGGGGCAAAAATCATTCTGCATGTCGATCACGATCAACGCTTCGGTCATCCGCGCCTCCCAAGGTCACTCCGGTCATGGGTAGGGGCCCGCCCCCGCCGCGTCAACAACGCCCTCTTGCCCGGCGCGCGCGTTGGGCCTAAACCCTCCCGCATGTTTACCGTCGCCGCCCTATACCACTTCACCGCGCTTGCCGATCCGGCCGCGCTGCAACCGCCCGTCTTGGCATTGTGCCGGGCCGAGGGGGTGACAGGCTCGCTCATCCTGGCGCATGAGGGAATCAACGGCACCATCGCGGGCAGCCGCAAGGGGATCGACACGGTGCTGGCCCACCTGCGCGCCTGGCCCGGCTGCGCCGATCTGGAGCACAAGGAAAGCACCAGCAGCATTCAGCCCTTCGGCAGGCTGAAAGTGCGGCTCAAGCGCGAGATCGTGACGATGGGCCAGCCCGATGTCGATCCGCGCGCCCGTGCGGGGCATTACGTCGCGCCCGCCGACTGGAATGACCTGATCACGCAGCCGGACGTCGCCGTGATCGACACGCGCAACGATTACGAGGTCGCCATTGGCACGTTTCAGGGCGCCATCGACCCTGAAACCGCCAGCTTCCGCGAATTTCCCGCCTGGTGGGAGGCGAACAAGCACCGGTTTCACAACAAACGCATCGCCATGTTCTGCACCGGCGGCATCCGCTGCGAAAAATCGACGAACTACCTGCTGGGCCAGGGGGTCGAGGAGGTCTATCACCTCAAGGGCGGCATCCTGAAATATCTCGAAGAGGTCCCGCAAGGGGCCAGCACATGGCAGGGCGACTGCTTTGTTTTCGACGGGCGCGTGTCGGTCGGCCATGGCCTGACCGAAGGCCCCCACCACCTTTGCCATGCCTGCCGCCGCCCCATCCTGCCCGCCGACATGCAGCGCCCCGAATACGAGCAGGGCGTTGCCTGCCACCACTGCACGGATGAGACCACTGACGCTGACAAGGCGCGCTTCCGCGAGCGCCAGAAACAGATCGCCCTGGCTCATGCGCGCGGCGAGCGCCACATGCAGAACATACCGGGCGACTGACCTCCCTGCTTTCAATGTTCAACAAATACTCAAAAACCCGCCGCAGGCCACAGGCACTGCGCGCAGGTTTTGCGCCGTTCATCCAGATGAATCTTCAGGGGATCTCCCATGCGCCGCCCCGGAGGGCAGGCTGTCGGCGGCGACCCCCAAGGGAGGAGGAAAAGGGGTCGCCGCTAGCTCGGATATCTACAGGGAGGAGAAAAGATATCCGAAACGCTTAGGTCCGCCACGGGCGGCGGACGAACTCTGTCAGCCGCGCTGGCGTGTGCCGTAGACGGCCTGCCATGCGTCGCTGTGGATCGAATGGCGGTTCAGCCCCAGATCGGCCAACTCGTGGTTCGACAGTTGCGACAGCGCGTCCACCGTCTGGCGATAGGAGCGGCGCTTGGCAATGCGGCTTCTCATGTCGCCGAGAACGGAGATGGTGCTCTGGAGCAGGGTGGGGCGCGTTGCTTGTGCGTGGGATGCATAGCTCATTGTCACTTACCTCAAGGTTTACATCGGTCCACTCGCAATTGCGTCGTAGTTGCCGGGTGGGTCCGGTTTGTGTTGTTGACGCTTACATACGCCTTTGCTGCGCATGCACAATGGACGCAATGGCAATGCTGCTATGCAGCATTTGCATAAGTGACGCTGACCCAAGGGCACCCAAAATAAACGGTTTTCCCGGCTTTTCCCCGATCACACTTGCCCTTCACCCAAAAACTGCCACGTATGGGCCAAGGCATATGGGAAAGGGACGACATGACTGTCACGCGCGCTGAGATCGAGGCCGAACTGGCCCGTATTCAACTCCCGGACGGGGGCGATCTGATCTCGCGCGACTGGGTGCGCGCGCTCAGCGTCGAGGGCGGCGAGGTGCGCTTTGTGATCGAGGCACCCAGCCCCGAGATCGCGCGGCAGTGCGAGCCGGTCCGCGCCGCCGCCGAGAAGGCGGTTTCGGCGCTGGCCGGTGTCAGCCGGGTAAGCGCGGCGCTGACGGCGCACGGCCCGTCGGCCAAGGCGCCTGCACCGCCACCGGCCGAGCCGCCCAGCCTCAAGATCGGCGGACATCCCAAGCCGCAGCAAGGCTCGATGAAGCCTGCCAGCGTCAAGTCGATCATCGCGGTCGGATCGGGCAAGGGGGGCGTCGGCAAATCGACCGTATCGTCCAACCTCGCCGTTGCGCTGGCGCGCGCGGGCAAGCGCGTGGGCCTCCTTGATGCCGACATCTACGGCCCCAGCCAGCCGCGCATGATGGGTGTCAGCAAACGTCCCGCCAGCCCCGACGGCAAGATCATCGAGCCGCTGCATGCCCACGGCGTCACGCTGATGTCGATCGGCCTGATGCTGGATCCGGCCAAGGCGGTGATCTGGCGCGGCCCCATGCTGATGGGCGCGCTGCAACAGATGATCTCGCAGGTGAACTGGGGCGAGCTGGACGTTCTGATCGTCGATCTGCCCCCCGGCACCGGCGACGTGCAACTGACGCTGTGCCAAAAGGCCGAGCCGTCGGGCGCCATCATCGTGTCCACCCCGCAGGACGTGGCGCTTCTGGACGCGCGCAAGGCGATGGACATGTTCGAAACGCTGAAAACGCCGATCCTCGGCATGATCGAGAACATGTCGACCTATGTCTGCCCCGACTGTGGCCATGAGGCGCAGATCTTCGGTCATGGCGGGGTCGCGGCCGAGGCCGAGAAACTGGGCGTGCCGTTCCTTGGCGGGTTGCCCATAGATCTGGAAACCCGGCTGGCAGGGGATGCAGGGACACCCATCGCGCTGGGTGACGGACCTGCCGCCGCCGCTTACGCCGCGATGGCCAGGCGCCTGATCGACGGCGGCATCGTCTGAGATCCGTTTCACCCCTCGCTCAAATCAGCAGGAGCCGCCCATGACCCTCGCCATCCTATATATCGTCACCCTCGTCGTTTTTCTCGGGCTCGACTACCTTGGCCTGAGCTACATCATCAAGCCCACGTTCGAGCAGCAGATCGGCGGCATAATGGCGGACAGTCCGCGCATGGGACCGGCGGTGATCTTCTACGCCTTCTATGTCGGCGTCCTGCTGTGGTTCGTCAGCTGGCCTGCCATGGAAGGCGGAAAATCGCTGCTGTGGGTCTTCGGCTCGGGCGTGCTGATCGGGGCGATGGCCTACGGGACGTATGAGTTTACCAATCTGGCAACGCTCAAGGATTGGACATGGCGGATGGTGGCGACCGATTTCATTTGGGGCAGCCTTCTGACGGGCGTTTCGGCCACCGCCGGTGTCGCTGCGGCGCGCGTTATCGGTTGACTGAGGGTGTCACCGGGGCGCGGCCGGCCTGATCGGAAAGGGGTCGCGCCGCCTCCGGGGTGTCGTCCTCGGGCATTTCTACCGCGACCAGCCCCAGCTTGCGGGCGGCTGCCATTGACAGGACGTCACTGTCGAGCCCGTCGCGCCGTTGAAACCGCCGGATCGCAGCGCGGGTGCGCGCGTCCATTTTTCCGCTGACAGAGCCGTCATAAAGGTTGCGCGCCGCCAGCGCGCGTTGCAGCGAACTGACGAATTCGGCGATCTCAAGATCGGCGGGGCAGGGGGTTTCAAACCACGTCACCTTGCGCTTTTGCACGATGGCCTGCCGGGTTTCGGTCCGGTAGGTGCCCGGCGCGGTGACGGCGCTGCCTGCCGGCCCTTCCGGCGGCGGCAGCAGCACCTTGTCCGAGACCGTCTCGATCACTGCGGGCGTCACCACCTTGCCCCAGCATGTTCCGGGCGCGGCGCCCGCGGGCGCCTCGGCCAGATTCTGGACAAGATCCGGCGCGTCCCGATCTGCCAAGGATGCGTCGCAGCCTGCCACGACCAGCGCGGCAAGCAAGGTAACGGTGCGGGGTATCAAATGCGCGTGCCTCAAAAACGGTCCGGTGCCGGGTTCGCGCAAGGTTAGCCGCTTTCGCACCCGCGTGAAAGACGTCGAAATGGCCCATATCCACCGCGCAGCGACGCCCTCGCGGAACATACCCGGCGGCGCGGTGTTGATGTTCTGACCCCGGCGCGCCAGCGCGTGATATGTTAAAGGATCGAAACCATGGTGAACGACACCCCAGAAAACCGCGACCGATCGAACGGCCCCCGTCATACGGAAGCGGGACCAGACATCGCCCCACACGGGCGGGACACGGCCATGACCGCCAACCGGGAGCGCCGCGAGGAAGAGCCTGCAGCCGCCCCGATGGAGACAGACGCAGAAAGCGGCGGCGCCTCCGCCACGTCCGATATGCCGGCAGGCAAAACGCCGGATGATCCGGCAAAGCCGTATCTGGATGCAGAGCGTCGCCGAACGGAAACAGCCGACCCGCATGACGTGCGCGCAGGCCCGGGCGATGCCGGCGCACAGCACGCGCCCGAAGTGCTGCCGAAAACGCCGCACAGACCCAAGGCCAGCGTGGCGCGCATTGTCCTATGGTTCGTCCTGCCGCTGGCGGTTCTGCTTGCGCTCTACTGGGCGATGATGGTTTGAAGCGGCGCGCCGACGCTCCAGCTCCTGACGCAGCAGGCGCGCGTTCTTCAGATTGGCCTTGTAGCCGGCATCGAACAGATCCCCGATCAGCGGGATTGCCCCGATGACGAAGTCGATCCCACTATTGGCGGTCATGCGCAGCAAGACGCGCCTGCGCGCACCGTGCTGCTAGCCCTTGGCGATGATCCAGCCGGACGGCGCCACGCCGAGCAGATCACCAACGCCCGGCACCAGACCGATCACGCTGTCCACGCCAAATCGAACCGGTATCAGCGGCAGCTTGAATTGCGCGTCCAGCAGATGCGCCATCCGGTCAATACGCGCCAGATCCCGCGCAATGGCAGAGGCCGGGACGCCTGCCGTGGCATCCTGTGTGCCGTTTGCGGGGTCCTGAGGGTCACTCACGGGCCGGTCCCCGCGATCCGATGATGTAAACCGCGTGGATGATGCCGGGAATATACCCCAGCAACGTCAAAAGAACGTTGATCCAGAAATGCTTACCCAGCCCGACTTGAAGAAACACACCGAAAGGAGGCAGCAGGATGGCGACGATGATGCGAACGACGTCCACGTATGGCTCCTTTCAGCGGCGATGGTGCCGCGTTTGGTCAGGGAAACCCCGCCAAACCGGCATTTGTTCCGAATGAGCCGACTGAATTTGAGCTGACGGATATTCGGCGCGAAGCATCCCTTCGGGCCACGCCCGAGCCCAAAAAACCGCTGGGTGGCGTCGCCGCAAATCGCCTGTTACACCATCGCCTCGGGTATGCCGGGCAGACGCCTGCCAAAGGCTTCGGCGGGGCGCACGTCGTATGGCACGAGGAACCCCTTGCGTTTCTCGGGCGGGACTTCCGCGTTATGGCGGGACCGCTCGGCCCAAAGGGCGGCTGCGGTTTCGGGATTGTAGAATTCGGGTCCTGCATCCGTGCCCAGCCAGTGGCTGAATATGCGGTTTTGCAGATCGGCCACATGGGCCTGCTCGCTCAGCATCACGCCGGCCTCCGTGTCCCAGTTCAGCGACCGGCCGTTCAGATTGGCCGAGGATACGATGGCGCGGTCGCAGTCGAAGATGGATACCTTCGAGTGGACATAGATGATTGGCGATCCGCACAGCGTGTCGCGCCCATTGGTGTCCAGCGCCTTGGGGCGGACGGGCGAGCATATCGTAAACCGGTCGCCAAAGGCGCCGCGCAGCATTGCGACGCATTTGGCCTGCAGGAATTCGCCATAGCGGGTATCGGATCCTGTCGCCCCATCGAAAGCAACGGTTTCGGGCGCGGCAGGCAACACGATGATCAGCGTCAGCTTCGGGTTGGCCCGCGCGGCGCGCGCAAGCTCTCGGCAAAGCGGCCGGTCGCGCAGAAACTGTGTCTCCAGATAGACAAGCCCGCGCGCGCGGGCAATCATGCGGTGATGGTCGTCGGCAAGGGTGCGCACCACCGGTTTCGGCCCAAGGAACGGCCAGTCGGTCTTGCGCCTGCGCGACAGGGTGCGCAGCAACCGGCCCTCGGCCTTGGGGGTTGCGCGCCCGGCGACGATGTCCAGAAATTCGTTCAGATGGCTGTACACATCTTTGGCGACGGCCCCGCTGCAGATCAACTGCACATCTTGCCAGGTTTCGTCGCGGACACGCTCATGGCGCTTGTCGTCATAGCGCCGCTCGTCCAGATCCAGCCCGCCGATGAACGCCGTCTGGCGATCTATGACGCATATTTTCTGATGATGCGTGCCCGGCACCAGCGGCGGAACGGGCCAGCGACGGGCGGCCAATTTGCCGTCCGGCGTCTCGCGCAAGAGCGGCCGCAAGGCAGGACTGCATTCGAGGCACCGCGCGCGCTGCGCCGCCGGGGCCTCATTGAGCCGCTCGGCGGTCTTGTTGATCTCTTTTACCAGCCGCGGCCAGAGCAGGAGACGTGGCGCGATTCCCACGCGTGCAGAATGGGACGCGTTGGTGACGGTCAGACGCGCCGCTGGCCCGGCCAGCTCGCGCGCAGATACGAATGCGCGGCGCGATTTCCAGGATTCGTAGTGCAGCTCATGCGCCAGAACGGGATCGAAGTCAGACAGGACAAAAGACATTGCCACGCCCTCGCGCAGGACATGGACGATCAGGTCAAACCAATCCTCGCCGATGGCGCGCCCTTCGTCGCTGCGCAGTTTCGTGCTGAGATCAAACACGCGGTAGCCGGCAGAAATCTCGGATTTGGCGGCAAGAAAGGCACGCTCCATCGCCGGATAGACTTCTTCCGCGGTAAGCAGAACCTTGACATCATCCGCCGCCATGTCGCCGGGCGTGGCGCCTTCCGGCGTCTTGGCCGCGGGGTTTTCAGCCTCGACATGATCTGCGACTGACGATGATGTTTCTGCGGCCATATTTCCCCCTGCCAACTTTCGTGTCAGCAACGGCACAAACGCGTCAACCCCGACTATAGTTCCGCTGGAAGCCTGTCAGTCCTCTTCTTCCTGCTCCTGAAGCCTGCGCAGCAGCTCCGCCATCTCGGGCGGCAATTTCTGCGGTGCGGCCTCGCGGTAGGCGCGCCGTAGGTTGCTTCCGGCGGGATCCATTTCGATCATAATCATCATTTCATGTGCCTCACGCTGTGCGTCGGCGCGGTTGCCCGGCCCGGCCTGCGCCCCAGTGGCGCGTTTGGATTTTCAACCGGTCGCAACAGCAAAAGGTTCCACCGATGCATTTAAGCTAACAACCTGTTGCTGAAAAACCCGTTAACGCCCGGCATTTTCGCGCTGTCACCGGGGGCGGACCGCCATGCGTGCCGGAACTTCGTGGCGGCGCAGGCGTTTGGGGCCATGCATCATCGTTCGTCACGCCAGCGCCTCGCCAAGTCTGCAAACAGCGCTGCAGGGGTCAAAAACGCTGCGCACAACGGCGACGGCTGGACTGCGCGCCTGTCCCGCAACAAGCGCGGACTGGCCGCGCTGTCCTTTGCCGAAAGCACGATCGTACCGGTTCCGCTTGAGACTATTGTTGTGCCGCTGATGGTCGGCCACCCGCGCCGGGCGCTGAGGATTGCGCTCGCGATCTGGCTGGGATGTCTCATAGGGGCGACCTTGTTCTACGGCGTCGGACTGCTGCTGGCCGATCCCGTCGTGTACCCGGTTTTAAGCGCTGTTGGGCTGGAGGATAATTTTCAGAAGATTGCCGACGACCTGTCCGGCGAAGGATTCTTCTGGACCATTTTCCTTGTGTCCTTTTCACCAGTGCCGATGCAGCTGGCCACGCTGGGCGCCGGGACGGTTGGGGGCAATCCGCTGGTGTTTATCGCGGCGATCGCGCTGTCGCGCGGGTTGCGATATTTCGGGCTGGCAATTTTGGCGCAGCTTGTAGGTGAGCGGATTGCCCATATGGAAATTCCCAAGGGCTGGCTGGTGCTGGGCCTTGCCGTGCTGTTGGCGGTTGGCTGGGGGGTAATACAGCTGCTTTAGGGCGATAGCGCTTGTCATTCGGGGCTGTATTTCCCAAAAATGCCGCGAACGATCGGGGCGATGACATGCAGAATGACTGGGAACAGGTGCTGAAGGCCGAATGGGGCATCGACGCGCAGCTGACGCAGCTGGACGGTGAATACGATCTGAACTTTCGCGCCATTGCGGCGCGCGGGGCGTATATCCTCAAAGTCATGCGGGCTGGATGCGACGCGTCCTTCATCGACATGCAGGTCGGTGCGCTGAATCACGCGCTGGGGGTTGCGCCGGGTTTGCCTTTGCCGCGCCCCATCGCGGCGCTTAGTGGCGCGCAGGTAGTCACGGCAAAGGACGCGGACGGCGAGCCGCGTCTGGTCTGGCTGCAACAGGCGCTGCCGGGTCTGTGCTATGCCGACTTCCGCCCTCATTCGCCCACGTTGATCGAGGATCTGGGCGCAAGGGTCGGCGCGCTGGCCGCCGCGCTTGAGGGTTACGCGCATCCTGATCTGACCCGTGATTTCAAGTGGAACCTGATGCAGGGTGGCTGGATCGCGGGTCATATGGACGCTGTCGTCGATCCCGCCCGGCAGGCGCTGCTGCGCGGTATAGCCGAGCAATTCGGCGCATTGGCCTCGGTGCTGGGCGCGCTGCCGGTGCAGGCGATCCACAACGACGTCAACGATTACAACATACTCGTGTCACTGGATGGTGCGCGCCCGACTGTATCCGGCCTGATAGACATGGGCGACATGTGCGCCGCCCCGCGCATCTGCGATCTGGCGATTGCCGCCGCCTATGTGGTGCTGGACCACGATACGCCCGAGGTCGCGCTGGAGGCGCTGGTGCGCGGCTATCATCGCACAAATCCGCTGACCGGGCCCGAGCTGGACATGCTGCTGCCACTGCTGCGGATGCGTCTGGCGGTGAGCGTGGTCAATTCGACCCTGATGGCGCAGGAGAACCCGGACGATCCCTACGTGACGATCTCTCAGGCGCCCGCCTGGCGGTTCCTTGAGGGGCCGCAGCCCGGCGGCGATCTGTTGGCCTACCGCCTGCGCGCGGTCTGCGGCCTGCCGATCAGCGATGCGGCTGCGCGCGTGATGGCATGGCTGGAGGGTGCGCGCGGCAGCTTTGCCCCGGTGATGGAGGGCGATCTGAACGCCGCCCCGATGGGTGCCCTGTCGGTCGAGGCCTGCGCGGTGCCGCGCGATCCCTTTCACCTGAGCCAGCCGGAGGCGGCCCTCGTCGGCAGTGACCAGTTCGGACCCGAGGAAATGTGGCTGGGCTATTACGGCGAGCCGCGCCTGATCTACACCGCGCCCGCTTTTCGCAAGGGGACGTGGAAGGCATCGAACCGGCGCACCATCCATCTGGGCATCGACGTCTTTGCGCCTGCTGGCCGCGCGGTGTTCACGCCTCTGGCCGCGACCGTTCATTTCACCGAAAAGCGCGACACGCCGCTGGATTACGGTGGCATGGTGATCCTTGCCCATGTCACGCCCGAGGGTGACGAATTTCATACGCTTTACGGCCATCTGGACCCTGCCAGTTTCGCCCATCTGCGCGAGGGCCAGACGCTGGGGGCGGGCGAGGCGTTTGCGGCCCTTGGTGACGATTCGTGCAACGGTGGCTGGGCGCCGCATCTGCATTTCCAGCTGGCGCTGACGCTGGCGGGGATGGGCAATGACTGGCCCGGTGTCGCCGACCCGGACGAGGCGGATCTGTGGCGCGCCATCTGTCCCAATCCCGCCGCGCTGATGAACCTGCCCGATGAAAAGATGGTCTATACCCCGCCTGACAAGGCGGCGGTTCTGGCGGTGCGGGAAAAGCATTTTGGCGGCAATCTCAAGCTCAGCTACAGCGATCCCGTCATGCTGCTGCGCGGTTGGAGGCATCACATGTTCGACGACTGGGGGCGCCCCTATCTGGACGCCTACAACAACGTTCCGCATGTCGGTCACGCGCATCCGCGCATCCAGGCGGTGGTGGCGGACCAGTTGCTGCGGATGAATTCGAACACCCGCTACCTGCACCCCGCGCAGGCGGAATTCGCCGAAAAGCTGCTGTCGAAGATGCCGCCGCACCTGTCGGTCTGCTACTTCGTCAATTCCGGGAGCGAGGCGAATGAGCTGGCCCTGCGCCTTGCCCGCGCCGCCACTGGCGGGCGCGGCATCGTCACGCCCAATCACGGCTATCATGGCAATACCACCGGCGCGATCGACATTTCGGCTTATAAATTCAACGCCAAGGGCGGCATTGGCCGACCCGATCACGTCGCGCTGGTCGATTTGCCCGATGATTATCGCGGTGCGCATCGCCGGGATAATCCGCAGGCGGGCGGGCTCTATGCCGCGCAGGTCCAGGTCGCGATTTCCGCGCTGCGCAAGCGTGGTCACACCCTTGCCGGGTTTATTGCCGAGACGTTTCCGTCGGTCGGCGGCCAGATCATCCCGCCGCCGGGCTACCTGAGCGAGGTCTACAAGCGTATCCGCGCCGCCGGGGGCGTGTGCATCGCGGATGAGGTCCAGACCGGATTGGGACGGCTTGGCCAGCATTACTTTGCGTTCGAGGCGTTGGGCGCATCCCCCGACATGGTCGTGCTGGGCAAGCCGATCGGCAACGGCCATCCGCTGGGCGTGGTTGTCACGACCCCGAGAATCGCCGAGGCGTTCGCGCAGGGACCTGAATTCTTCTCGACCTTTGGAGGCTCCACCCTCTCCTGCCGGGTGGGCAAGACGGTGCTGGATATCGTCGACGACGAGGGGCTGGCGCAGAATGCCGCCGCAATGGGCGCGCGCCTGATGGCGGGGCTCAAGGCGCTGATGGCCCGGCACGAGGTGATTGGCGACGTCCGCGGCATGGGCCTGTTTGTCGGGGTCGAACTGGTGACAAACCGCCGGGCGCGCAGCCCGGCGACGGATATCGCCGCCTATGTGATGAACCGCATGCGCGAACACCGCATCCTGATGGGCCGCGAAGGGCCGGATGACAATATCCTGAAAATCCGCCCGCCCCTCACCATCGACGCCGAAGGCATCGACATGATCCTGCACTATCTCGATACCGTTCTGGCCGAGACGGGCGCGCAAGTCCCGACCCGCTGACACTATACATCGCGGTCCATAGGGTGTAGAGGCGGCGACTTGCGCCCGCTGCCTCTGCGCGCGCCCTTGAAACAGCAGAAAATCCGGATCCCGTGAAAACAGCACTCGCCGATGCCATTACCGCCCGTGGTTACACCACCCTCACCCCTGTTCAGGAGGCGGTGACAAACCCCGACCTTACGGGCGCCGATATGCTGGTCTCGGCCCAGACCGGATCGGGCAAGACGCTGGGCTTTGGCCTGGCCATCGCGCCGACCCTCTTGGGTGATGATGAGAAATTCGACGGTGCCGGCGCCCCGCTGGCGCTGGTCATCGCGCCGACGCGCGAGCTGGCCTTGCAGGTGAAACGCGAGCTGACATGGCTTTATGCCGGGGCGAATGCCGTTCTGGCGTCCTGCGTGGGCGGCATGGACATGCGCGACGAGCGGCGGGCCTTGCAGCGCGGCGCGCATATCGTTGTCGCCACGCCGGGCCGCCTGCGCGATCACATCATGCGCGGTTCGATTGACCTTGGCTCCTTGCGCGCCGTCATTCTGGACGAGGCGGACGAGATGCTGGACCTCGGCTTCCGCGAGGATCTGGAGTTCATTCTGGGCGAAGCGCCAGACCAGCGGCAGACGCTGCTGTTCTCGGCCACCGTCCCCGCCGCCATCGCCAAGCTCGCCGAGGGCTATCAAAAGGACGCCGTGCGGGTCAGCACCGCGGCGGCTGAAAAAGGCCAGCACGCCGATATCGAGTATCGCGCGATGGCCGTCTCGCCCCGCGACGGTGAAAACGCGATCATCAACGTGTTGCGTTACTACGAATCGCCCAACGCCATCGTGTTCTGCAACACCCGCGCCATGGTCGCGCGGCTGACGACGCGCCTGTCCAATCGCGGATTTGCCGTGGTCGCGCTGTCGGGCGAGTTGACGCAATCGGAACGCACCCACGCGCTGCAAGCCATGCGCGACGGGCGCGCGCGGGTCTGCGTTGCCACGGATGTGGCTGCGCGCGGGATCGACCTGCCGAACCTCGATCTGGTCGTCCACGCCGAACTGCCGGGCAGTCACGAGACGCTGCTGCACCGCTCGGGCCGCACCGGCCGCGCCGGGCGCAAGGGCGTCAGCGTTCTGATCGTGCCGCCGGTGGCGCGCAAGAAGGCCGAGCGTATCCTGAACTGGGCGAAACTGCGCGCGGAATGGGGCCCGGCGCCCTCGGCTGACGAGGTGTCGGCCAAGGACGAAGAGCGCATGATGAACGACGAGGCATGGCTTGAGCCGATCACCGAAAGCGAAGCGCCCGCCATCGCCAAGCTGATCGAGCGCTTCACGCCCGAGCAGATCGCCGCCGCCTATCTGCGCCAGTATCACAGCCGCCATTCCGCGCCCGAGGATCTGGGCGATCCGGGCGAGAAACCGGCGCCGCGCGCGGCCTTTGGTCCGTCGGTGTGGTTCTCCGTTTCTGGCGGGCGCGACAAGGGCGCCGAGCCGCGCCGCCTGCTGCCGATGCTGTGCAAGGCCGGCGGGATCACCCGCGACGATATCGGCGCGATCCGCATCGGTGATACCGAAAGCTATGTGGAATTGCGCAAGGCCTCTGCCGCCGGCTTCAAGGCGTCGATTGGCGAGAATATGCGCGTCGAGGATGGCGCCGTCGTGGCCGAACTGTCGCAGCCGCCCGCCATGGCGCAGCGCGCCGATAGCAAGCCGGGTGGCAAGCCCGCGCATGGCGGCCCCAAGCCGGAATGGAAGAAACCCGCGCGCAAAGGCCCGCCGCCTGTCAGCCAGTTGGACGATCTGCCCGCTATCTTGCCACCGAGCGAGCAGCCCAAGCCTGCGCCGAAAAACACGGCACCTGTGCAGTATGATGACGCGCCCGCGCCGCGCTTCAAAAAGCCGAAATCCGCTGCGCCGTCCACTGCGCCGTCCAAGCCGCGCTTTGCCAAGGGTCCGAAGCCTGACTTTACCCGTGATGGCGCCGTGACGGATGCCGCAGCCAAGCCGAAATTCAAGGGCAAGCCGGGCAGCTACACCAAGGATACGACGCCGGTCGGAAAACCGTCCAGCAAGAAGAACCGCGCCCGCACCGCCGCCAAGGCAGGTGAAGGGTATAGCAGCAAACCGGGCGCTGCCGCTGGCAAGCCATCCGGCAAACCGTTTGCCAAGCCGGGCGCGAAACCGGGCGCAAAATCCTTCGGGAAACCGGGCGGGAAGCCTGCCGGAAAACCCTTTGGCAAACCGCGCAGCGCTGCGCCCAAGGGCGGCAAGGATTAAAGCGGTTCGCGACAAACCTGGACCACAGATTTTCGCGAAACGCGCGCGATATATCGGCGTAGCGCGCGTTGCGCTTCTACCTGATGTCACGGGCTAAAGGCGAAACGCTTTAGGCCATTGCGCCGGCCTTGACCGTCTCGCGCCAGGCGGGATGGATCCAGGGCCGCTGATTTGACGCAGGCAGGGCTGGGCGCCCCAGGATCATATCTGACGCTTTTTCGCCCGCCATGATGCTGGGCGCGTTCAGATTGCCATTGGTGATGCGCGGAAAGATCGAGCTGTCGGCGACGCGCAGGCCCTCAACGCCGATCACCCGGCATTCGGGGTCAACCACAGCGTCCGCGTCATCCACCGCGCCCATCCTGCAAGTGCCGCAGGGGTGATACGCGCTTTCGGCATGTTCGGCGATGAAGGCATTCAGTTGCTCATCGCTTTGCAAATCTGCCCCCGGCTGGATCTCCTTGCCGCGGTAGGGATCGAACGCCGCCTGCCCGAAAATCTCGCGTGTGAGGCGGATGCAGCGGCGGAAATCCTCCCAGTCGCTGTCATGCGCCATGTAGTTGAACGCGATATGCGGTGCCTCGGCGGGATCGCTTGACGCCAGGCTGACCCGCCCGCGCGAGGCCGATCGCATCGGCCCGACATGCGCCTGAAATCCATGCCCCTCGGCAGCGGCCTGTCCGTCATAACGCACGGCCATGGGCAGGAAATGATACTGGATGTCGGGGTATTCGACGCCTGGTTTCGACCGCAGGAACGCCGCGCTCTCGAACTGGTTCGACGCGCCAAGGCCGCTTTTGCCAAGCAACCATTGCGCGCCAATCATCCCCTTGGACCAAAGGTTCCAATGCTTGAACAGCGTGATCGGCTGGGTGCAGGCCTGCTGGATGTATAGCTCCAGATGGTCCTGCAGATTGCCGCCCACGCCGGGGCGGTCCGCGACGACGTCAATGCCATGGTCCATCAGATGCGCCGCAGGGCCGATGCCCGACAGCATCAGGATCTTGGGCGAGTTGAAGGCGGAGGCGGCCAGCACGACCTCGCGATTCGCGGTCACGATCTGGATCTTGCCGCCCCGCTCGATCTCGACCCCCGTTGCGCGCCCATCCTCGACGATGACGCGGCGCACGAAACAGCGCAGCATGTCGCAATTGGGACGTTTCAGCGCGGGGTGCAGATAGGCGTTGGCGGCAGACCAGCGGCGTCCCCTGTAGACGGTCTGCTCCATCGGGCCGAAGCCCTCCTGCTTTTCGCCGTTATAGTCGCCCGTCAGCTCGTAACCCGCCTGCCGTCCGGCCTGAACAAAAGCATCGAACAGCGGGTTTTCCCGCGGCCCGCGCGTGACATGCAGCGGCCCGCCCGTGCCGCGCCACGCCGGATCGCCGCCATGGCCGCCATCGGTCCAATTCTCCATCCGTTTGAAATAGGGCAGGACGTTTGCAAATCCCCAGCCGGTGGCGCCGCGAGCCTCCCAATGGTCGAAATCGCAGGCGTGGCCGCGCACATAGACCATTCCGTTGATCGAGGAGGATCCGCCCACGACCTTGCCGCGCGGCGCGGCCAGACGGCGGCCGTTCAGGTGCGGCTCGGGCTGGGTGGTGTAGCCCCAATCATAGCGCTTCATATTCATCGGATAGCTGAGCGCGGCTGGCATCTGGATAAACGGCCCCACATCGGTGCCGCCGTATTCCAGCACCAGAACGCTGTGCCTGCCATCCTCGGACAGGCGGTACGCCATGGCCGATCCGGCCGATCCTGATCCGATGATGACGAAATCAGCCTGCATGATGGTGCTTTCTCCTGCCAGTGGTCCGCAATACTTACCAACGGTCAGTTTTTTAGTCAAAAGGTAAATCTTGTGAGGTGCAGGTCGCCGCGATAGGATGGGCGCTCAGCAAGGTGGCAGTTTCATGGCACGGCAATCCATCCGGGAAATCAGACGGGCAGAACTGTCGCAGGCCGCCTTTGACGCGCTGGTTCTGCACGGTATCCGCGGCACGACGCTGGACCGCGTGGCAAAGATTGCAGGCGTTTCAAAAGGCGTCGTTCTGCACCATTTCAAGGACAAGGACGCGCTGTTTGAGGGGGTTCAACGCAAGGCCAATACCGTGCTGCGCGATTGCGTCACCGAACTGCTGCGCCACGCCGAAACCCCGCTGGAGCGGCTGTATGCCATCATCGTCGGAAATTTCGCGGCGCCCGTGTTCCAGCAGGAGATCTGCCACGCCTGGATTTCCCTATGCTCGGACGTGCCGCATAACCGGCAGAGCCAGCGCATCCAGACGGTTGTGCACGCGCGGATGCGCAGCAATCTGATGAGCGCGCTGCGCCCGATCGTCGGGGCCGCCGACGCGCCCCGGATCGCGTTTCATCTGCGCACGGTCATGGATGGTATCTGGCTGCGTGCCAGCTTTCAGATCGCGCCTATGGAGGGCTCAGAGGGAATCGCCGAGGTTGATTTTTCCGCCCGCCATCTGCTGGCGGACAAGGGCATCGATCCGGAAGACTTCGACGCGGCGCGCGCCAAGATGCAAGGCCTCGCCGACCTCGTCCTGACCACCCGCGCGTTCCGTGATCAGGGTCTTACGGCACCGGCGCGCTGAGATTCGCCAAGGGCGTTGTTGGACGCACTGCGCCCGGTCAGGGCAGGCTGGCCAGTATCTGGGCCGCGGCTGCCGCAGGATCGGGCGCGGCCCAGATGGGGCGTCCGACAACGATATGATCGGCGCCTGCCGTAATCGCGTCTGCCGGAGTGGATACCCTCTTTTGATCGCCCAAGGCGCTGCCCGCAGGGCGCACGCCGGGCGTGACGATCAGCTTGCCCTCGGCTTCGGGCAGGGCGCGGATCAATGCGGCCTCTTGCGGCGAGGCGATGATGCCATGCGCGCCCGCCTCGAAAGCGCGTGCGGCGCGCGTGCAGACCAGATCGGGAATATCGCCCGCCACCATCAGTCCGGCGTCCAGATCGGCGCGGTCCAGCGAGGTCAGGATCGTGACGGCGAGGATTTTCATGTCGTTGCCGGACACCCCTTCGCGGGCGGCACGTACAACGTGCGGATCGCCGTGGACGGTCAGAAAATCCAGATCAAACCGGGCCAGACCGCGCACGGCAGCCTCGATCGTGGCGCCGATATCAAAGAGTTTCATGTCCAGGAAAATGCGCTTGCCGTGCTCGGCCTTCAACTCGTTGGCAAGGGCAAGCCCGCCGCCGGTCAGCATGCCAAGGCCGATCTTGTAGAACCCGACCTGATGGCCCAGCCGCTCGGTCAGTTCCAGACCGCTCAGGGCGTTCGGCACGTCCAGCGCGACGATAAGGCGGTTATCTGGTGATGCGGACATGGCACGGCTCCTGCTGGGTGCGTCCATGCCTTTGATCAATTTACCCGGCCATCGTCAACCGGCGCGCCGATCAGGCCGCCGCATTCCCGAGCAGGCGCTGAAGCAGGGACTTCTGGCTGGCAGCCGCGATGGCCGCCCTGAGCGGTGCGGCGTGGTGCAGGCGCGTGATGTCCTTGGCCGATCCGCGTCGCGATTTATGCACCCGGCTGGCATCCTGTGCCAGGTTGCGCAGGATCAGCGCTGGTTCAGCCTGCAGCGGCGCCGTGACCTGTGCCGGATAGGAATACGTCTGGCCGCGATCATGGATTTTCACCAACGTCTCAAACGCGCCGAACTCGGGGTTGTAGCGCACATTATCGAAGCGGATTTTCTCGATCTTCACTGGACTGCTCCTTTGGTAACCCGGCCTCTTTGTCCGGTCAGGGGCTGTGGATAACTCCCCGTTAGAGAGGTAACTATGCAGCGCTGCAACGGTTTCATCACATGTGACGAAAAGTTTACCCAGCGCGATTATTTGGGATCGTCTGCCTTGAAGCGTGCCGGGCCGTTGCCCAGATATGAGTGGAGGTTTCCGACCGCGCACGCCTCTCTTGGGTGCGCAACCGGGATGACGCTTGTAAAAGGAGAATAATGATGGACTTGAATAAGTTCACGGAACGGTCGCGCGGATTCATTCAGGCGGCGCAGACCATCGCGATGCGCGAAAGCCACCAGAGGCTGACGCCGGAACACCTTCTCAAGGCTTTGATGGATGACAGCGAAGGGCTGGCGGCGAATCTGATCCGCCGGTCGGGCGGTGATCCCGCGCGCGTCGTGCAGGCGGTCGAGGTGGCTGTGGCCAAAATCCCGCAGGTGCAGGGCGACGCTGGCCAGACCTATATGGACCAGCAGACCGGCAAGGTTCTGGCCGAGGCCGAGAAACTGGCGACAAAGGCAAAGGACAGTTTTGTCCCGGTCGAACGGTTGCTGCAGGCGCTGGCGCTGGTGAAATCCCCCGCGAAGGAGGCGCTAGAGGCAGGCGATGTGTCTGCCCAGACGCTGAACGAGGCGATCAACGACATCCGCAAGGGCCGCACCGCTGACACGGCCAGCGCCGAGGATACCTATGAGGCGCTGGAGAAATACGCGCGCGACCTGACCGCCGCCGCCGAAGAGGGCAAGATTGACCCCATCATCGGCCGCGATGACGAGATCCGCCGCGCCATGCAGGTTCTGTCACGCCGGACCAAGAACAACCCCGTCCTGATCGGCGAGCCGGGTGTCGGTAAAACGGCGATTGCCGAAGGCCTGGCCCTGCGGATCGTCAATGGCGACGTGCCCGAGAGCCTTGCGAACAAGCGGCTGCTCAGCCTTGATATGGGCGCGCTGATTGCGGGCGCCAAATACCGCGGCGAATTTGAGGAGCGGCTGAAATCCGTCCTGAACGAGGTGACAGCGGCGGCGGGCGAGATCATCCTTTTCATCGACGAGATGCACACGCTGATCGGCGCGGGCAAGGGGGATGGCGCCATGGATGCCGCCAACCTGATCAAGCCTGCGCTGGCGCGCGGGGAACTGCATTGCATCGCCGCGACCACGCTGGACGAATATCGCAAGCATGTGGAAAAGGACGCGGCCCTTGCCCGCCGATTCCAGCCGCTGGTGATTGCCGAGCCGACGGTCGAGGACACGATCAGCATCCTGCGCGGGATCAAGGAGAAATACGAGCTGCACCATGGTGTGCGGATCTCGGACAGCGCCCTCGTGACCGCAGCGACGCTGAGCGCTCGCTATATCACCGACCGGTTCCTGCCGGACAAGGCCATCGACCTGATGGACGAAGCCGCCAGCCGTCTGCGAATGGAGGTCGACAGCAAGCCCGAGGAGCTTGATGCGCTGGACCGCGAGATCCTGCAAAAGCAGATCGAGGCCGAGGCGCTTCGACGCGAGGATGACGTTGCGTCCAAGGACCGGCTGGAAAAGCTGGAGAAGGAACTGGCCGAACTCCAGGAACGGTCCGCCGAGATGACCGCGAAATGGCAGGCCGAGCGTGACAAGCTGGCCAGCGCCCGCGACATCAAGGAACAGTTGGACCGTGCCCGGATCGATCTGGACCACGCCAAGCGTGCAGGCGATCTGGCCAAGGCCGGCGAGCTGTCCTACGGCGTCATTCCGGGGCTGGAAAAGCAGCTGGCCGAGGCCGAGCAATCGGAATCCGACGGTGTCATGGTCGAAGAGGCCGTACGCCCCGAGCAGATCGCGCAGGTTGTCGAACGCTGGACAGGCATCCCCGTCGCCAAGATGCTGGAGGGCGAGCGCGAGAAATTGCTGGGCATGGAGGCCGGGCTGCATAAACGCGTGATCGGTCAAGATACAGCCGTGAAGGCTGTCGCCAATGCCGTGCGCCGTGCGCGCGCCGGTCTGCATGACGAAAACCGGCCGCTGGGCAGTTTCCTCTTCCTCGGGCCGACCGGCGTGGGCAAGACCGAGCTGACCAAGGCGGTGGCGGAGTTTCTGTTCGACGACGACAACGCGATGGTGCGTATCGACATGTCGGAATTCATGGAGAAACACAGCGTCAGCCGTCTGATCGGCGCCCCTCCGGGTTATGTCGGTTACGACGAGGGCGGTGTTCTGACCGAGGCCGTGCGCCGGCGCCCTTACCAGGTGGTGCTGTTCGACGAGGTTGAAAAGGCGCATCCGGACGTGTTCAACGTTCTGCTGCAAGTGCTGGACGACGGCGTTCTGACCGACGGTCAGGGGCATCGCGTCGATTTCAAGCAGACGCTGATCATCCTGACGTCGAACCTTGGCAGCCAGGCGCTCAGCCAGTTGCCCGAGGGTGCGGACGTCGCAGAGGCCAAGCGCAGCGTGAACGAGGCAGTGCGCGCACATTTCCGGCCCGAGTTCCTGAACCGGCTGGACGAGATCGTCATCTTTGACCGCCTCAGCCGGGAGAACATGACGGGTATCGTCGATGTGCAGCTGGAGCGTTTGAAAAAGCGTCTGGCTGGCCGCAAGATCACGCTGGATCTGGATGAGGATGCCAAGAAATGGCTGGCCGACGAGGGCTATGATCCGGTGTTCGGTGCGCGTCCGCTCAAGCGGGTGTTGCAACGGACCATTCAGGACCCGCTGGCGGAAATGCTGCTGGCCGGGGACGTGACCGACGACAGCACGGTGTCGGTGACTGTCGGACCCGAAGGTCTGATCATCGGCGACCGCGTGGGCAGCACCAAGCGGCAACCGCCAGAGGATGCGGTGGTTCACTAAAGCGTCACGCCTTGAATTCGAGGCATTCACCTGGGTGAAACGCTTCAATTCACTGGCAAACGCAGATCAGCCGCGCATGGAAACATGCGCGGTTTTTTCTGTCTGGCGGGGCGGTTCCGGCAGGGCCATCACCGCGCTGCCGCTGACCGGCTGCGACGGCGCGGCGACGATGGCGGCCCATGGCGTGGCGCATCAGCCAAGCGTGACGTTCTGGTTCGCTTTGGCGCGGCGCCGGACCAGATCGGTCGCCGGATGAAAACTATCTGCCTGCGCGGCGGCCCACCAGTCGGAATAGAGCGTATCCTCGGGCGCCTCGTTCAGGATGTTTTTCGGCAGGAACGCATGGATCAGATCCATTGGCAGCGCGGCCTGCGGCCCGACGCGGTGCATCAGGTGGTGCGGCTCCAGCTCGCTGGGGTGTTTCAGCCCGGCGGCGGCGACCATATCGACCAGCGCCTCGATCGTCTTGCCCTGAAATCGGGCCGAGCGGGCGCCCTGCACCTCGGGGATCAGCCCCCGCTGGCGCGCCGCGTTTTGGGTGGCGACGCCAGTGGGGCAGGTGTCCAGATGGCAGCGCTGCGACTGGATGCAGCCGATCGACATCATGAAGGACCGCGCGGCGTTGCACCAATCGGCCCCCAGTGCGATGTTATATGCAAGGCCCATGCCGGAAAAGACCTTGCCGCTGGCGGCCAGCTTGATGTCGTCTTTCAGACCGCAGCCGACCAGCGCATTGCGCATCAGGATCAGCCCCTCGGTCAGGGGGGTGCCGACCCAGTCCGACAGCTCCAGCGGGGCCGCCCCAGTGCCGCCCTCGCCGCCATCGACGACGATGAACTCAGGTTTGATACCGGTTTGCATGATCGCTTTCATGACCGCGAACACCTCATACGGCTGGCCGACGCACAGCTTGAGGCCCACAGGCTTGCCGCCTGACAACTCCCGCATCTGCGCCGCGAACTCCAGCATTTCGATGGGGGTCGAAAACGCCTTGTGCCCGCGCGGCGAAATGCAATCCGCGCCCTGCTGGATACCGCGCACGCGGGCGATTTCGGCGGTGACCTTGCTGCCGGGCAGCATGCCGCCATGGCCGGGCTTGGCGCCCTGGCTCAGCTTGATTTCCGTCATCTTGACCTGATCGCGCTGGGCGGTATCGCGGAACATATCCGCATCGAAACCGCCGTCCTTGCCGCGCGCGCCGAAGTAGCCCGAGCCAAGCTCCCACACCAGATCGCCGCCGTGTTTGGCGTGGTGGTCGCTGACGCCGCCCTCGCCGGTGTCGTGGTAGTAGTTGCCCTGTTTGGCCCCGATGTTCAGCGCCTGAATGGCGTTGGCGGACAGGGAGCCAAAGCTCATGGCGGACACGTTCATCACCGACGCCGAATAGGGCTGCGCGGTCTGGTCGTTGCCCACATGCACACGCGGCCCCGGATCGGGATGATCCTCGGGCGCGATCGAATGCATCAGCCAGCGGTAGCTGTCGGTGCTGGTGTCCCGTTCGGTTCCGAAGGGTTGGGTATCGGTTTCGCCGCGCGCGCGGGCGTGGATCAGGTTGCGCGCATCGAACGAATAGGGCGTGCCCGACAGGTCGTCCTCGACGATGTAGGACCGCAGATAAGGCCGCAGTTTGTAGAAAACCCAGCGGATCCGGCCCGCAACGGGATAGTTGCGCGTGATCGTCCATGTCTTTTGATTGCGGTCGTAGATGCCCAGAGCCACGATCGGCAGCGTGGCAAGCAGCATCAGCAGCCATGCCGGATGCACAAAGGCCAGTCCGATGGCCAGGATAGACAGCGCAAATGCCGTCAGGGGAATGATGGCGCGTTTGAGTGTGTCGAACATGCTGGCCCTTTCTTTGGGTTACGCCCGCGGGCCGTAGGTCCGGGTTTCAACGTTAGGTCTTCGGGCCGAAGTTGCAATGCCCGGCCTGTGCAGGGCCCCGCAAACACTGCTGCGCGCGAGTGCGAAACGATGATCTTTGCGCAGCATATCCGCTATCCGGTGACCGAGGTGCATCTGGCGCTGCGCAGATGAAGCGTACGGTCCTGTCGAACCCGCCCGGTTGGGCGGGGTTCATCGACGAAGTGCTGACGTGTTTTCCGGACGCGCAGCCGACCCGTGTGGGGCACGAGGATTTTCGCGCGCTGATTTTCGCGCGCTGCCGGATACGGTGATCGACAACCTATGAGGCCCCGGCTTCGACGCGACCTCGCTGGCCGCGTCGAAGCGCGCGCGGCCGCACGTCCGCCAGCCATCGTGCCGTGCAGGAGTTGCTAATCGAGATCCAGCGCAGCGGCGAGGGAGCGGTAGCGATGCCCGGCATTTACCGCACATCATTATTCCGGGATTGTGCGAATTGTAGGTTGGGCGAAATCTTCGCCCTGGCATGGATCCGGAAATGGGCGCGCAGACGGCACATTTGGCATCAGGGAAGTTTCTGGTCATGAATAAACTACATCACATCGCGATGCTATGAGTCGAAGGCCCGCTGAGCTATGGCATCGCGTCCGCACGGATTGCCGGACGCAGGTGGGCTGATCGACCATCTGTTGAAAAAGCACGGTATCGACCCGACCGCAGCGCCGATTATCAGCAAGAAGCGAATCGTAGACGCGGCAGAATGAGCCGAGGCTGCTAGCCGCCGGCAAGCTCGAATATGTCCATTCTACCGCTGCGACATGACTCCATCCGGTGAACTATCAAAAGAAGCACCCTGATCAGGTCGCGGTGATCTACAGAACATAGTGCTGAAAAGCACCCTATAGAACCGGAAGATCAAGGAGGGGATTCGCAGGGGCGGGTCCGCTCTGGTCGCGGCTGCGCCCCAAATTTGCGCGATGGCGCCATGCGGCTAGGGGACGGGATCGTCTGACGCGATTACGGGGTTTGGCCACATCGGGGGCGGCCCCGGTGAGAATCGCTGCAATATTCACCTCAGAGGGACCCGGCCACGGAACGATCGGCGCAATTTGAGCGACTCGCAGGCGGGATTCGGATGCCGATGTGCGCGGATCCGGTAATCCAGCGGGTTTTCCAGCTTAGACTGCGCGTTGCTTGGCAATAAAGTTGCGTCAAAGCGGGGCTTCGGGGACCGAAAGTGTGCATAACATCATATTTTTATGTGAAAATCAGCAAAATGAGCGGAATCCTTATTTTCCTCGGAATTGGGGTTGCGGGTATTTGGAAGTGGGACTAGAACCCCCTTCACCGGCGGCGTTGAGGCGCGGTTGGTGGTACTGGCGGGGCGGATGGAGCGGTGCTCTGGGGGCCTTGACGGTGACGACA